>NZ_JBFZSO010000002.1:0-594397 GCF_041099235.1 Morganella morganii | reverse complement strand
TTCAGGGATAAACGGCGCATGCAGCCTCCCGGTCAGATAACAGCGTCCGTTCTGTCATGGTGTGTTTGCTCCTGTTGGCCCGGAGGCGCTCTGTTTCATGTCATAGAACGGCGATACCATCCACTGATAGATTTTGCGTTTTTCCAGAAACAGGGTGGTATTGGCTTTCATGCCGTTTTGCAGGCTGAGTTCGCGGCCATCATAGGCGATCATCTGTTTTTCCGGGCGCACAATCACTTTGTAATAGGGGATGGATTGCGGCATCTGGCTGACTTTCGGCGCGCCGGCATAGGTCATCATTTCCTGTGCGGAGGCGGGGGTTTTGGAAATCACCTGAATGGTGGCGGCAAACTGGCCGAATTTTTCTGCCGGGAAGGCTTCATAACGGATATTCACCGCATCACCGACATTCAGATAAGGCAGTGCATCATTGGGCACCCAGAGCACCAGCAAGTACTGACGGATATTTTCCGGCAGGATCTGCAGCAGGGTATCGCCCGGATTGACCATCTGACCGACGGTTACGCCGAGGGAATCCACCCGGCCGTCTGTCAGGGCGCGGACAATAATCTCGCCACCCGCATCGTTATTTACCTGCTCTTTCATCAGCTCTGACTGCTGTAATTCCAGCTGATAAATCCGGTTATCAAACTCAGCGGCCTGAGTCAGAATCTGACTTTCCAGAGACGTAACCTGCAGAATATTCTGTTCATTCTGTCCGCTTAAACCCAGCAGACTGCTTTGCTGAGAATAATAAAGCGCAGCCTGATTCAGCCACTGATCTTTATTTATCAGCCCTCTTTCCCGGTAGTGATGATAATTATCCATATTCTGTTTCATAATGCGGATCCCTTCCTGCGCCCGTTCAATAATCCCGGCAGATTGCAACTGAGCCTGTGCATAAAGTGATTTTTGTTTTTCGAGCGAGGCCAGAGTGGTGTGTTTGTTCTCTCTGAGGCGGGCGGTCATATCACGGATATGCTGTAACTGATTTTCAATTTCACGGCGCTGATTATCACTGACCACACCACTGGCTGTGGCCCTGCTGGTATCAATACGGTAAACCGGGTCTCCTTTGCGGATAGTCTGCCCTTCATTCACATATTGCCGGGTAATAAATCCCTGTACACCGGCAGATACGGTGACAGCCCGGGGATTGGTGGTAATTTCCCCGGTCACACTGACCCGCCGCGTATAACTGCCGGACAAAATAAATGTCAGAAAAACCACTAAAAACAGAAAGCTGCATATTACTATCAGCCACAGCGGAATACCGGGTAATAATAAGGCCTTACCCCGCCATTTCATTTTTCGGTTATCGAGTGCGGCTTTGCGGAACACAATAAACCCTGCCTGCGGTTATCCGGTGAATAAAAGGCCGTCAGTATCAGGGAAAAGAAAAAAAAACGGGAATTCATAAAATAATGAATTCCCTCAAAATATGATATTGACTACGAAACAGTCAATAATGCGGGTTACAGTATTAATTAACCGAGCAGTTTTTTAAATAAACCACCAACACCCGGTAAAGATGTTAAGCGTGATTCGATTTTATCACCTACATTACCGCCAATCTGAGATCCCAGATCTTTACCTAAGCCCGGGAATTTTTGTGCGATATTAATCTGACCAAACAGAGGCACTTTCACATTCATATAAGGACCAAATGCCCGGAATGCCGCATCACCAATTTTGCTGCCGACACCCACTAAACCATCTTTAATAAAACCGGCACCAGAAACTGCTTCAATTTCCTGAATACTTAACTCTTTCATATTTAGATTTCCCTTTCATTATTTATAAATTCGTCTGAACATAGTCAGCCCCGCGCTTATTTTAGATGAATTGACGACCGGTAATAAATCAGGAAAAGGACGTAATAAAAATTAATGGCGATTACCGCATGCAGTGATAGAGTCCATTTATGGAACGACAGATATTTCTTATTTATCAATTCAATAGAAAATCATGATAACTTTACACTACTTTTCAAGAGTATATTGGCTTACGATAATATAGTTTCTGTTTATGTGCTATATTTCCGTAGAATACTGAAGTTTTTTAATGAATTAAAAAAATAAAACCGGCTTTTTACAGAAAATTGTACCGGACCCCGCACAACTCCCCGCTAACCGGCAACTGTATTAATGCGTGCAAATGATAACAAACTGAAAATAACAAAATTATATAATGTGAATATAACAGTGCTGCGTTGTGGTCTGTCAGGATAAATACAGACGATTCTGATGATAAAGGTTTACATATCAATGATCCTCTGCGGAATATTCCGCAGAGGATCACCATTTATACTATTACTTTATCAGCATATTATTTACAAATACCACCGAGATCCACAACACCACCTAATTTATCTTCAATAAAACCGCCGACAACCGAACCCACTTTCCCGCCGACTTCCCTGCCCAGTCCCGGATAAGCATCTTTGAGGCTGACTTTACCGATCACCGGTAAATCTACTGTCAGATATGGGCCGAGCAGATCAAAACCCCAGTCACCGAGTTTTTTTCCGAGATCAGCAATGGTGTCCTGAACACATCCGGCGCCGGAAACCAGTTCAATTTCAGCACAATTTAATTCTTTCATTATCAGTCCTTTTAATAATCAGTTATTTTATCTTGAATAATAAAATGAACTTTAAAATAATAAATAGAATCATTATTTTATAATCATCTATTATTCATCCGATATCCTACTGATTATTTTAATGAAGAGATAAATCAATATTTATTACCCCGATATCTGAAGTCAGGAATAATAAAAAAACAGGACGATATTATTCATAATATCGTCCTGCTGTTTGTATACAGAAAACCCGCCATATGACGGTTTTCAGTGACAAACTGTTATTTTTACTGCTGTGAGCGCATATCCATGATCATTTTTCCGTCATAATCTGCACCAACAACAATATTAGGCACTTCACCTTTATATTTCTCTGCTTTAATTTGTTCTATTTCAAGCTGCTTCCAGTTAATCATTTCGCGGGTGATTGTCTGCTGTAACACGGCGTTCGCTTCTGATTCTTTCTGAGCAGCATATAAACGGGCATCGGCTTCCTGACGCATTGCGTAAGAGCTGGCCTGAGCATTACGCTCACGGGCAAGCGCCTGCTGTTCTGCGGACTCACGCTCTGCCTGTGCGATAACCACCTTTTTCTGTGCCAGTTCACGCTCTTTCTCTGCTTCTGCTTTTGCCTGGTTTATCTGCTCCTGACGCATCTTGGTATTTACGACCTGCTCCTGAACTACTTCCGGCAGCGTAATATCCTGGATCATAATCTCTTTGATCGTATAGCCGTAAGGTGAAGCATAACCCTGAATGGCATCACGGATAGATTCCTGCAATTTTCGCTGCGTATCCGCGGTATACAGATCCTGTGCGTTGGCAACATCTTTCCCGAATTCCAGAATCGTGGAAATCAGTTTCTGGCGGACATATTTATCCAGAGCTTCACTTTCTGTACCACCGTTAATACGGAGAATGGGGGCTTTGGCGCCATCAAACTGGAGCATCACCGTAATATCCACGATGGATTTCAGTTTGTCCTGTGAAGGTACGCGTAACTCTTTCAGTGATACGCGGATATCTTTTGTTGAATAGGTGTCAAATGTCATAAACGGGTTAATCGGAAAATGCAGCCCGGCATCATAAGCGACCGGGTTGACCTTACCTAAAAAGGTTCCGACTTTTACCGAACCATCCTGCACAATGGTATATGAATTAAAGGTAACTATTCCCGCGACGAGGAGAATAACGGCAACAATAATCAATTTGATAACTGACTTCAGTTTTACCGGATTTACTGCCTGCATCATTTGCATGTCTCATCCCTATAAGATAATTCTTAGTTAATGTCGTTTTTATAAATACTGCTTTATGTATCAGTCATATCTTTTTACATCGCTATTATTCATAAAATACAGAAATGAGCAAATACAGCCCGTCAGGCGAATAATGATAATAATCTGTGATGCCGGATGCCCCGGATACGGCCGTGATGATTATGCCTTCAGAAGGGAAAATACATGTCATTAATACCGCTTCCGATATAAAAACAGGGAAATATAACGTTAACAGCACGTTTATTGATGGAAGAGGACAATCCGGGACAATATTCCGGGAACCGACGTTATGGTGTATTCATGGCAGCGATAATACATCTTTCGCTGATAAGTGATTATGAGTAGTATGTAAGAGCACTTAATAGTGCTGACTTTGTAAGCCGAACATCCGGCGGAAGGATTCTGCCGGATGTTCTTTTACGGATACTGCGGGTCAGACAATATTAGTTATTCACATCAACAACCACACGGCCGCGGATTTCGCCGTTCAGCAGGCTGTGTGCTGCAGGAATCGCTTCATTTAACGGGATCACACGGCTGATAGTTTCCAGCTGTGCCGGATCAGTCAGTTCAGCCAGTTGTTTCCATGCCGCCACACGATCTGCCTGCGGACGCATCACACTGTCGATACCGATGAGGCTCACACCTCTGAGGATAAACGGTGCAACAGTCCCGTTAAAATCCATGCCCTGAGCCAGACCACAGGCCGCCACAACACCACCATACTGAGTACCGGCACAAACACCGGCCAGTGTGTGGCTGCCCACACTGTCAATCGCCGCCGCCCAGCGCTCTTTGGTCAGCGGTTTACCCGGTACGGATAATTCATTGCGATCCATAATTTCAGATGCGCCCAGGGTATCAATCAGATACGCGGTATCGGCCGTACGACCAGTCGAAGCGATAACCTCAAAACCTAATTTTGACAGCAGAGAAACCGCGAAGCTGCCCACGCCGCCACTGGCACCGGTCACCAGCACTTTGCCGGATTCTTTGGTGATCCCCTGTTTCAGCAGTGCCTGAACTGCCAGCATTGCCGTATAACCGGCGGTGCCGATCATCATCGCCTGCTTTGTGCTCATCCCTGCCGGTAACGGTGTCAGCCAGCTGTCTTTCACTTTTGCCACCTGAGACAATCCGCCCCAGTATTTTTCGCCGACACTCCAGCCGTTGAGCAGTACTTTGTCGCCAACTTTATAATGTTCAGAGCTGCTTTCGGTCACGGTACCGGCAAAATCAATCCCCGGAACCATCGGAAAACTACGCACAACCGGGCTTTTGCCGGTAATCGCCAGGCCATCTTTATAGTTCAGCGTGGAATAATCAATCTGCACAGTCACATTGTGATCCGGCAGCTGTGATTCATCGAGCTGAGCCAGCTTTGCGGTGTAGCCGTCAGTATTTTCAATCAGAATGCAGTTAAACATGGTGTTATCCTTTTATGAATATAGACCAGTTGTCTGGTTAATTGTAAAAAAATTTATTAAATACTCACCGGCGTGTTAACAACGGCGATATTTAATAAATTATTCTGCAACACTATCTCAGGCTTTATCAGCCAGTATCTGCGTCATAAAAACAGTGATAAACAGATCCAGCGGTTCACTGTTGCGGGTCAGTTTGGCACGCATTACCGCCCCTTCCCAGCCCGTCCAGAAAAACGCCGCCATTTGCCTGCAATCTGTTTTACCGGAAATAAGCTGCTGTTTCTGTGCTTCCAGAAGACAGATTTCCACTTTCTTCTGCCAGCCGGTAATAATCTCATCGAGTATTTCACAATACCCTGCCGGCAGACTGGTCACTTCCTGGCCGAGATTCCCCACCAGACAACCGCGCTGCCAGTGATATTTTTCCATCCCGGCTTTGGCGGTCAGATAAAATGCCCGTAATCTTTCCGGTGGCGGCAGCGTGGTATCCGACAAACATTTATCCAGCAGACGGGAAAAATAGCTGTCGTAATTACGCATGATTTCCAGACCAAACTGCTCTTTACTGTCAAAGTAATAGTAAAAAGAGCCCTTTGGTACACCGACCTTTTTCAGGATCCCGTTGATATCCGATGTCATATAACCTTTTTCGGTAAACATCTCCATGCCGCTGCGGATCAGCATTTTTTTTACATCCGCACCCGCATCATGATTCTTCGGCGGCCGTCCCCGTTTCGGTTTTGTGATTACTGATGTCATTGCGTCTTTACCTCTGTCATGCTGAATAATATAGACCGGTTGTCTGGTAAATGCTATGTTTTTTATCCGGGTAATTCCCGGCACCGGTTTATTCGTAGATAAAGGTAAAATCGACTTTGCCGTCAGCGCTGCCTTCTGTGACAAAATCATTGCTGTAACGGATATAGCGGGCAAAGAAAGAGAAAATTTACATTTTTACATCGTGACTACCAATCACTATCTGACCATCTTCCTTGATAAATTCACTTTGTTGCTGATTAGGCAATATATCTAACACTACCTCTGAAGGCCTACACAACTTTACGCCCAGCGGAGTGACAACAATCGGCCTATTGATCAGTATTGGGTACTGCAACATAAAATCGATCAATTGCTCATCGGAATAAAGGTTATTTTCTAAATTTAATTGCTTATACGGCTCAACATTTTTTCGTAATAGCTCCCTCGCTGTGATTTTCATATCTGCAATAAGTTGCACTAACACATCCTTAGCCGGAGGTGTTTCCAGGTAATAAATAATCGTTGGCTCAACACCACTATTGCGGATCATGGCAAGGGTATTACGCGAAGTGCCACAATTGGGGTTATGGTAGATAGTGATCTCATTCATGGGGTTACCTTTAATTTAACAGTGAAAGTCGAAGTACTAAAGCAACGAGTGTGACAATGAGCACAGGGATAGTCATGATAATCCCGGTTTTGAAATAATATCCCCATGTAATGGTCATGTTTTTTTGCGATAAAACATGCAGCCACAACAATGTCGCCAAGCTACCTATTGGTGTGATTTTTGGACCTAAATCGGCGCCAATCACATTGGCATACACCATCGCTTGCTGAATTAACCCTGATGCTTCACTTCCTTCTATGGATAGCGCACCAATTAACACCGTTGGCATGTTATTCATTATTGAGGATAAAAATGCAGTTATAAATCCCGTACCAATTGTTGCTACCCATAACCCTTTGTCTGCAAGGTAATTGAGCGTTTCAGAAAGATAATCGGTTAACCCTGCATTTCTTAAACCATAAACAACCAAGTACATACCTAAAGAGAAAATGACGATTTGCCACGGTGCTCCACGTAATACTTTTTTGGTATTAATCGTATGGCCTCTGGCTGCAATCACCCAAAGAATTAAAGCGCCAATAGCCGCAATTGCACTGATTGGAATACCTAATGGTTCTAAGACAAAGAAACCAATAAGTAGCAGTACCAATACCAGCCAACCTGTTTTAAACGTTGTCATGTCCTTAATGGCTAAAGTCGGTTCACTCAGTTTGGTAACATCATATTGTTTAGGAATATCTTTGCGGAAAAACCAATTCAGCATCGCTAATGTTGCAATAATTGCAGCAATATCCACTGGTACCATAATCGATGCATATTCAGTAAATCCAATATTAAAGAAGTCCGCAGAAACGATATTCACGAGGTTCGAAACGATCAGCGGCAAGCTCGCCGTATCTGCAATAAACCCGGCAGCCATGACAAATGCTAATGTCGTGCCTTTGTTGAAACCAAGTGCCAATAACATCGCAATCACAATGGGCGTTAATATCAATGCTGCGCCATCATTGGCAAACAAGGCCGCAACCGTTGCACCAAGTAACACGATATAACTGAATAACAGTTTTCCTTTACCCCCACCCCATTTGGCAACATGTAATGCAGCCCATTCAAAGAAACCACTTTCATCTAAAAGTAGGCTAATGATAATGACGGCAACAAATGTCGCCGTGGCATTCCAAACAATGTTCCAAACAATAGGAATATCTTGAAAACTGATCACACCAAAGATCAGTGCCAATACAGCCCCTACTGTGGCACTCCAGCCAATACCCAGTCCTTTGGGTTGCCAAATAACAAAGGTGATCGTTAAAATAAAAATCAATGCGGCAATAAACATAACAACCTCATTTAAAAGGTGCTTTTCCGCACCTTTTATTTTTAGAAAATAAAACTTACTCTGCAAGCTGACTTAATGCAGATATCCCCACAGGCTCTGTTTCAAGCAAAGGAACAATAGCAACACGTTTTGCCAATGTTGATGTCACTTTTTTAATCTGAGCGACTTCCTGTTCAGCTCTTGAAAGTAACAATGGTGATGTTGTTTCTGTGATAGATAGACTGTTATTGATTACCCACGCCCACGGATGTATATCTGCCCGTATTAAATCATTTTGCAAGTTCTCCGCCTCAAGCACAGGCGTAGTTTCAGCGAGTGTCGTAATAATAACTTTGGTGCGTTCAGGATCTTGTAATTGCATCATCGGCGTTAAATAATGACCTTTCTCGCCCATTTTTTTAGCAATTTCTTTATGGTATGCCCCTGTTGCATCCAGAAGTAATAATGTATGCCCGGTCGGCGCAGTATCCATGACGACAAAACGTTTACCCGCGTCTCTAATGATGCGAGAGAAAGCCTGAAATACCGCTATTTCTTCTGTGCATGGAGAGCGTAAATCTTCCTCAAGTAATGCACGCCCCTCTTCATCTAAATCTTTCCCTTTGGTTTCTAAGACATAATTACGATAACGCTCAGTTTCAGCGATAGGATCAATTCGGCTAACCTGAAGATTGGGTAAAACACCATCGAGGGTTGATTCAATATGCGCGGCCGGATCAGATGTGGTCAGATGTACATCAAGCCCTTTTTCTGCCAATTTAACTGCGATTGAGGCCGCAACCGTTGTCTTCCCTACACCACCTTTACCCATTAACATAATTAGCCCATGCTGTTGCTGAGATATTTCGCCAACCAGTTCTGACAAGGTAGGTAAAGAAATAGGTTGTTTTGTCGGGGTAATAGTTGGAATTTGTGGCATGTCATTAGATAACAACTGCTTCAGTGCATCGACACCCACCATATTGATCTTTTGTAAATAAAGAATATCGACAGGTAACGAGCGTAGTGCTTCAGGCATAGACTCTAATGCCGCTTGTTCACGAGAGTAGAGCGCATGGGATAACTTATCATTTTCAGTCACCGCAGTTTCAGGGAAAACACCATTGACAATCAATTGCTGATTTTTGATACCCAGAGATGACAACTCGCTATAGGTTCTTGCGACTTCCCTCAATGCGGCAAACTGAGGTCGTGCAACCAAGACTAGCCTTGTTAGTGATTTATCACTCAACGCTTTCACCGCCATGCTGTACTGCTCACGTTGTTTATCAAGGCCAGACATTGGCCCTAGACATGACGCACCATCAGGATTGTCACTAATAAAATCACTCCACGCACTCGGGAGTTGTAATAAACGGATGGTATGCCCCGTTGGTGCGGTATCAAAAATGATATGGTCAAATTGCTCTGTAATTTCGGTATTGGTTAACAACCCGGTAAATTCATCGAAAGCTGCAATCTCTGTTGTACAGGCACCTGATAGTTGTTCCGTAATACTTTGAATTACCGCTTCAGGTAAGCTTTCTTTGATTGGATTAATAATTTTGTTTCGATATTCTTCGGCTGCGGCTTGAGGGTCTATTTCAATAGCAAATAGATTTGGAACCAATGTTATTGGCTTAATCTGATTTCCTATTGATTGAGAAAATACCTGTCCGACGTTAGATGCAGGATCTGTACTCACTAGCAGGACTTTTTTTCCATCCTCTGCCAGCTTGATTGCTGTCGCACAGGAAATTGAGGTTTTACCCACACCACCTTTTCCAGTAAAAAATAAATAATTAGGTGTGTTATCTAAAAATTTCATTTTATTGCTCCTGTTAACAACACGTTTTGTCATTACCGCAACACGATTTAACTATTTCGGCTTTTTCAATATTCAGGCGAATACCAAACCATCTGGCTAACTCATGTCGTTTTGGGTATCGACCAGTCAGCACAATCTCACCATCCAGAATCAATAGTGGAAGTGACTCGGCACCTGCGGTTTCCAAAAATGTTTTTGCTTTTGTGTTGTTAACGAACGCCATTGGCTCTTGTGCTAAATTAAAACGCCTTATACTTGCCCCTTGTTTTTTTAACCAATCCACATCAGTTGCGAAGTCTACCAATGCTTGATCGACTTCTGTTCCACAAACACCAGTGCTACAACATAACGCTGGGTCAAAGACTTCTAGTTTTTTCATACCTTAACCTTATATATGTTTTTTCATATATATTAATTTAAAAAATTTTATGCGGAACAACTACTCGCAGACTCTTTTGTCTCCAGACTCTTAAGCAAATCTGCAACTCTATTTTTCTCTGTGGCATAGGTGACATCAATGATACTTTTCACCCACGGTAGTAATGCCGGAGATAATCGATAATGAACCCATTTACCATGCTTTGAATCGAGCAAAAGACCCGACTCTCTAAGCATTGCCAGATGCCGGGATGTCTTTGGTTGCGATAAATTCAAGGCCGTATAGATATCACAGACACATAGCTCACCAGATGCTTTCAAAAGCAATACGATATCCAATCTGGTTTGGTCACCTAAAATTTTAAACAGCTGTAATGGTTCCATGTGTACCTCTTCAGTCTTTTCTTTAAGTTATACCCAAAAAACACATGCGTCAAATCGAATATGTTTTCCATGAACTATTATTGTAACCGCCAGTATTTAGAACCAATTAGCATGCACATAAAGGTGCATTCCTTCACCGTCAGTTAGTTTGTATTCTTTATCGGCAGGCTTTGCCGTTCTTACCTTCACATCTGTTAGTGCCATATAGGAACTCCCATGAGTTTGTGTTGGTATAAGAATTCATTGAATCTGTATGTACCAACGCATATGCCAACAAATATTACTTGATGTAGGTTGATATAGGTGGACGTCAGTTGAACGAAGAAAAGTTAAAATCAGCTAATTAACTGAATTTCAGACATAAAAAAAGACATCGGTTGATGTCCATTGACTTCGGAATGGTACGCCCTACAGGATTCGAACCTGTGACCTACGGCTTAGAAGGCCGTTGCTCTATCCAGCTGAGCTAAGGGCGCGCTGAGGAAAAAAACAGCAGGTTAACTGCTTGATGCACCGTGGATTATACGGTTGCGACGCGGCGAGTCAATCAGAAAATCAGTTATCTTCGGCAGTGACTTTCTGACACCTTAATAAAACATAACTGACAGACGGAAAATGTTCTGACAGAATAGTGCCCATCTTTTATCTGTTTTATGGATTTTTACACGATGTCAGCAAAAATTATAGACGGGAAAACGATTGCGTCGACCATACGTGCCGAAGTTGCCGCAAAAGTTCAGCAACGGATTGCCAGCGGAAAACGGGCTCCCGGTCTTGCCGTTATCCTGGTCGGTGAGAACCCCGCGTCGCAGATTTATGTCGCCAGCAAACGCCGTTCCTGTGAAGAAGTCGGATTTATTTCACGCTCTTATGACCTCCCCGATACCACCAGCGAAGCCGAACTCCTCCATCTCATTGATGAACTGAATAATGATAATACTATCGACGGGATCCTCGTTCAGCTTCCGCTGCCTGCCGGCATTGATAATGTCAAAGTGATTGAGCGCATTCATCCCGATAAAGACGTCGACGGTTTTCATCCTTATAATATCGGCCGCCTGTGCCAGCGTGCGCCGAATCTGCGCCCGTGCACACCGCGCGGTATTGTGACGCTGCTTGAGCGCTGCAATATCAATACGTTTGGTCTGAATGCCGTGATTATCGGCGCATCCAATATTGTCGGCCGCCCGATGAGCCTGGAGTTGCTGCTGGCCGGTTGCACCACAACTGTCACTCACCGCTTTACCACCAATCTGCGTCACCATGTTGAACATGCGGATCTGCTGATTGTGGCGGTCGGGAAACCGAATTTTATTCCGGGTGAGTGGATCAAACCCGGCGCAATTGTGATTGATGTCGGTATTAACCGTCTGGAAAACGGCAAAGTGGTCGGTGATGTGAATTTTGC
Organism: Morganella morganii; assembly: GCF_041099235.1. Classification (GTDB taxonomy): domain Bacteria; phylum Pseudomonadota; class Gammaproteobacteria; order Enterobacterales; family Enterobacteriaceae; genus Morganella; species Morganella morganii_E. Next base: position 582,461 of record NZ_JBFZSO010000002.1, on the reverse strand, counting down.
CGAAGCCGCTGAACGCGCGGAGTGGATCACTCCGGTGCCGGGCGGTGTCGGGCCGATGACGGTCGCCACACTGATTCAGAATACATTACAGGCCTGCGAAGAATTTCACGATAAGGACGAATAACCATGGATATTTTTAATCTCGACGGCCATCCGCATGTCGAACTGTGTGATCTGCTCAAAATTCAGGGCTGGGCCGACAGCGGTGCTGCTGCCAAACAATTTATCGCTGATGGTCAGGTGGCTGTTGACGGTGAAACAGAAACCCGCAAGCGCTGCAAAATCACCGCCGGTAAAGTGGTGGAGTTTGCCGGTCAGCAGGTAAAAGTGGCTGAATAATCGTAATCTGCGAATAAACCAGAGCACTGCCTCTGGTTTTTTTATCCGTATAATAAGAGCCGCAAAAAATGAAAACACAAAAATTTCAGCCGGTGCAGATTGCCCTGCACTGGTTTATTTTCCTGCTTGTGATTGTCGTTTATGTCAGCGCCCTGTTACGGGATAACGCTGACGAACCCCTGAGAAGTATGTTGTCCGGGCTGCATTACAGTTGCGGTATTACTGTCGGTATACTGATGATTGTCCGGCTGGCGGTCAGAATAAAGCACCGCGCACCGGCTATTATTCCCAAACCGTCACCGATGATAACCGGCTTATCCCATCTGGTGCATCTGATAATCTTTGTGATATTCATTCTGTTACCGGTGCTCGGTTTCAGTATTAAATATCTGAACGGTTATGACTGGTCATTATTCGGTATTCCGATGCCGGTCTCCGCCGCACCGGATGAAGATCTCGCGTACCGCATACAGAATATTCATGAGATCATTGCCAACACCGGTTATTTTATTATCGGCCTGCATGCCGCCGCCGCACTGGCGCATCACTACTTCTGGAAAGATAATACCCTGCTGCGCATGATGCCGCGCAAACGGGACTGATTATCAGCCGCTGAATAACAAAACGCCCGGCAATCATGACCGGGCGTTTTTAATACGGAAAACGGTATTTATATCAGCTGTTAACGGTATTTTTTGTGGTATTCACCACGGGTGGCTTTAAATTGTTCAGCCATGGCTTTTGCTTCCGAAATTTTACCTTCTTCTGCCAGTTTCAGTGCTTCATCAATTTGTCCGGTCAGAACTTCATAACCGTGATGGTAATCTTTCACTTCTGCGCTGTCCGCTGCTTTACCTTTCAGTTTGGCAGGTAATTCTTCTTTGGCACTCTGTGCCGCAGCACGCATGTCGGTCAGTGCAGTTTTCAGCGCTGCCGCATCATCTGTTTTTTCAACAATCTGCAGATTCGCGTTCAGCGTTTTCATATTATCTGACAATCCGGCGGCAGATGCCGTCATTGCGCCGAATGCACAGACAGATGCCACCAGCATAGCTAACATATTTTTACTCATCAGATGCTTCCTTTATTTTTAATATAAAAGTACGACAAAGACATCACACAATAAAGCAGGTGCTGTAACAGAATAGCGGATAACCGGCTGTTATGCCTGCCCGGTAAAAATAAAGTGATATAAAAAAACCCGGCAGTGAATAATGCCGGGCTTTTCAGTCAGAATAATAACGATTACTTACGGCGCCAGGTGGTACCCTGCGGGCCATCTTCCAGCACAATACCCATATCGGTTAAAGCATCACGGGCTGCATCGGCCAGCGCCCACTCTTTTGAGGCGCGGGCATCATTGCGCTGTTTGATCAGTGCTTCGATTTTCGCTGCATCTTCATCACTTTCGCTCTGCGCACCGCTTTGCAGGAACTGTTCCGGATCCTGAGTCAGCAGCCCCAGCACACCGGCCAGCTGGCGAAGTTGTGCCGCCAGGCCGTTTGCTGCAGTCATATCTTCCTGTTTCAGACGGTTCAGTTCGCGCGCCATATCAAACAGTACAGAATACGCTTCCGGGGTGTTGAAATCATCATCCATCGCATCGCGGAAACGGTTTGCGAATTCCTCATTCACCACTACTGCCGCGTCTTTATCTGTGCCGCGCAGTGCAGTATAGAAACGTTCCAGAGCAGTACGCGCCTGTTTCAGATTCTCTTCCGTGTAGTTGAGCTGGCTGCGGTAATGTGCGGACAGCAGGAAGTAACGCACCGTTTCCGGGTCGTAATAGCCCAGCACGTCACGGATGGTGAAGAAGTTATTGAGGGATTTTGACATCTTCTCTTTATCGACCATCACCATCCCGGAGTGCATCCAGTAATTGACATACGGGCCGTCGTGAGCACAGGTGGACTGCGCGATTTCGTTTTCATGGTGCGGGAACATCAGGTCAGAACCGCCGCCGTGAATATCAAAATGTGTACCCAGCTGTTTGCTGTTCATCGCGGAACACTCGATATGCCAGCCCGGACGGCCTGCGCCCCATGGTGATTCCCATGACGGCTCACCCGGTTTGGACATTTTCCACAGCACGAAATCCATCGGGTTGCGTTTCACATCCGCCACCTCGACACGGGCACCGGCCTGGAGCTGCTCCAGATCCTGACGTGACAGCAGACCGTACTCCGGGTCGCTGCTGATATCAAACATCACATCCCCGTTGTCCGCCACATAGGCATGACCGCGATCGAGCAGTAACTGCGTGATCTCAATAATCTCTTTGATGTGATGTGTGGCACGCGGCTCTGAATCCGGGCGCATCAGGTTCATGGCATCGAAATCGCGGTGCATCTCCGCCACCATGCGATCCACCAGCTGATCACAGGTTTCGTTATTTTCATTCGCCCGTCTGATGATTTTGTCGTCCACATCCGTGATGTTGCGGATATAGTTGACATCATACCCGGCGTGACGCAGATAGCGCACGATGGTGTCAAACGCGACAAATGTCCGCCCGTGTCCGATATGACACAGGTCGTAAACAGTGATACCACACACGTACATCCCGATTTTACCGGGGTTAATGGGCTTAAATTCCTCTTTTTGTCTTGATAAGGTGTTATAAATTTTCAGCATAGGACTATTCCATTAAAAGTCTGTACGTGTTGATGGTGACTTCTGTTAATTAATTGATAATAAATACTTTATTTTTTATATCTGTCTGCGGGGATCATAATCTGAGACAGGTCGGGTTATTGAAACGCGAATACCCTGCAAATGCAAGAAAGACCCTGTAAAACCCGGTGATTATAACAAATACTGACGCAGATTAGTGAGTATGATATAACACACCCCGGAGATAAAAACGGCAGATTATTGCCTTTATAATATAAGCAGCAGGAAATTATTATGGTAACTTTTCATACAAATCATGGTGATATCGTCATTAAGACGTTCGCGGACAAAGCACCGGAAACGGTCGCAAACTTCCTGAAATATTGTGAAGACGGCTTCTACAATAACACCATTTTCCATCGTGTTATCAATGATTTCATGGTCCAGGGCGGCGGTTTTGAACCGGGCATGAAGCAGAAACCGACTCTCGGTATGATCAAAAACGAAGCCAACAACGGTCTGAAAAACAACCGCGGCACCCTGGCAATGGCCCGTACCAACGATCCGCATTCCGCCACTGCACAGTTTTTCATCAACGTGGTTGATAACGACTACCTGAACTTCCGTTCAGAAACACCAAGTGGCTGGGGCTACTGCGTGTTTGCTGAAGTGGTTGAAGGTATGGATGTTGTGGACAAAATCAAAGCGGTTAAAACCGGCAACAGCGGTATGCACCAGGATGTGCCGCGCGAAGATGTGATCATCGAAAGCGTGACTGTTTCTGAGTAAGTATGACCACGCTTATTATTGCAGATTTGCATTTAAATGAGCAGGAGCCGGCGATCACCGCCGGCTTTCTTCGTTTCCTGCGGGAACAGGCGGTTCACGCATCACAGCTTTATATCCTCGGTGATTTTTTTGATTACTGGATTGGTGATGATGACCCGAACCCGCTGCATAAAACCGTGGCTGATGCGCTGAAATCACTCAGTGACAGCGGCGTGAAGATCTTCTTTATCTGCGGCAATCGTGATTTCCTGCTGGGTGAGCACTATGCCCGTCAGTGCGGCATGACCCTGCTGCCGGACACACAGGTCATTGAAGCTGAAGGGCATCAGATCCTGATCCTGCACGGTGATACCCTTTGTACCGATGATACAGACTATCAGCACTACCGTCAGCGTGTTCACACGCCGTGGATCCAGCGCCTGTTTCTGTGGTTGCCGTTGTCGCTGCGCCTGAAAATCGCGAAAAAAATGCGCGCGGGCAGTCAGTCTGCCAATCAGCGCAAAAGCGAAGCGATTATGGATGTGAATCAGAACGAGGTGATGAAGGCATTCCGTCAGTACCGGACCCGCTGGATGATCCACGGCCACACACACCGTCCCGCGGTTCATGATGTATCCGCTGACGGTGAAACGCACTTTCGCGGTGTCCTCGGCGCGTGGCACTCACAGGGTTCTGCCTTTAAAATCACCCCGGACAGCATTTCACTGATCTTCTTTCCGTTCTGAGCCGTTATCTCCCCGGATTTGTGAAAAATCCGTGACGCAAACGTTTTCCTTCGTGATTTACCGTGATATTATGCCCGTCTTCTTAACCGGCCAACGGCCGGACGTCTGTCAATTTTCGTGACGCGGGATGTACAGGAGCACCGAAAACATGAACGCCGCCTCTTCGCAACAACACTCACCGGCAGCCAAAGTGGCTATTGTCATGGGATCCAAAAGTGACTGGAGTACCATGGAGCACGCCGCAGCGATCCTCGATATGCTTCAGGTGCCTTATCACACAGAAGTGGTTTCCGCGCACCGCACACCGGACAAACTGTTTTCCTTTGCTGAAACCGCAAAACAGAACGGGTTTGATGTGATCATTGCCGGTGCCGGTGGTGCCGCACATCTGCCGGGGATGCTGGCGGCGAAAACCCTCGTACCGGTGCTGGGTGTGCCGGTGCAGAGTGCCGCACTCAGCGGTGTCGACAGCCTCTATTCCATTGTGCAGATGCCGAAAGGTATTCCGGTCGGTACGCTGGCCATCGGCAAAGCCGGTGCCGCCAATGCCGCCCTGCTCGCCGCACAGATCCTCGCCCTGCATGATGAGGCGCTGCTGACCCGCCTGACTGACTGGCGTAATGCACAGACTGATGATGTCCTCAGCCACCCGGATCCGCGGGAGGCCAACTGATGAAACCGGTGTGTGTTCTGGGAAACGGCCAACTGGGCCGGATGCTGCGCCAGGCCGGTGAGCCGCTGGGTATTTCGGTTTATCCGGTCGGGTTAGATGCCGAACCGGAAGCCGTTCCATATCAGCACAGTGTGATCACCGCTGAAATCGAGCAGTGGCCGCAGACCGCGCTGACACAAGTGCTGGAGCAGCATCCCGCCTTTATCAACCGCGATATCTTTCCGCGTCTGGCCGACCGCCTGCCGCAGAAACAGCTGATGGACACTCTGCATCTCGCCACCTCACCGTGGCAGCCGCTGTCGTCTCCTGATGAATGGCCGGACATTTTTGCCCGCCTCGGGGACTTTGTCATCGTCAAGCGCCGCACCGGCGGTTATGACGGACGCGGTCAGTGGCGGGTGCGTCCCGGTGATGAAGCTTCTCTGCCGCCGGAAATTTACGGCGAATGTATTGCCGAGAAAGGCATTCTGTTTTCCGGTGAAGTGTCGCTGGTCGGTGCCCGTAACCGCGCCGGGGAATGTGTTTTTTATCCGCTGACCCATAACCATCACGAAGAGGGCATTCTGCGCATGAGCGTGGCCTTCCCGCCGGCACAAAACCCGCTTCAGGAACAGGCAGAGCAGATGCTGGGCGCGATCCTCAGTGAGCTGGATTATACCGGTGTGATGGCAATGGAGTGTTTTGTCACAGAAGACGGCCTGCTGATTAACGAACTGGCACCGCGTGTGCATAACAGCGGCCACTGGACACAAAACGGTGCATCGGTCAGCCAGTTTGAGCTGCATCTGCGGGCGATTCTGGATCTGCCGCTGCCGCAGCCGGTTGTGACCGCCCCGGCGGTGATGGTGAATATTATCGGCACGGAGCTGAATACACAGTGGCTGGCACAACCGCTGGCGCATCTGCACTGGTATGACAAAGAGGTTCGTCCGGCGCGTAAGGTCGGTCACATTAACCTGACACATCCCGATCCGGCACAGCTTATCGCCGCACTCAGCGGGCTGGCACAGGATTTACCGGCGGAATATCAGTCCTCTGCGGACTGGGCGAAAACAATATTAAGCTGGTAGTCGGCACGGTTTCCGGCGACAATAGTTCCATTCTGATGCCCGGTGTTCAGCCGGGCATTTTGCTTTTTACGCCGTTTCCGGAGCCGGGATGTTTTCGTCAGATCGCCGCTTAGGTCCTGTTTATCAATGGACTATACTCACCCTGCTGGGGCTGGTTTATTTCCTGACCACCGCTACTACCTTCACCTCATTAGGCGTGGTCTTACCCGGCATGCTCAAAGAGCTGAACTGGAGCTGGACAGATGCCGGTTTCGGATTCACGCTGCTCGGGCTGACCTGCGGGTTATCGAGCTTTCTGCCTGGTCTTCTCATCCGTAAAACCAATGTCCGCCTGACTCTGCTGGCCGGGCTGCTGCTGTTTCTGGCCGGATTTTACAGTCTGTACACCACACAGTCGATTCAGCGCTATTTTATCGGTACCGCCTTTCTCGGGATCGGTTTTACCTTTATGGCTACCGTTCCCGGCACTTATGTGATTTCACGGCTGTTCAGCCGTCAGTCGCTGGCATTTGGTTTTTACTTTACCCTCGGCGGGCTGGGCGGTGTGGTCGGGCCGTGGATCTATTTTCTCGCCGCGCATGTGTTCGGCTCCTGGCGGATCCACTGGCTGATCTCCGCCCTGACACTGGCCGTTGTCACCCTGATCACCCTGCTGGTGATGCGGGAAGGCCGCCGTGAGATCACTCACGCCCGTGCCGTGATGTGGCAGCAGAAAAAGCTGAGTTCCCGCATCTACCGCAGTCAGGCGCGCTGGAGTGCCCGTCAGGCGCTGAGAACCTGGCAGTTTTATGTCATCGCCGCCTCTTATACCGCATTTTTATGGTGCGGATTTACCGTGAACAGCTTTGCCGTACCGCATATTATGGATAAGGGTTTCAGTGAAACCGTTGCCGCCACACTGCTCAGTACCATGGCCTTTATCAATGCTTTTTCCCGGCTGGCCGGGGGCGCTATCGGGGAGTGGCTGGAGCCGAAAAAACTGCTGATTATCAGTCTCGCCACTATCACATTCGGTGTGCTGACACTGAGTATCGCGACCAGCTGGCCGCTGCTGATCCTGTTTACCGTGCTGGCGGGGATTGGTTACGGTATGACATTCCTGGCCTCCAGCGTGCTGCTGGCAAACTATTTTGGCCGTGGTCCGTATCTGGAGCTGTTCTCCGTGGTAAATCTGATTTCCACCTTTGCCTGTCTGGCACCGTTCTTTGCCGGTGCCGTCAAGGATTACAGCGGCAGCTTTACCCCGGCTTTCCTGCTGATCGCCCTGCCGGTAATTGTGATTCTGGCGGCCACATTCTTTATGCGGCCACCGCAACACAAACCGGTCAGAGCATACACATCCTCTCCGGACTAACTCTGTAAGCGGCGGTATTGCTGAGGATCCCCGAGCAGGCGGATCCCCAGCACACTGCCGCAGAGTGACAGCAGTCCCCCCCCGGCCAGCGGCAGCCCGATCCACAGCGGCCACTGCGGCTGCCACGGAAAATCAAACACGCGGGTCTGCAGCAGCCACAGGGCAGTTTCCGCCCCGAGCGCCGCGACCACACCGGCCATCGCGCCCAGCAAGGCAAACTCACTCCACAGCGTGCGCCGCAGCAGGCGTTTACCGGCCCCCAGCGTACGATATACCACCAGCTCTGTCCGGCGCTGGTTCATCCCCACCTGGATCTGTGCCAGCAGTAACAGCACGCCGCAAATCAGCACCAGTACCACCATCGCTTCCAGCGCACGGCTGACCTGCGCGAGAATGGTCTGGATCTGTTTCAGCATCGATCCGGTATCAAAAATACTGATGGACGGATACTTGCGGTTCATCTGAGTGATTAACCCGTCATTACCGTCATAGTGAAAGCTGGTCAGCCACATGGCGCTCTGATTTTCCAGAGAGGCGTGATTAAAGATGAAAAAGAAATTAGGCCTCATACTTTCCCAGTCCACCTGCCGCACACTACTGACAGTCACGGTAAACGGACGGGTATCACCGGTAAAGGTCAGGGTATCCCCGACTTTCAGTCCGAGCTCTTTGACCACTTCCATCTCAATGGAGACCTCCCCGGGTTTCGGCGGCCAGGTGCCGTCCACCAGCTCATTAAGCGGCGGCAGCGATTCCTGCCAGGTGAGGCTCAGTTCGCGGCGGACCGTATTGTTGCCCGGATCACGCGCATCCGCCCACGCCAGCGCAGTTTCGCCGTTAATACCGGACAGCCGCGCCAGCACTACCGGGTAATATTCCGACGGTGTCACGTTGTGTGATGCCAGCAGCTGATTGACCGGCGTTATCTGTTCTTCCGTCATATTCACGAGAAAATAGTTCGGTGTGTCCGGCGGCAGTTGCTGCTGCCAGCGCCCGATCAGATCACCGCGGACCATCACCAGCAACCCCAGCAGCATAAAGGAGAGGGCAAATGCGCCGGTCTGCACCAGGGTCTGACCGGGCTGGCGCAACAGACGGCGGACAGCCAGCCGCAGACTCAGGGCGCGGAACGGAATTTTTGCCAGCAGCCATAATCCGCCGTAACCGGCCACTGCCAGCAGTGCGGCGATCAATACCACCCCGGCCAGCACCGCCCAGAGCAGGAACGAGGCATTGGTCAGCACCGCCAGCCCGCCTGCCACAATCAGTACCGCCAGCGGCAGATACCAGCGCAGCGGCCAGACCGGCGCTACCACGTCATCACGCAGTACGCGGGTCGGCTGTGTCAGCATCAGCTGGCGGTAAGGCCGTGCGCCCACCAGCAGCGTGATGGCAAGGAGTGTCAGCAGTGCCCACGCCCACGGCCATAATCCCGGATCCGGCAGTGCCTTCGGCAGCAGCGGTGCCAGCAGGCTCATCAGTACCGCATCAAAAATCAGTCCCAGCAGGGATCCGGCAACCATTGCTGCCGCCATCAGCACCGCCCATTGGCCGACCACCCAGTAACGCAGCTCGCGCCGCCCGGCTCCGAGTGTTTTCAGTACGGCAATCAGGGTGTGACGGCTGCGGCAGTAATGTGACATCGCAACCGCCACAGCGGCGATCGCCAGCAATAATGTCAGCAGCGCAGAGAGCACCAGGAACTGCTGCGCGCGATCGATAGACTTCGCCAGCGCCCCGCCTTCCTGTTTCAGGGTGACCCAGCGCTGGTCAATCCGCAGCGCATCTTCATACTGCTGTTTAAACACCGCCACCGCATCCGGTGCACCGGCAAACATATCGCGGTAAGTGAGGCGGCTTCCCGGCTGTACGGCACCGGTGGCGTCCACATCCTGTAAGTTGATCAGCACGCGGGGTGCCATCTGAAACGGGTTAAAGCCACTGTCCGGTTCCTGAATCAGAAAACCGGCGATTTTCAGGTCGGTATCCCCCACTTCCAGCATCTGTCCCGGTTTTACCGAGAGCAGCTCTGCCAGACGCGGCGCGATCAGAATCTCCCCCCGGGCAGGTTTCAGGCCGGGCGGGTCAGTTTCCAGCTCGCCGTACAGCGGATAAGCTTCATCCGCCGCTTTGACATACACCAGCTGCGGCACGTCATTGGCAAATACCATGGTGTTGAAACTCATCTGCTGACTGAGCGCCAGGCCGCTCTCCTGCGCCTTTTTCAGCCAGGTTTCATCCGCCGGATGCGAGCCGCGCAGTACCAGATCACCGGCCAGATAGTCACGGCTCTGATAGTTCACGCTTTGATTAATACGATCACCGGCTCGTCCCAGTGCCAGCACACAGGCCACCGCCAGGGTCAGTGACAGCCAGACCACCAGCAGAGACGGCGTACGCCACTCCCGCCAGAACCAGCGCCAGATCATGCCGGTTCCTCCAGTTTGCCGTCTGACAACGTCAGCCGCCGCTGACAGCGGGCGGCCAGGGTCAGATCATGCGTGACCAGAATCAGAGTGGTGCCGTAATCACGGTTGAGCGAAAACAGCAGATCGGCAATTTTGTCGCCGGTGCGGCGGTCAAGGTTACCGGTCGGCTCATCAGCGAACAGAATTTTCGGCCGTGTGGAGAACGCCCGGGCGATCGCCACCCGCTGCTGTTCCCCGCCGGAAAGCTGGGCAGGCATATGTTTCAGGCGTTTTTCCAGTCCGAGCTGAATCAGCAACTGCTCCGCATTCTCCCGGCTGGCGGATTCGGATTCACCGCGCAGCAACGCGGGCAGTTGTACGTTCTCCAGCGCATTGAGGGTCGGGATCAGCATAAAGGACTGAAACACAAAGCCGACATCCCGAGCCCGCAGTTTTGCCCGCGCTTCCTCATCCAGCTGCGGCAGTGACTGCCCGAGCAGTTTCACCTCTCCGGAGGTCGCGTCATCCAGACCGGCGATAATGCCGAGCAGGGTTGATTTTCCGGATCCGGATTCCCCCACCAGCGCGATTGTCTCTTCAGACTCGACAACCAACCCGGCACCCTGCAATATAGTGATCTCATTTTCACCCTGACCGACGCGCTTAATAAGATGATCAATTTCAAGAATAGGCTCCGCTGCCATCTCTGTTTCCTTTTTCTGCTGCTGTTCAGCGGGAATTTGTATGCCGCCGGAACATTACTGATACTGGGGGACAGCCTGAGTGCCGGTTACCGCCTGCCGGCCGGAGAGGCGTGGGCGGCACAGCTGGGACAACGCTGGCAACAGGCCGGTAACGGTATCACACTGATAAACGGCAGTATCAGCGGAAATACGGCGGCTCAGGGACTTGCCCGTCTGCCCGCACTGCTGGAGCAGCACCGGCCGCAATGGGTACTGATTGAACTGGGTGCCAACGACGGCCTGCGCGGCCTGCCGCTGACACAAACCCGCACCGACCTTCAGGCCGCGATTGATGCAGTGAAGGCCGCCGGGGCGAAACCACTGCTGATGCAGATCCGCATTCCGCCGAATTACGGCAAACGCTATACCGAGCGGTTCTCGGCGCTCTATCCGGCGCTGGCACAGGAAAATGCCGTTCCGCTGATCCCGTTTTATATGGAAGCGGTCGTCACCAATCCGCAGTGGATTCAGGATGACGGCATACACCCGAACGCAGCGGCACAGCCTTATGTGACTGACTGGATGGATAAAACACTGCTGCCTTACTTACAGTAACGGGTGTCAGACTATCCTAAATGATTTATCCATAATTTATAAGCAGTTAAGCAGGTAAAGAAATGCAAAAAGCAGTTTTGATCACCGGAAGCTCCAGCGGTATCGGGCTATGCGCAGCTAAAACACTGAAACAGCGGGGCTACCGGGTGCTGGCCGCCTGCCGCAAACCGGCAGATCTTGCGGAAATGGCGCGCCTCGGGTTTGAGCCGGTGGAACTGGATCTGGACTGCCCGCACAGTGTTGCCCGCGCCGCAGAGCAGGTGCTGGCACTGACAGATAACCGCCTGTACGGCCTGTTCAATAATGCCGGTTTTGGTCTGTACGGCCCGCTGGACACCGTCAGCCGCGAAGATCTGGAAAAACAGTTTTCGGCTAATCTGTTCGGCACGCATCAACTGACCACCCTGCTGCTGCCCGCCATGAAACAGGCCGGTGAAGGCCGGATTATTCAGACCAGTTCGGTAATGGGGCTGATTTCCACGCCCGGGCGTGGTGCCTATGCCGCCAGCAAATACGCGCTGGAAGCCTGGTCCGATGCACTGAGGATGGAACTGTCCGGCAGCGGGATCCGCGTCAGTCTGATTGAACCCGGGCCGATCACCACCCGCTTTACGGAAAATGTCACACAAACGATGCAGGATAAACCGGTAAAAAATCCGGGAATTGCCCGTTTGTTTACCGGTAAACCGGAGGATGTGGTGAAAAAAGTCATCCGTGCCCTGGAGCACCCGCACCCGAAAATACGCTATCCTGTTACGGGTCTTACCGTAATAGTGATGTGGCTCAGACGCCTGCTGCCGCTGTGGCTGATGGATAAAATACTGAACAAAAAATCCTCTGCCGCTTGAAATGCCGCGCTGCGCCCAGATGTTATTAAAAAGTCCGCCAATTTATTAAGAGAATGAATATGTTATCAAACGCACATATCACAGACGTTAACGAAACCAATTTACGCCAGGTTATTGAATCTTCAATGCAGGTGCCGGTGGTCTTTTTCTTCCATTCCGCGCAGTCCCCGCAGTGTCAGGAACTGGGCGCCATTCTGGAAAAAGTGGCGGCTGACTATGCCGGGATGATGATCCTCGCCAGAGTGAACTGCGATACCGAGCAGATGATCGCCTCACAGTTCGGCCTGCGCGCCGTGCCGACCACCTATCTGTTCCATCAGGGGCAGCCGGTCGACGGTTTTGAGGGGCCGCAGAATGAAGAGACCGTCCGTAACTTCCTGGCCAAATTCCTGCCGTCTGAATCTGAAATCAAAACCGGTCAGGCCATTGAACTGATTGAAGCCGGCGATTTTCAGGCTGCTCTGCCGCTGCTGCGTGAAGCACACCAGGCTGAGAGTAATAACAGCGAAATCACTCTGCTGCTGGCACAGACACTGATGGAAGTGAAGCTGTCAGAAGAAGCTGAAAAAGTATTGAAGTCTGTCCCGATTCAGGATCAGGATACGCGCTATCATGGTCTCTTATCTCAAATTGAGTTACAAAAGCAGGCCGCAGACACCCCGGAAATCCAGGAACTGCAAAATACCTTTGCAGCGGACCCGGAGAATGCGGAACTCGCGGTACAACTGGCGCTGAAGCTGCATGAAGTACACCGCAATGACGAAGCACTTGCTCTGTTATTCAGCTTCCTGAAGAAGGATCTGGCGGCTGCGGAAGGTCAGGTGCGCAAAACCATGATGGATATTATGGCGGCAATGGGCACCGCAGACAGTACTGCCGCATCTTACCGTCGTAAGCTATACTCGTTACTGTACTAATTAATTACTTTACTGAATTATATAACTCACTCATTACTGATAAGGATTTTGGCTCATGGATTTGTTCTCACTGGGTTTTGTCCCGATTATTATTCTCATCGCCGTCATTATTGTCGCGACCGGTGTCAAAACTGTACCGCAGGGCTTTCAGTGGACTGTTGAGCGTTTTGGCCGCTATACCCGGACACTGCAGCCGGGCCTGCATATCATCGTGCCGTTTATGGATCGCATCGGCCGTAAAATTAATATGATGGAACAGGTTCTCGATATTCCGTCACAGGAAGTTATCTCCCGCGATAACGCCAACGTCACCATCGATGCCGTCTGCTTTATTCAGGTCATTGATCCGGTACGCGCCGCGTATGAAGTCAGCAACCTGAATTTAGCGATTATCAACCTGACCATGACCAACTTCCGTACCGTTCTCGGTTCAATGGAACTGGATGAAATGTTGTCTCAGCGCGACTCCATCAACTCCCGCCTGCTGCATATTGTGGATGAAGCCACCAACCCGTGGGGGATTAAAATCACCCGTGTTGAAATCCGTGACGTGCGTCCGCCGAAGGAACTGGTGTCTGCGATGAACGCACAGATGAAAGCAGAACGTACCAAGCGTGCGGATATCCTTGAGGCGGAAGGTGTGCGCCAGGCTGCTATTCTGAAAGCAGAAGGTGAAAAACAGTCTCAGATCCTGAAAGCAGAAGGTCTGCGTCAGTCCGCCTTCCTGGAAGCAGAAGCCCGTGAACGTGCGGCAGAGGCGGAAGCCCGCGCCACACAAATGGTATCGGATGCTATCGCTGACGGTAATATGCAGGCAATCAACTACTTTGTGGCGCAGAAATATACTGATGCACTGACTCAGATTGGTGCGGCGCAAAACAGCAAAGTCATTATGATGCCGCTGGAAGCCAGCAACCTGATGGGCGCTATCGGTGGTGTGGCTGAAATGTTCAATGTGTCAAAAGACACGAAAGGTCAGGGTAAATCTGCATGATTGAGATGATCGCATCACAGGCGGTCTGGTTCTGGCTCTGTTTCGGCGGCATCCTGCTGATTCTGGAGATGCTCGGCACCGGCGGTTATCTGCTCTGGAGCGGCGTGGCGGCACTGGTTGTCGCGCTGCTGACGTGGATTATACCGGGGCTGAATCTTGAATGGCAGGGCATTATCTTCGCGGTGATGACGGTGATCTGTGCGGTGCTGTGGCGTAATTTTCAGCGCCGCCGCCAGCGTGATGACAGCAGTTCACCAAATCAGGCCAATCACAAACTGATCGGCCTGCGTGCCGCCCTGCTGACAGATACAGAAGAAGGTTACAGCCGTATCCGCCTGGCAGACGGCAGCTGGCGGGTTTACAGCCAGTCCGCGCTGCCTGCCGGTACGGAAGTGGAAGTGATTGCCGTTGACGGTATTACACTGACCGTCCGGGCTGTCAGCCGGTAACTGCCTGAAACGCAATAACGAAACGGCCTCCTGCAAGCAGAGGCCGTTTTTTATGTACTCAATAACCTTACCGCATCACGCGCCTTTAAAACGGTAGCGTTCGTTCACGGAATTGGTCAGATCCTGCATAATAATATTGGTCAGTTTATCGGTGGTATTTAATGCATCCTGCATGACTTTATTCTGGAAGTCCTGTAACAGCTGTTTGGCTTTCGCCGGGTCTGTTTTATAAATACTCAGATACTCTTTTTCCATTGCCTGCTGTTCTTTGGCAAACTCAGCTTCCTGTTTGCTGTATTCCGCCTGCACAATTTTCGAATATTTATTAAAGTCGATCATCGCCAGTGTCTGTAATTTACGGAATTTCCAGTGTGCTGAGGCATTATCTGCCTGTGGTGAACCGATGGTATACGCTTCCACATAGCTGTCCGGGCCGTAATAGACAGGAACATAAACGGATAATGTCGGCATACCGAAGGCAATATAACGGACATTGCCGATTTCTTTCGGTAAATCTTTGCGTACCTGTAAAATATGGGAGTGCTGGGTTCTGAATACCGAGATTGGTCGTTTGGTGGTATCCGGATAGGTGGTTGCATACGGGGATGTGCCGACATTTTCATAATGGTTGCGCAGCCCGGCTTTAATATCTTCCAGCCCCAGTTTTTTCGCCGGTTTTAAGAAGACAGGGAAATCATTGGATTTCACATCTTTAAAGTCTGTCTTAATTTCCGGGTTATACATTTTTTGCAGTACTAACACACGCGGGTAGTTGTAATAACCATCACTTTTCGCATCATCTTTGGTATAGGCTTTTTTGAAATTAAACTCACCGTCTTTTTTCGGATCATATAAGCCATTTTTCTCGGCAAAGGAAATCAGTGTCGGGGATGACAGGTAATTATCTTTGTCGTTAATATCAAATTTTTCCAGGCGGCCCTGGTTTGCAGTGACGTAATAGGTATTGGCCGGGATTTTCGCTGCCATCCACTGGTGGCCGCTGCCGGTTTCCAGATACCAGATCCCGTCCTTATCAATAAAGGCCACACCGAAACCTTCACCGGCACCTTTTTCCTCGATAATTTTCCCTAACCGCATAACCCCTTCTTTTGCGGAAGAGACATACGGTAATACCACATCCGGAATCGCATCTTCAATAATCCCGGTATCTTCGACATACGGGTCAATTTTTAATGAGGCATCATTGGCAAAAATAGTTTCTGTGGCACTGATCCCGACACCCGCGTCATTAAAACCGTTGGAACTGAAACGGAACTGACCTTTATCATTCCATTCCGGGATAGTGGTATAACGCATTGCCTTTTCCGGCAAGGTATAAGTGAATTTATTTAAATTGGTTTTAAACTCAGTGTCTTTATTTACTTTTTCCTGATTCACCTGCAAAACTTTCGGGTTTGCCGGATTCATATCTTCATTGCGGGCAATATATTGCGCACCATCTGAAGACGCATTTTCACCGACAAAAATAGTGGTACACGCCGTTGCGTCAGAAATCACCAGTGCAGCACCCACAGCAAGAGATAAAACACTACGTTTCATAGAGAACACCTTCCATTGAGTTATGAATTGCACTTACGCTATCCATTACCCGCTGATTTTTCTTTTACGCAGATCGCATAATGCAAAGTCAATCACTGGATTATTCTCAAAACATGGTTTATTTCACTAAATTGTTATTTTTTTACGGATAAGTGTTTTGATTAAAATGACGGATTATTTTTTCAGCCGGGGAATTGATCGGGACAGGAAATACGGGAAATTGTTATTTTATTTCTTTTTTACTGATGACAATTAAGCGGTGTGTATGGGTATCGGGATCATTCCCCCAACAAAAATCACTCCAATATTCAAAAAAGGATTCCATATCCTCAATAACAAACAGTGGCCTTTCCGGCTCTCCGCCATCTGAAGCATAAACATAAAAACCGGCAGCCAATGCCCATGAAATCATCACTTCCCAAAAACGCCGTCCGTCACCGGTTTGTTCTTCATCGGTAACCACAATATGATAGGTATCCAGCAGCCAGCGGAAAAAGTGCCGCGGCAGATCGGCTACAGCAGACTGATGTTTGTTATTGGTTGTCCGCCATACCTTAATTTGTGTGCAACTTGTCTGACCGGCAACGATGTCATTGCGGAAGCAAAGCTCAACCAGATAAACGGTTTCGGGTAAATCCCCGATAGTCACCAGCCTGTACTGTTGCTTTTTACCTGATTTAATAAATTGATAGCCCTCTTTTACCTCGTAGCCCGGCAATAAAAACGGATGCGTACCGGCGGCCAGAAACAGTACTGTCAGTTCGCTGTTTTCAGAGGGCAGATTTAATTTCCGGTTAAAACCCGCTGCGGGGATCAATTTCGGCATGTCGGCGTGAACCTGTCGTCGTTGTAACTTTTTATCGTTCATATTAGCGCCCCATTGCCGGTGATTTATAAACACAGTATACACAGATATCACACGTTATTTCTTATTGCAGTAATTTAACTTTACATCAAATAATGCACTTTCCCATTCCCTTTTTAACGATGATTAAAATATTGAAATCAATTAGTTAAATAAGTAATTAATCCCCAAAATAGAGCAGGAATAAAAACGGCCCTTATTCAGAGCCGTTTACGCTACGTTATACGTTATCGTCCATAATAATTACTTCACTTTACTGTTCACACTGCTGTGATCATTCGTGACAGAAATTCCCACCGGGGATTTTCCGTTGACGATCCCGTCCTTAACCGCACTGATAGCCTGTCCGGCGTTGAGCGGGAGTTCGCCGTGAATGCGGGTGCCGGTTTCTTTGACCGCCACAGAATGCATTTCGGTGTTCCCGTTATCCGGCAGACCGTCCAGCACCGCGCCGGTCAGGATAGTACTGCCGCCGGTACGCAGTTTGCCCTGTTCACGGGCGGTCAGACCGGATTGCTGTCCCACCTTCTCAGAAGCGCGGGTTTCAAAGGACGCTTTCACCTTACCGTTCATCCCGGCCGGAGATGTCAGGCCGGATTTCACCTTGTCTGCCACCGTGCCGGCACCGGTTCCGGCATTTTCCCGTACAGAATCCGCGGCTTTGTCCAGACCGTTTTCCAGACCGGCTTTGATGTCATCGGCAAACTTCGGCGTACCGGCATTAGCCAGCTTTGAGGTGGTGCTGCTGCCCTCATCATTGGTGTGTGCCGCCGACAGATCCGCATCCACTTTCAGAACGGATTCCGTGTTAGTCCGGCTTTCGACGATCAGATCACCGCCGACACGTCCGCTGACCGTATCCGCCGTCAGTTTTCCGCCCTGAATCCGCGTGTCATTGCGGCTGTTCAGTGTGAGGTTACCGCTGTCAGTCAGGGCATTTTTCTGTGTGACCGTCTGCTGATTGTCGATCCCGCCCTTCAGACCGGCACTGATGTCATGCCGTGAGCCGGTTTCCGGATTTTCTGTGCTGCGGGACGTACCGATATTCAGGTTTCCGCCCGCATTCCAGTTGGCTTTGTCCGTGGTTTTCTGTGCGGATTCAATCACAATACCGCCGTCACGGGCAGTCAGTGCGGTATTTTGTGCATCAATCTGCGTGCCTTTCAGGTGCAGCGCATCATCGCGCATACCGTCCGCAGAAACAGACGCTGTACCGCCGCTGCGCAGACTGCCGCCGCGCTGGTCAGTGACGTTTTCAGATTGTTTGCTGATACTGAACTCCGCACCGCCGCCGAGTTTGCTGCCGGTCTCTGTTTTACCGCCATTAGCCTGCACACCACCGTGCCACTGGTGGCCGGAGATGGTATTCGTGCTCTCCGCGCTGTTAAGCAGGGTGTTGTGTCCGCTTTTCACGGTGATATCCCCGTCACTGCTGACAGCGGTACCGCTGGCGGTCAGGTCGTTTCCGGCCTGTAATATCACGCCGGTTTTGCCCTCAATCACACTGGTTTTCGCCGTTGTGCCGCTTTCGTTATACACTTCACGTCCGCCGCTGAGGCCACCGCCCGCATTCTTCAGGTTAATCGATTCCACATTCACTTTCGCCCCGGCGTCATAACCGCTGACGGTTTTGCTGTGAGTATCCGCAGCCTGATCCAGCGTCAGATTATCACCGGCACGAACAGAAACACCGCCCTCTTCGCTGCGCAGTGTATCGCCCTGCAATGAGACATCACGCCCCGCCTGCACCGCAATATCCCCTTTCGCTGACAGTGAACCGGTTACCGCTTTACTGCTGCTTTCTGTTGCCAGACGATGACCGCCGCTGCCTTCCGCGTTGACTGAAACATCCTGTCCGGTGGATGTGGCCACACGCAGACTTCCTTTGCCCTCAGTCACGGATTCAGAGTGATGATGTGTATCTGCCGCAGCCGCAGACTGATAATCCCCGGTGCTGATCACAATACCGCCGTTATCCGCCCGGTACTGTGTTCCTTCATCAAGAACACGATCGGTGGCGTTCACGGTAACAGAACCTGCATTAACAGAGGTGGTTTTCGCCTGTGTGTTTTCGGTGGTGGTCTGCCGGTTTTCCCCTTTACCGCTCAGGTCAACGCCGATATCCGGCAATCCGGTGGCAGCAGTGCTGTCAGCCACCCCGGCAATATTGCCTTCCGCGATATTTTCACCGGCTTTGGCCAGCGGACGGGAGACTTTACTGTAATCCAGTGAAACACCAAGGCTGCCTTCGCCGCCTTTACGGGTTTCCGTGGTGCGATCACTGTTGTGAGCCGCCCGGTGTTCCGAGTTTTGCGCGGTTTCGGTATAAGTGCCGCCCACCGTGTGTGACGCGCCCTCCTGGGAGAGGGTTTTTCCGGCGGTCAGGGTGAGATTACCCTGCACCTGTGTGCCGGAAGTGACCGCCTGATGCTGCTCCTGTGTCCTGCCGGTTTCAGTATGACCACCGCTCAGCCCGCCGCCGAGTTTATCCATGCCGCCGGTCAGATAAATACCGCCGTGTGATTCCCCTTTCTGCTGTGTCCGGGTCTCACGGTTATCCGCTGCGTTCAGGGTGATATTTTCAGCGGAAAGTGCCGCATCCCCCTGTGTGGTGGTCAGAGAGGAGCCGGTAAGCGTGAGATCGTTTCCGGCGGTAACAGAGACACTGCCGCCTTTGAGTTCACTGCCCTGCTGCGTGACAGAATCCTGCTTTTGTGTGTCGCGGGTATGGTTGATGTCCAGACCGGCGCGGTACTGTTTGTCCTCATCCTCTTTGGCATAGCCGCTGATTTTCAGTGTGGTTTCTGTTTTATCAGACTGTTTTTTCGCCTGTGCCGCGCGGACATTGATATCGCCGAGGGTATCAATTTTCAGTGTGCCTGCACTTTCAATCAGGCTTCCGGCGATGGTGATATCATTTTTTCCTGCCAGCCGCAGATCCGCCTCTGATTTCAGCTCACTGCGCTCCACACGGGTATCTTCACTGTTTTCTCGAAGCGTACTGCGGGTGATGTTAAACGCACCGCCATCACGGTTATCAATGTGTTTTGCTGTCCGGCTGACACCGTTTTCAATCACCAGTGCGCCCTGCCCGGTCTGCACCAGGCTGTCCTGGGTGCCTTTTACCTTGCTGCCGGTGACGGTCACGCCGTTGCCGCCGGAAAGCCAGAGCTTACCGCCTGCAGTAACATCGGAGCCGTGCGCCGTCTCTTCCGTGGTGGCCCGGTTTTCACGGGAGCCGCCGCCGATACCGCCCCACGAAGTGACATTTTCCGTATGCCCCTGATGCTGTGTCGCGGTTTGCGTGCCGATGGTGAGATTATTGCCGGTGTTGATGATCATATCCTGTCCGGCGTGTATCTGCGCCGCCTGAGCCCGGATGTCATGACCGGCATTCAGTCCCAGATTACCGCCCGCGGTCAGTTCGGTTTTCACCAGTTGCTCTTTTGATGTGACATCTCCATGTGTGCCGCTGAGCAGTTTTGCCGTCTCATTGCGTTTATTGCCGGACACCGTCTGAGTGCGGGAGTTGGTCACGCCCTCAAGCCGGATATCGCCTTTAGCATCCGCACTGAGATGCGTTCCTGCCGCCAGTGTTGCCCCTTTCAGGGTGATATCACCGGTTTTGGCCGCCAGGCGGATATCACCGTCAGACCGGAGGTTGCTGGTTTCCTGCCGGATACTTTCATCTTTGCGGGTTTCGTTATTTTCCCACGACATCTTCCACTGATTTGTGGTGCGGGTGTCTGACTGTGCAACCTGGTCGCTGTCGAGCGTGATGGTTCCTGCCTGAACGGCAATCTCAATCCCGTTCAGATCAGTGCCGGTCAGCCGGGCTTCCTGCTGTGCCACCAGGGTGATGTTTTTGCCGTCCAGCGAGGTGCGGGTGTAGCGCCCCTGCCGGGTTTCACCGGTGACGGACTGCCCGCTGCGTTTGTCCTCTGTCCGGTGATGTTCATTACGCAGTTGTCCTTCGGTACGTACAGTATCGCCGCTCAGGTGAATATCCCCGCCGGTAACCTGTGCACCGGTGAGTGTTAAAGCGCCCTGTGACCGGGCATCGAAACCATTCACAGCATCAATATTACCGGCCAGTTTCACGCCGCTGCCCTGTGCGGTATTCACCAGACGGATTTTCCCGGCTCGCATGCCGCCCAGATAATAGCTGTCCAGCGGAACTGCATTTTCACCGGCTGAAATGGTCTGCAAATCAGCGGAAACGGTATTGTTCCCGGTGATCACATTCAGTGCCGCCGCGCGGATCTCCCCGTCGGCATTAATCGCAGGCGCGACCAGATCCAGCACCTTACCGGTCGTGATCCCGTTATTGCCGATCGTCAGTGAGTTCGTGTTGTCCAGCGTACTGTACGCACTGATCATCCCGTTCTCAATCAGCGGATTCCCCACGATCAGTCCGGCATTATTGGTGTTGATAAAACCACAGCCCTGACAACTGATCCCGTTCGGGTTGGCAAGGATCAGGTCCGCCGCCATACCGAACACTTCCTGTTGTCCCAGCAGCAGCGACGGGTTACGGCTGACCACCTCGTTAAGGATCACCCCGGCGGCCTGTCCGTTCAGGTTTTTGTTGGCCTCCAGCATACCGGCCAGCTGCGACTGTCCGGCGGTCATGCTGTTATTAAAGACCGCGCCCTGGTTATCCACATTAAAATCAAGATACTGGTTATGAGACAGCCCGTTACTGTTCGGTGCTGTAATATTGACAATATCCGTTCCGTTTACCTGAGAAACGCCGGGGCCGTTCGGGCCGCCGTCCGCCACAATCCCTGCGGCTGCGCTGTTCAGTGTGACAAAGGCCAGCGCCATCCACGCGGCCACCTTACCTGACGAAGAGAGTTTAAAGCGTTCTTTTTTCATTGTATTTCCTTACCATCCAACGACTGACGGAGCCGGTCAGAACTGATATCCCAGGCGCAGGGAAAACAGAGTGTCCTGTGCGGGCAGTGCTGTCACAGAGGTACGGGCGCGGCTGATTTGCGCATCCAGCTGTGCGCCGCCGTAACTGACATTAACCCCTGCGGCGATACCCGCGGCAGACTGCCATCCCGCCTGCCCGGTCTGAGCCATAACCCGTCCGTAGTCCGCACCGGCGCGGGGCGTTACCGTGATCCCCTGCCGGACAAAACGGCGGGAAAGGGTGTTTTGCCAGTACCATCCCTTATCCGCCGATAACGAGCCGTCGTGAAACCCTCTGATCGCACTGTTATCCGACAGCGTCAGCCACTCCACCCCGGGGAGGTGATCCTGTGTGTACTGACCGGCCAGATGACTGCTGAACAGATATGCGTTTTCCGACAGCAAAAACTGCTGAACATAACTGAGTGAAAATTTGCCTTTGGTGTATTGCGGATCAGAGCCGGGCAAGGTGTTCCGGGTATCCGCCCCGAACAGTGTGGTGCCCTTTTCCGCCGATAAAGAGGTGCTGATAACGCCGCCCGGTACCAGAATCAGTCCGGTGTAACCGGCTTCGGCGATACTCAGGGACGGGCTGCTGACGCCAATCAGTGTGTCATTGAGGTAGTTGCGGCTGCGTTTGTGTGTCATCTGCGCCATCAGGGAATCAATCCGCGAGCGGTTACGGAAGATGACATAATCTGCGCGCAGTGCGGCCTGAGCGCTGTCCCCGCGCAGAATGACGTGGTTATAGCGCAGCGCCTGACTGATGCGGTAACGGGAAAGACTGCCGTAAGTGCTGACCGTCAGTGCGCCGTAAGGCACTGAGTAGAACAGCATGCCGGAGCGGCTGTAACGCGCCGCCGGATTATCGGTTGTGGCGGAGCCGCTCAGGCTGACAAAATCAGATAATCCGGCCGGGCTGTCTACGGTAACCGCGGCGCGGATAACATTGCGTCCGGTACTTTTCTGTCCGTAATTATCTGCGCTGAGAGAAAAACCGGCCGGATTGCCGCGCTGATTAACCAGCCGGATCACCGATCCTCCCGGTTCGCTGCCGGGCAGAATATCCATCGTGACATGATTGGATTTCAGGCGGTTTGCCTGATCCAGCCCCTGCTCCAGCTCGGTAATTTTCAGTGGCTTACCGGTCAGAGAAGGAAACAGCAGAGCGGTATTAACGCCGCGATCCGGGCTGTCGATCCGTTCCACGGTTCCTTCCGTCACGCCGATCCCCAGCTCGTGATAATCGTTGACCGGCAGAAAGCGGATCCGTGCGGTGATATAGCCTTTCTCCAGATACTGTGTCATCAGTTCCGCCACCAGCACATTAATGTCACGGCTGCGGATACAGTCTGCGGGCAGTGACGAAAGTGAGCGGAGATCGTCCTGAGATAACAGTGTGATACCGGAGAGATACACGCCACTGACCGGCAGACAGTGTTCATTCTCTGCCGCACGCAGTAACGGCTCTGCGGGGGTGATAGTCGTCTGCGGCTTGCTCAGTTGCCGGTAAGTCTGCTGTTCCAGCAGATCACTGACCTGCTGTCCGGCATCCTGCATCGCCCGGCGCGAAGCATCAGCGCCGGGGTTTTCCGCCGCTGCGGGGAAAGGTGCGGCATATAATGGCGGGCAAAAAAACAGCCCTGATAATAATATGCAGCGGAATAATGTCAGCAGTTTGGTCAATTCGTCTTACTTATCCTTTATGCCGGTTACCGCCGCAGCGGACAGAAATGCCGGTTTTCTCCGGTATAACGCCGGATGAAAAAGAGCCGTGCTTTTATCTGTTATCGGCAGAAATAAGAAAAACTTAACTGACAGGATGTAAGACGGCGTCCGCCCGGCGGGCAGACGCACAAAACAGGCGGATTATTTATGGCAGGCGGGTTTGCTGTGGTGGCAGCCGGAGAGATGGTCGATGATCGGGCACTCCGCGCTGTCATCCCCGGGACAGGAATCAGCCAGCGCCAGCAGGCGGTCACGGATAGCCGTAAGCTCCGTAATGGTTTTCTCAATCTGCTTCACTTTGCCCAGTGTCGCCGATTTCACATCTGCCGCGTGGCGGTTCGGGTTACGGAACAGCGATAACAGCTCGCGGCACTCATCCAGCGTGAACCCGACCTCTTTTGCCTGGCGCAGCAGGGTCAGTTCATCCACATGCCGTTCACTGAAATACCGGTATCCGTTCTCACCCCGTTCCGGTGGCGTGATCAAAGATTTATCTTCGTAAAAACGGATCGCTTTTGGTGTTAAACCCGTTTTTTGTGCAATATCGCTGATATTCATAACTTCTCCTTGACCTTACCCTTGAGGGAAGGTTTACCATCATCGTAAATCAAAATTCCCGTTCCCCCGAACAGAATTTTTTCTTTTGCGCCGCGCGCTGTTCTGCGGCGTGATGATGCGAAACATGTAAGGAAAAAAAGTATGCCAAATACCACTATTCTTGCGTTACAGGGGCTGTCCTGCGGACATTGCACCGGCAGTGTGAAAAAAGCACTCGACGCCCGTCCGGATGTTGACTCTGCGGTGGTCACCCTTGATTTTGCCAGAGTCACCGGCGGGGCAGATGCGCAATCCCTCATCAAGACCATTGAAGAGGCGGGTTATGAAGCACAGATTGCAGACAAACCCGGTACAATTTTACAGCTTTCCGGGCTGAATTGTATGAAATGTGCCGCGAAAACGCAAAGTGCATTAGAAGCGGTTGACGGTGTTGCGGCTGCGGTGGTTGATACCAAAGAGGCAAAAGTGTACGGCAGCGCCGATGTGCAGACCTTAATCAGCGCGGTGGAAGCAGCCGGTTTTCAGGCAGCGGTGGCGGGAGAAAACACCTCCCCAAAATCTGAACCGCTGACGTTGCCTCAGACTGAGGCTGCGGCAGCGGAGCACTGCGACATTCCGGCCACCCCGGACAATACCCCTGCCATGCCGGTGATTAAGGAGGACGACGACAGCCTCTCCTTCCTGCTCGACGGCATGACCTGTGCAAGCTGTGTCAGCAAAGTACACAAAGCGCTGCTCAGTGTGGACGGCGTGGAAAATGCCCGTGTGAACCTCGCGGAACGCAGTGCGCTGGTCACCGGTCACGCTTCTGCGGAAGCGCTGATCGCTGCGGTGGAGAAAGCCGGTTACGGCGCGGAACTGATTCAGGATGATGCCAAACGCCGTGAACGCCAGCAGCAAGTGGCGGTCGCCAATATGAAGCGGTTCCGCTGGCAGGCTGCTCTGGCACTGGCGGTCGGTATCCCGGTGATGATCTGGGGGATGATCGGCGACAATATGATGCTGACCCCGGAGAACAACGGGATCTGGCTGACCATCGGGATCGTCACCCTGGCGGTGATGATTCTGGCGGGCGGGCATTTCTACCGCAGCGCCTGGCAATCCCTGAAAAACGGCAGTGCAACGATGGATACCCTGGTGGCTCTCGGCACCGGTGCAGCGTGGCTCTATTCCATCACGGTAAACCTCTGGCCGGACGTGTTCCCGCCGCAGGCGCGTCACCTCTATTATGAGGCCAGTGCCATGATCATCGGTCTGATCAACCTGGGTCATATGCTGGAGCAGCGCGCCCGTCAGCGCTCATCAAAAGCACTGGAGCGTCTGCTGGATCTGACTCCGCCGACCGCCCGTGTGGTGACTCCGGAAGGTGAGAAAGATGTACCGCTGGCAGATGTGCAGCCGGGGATGATCCTGCGCCTGACTACCGGAGACCGCGTGCCGGTCGATGGTGAAATCACAGAAGGCGAAGTGTGGATGGATGAGGCGATGCTGACCGGGGAACCCATCCCGCAGCAGAAAACCACCGGCGATACCGTTTCTGCCGGGACCACCGTGCAGGACGGCACCGTGCTGTTCCGTGCCGCCGCTGTCGGCAGCAAAACCACGCTGGCACGCATCATTAAACTGGTGCGTCAGGCTCAGAGCAGTAAACCGGAAATCGGCCAGCTGGCGGACAAAATCTCAGCCGTCTTTGTGCCGGTTGTGGTGGTGATTGCTCTGATCGCCGGTGCTGTCTGGTACTTCTTCGGCCCTGCGCCGCAGATAACCTATGCACTGGTGATTGTTACCACGGTACTGATTATCGCCTGTCCGTGTGCTCTGGGACTGGCAACGCCGATGTCAATTATTTCCGGGGTCGGACGCGCCGCTGAGTTTGGTGTGCTGGTACGGGATGCGGATGCTTTACAGCAGGCAAGCACTCTCGACACCATTGTTTTCGACAAAACCGGAACCCTGACTGAAGGGATGCCGCAGGTAACGGAGATCCACACCTTCAACGGTTTCAGTGACGATGATGTGCTGCGTCTCGCGGCGGCACTGGAAAGCGGTTCTAATCACCCGCTGGCCCGTGCCATTACTGAACGCGCGAAAGATCTGACACTGCCGTCTGTCACGCAGTTCCGTACCCTGGCGGGGATGGGGATCAGCGGGGAGTCTGAAGGCCGGACACTGCTGCTGGGTAACCATGCGCTGATGCAGGCACAAAATATCAGCACAGCCGGGGAAGCGGATGCGCTGGTGCAATCCCAGGCCGGTAAAGGCGTGACCCCGGTCATGCTGGCGGTTGACGGTAATATTGCAGCAATACTTTCTGTCCGTGATCCGCTGCGTGAGGACAGTGTCAGTGCGCTGGCGCGTCTGCACAAACAGGGTTACCGTCTGGTGATGCTGACCGGGGACAACGAAGTGACCGCCCGGGCTATCGCCAAAGAAGCCGGTATTGATGAAGTGATCGCCGGTGTACTGCCGGACGGCAAAGCCGCTGCCATTGAAAAATTACAGCAGGCCGGACGCCGTGTCGCGATGGTCGGTGACGGTATCAATGACGCACCGGCACTGGCACGGGCAGATGTGGGGATCGCCATGGGCGGCGGCAGTGATATCGCCATCGAAACGGCAGCAATCACCCTGATGCGTCACAGCCTGCACGGTGTGGCCGATGCCGTGGCTATCTCGAAAGGGACGCTGCGCAACATGAAACAGAACCTGCTGGGTGCCTTTATTTATAACACCCTCGGGATCCCAATCGCCGCCGGTGTGCTG
Source organism: Morganella morganii (assembly GCF_041099235.1). Classification (GTDB taxonomy): domain Bacteria; phylum Pseudomonadota; class Gammaproteobacteria; order Enterobacterales; family Enterobacteriaceae; genus Morganella; species Morganella morganii_E. The sequence goes on along the minus strand of NZ_JBFZSO010000002.1, from coordinate 555,593 downwards.
TTCCCGTTCACCGGCACACTGCTGAATCCGGTGGTGGCAGGGGCGGCCATGGCGCTGTCATCCATTACCGTGGTCAGTAACGCCAACCGGCTGTTACGTTTTAAACCGAAAGATTAAATCATCAGTCACTATCTTAAGGGAGCGAATAATTCGCCCCCTTATTTTTTTCCTGCTGATTAACCGGATATTACTTATCAGGGTTGAAAAAAAAGCCCGCTTGCAGTCAACTAAGGTATCGTTTCACGACAGGAGTCGTCATGAAAACACTGTTCCGCCGGCTGAAAGATTACCTTATCCCGCCTGATCCGCAGGGTGGCTGCACCTGGCCCTCGGTTGACCTCACATTGCCCGGGGATATCTCACTGCACCTGGTCGGCAGTATTCATATGGGTTCGGAAGCGATGTATCCGCTGCCCGGCCCGCTGCTGGAAAGAATCAATCGTGCTGACGGCCTGATTGTGGAAGCGGATATCACCCGTCCGGCACCGCCATTCCCGGGACAGGACCCGGAATCCCCACGTCTGCCGGTAAGTGAGCGCTTACCGGAGCACCTGAGAAATGACTACCGCCGGTATTGTGAGGAGCAGCGCCAGCCGGTGCAGACCCTGGATACCCTGCCCGCCTGGCAGGTGGCGCTGATCCTGCAGTCCGCCCAGGCACAAAGCCTCGGGCTGCGCCCGCATTACGGCATTGATTATCAGATGCTCAATGCTGCCCACGGACAGAATATCCCCGTTTTTGAGCTGGAAGGCACACAGGCACAACTGCAGATGCTGCTGGATTTCCCGGACGAAGGGCTGAGCCTGCTGGAAGATACGCTGGCATACTGGCATGACAACGCACGGGCGCTCCAGATTATGCTCGGCTGGTGGCTGGATTACCGGCCGGAAAAACTCGCGCAGCCGCTGCCTGCCACCTTCAGTGAACAGACATATCAGCACCTGATGATCAACCGCAACGACGCCTGGAAAGCCCGGCTGACACAACTGCCGCCCGGCAATTATGTGGTGGCAGTCGGCGCACTGCATCTTTACGGCGACCATAATCTGCCGTCCATTTTGTGTTAAACTGGCAGGCCTTGTGACACTGCCGTCTGAATTATTTGCAAGGAAAGACCTATGACACCGGCTGTAAAACTTCTGGAAAAAAACCGGATTTCATTCACCCTCCATCCGTACGAACATGATCCGAATGATCATAATTTCGGTGATGAAGCGGTCCGCAAACTCAATCTCGATGCCCGTCAGGTATATAAAACCCTGCTGGTGGCGCTTAACGGCGATAATAAACACCTCGCTGTGGCCGTCACCCCGGTATCAGAACAGCTTGATTTAAAAGCCGTGGCTAAAGCCCTTGGTGTGAAAAAAGCGGAAATGGCCGACCCGGTGAATGCACAGAAAGTCACCGGTTATCTGGTGGGCGGGATCAGCCCGCTGGGGCAGAAAAAACGCCTGCCGACCCTGATCGATGAGGGTGCTCAGGAATTTGCCACTATTTTCGTTTCCGGCGGCAAGCGCGGCCTGGATATCGAACTGGCACCGCAGGATCTGGCAAAAGTGCTGGACGGGAAATTTGCCCCGGTAGCGAAACGGGACTGATATACAGAAAAAAGCACTTCCCGGGGGAAGTGCTTTTACCGCTGATAAAAATTAATTTCTCCTGAAAGTGCGGCTGAGTGATGCACGTATACGAGCCGTAAATCCGGTATGCTGCCGGACTAATTGTCCGCCTGCTGCCGATAATGATTTAGGTTTATACGTGTTCCACTGTTCAGGGTTTGATACCCACGGAGCGTCAACCTCATTATCATCTTTGTAAAAATGTATATTTGCACCAAGCCGTTCTCTGTTCCTGTAAGCATAGCGCAATTCACTGGCAGTAATAGACTGTCCGCCCATTCCTGACTTACTGATAATTTCCTCTGTATTTAAACTATCAAGAGCAAAGTGGATTTTATTACCGCCGCCGGATGCCGCAATTTCTATCCCCAGCTTACTTCCTCTTTTCCAGAGAAGTTTCGGTGCAGATTGTGCCCCCGACATATGCCACTCATGATATTGCGTACTTCCGGGATTTTTTCTGACCTCTTTATAAACAGAGTGTATATTAAATTTCTCATTTTTTTCACCAGCAGAAAAATAACTGTCCCACAAAGGATATGCTCTGCTTTTCTGTACACGGTCCTTTATATCAGCCGGTGGCGATAACTTTTTCTCATATTTACCCGGTGATTTCATGAAACTCTGTAATATTTTCATATCAACGCTCATCAATACCTGACCGGATACCGTATTATTATATAAATCAATTATCGATGCAGGTGCGTCTTTACTGTCAGGTAAAAACGGACGCCCCAGCGCAGAAGAAATATATTTCCCTCTGAAACCGGCAAGGCCATAAACCATATCACCTTTTTCTTCACTGAAGTTTTCACTGATGGGTTTCCGCCCGTCATCATCTCTTAACGTCACCGGATTATTCCTCACCATCCGGAACAGATTCAGTCCGTCAACAGTTCCCGCCGGGTCTGAACTCAGCCAGCGGCCTGCCCATGGCTGATAGTAGCGGTAGCCGTAATAATACATCCCGGTCGCATCCCGCTCTTTGCCGGAATAACGGTGGGTTTTGTAGTCAATGCCGCTGTCCGCATCAGCCACCAGCACGGACGTGCCGCCGAACGGATAATATTCTTCCTGACTCAGCAGCTTACCGTCACCATCCGTTTCCAGGCCGCTGCTGCCGATAAGATTGTCATAACTGAACCGCTGGTGATCTTTTTTGCCGTCCGGCCAGTGCAGCAACCGCACCTTCGCCCGCCCGGCAACACCGGCGCAGATCACCTGATAGCTTTCTTTGCCGCTGTGCAGTTCCAGCCCCGGCAGATAGATCACCTGCTGTATCTGTGTGCTGTTCCCGGTTTTCTGCACGGCAGTTTTCAGGATGCGCTGACTGTCCGCATCATAACGGTAGCTTTCGCGGTCACCGGCCGCACCGTCACGCACCACCGGCATCACCTGTTGCAGCTCGCCGCGCGTTGTCCAGGACAGAGTTTGTCCCGGCTGGAGCTGTGTCTGCTGTCCGCCCGGGGTAAACAGGGCTTCCGCTTTTTCCGGCGTGTCCGCCAGGGTTTTCAGTACCGCGCGGTTGCTGCGCTGACTGACCGTGATATCCGTGGTGTAGTTATTATTGGTCGCAGGTGCTGAGTGGCGGATCTGCGTCATATTTCCGGCACGGTCATAGATATAGTTGCGGGTGTAATTGGTGTAACTGGCTTTATCAAACGGGGAAATATCAGGGAGGGAACCGCTTTGCTGTCCGGCATTGGCCATTTCACGCCCGGTGGCGCTGACCAGCTGATACAGGGTATCGTAAGTGTATCGGTTTTCCGGCACCACTTTCTGATTATGCCAGAAGCGCGTCTCCTCGGCGCTATTGGTCACACACAGCACATTGCCGACCGGATCGTACTCATAGCGCAGATCCTGAAATACATTTTTCCGTGCCGGATGTTCGGTTTTCACCGCGATCAGGCGCTGGGTCTGCGGTTCATAAGTGTAAGTGGTCACTACGCCGTTGCCGTGCTCCTCACGCAGTTTTTGTCCGGCAGCGGAATACGCCACAGATTTGATGATGATTTTTTCCGCACCACCTTTTACCGTCACCCGGCTGGTATTCAGCAATCCGGCGATATCATAAGTCACTTTTTGCTGATGACCCGCTGCATCGGTGGTATTCAGCACGGCACCGGTAGCATCTGCTGTGGTTTGGGTGATGTATTTTTCAGCGGATAACAAACTGCCCGGGTTACTTTCCGGCCAGTTAACCGCGATATCCGGATTATCTGCGTCTTGCAGCAACCGGCGGGTTACCGACAGCGGGACACCGGTCAGCGCAATGCTGTCCGTCTGCATCAGACCGGCCGGATCATAATGGTGCGTACAGACCCCTGCCAGATTTTTTGCTTTCTCCGCCTCGCTGTTGCCCGCATATACAAAGCGTTCAGTCACCTGAGCGTTCTGCCCGGCGAGCTGCTCCGAGATACTCAGCGGGCGCCCGGCTGAATCCGTACCTTCATACTGAAAAGTCTGAGTCACGGCCCGGCTGCGGTCATCCTGCCCGTTATCCGTGCGGATCTGACTGATGCCGATCACCGGTCGCCCTGCCGCATCATTCAGTGCCAGTGATGTTCCCGCATCTGCACTTTCTGTGCGCAGCACCTGTCCGGAGAGTGAAGTGATATAGCGGAAATTACGCTGCCCGGAGGCCTGCAAACGCGGGTCGGTGCTCTGCTGTAAAAAACCCCGCGTATCAAACTGATGGCGGGTAATCCGTTCATCTGTTTTTTCCGGTGTATCCGGATGACGGTGATATACGATATCACGCACCGCCAGCCCCCGGTTATTTAGCACCGTTACCGACGGTGTTTTCTTATATAAAGTATTTTCTGTTTTGTTCATCATAATATCCTGTTTGAAAGGAATGGGTATCCGCACGGTACTGATATTTACCACCGTGGACACAGGCTTATTTTAGAAAAGATAATCAAAACAGACAGGGCAAATCGTGGCAGGATGCCATCAATTATGAGTAAAAATTTAAAATATCAATATAAACAATGAATTGCCTTCATTGCCAATATAGACAAAATACTGATGGATAGTGCAACTCATAAGCTGTGCGAATAAAAACCGGGGCAAGCTGAAGTCCCGGTTTTTATTACTCAGACAGTCAATTATTTGTTTTTATAGATAATCTCGCCTTTTGGTTCATAATCTGCTGCTTTCAGCGGAGAATGGGCTTCAATATAGCCTTTCAGCACTTCTGCATCGACAAAACCGGTATTGACATAGCCCGGATGCGTATCAATTTTCGGATAACCATCCCCGCCGATCGCGTTGAAGTTCAGTGTCGCCATGCGGTAGGTTTTTGCCGGGTCCAGCGGCTTGCCGTCAATCGTCACATCACTCACAGAGCCGTCTTTATTCAGCGTCAGCCCCACATTGTAAAACTGTGCGTAAGCCCCTGAATCCGTTTTCATATTTGCCACTGCAGTCAGATACGGCAGTACTTCACTGCCTTTGAAATCGACATACACCAGTTCATTGGCAAACGGCTGTACTTTCAGTACATGTTTATAGGTGATATCTCCCGGCTCGATAGAATCACGTACACCGCCGCCGCTCATAATGGCGAAATCCGCATTCGCACGCTCTTTTTGTGCGGCCAGCAGCAGATGCCCCATGCTGGTCTGTACAAAACGGACTTTGCTGCGATCACCTTCCAGTTTGCTGTCAACCGAGCCGACTTTGATATTCAGCTGCTCATTGCCTTTTTCCTGGTACGGTGTCAGCAGTTTAAGCATGTCGGGGCTTTCGCTGATTTCACTGGTGTAATACACCCGCTCTGATGTGCCATCCTCTTTGGTGACTTTTTTCTTCAGATTCACCGGGATAAGCTGATAGTGTTTCAGCGTGAATTCGCCGTTGCGGAACTGAAAGTCCGCACGTCCGACATATTTACCCCATTCATGGGCCTGCACAATCCAGGTACCGTTCTGGTTATCCGACGCACACGGGGTGCCGGGAACGTAATCGGCGACTTTGTAATTCTTGTTTTCCGGCTGCATACAGACCGGGTCCTGTGAGTGACCGCCGACAATCATATCCAGATATCCGGCCGGCAGGCTGCGTGCCATTTCCACATCGCCCGGCGCGTTGGAGCCGTGATTGCTGTCATCGTAGTGCCCCATATGCGTGGCGGCGATGATGATGTCCGGCTTTTCCGTTTCACGCAGAGCTTCAACCACTTTTTTGGCTTCTTCAGCCGGGACACGGAATTCAGTGTCCGGGAAATTGCCCGGATTACCGATTTTCGCTGTGTCATCCGTTGTCAGACCAATCACTGCGATTTTCACACCTTGTTTGTCAAACACCGCATATGGTTTAAACAGACGTTCACCGGTGCTTTTCTTATAAATGTTGGCGGACAGAAACGGGAATGTGGCCCATTTTTCCTGGGTACGCAGTGTTTCCAGCGGGTTATCAAACTCGTGATTTCCCAGCGCCATTGCGTCGTAACCGACCAGATTCATCCCTTTGAAATCCGGCTCGGCATTCTGTAAATCAGATTCCGGCACGCCGGTGTTAATATCGCCGCCGGAGAGCAGCAGCAGTGAGCCGCCCTTCTCTTCCACTTCCTTACGGATACCGTCCACCAGGGTCTTCTGGGCGGATAAGCCATATTCGCCGTGATCGTTCTGCCAGAAATGGCCGTGGTGGTCATTGGTGTGCAAAATGGTGATGTCGTAGGTTTTATCTTTTTCCCAGGCATTCGCCAGCGCAGGAAAAAGCATTGCGGATACCGCCAGCGCACAGGCTGTGGTTTTCAGTGTAAATGTCATGGTCATTCCCTGTGTATCTGAATGATGATACCGGCACAGAAACAACTCTCTCCGGCGTTCTGCTGAAAGTATGATGAAAATTCACAAATTTTCACACCAGTTATGATAAACACGGCAAAAAAGTGCGATCTGACTCAATGTTTTATCATTTAGCGGATCCGCACAAATACGATAACGCATTATTTAAAAATCGTTAAATATCAATATACAACAAAGAAAAACCACCTGTTCATCAATGCGGTTTTATATCGCAGAGATATTACTACGCTGTTACCGGCATCAAAACTGTAATTAAACCTGTATTTTTCAGCTTATTTTTTATAAATATATCCGTTTTTATATAAAAAACAGACTAAAGACACTTAATGGACTGTTAATTAACAATAATATTAAATATCAAAGCCAATCAATGGCAGTGAAAACGGGGATCACAAAGAGCAGAATACGCTGAAAATAGTCAAAGCTGAAAGGTATCTGCTGTTAAGTCCTGTTTTTTACATAATTAGTTATATTTTTAACGCGATTTATGTCACGAAAACATGTATTATATTTATAGCTAACCCACATCCGTTCACACCACTAATCAAAAGGAGAATGAAAAAAGTGCATTCAACGCCTCTTATCACAACTATTGTTGGCGGTCTCGTTCTCGCTTATTTACTCGGTATGTTAGCGCAGCGGTTAAAGATTTCCCCGTTAGTGGGTTATCTGGCGGCAGGTGTGTTAGCAGGCCCTTTTACCCCGGGATTTGTTGCCGATGCGTCTCTGGCACCGGAACTGGCGGAAATCGGGGTTATTCTGCTGATGTTCGGGGTCGGGCTCCATTTTTCACTGAAAGATCTGCTGGCGGTTAAAAATATCGCTATTCCCGGCGCTATCTGTCAGATAGCTGTCGCCACTATTCTGGGTCTCGGCCTTTCCAGTCTGTTCGGCTGGGGATTATTTACCGGGATCGTATTTGGTCTGAGCTTATCCACCGCGAGTACCGTGGTGCTGCTGCGCGCCCTGGAAGAGCGGCAACTGATAGAGAGCCAGCGCGGTCAGATAGCTATCGGCTGGCTGATTGTCGAAGACCTCGCCATGGTATTAACCCTGGTACTGTTACCGGCTGCCGCCTCTATCATTAATAATCCGGAATCCAGTGCCAGCACATCAGAACTGCTGATGAGCCTGGGCGTTACTATCGGTAAGGTTGTGGCATTCATCCTGATTATGATTTTTATCGGCCGCCGCGTGATCCCGTGGTTACTCGCCAGAACAGCCGCTACCGGCTCCCGCGAGCTGTTTACCCTGGCGGTACTGGTACTGGCACTGGGTATTGCTTATGCCGCTGTCGCGCTGTTTGATGCCTCGTTTGCCCTCGGCGCGTTCTTTGCCGGTATGGTGCTCAATGAGTCAGAACTGAGCCACCGCGCCGCACAGGATACCCTGCCGCTGCGTGATGCCTTCGCGGTACTGTTCTTTGTCTCTGTCGGGATGCTGTTTGACCCGATGGTGCTGATTAACCATCCGCTCGGTGTGCTCGGTGTGCTGGCGATTATTATCATCGGTAAGTCCGCTGCTGCTCTGCTGCTGGTGAGAATGTTCGGCCATAACCGGCGGACAGCTCTGACTGTTGCTGTCAGCCTCGCACAAATCGGGGAATTCGCTTTTATCCTCGCGGGAATGGGGGTCACGCTGGAAGTCCTCAACCGCCAGGCCAATGACCTGATCCTGGCCGGTGCGATTGTCTCTATCATGCTCAACCCGGTGCTGTTCACGCTGCTGGACCGCTATCTGGAAAAAACCGAAACACCGGAAGAGCAGCAGGAAGAGGAAACACTGGAAGAAATCACCCAGGTACCGGTCAATATCTGCGGACATACCATTATTGTCGGTTATGGCCGCGTCGGTGCGATGCTGGCGGATAAGCTGCATAATAAAGGGTATCCGGTGGTGGTGGTGGAAGATACCCGCGCCCGCTTTGAAGAGCTTGCAGAACGCGGATTCCCTTCCGTGATGGGGAATGCGGTGGCACAGGATGTGCTGGAGCTTGCCCGTGCCGATTGCGCCAGTGCGCTGCTGCTGACCATTCCGAACGGCTATGAGGCCGGTGAAATTGTTGCCAAAGCCCGTGCCATGAACGCACATATGACGATTATTGTCCGCGCGCATTATGACGACGAGCGCACCTATATTATGGAGCGCGGCGCAAACCGCGTGGTGATTGGTGAGTTTGAAATTGCCCGTGCGATGAGCACACTGCTGGTGGAAAACCAGACTGACCATGAGTTCGGCTGCCCGGTCAGTATCAATCCGGCGGCAGAAACTGCACCGGAAACAGAAGGCCGCTCACTGCATGATATGCTGCGTAAACCGGAAACAGATGCCACTCAGGAGAATCAGAACCCGCATCCGTCGGCATAACCTGTTTTAACCTGCTGAAATACAAGCCCGGTCTGACCGGGCTTTTTTATATACGCATAAAAAATCCTGCCGGAGCAGGATTTATATCAAAGGATAATAAAAAGATACTCAGTCACTGAACACCATTATTTGTGCAGTTCTGCCGTCATAATCCAATTATCAGCCTTACGGGAAATATAATATAAACACCAGATAAAATGTATTTTATTATGTTATTTTATGATATTTATTATATTTTAATTGATAATTAACACAGCAATTGTTAATTTTATTAAATTACCTGAGAATAGTCAGTACCCCATCAGGTGAAAATATAATAATATCTGTCATTGTCATGAGTTTTAAGAAATACACACCGTGAAAAATCGTTACCACCTTGCTCCTGAGGAGGCGCCATGCCTGATTCTGGTCAGTATTTTATTGCAGTGCTACTGAGTCTTGTGAATATCATATATTTCAGAAAAATAATACTAAAACAAAAAATAATAAATAGAATTATTATATCTGTAATTGTATCAACGCTATTTGTTACATTGTTTCCTCTTTTAAAGACAAGTGTATTAAAAGAGATGTATTTTAATTTTTCATTTTACACAGATACTAATTATTCTATCTCGGTTATTACAGGGAGTGTTATTAATCTGATCTCACTATGGGTATCCGATTCTGTAAAAAGTATTAAATAATATGAAATTATTTTAATTCGCAGAACTAAACATCAGCTACAAGCCCGGTCTGACCGGGCTTTTTTATATACACGTAAAAAATCCTGCCGGAGCAGGATTTATATCAGAGGATAATAAACAGGGACTCAGTCACTGAATGCCATTATTTGTGCAGTTCTGCCGTCATAATCACATTATCAGTCGTACGGGCGCTGGTGATGGTATAACCGGAAGCTCCGCTTTCCTGTGCTTTTTCCGCAATTTTTGCTTCAGCTGATGTCAGTGTGTCACTGGTGACAGAGACGGATTCAGCAAAAGCCGCAAAGGAAAACAGTGTCATAGCAGAAGCAGTAATCAGTGTTTTTACAGTATGCATGGTCATTTCCTTGTTACATTCAATAAAGGGTATATTTCATCTGGCAAGCCTCTCTTGCCGGGAATGACCAAAGCTTAAACCTCAACATAACCTGAGGTTAAAGCGAATTTTTCGCCTCAACTTCATCAGTAAAGTTGATGATGCCGATGTGTAACACGGATTATTTGTTATTGCCCATAAAAAACGCCGGAAAATTCCGGCGATTATCTGTCAGTTATTGTTATCAGCGTTCCCAGTATGACTCTTCCAGGCTGTCTTCCCGGTCCGGTAACCCTTTAGTCAGACGCGGTGAGTGCTGAATCAGTACCTGATAGCTGACACGGTTAGCATATTTGCAGACCTGCGCCAGTGAAGAGTATGTCAGATAACGGCGCTGATGCTTACTGGAGTTCGGGATATTCATCCGGTGATAGCTGTTGGCCGTAATATCATGCAGCAATGCGGATAATGCCCCGTCGCCGGCACCGTTGGTGTTCATTATCTTATCCGGACCACCCATATAAGGCTCGATATGAGAATAGACCCGCGCTGCATCCTGACAATCTTTCTGACGCATTGCACGGCTGAATTCATAGCGGTTAAATTCTGCCAGTGCACCCGGTAATAACGGGTGAGTAGTTTCACGCATAAATTCTTTTTCTGAATAACCGGCCATATATAACCCGGCAGGACCTGCGGTACACAGCACCAGATCCACCCAGTCGAGGGCTTTATCTGACGCCAGAAGCGGGTCGGCAACGCCGGTCAGTGCCAGCGCTTCTTCTTCGTTCATTGCCAGCACAGAGACGTTTTCCGCAAGGAAATCACGCCACCACTGCGGATCTTCCGCGATTACATGTTTGGTTCCCAGAGTCAGGATCACCGGCACATCATGTTTTTTCGCGTATTCAATGGCTTTCATGGTGGCATCCGGCATCGGTTCGCCCGGTTTGCAGCGCACCAGATAGGCGGTCAGCACCAGTGCGGAGGCTTCCGCAATGATCTCTTCCGGAATGCTTTCCGGACGCAGCTGGTTCATCAGCCCGGGGCTGATGGCAAATGTCCGCTCGCCGTTTTCACTGATCAGGGTAAAGCAGCGGCCAATCGGTCCGTCGACACCCTGTAAATAGTTGAGATCCATACGGCTGGAGGTGTTGCACAGATAATAATAGGCATAGCTGCCAATCTGAATATTATTGCACATGGTGCCCAGCAGCACAGAACGGTCGTCCGCCAGAACAGAATAATTGTGAAGGGTATTACCGATAGTACCACCGGCAAATTCATGGGTGATCAGCGAACGCTCAATCAGCTCACGGTACAGCTCTTCAGCCACATCATCCTCAATCACCAGCGAATGGCCGCGGCTGAGCTGATAACGGCGGATAAAATCATCATCCACGTTGGCTTCAATATCCACCAGCGTCTGATCAATACCAACGATATACGCGCGGGTATTTTCATCATCTTTCATCAGCTGGACAGGCTGTAATAACGGGTCACGCAGGCTGACCGGGAAATAGTGTTTGGATTTGCGTCTGCCGGGGAATTTCATAAAGGTTCATGGCCGGAAAAAAAGATGGCGTATTTTATCATAACGCGGGGAAGAATGTGAGCGGACAGAACCCTCAATGCCCGCTCAACCGGAAATTATGCTGATTTTTTTCTGTTAACAAACATATTCCATGCAAAAACCGCCATCACTGACAGAATAAACCCTAAAAAGGCGGATGCGATGAGATACATTTTAGTACCGGGGCCGTCTTTTACCACCGGCAGATCCGGGGATTCGGTCACCGTGAACGGAACAATGTTCAGTGAGAAAGGCGCGATACTTTTGATGGTTTTCAGGGTATAGGCTCTGTCCAGAAGTTCCGCATCCACCGCCGGTAAATCCAGCGCTTTCAGGGAGTCTCTCATCTGCATCACTGCCGGACGTCCCATGGCACTGTAAGACGCAACCGGGTCAGCTTCCGGATTCTGAGGCGGAACAGATGCCGCCGCCGGTGCAACCCGTTCAGCCGCAGCCAGGTAAGCCAGTGTTTGCTCCCGCTGATGTTCCGCTCTCACCAGCGCCACGTTATACTGGCTCTGACCGGCACTCAGCGCAGCGGCCAGGTTTTCCTGTAACTGCGTCTGCATCACATTCTGGCTGTATTGTGCGGTGTAATCGAGATAATCCGACAACATTTGCTGTGCTGTCTGCGGATCTGCGGCGGTAAAGGTCACTTTGGCAGTAGCCGGTTTCAGTATGTCGCCATCTGTTTTCTGAAAACCAAAAGAGCCGGAAACGGCTGTATCGCCCTGTGAGAGGCTGAATGATTCCTGTACTGACGGCGACTGCCAGACCGTACCGAACACATTAAATGCAGCCGGCAGATCAGATACCGCAGTCACATTGAGTGCATTCATCTGCTGACGGACTTTATCCAGCTCCGGCATATCACGGAGCTCTGTTGCTGTCACTTCGGCGGTACTTGTCCATTTCTGCGGCAGTATTTTGGAGACACCGAACCCGGCGGCAGCGAATAATACGGTCACAATGACGATAAAAACCTTATAGCGGTATAACAGTTTCAGCAGATCAATAATATCGATCTCGTCATTATTCAGGTTCACTGAACCCTTCTCATTCACCATGTCCGTAGCACCTGTCCTGTCTGCGATGAAATACTGAGTTTCACTTAAAATGAACCGTAATATCTGTCATTTTTCGGCTAATCAATTGTTACATGATTAATGTTAACATTAATTTCTCAAAATTCTACGCATAACAGTGGTATATTTCGGACTATTCCAGATTGGAATGCGAAAAAACTAGCCAACCAACTCTTGCAATAGTTTTATATGAACATCAGCGTCATTAAGGGACTGAATGTAATGATATTTATCTCCCCCTGAAGATAAAAAGAATTCTTTATTCTGTTCCTTAATTTCCTCTAACGTTTCCAGGCAGTCAGCAGAAAATCCCGGGCACATCACCTGAACTGATTTTACGCCTTCTGAGGGTAATAGCTTCATTGTTTCATCAGTATAAGGTGTAAGCCACGGCTCACGGCCAAAGCGGGACTGATAAGTGTGCATGATATGTTCAGACGGGAAATTGAGCCTTTCCCGCAGCAATGCTGTTGTGGCCTCACATTCGGCCGGGTAAACATCGCCCTCTTTCGCATAACGGACAGGAATACCGTGATAGGACAAAATCAGCCGGTCAGGCACCCCGTGCTTTGCAAATGCCGCCTCCGCTGACTGCGCCAGCGCCTCAATATAGAGCGGGTGTGTCGCGTAACTGCGGATAAAATGCAGTGACGGAAATGTCCGGCGGCGTTTAAAAATATCCGCCAGCCCGTCAAACACCGCAGCGGTGGTTGAGCAGGAATACTGCGGATACAGCGGCAGGACATCCAGATGTGTCACGCCCTGCGCCAGAAGAGCATCAACGGCGGATTCCAGTGATGGTGAACCATAGCTCATCCCCAGCTCCACCGGTGTCCCCGGCATCTGTGCCGCCAGTGCCGCCTGCTGACGGCGGCTGTATACCAGCAGCGGGGAACCCTCTTCCATCCAGACAGACTGATAAAGCTTCGCCACACGCGGCGAACGGAACGGCAGCACAATACCGCGCAGAATACACTGCCAGAGCAGCGGAGAGACATCCACCACACGCGGGTCACTCAGGAACTGCTTCAGATAGCGTTTTACCGCCGGGGTTTCCGGCGCATCCGGAGTGCCTAAGTTAACCAGTAAAACGCCGCGTTTGTGTTGATTTGTCATCAGAAAATCCTGTCAGCAACTGAGAATGATTGTCAGGGTAATGTATTGTTAGTAATGATTCTTATTCTTTTCTGCCATGTTCTTCATGTTCTTCATCCTTTTGTCCGCAGATTCGCTGGCTGCTCTCTGTCACCCCGGTCACATACTGATGTACGCCCCCGGTGTGCCGCAGTTCAGGATAAAAAAAGGCAGCCGTTTGGCTGCCTGACAGAAATAAGTGCCGGATTAACCCAGGATACGGGCTAATTCCTGACTGACTTCGCTTACCGGACGGGTGCCGTCAATACGGTTGTATTTCACGTCACTCATCTGAGCTTCTTTCTGATAGTACTGGATCAGTGGTGCAGTCAGCTGATGGTATTCCACCAGACGCTTACGGACGGTCTCTTCCTGATCATCTTTACGGATGGTCAGTTCTTCCCCGGTCACGTCGTCTTTATTTTCTGTCTTCGGCGGATTGTATTTTACATGATACACACGGCCTGAGCCTGCGTGTACACGACGGCCGATAATACGGTCAACGATAATCTCATCCGGAACATCAAATTCCAGAACGAAATCAACGGTGATACCGGCTTCTTTCATTGCATCTGCCTGCGGAATGGTACGCGGGAACCCGTCCAGCAGGAAACCATTACGGCAGTCATCCTGTTTGATGCGCTCTTTAACCAGTGCGATAACTAATGCGTCAGTCACTAATTTGCCGTTGTCCATCAGTTCTTTTGCCTGGAGACCCAATTCACTGCCGGATTTCACTGCTGCACGCAGCATGTCACCCGTCGAGATCTGAGGGATCCCGTATTTTTCCATGATAAACTGAGCCTGAGTCCCTTTACCGGCGCCCGGAGCGCCGAGCAGAATAATACGCATTGCGTAAACCCCTTGCTGGTTGCTTTTTTATAATTCGGATAAAAACAAGCTACCATACCATTTGTCAGGGTATGGACTCAAGAAAAGCGGGGAAACTCTGACGTTCGTTTTTCCTCATTTCAATAAAAAAACCACATGATCATCATGAAATCATGTGGTTTTTAAGCGGGTTATGCGCGATTGTGCTCACCCGGCGCGGGAACGCCTGTTTTTAGCCTAATAACAGACTATTCATCCGGGAAACAAATTCGTTCGGATCTTCCAGGGTTCCGCGTTCAACAAACAGTGCCTGGTCGAGCAGCAGATTGATCCAGTCGGCAAAGCGGCTTTCGTCCTGTTGTTCTGCGGCCAGTTTCACCAGCGGATGCTCCGGGTTCAGCTCAAAGTTGTATTTCACTTCCGGAGCCTGCTGGCCGGCGGCGGCAAACAGTTTCGCCATCTGAGTGCTCATATCATCGGCGTCGGTGGTGACAATCGCCGAGGTGGAGGTCAGACGGTGGGTCAGTTTCACCTCTTTCACACGGTCGCCGAGCAGGGTTTTCACACGCTCAACAAACGGAGCCAGCTCTTTGTCCGCTTCTTCTTTCGCTGCCGGATCTTCATCCGCCAGTTTTTCCAGCGATTCATCCGCTTTGCTGACAGACTGGAAGGTTTTACCATCAAATTCATTGAGGTAGTTCATCATCCACTCATCGATACGATCGGAGAGCAGCAGAACTTCAATGCCTTTTTTGCGGAACAGTTCCAGGTGCGGGCTGTTTTTCGCAGCCGCGTAGCTGTCTGCAGTGATGTAGTAAATTTTCTCCTGACCTTCCGCCATGCGGGATACATAATCCGCCAGTGAAACGGTCTGCGCGGAGGTGTCTTCCTTCGTGCTGGCAAAACGCAGCAGTTTGGCGATCAGTTCCGCATTGGTGCTGTCCTCACCCGGGCCTTCTTTCAGCACCAGGCCGAACTGCTGCCAGAAAGTCTGGTATTTTTCAGCATCATTGTTCGCCAGTTTCTCCAGCATCTGCAGAACACGTTTGGTCAGTGCACTGCGCAGACTGCGGGTGACGGCGCTGTCCTGTAAAATCTCACGGGAGACGTTGAGCGGCAGATCATTGGAATCTATCAGACCGCGCACAAAGCGCAGATAGTTCGGCATAAACTGTTCCGCGTCATCCATGATAAACACGCGCTGGACATACAGGCTCAGCCCACGGCGCTGGTCGCGGTGCCACAGGTCAAACGGTGCCACGGACGGGATATAGAGCAGGCTGGTGTACTCCTGCTTCCCTTCCACTCGGTTATGCGCCCATGTCAGCGGATCGGCAAAGTCATGGGAGAGATGCTTGTAAAACTCATTATATTCTTCATCACTGATGTCGTTCTTATTGCGCGTCCACAGTGCCTGAGCTTTATTGATTTTTTCCCGGATAACAGTGCCGTCTTCTTCATTTTTGCTTTCGATTTCCACCGGCAGCGCAATATGGTCGGAATATTTACCGATAACCGAACGCAGACGCCAGTCATCGAGGAACTCATCTTCCCCTTCACGGAAATGCAGGGTGATTTCGGTACCGCGTGAATCCTTATGGGTTTTGGCGATAGAGTAATCCCCTTCCCCTTCAGATTCCCAGAATACCGCCTGATCAGACGGTACACCCGCCGCACGGGTGATCACAGTGACTTTGTCCGCCACGATAAAGGCGGAATAGAAACCCACCCCGAACTGGCCGATCAGCTGGCTGTCTTTTGCCGCGTCAGAGCCGAGCGATTCGAGGAAGGCTTTGGTGCCGGATTTGGCAATCGTCCCCAGGTTGTCGATGACCTCATCGCGGGTCATCCCGATACCGTTATCACTGATGGTCAGGGTACGCTTTTCTTTATCAGCGGACAGACGGACATGCAGATCACCGTCATTTTCATACAGCGAACTGTCGGATAAGGCACGGAAACGCAGCTTATCGGCCGCATCAGAGGCGTTGGAGATAAGCTCGCGCAGGAAAATTTCTTTGTTGGAATAAAGTGAGTGGATCATTAACTGCAGAAGTTGTTTTACTTCTGACTGAAAACCACGGGTTTCTTGTTCTTGCAGACTCATGAATAACCTCAGACTGACTTATCAACGAAAAAAAACAGGATAAAAATCAGGTGGGGCCGGTCTCCGGGTTTTCAAGGCAAACGGGGAATTTTTTGTGACAATTCTGAGGAAAAGTGACAGACGGCGCAAGCCGTCTGTCCGGGTAACAGGCAAAAACCGCCGTCAGTAATCGCTGTTGTAACGGATTTTCTGACGTCCTGCGATGGAGTGGGACAAGGTCGTACCATCCACCATTTCCAGCTCACCGCCGACCGGTACGCCGTGGGCGATACGGCTGGCGGAGACATCATACTGCGCACACATTTCCGCAATATAGTTGGCGGTGGCTTCCCCTTCCACTGTCGGGTTGGTGGCCAGGATCACCTCAGTAATGGTTTCCTGAGACAGCCGCTCCTCCAGTTTATCCAGCCCGATATCCATCGGACCGATGCCGTCCAGCGGCGACAGGTGTCCCATCAGCACAAAGTAGCGGCCGGAGAACTGCCCTGTCTGCTCAATCGCGTGGATATCCGCCGGGCTTTCCACCACGCAGATAAGGCCGGTCTGCTGACGGCGCGTGTTGGCGCAGATAGTGCACTGTTCCTGCTCGGTAAAGGTCCGGCAGTCACGGCAGTGGCCGATTTCTGACATTGCACGGGTCAGCGCCTGTGCCAGACGCATTCCGCCGCTGCGGTCACGCTGTAACAACTGAAACGCCATACGCTGCGCCGATTTCGGCCCGACGCCCGGCAGGCAGCGCAGAGCGTCCATCAGTGCTTCAAGAAGCGGACTGGTTTGCATCAGAACGGCATCTTAAAGCCCGGCGGCAGCTGCATTCCGCTGGAGACTGACGCCATTTTTTCTTTCTGGGTTTCGTCGATACGACGCGCGGCATCATTGAATGCGGCAGCAATCAGATCTTCGAGCATCTCTTTGTCGTCTTCCATCAGGCTTGGATCGATTTCCACGCGGCGGCAGTTATGTGCGCCGTTGATAGTGACTTTAACCAGGCCTGCACCGGATTCACCGGTGACTTCCGTATTTGCAATCTCTTCCTGCATCTGCTGCATTTTATCCTGCATTTGCTGGGCTTGTTTCATGAGATTGCCCAAACCGCCTTTACCGAACATAGTTTTCTCTCTTTGACTAAATTGCGTATTCTAACGCAAGGTGGTTAAACAGGCCGGATACTCTCTTCATCCAGTTCCGCATCAAAAAAGGTCAGCAGAGTCTGAATGGTTTTATCCGTCACAATGGACTGACGCGCCTGCGCCAGCATCTCTTCATAGATAGCCTGCCGCCATTCCAGCGGCGTTTTCATGCTGACATCATCGTCTTCACAAATCGTGAGACTGATAACTTTACCATAAAGTTCACTCAGTGCATCACTCAGCACACTGTGTGCTGATTTTGAATTCAGGTGGCGCTGCGAGGTGCGCAGATGCAGACAGATACTGTCTTCCCCTGTCTGCTCTTTTACGGCATTCAGCGCCAGTTGCTGCACCAGTTTCGGCAGCTGCATTTTATCAATATCCGCCGCCCACGGATCCCGTTCACGGGCGGCAACCGCCAGTTTTTCAGCCACTTCCGGCGTTTTTTCGTGCTCAAGGGCTTTTTTGATATCTTTCGGCCGCGCAACCGGGGTTTTCTCTTCCGGTTCATCCTGCTTCTGCGGACGCCACTGATACGGCTGCGGTTTACCGGATGCTTTCGGCTGCGGTGCGGACACAGCACGGCCCCGGCGGTTTTCAGTCACAGCAGCGAGTCGCTCCAGTGCTGAGTTCGCCGGTTTACCCCTTTCAGTTAAGGTAACCGGCTCAGACTTTTTTGACGACGGGATCTCCTGCCGGTTCAGTGCGTCGCGGGCTTTCAGCAGCTGGGCTGTCGGGTTGTTTTCCGTTTCCTGCGGCATCACCGGCGGCGGCGTACTGCGCGCCGGTGCAGCCGGTGCTGCTGTCTGCGGTTGTGACGTCAGGGAAACCGGTGCCACGGATGGCGCGGTGATCACTTCATCAATCACATTCCGCGGATGGAATGCCAGTGCGCGCAGCAGTGCCATTTCAGCACCCATGCGTCTGTCAGGGGCATACGGCAGCTCTTTGCGACCGACCAGCAGTGTCTGGTAATAGAGTTGCAGATCCGCCGGGGCAATGGCCCGGGCCAGGATGCGCAGACGTTCTTCTGTCACCCCGGCACTGTTATCCTGTACCGGCAGCAGTTGCAGCATAGCGATTTTATGCAGCGCGGCCAGCATTTCTGTCAGCAGACTATCCCAGTCCGCGCCCCGTGATGCGGCATCATTCACGCCGTTCATCACCTGAACGCCATCCCCTTTCACCAGGGCTTCCAGGATAGTCAGCGGCTGTTCGTCGTCCAGGGTGCCGAGCATCTGTGTCACCACCTCTGTGGTCACTTTCCCGGCGCCCAGGGCAATCGCCTGGTCCGCCAGACTCAGCGCGTCACGCATACTACCGTCTGCGGCACGGGCCAGCAGCAGCCGTGCACGGGCATCGTTTTCAATCTGTTCTGCGGTCAGTATAGTATCAAGCTGCTGACTGATCTGATCCACATCCAGCGCTTTGAGATGGAACTGTAAGCAGCGGGATAAAATTGTCACCGGCAGCTTTTGCGGATCGGTGGTCGCCAGCAGGAATTTGACGTGCTCCGGCGGCTCTTCCAGGGTTTTCAGCAGCGCATTAAAGCTGTGACGGGAGAGCATGTGCACTTCGTCGATAAGATAAACTTTGAAACGCCCGCGCGACGGGGCGTACTGGACGTTATCCAGCAGTTCACGGGTATCTTCCACCTTGGTG
Organism: Morganella morganii; assembly: GCF_041099235.1. GTDB lineage: Bacteria > Pseudomonadota > Gammaproteobacteria > Enterobacterales > Enterobacteriaceae > Morganella > Morganella morganii_E. The sequence goes on along the minus strand of NZ_JBFZSO010000002.1, from coordinate 536,245 downwards.
CGCGACGCAGCATCGATCTCAATCAGATCAACAAACCGCCCCTGCTCAATTTCCAGGCAATTCTGGCATTTGCCGCACGGCGTGGCGGTGATGCCCTGCTCACAGTTAAGACCTTTGGCAAACAGACGTGCCAGGGTGGTTTTTCCGACCCCGCGGGTACCGGAAAAGAGATAGGCGTGATGCAGCCGCTGATGTTCCAGCCCGTTTGCGAGCGCTGTCAGAACATGCTGCTGACCGATAACCTGTGAAAATGTTTGTGGTCGCCACTTACGGGCAAGGACTTGATAGCTCATGGATTCCGCAGAGAGTGAACATGATTTTCCATCATGCTACCACAGCCTCACCACAATGGGCGAGGCTGAGTTTGCGTTTAATACGGGGAGAGACTCAGCCGCCGGCATATTCCAGCAGGCAGAAGCTGTGCACACCTTCCGCTTCAAGGCGTTCCGCGCCGCCGAGATCCGGCAGGCCGATAATAAAGGCCGCTTCATGCACTTCACCGCCCAGACGGCGGATCAGACGGATGGTCGCATTGACGGTGCCGCCGGTGGCCAGCAGATCATCGACAACCAGCACGTTGTCACCGCTGCTGATGCTGTCTTTATGCATCTCCAGGGTATCAGTGCCGTATTCCAGATCATAGGTCTCGCTGAGGGTATCACACGGTAATTTCCCTTTTTTGCGGACCGGCACAAAGCCGACACCCAGACGTAACGCAACCGGTGCGCCGAATAAGAATCCACGGGCTTCAGTGCCCACGACTTTGGTGATCCCTTTGTCTGCGAAATGCTCCACCAGCATATCAATCGTCAGGCGATAGGCTTCCGGGTTGGCCAGTAATGTGGTGATGTCGCGAAACAGTACCCCTTCCTTAGGATAGTCAGGGATAGTCCGGATACTTTCTTTAATAAATTGCAGTTGTTCAGCAGTTGCGCTCATAATAGGTGCCATAGAGATAACACGAAACCTCAGAATCTATGCAAATCAGGGGAAAATTGCAACCGTATCCCGTGACTTTGCCGATTATTTGTTGTTTTATATCAAACAGACTAAAAAATGCTTCTGTAACTATGATCTTCAGCAACGACGCTCCCGGGCACATTCACTGAGGCGGATAATGAACACCAGACAATTGTTACAGGCGCTGCGGCAGAAAATCAGCGCGCTGGAAGAGCAGATTGCCCCGATAGCAGACCGGGAACTGAGCCAGCGCCGCTTCGATGATACCCTGTTCGCCGCCCGTAATAAAACCCTGCGCCTGTGCATGGATGAATTACTGCACCATACTGACCAGCTTGAGCAGTGCGCAGATGAAAACCGGGCTGAACAGGTACGCTTCCTGGCGGAAAAAATTGTCGCCCAGATTGCGGCACTGAACCGCGAGGCCGCCACTCAGGCACTGCGGCAGAAAGAACAGAGCTATGTGAAACGGGACAGCCAGGTGGATCTGTATCAGCGCCTGGCCCAGCATCAGGATTATGAGCGCCGCCTGGCACAGATGACTGATGACCGCGAGCTGGCCCTCGGCCGCGCACAAACCTTTGCCGAACAGCAAAAACTGCAGAAAGAGCTGGCGGCACTGGCCGGGCGCCTTGTCCGCTGCCGTCAGGCACTGCAGCGGATAGAGCGGCAGATTGAACGCCACGACGGCACCGAATTTTAATCAGATACCGGATACTCCATGAGTCTTGAAAATGCCCCCGATGAGGTAAAACTGGCGGTCGATCTTATCTGTCTGCTGGAAGAGAACCGCATCCCGGCTGCAACCGTGCTCGCGGCGTTACAGATTGTCCGCCGCGATTATGAAAACAAACTGCGCGATACAGAAAACGATCAGGCCGGCTGAGCGCCGTCATCCTTTCCCTGCACCTGTACTTCTTTACCGCTGTTCTGATCGTGGAGATACACTTCCAGCTGGTTGAAGGCGATATTGATATCGTTTTCACGCGCCATCCGGTCAATCGCACGGTTCACTTCATCTGTGGTGGCACTGCGGTCGCCGATGGTGCGCACATAGAAACGCAGCTGATGATCGAGGCTGCTGGCACCAAACTCAGTGAAATACACGCCCGGAGCCGGGTCGGTCATCACTTTCGGGTTATCGGTGGCGGCTTTCAGTAAGACCTCTTTCACCTTCGCCAGATCCGAACCGTAAGCCACACCGACATTAATTACAATCCGCGTTACCGTATCAGAGAGTGACCAGTTGGTCAGGCGCTCGGTCATAAAGGCTTTGTTCGGAATAATGACTTCTTTGCGGTCAAAATCAATCACCGTGGTCGCACGGATGCGGATCTTATTAACCGTACCGGAAAAGGTCCCGATAGTGACGGTATCACCGATACGGATCGGGCGTTCGAACAGAATAATAATACCCGACACAAAGTTAGCGAAGATTTCCTGTAACCCGAAGCTGAGGCCGAAGGTTAAGGCTGCCGCCAGCCATTGTAATTTACCCCACGACACCCCGAGGGTGCCGAACGCGGCAATCGTCCCGATCCCGATAATCAGATACGTCAGAATGGTGGTGATGGCATACGAAGTGCCCTGGCGCAGCGAGAGCCGCGAGAGTACAAGGACTTCAAGCAGGCCGGGCAGGTTGCGCATCATTATCCAGGACACCACCACAATCAGGACAGACAGGATCAGATCCCCGAGCGTGATCGCCTCCACCACATTCCCCAGTGCGGTATCGACGTTGTAATGCCACAGCGTGATACTGTCAAAGAAGGAGAAAATAGTAATAAAATCAGACCATATGCCGTAGAACGCCGCAGCAAAGACAATAAACAGGACCATCGAGGTCAGACGCAGTGACTGTTGGTTAATCAGCTCCATCGACATCGGCGGCTCTTCCACAATCACATCCGGGACATCATCCCCCTCATGCTGCTCTTTATGCTGAACCTGCTGTTTCTGACGGCGTGCCAGCGCGCGCTGGTAGGTCAGACGCCGTGCCGCCAGTGCCAGGCCGCGCAGACTGGTGTGATAAACGATATACCACAGCAGCAGCAGATAGAGACTGTCTATCCAGCGGCTGCTCAGGCGCAGTGCCGTGTAGTAATACCCCAGCCCGACCAGCACCACCAGTACCAGCGGGGAAAATGTCAGTAAGGTCAGCAGGAACGCCCGCACCAGATGAGAGCCCTTCTCGCGCCAGATCTCAATGCAGAACGGCAGTGTGAATGCAAAGACAAATACCAGTGCCACCGGTACCACCAGCTGACCAATCACGTCATCCACCAGGCGCAGCGGGTATTCCATCCCGTAAGCAGCCCACAGCATAATCGGCAGCAGCGGCAGCGCCAGGCGCACCAGTCTGCGGCGGCCGGTACGGCAGACTTCAGGATCGATCCCGAAGTGTGTGACTGCAATTCCCTCCGGTTTCATAATCCGGTAGCTCCACTCGAACAGCACCCAGAAGAGAGCCAGCTGGCGGGAGATAGTCCACATCAGCGCAGAATCTGCACTGCCGGTTTTCAGACAAAAATAGCCGAAGGCAATCACAAACAGTGAGGACGGCAGGGTTTTGATCAGCATCAGCCCCAGTGCCATCGGTGTGTAGATCTGGCGATCTTTTTTCAGCCGCCCGACATTGGCATTAATTTCAGCCAGTTTGGTATCAATATTCTTGGTACCGAAACGCAGCAACAGCGCAATAATCAGCAGCGGAATGGTAATAAAGAGGGAATCAACAAAACCATTGATCAGGCTTTGCAGCGACCAGTTCAGATCCAGTGATGTCAGTTCCTGTTTGGCCGCGCCCGGGAAGGACTGGAGCCAGGCCAGGTTGACCGGTTTGTTACTGTTGACCCAGAAAATCTGCTGCGCGAGGGTTTTCTCCAGTGAGGCCACCACGGTGACCAGCTGAGTCTGATCCAGCTGCAGGTTAATCGCCTGGGAAATCTGGTTACCCATCTGGGTATTCAGCTGATCCAGTAAATCCTGACGGACGGACACCACCTGCATCAGCGCATGTTTCTGAGCCCGCAACTCTGCTTCGGTCGCCGGCATATCATGAGTTTTGGCGTACTCGTCAATCATGGTGCTGACAAAGTTGTCCGGCTGATAAAGCTTGTCGCGCTGCTGGTTGATTTCAAACTGCGCCAGACGCATGTCCGCAATTCTGTCCGGCAAATCTTTAATCAGCAGATCCGGCGGCAGATCGATCTGCTCTTTAAACAGGATACGGGAGAGCAGTAAACTGCCGCGCAGCACGGTAATCTGCTCTTTGAGGTTGCGCTCGGATTGCAGTGCGCGATCCAGAATACTGCGTACCTTAATGGTGCGCTGCACCAACTGGTTATTATCCCGGGTGGCGGCGACCAGTTTTTCACTTAAATCATGGTTGAGCGCGATTTCACGCTGCACCAGCGGATCATCCTGCATATTGCGCTGGGTATCATCCGAACTCTGCGCCTCTTTGGCCGCCTCTTCCGAATAATCCAGCCGCTTGCCGCTCACCGTTTCCTGAATCACATCAATATTGCTTTCCAGCTGTTTGATGCGTTCTACCACGTAGTCACGCTGCACCTGAAGCAGATTCTGTAACTGGGTGTTCGACTGTAATGCCCGTTTCTGATAATCAATCTGCTGCTGTAAGTAATACTGCTCTACCTGAAGGGCTTCAATTTCCGTCGGCCGCAGCACTTTCTGGGCCGCCATCGAATCATTCAGCAGGACGCGGATCTGCTGCAGGCGCTGCACATTAGCATACATAATATTCTGCGCGCGTTCAGGCTGAGTCTGGAGAGCAATCAGATCACTGTTATAAGAAGAGAGGTTATTCTGTGCGGTCTGCAACGCCTCAAGGGTGCTGTTAAGTTTCAGCTCCAGTTGTGAGAGCGGCAGATTCTCAATGGAGGCCCGGTATTCCGCCAGTCCTTCATCAGTTAATGATTTAATCTGCGTTAATTTTTGTGTGACCTGATCTGACAGTTTCGGGGCTTCATCCACCCGTTTTTTCAATGCCTGTGATTTCTCTTTCAGGGCATCGAGATTGTCATAAAACACCAGCGCCCGCTCCAGATCCTGCACTGACAGCTTATCAGCGGCAGTCTGTTCTTTGCGGTTATTCAGGGCATTGAGTTCGGTCTGAATGGTGTTGCGGTCAGGAATATCCTGTACGGCTGCCACTGCGCTGTTCTGCACCAGCACCGGCAGCAGAAATATAAAACAGGTAAAAAGACGGAGGAAAATCTGCCTCAGCAGACCGGAAGCCGGGACACGGCTGATTCGCTTCATAATAATATCCACCTGTATCTTCCCTTCCCCGGCCGTCTGTTTCAGGTTATCTGATTAAAAGGTAATGATTTTTTCTGCATCAAGTGACCACTGCGCCAGTTCGGCCAGTGTCCCGACCTGCACGCCGTCCACCAGCGGAAGCTCAGTGATACCGCGGGCATCGGTGCAGGTTTTGCACAGCTTAATATCTGTTTTCTGTGCCACCAGGATCTCCAGCATCTGTTTCAGGTTATAACCTTCTTTCGGCTGCTGACCGCGTAACCCGGCGACCACCGCATCTGACATCAGAAAAACATTCATCGGCACCTGACTGTCCTGCTCTTTAATCGCAATTGCCAGACGCAGTGCGTTAAATAAAGATTCACTGCCATACGCAGCGCCATTGGCAATAATTAATACAGGCTTCATACATGATATCCTTAAGGTTAATGTTATAAAATGTAAATCAGGCGTCTGCCGGCGGTAGCTGCATATTTTTACTGAGCATTAACATATCCAGATAACCGTCAACCAAATATTCAGCCTGCCCGCTGATATTAAAACTCTCGCTGGAAAAGAGCCAGTTTTCTAACAGCCCGGTTATCATTCCGCGCAGCATGATAGCCGCACGACGCAGGTCGAGAGTAGAAGGCAGCAGCCCCAGTGTGACACTTTCAATCAGGAACGACTCTATTCTTGAGTATTCCGCAGCATATAAATTTTGTCTGATGGTAATTAATTCGCTCATTTCACCGGTAAATTCACATTTATGAAATGAAATGCTCAGAATAGCCCGCATTTTGGGATCGGAAGCCACAGACGTCAGAATGTAAATTAATATTTTCTTAAACACTAAAAGTGGATTATCCGGGTATTTTGCCCGATACTCTTGTTCAATAAAGCCAATTTTCGTATCGGTTATCGAACAGACTTCAGTAAACAGATCAACTTTATTTTTGAAGTGCCAATAGATCGCACCACGGGTCACACCTGCTTGCTTTGCAATATCCACTAATGACGTCGCAGACACGCCCCGCTCACTGAAGGCGGTTAACGCGGCATCAATAATCTGCCGGCGGGTTTCTCCGGCCTGTTGTTTAGTTTTTCGTGCCATGTAAGGCCTGTGTCATCTGAAGTTAATTTACATACATTCGTGTATGTTTGTATTATAGCACGCTGATTTATTAGTTAATCAACCATATTTACCGGTTAAAAATCGACATTTTATAGAGGTTTACTATGCGAAAAAACAGAGGCGTTCTACCTCTGGCGATGCTCGTTCTGTCCGGGAGCTTTCTGCTGTCCGGATGTGGTGAAGAGCAGAAGCAAGGGGGCGAAATGCCACCGCCGGATGTTAAAGTTGTCACACTGAAAGCTGCACCACTGACAGTGAGCACGGAACTGCCGGGACGAACTTCTGCTTACCGCATCGCGGAAGTGCGCCCTCAGGTCGGCGGCATTATTTTAAAACGCAACTACAAAGAAGGAAGTGACGTCAAAGAAGGCGAATCGCTCTATCAAATCGATCCGGCTCCTTTTCAGGCCACGCTGAACAGCGCGCAGGCTGAACTGGCAAAAGCCAGAGCGAATGCCGAACTGGCCCGCCTGACAGTGAACCGCTATAAACCGTTGCTGGGAACAAACTATATCAGCCGCCAGGATTACGATGAGGCTGTCTCCACACATGCACAGGCTCAGGCTGCGGTCCAGGCTGCACAGGCGGCTGTTCAGACAGCACAGATCAACCTGAACTACACCAAAGTCACCTCCCCGATTTCCGGTCTGTCCGGTAAATCAAACGTGACTGAAGGTGCATTGGTGGCAACGGGTCAGACCCAGCCGCTGACACTGGTTCAGCAGATTGACCCTATCTATGTGGATGTGACTCAGTCCAGCGATGATTATCTGCGTCTGAAACACGAAATCGCCAGCGGTGTTGTGGATAAAGAACAGGGTAAAGTCGCGGTCAGTCTGGTCACTGCTGAGAACAAGGATTATACCCATAAAGGTTATCTGGAATTCTCCGACGTGACTGTCGACGAAACCACCGGTTCTATCACCATGCGTGCGGTATTCCCGAACCCACAGGAAACCCTGCTGCCGGGCATGTTTGTCCGCGCCCGTGTGGATGAAGGCGTACGCCCGGATGCCATTCTGATTCCTCAGCAGGGCGTTATCCGCACAGCCAAAGGCGGTGCCGTGGTTAACGTTGTGAATGCCAAAAATGAAATTGAAGTCCGTCCGGTCACTGTCGGTCAGTCTTACGGCAGCGCATGGCTGGTCACATCCGGTGTGAACGATGGTGAGCGCGTGGTGGTTGAAGGCTTCCAGAAAATCAAAGCGGGTGCTGCCGTTAAGGCAACAGAAGCAGATTTAAATGCACAGCCGGCGGCTGCGCCGAAAAATACTGAATCTGCTCAGAAGTCCCAATAAGGAGTCAGTGATTCATGCCAAAGTTTTTTATTGAAAGACCGATATTTGCATGGGTAATCGCCATTATTACCATGCTTGCAGGTCTGTTGGCGATCATGAAACTGCCGGTGGCACAGTATCCGACTGTTGCGCCGCCGACTATTTCAATTTCCGCAAACTATCCGGGTGCAGATGCCGAGACGGTTCAGAACACGGTAACCCAGGTTATCGAACAGAACATGAACGGTATCGACAAGATGGTGTACATGTCTTCAACCAGTGACTCAGCGGGTAACATGAATATCTCGCTGACCTTTGAAGCTGACGCCAACCCGGATATTGCTCAGGTTCAGGTGCAGAACAAACTCCAGCTGGCGATGCCGTTACTGCCGCAGGAGGTTCAGCAGCAAGGGATCACGGTTGAGAAATCAGCCAGTTCATTCCTGCTGGTGGCGGGCTTTATCTCTGAAGATGGCTCAATGTCACAAAATGACATTGCGGACTATGTCGGCTCCAACATCAAAGATCCGATCAGCCGTGTCGGCGGTGTGGGTGAAACCCAACTGTTCGGCAGTCAGTATGCTATGCGTATCTGGCTTGACCCGGATAAACTGGTGAAATACAACCTGAGTACAATTGATGTCATCAATGCTATTCAGATACAAAACAACCAGGTTGCCGCCGGTCAGTTAGGGGGAACACCGCCGGTAGAAAATCAGCGTCTGAACGCCTCTATCATCGCACAGACCCGTCTGAACAGTCCTGAGCAGTTTCAGGAAATTATGCTGCGGGTTAACACTGACGGTTCCGTCGTTCGTCTGAAAGACGTGGCATATGTTGAGCTGGGTGCCGAAAACTACGGTACGATTGCCCGCTATAACGGGAAACCGGCCGCCGGTATCGGTATTAAACTGGCAACCGGTGCTAACGCCCTGGATACAGCCAAAGCTGTCCGCGATACATTAGGTAATATGTCCGAGTTTTTCCCGGACGGACTGACAGTCGTTTATCCGTACGATACAACACCATTCGTTAAAATCTCCATTTTCGAAGTGGTGAAAACACTGGTCGAAGCGATCATGCTGGTGTTTGTGGTGATGTATCTGTTCCTGCAAAACTTCCGTGCGACACTGATCCCGACTATCGCCGTACCGGTGGTACTGCTGGGGACCTTTGCCACCCTTGCCGCATTCGGGTATTCGATAAATACCCTGACGATGTTCGCGATGGTGCTGGCAATCGGTCTTCTGGTGGATGACGCCATCGTGGTAGTGGAAAACGTCGAACGTGTCATGCAGGAAACCGGCCTGCCGCCGAAAGAAGCCACAAAAGTATCAATGGTTCAGATCCAGAGCGCCCTGGTCGGTATCGCCATGGTGTTATCTGCGGTATTTATTCCGATGGCCTTCTTCGGCGGGTCAACCGGGGCAATTTACCGTCAGTTCTCGATAACGATTGTTGCAGCGATGGTGCTCTCTGTTTTCGTGGCACTGATCCTGACACCGGCACTGTGTGCCACTATGCTTAAACCAATTCCCAAAGGCAGCCACGGTACACAAACCGGGTTCTTCGGCTGGTTTAACCGCGTGTTTGAGAAGCAGACCAACCACTATACCAACAGTGTGGGCCGTATGCTGCGTGGCACCGGGCGTTATCTGCTGATCTATGTTCTGCTGGTTGCAGGCATGATCTTCATGTTTACCCGTCTGCCGACATCGTTCCTGCCGGAAGAGGACCAGGGGGTACTGCTGACCATGGTTCAGTTATCTCCGGGCTCCACACAAGAACAAACTCAGACTGTTCTTGACGGTGTCAGTAAGTACTATCTGGACGATGAGAAAAAAGTCGTTGAATCTGTCTTTACCGTTAACGGCTTCGGCTTCGCGGGTCAGGGACAGAACATGGGTCTGGCGTTTATCGTTCTGAAAAACTGGGACGAACGTAAGGCAAAAGAAGATAAAGTGGAAGCGGTTGTTGCACGCGCCAACCAGCACTTCTTTACCAATACCTCCGCCATGATTTTCGCGGTAAACATTCCGCCGATTGTGGAACTGGGGTCATCCAGCGGCTTCGATCTCGAACTGATGGATAACGCCAACCAGGGCCACGAAGCGCTGACAGCAGCCCGTAACCAGTTGCTGAAAATGGCAGGTGAACATCCGGATATGCTGGTCCAGGTACGTCCGAACGGAATGGAAGATACCTCACAGTATCGTATCCATATCGATCAGCAGAAGGCCGAGGCATTAGGGGTTGATATCAAAACCATTAACGCCGCGCTGAGCACCATGTTCGGCGGCAGCTACGTCAATGACTTTATCGACCGCGGTCGTGTGAAGAAAGTGTACGTGCAGGCTGATGCGCCGTTCCGTATGCAGCCGAAAAATATTGCCGAACAGTATGTCCGCAATAATAAAGGCCAGATGGTGCCGTTCTCCGCCTTTATCGATACGCAAAAGGATCCGTGGACCTTCGGTTCACCGCGCCTCGAACGTTATAACGGTATTCCTGCCATGCAGATTCAGGGCAGCGCCGCAGAAGGTAAGAGTAGCGGTGACGCAATGGCACTGATGGAAAGCATGGCGAAAGAACTGCCGCAGGGCTTTGGTGTTGAGTGGACAGGTATGTCTTACCAGGAAAAACTGTCCGGTAACCAGGCACCTGCACTGTATACCATCTCTCTGATTGTGGTCTTCCTCTGTCTGGCGGCCCTGTATGAGAGCTGGTCAGTTCCGTTCTCCGTTATGCTGGTCGTTCCGCTCGGGGTTATCGGTGCACTGTTACTGACCCATGCACGCGGGCTGGATAACGACGTGTACTTCAAGGTCGGCCTGCTGACAACAATTGGTCTGTCGGCGAAGAACGCCATCCTGATTGTGGAATTCGCCAAAGACCTGATGGAGAAAGAAGGTAAAGGGCTGATTGAGGCAACACTGGAAGCCGTTAAGATGCGTCTGCGTCCTATCCTGATGACATCGCTGGCCTTTATGCTCGGGGTTATTCCGTTAGTCCTGAGTAACGGTGCCGGTTCCGGTGCACAGAACGCCGTAGGTACAGGTGTGTTCGGTGGTATGATCGCCGCAACCTCACTGGCTATCTTCTTCGTGCCGGTCTTCTATGTGGTTATCCGCCGCCGCTTCAGTAAGAAGAATGAGGACATTGAGCATGCTCATGCGGTAACGCAAAAGAGCGATAGTCCTGACGGATTTTAATCCTGCTTAAACATAAAAAGGTCACATTAGTGACCTTTTTTATTTTTTTGACATGATGAATATTTTTAAATTTGAGTAAGAAAAACTTAAATAAACAATAGATGAATGTAAATTATAACATTTTTCAAATGTAAGGTTTTGTCATAACACGTTATGATTCATCACCGGTCCTTTCCTATAAAAATTCAGTAAATTTAAGCAGATGAGTAATTACAACCTGTGTATCCGCGCATTTATTCTGCATTTAAATTTACTTTTTTTGTATTTTGGCTAGTGACAAGAGCTGAAATAGTGTTATATTACTAACAGGGTTAACTCAGACCTTTTTATTCACATCTTTTTCCGGAACATCGCGTTCACTGACTGAAACAGATTAACACATAATCAGCGTCTGGTTATCCGCTTGTGCTGAACGGAACTTTACATTACCTTTATTTATAATTAAAGGCTGATGATATATATAATACACCGACGTCGATAACGTAATAACTTACTCATGTGTTAATTATAATTTAACGTTTTTCAGCGCCTTATCATTCCCGGCTACATTCAGGAGGTGATTATGGACGAGTATTCTCCACGAAATTACGATATTGCGGTACTGAAGTATCTGTGTGATGAACTTTGCCGTGAAGGCACACAAACCCTCATCAGAAGCAATAATTATTGGGTTAATGATTTAGCCTCAGATTCAAACTTAAAACTTAACGAATTATTAGGTTACATTGCTGACGTGACCTGGAGTTTTAAGATAAAACATACACAAAATAAGGATCTCATCTCATTTGTCGATGAATACATCGATGAAACTTACGCGCTGTTTGGTCAGATGGAAGTTTCGTTTAATGACGTTGAGGAATGGAAGAAGATGGCATCACTGGTAAGCAGCATGCTGACCAGCGAGGGGCATCTTGTCCACTAACGGAATACAAACTTATATATCAGTATATTGCGTACTAACAACTCAGCAAGAAGATAACATATGATGACTAAACTGGACTATCTCATGCGCTTACGTAAGTGCACTTCTATTGAAACACTGGAACGTGTCATTGAGAAGAACAAATATGAACTGACTGATGATGAGCTGGAGGTTTTTTATTCAGCAGCCGATCATCGTCTGGCCGAATTAACCATGAATAAACTGTATGACAAAATCCCGGCATCTGTCTGGAAATTTGTCCGTTAATTCAACCCGCTGTAACAGCCTCTCTTTCAGGCAATAGTCTTATTTTTAGTGATCCCGGGCCAAAGGCACAGCTGACTGACTTTGGCTTCCGATCATGCCCGCTATTTATCCCGCTATTCTTTATGTATATTACGATACAGATATAATTTATAACAAAAGTATATATTTTATGTTTGTTTCACTCACCAGATTATTAAATGACGATACTCATTTATTAAACTCAGTGTATCGCGAAAATTTCATTTTCACTGTTTACCATTATAACGGGTTAAATCAAAAATAAGATTTTTATCTGAACATGCGGTTTTATGTAAAACTCTCTCTTTTACACTGAGGACATAAAACAAATTTTACCTGTATTGCTATATCTTTATATCTGATGTTGCCCGCTGAATGCCGCAGTTTGTGCGAACAGGGATAATGTTAAATTATGAATATATGAATAACATGCGCCGGATGAATAACGGAAGAAACTCTCTGTACAGACAGAGACAAACAGTATCAATAACGGGGTAATCACCAGACGGGTACAGCAGAAATGGGTGGGGGCCTTGCCAGCGACATCCCGGCACACAATTCCCCTGCTATGGCTGCTTCCTTCCGGACCTGACCGAGTTAACAAGTTCATGTTGCGGGAGAACCAACAAAGCCCCCATAGGAACCCTCAATAATGAGGCGGTGCCATTATCCGGGATCAGCACTGAAATAGCAAGGCAACCGGCACTGACCGCTGTATTTTTACACACCACTGACACAAAGACATTCCCCTGCCGGCCGGGAACCGCACATAACGGCGGTTTATCATTTTTCAATTGCACTGACAGCGTTTAGAATGAGCGGTTCCTGCTGATAATATTAATAAGGGTAACTATGAGCCTGGCATTAGAAAACCTGATAAACCAGATGGCACTCGAAAAACTCGAAGACGGGTTATTCCGCGGACAAAGTGAAGATCTCGGCCTGCCTCAGGTCTTTGGCGGACAAGTTGCCGGACAGGCACTGTATGCAGCGGGACAGACCGTTCCGGCGGAGCGCCGCGTTCATTCATTCCACAGCTATTTTCTGCGCCCGGGCGACAGCCATAAACCGATTATTTATGATGTGGAAAATCTGCGTGACGGCAAAAGTTTCAGTGCCCGCCGTGTCAGTGCGATTCAGCACGGGAAGCCTATTTTCTATATGACCGCCTCTTTCCAGGGGGAAGAGAGCAGTTTTGAGCATCAGAATACAATGCCGGACGTTCCCGGCCCTGACGGACTCGCCTCTGAAACCGATATCGCCCGCAAGATCGCCGCGAATCTGCCGCCGAAAATGCAGGCGCTGTTCCTGCGTGAGCAGGCTATTGAATGGCGGCCGGTACGATTCTACAGCCCGTTTCAGAACCCGGAGAATCCGCCGGTGCGTTATACCTGGCTGAAAACCAACGGCACAATGCCGGATGATCAGGCACTGCATCAGTATCTGCTCAGTTATGCCTCCGACTACAATTTCCTGCCGACCGCCCTCCAGCCGCACGGCTACGGCTTTATGCAGCCGGAAATTCAGATTGCCACGATTGATCATTCCATGTGGTATCACCGCCCGTTCCGGCTGGATGAATGGCTGCTGTATGCGGTGGAAAGCCCGACAGCCTCCGGCGGACGCGGGTTTGTCCGTGGTCACTTCTATAATCAGGCCGGTGTTCTGGTTGCTTCTACGGTGCAGGAAGGTGTTCTGCGCTTACGGGATAAATAAATATCCCGCTGACAACAATAAAAAAAGCCCCCGCTGCACAGCTGTGAGCGGGGGCTTACTTTTTTGCGGCTATGAACGGTTATAGGCCTGTTCGCCGTGCGTGCTGATATCCAGCCCGCTGATCTCATCCTCTTCAGTGCAGCGCACACCGGTTGTCAGTGCCGCGCATTTGAATGCGATGTAAGTAATCACTCCGCTCCAGAGCACAGTCACCAGGATGCTTTCTGCCTGAATCCATACCTGATGAAGCATAGTGACACCTTCCGCGTAACCGGTACCGCCGAGCGCAGACGCAGTAAAAACCCCTGTCAGCAGACAACCCGCAATACCGCAGACGCCGTGGATCCCGAAGACATCGCAGACATCATCCGCTTTCAGGCGGCGTTTCAGCGCAGTGACACCCCAGTAACCGGCAATACCGCTGATCAACCCGATGACTATCGCCCCCGCGATACCTACTGTCCCGGCCGCCGGGGTGATTCCGACCAGACCGCCGATACAGCCGGAACACGCACCGAGAAGTGAGGGCTTACCCCGCATGCACCACTCTGCAATCACCCACGCCAGCACACCCGCCGCCACCGCAATCACCGTATTCAGAAAAGCCAGTGCCGCAATACCATCCGGCTTTCCCGCCGATCCGGCATTAAACCCGAACCAGCCGATATAAAGGATCGCCGTTCCGGTAAAGACCATCGGCAGACTGTGCGGTTTAGTGGCGATTTTCCCCGGTAACAGGCGCGGTCCCAATATGTAAGCACCAACTAACCCGGCAACCGCCGCATTGATATGCACAACGGTTCCCCCGGCAAAATCCAGTGCACCATCTTCCGCCAGCCAGCCGCCGCCCCAGACCATATGCGCCATCGGCACATAAGCCATAGAGAACCAGATAACCGTGAACAGCAGAAAGGCCGTGAATTTGATCCGTTCTGCCAGTGCACCGGTGATAAGTGCTACGGTAATTGCAGCAAAAGAACCCTGGAAAATAACATGTGTCAGCTGGCTGATGCTGCCGCTGTTACTGACAGGCGTGATCCCGCTGAGAAATACATTCGACAAGCCGCCAATGACACCATTTCCGTCAGAAAACGCCATGCTGTAGCCATAAAAAACCCATAACAGCAACACCAGTGCGAAGCTGACAATCACCTGCGTCATCACTGACAACACATTCTCACGCCGTACCAGTCCGCCGTAAAACAGCGCGATACCGGGAAGTGTCATAAAATAGACCAGTGCCGCACAAATCAGCATAAAACCATTATCCGCGCGATCCATCCCTTCCGTTGCACTGAATGCCGGGAGCGGCAGCACAGCGGACATCACAACAGGCAATACCATTTTTCGTTTCATCATCTGAGTATCTCCGCGCGGTTTAAATAGCTTCATCATTTTGTTCACCGGTACGGATCCGTACCGCCTGTGTAATGTCTGAAACAAATATTTTCCCGTCACCGATACTGCCGGTGTATGCCGAGCGGCAAATTGCCTCAATAATGCGATCAAGGGAATCATCAGGCACAACAATAGTAATCTGTGTCTTCGGCAGAAAATCCGTGCTGTACTCTTCCCCCCGGTACAGCTCAGTGTGCCCTTTCTGTCTGCCCGCGCCCCGCACTTCCAGTACGGTTAATCCCTGAATACCTTCCTCGTTCAGCGCATCTCTGACGTCATTAAGTTTAAAAGGCTTGATGATGGCCATTATCATTTTCATCGCATTCTCCGCTTCAGGTTGCTGGTGTCCTGAGGGGAAGTTGCAAAAGTGATGCCAATAAGCAGATCTGGAATTAAATCCATTAATAACAATGAGATAGGAATGAAAAAGGTGCCTGTTTTATCAGACACCTTTTCCGGTGATGCGGGGATTGCACTTTTTTACAGCATCATGCACCTGTTTATGTGAACGATCTCACAATTATAGTGCAGGGGTATAGTTCTCTTCCGGGGCATTCAGTGATTCCCCGACCTGCTGCAGCTGATACATCTGGTAATAGCGTCCCTTCTCTGCCAGTAACGCCCGGTGGGAGCCGGATTCCGCCATTTCGCCGCGATTAAGCACATAAATGGTGTCCGCATCGACAATCGTGGACAGACGGTGTGCAATCACTACCAGTGTGGTTTCACGGCGGATGAGCTGTAAAGCTTTCTGAATAGCCTGCTCAGTGCCGGAATCGATATTGGCGGTTGCTTCATCCAGGATCAGGATTTTCGGGGTCTGCACCAGCACCCGCGCCATAGCCAGCAGCTGTTTCTGCCCGTCAGACAAGGTGTTACCCTGCTCACCCAGTTCGGTATCCAGCCCGTATTCAAGCTGTGAGACATGCTCACTCAGCTGAACCATCTCCAGCACCCGGTGAATGCGCTCGTCATCAATATCCCGTCCGAGGGTGATATTGTCGCGGAAAGAGGCGGCCATAATGACCGGATCCTGCTGCACCATCGCGATGCCCTGCCGCAGTGCTTTATGGGAGAATTGTTCCAGCGGACGCCCGCCGAGGCTGATTTCCCCGGCCTGCCACGGATAGTAGCCCATCAGCAGATTTGCCAGTGTGCTTTTCCCGCTGCCGGTGTGCCCGACAAAGGCGACAAAACTGTGCTCCGCCACATCGATACTGATATCACGCAGCACCGGTTTTCCCGGCTGATAGGCAAATGTCAGGTGTGATACACGGATACTGCCGCTGGTCAGCGGCTGATCATCCGCCCCGTATTTCTGCTGCGGGCTGTCCATCAGCTCAAAAACACGCTCACCGGAAATCACCGCCTGCTGTAAAACAGACTGCTGGGATGTCAGCGTAATCAGTGGCTCATTCAGCCGCCCGAGGTAGGTGATAAAGGCGTACAGCACCCCGACACCGATAACACCGGTGCCTCCGATCCCGAACAGCAGCATCAGGCCGCAAAGGATCGCCGCCGAAAACAGGCTCAGTAACGGACGCAGCAAAATGCCGTCCAGCCGCAGTGCCGCCATTCTGACCTCATAATGGCGGCGGTTGGCGGCAAACATCCGCTCTCCGAAACGCGCCTGCTGACGAAACTGCTGAATCACCGTCATACCGCTGATAATTTCATGGAAACCATCATTAATATCCGCCAGATAGCTGCGCACCCGGCGCACGATCGGCGTGCTCAGACGCTGATAGATCCACATCACCAGCATTACCGCCGGAAACATAGCGGTTGCCACCAGTGCCATCCGCCACTCCAGGGTATACATGGCGATCAGCATCACCACAATCAGCGCCACGCTGCGGAACAGTGTCGGCAGCACGTTAACAAACAGGTCCTTGATCATCTCCGTGTCATTGGTGACACGGGAGATCAACTGCCCGACCGGCTGAGTGTCAAAGGCACTCAGCGGCTGGCGCAGCGCGGCATCCATCACATCGGCGCGCAGTGTCTGTACCACGCCGACAGCGGCCTGGTTAAAATAAATAAGCTGAAAATAGTGCAGCAGCGATGCGGCAATCTGTAAGGCGATAAACCCGGCCACCAGCAGCAGCGTCACCGGCAGGACAATCTGGTTTTTCGCCACCATATTGTCGATAAAATAGCTCACCAGAACCGGCGCCGCGACTTCAGCAATGGCGGTCAGCCACAGCATCACAATGGCGACTGCCATCGGACGGCGGTAGTTACGGCCATAGCCGAGCAGACGTTTCAGCGACGGCCACAGGTTTTTTGCCGTTTCCGGGCGGGTCTGTTCACTCATCGAGCGCGGCCTCTAACTGCTGATAATGATACATTTCGCGATACCACCCGTTCTGATTAATCAGCTCCTGATGACGCCCCTGAGCACTGATACCGCCCTGTTGCAGCACAAGAATATTGTCGGCTTCCGTCAGTGCCGAAAGCCGGTGCGCACTGATAATCACCGTACGGCCTTCCCCCCAGCGCCGCAGATTCTGCAGGATCCGGTATTCCGTCTGCCCGTCCACTGCTGAAAGTGCATCATCGAGGATCAGGATCTCCGCATCCATCAGCAATGCGCGGGCAATGGAGATCCGCTGTTTCTGCCCGCCGGACAGCATCACGCCCCGCTCACCGGCCTGAGTCTCATAACCGAGCGGCAATCGTTCAATATCATCATGAACACTGGCCAGCCGGGCCGCGTGTTCAATTTCTTCCTGTGTCGCACCGGGCCGGCCCAGCGCAATATTATTGGCGATAGTATCGGAGAACAGAAACGGCGTCTGATTCACCACCGCCAGCCGGGCATGCCAGCCTGCGAAGGTCAGTTCCGGCAGCGGTTTGCCCTGAAAACAGATATTTCCCGCTGTCACATCATAATGACGCTGGATCAGTGCCAGCAGCGTGGATTTCCCGCAGCCGGTCGGGCCGCACAACCCGAGCAGCTGGCCCGGTCTGAGGGTAAAACGGATATCATGCAGAACCGCCCGGCGGCTTTCCGGGTAGCAGAATTCATTTACGGCAACAGCCAGTTCGCCGCGTCCCGGTTGCGGGGATTCTGTACCATCCGCCAGTACCGGCGGGGTTTCAAGAAGGGATTGGATCCTGCTGTAGGCCGCGCTGCCGCGCTCCACAATGTTAAACATCCAGGCTAATGCCAGCATCGGCCAGATCATCAGCCCGAGATACATAATAAAGCTGGTCAGCCCGCCGAGCGTCAGTGTGCCCTGCATCACCATCCAGCTGCCGCCGGCAACCGCGAGCAGATTTGACATCCCGATCGCCATTATAATGGTCGGGTCGAAACGGGCATCTATCTGCGCCACATGCATATTTTTGCGTCCGGCTTCTGCCGCAACGGATTCAAACCGGGAAGACTGGTGATCTTCCAGGCCAAAAGCTTTAATCATCCGGATACTGCTGAGACTTTCCTGCGCATGGTTATTCAGTGAGGAAAACGCGCCCTGCGCTGTTTTAAAGCGCTGATGCAACTGCTGCCCGTAACGTTTGATAGCCAGAGCCATCAGCGGCATCGGCAGAAGGGAAAGCAGCGTCAGCTGCCAGCTGATCTCAATACTCATCGTCAGCAGGACCACCAGTCCCATGACAAACGAATCCACCAGTGTCAGCACGCCCTCGCCGGCGGCAAACACCACTTTGTCCACGTCATTGGTACTGCGGGCGATCAGGTCACCGGTCCGGTAACGGTGATAAAAGGCCGGCGACTGGCGGCTGAACTGCTGATAAAAATCCTGCCGCAGACGCACCGCCAGCTTGTAGGAGGCACCGAATAACCAGACCCGCCAGATATAGCGCAGAATATAAATCACCAGCGCGATAAGCAGCATCACGCCGACCCAGCCCCACAGCGTGGTGGTGGTCATCGTCTCTTTGGTCACGCCGTCAACAATGATGCCGACAAAGCGCGGCGGCAGGATCTGTAACACCGCGATAATGATCAGAAAAGTGACCGCACCGGTATAGCGCCGCCATTCACTGAGGAAATACCATTTTAATTGGGCAAATAATCTCACAGGATCCCGTATAACATCTCAGGTTAATAATCAGTCCGCTTTGCATTTCTCCGGTATCGGCAACGCGGTGGTGTACTTTATGCGCTCCATCGCAAAATTGGAAGTCACATCAATTAAACCGGGCACACCGTTAACCAGTTTTTTGTAAAAATGATCGAAGCATTTCATATCCACCACTTCGACCTGCAGCATGTAGTCAAATTCCCCGGCCATCCGGTAAAACTCCACCACATCAGGCATCTGCTGAACAAACTCCACAAACTGAGTATACCACTCACTGCTGTGGTGCTGTGTCTTGATCATGACGATCACCGTCAGTCCCAGCCCGAGTTTTTCCGGGTCCAGCAGCGCCACACGTTTGCGGATATATCCTTCATCTTCCAGCCGTTTCAGCCGTTTCCAGCAGGGAGTGGATGTCAGGTTCACCGCTTCGGACAGGGTATTCAGTGATAATGAAGCATCTTCCTGCAAAAGTTGTAACAATTTACGGTCTGTTTTATCTAACATATCACCACCAGAGAGAATAAATTTCTCCATATCATGCATGATACAGAAAATAGAAAAAGCCTTTTCTCTCACAGAATTGTTAAGATGCATCAACAGACCGTGAGGAGATACTACATGACAACCCAATGGACCACATCCGCCATTAATGCCATTCAGGCCGATTATCAGCGCAGTGCTGACACCCACCTGATCCCGCTGGAATTACCCGTTTACCCGGGGGTTTCATTATATCTCAAAGATGAAAGTACTCATCCGACCGGCAGTCTGAAACACCGCCTGGCGCGTTCGCTTTTCCTGTACGGCCTGTGTAACGGCTGGATCCGCGAAGGCACACCGGTGATTGAAGCCTCCTCCGGCAGCACCGCTGTTTCAGAAGCGTACTTCGCCCGCCTGCTCGGCCTGCCGTTTATCGCCGTGATGCCGCGCTGTACAGCCCGCCGTAAAATTGAACAGATTGAGTTCTACGGCGGACAGTGCCACTTTGTGGACAGCAGCGCGCAGATTTACGCGGAATCCGAGCGTCTGGCCCGCGAAACCGGTGGCCACTATATGGATCAGTTTACCTATGCCGAGCGTGCCACGGACTGGCGCGGTAACAACAATATCGCCGAAAGTATTTACCGCCAGATGTCACGGGAAACTCATCCGGTGCCGCGTTACATTGTGATGAGCGCGGGTACCGGCGGTACGTCTGCCACCCTCGGCCGGTTTATCCGCTACCAGGGACATGACACAAAACTGGTCGTCGTCGATCCTGAAAACTCCGTTTTTCATGACTGCTACCATCAGAAATGCTCACATCTGCGCTGCGATACCGGCAGTAAGATTGAGGGCATCGGCCGTCCGCGCGCGGAACCGTCCTTTATTCCGGGTGTGATTGATGATGTGATCAAAGTCAGTGACCAGTGCAGTATCGCCACCCTGTACTGGCTGGAAAAACTGCTCGGCCGCCGTACCGGTGCCTCTACCGGCACCAATGTCTGGGGCGCGCTGCAACTGGCGAAACAGATGCATGAACAGCAACAGACCGGCTCGATTGTGACACTGATTTGCGACAGCGGCGAACGCTATCCGGACACCTATTACAACCCGCAGTGGGTAGCGGACAATATCGGCGATCTGACAGACGCACAGGCAACACTACCCAAATGGTGATGCAGCCGTTACCATAAACCTTATCTTTTTATAATGAGGTTTAGCGATGAAACGTGCTGTGGTCGTATTCAGTGGCGGGCAGGACTCCACAACCTGCCTGATTCAGGCACTCCGCAACTATGATGAAGTGCATTGTGTGACGTTTGATTACGGACAGCGCCACAGTCAGGAAATAGACGTTGCCCGTAAACTCAGCCTGAAACTGGGTGCGGCGGCACATAAGGTACTGGATGTCTCTCTGCTGAATGAACTGGCGGTCAGCAGTCTGACCCGTGATAACATCCCGGTGCCCGGGTTCAGTGAAAGTGAACAAAGTGATATTCCGAATACCTTTGTCCCGGGCCGTAATATCCTGTTTCTCACCCTGACGGCGATTTATGCCTATCAGGTCAATGCAGAAGCGATTATCACCGGTGTCTGTGAAACCGATTTTTCCGGTTATCCGGATTGCAGGGACGAGTTTGTCAAAGCACTGAACAAAGCCGTTAACGCTGGTCTTGCCCGTGATATCCGCTTTGAAACTCCGCTGATGTGGCTGGATAAAGCACAGACCTGGGCGCTGGCTGATTATTACGGACAACTGGATACCGTCCGCACAGAAACACTGACCTGCTATAACGGTATTCAGGGGGATGGCTGCGGGGAATGCGCGGCCTGCCATCTGCGCCGCAACGGACTCGACAACTATCTTGCTGATCGCAGCGCTGTTATGGCTGCCATGAAAAAAATCACCAGCCTGCAATAAGTGCCTGTTACGCCCGGCACCCCGCCGGGCGTTTTTCTGTTCTGACGGTGATCAGCTCTCTTTCGGCGCCGCCAGCAACTCAAATTTATCACGGATCTCCCCTTCAATCGGGATCGCTTTACCGGTTTTCATATTTACAAAGACAAAGGTCACTTCCGCATCCGCCACAACCTGCTTATCTTCCTGACGGGTAATGATCTGTTTGAGAACACCGCTTTTCTGCCCCGCGTGCTGTAAATAGCTGTCTATCACCAACCGTTCTCCCACATACACCGGCAGCCGGTAGTTAATATTGATATTCACCACCACCACGGCGATATCCATCTGTTTAAACCAGCGGTAAGCATCGTAGCTTTCCAGCCAGTCCCAGCGGGCGGCCTCCAGAAACTCCAGATAACGCGCATTATTAACATGTCCGAAGGCATCAATATGGTAGCCAATCACTTTAATTGTGGTGCTCATAATATCTCTCCCTTTACTCTGTTTCCGGTATTCCCTTCCCCGTCAGTCCGGGGAAGGGAAATCAGCCTCTGCTGATATTACAACGCTATTTTATCGCTGTTCATCGTAAAAATACGTTCACCAATACCATATACATCCTTCAGTTGTTCCGCAGAAGTAAATGGTCCGTTTTCCGTGCGGTACTCCACAATCCGCTGTGCTTTTTTCGGCCCGACGCCACTGAGCTCCCGGGCAAGCTCTTCCGCTGTCGCGGTATTAATGCTGATACGGTTTGTTTCCTGTGCAACAGACGACTGAACCTGCGCACTGTCTGCCGGTTGTGCCGCCTGAGCCAGTGCGGAAGTACTGAAAAAACCGCCTGTTAACAATGCTGATGTTAATAATAATGCAGATGTCCATTTTGTTTTCATGCTATTTCTCCTTTTGTGTTTAGCACGAAACGGAGTGTCGCAAGAATTTTTTCTGCCGGGGAATTTTCAGAACAGAAATGCGAAAGGCTGCGAACGCAGCCTTTCAGGGGATGTAAAACGACATTTTATTTTTCGGTACAGATCGAAAAATTTTAGTCCATATTTCTCACATCAATGTCTGCGTTAGCACGCAGGTTCAGCAGTAATGATTCCAGCTCAGTGGATGCCATTTGCTGACGCAGTACTGTACGCAGCTCAGTTTTTTCCTGATCCGTTGCCGTACCGGCTGTCACTTTATCCAGCTGTACCAGAACAATATTACCCTTGCCGTCAATGGTGCGGCTGTAGGTCGGTTTACCGTCCGCAGGATGTGGCTGGGTAAAGGCCGCATTGATAACCGGATCTGACGGATTCAGGCGCTGAACAGTCTGCTCTGCACCGAATTTCACACCAGCTTCTGTTAACGCGGTGTCGCCTTTTCCTTCTTTCAGTGCCGTCAGCAGTTTATCCGCTTCCGCATTCAGCGCGGCTTCCGCTTTGCTGCGCTTCACCAGTGCGTCAATGTCTGACTTCACTTTTTCGAAGGATTCCACTGCTTCCGGACGATACTCATCAACACGGATCACAAAGGCACGGTCACCGGAAACGGTGATGATGTCAGAGTTAGCACCGGAAGGTCCTTTCTCATCAAACAGTTTATTTTCCGTTAATGCTTTTAACACTTCCGGATAGTTAACCGCATCCGGCAGATTGTTCAGGGCAAACCAGTCAGTTTGTACGGCTTTAACGCCGGTTGCCTGCTCAACGCCCATCAGGGATTCGTTATCGTTCGCAGCGGCTTCACTGGCTTTCTGCTGGAGGTCAAAGAAGGCTTTGCTGGCCGCTTCGCCTTTAGCCAGACGGGTCGCTTCTTCTTTCACATCCGCCAGTGGTTTGACGGTTTCCGGCTCATACGCATCCAGACGGAAAATCGCGTAGCCGTTATCCACTTTCAGAGCATCTGAAATCTGACCGGCGGTTGTCAGCCCGGCACCTTTGATTTCAGGGATCAGCGCAGCGTCTTCCATCCAGCCGATCACACCGCCGTTACGGGCAGTCAGTTTATCGGTGGATTTTTCTTTCGCCACGGTTTTGAAATCCGCCCCGTTTTTCAGTTCATTCAGTACCGCTTTGGCATCATCTTCCGTCGCCAGGGTGATCTGACTGTACTCGCCTTTTGCCGGCACAGTGAAACGCGGGATATTTTTGTCGTAATAGTCCTGAATCTGTTCTTCAGTGACTGATGTGTTGTCCTGGATATTCGCGGCATCCAGCTCAACAAAACTGATTTTTAAGGACTGCGGCGCGATGAAGCTGTTTTTATTCTTCGCGTAATAAGCCTGCAGCTCTTCATCGGTTGCAGTCTGTTTTGCCTGAGCAGAAGCCAGATCCAGTGTCGCGGTACGGATGGTACGTGACTGGAGTAAAACAGCTGCCGCGTTGGTCACTTCGGAATCAAGCACAAATGAGTCACGCACAAACGGCTGAACCAGCTGTGCCTGAATCATCTGCTTGCGCAGATAAGTTGCGTAGTTGTCACCGGTGATACCGTTACGGGACAGGAATGTCTCATACGCCTGCTGGCTGAACTGACCGTTAACCTGAAAGTCAGGCTCCTGACGAATCGCGCTGATAATCTGGTCATCACTGACAGTGATACCTAATTTCCGTGCATACTGTTCCAGCAGAATGGTGTCAATCATCTGGTTCAGCGCCTGAGAACGGATTTGTTTAACACCCTCTTCGGTGCTGACTAACTGCGAGAACAGATCACCCAGCTGAGCCTGCTGGCGGTTACGCTCTTCCTGGAAGGCGCGCTCTAACTGCTGGACCGATATTTCAGTATCGTTCACTTTGGCAGCATAGTTAGAACCGCTGACGAGGTAACCACCCACACCTGTCAGAATAAATGACAGGATAATGATGGCGAAGATAATTTTAATCACAGGGTTGTTCGCCGCTGTGCGCAGGTTTTCCATCATAAGAAATCCAAACTCCGCTTTGGTAAAAGAAAAATCAGGTCAGGGGAAATTATGCCCTAAAACAAAAAAAAGCGCATCATTCTGATGCGCTTCCTGTTTAGCTTTATACGGTTTTTGTGCCCGGGACAGATAAATATCCCGGTGCCTGAGGAAAAACTCAGCCGTTTACTGCGTCTTTAAGACCTTTACCTGCACGGAAAGCCGGGACTTTCGCTGCGGCGATTTTGATCTCTTTGCCGGTCTGCGGGTTACGGCCTGTACGTGCTGCGCGCTCACGAACAGTGAAAGTACCGAAACCAACCAGAGCCACATCATCCCCGCCTTTCAGAGAATCGGTTACTGAACCAATAATTGCATCTAACGCGCGACCAGCCGCAGCTTTAGAAATATTAGCGTCTGCAGCAATTTTATCGACCAATTGTGACTTATTCACTATTATCATCCCCTTTCAGAATTTTCGGCCCGGATTTACGAAGTATGTTCCTGACAGCCACAGCCGTTATATCAAGCCTTTTCGCTCTTGGCAAGATTGCAGACTTCGCATGTTTCGTAAGAATGTTCGCTAAATTAGCGGGACAAAAAAAGGCTGACAAGTCCTAAAGTACCTGTCAGCCCTTTATTTATCTGAACTTCTTGACGCAGGTCACTATTTCCTACGCCTTTTTACTTACCACTTCCATACCGAAAGCAGGATTCACTAAGGCAAGTGAAAGAACTTCATCTATCGTTTTAACCGGATGAATATCCAGATCCGCTTTTACGTTATCCGGAATTTCTTCCAGATCACGGCGGTTTTCGTCCGGAATCAGAACAGTCTTAATACCGCCGCGGTGTGCTGCCAGCAGTTTTTCTTTCAGACCGCCGATTGGCAGCACCAGACCACGCAGGGTAATTTCCCCGGTCATCGCCACATCAGCACGTACCGGGTTACCGGTCAGTGCGGAAACCAGAGCGGTACACATTGCGGTACCGGCACTCGGGCCGTCTTTTGGTGTTGCGCCTTCCGGAACGTGGACGTGAATGTCACGTTTTTCATAGAAATCATTGTTGATCCCTAATTTATCCGCACGGGCACGCACCACGGTTAACGCTGCCTGGATAGATTCCTGCATCACTTCACCCAGTGAACCGGTGTAGGAGAGTTTTCCTTTACCCGGAACCGCTGCTGTTTCGATGGTCAGCAGGTCACCGCCGACTTCTGTCCACGCCAGACCGGTAACCTGGCCCACGCGGTTTTCAGTATCAGCACGGCCGTAATCCACTTTCTGCACACCCAGATAATCTTTCAGGTTATCCTGATTAATCTCGATGTGTTTCAGTGTTTTATCCATCAGCAGCTGTTTCACCGCTTTACGGCACAGTTTGGAGATTTCACGCTCCAGTCCGCGCACGCCCGCTTCACGGGTGTAATAACGGATAATGCCGAGGATCGCGCTGTCATCAATATGCAGTTCGGTTTTCTTCAGTGCGTTGCGCTCAATCTGCTTCGGCAGCAGGTGACGCTTGGCAATGTTGAGTTTTTCATCTTCCGTATAACCGGACAGACGGATCACTTCCATACGATCCAGCAGTGGTGCCGGAATATTCATGGAGTTGGATGTCGCGACAAACATCACGTCGGACAGATCGTAATCCACTTCCAGGTAGTGATCGTTAAACGCGATATTCTGTTCCGGATCCAGCACTTCAAGCAGTGCGGAAGCCGGATCGCCGCGCATATCCGATGACATTTTGTCGATCTCATCCAGCAGGAACAGCGGGTTTTTCACGCCGACTTTTGCCATTTTCTGGATAAGTTTACCCGGCATAGAACCGATGTAGGTACGGCGGTGACCACGGATTTCCGCTTCATCACGCACGCCGCCCAGCGCCATACGGACATATTTACGGCCGGTTGCACGGGCAATGGACTGCCCCAGCGAGGTTTTACCCACCCCCGGCGGTCCGACGAGACACAGGATAGGTCCCTTGATTTTGCTGATACGGCTCTGTACCGCCAGATATTCAAGGATACGCTCTTTCACCCGCTCCAGGCCGTAATGGTCACTGTCGAGGATTTCCTGCGCTTTAAGCAGATCTTTTTTCACTTTACTGCGTTTGACCCACGGAACCTGAATCATCCAGTCGATATAGCTGCGGACAACCGTTGCTTCCGCTGACATCGGCGACATCATTTTCAGTTTCTGTAATTCAGCTTCGGCTTTCTCTTTCGCCTCTTTCGGCATCTGCGCTTCTTCGATTTTACGTTTCAGCGCTTCAGCTTCATCCGGCGCGTCGTCCATCTCACCCAGTTCTTTCTGGATAGCTTTCATCTGCTCATTGAGATAGTACTCGCGCTGGCTTTTTTCCATCTGCTTTTTGACGCGGTTACGGATGCGTTTTTCAACCTGTAACAGGTCAATTTCCGATTCCATCATCGCCATCAGATATTCGAGACGCTCAACCACATCTGACATTTCCAGAACAGACTGTTTGTCCTGTAATTTCAGTGTCATATGGGAAGCGATAGTGTCAGCCAGTTTGGCGACATCGTCGATACTGTGCAGAGATGTCAGGACTTCCGGCGGGATCTTCTTATTCAGCTTGATATAGCCTTCAAACTGATTGATTGCCGTACGCAGCAGCACTTCCTGCTCACGCTCGTCCACGACAGGGGATTCCATCAGTTCTGCCTGGGCAGAGAAGAAATCGCCGTTGTCACTTAATGTTTTGATATGCGCACGTTGCAGGCCTTCGACCAGCACTTTGACGGTGCCGTCCGGCAGTTTCAGCATCTGTAATACAGACGCGACTGTCCCGACGGAAAATAAATCATTGACGCCCGGCTCATCCGTTGACGCTTCTTTTTGTGCTACCAGCAGCACTTTTTTATCCATATCCATCGCTGTTTCCAGACAATGGATAGATTTTTCGCGCCCGACAAATAAAGGAATAACCATGTGGGGGTAGACCACCACATCGCGCAAAGGCAGTACCGGGATTTCAATGCGTTCAGCACGCTCAGGATTCATAGAGCACTCTCTTCGTTTAGCTTACGCCTTGTTGGGAACGTCGTGAAACGCGTTATCACGGGTTCCACTCCATAGAATAATCAATATATGGGGATGCATTTCTCACATTCAACACTTTATTTAGTAAGAAAAGCAAAATGAGGGAAAATTCCCTCATTTAGTTAATATTGATAACAACTGCGCTAACTTTCCGTTACTCGCCGGAAACCTGAGCTTCCGGTTTGCGGTAAATCAGCATCGGTTCTGTCTGATTGGTTATCACGTTTTCATCGATAACCACTTTTTCGACATTTTCCATCGACGGTAAATCATACATCGTGTTGAGCAACGCAGCCTCAACGATGGAACGCAGACCACGGGCACCGGTTTTACGGTTCATTGCTTTTTTCGCAATGGCAACCAGTGCTTCACGGCGGAACTCAAGTTCAACATCTTCAATGCTGAACAACGCCTGATACTGTTTTGTCAGCGCGTTTTTCGGCTCCTGAAGGATCTGAATCAGCGCATCCTCACTCAGTTCACCGAGCGTTGCCACGACAGGCAGACGGCCGATAAATTCCGGGATCAGACCAAATTTGATCAGATCTTCCGGTTCAACCTGAGCCAGTAATTCGCCTTCTGTCGCTTTGTCTTTCTCGCCGCGCACTTCCGCACCGAAGCCGATACCGGAACGGGTGTTCAGACGCTGACCGACCACTTTATCCAGACCGGCAAACGCCCCGCCGCAGATAAACAGAATTTTCGAGGTATCAACCTGTAAAAACTCCTGCTGCGGATGTTTGCGCCCGCCCTGCGGCGGAACGGCAGCGATAGTCCCTTCAACCAGTTTCAGCAGTGCCTGCTGAACGCCTTCACCGGACACATCACGGGTAATCGACGGGTTATCTGATTTACGGGAGATTTTATCGATTTCATCAATATAGACGATACCGCGCTGTGCTTTCTCCACATCATAGTCGCATTTCTGTAAAAGCTTCTGAATGATGTTTTCCACATCCTCGCCCACATAACCGGCTTCGGTCAGTGTGGTGGCATCTGCCATAGTGAACGGCACATCCAGGTAGCGGGCCAGAGTTTCAGCCAGCAGGGTTTTACCGCTGCCGGTCGGGCCGATCAGCAGAATGTTACTTTTACCCAGTTCCACGCCGTCAGCGGTTTTATCGCCGTTGCGCAGACGTTTGTAGTGGTTGTATACCGCGACTGCCAGCACTTTTTTAGCCAGTTCCTGACCGATGACATAGTCATCGAGGTGCTGACGAATTTCATGAGGCGTCGGCAGTTCACTGCGTTCACTGCCACGGGCCGGGATCAGATCTTTAATTTCTTCACGGATAATATCGTTGCATAAATCAACGCATTCATCACAGATATACACTGACGGGCCGGCAATCAGTTTTTTAACCTCATGCTGACTTTTTCCGCAGAAAGAGCAGTACAGCAGCTTTCCTGAACCGTCTTTGCGTTTGTCTGTCATCAGTAAACCTCACTTAATCAGTACAGCTCACCGCCTGTGAGCCGCAAAAAATGTCACAGCACCGCAGTACCCTGCCGCCCGGCAGGATACGGTCAGTGCCTGTGTTACTTACCGGTGTGTGTAAATATGGTCAACCAGACCGTATTCCTGCGCTTCTTTCGCGGACAGGAAGCGGTCACGCTCGGTATCACGCTGAATTTCCTCAACGGATTTACCGGTATGGTGAGCTAATAAATCATTCATGCGTGCTTTCACTTTCAGAATTTCCTGAGCATGAATTTCAATATCAGTGGCTTGTCCCTGATAGCCGCCCAGCGGCTGGTGAATCATCACCCGGGAGTTCGGCAGACAGTAACGTTTGCCCGGCGCACCTGCCGCCAGTAAGAAAGAGCCCATTGAGCAGGCCTGGCCCACACAGATGGTGCTGACCTGCGGCTTGATGAACTGCATGGTGTCATAAATGGACATCCCTGCGGTGATCACGCCGCCCGGTGAGTTGATATAAAGACTGATGTCTTTTTCCGGGTTCTCAGCTTCCAGGAAGAGTAACTGTGCCACGATCAGGTTTGCCATATGATCTTCAACCTGGCCGGTTAAAAAGATAATACGGTCTTTTAATAAACGGGAATAGATATCGTAGGAGCGTTCACCGCGTGAAGTCTGCTCGATAACCATCGGCACCAGCGCCATGTTGGGTGCGAAAGTATCCTGATTGTCGTGATATGACATGTCCATCTCCTGATTGAATTTTATTGGTGCCTGGCGGATACCGGTTATTTTACTTGAGATCCGGTGCGATGACCATGCGCTATACGCGATCCGGTCATATAAGCAGCATATACTGTCCGGCAGATACCCTGTATGGCAAATATGGGGGATAACCACCGCAGTTTTCAAGGAATATTGTCAGAAATGACGAAAAAACCGCAGGCAATACACATTGCCTGCGGTTTTATATCAGATAAACAGCCTTCGGCCGTTCACAAAGAGAGGATTAACCTGCTGCCTGAACCTGGTTCATCAGATCAGTGAAGCCGGTTTCTTTATCTGTCACTTTTGCTTTCGCCAGAACAGTTTCAACAGCCTGTTCTTCCAGTGCCAGATTGCGGATACCATCCATCATCTGTTTGTTTTTGTTGTAGTATTCTACAACTTCAGCCGGATCTTCGTACGCTGATGCCATTTCTTCGATCAGTGCATTAACGCGATCATCTTCAGCTTTCAGTTCGTTAGAAGAAATCACTTCGCCTAACAGCAGACCAACCATTACACGGCGCTTAGCCTGGCCTTCAAACAGTTCGCGTGGCAGTTCCATCGCCTGTTTTTCAGAGCCGCCGAAACGCTGTGCCGCCTGACGGCGCAGTTCTTCGATTTCGCTGTCAACAGCTGCTTTCGGTACATCGATTTCGTTTGCTTTCAGCAGACCATCGATAACCTGGGATTTGATACGGTTGCGTACTGCGTTTTTCAGTTCGCGTTCCATATTTTTGCGGATTTCCGCTTTCAGACCTTCCAGGGAACCGTCGCCGATACCGAAACGTTTGATGAACTCTTCAGTCATTTCCGGCAGTTCGCGCTCTTCCACTTTTTTCAGGCTGATAGCGAATTTAGCTGCTTTCCCTTTCAGGTTTTCAGCGTGGTAATCTTCCGGGAATGTTACTTCGATGTCGAATTCTTCACCGGCTTTGTGACCCACGATACCGTCTTCGAAGCCCGGGATCATACGGTTCTGGCCCATGACCAGGACGAAATCAGAAGATTTGCCGCCTTCGAACTCTTCGCCGTCAACAGAACCGGTGAAGTCGATAGTGATGCGATCGTCAGCTTTAGCTGCGCCTTCAATCACTTTCCACTCAGCCTGCTGTTTGCGCAGAGTCTCAACCATGCCGTCGATGTCTTCGTCTTTGACTTCAACAACCGGTTTTTCAACTTCGATTGTTTCCAGACCTTTCAGCTCAATTTCAGGGAAGACTTCGAACTCAACAGTGTAAGTGAAATCCTGACCTTCTTTGTACGGCTCATCAACTTTGTAGTCAGGCGCGCCGACAGGGTTGATTTTGTTTTCGATGATAGCGCTGACAAAGTTACGTGACATCAGGTCGCTCAGTGCATCCTGAACCGCCACATCGCCGTAACGCTGTTTGATGATGTTGTGCGGCACTTTACCTTTACGGAAACCGTCGATACGTGCTTTCTTGGCGATTTCAGCTAATTGTTTAGTTACTTCTTTGTCAATATCGGCTGCAGGAACGGTGATTAATACACGACGCCCAAGGCCTTCAGTCGTTTCAACAGAAACTTGCATCTTATTACCTCAAAAAAGTCTATTGCTCGGTCAACTCCATATCTCACACCGGCCCGATGCCTGTGTGAAACGATAATGAACCGGGGCGGTCGCATTTAAAAACCGAGTTCCCTTATATTCAGAAGCGTCCCGAAACCATACGGAATTTCAGACGCGACATTATAGCGATGCTGACAGGCCGCGTCGAGAAGTGCAGACAAAAGAGTCTGAATTTCACCCTTTTTCTGTTAAATTTTGTGCTGTGCGCTGCTTTTTCACTCAAACAGCGGCTTACTTTCCGCCACCGTGACAACGCGGGGACGGATTCACCGGGCCCTGACTGTGATTCCACTCATCCGGGGTATAAGTATGCAGCGCCAGAGCATGAACCCCGCCTGCCAGCTCATCAGCCAGCAGCGTGTACATATGACGGTGACGGGCCACCGGGCGCATGCCCGCAAAGGTCTCACTGACCACCACCACCTTAAAATGGGTTTCCGATCCCGCCGGAACATTGTGCTGGCTGCTCTCATTCACTACATCAATATAATGAGGGATAAGCGCGTGATTCAGTTTTTTTTCAATACGCTGCTGCATTACAGCAGGAAATGATGCCGACATAACTATCCTTCCGGTCAATACTGGCTTTCAGAGAAAGCTCAGTGTAGTGAGTTTTTTATCAAAATCCATACCATTCGCGGATAAAGCCGATTATCATCATGCGTTAAGCCGAACACTCACGCCCCGGCGTTTATCCGGTGCTGTGACTGACTTCAACAACTTGTAACGGATTCATATTATGTTGAAAAAATACCTCCTCCCGCTGTTCGCAATGCTCTTACTGGCCGGGTGTCAGGCACCGTCCAACACCCTGTCCATTGAACCGGTGATGAAATTACCGTCTGCGGATCCGACGCTCGGTGCCGCCACCATCTCTATCACCGGTGTGGATAAACGCCCGTCACAGACTCTGGCCGAATTCAGCCGTAACGGCCAGCTGGCACAGCTGCGCCCGTCCCGTGATCTGCGTTTCCTGATGCAGGAAACCCTGGAAAAACAGATGACCGCGCGCGGTTTTATGATTGGCTCACCGGCAAATGCCAATGTGCAGATTTCCATCAATACCTTTAAGGCGGATGTTCAGGAAGGCAGCCTGCGCCATAATATCACCGTCAATATTGATATTACTGTTCTCGCCACCGCGCAGAATAACAGTACAAAGAGCCGGACTTTCCGCACCAGCTATAATGTGCAGGGCCCGTTAAGCGCCAGCAATGAAAAAATCACTGACGCCTTTAACCGCGCACTCAGCGATATCGTCGCGGACATGGCTCAGGATACCCAAATCAGCCAGTTCATTAAACAGAACACCCGCTACTAATCTGCTGTGCCGCCCGCAGCCGGATAACGCCGGGCGGCCTGTTGTTTTCAGTCACTGTCAATGCGCCGCAGCCTGCGGCGTGTGAGGATAATCATGCTCCGGAGTATTTGGGCGACATACAGCGAGCGTAATGCCCGTATTCTTTTACTGCTCGGTTTCGCATCCGGATTACCGCTGGCACTGACCAGCGGCACACTCCAGGCCTGGATCACCGTCGAAAACGTGGATATCAGGACCATCGGGTTTTTCACCCTTGTCAGCCAGGCCTATGTGTTTAAATTCCTGTGGGCACCGTTTATGGATCGCTACCAGCTGCCGTTCCTCGGACGCCGCCGCGGCTGGATGATCACCACACAGCTTCTGCTGGTTGTCAGTATTGCCGGCATGGGGATGCTCAAACCGACGGAACACCTCTGGTGGCTGGCTGCAGCTGCCGCGATTGTTGCGTTCTGCTCAGCCTCACAGGACATCATTTTTGATGCTTATAAAACAGATTTGCTGTCCGCGAAAGATCGCGGTACCGGGGCTGCGATATCAACCTTAGGTTACCGGCTGGCTATGCTGCTCTCCGGCGGCCTGGCACTGTTTATCGCCCACCGTTATACCGGCTGGCAGAATATGTACCTGCTGATGGCGGGAATGATGCTGATTGGTGTGTTTGCCACACTGAGAGCGAAAGAGCCGGAAACCGATGCCCCGCCGCCGCGCACGCTGCGTGAGGCTGTCCGGGAGCCGCTGGCGGAGTTTTTCTCCCGCAACAATACCTGGCTGCTGTTACTGCTGATTGTCCTTTATAAGATGGGGGATGCCTTTGCCCTGACACTGAGCACACCGTTTCTGATCCGCGGAGCCGGGTTCGGTCCGGATGAAGTGGGGCTTATCAACAAAACCCTGGGACTGGCTGCCACGATCGTCGGTGCGCTGTACGGCGGTTATCTGATGCAGCGCTGGAGCCTGTTTAAGTCCCTGATGTTCTTCGGGATCCTGCAGGGTTTTTCCAACCTCGGCTACTGGGTGCTGTCTGTCACGCCGCAAAATATTTATATGATGGGTGGTGTGGTATTCATCGAGAATATCTGCGGCGGGATGGGTACGGCGGCCTTTGTCGCCCTGCTGATGACACTCTGCAACCGGTCATTTTCTGCCACACAGTTTGCGCTGCTGTCAGCTCTGTCTGCTGTCGGTCGTGTCTATACCGGCCCGTTTGCCGGCTGGATGGTGGAAGCCTACGGCTGGAGCTGGTTCTATCTGTTCACCGTGTTTGCTGCGGTTCCGGGATTGCTGCTGCTGATGTTGTGCCGCAAAACACTGCTCTACACCCAGAAAACAGAACAATTTCTGCCGAGGCGGCATTTCCGCAACGGCTACCGGACAGCGATGTCGCTGCTGGGTATTACAGCGGTGCTGTTCACGGCCAGCCTGATCCTGCTGCTGACCGGGGTATTTGAACTGACACCGGGCTTTATTCCTGACACGCTGAAAGGCGATCTGTTTATTTACGGCCTGAATATCGGTATTGCCGGGCTGTTCCTCGGCGGACTGCTCGATTATTGTGCACTCCGCCGCGATAAACTGGCCTGACAGGCTGCTACGAATATCAGAAAAAATTCAATCAAAAGTTTATAAAGCCGGTTTTTACCGGCTTTTTTTATTGTTAATTTTAGATATAAGTCACAATTTTTGTAATTTATTTCCCAAAATTACATTCAAAACCACAAATACGTCACATCACCCATTTTCCTTTTTGTGCCTTCACCCTATATTCGCGCTGTTACTTCTGACTTCTGTATTCTTTAACGACCAAATAAACAGCTAATAAATTATGAAAAAAACGACTATTGCAGCCCTGATCGCTGCAACCGCCGCGTTTTCTGCGCAGGCTGAATATCAGTGGGGTTTTGCTAACGTCAGCATGAACTATCTGGACTGGACCCCGCATACCACTCACAAAAGCGGCAACAGCACGCACAAGGATGACTTTGCGTATCTGGAGCTTGAAGGCGGTGCCGGTTTCAGCTGGGGTGAGCTCTATGGTTTCTTCGACCTCGAGAACGCGTTTAACAGTAAAAACGATTCCGATGCCGGTGATAACCAGCGTTACACCTTCAAAACCACCGCGCGTATCTACCTCGGTGATACCGGTTTCAACGCCTACGGCCATGTCTACGGTACTTACTCTCTGCCGGGTAACGGCGGTAATTTCCATGAAGTGAACACCCTGTACGGTATCGGTTATAACACCGAATTCAACGGCTTATGGTTCAAACCATTTGCTGCCCTGCACTATGTTGATCAAACGTTTTACAGCGGCAACAACGGCTATGTCCTCGGCTGGGTTGCCGGTTATGACTTCAACCTGTGGAATGAAAAATTCAGCGTCACCAACTGGAACGAAATCGAGCTTAACCGCAACGATCGTTACGGTAACGGCGGGCGTGACGGCGTCAACGGCGCACTGGCCTTATGGTGGACACCGGTTCCGTCAGTGACAACCGGCATTCAGTACCGCTATGCGGATAACAAACTGGGTGAAGATTTTTACCAGCAGGCTGTGGTTTACAGCATAAAATATAACTTCTAGATCACATTTTTCCGCTGCGGGGGGCAAAAACCCCCCGTATTTTTACCAGGAAACTGTTTCTGAACAAAAAAATTTCACCATTACATCACATAAAGTGTAATAATCAGTGTTTCATCCTTTCGGTATTTCCTTCCCTAATCTAAGCTTAAATATAAATTTGTCTCCTGATTGTTAAAATCGTTATTTTTATTTCACGATTTCATAAAATTTGGCTCACTTGTGATCCTTTTAACATAAAGAGGCAACAAACCAACCAATCTTATTACATATATTTACACTGATCTTACCTTGCCGTAATATGTGCGGACTGATGAAACGACAAGAGTACTTGAGTACCTTTGTTTTTGGGGTCGTTGGATGAGACTTATGAACTACAAAAAGAGTATTGGGGTAATCTCGCTGCTCGCATCTGCACTTTTGCTGGGCGGATGCGATATGGCACTGATGAACCCGAAAGGCACTATCGGTGCTGAGCAAAAAACACTGATTTTAACCGCCATTGGTCTGATGCTCATTGTGGTTATTCCGGTCATTATCATGGCAATCGTTTTTGCCCTGCGTTACCGGGAAACCAGAAAAGCAACTTACCGTCCTGACTGGGCGCATTCCAATAAAATCGAGCTGGTCGTCTGGACTGTTCCGATCATTATCATTCTGATCCTGGGTACCATTACATGGAAAACCACCCATGAGCTGGATCCGTACAAGCCGCTGGTCAGTGACCAGGAGCCTGTCACCATCCAGGTTATCTCAATGGACTGGAAATGGTTATTTATCTATCCGGATCAGGGCATTGCCACTGTCAATGAGATCGCATTCCCTGTCGGTGTTCCTGTCAATTTCAAAATCACCTCTGATTCTGTGATGAACTCGTTTTTCATCCCGCAGTTAGGCGGCCAGATTTATGCGATGGCAGGTATGCAGACCAAACTGCATCTGATTGCGGAAGAGCCGGGCGTGTACAAAGGCATTTCTGCCAGCTACAGCGGCCACGGTTTCTCTGACATGAAATTTACCGCCACTGCCACCCCGACACGCGAAGCCTTCGATGAGTGGGTTGCGAAGGTGAAAGCCTCACCGGACACCCTGACCACCACCGAAGCGTTTGACGCACTGGCAAAACCGAGTGTGAACAACCCGGTTGTCTATTTCTCCGCTGTCAAACCAAACCTGTATGTTGAGACCATTAACAAATTTGGTCACAGCGGTCACGGTGCGGGGAAGACACACGAAGGCGAAAGCCATTCAATGATGAACATGAGCGCAGATGAACACAGCAGCCATATGCCTGCAGCTCATGCCGGGAATGAGGGGTAAAGCATGTTCGGAAAATTAACACTGGATGCCATCCCCCTGCATGAGCCTATCGTTGTAATTACGGTACTGGGTATCATTCTGGGTGGTGCTGCACTTGTCGGTCTTATCACCTACTTCCGCAAATGGACGTGGTTATGGACTGAATGGTTGACCACCGTTGACCATAAAAAAATCGGTATTATGTACATCATCGTTTCGATGGTGATGCTTATCCGTGGTTTTGCTGACGCCATTATGATGCGCGCCCAGCAGGCCCTTTCGTCTGCCGGTGAAGCCGGATTCCTGCCGCCTGAACACTACGACCAGATCTTTACCGCCCACGGCGTTATTATGATCTTCTTCGTCGCGACACCGTTTGTTGTCGGCCTGATGAACCTGGTTGTGCCGTTACAGATCGGCGCCCGTGACGTTGCCTTCCCGTTCCTGAACTCCCTGAGCTTCTGGTTCTTCGTGGTCGGCGTGATGCTGGTGAATATCTCTCTGGGTATCGGGGAATTTGCACAGACCGGCTGGCTGGCCTATCCGCCGCTGTCGGGACTGGAATACAACCCGGGCGTCGGGGTCGATTACTGGCTGTGGAGTCTCCAGATATCCGGTATCGGTACATTGCTGACCGGGGTGAACTTCTTCGCCACCGTACTGCGTATGCGCGCACCGGGCATGTCAATGATGAAAATGCCGGTCTTTACCTGGGCGGCATTCTGTACCAACATCCTGATTATCGCCGCGTTCCCGATTCTGACTGTCACCTTAACCGGCCTGACATTAGACCGCTACCTGGGCACCCATTTCTTCACCAATGATATGGGCGGCAACATGATGATGTACATCAACCTGGTGTGGGCATGGGGCCACCCGGAAGTGTATATCCTGGTTCTGCCGGTCTTCGGGGTCTTCTCTGAAGTCACTGCGACATTCTCGAAAAAGCGCCTGTTCGGCTATACCTCACTGGTATGGGCAACTATCGCGATTACCGTACTGTCCTTTATCGTCTGGCTGCACCACTTCTTTACCATGGGCTCCGGCGCTAACGTCAACGCCTTCTTCGGTATCGCCACGATGATCATCTCCATTCCGACCGGGGTGAAGATATTCAACTGGCTGTTTACCATGTATCAGGGGCGTATCGAATTCAAAACCCCGATGCTCTGGACGGTCGGCTTTATTATCACCTTCTCCGTCGGTGGTATGACCGGGGTTCTGCTGGCCGTGCCGGGGGCAAACTTTGTCCTGCATAACAGCCTGTTCCTGATTGCACACTTCCATAACGTCATCATCGGCGGTGTGGTCTTCGGTTGCTTCGCCGGTACCGCTTACTGGTTCCCGAAAGCCTTCGGTTTCACCCTGAACGAAAAATGGGGTGTCCGCGCATTCTGGTGCTGGTTCATCGGTTTCTTTGTTGCCTTTATGCCGGTTTACGTGCTGGGCTTCATGGGAATGACCCGCCGTATCAGCCAGAACATTGACCCGACCTTCCACACCATGCTGTTAATCGCAGCTGTCGGCGTGGCTATCATCGGTGTCGGTATTCTGTGCCAGGTTATTCAGTTCTACGTCAGTATCCGTGACCGCGACCAGAACCGCGACCTTACCGGGGATCCGTGGGGCGGCCGCACGCTGGAGTGGGCAACCTCTTCACCACCTCCGTTCTATAACTTTGCTGAAGTACCGGATGTTCAGTCCCGTGATGAATGGTGGGATATGAAAGAAAAAGGCACCGCGCATAAACGTCCTGCAAAATATGAAGAAATTCATATGCCGAAAAACACGGCAGCAGGTGTGATTATCGCCGGTTTCAGCCTGATCTTTGGTTTCGCCATGATCTGGCATATCTGGTGGCTCGCGATTGTCGGTTTCGCCGGCATGATCGTCACCTGGATTGCAAAAAGCTTCGACGAAGATGTGGATTACTATGTTCCTGTGGCTGAAGTCGAAAAAATCGAAAACGCCCACTACGAACAACTGAGCAAGGCAGGTGTGGATAATGTCAACTAATACCCTGACTCAACATAATAACGCCCATGATAATCATGGGCATCACGATGCAGGTGCGACCAAGGTCTTCGGATTCTGGGTCTACCTGATGAGTGACCTGATTCTGTTTGCGAGTCTGTTCGCCATTTATGTGGTGCTGAAAGACGGCACCGCCGGCGGCCCGTCGGGCAAAGAAATCTTTAACTTACAGTTTGTACTGGTGGAAACCTTCCTGCTGTTATTCAGCAGTATCACCTACGGCTTTGCCATGCTGGCAATGAACCGCAATCAGGTGGGTCAGGTTAATCTGTGGTTATTTGTCACCTTCCTGTTCGGCCTCGGCTTCGTGGCGATGGAAATCTATGAATTCCATGAATTAATCAGCGAAGGTTACGGCCCTGACCGCAGCGGCTTCCTGTCCGGTTTCTTCACCCTGGTGGCAACACACGGTCTTCACGTCACAGCCGGTCTTATCTGGATCATCATCATGATCATCCAGACCAGCCGCCGCGGCCTGACCGAAGTGAATAAAACCCGCCTGAACTGCTTAAGCCTGTTCTGGCACTTCCTGGACGTGGTCTGGATTTGTGTGTTCACCGTTGTTTATCTGTTGGGGGCACTGTAATGAGTCATTCAAATACAGCCGGTACCGGGGCAAGCCACGGTAGTGTGAAAACCTATCTGATCGGCTTTATATTGTCGGTCATTCTGACAGTCATCCCGTTTTATATGGTGATTGAGGGAACCGCCTCAACATCTGTGCTGCTGGCGACTGTTGTGATTACTGCTGTTGTTCAGATTCTTGTTCACCTGGTGTGCTTCCTGCACATGAATACCGCGTCTGAAGAGCGCTGGAACCTGATTGCGTTCCTGTTCACGCTCCTCATTATCGGTATCGTGGTCGTGGGTTCACTGTGGATTATGTACAACCTGAACATCAATATGATGGTTGATTAAGAGTTGCCGATATGATGAAGCAATACCTGCAAGTGACCAAACCGGGAATTATTTTCGGAAATTTAATTTCTGTGGTCGGGGGATTCCTGCTCGCCTCCAAAGGTGACATTGATTACCCCCTGTTCATTGCGACATTGCTCGGTGTCTCGCTGGTCGTGGCCTCCGGTTGTGTTTTTAACAATTACATCGACCGCGACATCGACTCCGTCATGGAACGCACGAAAAACCGCCCTCTGGTAAGAGGGCTTATTGACCCGAAAATCAGTCTGGTTTATGCCTCTGTGCTGGGTATTGCCGGCATGGTGCTGCTGTTAGTGGCCGCCAATGCAGTGGCAATGCTGATTGCTGTTGTCGGCTTTGTGGTTTATGTCGGGGTTTACAGCCTGTACATGAAACGCAAATCAGTCTACGGCACACTGGTCGGCAGTCTGTCCGGTGCCGCACCGCCGGTTATCGGCTACTGCGCGGTAACAGGTCAGTTTGATACCGGTGCCCTGATCCTGCTGTTAATCTTCAGTTTATGGCAGATGCCGCACTCCTACGCGATCGCCATCTTCCGTTTCAAAGATTACCAGGCAGCCAATATCCCTGTACTGCCGGTGATTAAAGGTATTTCTGTGGCGAAAAACCACATTATCCTGTACATCATCGCCTTTATGTTTGCCACACTGATGCTCGCCATCAGCGGGTATGCGGGATATAAGTACCTGATTGTCGCCGCGGCAGTCAGTGTCTGGTGGCTGGGCATGGCGTTATCGGGCTATAAGACAACGAATGATCGTGTCTGGGCGCGTAAGCTGTTCGTGTTCTCCATTGTCGCTATCACGTCACTCAGTGTGATGATGTCTGTTGACCCCAGTGTCTCCGGTGATGTTCTGCTGGCTTACAGTCGTTAACACACACTTTCTGTAATAACAAAATGGCAGGGCTCCCCTGCCATTTTGTGTTTAGCAAAAACCACAAATCTCATTAGAATGTGGTGTCTGTTTTTTTGAGGTTATCCCATGAACGATAATAAAATGACCCCGGTTGAGCGTCGCGCGACCTGGGGGTTAGGCTCGGTATTTTCTCTGCGCATGCTCGGCATGTTCATGGTATTGCCTGTTATCACCACGTTCGGACTCGATTTTAAAGACGCCACCAGCACCCTGATAGGTTTTGCCATTGGTGTCTACGGCCTGACCCAGGCTATCTTCCAGATCCCCTTCGGCCTGCTTTCTGACAAAATCGGCCGCAAGCCGCTGATCGTCGGCGGGCTGATTATCTTTATGGCGGGCAGTATTGTTGCCGCACTCAGCCACTCCATCTACGGCGTGATTGCCGGACGGGCACTCCAGGGCGCAGGTGCGATATCCGCTGCCGTCATGGCATTACTGTCCGATACCACCCGCGAGCAGAACCGTACCAAAGCGATGGCGTTTATCGGTATCAGTATCGGGATCACCTTTGCCGTTGCCCTGGTACTCGGCCCGGTACTGGCGGATATCGTCGGCCTGTCCGGCCTGTTCTGGGGCATTGCCCTGCTCGCCTTTCTCGGGATCCTCGTCACCCTGTATGTGGTGCCGGACAACAAGGAGCACCGCCAGAACCGGGAAACCGCCGTGGTAAAAGGCGCGATTAAGCAGGTGCTGATGGATAAGCAGCTCGCGCGGCTGAATTTCGGGATCCTCGCCCTGCATACACTTCTGATGGCCACCTTTGTCGCCCTTCCTCTGGTGATGAGTGATGCGGGGCTGGCACGGGAATCTCACTGGAAAGCGTATCTGTACACGATGCTGATCGCCTTCGTGTCTGTTCTGCCGTTTATTATTTATGCGGAAAAGTACCGCAAAATGAAGCAGGTTTTTGTCAGTTGCGTAGTTATGATGGCGCTGGCGGAAATCGTGTTTCTGCTGGCAGGCAAAAACCTGTGGCTGCTGTACGGCGGGTTACAGATTTTCTTTATCGCCTTCAATGTGATGGAAGCGATTCTGCCGTCACTG
This sequence comes from Morganella morganii, assembly GCF_041099235.1. Classification (GTDB taxonomy): domain Bacteria; phylum Pseudomonadota; class Gammaproteobacteria; order Enterobacterales; family Enterobacteriaceae; genus Morganella; species Morganella morganii_E. The sequence continues at coordinate 494,767 of NZ_JBFZSO010000002.1, read as the reverse complement.
ATCAGCAAAGAAGCGCCGGCTGGCTATAAAGGAACGGCGATGGGGATCTACTCCACCAGCCAGTTTATCGGAGTGGCGCTGGGTGGCAGCCTCGGCGGACTGCTCTACGGCATCAATGGTGCGGTAACGGTTTTCGGCGGAGGCCTGATACTGACACTTATCTGGCTGGCCGTCAGCCTGACACTGCGTCAGCCGCCGTATGTCAGCAGCCTGCGCCTGGATTTACCGGAAAATGACGTGAATAATCCGGATATTGCAGTGAAATTACGCGAACAACCGGGTGTGCGTGATGTGGTGATTATTACGCAGGAGCGGGCGGTGTATGTGAAAACGGATACCAGACTGTCAAACCGCAAACAACTCGAAGCCGTTTTACAGGGCTGACAAGAACCGGCAACCGTACTGATGCAGGTTGCCGGATAACACTCAGTCGCGGAAGTTTTTGAACTGGAAAGGCTGCCCCAGTTTCCCTTCGCGTACCAGTGCCATGACAGACTGTAAATCATCACGGGATTTGCCGGTCACCCGGACTTCTTCACCCTGGATTTGTGCCTGCACTTTCAGTTTGCTGTCTTTGATCAGCTTGACGATCTTTTTCGCCAGTGCAGCATCGATCCCCTGTAACAGGGTTGCTTCCACACTGTACAGCTTACCGCTGTGAACAATCTCATCCGGTACAGTCAGAGACGCACCGTCGATTCCGCGTTTCGCCAGTTTTTCCCGCATAATATCAACCAGCTGATTGACCTGGAAATCAGATTCACTGGTCATTTTAACACTGTTATTTTTCTCATTGAGCTCAATTGTGGCGGTAATGTTGCGGAAATCCCAGCGGCTGGTCACTTCACGCTGTGCGTTTTCCACGGCATTGCGCACTTCATGTAATTCAACTTCAGAAACAATATCAAATGATGGCATCGGAAGACCTCCCTATATTCAACTGACCGGCATAATACCGGGTTTATCAAACCAACAAAAGCACTATATTTCCCGCTATATTTACTAAGGTGCAAACGGCCAAAAAGTGGTATTATTCAGTGATATTGCTCACATCTTTTTCGCTGTCCGGAGTCCTTATGAAAATAACAGTACTGGGTTGCGGCGCAATCGGGAAACTCTGGCTCGCTGCACTGTCAGGCAATCATGAGGTGCAGGGATGGATGCGTATTCCCCGGCCCTACCTGAATGTGAATATTGACTCTCTGAACGGAGAGCCGTTTTACGGGCAATTTACCACAAACGATCCGGAATTCCTCGCACAAACCGAATTATTACTGGTTTGCCTGAAAGCGTGGCAAACCTCCGAAGCTGTGAATCAGTTGCTGCCGCAGATACCGGAATCCTGCCCGGTGTTACTGCTGCACAATGGCATGGGTGTGGCGCGTGAATTATCCCTCTGCCCGAACCCGCTGCTGACCGGCATCACCTCCCACGGCGCATTTGAAGAAAACGGCCTGCTGCATCACAGCCGCCGGGGACTGACCCACATCGGTCCGGTGAATGAACGCGCCCGTCATTACGGCCATCTGGCGGATATTCTGCATGATGCACTGCCGGACGTAGCCTGGCATGATGAAATTGATGCAGCCAGCTGGCAAAAACTCGCCGTAAACTGTGTCATTTCCCCGCTCACCGTTATCTATGACTGCAAAAACGGCGAACTGATGGCACATTTGCCGCAAATCCGCGTGCTGTGTGATGAAGTGGCAGAAGTGATGCTGCGTGAGGGGATCCACACTGACGGTGATGATATCTATGAATACATTCTTCATGTGATTGAAAAAACCGCCGATCACAGTTCCTCCATGCGCCGGGATATCCTTTACGGCCGTTATACCGAAATTGATTACATCACCGGCTATCTGCTGCAACGCGCCCGCTATCACGGGATCCTGCTGCCGGAACATATTCACGTTTACAGCCTCGTCAAACAAAAAGAGGAACAAAATGCCCCCTTCAGTTCTCATTTGTCTCGCTGACGGCTGCGAAGAAACCGAAACCGTCACCACCGCTGATCTGCTGGTCCGTGCCGGTGTGACGGTCACACTCGCCAGTGCCAATGATGACGGCAGTTGCCTGGTCACCGGTTCACGCGGGATCCGCATTATGGCCGATATCCCGCTGGTGCGGGTGGCGGACACCCCGTTTGATGCCATTGTGCTGCCGGGCGGCCTGAAAGGTGCGGAGAATCTGCGTGACAGCCCGCTGGTGATTGAAAAAATCCGCCGCATGCATTGTGACGGGCACATTGTTGCCGCTATCTGCGCGGCACCGTCTGTCATTCTGGTGCCCCACAATCTGTTTCCGCTCGGCAATATGACCGGCTATCCGGCACTGGAAGATAAAATACCGGCAAAACAGTGGGTCAATCAGCGGGTCTATTTTGATGAGCGCGTTAATCTGCTGACCAGCCAGGGCCCCGCCACCGCCATCGATTTTGCCCTGCGTCTGACAGAGCGCCTTTGCGGACAGGAAACCGCCGCGAAAGTCGCGGCGGAATTAGTGCTGCCACCGGGGATATGGGATTATCAGGACACCCCTTACCGCTCCCTGGCAGATAACTGATAAAAACGCCCGGCGCTCTGTGATGCCGGGCATTTTCATATTTACTGTACCTGTGGTTCCGGTGTCACCATCATCCAGACTTTGGGTTTCAGTGAATAATGTCCCGCTTTCAGCGCCGCCCAGGCCGCCTGCTTCTCTTCTTCAGAGGCATACTGAATATCCTGGTAATCACGTTCTTCCCAGACCTGTTTATCCGGCTGACCATCTGTAACTTCTGTGGCTCGCTGCCAGACCTGACAATAGAACGATAAATCAGAATAACCGTTAACACAGACCAGCGCATCATCCTGTCCGTCGCCGTCCGCATCCGCCATAAAACCGAGACACTCTCCGTTCGCGGAGGATTCCGTACAGAACCAGCCGCGTGTCACATCCGGTTTTCCTTCCCACCAGGATTCCGGCAGCGGCGGGCTGCCCGGTACTGTGAGCATGACCTCCCGCAGTGTCCGGCGGTTATCCTGATCATAAGAGGAGTATGTCAGTGCTTTATTGTATTCCGGATTTTCATTCAGCACCGCGAGTACCGCCTCTCCCCGTTTCCCCAGGTCTTCCAGGGTATAACGGATATCAGAAGTGACTTTGATTCTGCCCTTTTCAATACCCGCCAGAATACTGTTTGCCGTGATCTGTTTAAAATCCGCCAGCGGACTGCTGATCACCAGAATAACCGCCATCAGCGTCAGTAATCCGGCTTTGTTGACCGGCCCGAGCAATACGGCCCATCCGCTGCGTTTCCATAACAGCGCCGCACTGTACGCCAGCACGACCACCGCCAGAAACAGCGCGATACAAAATCCGTATAACCGATCCATACTCCAGCTGTATTGATTAACCCGCACCAGAATGCCGTAAACTGATGACAGTGAAAAAACGTTCAACAGCAGCACACCGGCCAGCACCACGCCGTTGAGCCAGGAGCGGAAACGCGGCACACATGCATTACCGTAAACCAGATTCAGCAGAATGATATTCAGCGCGACAAACCAGATCATGGTGAATGAACCCAGACCACTGACACGAACACCGGTGACCACGGATAACAACAATCCGCCTGCCGCAATGACACCAATAACGGTCAGCAGCGGTAACAGTACCCGCGCCACATACCCGGCGATTTTTCCGGTGCTGAACGTAAACACAGTCCGGATAAACACAAGGCTGATATTGAACCCGAGACAGAAACTCATCCAGAAATACAGAGAATCATTCAGCCAGTTACTGAGAAATTCCAGATTCACAATCCGGAACAGATAAACCGCCAGAAACAGCATCCCCATCACCAGCAGGCCGATAAACCCCGCCAGCGCACCCAGCACGGTATTTCTGACATACTGCTCTGTCAGCAGCGCATAATCCGGGTTCCACGAACCGGACAACTGCCGCAGCTGAAACCACGGCAGAATCAGCCAGAACAGCAGTACCAGCAGAGGAATGAGTGAAGAGAGCTCACGGGTGTGACCTGCCGTTGCCTCACTCAGATACCAGAAATTCATCCAGACACAGAGAACGGCTGTCAGCAGCAGCCCGGCCCAGAGTGCCGCTGAGGAAAACAAGTTAATCAGATAACTGAATACCGACGGCACAAACAGCGCCAGCAGCATCGGCAGCCAGACCAGCGACCCCGGCACCTGCCACGAACTGCGGATAAGGTAATCGGATGTTGCATTCAGTGTAACCCCCTGAAGGAGCGCCACCACAATAACAATAAAATAGATAAAACGGCTTGCCGGTGCCTGAACCGCACTGTTTTTCATTCTGAAACCCCGTCAGTAATGGATGTTGCTGCCGGACAGCATAGTGCCGGAACGGGCACAACGGTATCCCTTATACTCTGAAAAAAGACAATAAAAAACCCCGGCTCCTCAGAGGCGGGGTTCAGCAACAAAGAATATATCACGGCTCAGGGACGATACACCTTCACATTGGTATAACCCTGCTCTGCCAGGTAAAGTGCCTGAAGACGGCTCATCACCCCGCGATCACAGTAAAGCAGATAAGTGGTCTCCGCCGGTAAATCACCGAACTGAGTGCTGAGCTTGTAGAACGGCAGTGTCCGCACTTCCGTTCCCTCAATTTTCAGCGGATGCGCTTCCTGTTCATCCGGCGAGCGGATATCCAGCACCACATCGGTGGCAGACAGTTCAGACACCATTTCCACTTCAGTGACCTGCTGCTCACTCTGCTGCGCGATCACACGGATATCCATATTCTGCGCGTTGAGCACCACATCATCCAGAATCGCGAAATCGAATTTCTCTTCTTCGGCCTCGATTTTCTCTTTCACCGCTTTCACAGTCGGGTTTTTCGAGATCACGCCGCAGAATTCCGGCATGGTACGGGCGAAATCTTCAGTACCGATCTGACGGGCGAGATTGATAATGGTTTCTTTGTCATGTGAAATCAGCGGACGCAGCACCAGGGTGTCTGTTGCGTTGTCGATCATGCGCAGGTTAGTCAGCGTCTGGCTGGAAACCTGTCCCAGCGCCTCGCCGGTCACAATCGCCTGTACGCCGTAACGTTCCGCGACACGGGATGCCGCGCGGACCATCATCCGTTTGAGCACCACGCCCATCTGGCCGTCATCCACTTTTTCCAGAATTTCCGCCACGACCGGCTCAAAATTCACCGCCACAAAGCGGACTTTGTGCGAACTGCCGAAACGGTTCCACAGGTAATGCGCCACCTGTTTCACACCGATTTCATGTGCCGCACCGCCTAAATTAAAGAAGCAGTAATGAACACGGCAACCACGGCGCATCAGCATATAGCTGGAGACACCGGAATCGAAACCGCCGGAGATCAGAGACAGCACATCTTCCTGAGTCCCGATCGGGAAACCGCCGATCCCTTCCAGACGGCGTACCACGAGGATCAGTTTGTCATCTTCCACTTCCAGATTCACCGTCACATCAGGATGCGTCAGTTTCACCTTCGCGGACGGAATATGCTGGTTCAGACCGCCGCCGACATAGCGCTCCAGTTCGATGGAGCTGAACGGGTGCTTACCACGGCGCTTGGCGCGGACACAGAAGGTTTTATTTTCCAGTGATGCGGCATACATCTCAAACGTCTGCTCATAGATATTATGCAGATCGGTAAACGCGCGCTCTTCCACCTGTAAAATATGGTGAATGCCGGGAATGCGGGTCAGGCGGTCAGCCACCCCCTCACCAAGTTCTTCTTTCTTCACGCGGACTTCAAGATAGTCCCAGTGACGGACAACCGCCACGTCTTCGGCCAGATCCTTAAGCACATTGCGGATATTACTGGTCAGAATTTTAATAAAGCGCAGGCGGACACTCTGGCTTTTGATGGTAATTTCAGGAAATAATTTAATGATAAACTTCATAACGGTTTACTGGCTATCGGCTTGATTTGCAAAGGACGGAGCAGCCGGCGTCAGGCAGCGGCAATCCCCGTTGATGAAATTGAAAGGCGGCAGTATATCACCATATCTCGATCTGCCCCGTAAAAATCGTAAATGAAAGGCACAATTTTCACTGAAAAGTGTAAACTAGGAATTATTTGCGACATAAATGCAACATCAGTGAAAAACAGACCATGACCAAAAAAACATCCGCAACAAAAACCGATGCACTGAGCTTTGAAGCATCACTCGATGCCCTTGAAGGGATCGTCACCCGCCTGGAAGCGGGTAACCTGCCACTGGAAGAAGCCCTGGCCGAGTTTGAACGCGGTATCGCACTGACGCGCACCAGCCAGAAAACCCTGATGGCAGCCGAACAGCGGGTTCAGATCCTGCTTAATGATGATGAAAACGCCCCGCTGAGCGATTTTACACCTGAAAACGACTGACCGCCCGGATCCGGCGGTTCCCTGTGTGAACGAGAATGACCATGCCAGAACAAACTCCCGAAACATTCCGCAACCAACTGACACAGGCCAGAGAGCGTGTTGATCACGTTCTTGATGAGATCCTGACCACACTGCCGTTTGCCGCCACCGACATGGGTAAAGCCATGCATTACGGTGCCCTGCTCGGCGGAAAACGTCTGCGCCCGTTCCTGGTGTACGCCACCGGTGAGATGTTTGGTGTGACGGCTGAAAACCTGGATGCCCCGGCGGCAGCGATTGAGTGTATTCACGCCTATTCCCTGATCCATGACGATTTACCTGCTATGGATGACGATACACTGCGCCGCGGCAAACCAACCTGCCACGTCGCCTTTGGTGAAGCGAATGCAATTCTGGCGGGGGATGCCCTGCAAACCCAGGCATTTGCCATTCTTGCCGCCCGGCCGATGCCGGATGTCCGCCCGGAAGACCGTCTGGCGATGATCGCCGAACTGGCCGATGCCGCCGGTCTTGGCGGAATGTGCGGCGGCCAGGCGCTTGATCTGGCAGCGGAAGGAAAAAACATCGGTATTCATGCGCTGGAACAAATACACAACCATAAGACCGGTGCTTTAATCCGTGCTTCCGTCCGTATGGGCGCGATGAGTGCCGGTGAAGCAGGCTATGCTGTATTACCGGCTCTCGACACTTACGCGCAGGCGATCGGCCTGGCGTTTCAGGTTCAGGATGACATTCTGGATGTTATCGGTCATACGGATGTGATCGGAAAAAGCCAGGGCAGTGACGCCGCTCACGGGAAGAGCACCTATCCGTCACTGCTCGGGCTGAAAGCGGCGCAGGATAAAGCACAGGCGCTTTATCAGGAATCACTGGCTGCGCTTTCACAGCTTGAAGAACATCATTACAACACAGCAACCCTGCGTGAACTTGCTAATTTTGTGATTGAACGTAACAGCTAATCCGTCCGGCACGTTCCGGTATTTTCAGAAACTTTAATAAGAATTAGTGAGCATTACATGAGTATTGATATCGCTAAATATCCGACTTTGGCACTCGTTGAGACGCCCGATGATTTGCGTCTGTTACCAAAAGAGAGTTTACCGAAACTCTGCGATGAACTGCGGCAATATCTGTTAAACAGTGTCAGCCGTTCCAGCGGGCATTTTGCCTCCGGTCTCGGCACGATTGAACTGACTGTGGCACTCCATTATGTCTATCAGACGCCGTTTGATAACCTGATCTGGGATGTCGGCCACCAGGCCTATCCGCACAAGATCCTGACCGGGCGCCGTGACCGCATTGACACCATCCGCCATAAAAACGGGCTGCACGCCTTCCCGTGGCGCGAAGAGAGTGAATATGATGTCCTCAGTGTCGGACACTCCTCCACCTCCATCAGTGCCGGTGTCGGGATGGCGGTGGCCGCAGCCCGCGAAGGACGCAACCGCAAAACCGTCTGTGTGATCGGTGACGGCGCGATCACCGCCGGTATGGCCTTTGAGGCAATGAACCACGGCGGGGATATCAAATCCGACATGCTGGTGATCCTCAACGACAACGAAATGTCTATCTCGGAAAACGTCGGTGCCCTCAATAACCACCTGGCGCAACTGCTCTCCGGCAAGCTCTATACCACGCTGCGTGAAGGCGGCAAAAAAGTGTTCTCCGGCCTGCCGCCAATCAAAGATTTGCTGAAGAAAACCGAAGAGCACATCAAAGGGATGGTGGTGCCGAGCACGTTCTTTGAAGAGCTGGGCTTTAATTATATCGGGCCGGTGGACGGTCACGATGTATTGGCACTGATCCAGACGCTGAAAAATATGCGTGACCTGAAAGGCCCTCAGTTCCTGCATATTATGACGAAAAAAGGGCGCGGTTATGAACCGGCTGAAAAAGATCCGATCAGCTGGCACGCCGTGCCGCAGTTTGATCCGTCAACCGGCACACTGCCGAAAAGCAAATCGTCCAAGCCGACCTTCTCAAAAATCTTCGGTGACTGGCTGTGTGAAGAAGCAGAACACGATCCGAAACTGATGGCGATCACCCCCGCCATGCGCGAAGGTTCCGGTATGGTACGCTTCTCCAAATCCTTCCCGGATCAGTATTTTGATGTCGCAATTGCTGAACAGCACTCCGTCACCTTTGCCGCCGGGCTGGCTATCGGCGGTTACAAGCCGGTTGTCGCAATTTACTCCAGTTTCCTGCAACGCGCCTACGACCAGGTGATCCACGATGTCGCGATCCAGAAACTGCCGGTGCTGTTTGCTATCGACCGCGCCGGGATTGTCGGTAACGACGGCCCGACACACCAGGGGGCGTTTGATCTCTCCTTCCTGCGCATCCTGCCGAACATGGTGATCATGACCCCGAGTGATGAAAACGAGTGCCGTCAGATGTTGCACACCGGCTATCACTACGGCAAAGGCCCTGTTGCGGTACGTTATCCGCGCGGCGGCGGTTGTGGTGCCACACTCCAGCCACTGGCTCTGATGGAGATCGGTAAAGGCGTTGTGCGCCGTGAAGGGGAAAAAACCGCAATTCTGGTCTTCGGTACGTTGCTGGAAGAAGTGCTGAAAGCAGCGGAAAATCTGAACGCCACCGTGGTGGATATGCGTTTTGTCAAACCGCTGGATGAAGCCCTGATCCTGGAGATGGCCGTACGCCATGACACCCTGGTAACGGTCGAAGAAAACGCCGTTATGGGCGGTGCGGGCAGTGGTGTGAACGAATTCCTGATGGCACAGTGCAAGCCGGTGCCTGTGCTCAATATCGGCCTGCCGGACAGCTATGTGCCGCAGGGCGACCAGGAAGAGATCCGCAGCGATATGGGCCTGGATGCAGAGCATATTCAGAAGTCCATCGAAGCGTATCTGGCAAAAGCCTGATTATCCTTCCGGACATAAAAAACCCTGCTGACGCAGGGTTTTTTATGTCATCAAGAATGTCTTTGCCGCTTACTCAGCCACCGCTTTCACCGCAAAATGATCAAACCCGCTCAGGGCCGGTTTTACTTCCTCACCTTTGCTGAAATAGCGGATACCGTCACTCTCCGGTTTCATCTGCCCGATACAGCAGAAAGGTGCGCCAGTGTGTGCCAGTGCCATTTCCAGCGCGCCACGGTTAATTTCCGGAACGGTAAAGCACAGTTCATAATCCTCACCACCCGCCAGCGCACGGGCGAGTGCCTGCTCCGGTGATGAACAGGCTTTCAGTGCCTCAGACATCGGTAAGTTATCCAGCTCAATCCTGGCACCGCAGCGGCTCGCTTTCAGGATGTGGCCGAGATCGGAAATCAGTCCGTCAGAAATATCAATTGCTGAGGATGCGAGGTCGCGTAGCGCCTGCCCCTGTAAGATACGCGGCTGCGGGCGCAGATGGCGTTTCAGCAGATATTCTTGATGTGCCGGGTCTTCAGGCTGCAATTCACCCAGCAAAATCGCCAGTCCGGCGGCGCTGTCGCCCAGCGTGCCGGTGACATAGATCCAGTCACCGTTGCGGGCACCGGCGCGTTTCATCGCACGTCCTGCCGGGACCAGACCATGAACCGTCAGTGTCAGGCTCATCGGACCGCGTGTGGTATCACCGCCGATTAACTGCATGCCGTAATAATTCAGTTGCTCAAAGAAGCTGTCGCTGAATTCGCCCAGCCACGCTTCATCAATGGACGGCAGTGTCAGCGCCAGTGAAACCCAGGCCGGATCAGCACCGATAGCGGCCAGATCACTTAAATTCACCGCAAGGGATTTCCACGCCAGATCACGGGCAGAAACGGAAGGCAGAAAATGAATACCGGACACCAGGGTATCCGTGCTGACAGCAACCTGCTGTTTTTCCGCTACGGTCATCAGAGCGCAATCATCCCCGATACCCAGTTCAACGTCCCGGCGGTAATAGTGCTGCCGGTCAAAAAAACGCCGGATGAGATCAAATTCACCACAAGCCATAATCAGAAATTCCGCAATCAGATAAAGACAAAAGGCCGGTTAAACCGGCCTCTTTTATATCATGTCATTTATGTCCGTGCATAAAAGTATCAGATGATTACTTTCTGCGGGCATTCGGCGCGGCTTTATCGAGCACGCCATTGACAAACTTGTGGCTCTCTTCCGCGCCGAACACTTTCGCCAGTTCAATCGCTTCGTTGATAACCACTTTGTAAGGGACATCCTCACGGTAGCTTAATTCATACATCGCCAGACGCAGAACCGCTTTTTCCACCTGACCTAACTCCTCCAGCTGGCGGGAGAGGTACGGAGCCATCAGTGCATCAAGGCGCACCGCATTCGTTGCCGCACCGAAGAACAGCTCACGAAAATAGGCGACATCAACGTCTTTGACATCCTGCTCTGACAGAAATTCTGATTCAACATCCGCAATATTATTGCCGGATAACTGCCACGAATAAAGCGCCTGAACGGCACATTCACGAGCACGACGACGAGCTGCAGGTTTCACACATATCCCCTTACTAAAATCCGGATTCAGCCTTTGATGGCTTTAATTACATTGATCATTTCCAGCGCGGTCATCGCGGCTTCCGCCCCTTTGTTACCGGCTTTGGTTCCCGCACGTTCAATGGCCTGTTCAATATTTTCGGTGGTCAGCACCCCGAAAGTGACCGGAATCGCGCTGTTCATCGCAACGGCAGATAACCCGGAGCTGCATTCACCGGACACATATTCAAAATGTGCGGTGCCGCCGCGGATAACAGTACCCAGCGCAATGATAGCGTCATATTTTCCGGTATCAGCCAGCGTTTTCACTGCCAGCGGCAGTTCATAAGCACCCGGCACCCAGACCGTTGTAATGTTCTCAGAGGAGACCTGGCCAATACGCTCAAGCGCATCAACCGCACCGTCTAACAGGCTGTCGTTGATGAAGTTGTTAAAGCGGGCAATTGCGATGGCGATACGCGCACCCGGCGCACTGACAACACCTTTAATGACGTTCATAGCCTTTCCTTCTTACGAGTTTCATACTGCGGGGCGCGGATTTTATCACATTCTTTCCGTCACCGCGCCTGTGTTTTTCAAACTCCGGAATAAAAATTAAATTCCGGCGTAAATTCAGAGGTTAATAAACCGGGATCAGCCGCAGGCGGAGATCCGGCCCGACCATCGTGCAGTCGTCTATCCGCAGCTGAGGCGCATCACGCAGATGGGCAAGCGGCGGCAGTGTAAAGAGATCCTGTGCATCACTGCCCAGAATCTTCGGTGCCAGATAAAGCACAATTTCATCCGCCAGTCCGGCTTTCAGCAGTGCACCCGCCATATGTGAGCCGCACTCTGTCCAGATATGGTTAATATTGCGTTTGCCGAGCTGCATCATCAGCAGAACCAGATCCACACCACTGCCGTTCTCCGGCAGGATCATTTCCTCAACATCGCCCAGCCAGTTATCCGGCTGAGAAGCGGTCCGCGCCAGCCAGCAACTGCCCGGCAATTGTGTGACGCGGTGTTGAGCGGTCACCCGCTGACGGCTGTCTGTGATAATCCGCACCGGCTGACGGATATCCGCCTCCGGGTAGCTCTGCTGCAGCGATGCCGGTAAATCCGCATGACGGACAGTCAGACCGGGATCATCTGCCAGAACCGTGGCACTGGTGGATAAAATCGCCCCGGCCTGTGCGCGGAACTGCTGGACATCCTGCCGCGCGGATTTTGAGGTGATCCACTGGCTTTCGCCGTTGGCTAATGCGGTTTTGCCGTCGATCGAGGCTGCCATTTTCAGCTGAATATACGGGAAACCGGTACGCATCCGCTTAAAGAAGCCTTTATTCAGTGCTTCCGCTTCCTGCATCAGTACGCCGTGGCTGACTTCAATACCGGCTTCGCGCAGTTTAAACAGTCCGCGTCCGGCCACCTGCGGATTCGGATCCTGCATGGCAGCCACCACCCGGCTGACGCCGGCATTTATCAGCGCTTCAGCACACGGTGGTGTGCGGCCGTGATGACTGCACGGCTCCAGTGTGACATACGCGGTGGCGCCACGGGCTTTATCACCGGCCATACGCAGTGCATGCACTTCCGCATGCGGTTCACCGGCACGCTGATGGTAACCTTCACCGACGATTTCACCGTCACGGACAATCACACAACCGACATTCGGGTTCGGTGCAGTGGTAAAACGACCCAGCGCCGCCAGTTCAAGGGCGCGGGCCATATAAAATTCATCAGAATGCATCATGTTCAGTCCTGCAGGCGGGCAATTTCCTCGCCGAATTCACGGATATCCTCAAAGCTGCGGTAAACCGAGGCAAAGCGGATATACGCGACTTTATCCAGCTTTTTCAGCTCACTCATCACCAGTTCGCCGACAAACTTAGCAGAGACTTCCCGCTCGCCGGTAGCCCGTAACTGCGATTTGATGTGACTGAGAGAGGTTTCGATATCGTCAGAGCTGACGGGGCGCTTTTCCAGCGCCTTCTGCATACCGCGGCGCAGCTTTTCTTCATCAAACGGTTCGCGGCTGTCATCACTTTTGACCACACGCGGCATCACCAGCTCGGCGACCTCAAACGTGGTAAAACGTTCGTGGCATTCCAGGCACTGGCGGCGGCGGCGGACCTGAGAACCATCACCCACCAGGCGTGAGTCGATGACTTTGGTATCAACGGCGGAGCAAAACGGGCAATGCATAAATTATCCTGCGGGTCAATGAACTGTTGCGGTAGTTTACCCTGTTTACACATAAAAAACACCCTGCATGCTCGCACATACAGGGTGTTTTCTGTTTTTTCACGGCAGAAATTACGGCAGGATAGATTCCTGATCCGCGCCTTCTTTTTCCACTTTCTGCACAATCAGGTGCTCACGCTTCATACCCAGTTTCAGGGCCAGCGCGGACGCCACGTAGATTGAGGAAATGGTACCGATAGACACACCAATCAGCATGACCAGCGAGAAGCCTTTCAGCATTGCACCACCGAAGATATAGAGCATCAGAACCACTAACAGAGTGGTTGCCGATGTCATAATGGTACGGCTTAACGTCTGAGTCAGGGAAACGTTCATGATCTCATACGAGGTACCACGGCGGATTTTGCGGAAGTTCTCACGGATACGGTCAGATACCACGATGCTGTCGTTCAGTGAGTAACCGATCACCGACATCAGGGATGCCACAATGGTCAGGTCAATCTCAATATGGAACAGCGACAGTACACCTAGGGTGATGATAACGTCATGCGCCAGCGCGATAACCGCACCTAACGCCAGACGCCATTCAAACCGCATCGCCACATAGATCAGGATACAGATTAATGCCGCGATCAGCGCCATTGCCCCGGTCTGAGCCAGTTCCGCACCCACACTCGGTCCGACGAACTCGATACGTTTGACCACCGCACTTTCATCAATATTTTTGTTGATCACATTGATAACGGTTTTACCCAGTTCCTGACCGGCAACACCTTCTGCCGGCGGCAGACGCACCATGATGTCACGGCTGCTGCCGAAGTTCTGGATCAGCGGATCTTTAAACCCGGCCTGCGAAACAGTATCACGGATCTTATCCAGATCAGCCGGCTGGCTGAAGTTAACTTCAATGACGGTCCCGCCGGTGAAGTCCAGACCCCAGTTAAACCCTTTCATACCGATGATTGCCACGGAGGCAATCAGCAGCAGTGCCGAGATGGTAAATGCCACGTTGTCCCAGCGCATAAAGTCATAGACTCTGCGGCCGTGGTTTAATTGTTCAACAGTATAATCCTGTGCCACAACGTGCTCCTTAAATAGACAGCTTATTAATACGTTTACCGCCATACAGCAGGTTCACGATGGCACGTGTACCGATAATCGCTGTAAACATGGAGGTTGCCACACCAATGGCTGTCGTAATCGCAAACCCTTTAATTGAACCGGTACCGACCGCGTACAGAATGACAGCGGTAATCAGTGTAGTTAAGTTTGCGTCGATAATACTTGAGAAGGCTCCTTTGTAGCCCTCATGGATTGCCTGCTGAACAGAGCGGCCGTTGCGCAGTTCTTCTTTGATACGTTCGTTGATCAGAACGTTCGCATCAACCGCAACCGCAAGGGTCAGCACGATCCCCGCAATCCCCGGCATGGTCAGCGTAGCACCCGGTAACAGCGACATCACCCCGACAATCAGGATAAGGTTCGCCAGTAACGCGCTGCTCGCGATCAGACCGAATTTACGGTAGTAGATCACCATGAAGAGAATTGAGGCCATCAGCCCCCACAGGCACGCTTCCAGGCCCTGCTCGATATTCTGCAGACCCAGAGTCGGCCCGATGGTGCGCTCTTCCACAATCTGGATTGGTGCAATCAGGGCACCGGCACGCAGCAGCAGAGATAACTGACGCGCTTCATTGGCATTATCAATCCCGGTGATACGGAAGTTCGACCCTAAACGGGACTGGATATTGGCAATGTTGATAACTTCTTCGTTTTTCTCAAGGATTGAGCGGCCTGCGGCATCTTTACGCCCGCTGTCTTTATATTCGACAAACAGGGTCGCCATCGGCTTATACAGATTATCCTTGGTGAAATCGGACATGGTGTTACCACCGGCGCTGTCCAGCGAAATGCTGACCTGCGGCTGACCGTACTCATCACTCTGTGAAGTGGAGTCAGTAATGTGGTCACCGGTCAGAATCACACGCTTGTACAGGGCGACTTTTCGTCCGTCACGGGTGTATTTCACTTCGGTGTCACCCGGAATACGGCCTGCTTCGATAGCGGCAGGGTCAACAGTACTGTTGACCAGACGGAATTCCAGGGTGGCAGTTGCCCCGAGGATTTCTTTCGCCCGGGCGGTGTCCTGAATACCCGGTAATTCCACCACGATGCGGTCCGCACCCTGGCGCTGTACCAGCGGCTCGGCAACACCCAGCTGGTTAACACGGTTACGCAGGATAGTGATGTTCTGCATGACAGCATAACTGCGCGCTTCACTTAAGCGCTGGTCGCTCATCACGGCGGTCAGCGTGTTATCTGTACCATCTTTGAAGACTAAATCGCGCAGGCGTTTTGATAACAGTGAGCTGGCTTCGGAACGTGATGCATCATCACGGAAGCGGACTTCCACGCCGTAATCCGCTGATTTGCGGACAGACGCGAACGGAATGCTGTTCTCACGCAGCAGCGAGCGAATACCGTCGAGGTTCTGCTCCTGCAGTTTACCCAGCGCGGTTTCCATATCCACTTCCATCAGGAAGTGCACACCACCACGCAGATCGAGACCCAGTTTCATCGGCTCGCCACCCACGGCGGTCAGCCATTTCGGTGTCGCAGGCGCAAGGTTCAGGGCAACAACATATTGCTCACCCAGGCCTTTCACCAGCTCTTCACGGGCACGTAACTGGATATCCGGATTTGAGAAACGGGCAAGTATCACACCATTTTCCAGTGCGATCGACTTACTCGCGATCTGATCTTTTTCTAAAATGGTTCGGACCTGATCCAGGGTCTGTTCATTGGCGGCGGTTCCCCGCGCGCCAGTGATTTGAACAGCCGGATCCTCACCATACAGGTTTGGAAGTGCATAAAGCAAACCGATGAGGATCGCAGCGATCAGCATCAGATACTTCCACAAAGGATAACGATTTAACACGGCAGTCCCTTCGGGAAAATCATACTACAGGAAGATTACAGCGCCTTCAGTGTACCTTTCGGTAAAACTGCTGCGACGAAATCACGTTTGATGGTTACTTCAGTTGTTTCGTTCAGTTCCAGAACGATGTAGCCGGTGTCAGACACTTTAGCCACACGACCGATCAGACCACCGGTAGTTAACACTTCATCACCTTTGGTAATGGAGTCCATTAATTGCTTGTGTGATTTAGCACGTTTCTGTTGCGGGCGCAGGATCATGAAGTAGAAAATCAGCACGAAAACGACCAGCATAACAATCAGAGACATCGGGCTGCCCTGAGAAGCGGCCGCACCGGTTGATGCTACTGCGTCAGAAATGAAAAAACTCATCAAACTATCCTCTTGTTATTCACATAATTATCAGGCAGATAAACCTGCCGGTGGTGTATCGCCTATGTTATACACCACCGGGTGATCCCGTTTCGGGGAAATCACTCACTTAACGGCGGAACGGGTTTCCCGATCCGCTGATAAAATTCAGCGGCAAATGCTTCCAGACGGCCTTCTTCAATTGCCTGCCGGATACCCGCCATCAGACGCTGATAGTAGCGCAGATTATGAATGGTATTTAAGCGCGCGCCAAGGATTTCATTACAGCGATCCAAATGATGCAGATAAGCGCGCGTATAATTGCGGCAGGTATAGCAGTCACATTCCGCATCCAGCGGCGATGTATCTGATTTATACTTCGCATTACGGATTTTTACCACGCCGTCCGTCACAAACAGATGACCGTTACGGGCATTACGGGTCGGCATCACGCAGTCGAACATATCAATACCGCGGCGCACACCTTCCACCAGATCTTCCGGTTTACCCACGCCCATTAAATAGCGCGGTTTATCTTCCGGGATCTGCGGACAGACATGCTCCAGAATCCGGTGCATATCTTCTTTCGGCTCGCCGACAGCCAGACCGCCCACAGCGTACCCATCAAATCCGATTTCCACCAGTCCTTTCACAGACACATCGCGTAAATCTTCGTAAACACTGCCCTGGATGATACCGAACAGCGCATTCGGGTTACCCAGCTCATCGAAACGATCGCGGCTGCGTTTAGCCCAGCGCAGAGACATTTCCATGGATTTTTTCGCATAATCCCGGTCCGCCGGGTACGGCGTACACTCGTCAAAAATCATCACGATATCAGACCCGAGATCGTACTGGATTTCCATCGATTTTTCAGGACTTAAGAAAATTTTTTCCCCGTTGATCGGGTTACGGAAATGGACACCCTCTTCTTTGATTTTGCGCATCGCACCCAGGCTGAACACCTGGAAACCGCCGGAGTCAGTCAGAATCGGGCCTTTCCACTGCATAAAATCATGCAGATCGCCGTGCAGTTTCATAATTTCCTGACCGGGACGCAGCCACAGATGGAACGTGTTGCCTAATAAGATTTGCGCACCGGTCTCTTTCACTTCTTCCGGTGTCATCCCTTTCACTGTGCCATAAGTCCCCACCGGCATAAATGCAGGGGTTTCAACAACGCCACGATCAAAAATTAAGCGACCACGGCGCGCACGGCCGTCTGTCGTTTGCAGTTCATATTTCACAAAACCTCCGGCATCAGAAAAACAGTCTGATGATGTGTAATTAGCGGCAGTCAGTCAGCAGTCGCTGAAATCTGCCGGATCAATAATCTGTAGTATATCAGTCGTCGTGACCGACTTTTTCAAATTTTGCCTGCGGGTTGCGGGTAATAAACATCGCATCCCCGTAGCTGAAGAAACGGTAACGTTCACGCACCGCCGCTTCATACGCCTGCATAGTGTGCTGATAACCGGCAAACGCGGAAACCAGCATAATCAGCGTGGACTCCGGCAGATGGAAATTGGTGATCAGCGCATCCACCACCTGGTACTCATATCCCGGATAAATAAAGATTTGGGTATCATCAAAGAACGGCGCAATCAGTGCATCCTGTGCCGCTTTCGCTGCACTTTCGAGGGAACGCACAGATGTTGTGCCGACCGCAACCACTTTATTACCCCGCGCTTTACACGCCAGCACGGCATCAACCACATTCTGCGGCACTTCGGCATATTCGGAGTGCATGATGTGATCTTCGATATTATCCACACGCACCGGCTGGAACGTTCCCGCCCCGACATGCAGGGTAACAAAGGCCATTTCCACGCCTTTTTCGCGCAGTGCCGCCAGCAGCGGCTCATCAAAATGCAGCCCGGCGGTCGGTGCGGCCACCGCGCCCGGGCGGTCATTATACACGGTCTGGTATAACTCGCGATCCGACTCTTCATCAGGGCGGTCAATATAAGGCGGCAGAGGCATATGACCAATCTGATTGAGAATGGTCAGCACATCGCGATCATCATCAAAACAGATTTCAAACAGTGCATCGTGACGCGCCACCATCGTGGCTTTCACGCTCTCATCTTCGCCCAGCAGCAACTCTGCACCCTCTTTCGGTGCTTTGGATGCGCGGACATGTGCCAGCACACGATGCTCATCCAGCATCCGTTCCACCAGCACTTCAATCTTTCCGCCGGAGGCTTTGCGGCCGAACATTCTGGCGGGGATCACACGGGTATCATTAAATACCAGCAGATCACCGGGATTGAGTTTATTCAGCACATCGGTGAAGATACCGTGGTTCAGTTCACCACTGATACCATCAAGCGATAACAGACGGCACTTGCTCCGCTCCGCCTGCGGGTAGCGGGCAATCAGTTCGTCCGGCAGTTCAAAAGTAAAATCGGCAACACGCATGAGATTCTCGGTTTCATCTCAAAAAGAAAAACAGGCGCAATAGTCTAGTGCCCCGGTAAGCAGGGCGCAAGAAATAACCCGCCAACGGCGGAATAAAAGGCTGCGGTATTATGAATTTTCTCGCACATCTCCACCTTGCCTCACTGGCAAACAGCAGTTTTCTCGGCAATCTGATGGCCGATTTTGTCCGCGGTGCACCGGAAGAACAGTACAGCGCACCGGTTGCGGCGGGGATCCGGCTGCACCGGCGTATTGATACCCTGACCGACTCACACCCGCTGGTACGGGAAGCCCGTCAGCTGTTCCGCCCGGAATACCGCCGCTACGCGCCGATCACGCTGGATGTGGTCTGGGATCATTTTCTTTCCCTGCACTGGTCTCAGTTTGAACCGAGAACTTCACTGACCGAGTTCACACAGCACGTCCGCACAGTGATTGAACCGCAGCTGGCATTTACACCGGTGAAATTTCAGGAGCTGAATGAATTCATGTGGCCGCAGCGCTGGTTAATCCGTTATCAGGAGATACCCTATATCGGACAGGTGCTGGCAGGGATGGCAAAACGGCGTCCGAAACTTGCCGCGCTCCGGGAGACAAATCAGGATTTTACCGATAATTATCAGTTTCTTGAAAGTATCTTCTTCCGTTTCTATCCGCAGATGATGGACAGTGTGACAAAGCCGTTTACAGGTCAGTAACGGTTTTTACGTTCATTCACACAATTAACACTTGAACTTTACTCAAATAACTCTATCTTATTCGGGTAGCAGATAGAATAATGAACTATTGATAGGTAAAACCTATTATATTAATCGGTATTATGAGCTTTAATACCATCCCCGGATTCTTTATTCTGTCTGTTGTTTATTGCCATACTCTATATAATCTTACAGGAGTAAATTATGGTTCTGGTAACCCGTCAAGCCCCCGATTTTACAGCTGCAGCCGTTATGGGTAACGGTGAAATTGTTGATAACTTCAATCTGAAAAAACACCTGAACGGCCGTCCGGCTGTTATCTTCTTCTGGCCGATGGACTTCACTTTCGTCTGCCCTTCTGAGCTGATCGCATTCGATCACCGCTATGAAGAATTCAAAAAACGCGGTGTGGAAGTGATTGGTGTGTCTATGGACTCTGAGTTTGTTCATAACGCATGGCGTAACACTGCTATCGACGATGGCGGTATCGGTCAGGTTCAGTATCCGATGATTGCGGATATCAAACATGACATCATGCGAGCTTACGGTGTTGAGTTTCCGGAAGCTGGTGTTGCTCTGCGCGGTTCTTTCCTGGTGGACAAAAACGGTGTTGTCCGTCATCAGGTCGTCAACGATCTGCCGCTGGGCCGTAACGTAGACGAAATGCTGCGTATGGTTGACGCACTGCAATTCCACGAAGAGCACGGCGATGTGTGCCCTGCACAGTGGGAAAAAGGTCAGGAAGGCATGAATGCATCTCCGAAAGGCGTTGCTGACTTCCTGAAAAAGAACTCCGGCAAACTGTAAGTTCCGGCAGTTAATAGATACAAAAACCAGCCTGCGGGCTGGTTTTTTTGTACCTGAATCACGGGCAAAAAAATACCCCGCACATGACAGGGTATTTTTATAATCCGGACTATCAGGCGTGTTTGTGATTCACTTCCTGCTCAGCGCCCATCAGGCGATCAACCACAATGGAAACCACCAGCACTGCCAGTGACGGCGCAAGCCATGCCAGGTCATATTTAAAGAACGGCAGTGACTCAATCCATGACGGCATATAAGGGCCGAACATTTTAGTGGCTTTCAGCGCCCCCATCGTCCCGAGGATCAGGCTGACCAGCATTGCCGGCGCAACCACCCGTCCCGGTTTTTTCCAGAAACGCAGTGTGAAACTCAGCAGGATCAGCACAATACACGGCGGATAAATGGATACCAGTACCGGAATGGAGAACGCGATCAGTTTGCTCAGCCCCAGGTTGGAAATCACCATGGAGAACGCACCGAGGATCCACACCAGTTTACGGTAAGAGATCGGCAGATAACGGCTGAAGAATTCCGCACAGGCACAGGTCAGGCCGATCGCCGTCACCATACAGGCAACAAAAATCAGCACTGCAAGGAAGAAACTGCCGTAGTTACCGAAGGTATACTGGACATACTCATGCAGAATTTCCGCGCCATCGGCAGGGTTCGGGATAATCGACCCGCTGTTTTCCCCTAATTTGAACAGTGCCAGATAGACCAGTGTCAGCAGCACACCGGCAATCAGCCCGGCCCACATGGTATAGCGGGTCAGCAGTGAAGAGTTTTCCACTCCGCGCGAACGGGCGGCATTAACAATAACAATCCCGAAGACCATCGCACCAAGGGTATCCATGGTCAGATAACCATTAATAAACCCGTTGGAGAATGCCATTTCTTTATACTCCGGCGTTGCCATAATAGCATCACCGGCCGGCCACATTACCGCAGCTACCCCGAGGATAGCCAGAGCCAGCATTTTAACCGGTGCCAGTACATGACCGACGCTGTCCAGCAATTTACCCGGATACAGGGAAATGCCGATCACACAGGCAAAGTAGATCACACTGTAAATCAGCAGAGAAATATCAGATTCCCCGCCCACCAGCGGTGCAATCCCGATTTTATAGGAAACGGTGGCTGTACGCGGCGTGGCAAACAGCGGCCCGACGGACAGATAGGCCACAACGGCCAGCAGCAACCCGGCATATTTACCGACTGGTGTACTGAGTGCCTCAATACCGCCGCCGACTTTTGCCAGTGCGATCACGGTCAGAACCGGTAAACCAACGCCGGTGATCAGGAACCCGGCAGCCGCCGTCCAGACCATTTCGCCGGCCTGAAGGCCGACCATTGGCGGAAATATAATATTTCCCGCCCCGACAAACAGCGCGAAGGTCATGAAACCTAAGGCTAAAATATCTCGTGAAGTTAAACGATGCGCCATATTATTTTTGTCTGTTACTGTTAATTTAATGTGAAATATTCAATAAAAATATCGGAAATAAAAATCCAACTCCCTGATCTGTCATCGGCGGCATCTCCTGCTGTTTTAACAATCTGTTAGCACTACGTTATTCATATTAAGTTAATAACTATAGTGATTATATTTAAAAAACAGTGATAATTGCCAATAACTCACTACAAGTAAAACTTTTATAGTGCAGAAAGGCAATAGTCAAAGCAAAAACCAGAACTATATACCGAAGTATATTTCCAAAGCAGCGATTGCTGTTATGTAAGCTTCAATAAACACTATATGATTTGTTTATATTTTAATCAGACATTTTAAATCTGCTGAAATTAGCAGCAATTTAAAAGAAGAAAGCGGCAAACGCCGCTTTCTGGTCGTTGACAAACCCGCAGGGATTGGAGACGTCCGACAGAGGTTGTAAAAATAAACCAGGAAAATCAATTTATTGATTTTCGGCTGATAACACAAAGCAGGAAAAACCACGTTTTATCCTGCTTTGTCAGCAATATTAAAGCGGCAAAAGCCGCTTTAATGGGAAGGTTTGGAGATAAGCCGCGCAGGAATGGTAAAACTGAACTCCGTTCCCTGCCCGGGTTTGCTGGTAATATCCAGATGGGTGTGGTGATGCTGTAAAGCGTGTTTTACTATCGCCAGCCCCAGACCAGAGCCGCCGGTCTGCCGCGAACGGGATTTATCCACGCGGTAAAAACGCTCGGTCAGACGGGACAGATGTTCCGCCGGAATACCCGGGCCGTTATCTTTCACACTGAACACCGCGTTGCCGTTCCGCAGCATCCAGCTGACCTCAATCCGTGTGTTTTCCGGCGTGTGATTCACCGCGTTATACACCAGGTTCGACATGGCGCTGCGCAGTTCTTCCTCATCCCCGAAAATCTTCAGTTTGTCATCCACTGTAAAGCGGATCTCCTGTTTACCGCGGCTGAGCGTCACGGCTTCCTGCTGAAGCATTATCAGCATCCCCGGTACATCCACGACCTGATCCAGCCCGCTTTTCACCGCCACTTCAATTTTTGACAGTTGTAAAAGCTGTTTAACCATGCCGTCCATACGGCGGGTCTGCTCCTGCATGGTCAGAATCGCTTTTTTATTCATCGGATTATCAAAATCCTGATCCGCGAGCATTTCCAGATAGCCCTGCAAAACGGTCAGCGGCGTGCGCAGTTCATGACTGACGTTGGCAAAGAAATCACGCCGCGAGTTTTCGAGACGGCGTTTTTCCGTCACATCACGGGCGACCATCAGTAACTGCCCTTCTGAATACGGCATGATGCGCAATTCCATCATGCTGCCGTTATTCAGTTCCAGCGTCAGCGGCAGGGTATAATCGCCCTGGGTCAGATAGCGGCTGAAATCCGGGTAACGCAGAAGGTTAAAGATGTGCTGCCCGTTATCATCCGGCCAGCGGAAACCGAGAAGGTGCTGGGCATGCTTGTTACACCAGAAAATATTGCCGTCTTCTGTCATCATCACCACCGCATCCGGCAGGGATTCCGCCCCGCTGCGAAAGCGTTTGATCAGAGTGGCGAGTTCGCGGCGGCGCTTACGGTTACGCTGCTGAAGCTGGTAAATACCGTAAAAAATCGGCTCCCAGCTGCTGCGGCCGGGCGGCGGCAGCATACTGCGGTCCAGCCACAGCCAGTCGGATAGTTTCAGTAAGTTATAGCTGTGCCAGACGGCAGCGGCAAACAGGGCACCGGCAAGAAACCAGCCGGTATAGCCGAAAAAAAGCGACAAAAAGAGTGCCGGCAGGCAGAAAACCAGTAATTCCAGTACAATTTTTTTCCACGAAAGACGCTCAAGCACGCGCGATCCTCTTGCGGTTTAACATTATTATCAGTAACGGACAGAGAAGCGGTAACCCGTTCCCCGGACTGTCTGTATCATTTTATCATGTCCGTCCGCTTCCAGCGCTTTGCGCAGGCGGCGGATATGCACATCCACCGTGCGATCTTCAACATAGACGTTTTCGCCCCAGACATAGTTGAGCAGCTGTTCACGACTGTAAACCCGCTCCGGGTGGGTCATAAAAAAGTGCAGCAGTTTGAATTCGGTCGGCCCCATTTCCAGCGGATTCTCATTACTGGTCACGCGGTGGGATGCCGGGTCGAGAGTCAGGCCGTTCATGGCGATAAGATCATCCGCCGCCATCGGGGAGATGCGCCGCAGAATCGCTTTAACACGGGCTACCAGCTCTTTCGGTGAGAAGGGTTTGGTCAGATAGTCATCTGCACCGGTTTCCAGACCTTTGACCCGGTCTTCCTCTTCACCGCGCGCCGTCAGCATCATCACCGGTATTTCCCGCAGCTGACTGTCCCGTTTCATATGTTTGATAACCTGAATACCGGAACCGCCCGGGATCATCCAGTCCAGCAGGACAAGATCAGGGAAAGGCTCCACCAGCCGGGCAATGGCCGCATCATAATCATCAGCCTCAATAGGCTGATAGCCATTCTGTTCCAGTACAAAACAGACCATTTCACGGATAGGTGCTTCATCTTCAACGACTAAAATTCGTCTTGCCATGGCGTTCCCTGTTTACCGTTAATTTCATTTCATCAGACAGTGCCGCGATTATGCGTCACTTTTGTGACAGATTTATGAATATCAGCCGATACCTCAGCCTGCACCGCAGAGATAATGTCATTAAACTGACATACTACACACAAAATGCGTGTCAGATCGTAAAATACTGGATATTCATCCAATATTTATTTTTACCGCCTGATTTCCGTTATACTCTGTTTTCAGTAAACCGCCTAACGTAATGCGCATTCAGTTCGCCCGGCAGGAATAACCGTATATATGAAAATCATTCACACATCAGACTGGCATCTCGGACAATATTTTTACACTAAAAACCGGTTACAGGAACATCTGCAGTTTTCAGACTGGCTGATAAACCTGATAAAAGAACAGCAGGCAGATGCCCTGATTGTCGCCGGAGATGTGTTTGATACCGCCTCCCCGCCGAGTTATGCCCGTGAGCTGTATAACCGTTTTGTTGCACAACTGCAACAGACAGGCTGTCATCTGATTGTGCTTGCCGGTAACCATGATGCCGTTGCCACGCTGAATGAATCCCGCGAACTGATGGCCTGCCTGAATGCGGATGTGATTGCCCGGCCGGATCCGGCGCGGGATCTGATCGTACTTTATAATAAGCAGAATCAGCCCGGCGCGATTGTCTGTGCCGTGCCGTTTCTGCGGCCGCGCGATATTCTGGAAAGTCAGGCCGGACAATCCGAAGCAGAGAAACAACTGGCACTGCTGACCGCGATACAGACACATTATCAGTCCCTTTATGACAGAGCGGTGGCAAAACGGACTGAACTGTGTGCGGATGTCCCAATCATTATGACCGGCCACCTGACAACAGTGGGTGCCAAAACATCGGAATCTGTCCGTGATATTTATATCGGCACACTGGATGCCTTCCCCGCCGGTGCTTTCCCGCCGGCGGATTACATTGCCCTCGGGCATATTCACCGCGCACAGTCCATCGGTGACAGCGGAACTGTCCGTTACAGCGGTTCCCCCGTCCCGCTCAGTTTTGATGAGTCCGGACAGGAAAAAAGTGTCTTCCTGCTGACGCTGGATAACGACAGCATTACAGTGATTGATGCGGTACCGGTGCCCTGTTTTCAGCCGATGGTCTGTCTGAAAGGCGATCTTGATGCCATCAGTCAGGCGCTTGAACAGTTTCCGCCCCGTGATGAACATACACAGCCGGTCTGGCTGGACATCGAAATTGCCGGGCGGGATTACCTGCCGGACATTCAGAAACGCATTCAGGCACTGACAGAGCCGCTGGCCGCAGAAGTGATCCTGCTGCGGCGAGAGCGCAGGCAGATAACCGCAGACAACAGCGAAGCCCTGCGTGAAACCCTGAATGAACTGACTCCGGATGATGTTTTTGCCCGGCGTCTGGCACTCAGTGATACCGAAGAAGAGGATATTCCACGTCTCACCACCCTTTTCCGCCGCGTGTGTGAACAGGTTCGTGACCAGGCGAATGACAGCAGTGAAATCAGCACCGGTATCAGCGGAAAAAACAGTCCCCGCACAGACAGCCGGAAAGGAAAAAGTGAATGAAGATCCTGACATTACGGTTTAAAAATATCAATTCACTGCAGGGCGAATGGAAGATTGATTTTACGGCAGAACCCTTTGCCGGAAACGGGTTGTTTGCCATCACCGGCCCGACCGGTGCCGGGAAAACTACTTTACTCGATGCTATCTGTCTCGCGCTCTACCATGAAACCCCGCGCGTAAAAACATCCGCATCCCAGAATGATGTGATGACCCGCCATACTGCGGAATGTCTGGCCGAAGTGGAATTTTCCGTCAAAGGAAAGGCATACCGCGCGTTCTGGAGCCAGCGGCGCGCCAGAGATAAAGCCGACGGTAATCTTCAGCCGCCGAAGGCCGAACTGGCTGAGTGCGCCACCGGAAAAATCCTCTCTGACAAACTGACGCAGGTCAGGGAGAGTATTATTGAGATAACCGGCCTGGATTTTGCCCGCTTTACCCGTTCTGTCCTGTTATCACAGGGAAATTTCGCCGCCTTTCTGAATGCCGATGATAATGAACGGGCAGATTTGCTGGAAGAACTCACCGGCACGGAAATTTACCGGCTGATTTCCCGTCAGGTTTATGAAGACTACAAAGCCGCGCAACAGGCGTTGTCTCTGCTGGAAGCGCAGACCGGAGCTATCCGGCTGATGACAGATGATGAACGACTTGCATGTCAGGCTGAACTGACTGCTCTGCAGACGGACGAGCAGGCTCAGCTTATCCGCCAGACACAGCTACAGACCGCGCTGCAGTGGTGGCAGCACCGCGACACACTGAACACAGAAACAGAACAGCGGCAGCAGCAGCATGCCGCTGTTCTGCAGCAGATTCAGGATGCACAGCCGCAGCTTGACCGTCTTGCCCGCGCCAAACCGGCGGAAAAATTACGCCCGGCCAAAGAAGCGGTGCTGAGCAGCACGGCGTTATGTACTCAGCTGACCGCCCGTATGCAGGAACTGGCACAGACAGCAGAGAGCACCACCCGCTCACTGCAGCCGCTGGCCGAACAGTGTGAGGAGCAACAACAGTTACTCTGCGGGCTGAAACAGCAGTATCAGCAACTGGAAACACTGGCAGAGAACGACATCAGGCCGCTGGATAACCGGCTGCAGTTGCTGAACAGTCAGTCTGATACACTGAAACAACACTATCAGACACAGCTGCAGGAACAGCAGGCACTGCAAAACCAGTCAGCACAACTTCAGCAACAACTGGCGCAAACCCGTGACAGTTATGCACGCAGCACACAGTTCAGGCAGGAAAATGTGCAGAAAGCAGAGCTTCCGTCGGCAATTATTCAGTGGCGACATGAGCTGCACACCCGGCAGGAATACCGTGCTCAGATTTCTGCACTGACAGAACAGCAGCAGGCGGGTGAGATTCAGCAACAATCACTGACTGCAGCACACACAGAAATTACAGATAAACTGGCTGCCCGCAATCAGTCTGTTCTGCCGCTGAAAACAGAGCTTACCGCCTTACAAACCACATTGCAGCAGGCCCGGCAAACGGAACCGGATCAGCAGTTAACCACACAACTGCAACAGATCGGTGAAAAACGCGGATTACTGCAAAAGCTGGCATCACTGGCACCGGAAATCGCCCTGCTGACCCGTAACCGGGAAAGTCTTCTGCAACAACAGCAGGTATTTCAGGAAGAAATTAAGGTCCTGACAGACTGGATTGCACAACAGGAACCGGTCCTGGCCGACCAGCAGACACATCTGCGTGACCTGACAGCCCGTTATCAGCTGGAGCAGACCATTGTCCGGCTGGAGACGGAACGTCAGCGTTTACAGGCCGGAGAGCCCTGCCCGTTGTGCGGCAGTACCGATCACCCTGCTGTCACGGACTATCAGCAGGTAACACCGGATGAAACCGCGCAGCGCCTGGAAACACTGACACACACTATCAGAGAGTCGGAGAAAACACTGGCAGCGAAACAATCTCAGCTGGCCTTTACCCGTACACAACACGAAAAACTGAGCAGTACACTGCAGGAAACCGGAGAAACCCTCGCGGCTAATACCGCACAATGGCAGAAAATCTGTCTTGAGGGCGAATTTGACTCCCTGACAGATTCCCCGGCATCGCTGAATGACATCGCTCAGCATTATGACGGGCTGTATCAGCAGCAACAGCAGGCTCAGGAAGCCCGCCGCGTCCTGGAAACACAAGTATTAACACTGCAAAACCGGTTACAGGCGGAAGAAGCTGAGTGTGAGCGGCTGTCACAGGCATTACAGCGCAACACTCAGGAACAGCAGTTCCTGACACAACAGCAGGCGGAACGGGCCACCCGGCTGACACAGCTTTATCAGCAGCAACAGACGCTGGAAACCTCGCTGACACAAACAGTGACCGCCTTTGGTTACACCATTCCTTCGCCGGCAGAAACCACTGAGTGGCTGGCACAGCGTCAGCAGGAGAGTGATCAGTTCACCGCAAATGAACAGCAGATACAGCAAAGTGCACAGCAACTCGCGGAACTGACCGCACAGCAGCAAAATCTGGAGGCACAGCAGGCAAAACTGGCCACACAGCTGGCAGAACAATCTGCCGCACTGGCTGCACTGCAACAACAGCACAACGCCGTCACAGAACAACGGCAGGCACTGTTCGGTGATAAAAATATCAGCACGGAATTACAGAAACTGCTTAATCAGCAGCAGGAAACGGAAAGCCGTCTGAAAACCCTGACACAGCAGCGCGACAGTCTGCAACAGCACCTCGCGGGGCTCAGAGGGGAGGAAAAGCGGCTGCAACAGCAGATTCTGGACGCACAGGAGCAGCAGCACCACAATCAGCAGATTTTTCAGCAGCAACTGGCAGAAAGTCCGTTTGCCGGTGAGGATGATTTCCTCGCTGCCCTGCTCAGTGAAGAGGAACATCAGCAGTTACAGACGCTGGAAACCGCACTTAACCAGGCACAGCTGAAAGCCGCCACCAGTCTCGGGGATGCCAGAACCGCGCTGGAGCAGCATCTGTCCGCCCAACCGGAGCCGTTCCGTGAACAGTCCCGGCAGCAGCTGACAGAATTACATACCGCTGCCGTACAGCAACTGCGGGAACTGAGCAGCCGTCAGGGGGAACTGCGCGGACGGCTGACGGCGGATGATAATCTGCGGGTACAGCAGCGCGATTTACTGGATCAGATCACCCGGCATCAGCAGGACGTCACCGACCGCAGCCGTCTTAATCTGCTGATAGGCTCTGCCGATGGTGCCAAATTCAGCCGCTTTGCCCAGGGGCTGACGCTGGATTATCTGATCCATCTGGCGAACCGCCGGCTGGAGAAACTGCATGGCCGCTACGTATTGCAGCGCAAAACAGCGGACAGCCTGGAGCTGCAAATCACCGATACCTGGCAGGCAGATACTCAGCGTGACACCAAAACCCTCTCCGGCGGGGAAACGTTCCTGGTCAGCCTGGCGCTTGCGCTGGCCTTGTCTGATCTCGTCAGCCATAAGACACAGATTGAATCCCTGTTCCTCGATGAGGGCTTCGGCACGCTGGATCAGGAAACACTCGATATCGCGCTGGATGCACTCGATAACCTCAACGCCACCGGGAAAACCATCGGCGTTATCAGCCATATTGAAGCCATGAAAGAACGTATTGCGGTGCAGATCTCTGTCAGAAAAATGAACGGACTCGGGATCAGTAAATTGTCGCCGGAATATCGTGTTACAACGGCGTGACATTTTAGCTCCGTCAGCACGCAATGATTAATCCAATGATATTTATTGAAAATTTTTCTGTTGGCCGAATTTTTTGAAACATAAGGTTAAATATTTTCGGTATGTTTTTTGATTCATTGCTTATATGCTGTTCATCATGAACTGAAGAGAGCGCGGAAACCGGTTTTTCCGACAAAAAATTTAACGGAGAGTAACATGTCTAATTCATTTATCGAGTTAATTAAAAAACGCAGAACAATTTACAGCCTTGGTAATAATCTGCCTGTTTCTCAGGATCGTATCGCCGCGCTCATCAAAGAAGCCGTGAAACACAGCCCTTCTGCGTTTAACTCACAATCATCACGTGTCGTGGTGCTGTTTGGTGAGAACCACAAAAAACTGTGGAATATCGTGAAAGATGCACTACGCGCCATTGTACCGGCAGACGCATTTGCCGCGACTGAAGGTAAAATTGATAATGCCTTCCTGTCCGGTGCCGGTACTGTACTGTTCTTTGAAGACCAGTCCGTTGTCAAAGGCTTACAGGAACAATTCGCGCTGTATGCGGATAACTTCCCGGTCTGGTCTGAACAGGCCAGCGGTATCGCTCAGTTTGCTGTCTGGACTGCACTGTCTGAAGAAAATATCGGCGCATCCCTGCAGCACTACAACCCGGTGATTGATGAGCAGGTCAGCAAAGCCTGGAATATCCCGGCTGACTGGAAACTGCGCGCGCAGTTAGTGTTCGGTTCCATTGAACAGGAAGCCGGTGAAAAAGCCTTTATGGATGATGAAAGCCGCTTCAGAATCTTCAACTAATCTTCCGGACTCAGCCGCGCATTAACGGCGGCTGTTCCCGGACGCATCAGGCACTTTACCTGTCATAAAGCGCCGTTATTACCTTCTGTTATCGTGTTAAAATATGCCTTGCCCGCCCTGTGCGGGCTTTTTTTTATCAGGCTTTCGGCCACAGCCACGCCGCGCCACGGACACCACTGGAGTCGCCGTGAACCGCTTTACGGATCGGCGTATCGCACTCACCACCGAAAACACGGGAGCGCATCAGCGCCGGTACCGTCTGATACAGGCGATCGACGTTACTCATCCCGCCGCCCAGCACGATCACATCCGGATCCAGCATATTCACGACCTGGCCGAGCGCTTTTGCCAGCCGCTGCTCATAATTCACCATCACCTGTTCAGCCGGTAAATCGCCCTGCGACAAACGGCGGATGATCTCCGCACCTTTGCAGACCTCGCCGGTCAGCGCGGTATAATCAGCCATAAAACCGGTGCCGGAGATAAACAATTCGGTACAGCCCTGTTTGCCGCAATAGCAATCCGCCATGCCTTTAAACAGCCGGTCGGCTTCATCCTGCCACGGCAGCGGGTTATGCCCCCACTCCCCGGCCACACCGTTACCGCCGCTGTGAACCCGGCCGTTCAGCGCGATCCCCGCACCGCAGCCGGTACCGATAATCACTGCGAAAACGACCGGAAACCCGGCGCCTGCACCATCAACCGCTTCGGAGACCGCCAGGCAGTTTGCATCATTTGCCACCCGCACTTCCCGTTGCAGTAATGCACTGAGATCCGCATCGAACGGCTGACCGTTAAGCCAGACCGAATTAGCATTTTTTACCCGTCCGGTGACCGGCGACAGTGTTCCCGGGATCCCCACTCCGACAGTGCCGGTTTCTCCGGTGGCGGTTTCTGCATCATGTACCAGCCCGGCAATCGCCTGTAATGTCTGCTGATAATCAAAACGCGGCGTATCCGTCCGTTTACGGAATAATTCCTGCCCCTCATTACTGAGTGCAATCACTTCAATTTTGGTGCCGCCCAAATCAATACCGATCCGCATACTGTCCCCTTCTGCTGTGGAGTTACGCTCTGTCTTTCATGTCTCTGATAATGCAGGGCAGCGGCCTGACAATCAAGTTTCCGCGCGAAGGCATTAGAGCAACGCGGCAAGATCCGTTATCATAGCGGGATACAAATCTCACCGCGCAATGACCGCGCATCATAAAACAGGACTGTCCGATGTGGTTTAAAAATATACTCGTTTACCGCCTTAGCTCACCGTTTCCGCTGTCTGCCGATGAACTGGAAAAACAGCTGGAACACATGGCATTCACGCCGTGCGGCAGTCAGGATATGATGAAAACCGGCTGGGTTTCGCCGATGGGCTCCCGGGGTGATGCACTGACTCACGCTGCCGGTAAACAGATCCTTATCTGTGCCAAAAAAGAAGAAAAAATGCTGCCATCGCCGGTGATTAAACAGGAATTACAGGCGAAAATTGAAAAGCTGGAACATGAGCAGCACCGCAAACTGAAGAAAACTGAAAAAGATTCCCTGAAAGATGAAGTGGTTCATGCGCTGCTGCCGCGTGCCTTCAGCCGTTTCAGCCAGACCGCCATCTGGATCGATGCGGAACGCGGCCTGATTATCGTCGATGCCGCCAGTGCCAAACGGGCGGAAGATAACCTTGCCCTGCTGCGGAAAACACTCGGCTCTCTGCCGGTGATCCCGCTGACCACCAAAGATCCGATTGAGCTGACGCTGACCGAGTGGGTGCGTTCCGGTGATTTACCAACCGGTTTTGCCCTGATGGATGAAGCAGAACTGAAAGCCATTCTGGAAGACGGCGGCGTGATCCGCTGTAAGAAACAAGATCTGGTATCAGACGAAATCGCCACCTGCATTGAAGCCGGAAAATGTGTCACCAAACTGGCACTGGACTGGGAAGAGCGTATTCAGTTCCTGATGTCTGACGACGGTTCCTTTAAACGCCTGAAATACAGCGATGATTTAAAAGACAAAAATGAAGATATCGACCGCGAGGATTTTGCTCAGCGGTTTGATGCTGATTTTGTCCTGATGACCGGCGAACTGAGTGCGCTGATCAGCAACACTATCGCCGCCCTCGGCGGTGAAGCGGAACACTGAAAATAAGATCTGCGGGAAGCCCGGTAACAGGCTCCCGCTGATATCCGCTGTTATGCCCACGGTAACGGCGCTTTTTCATCATTACCGTGCTCACCATAATAGAGTGACGGCAGAAAACGGGACAAGTAAGTAAACTCGTTATAGCAATGCTTCATCAGCCCGAAACCAATCTCATCCGGCAATTCCGTCAGCGGATCCGCCAGTGACGCTCCGAGTAAAAACCGGCTGCGTAATACACATCCGAACTCTGTATCATAGGTTATATGCAGCATTTTGCCGTCGATCGGGTAACCCAGTGTATCGGTTTTCACATCATCCCCGAACCCGATATGAGCACAAATCGCACCGGAAATCTGATGAGTCTGCCGCGCGGCAGCCAGTTTATCCGCATCAAAGAAATCCTGTGCATCATTGAATTTCAGTGTAGCACCAACCGGCGGGATCGGCCCGAGAGATTCAACCGCGCGGATTGTCGCCCCGATATAACTCTCCCCTTTTTTCCAGACAGAATCCCAGCCGTGGTGTGCCACATGATCATGCGGATGCCACCAGCGGATATGTTGTGTGGTTTCAAAAAATGTGAACCACCACTCCAGCATCCGCCCTTTACAACCATGCAAATCTGTTCTGACAGACACCGTCAGCAGCCCCTCTTCGCTGCGTTCCAGACCCATTTCCATTCTCAGTGGCTCAGGGGATAATAACTGATTAATATCACTCAGTGCCCACGGTAAGTTTTGTTTTTTCGCTGACATATCGTATACTCCATAATTAAGAAACGATTTTCGTTTCCTAATTAATATTGTCCTGTAACGGGCATTTGTCAATTGAGGATCGCACGTATGGCTAATCATGAACCGGCCGCAGAGTCACGGGGACGGGGACGTCCGGTTGTTCCGGAAGAAGAACTGATTACAAAAATCCGGGAGGCATCACTCAGTCTGTTGTTATCACAGGGATATTCTGCGATGACGATGGATGCGGTGGCAAAGCAGGCGGGTGTCTCCAAAAAGACGTTGTACCGGTTTGCTGATAACCGGGAAGATCTGGCAGAGCAGATAGTGCGCGGCTGGACGGATTCTTTTGTACCGCTGTTTATGCAGGATGCAGAAAATAAAGAGGATTTTTATCAGCTGCTTGAAAAAAACCTGACCACCATGAGCCACAAAGTGCTCAGTGCTGAGGCGGCGGGATTATTTTGTCTGCTGAGCAGTGAATTTCCCGGCAGGGAGTTATTACTGACCCGCTATCAGGCAGGCGGAATTGAGCGCGGACGTGCGCTGCTGGCGGAATGGCTGTCCCGGCATCAGGACTTTTTATCTCAGCCGGATGCGGCACAAACCAGTGATTTGCTGTTATCGATGGTGATGGCAGAGCCGCTGCGCCAGATTGCCCTGAAACTGGCACCACCGGCACCGGATTACCCGGTACAGGCGCGGATCCGTGCTGCGCTGGCATTACTGAAACGCTGACGGACACCGGCGGGTAACCGGTGTCCGGAACCGCATTATTTCTGTATCAGATAGCGGATTGTCGGCCCGTCCTGCTGGATAGACAACACAGTGTAACCGTGATTTTTGGCATCCAGCGGAATATTATTGATAGATTGCGGGCAATCGCTCACCACTTCCAGGATCTCCCCGGATTTCAGTGACGGCATGGCTTCAAGGGTTGCCACTGCCGGATACGGGCACGGCTCACCGACCATATCCAGCCGGTAATCCGGCACAATTGCAGTATTTTCGGTATTCATGGTGTGCTCCTTAGTGTGCAGCAGCGGCGACAACGTCAGCCTGATTTTTCCGGCGGAAGAAGCGTTTCTCCCACATCAGTAACAGAATAAAGGCGAAAGCGAGTAACCCGTAAGTAACCAGCAGACCACCGGCCGGGCCGAAGGTATCCAGCAGGTTGACTTTGTCGTAGTCAGTCGCCAGCCACGGCGCGACGGAATCCCAGTAATAGGCCAGGATAGTCGCACCGATAATATTGCCCAGACCGACCCACCAGAAGTGCACCTGACCTTCCACGGCACGGTACATCCAGCCGGTTTCACAGCCCCCCGCCAGCACAATACCGAAGCCGAACAACAACCCGCCAATCACAGCGTTAGGGCCAGCCCAGAAGATTTTCGGCTCTGCGCCCAGTTGCACATAGCTGTAGATGCCGATAGCACTGACGGCCATACCGAGGATAATGGCTTTTGCCATCTGGGTACGCCCGGTGATCCAGACATCACGGAATGCGGAGGTAAAGCAGATTTGCGCCCGTTCAATCAGCAGACCGAATCCGATACCGAACAGCATCGCCATACCGAGTTTCGGGGATTTAAACAGCGTGAACAGAGACCAGGTGACACACAGCAGGAAGATCAGCATACCGAGACGAAAACGGCGTTTTGCCCGCTGCAAATCCTGTGTCAGCGGTGACGCTTTGCTGACTTTTTGCAGTTTGACCGGAATGCGGAACATCGGCAGCAGCGTAAATTTCGCGCCGAAATAAGAGCCTGCGGCGGTTGCCAGTGCAAAGAACCAGGCATGCAGGGAGAATTGCGGGATACCGGTAAAGAAGGCCGCCAGGTTACACCCCATTGCAAGACGCGCCCCGAAACCGGCGATAATGCCGCCGATAACGGCCTGCCAGATACGGATTTTGTGTTGCGGAAGGCGGATTTTGACGTTGTTAGCCCATAAGGCAGCGGCGATACAACCGGCAAACATGCCGATGATCATCATGCCGTCGATACGATCCAGGGGTGAGCCCTGCAAACCGATCACCTTAAAATACCCCCAGTTTTCCGGATGAGCGCCGAACAGTTGCAGAATGTGTCCGCCCCAGCGCGTAAACTCTCCGGTGACCGCCCAGAATGTGCCTGTTAATCCGAAGTAGTATGCGGATAAGATGCCGGCGGCGATCACTGCGGGCAACGGCTGCCAGAACCTGACAAGATACGTTGATTTAAATGTAGACCAGTTCATTTTTTTACCAAAAAAAATCCCGACAGCGTCGGGAATCGATGTCGGAGTACGAGTGTACCAGTAGGATCTGTATATGTGATCCACCGGAGAATCATACTCCTGTATAAGATAATTCGCTTATTAATATTTTTAAAAATACTGGCATGTCCTCGGCGCTTTATGCTTTCTTTTTTTTACCGGTCAGGTCTTCTGAATACTCACTGTGTGCCGAAAAGAATAAAACATCAAACCATCTTCTTTCAGATTCGGGCAGCGGGATAACCGGCAAAGCGGAAAGACGCTGACACATCCTTGTTCGCTCGGATCGCGCCATCCCTGGCGCTTGACGCTTTCCTTTTTTTGCCGGTTAACCCCTCATGTACTTCAACTCTGTTAAAAACAGAAAACAGAAAACAGAAAACAGAAAACAGAAAAATCAATCTGCTAAATCATCCGGTTTGTGGCAAGGCGGCGAAGTGAGGATATCCCCGGGAGCATACACCAGTATGTGACCGGGGTAGCCGAACGAAGCCAACACAGCCACAGGCCGGAGGATGACGCAGATTCGCAGATCAGCAGATGCGGGGCAGCGGCTCGTTATACGGAAGATCCAGCAACCTCGTTGCGCCGAAAATCCCCTGCACTTTCACCTGTTTTGCCTCTGTTACCTGCCCGATGGTACAGGCGTCCTGTCCCAGCGGGCTGTTACGGAGGGCTGCCAGTACGGCGGCTTCGGCTTCCGGAGCAACAACAATCACCACTTTACCTTCATTGGCAAAATTGAGTGCCTCCAGCCCCAGCAGTTCGCACACACCGCGTACTGCGGTTTTCAGCGGCAGTTTCTGTTCTTCGATATTCATACCGCACTGTGAAGCATCAGCAAATTCATGCAGGATCGCGGTGACGCCGCCGCGGGTAGCATCACGGACAGCTCTGACGCCGTCAATTGTCCGCAGCGGTGCGAGCATCGGTTCCAGCACTGCGCAGTCGCTGTGCAGATCCGCATCCAGTCCGAGGTTTTCACGCAGATTGAGAATTGCCGCACCGTGGTCACCCAATGTGCCGCTGACAATAATTTTATCCCCCGGACGGCATTGTGCCGCCGCCCAGTTCAGCCGGTGCGGGATCACGCCGATTCCGGCGGTATTGATAAACACTTTGTCTGCCGCACCGCGCGGCACCACTTTGGTATCACCGGTCACAATCTGAATACCATTGGCTTTTGCGGCGTCCGCCATGCTGTTAACCAGCTGAGAGAGGATGTCAAACGACAGCCCTTCCTCAAGGATAAATCCGCAGGAGAGGTAACGCGGGATCGCGCCGCCGACAGACAGATCATTCGCCGTGCCGCATACAGCCAGCTTACCGATATTGCCGCCGGGAAAAATAATGGGATCAATCACATAGCTATCGGTACTGAACGCCAGGCGATCACCGGCAGCCTGTAATTCCGCCAGCGGTATTCGTGCCTGATCTTCTTTTTCATTCAGATACGGATTGGAAAATGCCTGCAAAAACAGGGAGTCGATCAGTTGCTGCATACCCTGTCCGCCATTGCCCTGTGCCAGGGTGATTTCAGTAATAGGTTTCATATTATTCTCCGCGCCGGTACTGATAATAAGCTGCGCAAGCTCCTTCAGAGGAGACCATCAGTGCGCCGAGTGCTGTTTCCGGTGTGCATGCATTACCGAACAGCGGGCAGTCCGCCGGTTTGCAGCGGCCTGTTAATACATCCCCGCAACGCGCCTGCGGGTTATCAGCAACAGACTGCGGCTGCGGCCGGAAGCGGCGTTCAGCATCAAATTCATGGTAAGCCGGTGTCAGCTGGATACCGGAGTCCGCGATATTACCCAGTCCGCGCCACTCACTGCTGGCTTTCAGTTCAAAGACTTCCGCCAGTGCTTTCTGTGCCAGCAGATTTCCCTGCTCCGGCACAATGCGGCTGTACTGATTTTCCACCGCCATCGGCGCGTGGTTATCCTGTGCCTGTTTCTTCAGCTGGCGGATAACCATCAGAATAGCTGTCAGCAGATCCAGCGGCTCAAAGCCGGTCACCACAAACGGTTTGGCGAATTCATCACACAGCGGCTGATACGGCGTGCAGCCAATCACCATACTGACGTGCCCCGGCGCGATAAAGCCGTCGATAAACACATCTTTCTGCTCCAGCAGTGTGCGCAGCGTCGGGATAATGGTGATGTGCTGACAAAAAACCGTGAAGTTTTTCAGTCCGCTTTTTTTCGCCAGTTGTAACGTGGCCGCCGTACCCGGCATGGTGGTTTCAAAACCAAGGGCGAAGAAGACGACCTCTTTATCCGGATTATCGCGGGCAATAGTCAGTGCATCCAGCGGGGAATAGACAATGCGGATGTCGCTGCCGTGACGGCGGGCATCCAGCAGCGAACCGCCGCGACCGGGAACACGCATGGCATCCCCGAAAGTGCAGAAAATCACACCCGGGCGGGCCGCGATTTCCAGACAGGCATCAATACGCCCCATCGGCAGCACACAGACCGGGCAGCCCGGCCCGTGAACAAATTCCACGGAATCGGGCAGCAGTTTATCCAGCCCGAACTTAAAGATGGCGTGAGTATGACCGCCGCACACTTCCATAATCTGCAAAGGCTGCTTCAGCGGATGCGGCCATGAGGCCATCTCTTCCCGGATCTGCGCCAGCAGTTTTTCTGCCAGAGCCGGATCACGGAACTCATCAACAAAACGCATAGAAATCCCTTATTCCGCCGTACCGCGCTGCTGATTAACCTTGCTCAGACGATCCTGTATCCAGGCAACCCATTCATCCATTCCTTCACCGGTAGTGGCTGACAGAACAATGACATCGATATCCGGATTCACACGGCGTGCAGCATTCACACAAGCTTCAATATTGACGTTCACATACGGCAGCAAGTCGATTTTGTTAATCAGCATCAGGTCTGCAGCAGCAAACATATGCGGGTATTTCAGTGGCTTATCTTCACCTTCTGTCACTGACAGAATCGCTACCTTATGCTGTTCACCCAGATCAAAACCGGCCGGGCAGACCAGGTTACCGACGTTTTCGATAAATAACAGACTGTTATCTTTCAGTCCCAGGTGATGCATAGCGTCATGCACCATCTGTGCATCCAGGTGACACCCTTTGCCGGTATTAACCTGAATCGCCGGTACGCCGGTTGCGCGGATCCGCTCCGCATCATTGGTGGTTTGCTGATCGCCTTCAATCACGGCACATGGGACTTTGTCTTTCAGGTAATTGAGTGTGCGGGTCAGTAATGTGGTTTTGCCGGAGCCGGGGCTGGACACCAGGTTCAGCGCCAGAATGCCCTGCTCCTGTAAATGTTCGCGGTTATGGACAGCGATTTGGTTGTTTTTATCCAGCACCCCCATTTCAATCTGCACCATCCGTTTCTGGGTCAGGCCCGGCGCGTGTGTACCAGCTTCACCCATCCCGTAATGCATATTGTCTTTATCAATTACCGGTGCAAAAGCCGCTGCGTGATCATGGTCATGTGAATGATGATGTTCGTGCTCATGAGAATGGCTGTGACCGTGCCCGTGGTCATGTGAGTGTTCATGTCCGTGGCTGTGCTCATGACTGTGTCCGTGAGCATGCTCTTCACCGGCTTCACGGCCGTCATAATAATAGTGATTCACATCGCCGTTATGATGATAGTGGTGGTGATGAATAATGACGGGGCGGGAATGGTTTTCATGATCATGATGATGGTGATCATGGCCGTGGTGGTCGTGGCTGTGACCTTCAATCTGCACGTTTCCTTCGCTGCAACCGCATGTGCTGCACATAATCCTGACTCCTGCTCGATTTATTGGCTCCGGCGCGGCATTGTGGTCAGACTCGTGACAGGTGCGGAGCATCTGATCACGCTGTGTCGGGCAGTCAACATAAATAAAATATTACACATAAAAACCGGTAAACCATTACCGGCTTTTATGTATCCGTTATTAATTATATTAGTAGCAAATCTGCGGAGTGCCCGCTTTGACTTTGCGCAGGGTCATATGGATTTTCCCTGCGCAAAGAGTGATGTGTTTACGCGAAACTCAGTGGACAAACACCACGTAAACGGCAGCAGCCACAATAAAGCGGTAGATAGCAAACGGGATAAAGGAGATACGTTTAATCAGTGACAGGAAGGTTTTCATAGCAATCAGTGCCACAATAAACGCTGCCAGGAAGCCAACCGCAAACATCGGGATATCAGAGCTGCTCAGGAAATGCCAGCTCTTGTATAAATCCAGTGCTGTCGCGCCCATCATCATCGGCACCGCCAGAATAAAGGAAAATTCTGATGCGGTGTAACGGTTGATCCCCATCAGCATACCGCCGGAAATGGTGGCACCCGAGCGGGAGAATCCCGGCCACAGTGCCAGGCACTGGAAACAGCCGATGGCAAACGCCTGACGGTAGCTGATGTCATCAAGACCTGTCGCCTGCACCTTCTTCGGCTTAAAGACTTCCGCCACAATCAGCAGGATACCGCCCGCAACCAGCGCGTACATCACATTCACCGGATTAAACAGAGATTTGATCTGATCCCGCAGCAGTAAGCCGAGAACCACCGCCGGTAACATAGCAATAATAATATGGAGTAAATTCAGTTTTCCCTGCGTCTGTCCTTCATGGGGAACCCGGCCGAAGTGAATGCCGATAAGCGCAAACATCCGCCGCCAGAACAGGAAAACCACCGCCAGGATGGAACCGAGCTGAATAACCACTTCAAACGTTTTTGCTTTATCGCCGGTAAAGCCGATAAGCTCAGCAACAATAATCATATGACCGGTTGATGACACCGGCAGGAATTCGGTTAATCCTTCAACAACCCCGAGAATCAATGCATGCAGTAAACTTGTGATATCGCCCATATAACGCCCTGTATGGCAGATAAAATAAGGCACTCCCGGACGCGGGAATGCCGGATACGGAGAATAGCATATGACGCAAGTGTGACAATTTCATGACACCCTCAGCGCTTTTATGACAGTTCCGCTGACGGCATTATGACAACATCAGGCCGCACTTCGTTCAATAATGACACCCACTTCTTCCGCCTGTGCCACCGCACCCGGCTTAGCCACGCAAATACGGACCCAAGGGGTACCGAACTCAGTCAGTAATAATGACGCCACTTCTTCCGCCACACGTTCCACCAGTGCGAACTGTCTTGTCTGCACATAATCCAGAATCGCAGTGCTGACGCTGGCGTAATCGAGACAATGTTCCACATCGTCACTCTCAGATGCGCGTTTGTTATCCCAGTGCATTTCGATATCGAGCACTAATTTCTGCGTAATATCCTTTTCCCAGTCGTAAGCACCAATCGTTGTAAAAACAACAAGTTTTTTAATAAAAACAACATCCATCCGCAATTACCCCGTTTTTTTATGCTCATCGGATATCACTTCCCATGAAATATGCGTATTATCCATGGAGGCCAATAACTGTAATTTACCGTCTGTCAGGAGAGAAGCATGAGTGGAATCGCGCTTGGTATGATCATCTTCGCTTATCTGCTGGGATCAATTTCCAGTGCGATCCTGATCTGCCGTCTTGCGGGACTGCCGGATCCGCGGCATCACGGCTCCGGAAACCCGGGGGCGACCAACGTGCTGCGCATCGGCGGCAAACTGGCGGCTGCCGGTGTCCTTATCTGCGACGTACTCAAGGGTATGCTGCCGGTCTGGCTCG
Source organism: Morganella morganii (assembly GCF_041099235.1). Lineage (GTDB taxonomy): Bacteria > Pseudomonadota > Gammaproteobacteria > Enterobacterales > Enterobacteriaceae > Morganella > Morganella morganii_E. The sequence goes on along the minus strand of NZ_JBFZSO010000002.1, from coordinate 453,672 downwards.
CCTACCTCCTGCAAATACCGTATTTTTACCTCGGCATTATCGCCATTGCTGCCTGTTTAGGCCATATTTATCCGGTATTTTTCCACTTTAAAGGCGGAAAAGGCGTGGCAACGGCATTTGGTTCGATTGCCGCCATCGGCTGGGATCTGACCGGACTGGTTGCCGGAACCTGGCTGCTGACCGTGCTGCTGAGTGGTTACTCATCATTAGGCGCGATTGTCAGTGCACTGGTGGCACCGTTTTATGTCTGGTGGTTCAAACCGGAGTTTACCTTCCCGGTCGCCATGCTCTCCTGTCTGGTGCTGATCCGCCATCATGACAATATTCAGCGGTTGTGGCGCGGACAGGAAAGCCGCATCTGGCAGAAGCTGAAGAAAAAGCGGGCCAAAACGGATAAAGAGATAATCCAGGAAGCGAAAGAGCAGGAAAAAGAGGATTAAAAAAAGGCGCTGAAGCGCCTTTTTTGTGTCCGGAGATTATTTATCCAGCGGTGGTAACTCAGCCAGCGGCCAGCGCGGACGGACGGTCACCCCTAACTCACTGCGCATGCCGCCTTTGAAGCGGATCATCCCGGCCAGCGCAATCATCGCACCGTTATCCGTGCACAGCTCAGGACGGGCATAAAACGCTTCTCCGCCCAGTTTTTGCAGTGTCTGCGCCATGCGTTCGCGCAGCGTGCGGTTTGCACTCACCCCACCTGCCATCACCAGCCGTTTAAAACCGGTCTGCTCCAGCGCGCGTTTGCATTTGATCACCAGCGTATCCACCACCGCATCTTCAAAAGCACGGGCGATATCTGCTTTGGTCTGGTCTGAATCATCATTCTGACGAATGGTATTGGCGGCAAAGGTTTTCAGCCCGGAGAAGCTGAAATCCAGCCCCGGCCGGTCAGTCATCGGACGCGGGAAGGTAAAACGTCCCGGCGTGCCCTGTGCTGCCATGCGTGACAGTGCAGGCCCGCCCGGATAATCCAGCCCCAGTAATTTGGCCGTTTTATCAAAGGCTTCACCGGCTGCATCATCGATAGATTCACCCAGCAGCGTGTATTCACCGATACCGGTTACACTGATTAACTGTGTGTGGCCGCCGGATACCAGCAGCGCAACAAACGGAAACTCCGGCTGATGTTCTTCCAGCATTGGTGCCAGCAGATGGCCTTCCATATGGTGAACCGGCACCGCCGGGACATCCCAGGAAAATGCCAGCGCACGGCCGACTGTAGCCCCGACCATCAGCGCCCCGACCAGCCCCGGTCCTGCGGTATAGGCCACCGCATCAATATCCTGTGCCGTCAGACCGGCTTCTTTCAGTGCAGCCTGAATCAGCGGTACCGTTTTCCGGATGTGGTCACGGGATGCCAGTTCCGGCACCACGCCGCCGTAATCCGCGTGGACTTTGATCTGGCTGTATAACTGATTAGCCAGCAAACCGGCTTCATCATCATAAATTGCGATTCCGGTTTCATCGCAGGACGTTTCAATGCCTAACACTCGCATGGGACTTAACTCGCTGGAACAAAAACTGACGGGACTGGTGGCGGACAGCAGGAAGCACATCCGTCTCCGTAAAGAGTGCAGTGTATCACCATAATGGCGTGCTGACAGGTATTAAGGTGAAATACGGGGCTTTTCTGCCGTCTTTTTATTCAGCAAAAGCCGCTTATTCACAGGATGAACACAGTTATCCACACACTTTTCCCCTGCATAACGGATTTCTGTTGCTGACAAATCACCGCGTATCCGCTATAATCTGCACCCTCTGTAAAACCCCTGTCGGGTGTGCGGATCCGGTCCCGGCGGTAACACCGGACCAAATCCGGGGTATTTCTCTGTCTGATTATCCACAGCACTTTACAACGTGGGTCACATTGAAGTAAAATTCCGCACCATTTTAAAGACAACTGGCATAACGCCAGTACAGACCTATTTATTGAGGTGAGAGGCACATGCCGGTAATTAAAGTACGTGAAAACGAGCCATTTGACGTTGCACTGCGTCGTTTCAAACGTTCCTGCGAAAAAGCAGGCGTATTAGCTGAAGTACGTCGTCGTGAGTTTTATGAAAAACCAACGACTGTACGTAAACGCGCTAAAGCATCTGCTGTTAAGCGTCACGCTAAGAAACTGGCTCGCGAAAACGCACGTCGCACTCGTCTGTACTAATCGCTGCGGCCGCGCCGCAACTTAGTCAGACCGCAGTAGTTGCAGTTAATGGCCGTGTTTCCGGAAGGAAGCGCGGCTTATTATCGTTATCAGACAGGCGAAAAAGGGGTTATGGCCGGGCGCATTCCACGCACATTTATCAACGACTTATTAGCGAGAACCGATATCATCGATCTTATCGATGTCAGGGTGCCGCTGAAAAAACACGGTAAAAATCACCAGGCGTGTTGTCCTTTCCACAACGAAAAAACTCCCTCTTTTACAGTCAGCAGCGATAAACAGTTTTACCACTGCTTCGGCTGTGGTGCCCACGGCAATGCTATTGATTTTTTAATTAATTATGACCGGCTCGAGTTTGTCGAGGCGATCGAAGAATTAGCAGCAATGCACGGGCTGGATGTTCCTTATGAAACCGGAAGCGGCAGCAGCCAGATAGAAAAACATCAGCGCCAGAATTTGTATCAGCTGATGGAAAAACTGGACAGCTTTTACCGCCATGCATTACAGGCCGATAACGCCGGTCATGCCCGTGAGTACCTGAACCGCCGGGGTCTGAGTCAGGACATTATCAGCCGGTTTGCAATCGGCTATGCCCCCGCCGGATGGGACAACGTCCTCAAACGCTTTGCCCGCAGTGAGGATGATCGTCAGCAGTTGCTGGATGCAGGCATGTTAGTGGTCAATGATAACGGCCGCTGCTATGACCGCTTCCGGGAACGTGTGATGTTTCCTATCCGTGACCGGCGCGGCCGGGTAATTGCTTTCGGCGGACGTGTCCTCGATGATGCGATGCCGAAATACCTGAACTCACCGGAAACCGATATTTTTCATAAGGGCCGTCAGTTATTCGGGCTGTATGAAGCGCAGCAGAATAACCGCGAACTGTCCCGCATCCTTGTGGTGGAAGGCTATATGGATGTGGTTGCCCTGGCACAGTTCGGTATTGATTATGCGGTGGCCTCACTCGGGACATCGACAACGGCAGAGCACATACAGTTGCTCTATCGGACATCTGATACCATAATTTGTTGTTATGACGGAGACCGCGCCGGACGCGAAGCCGCCTGGCGGGCACTCGAAACTGCCCTTCCCCATCTGAATGACGGGCGGCAGCTTCGTTTTATGTTTTTACCGGACGGTGATGACCCGGATTCACTGGTACGCCGCGAAGGCCGTGAAGCCTTCGAGCAGCGGCAGAATGAGGCTCACAGTCTGTCTCAGTTTCTGTTCGATACCCTGCTGCGCCAGGTGGATATGAGCACCCCGGAGGGGCGCAGCAAGCTGAATGCCCTCGCCATGCCGCTGATAAGCCGCGTGCCGGGTGAAGCCCAACAGGCGTTTTTATTGCAGGATCTGGGCAATTTACTCGGATTACCGGATATCACGCAGCTCAAACAGGCGGTCCGCCAGAGTGAAAACAGTCCCGGTTATCAGGCTCCGAAACTGAAACCGACCACCATGCGGATCCTGATAGCCCTGCTGGTGCAGAATCCGCAGTTTGCACAATTAGTGCCGCCGCTGGAATCCATTGATACCAGCCGTATTGCCGGTTTTTCATTATTCAGGGAGCTGATTGATACCTGTTTATCACAGCCGGGTCTGACCACCGGTCAGTTACTGGAACACTACCGTGATAATAAATTAGCGCCACAGCTTGAAAAACTGGCCGGATGGAACGATATAGAGATAGATGAGATAGCAGAAAAAACCTTCAAAGATGCCTTAAATCATCTGGTGGTATCTGCTCTCAATGACAGATTTAACTTCCTGATCGCCAAAGAGCGGACAGAAGGTCTGACCCCTGAAGAGCGCAATGAAGTGAGTCTTCTCGTGCGGGTCCGGCAATAAGTATTATTATTAAACTATGATGAATATAACGGCTTAAGTGCCGCAGACAGCAGGAACAGCCCTGCATGCCATGTCACCAAGGTTCATGGCCGAAGAAAAGAAATCCTTGATTGTTATTGTTGCTGGCTAAGTTGTTTTGCCGACCAACACAAACCTAAATACTCAGAAGTGTGGATACCGTCTTATGGAGCAAAACCCGCAGTCACAGCTGAAACTTCTTGTCACCCGTGGTAAGGAGCAAGGCTATCTGACCTATGCTGAAGTCAATGACCATCTGCCTGAAGATATCGTCGATTCTGATCAGATCGAAGATATTATCCAGATGATCAATGACATGGGCATTCAGGTAATGGAAGAAGCACCTGATGCTGATGATCTGATGCTGGCAGAGAATTCAACAGACACCGATGATGATGCAGCCGAAGCTGCAGCACAAGTCCTCTCAAGTGTAGAATCGGAAATTGGCCGGACCACTGATCCTGTGCGCATGTATATGCGTGAAATGGGGACGGTAGAACTGTTGACCCGCGAAGGCGAAATTGACATTGCCAAGCGCATCGAAGATGGCATCAATCAGGTTCAGTGTTCCGTTGCTGAATATCCTGAGGCAATCACGTATTTACTCGATCAGTACGACCGCGTTGAAGCAGGCGAAGTCCGTCTTTCTGACCTGATTACCGGCTTTGTTGACCCGAACGCGGAAGAAGATCTGGCACCAACCGCAACCAACATCGGTTCTGAGCTGCCGGCCGAAGAATTAAACAAAGATGACGACGACGAAGACGAAGAAGAAGAGGATGACAGTGACAGCGATGACGATAACAGCATCGATCCTGAACTGGCTCGTCAGAAATTCGAAGCGCTGCGTGTGCAGCATGAAAAAGCGCGTCAGCAGATTAAAATTCACGGTCGCGACCACCCGAACACCAATGCGGAAATCCAGCAGCTCTCTGAAGTTTTCAAAGAGTTCCGTTTAGTTCCGAAGCAGTTTGACCATCTGGTCAACAACATGCGTGAAATGATGGATCGTGTCCGTCAGCAGGAACGCTACATCATGAAACTCTGCGTTGAGCAGAGCAAAATGCCGAAGAAAAACTTCATCACCCTGTTCACCGGCAATGAAACCAGTGATTCCTGGTTTACTGCTGCTGTCGCGATGAACAAACCGTGGTCTGAAAAGCTGCAGGATGTCGCGGAAGAAGTTGAACGCAGCCTGCAACGCCTGCGTCAGATTGAAGAAGAAACCGGTCTGACCATTGAACAGGTCAAAGATATTAACCGCCGCATGTCTATCGGTGAAGCGAAAGCCCGCCGTGCGAAAAAAGAGATGGTTGAGGCGAACTTACGTCTGGTTATCTCTATCGCGAAAAAATACACCAACCGTGGCCTGCAGTTCCTGGATCTGATTCAGGAAGGTAACATCGGTCTGATGAAAGCGGTTGATAAATTTGAATACCGTCGTGGTTATAAGTTCTCGACCTATGCCACCTGGTGGATCCGTCAGGCGATTACCCGCTCTATCGCGGACCAGGCACGTACTATCCGTATCCCGGTGCATATGATTGAGACTATCAACAAACTCAACCGTATCTCCCGTCAGATGCTTCAGGAGATGGGCCGTGAGCCGTCACCGGAAGAGCTGGCAGAGCGGATGCTGATGCCGGAAGATAAGATCCGTAAAGTGCTGAAAATCGCCAAAGAGCCAATCTCAATGGAAACGCCGATTGGTGATGATGAAGATTCGCACTTAGGGGATTTCATCGAGGATACCACCCTCGAGCTGCCGCTGGATTCAGCCACCTCAGAGAGCCTGCGTTCCGCGACTCACGAAGTGCTGGCCGGCCTGACCCCGCGTGAAGCGAAAGTTCTGCGTATGCGTTTCGGTATTGATATGAATACTGACCACACGCTGGAAGAAGTGGGTAAACAGTTTGATGTTACCCGCGAACGTATCCGTCAGATCGAAGCGAAGGCACTGCGCAAACTGCGCCACCCGAGCCGTTCTGAAGTGTTACGCAGCTTCCTGGACGAATAATCCGCTTCAGGATCAGAGCATTATCAGGCGCCGTTAAACGGCGCCTTTTTTTATGCTTATTCATTACCAGACAAGCAATAATTCACTTACACAATTGATGTTCAGAAATCATTTTTGACAGGCAATATTCCGCTCATAAAACAGTCAGATAGACAAGAAACGCTAGACCCCGCAGGCAACTGGCAGTATAATCTCACCCACTTCGGCCCCTTAGCTCAGTTGGTTAGAGCACGCGACTCATAATCGCTTGGTCACTGGTTCAAGTCCAGTAGGGGCCACCAAATTTTTACTGATTTATCAGTGTATTAAGCCACTCTTCACAGGGTGGCTTTTTTACATCTGGTGGTCAGTGCCCCCTTTTTGTCCCCTGAGTATTTTTTGAGTTTACTCTCTAGCACTTAAAAAAATCAAAATATTAGGTTTTTGTCATTATATTCACATAAAGCCAACCTCAAGTCTCAAGTCTCAAGTCTCAAGTCTCAAGTCTCAAGTCTCAAGTCTCAAGTCTCAAGTCTCAAGTCTCAAGTAAGCATGTAGTAAAAAATTTAAAAATAACACTCGCTGTTAGTCTTCTTACCTAAAATATTATTAATCTTATAAATTACTGTAGATTCAATAATATTTATATATACTAAATTTTTATCTATCTACGAGTGAAATTAAAATGAATTCAAAACGAATTTATACATTTAATGATAACCATAACAACGCCATAGAATATTCTATTCAAATTGATGATGTCGGGGAAGAAATTACTATTTATCTTGAGGAGGATAAAATAGGAACTATATCCCTTGATAAAACAGAACACCCCAATGATATGAATAATTATTACCTTATAAAACATCTTGATTTAAAAGAGATTTACAGTAGAAAAGGAATAGGAACTAATTGTTTAAGATTTCATAAAGAATTATTTGATTCTATATTATATGCAAGACCTGATGATGGACAGACATACGTTGATGGTAGCCATCTAACAGGGTATGGCTTACCTTTTATTGAAAAAATGAAAGAGCTTAAGATAGTTGCACTTGACCCTAGTGACCAAGAATACGAGGATGATGATAGATAAATTGATTTTTCATATAATATGATTTCAGTTTTCCAAATCACGCAACGCCGCGCCGTTCCTGGCTTTTTGTAATTCTGCGGCGTTTGTGGTGATCTTTTCCTTCCCACGTAAAATAGAATATTTCCTTTTATTTCAATGCGTTGATTTTTTATAGCGATCCTTTTTTAGATCTTCCGACTGAAAAAAACTGAAAAACCTTTCACAGATTTCAGTTGCGGGATACCCAAGAGCCAGAAAAAATTATATCAACAATTTTTTCAATTCCATATCCAGGTGTTCATTCACAGCATCAACATCAATATGACCCGCGTTGTACCACGCATAGACTTCTTTCAGAGCTAATGTGCCGAATCTTACCCAGCCAATAAGATTAGTTCTGAGCAGAAATTGAATCATATCTCCACCAGACCTTAGCGCAGCATCTCCCGCATCAATCAGACAAAGTGTACCATGAGCGACCAATAACATCCGGCGTAACTCAGGATTACCGGCAGAAGGAATACATTCCTTCCATAATTTCTTGTGATAAAAACGCTGTTTACATGCCCACATTAACCGGGTTAAAAGCTCGGTAATCAACACAGGGATCGCCATAGCAATTCCGTGTCTGAGATCGTAACCTTTCTCAAACACTTGTGTGGCTACCGTGGCAAAAGATTGTCTGTGTTGACCAAATTCTCCTACATCCAGTAACAACAGTAAGTTATAGAATGGAATCGGAATTCCTGCGCCACGTCCAGATGCACCTGAGGACCCCGCCATGTCAGAAAACAAGTGCCCCAGCCAATTGACGAAACCGGAGAATACTTTAGCTATAAAATTACCACCATTTAACTCATGAGTTTCTGTATCAATCGTAATGATCCGTCCATCAGAGATAAAAGTCGACGTATTAGTAAACTGATTCAGGATTGAGAAAAAAAGGCCAATAAGGTCGGGGGAGTGCCCAAGGCTTTTTAAATGGTGATTTTTAGGTGAAAGATTTTTGACTGCACCATTTGTCCCGTTTTTACCAAATGTTGTTGCCTGGTCATAATTCACTTTGAAGTTGCGTTCCAAATAACCAATCGCACTTTTGACCGAATTCCCCGCTTCTCCCGGCCCTTTCCAGCCTAACGCTGATGCAAACTTTTCGACCGCTGAATCAACAGCACTATCCGCGATTTTAGTCAGCTTTCCTTCTCCGGGCATACCTACGAAGAACACGTCAATCAACCCGCAGATAACACCGCATGTCCCGGCAATGAGATAGTCATACTTGTCACATTGAGCATTCTTGATAGTAAATTCATCTTTGATGCGCTTTTTGAGTTCTATCCGCTGAACGGGTGACATCAGCGTCGTAAAAGGGTCTACATTCAAATCAACATTGTTATTCAATGCATATTGTTCAACCGACCGCTGATACTGTGACCAGCTCATATCTTCATTAAAATCCAGGGTATTAAGAAGCGTAACAGGCGTTATCATTGTGTCTGCGCATGAAGATATGACAGAACACTCAAGCTGATGTAATTCAAGGGTAACATCGATATTTTCAGCCAAATCAGCGTCAATGTTTTGGCATGCCAGCATCATATCCAAATCGGCCAACGCCTGGTCAAGAGCATCGTTATTTGATTGCTGATTTACCTGTAAAACATTAAGTACCGCATCCAGTTCACTCAGTTTATTCTCTGACTGGTCCAGCTGGTGCTTTTGCACCAGCATGGCTGAGATCTGTTTATCCCGCTTACTCACTATGAAAAGATCCCTGACAATTTTCCTTTGATAACGTTAGCGGCATTAAAGTAGCCAATCGCTTCAAATATGTCCGCAAGTTTCTCCATTTCTAAAGTAGGAACATCCTGTTTTAACACGAGTACATTAACAGTGGCGTCTTTACCATCTTTTTCTCGCTCGACTGTTTTCTCTTCGTAGAAAGACATAATCACATTGAAAATATGCTGTTTGGTTGCTTCACGGGTCAGCGATTGTAGTTTTTCAAGATTAAGTTCCGCTGGGCACTTCAGTTTAAAACACTTACTCTGTACCGTGTCACTTTTTTGTGTAAGTACATTACCTGCAGAAGTTAGCAGCTTCACTTTTTGTAAGAGCTGTTTTACTTTTTCATCCTGCATACCAAAAGAAAGAACAGCTTCATTCAGTTTGATAGCAATATAATTAATATCACCCATTAAGTGCGACACTGTTGTCTGCGTCTGCTTAATAACTTCATTAAGCATCAGTTCTCTGCGTTTGGTTTTGTCAAGCTCATTTGCTCCTGTCAGGTGCTTAATACCTTTATAAACGCCAACGCCCAGCAGAACAGCAACACCAATACCTGTTGCCATACTGGAGAATCCCAGTACACCGCCCAAACCCAGCGTTGCAAGACCAGATGTTAAACCTGCAGCTGACATTCCCACAACCGAGCCTGAAAGGTAAACTGCAGCCAACGGCACTCCCACAGCTCCGGCTTTGGCTCCCAGCTCTTTCAGTCCCCTGGTCAGGGCATCGTCACTGAAATCATCATTAAGCATTTTAAAATCGAGCTTGAGCGCATCGATAATCAGCCCGACTTCTTCATCGCTAACATTGAAGAGGTGGTTGTTGTCTTTAAAGAAGGCAAAATTGTCATACTGCCCGCCGTTCACACTCATATAAACGCTGAACAGATCTTTAACAAGTGAAATTTTGACGGATTTATTGTGGCTGGGGGGGCAAATTTCGTCGATAGTTTGAATCAGTGATTCCAGACTCTCCAGCTTATCGGGCGTGGTGCTGTACTCTCTCAGTACAAAGCGTGATTCAGAACTGAACTCCAGGCGGGTCATAAGCAGAAGAATTTGTGCAAATTCATCTTTGTCTACCTGGCCGTCATCGGAATACGCCATATTTACAATAATTTTTAAGTAAGCTACTTTGAGCTTTTCCGGCATTTCAGATAATGTGACTAACTGTTCTTCTTCTTCGAAAGTATCGAATTGGCTGCTGATAGTGTTTAAAAACTCAGCCAGTTTATCAAGATTACATTCGCTGACATGTTCAATCTTAAAGGATGTCCCTGCTTTTCTGGTGATTCTGGTGTACTCAGTGACTTTTTCTTTGCCTTTATCATTGACCGTGATATCGCGGACGTATTCAGCCCCCTCCAAGTCACTGAAATACACGACAACAGGTGATTCAAATGCCTGTTTATAGACCATTTTTTCACCCGTGAATGCAAAACCATCTTTACCACTACCAAACACGGTAATGTCGATCAATGCGATTACTGAACCAATAGTATCTTCCAGGCTCATCGATTTAGCCGCATTATTGAGCTTTTTTTCAGGAATATTCGGTACAATATGAAGACCTGATGACGCAATCTGACTGATGTTTTCTTTAATAAATACGTTGATATTTTGCATTGTAAATACCTGAAGTTTAGATAGCCGGATTTCGGTACCGGCGCGATTACAAATAAAGGAGAGCGCCTGAATTTTTTGTATGGCAAAGATAAATTATATTACGTCCAACGAGTTGTACTTTTTGCAATATTTCACACTTTTATTCAAAATAAAGATCATTGAACAATGCGTGTTTGACAAATACATTCAATACCTGCCATATCTCCGAAAAATTCAGTATTTTCTATATAACTCCCTGATGAAAAAGTATTACGCACCCTTCAACATATCAAACACCACACGGGCAAAACCTTTCGCCAGTTCAGGATTAGACAGATACTGCATCATCATCTCCTGCTGGGCGTCGTTGCTGTCCATAACGGCATCATCAATGGCTTTCGGGAAATCCCCCAGCATGGCCTGTTCACGGGTGTTGTTCGCTATCTGCGTCATCACCGCCTGATTTTCTGACAGTTTGTCACGCACAGTGAAAACATAATTGATCATATCTTTATCAGAGAGATTGTCAGTGATAAACAGGTCATTAAGACGCGCCAGAATATTCGACAGAAACTCTTCTTTCTTGTCTTTTGGTTTCGCTGTGCCAATATCATTAACCGGCGTGAGTTTATAGTCTTCCGTATCTTCCTGCAGCTTCAGATGCTGTTCATGGAGCTTAGACAGACGGTAATGGCTCATTTCGACATTACTTAAATCAATCTCATCTTCTTCGATGCGCTGTTCATGCAACAATGGACGCAGATGACGGGCAAACAAGCTTAACTTTTCTAAGTCCTTATCATCGTAATCAACAATTTGTGACATAAATTCATAAAAGCGGACAAAACTGCCGAGATCTTTTTTGAAGATATCCAGCTTACTTTTTTCTTTCTCGCACTCTTTAAACTTATTTTCCGCATTGGTGATCAGCACGGCGTCACCGGTTTTCTTCGTGCGTTCAAATATCGCTTTCTCCTGAACATACGCGTCAATCGCGGAGACATAACGCAGCTTCCAGCGCTGGACAGCAGGTTTACAAATATTACTGATGGCGGCATTGGATTTATTTTTGGTGAAGAAGGCTTCACAGAATTGCTCTACTTCACTCCACTGAAAAATACCGGCAGCCCGGAGTTTTTCAAATAGCTCAAAAGCCTGCTGAGGATCACTGACATCGTTTAATTCTGCTGTCTGATAATACGGCCGGAAAGCACTCAGAATATCGTCAGGTTCATTATAGAAATCGAGCACAAACGTTCCTGACTGCGCTTTCCCCGGATAGATGCGGTTCAGGCGTGACAGCGTCTGTACACATTCCACGCCGCCCAGCGCTTTATCGACATACATGGCACACAGTTTAGGCTGATCAAAACCGGTCTGGAATTTATTGGCCACCAGCATGACCTGATAGTCATCGGTATCAAACGCTTTACGCATGTCCCGGCCTTTCAGCCCGGGATTCATATTGCTTTCAGTGAATTTCTGGTTAAGCAGCTCAGGGCTGTTATGGTCATCCTCATTGAATTCAACTTCACCGGAGAACGCCACCATTGCATTGATTTTCTGGTATTTATTATCAGAAATATATTTATCGAATGCCAACTTGTAGCGTACCGCCGCTTTACGCGAACTGGTCACAACCATTGCTTTCGCCTGACCGCCCAGCAGGTGCATCACATGCTTGCGGAAGTGCTCAACAATCACCTTCACTTTCTGCGACACGTTATGATCGTGCAGCGTGACCCACTGATTCAGCTTTATTTTTGCCTTTTTACTGTCTACTTCACAATCAGGGTCACCCAGCGTTTGCAGCAGCTTATAAGCGACTTTGTAGTTGGTATAATTCTTCAGAACATCAAGAATAAAACCCTCTTCGATGGCCTGACGCATGGAGTAAACGTGGAACGCTTCCGGTTTGTTGGTTTTTGACGCCGGTTCAGACGGATCAGGACGACGACCGAACAGCTCCAGTGTTTTGGCTTTTGGTGTGGCGGTAAAGGCATAATAATTCAGGTTATTGCTGCCTTTACGTGCGGCGACGGTAGCATCCAGAATATCTTCTGACGACATCACCACATCATCATCCGTTTCTTCGGTCATCAGCACTTCCTTCAGTTGGCGTGCCGTAGAGCCGCTTTGTGAGGAGTGCGCTTCATCGGCAATCACCGCGTATTTACGCTGTTTCAGGCTGACACTGTTTTCAATCGCCTTTAATACAAACGGGAAGGTCTGGATCGTGACGATAATGATCGGCTGCGAATTTTCCAGTGCAGCAGCCAGTTTCTCCGATTTGGAGCCATCGCCCTCTTTGTTATTAATACGCCCGACCACACCATCCTGATGCTCAAACTGATAGATAGTATCCTGCAACTGATCATCAAGCACAGTACGGTCTGTCACCACGATCACGGAATGAAACTGTTTTTCGCCTTTCTTATCATACAGACGGGAGAGCTGATGGGCAGTCCAGGCGATAGAGTTGGATTTACCCGACCCCGCACTGTGCTGAACCAGATATTTATTGCCGGTGCCTTCTGCCACCGCAGCAGTGATCAGCTTATTCACCACGTCCCATTGATGATAACGCGGGAAAATCAGGCTCTCTTTTTTGCCTTTCAGGCCGTTCCACTCTTCTTTCTCTTCAATTTGCAGATGCACAAAGCTGGCGAGAATTTTCAGCAGATTCTCCGGCCGCAGCACCTCATTCCACAGGTAACTGGTGGCGTAATCATTTTCATCTTCCGGGATATCATTGCCTGCTCCGCCATCCCGGGTACCTTTGTTAAACGGCAGGAAGAAGGTTTTATCGCCATCAAGTCTGGTCGTCATAAACACGTCGTACTGGCTGACAGCAAAATGCACCAGCGCCCCGCGTTTGAAAGTCAGCAGCGGCTCAGGTTTATTGGTACCGGGGTCTTTGGGCAAACGTGTTTTCTTATATTGCGTCATCGCGTTTTGCACCGTCTGTTTAAATTCAGACTTCAGCTCCAGCGTGGCAACCGGCAGGCCATTGATAAACAGGACCAGGTCGATACGCCATTTCTTCGCCTTTACACCGGTTTCTTCATATGCGGTTTTTGATGCATGCGGGCTGTACACCAGCTCAGGGACAATACGGCAGATATTTTGTTTGTATTGCGCCAGAATGTCCGGATTGAGGTTATGTTCCGGTTTAAAGCGGCACAGGGAAAACCGCGCGTTATGGCTTTTGATCCCGTGGCGTAATACGCCAAGTGTGCCGTAAGTCCGCGACAGCATATCCGTGGCATTGATATCCGCTTTTTTCAGTTGCGCCACCAGTGTATCGAGGAAGTGACGTTCGGTATCAGTGGGATAAATTTTGGCAAATTTTTCCCACTCTTTCGGCTGAGTGGTTTGCACAAAGGTCAGCGCATCCTGTGAGTACAGCGCACGTTCGCGGTCGTAGCCGTCTGATTTACCTTTAACCCAGCCTTTATCGATCATCTGAGCAATTATTTCGTCCTGGAAAATCAGCTCTTTGGTGCTGTCCATACTCATGCGGCAGTCTCCTCGGTTTTCTGTATATCAGGGGCAACCCAATCGCGGACATCGATTTTACCGGTGACGGCGGCGGAGACCAGGGCGGTGCGGCGTTCTTGCAATAACGCAATTTGAGTAATGCTCAGTTCTTCAGTCGATTTTAATTTTTTTAGTTGATATTTTATAAATTTTATAATTTTATTTCTTTCTTCAGTAGGCGGAATAAGTAATGGCGTTTCTTTAATGTTTGTTGATGAAATCGAGGCTAGATTCGTACTTTGTTTTGCAACCCGATAGAAATGAAACTTTGCGTAAGCAGCCCGAGTAAGCATATCAAGCCATTCTGATTCGATATTTTTCGGCCTAATAGCAAAAACATGGTTTTGATGAATACAATTCTCGATTTGTGCTGCCCAGACCGTACCACGGCCTAATTGATCATTATCTCCCCCCTCATTCATCAATACATCACCATCACAAAGCAAATATCTTTCTAATTGATTTGGTTCAATATCTATATTATGTATTTCTTCAAGGTCAAGATAACCATCCTGCACGTTAGCTACACGAAGCATAGGCACCGAAATACTATTTTTACCTGTTAGATCTTTTCCTTTCGGAATTCCTGACTGCAGGCTTGCCGTATGTTTTAATCTACGTACAGTCCAATGCGCCGGCACTTCCCCCAACCACTCAACACCCGAATCTTTCATCGGTACATCAGGGTTTAATCCTTTGGTTACGGCATGGCTAATCACTGCCTGACGTTTTTCTTTCAGTAGTTCAATCAGTTGCTGTTGTTTTTCAATCAGAGTATCGATTTTTGTGGTTTCGTGATCGAGGAAAGCAGCTATCCGCTCTTGCTCATTTTCAGTAGGAAGCCAAACAGAAAGACTTCGTAAAATCGCTTGGGTGATACTAAAAACTTTTACACCTTTTACTGCATGTCTTACTTGAGTTCTTAGTTCTTTGCAATCCAAAAGATAGGCATAAAAACGGCTATTTTCTCTTTTAAAAGGACGCGCGATAATAGTGTGATAGCCTGCAAATGTTATAGTATCACTTACTAGTTGAGTGAAATTTCCTGAGCCTTCAATATCCTCAGATGTGTCTGCAAAAACAACATCCCCCTTTATTAAAAGGGCACTGGAATTATCTTTAAGATATTTGTCACTTACGCATTTTAATGAATGTTTTTGAGGATCAACTTCAAAGCCATATTTTGAATGAACCTCCCCATAATTTACACATGGGATGCCATCATCCTGAAGATGCTCTTTCGTGATAGTAAGCCCTTTAGCAAAAGAGCATTGGTACCGAAGTTTACTAATTTTCCAGTGCGCTGGAATCTCCCCCAACCACTCAACCCCGGAATCCTTATATTCGGGATACGCCTTATATTTCGCCATCAGGAATGTACCTCCTGTAACAGCTTCATGATTTCGGCGCTGACCGCATCCAGGTCGGCATCAATCTCGGATAGCGGACGCGGTGGCTGATAGACGTAGAAATGGCGGTTAAACGGAATCTCATAACCCACAATCCCCACTTCGCCATCTTTCGCATCGCGCTTATCGGCATTAATCCAGGCATCGGCGACATGGGGCTGAACTTCCGCTTTAAAATAAGTTTCAATCAGGTCGCTGGTGGAAAGTTTCGGATTCAGCGGCACGTTTTCGTTATCGCGCAGGTCGCCATCTTGTTCAAACTCGACCACTTTACCCTTGTACTCAAACGCCCCGTACAGCGGCTGAGCGTCTTCTTTCAGCGTCTTCTTCACCACCGGCTCGGCGTCCGGATTCTTCGTGGTGATGGCATCAATAAATTGTTTATTTTCTTTCGCATCCAGCTTCACATCCGCCTTTTTAACGGCACCCTTCAGCGTCAACTGAAACTGGTTAAAGTCATTGCTCACCAGCGTTTTACCACCCGCCTGCGTACCAAGTGCTATCTGAATCTGCTGCGCTTTTTCCATTAACCCGCGCTGTGCCAGCCACAATTTGCTGTCGAGCAGGTCTTTAATCTGCTTCTCTTTCAGTTCGGCAAATTCGGCTTTAATGATGGCGCGTGCTTCGGCTTCCGTTTCTGAGAAATCACCATAGTTATCTTCACTCCACTGAGCTGCAAACTCCTCATACAGGCGCTCCATTGGCGCATTAAATGGCTTCGGTGCAAAGCGCAGACCGGCAATTGCCTCATCCGTAACCTGAGCGGATAAACGCAGCGGGCGCTCAATGGTCAGGCGGCGATAGCCAAAATCGGTGCTGTTAAAGATTTTACTGGCGAAGGTTTTCGGCGTTTCGGTTTTGACCGTAGCAGACTGACGACCACGGCTGGATTTTTGTTCTGCCGCTTTTTCCAGACCCAGTGCTTCCAGAGTGGTGGAATCCACCACCTCAAAGTCACCGAAAGTCTGCGTGATCAGCTTGATATCATCTTCGCCCATCAAATTACGTTTGGAACCCAGTGACTTGCGCATCTTACCGTACAGATGAGTGCCATCAATCAACTGCACTTTGCCTTTACGCTCCGGAGATTTGTTGTTCGATAAGATCCAGACATACGTTGCAATGCCGGTGTTATAAAACATATCAGTCGGCAACGCGACAATGCCTTCCAGCAGATCAGCCTCCAGAATGTAGCGGCGGATTTCACTCTCACCACTGCCCGCACTGCCGGTAAACAGAGGGGAGCCATTAAGGATAATCCCGATACGCCCGCCATTGGTTAAATTACCGTCCGCACTGTAGCTGTCACGCATTTTACTGATCAGGTGCATCAAAAACAGCAGTGAGCCGTCAGAAACACGCGGCAGACCGGGACCAAACCGCCCATTAAAGCCTTTCTCCGCATGTTCCTTGTTAATCTCGCCCTCCACCTTTTTCCAGTCCACACCAAACGGCGGGTTAGAGAGCATGTAATCGAACTGATCCTGCGGCAATTGGTCATTAGAGAGCGTGTTACCCAGTTTGATGCGGCTGACATCCTGACCTTTGATCAGCATATCGGCTTTACAGATAGCGTAGGATTCCGGGTTCAGCTCCTGACCAAAGGCACGCATAACTGCTTTCGGATTTTGTTTATGAACGTATTCCATTCCCGCAGAGAGGAAACCGCCTGTACCGGCGGTCGGGTCGTAAATCGTGCGGATAATACCGTCTTTCGACAACGCATCATCATCATTCAGGAATACCAGTGATGTCGTTAAATTAACAATATCACGCGGGGTAAAATGCTCCCCTGCCGTCTCGTTGGAGCTCTCTGCAAAACGGCGGATAAGTTCTTCAAATACCAGCCCCATATCATGATTGGAAATTTTCTCCGGGCTGAGATCGGTGGTGGCAAATTTCTTAACAACTTTAAACAGCAGATTGGCATCATCCAGCAGACCGACAAACTCGCTGAATTTAAAATGTTCGAAGATTTCACGCGCATCCGCTGAAAATGACTGAACATAATTTTCCAGGTTGGCTTTAATATCATTCTGCCCCATTTTACCAAGATCCATCGGCGACGCATTGAAGAACGTCAGACCACTGGCACGTAACAGAAATTTCTCTTTGGCTTCTTCCGGCAACGGACTTGTTTTTAACTCTTCCGCTTTTGCCACAACGGTTTCTTTGGTGTCGGCCAACACACATTCCAGGCGGCGCAGTAAAGTGAACGGGAGTATCACGCGCCCGTACTGAGATTGTTTAAAATCACCACGCAGCAGGTCAGCCACCGACCATATAAATGCAGCCGTTTGGGAAAAATTAGAGTCAGTCATAAGAGATCCTGAAAATATTGCAGCCGGGAAACCGGATTGCTCCCGGAAAATGTTCATATTCTCAGAATGATACCGCCGGAAAGTGCGAATGCAAACGATTCAGGACACAGAAATGAATATCCGTGATATCTCTTTACTAACTGACTGACAACGCAGCGCTGTTAAATGCCGGCCGATTATACCTGCGGACGAATTCACCAGACCCGGATAACAACTCCTCCATACCAAAAAAACAGATTCCCCCGCATATCCACCTAAAATAACATAATGTTTTTATTTATTTTTTTGCCTGTCTGATCACATTGAATTACGTTTTTATTCCGTTACACTAAGTCAAATTTTTATTTTCTGTCTTCCTGTTTATTTTAGATTAATCCGTATAAGGACTGATATGACAAAGCAACGTAAACTGGGGCTTGCTCTGCTTATTGCTGTTGCACTGTCCGGCGGGGCCTGGCTGACGTATTCTGTGACATCCGGCAGCACCCCTGCAGATAAGGGCTATGAGCTGTATTTATCGGGGGATACTGACGGGGCATTCCGCTATTTTTCTTCAGAAGCGGAAAAAGATCCTCAGGCGGCCTATGCGCTGTCCGTGATGTATCTCAACGGCAATGGTGTTCCGGCAAATGCGTTGCTGGGTTATCAGTGGCTGGAACGTGCCGCAAAATCCGGTAATAAAAATGCTCTGTATAACCTCGGTTATTACCGCTATCACGGTATGGCGCCTTATACCGGACAGGACCCGCATGGTATTACGTCACTGAAAGCGGCGGCACAGGCCGGTGTGCGTGAAGCTCAGGAATTACTGGGCAGTATTTATCTGCTCGATAAATATGAAACTACGCCGTCAGATGTTGAGCAGGCACGCAAATATATGACGGCTGCCGCAGACCAGGGATCGTTTTTTGCAAAATTTGCCCTGGGTTATATCGCTTACGAATATGATGAGGATTATAAAAAAGCCGTTGAGATCCTCACACCGCTGCTCAGCGAACAATTTCTCTTCCCCGCCATGTTACTTTCCCGGATATATGAGACCGGCGGTTACGGAATAGAGGCCGATCCCGGACAGGCAAAAAAATACCGCTATATGGCATTTTCACAAATAAGCTCACTCAGTGAAGAAGATATTATGCCAAAAGCGTTATCACTCTACGGTGCAGAAACCACGGATGAAACAGCAGCCCGGCTGAAAAAACTGGAAAAAATGGCAGAAAACGGCAATCTTCATGCCCGTTATGCTCTCTATGATGTCTATATGCAGGGTACGGGAGTTATCAAAAATAAAGAAAAAGCCCTCTCCTATTTGCTGCCGCTGATTGATAAAAACGATCCGAAAGCCCTTTACACCTGGTATCTTGATACCAAAACAGAGCCGGATTATCTGAAAGCGTCTGCTGAAGCCGGATATCCTGATGCGCTTTATCTGCTTTATCAAATCCACCGCAATATCCGTTATGACGATGCATTCGATTATGACCGGGATCTCTCGGATGAATACCTGAAACGGGCAGCGGATACCGGTCACCGGGATGCATTAATCGACATAATCCGTAATATTACAAACAGTTACCAATTTCCGGATAATAAAACTAATGCCATCGTATCCGGTTATCTGGCGGTATTACTGGAAAAATATCCGGATGACCCGGAAGTTCTGATGCTGGCCTCAGAACGTTACGGTGATCGGGCGGGGAATATTTATGATCCGGCCCGGGCTTTTGAACTGAATAAGAAAGCGGCGGAATTATCTCCGCTGGCAGATTACCGGGACGAGCTGGCTTATAAATACGCCAGAGGTATCGGTGTTGAGCAGGATGTAAAAAAAGCCGTCGGGATCTATAAATCTCTGCTGAAAAATACCGCTTATCAGGATCAGGTTTACCGCCGGTTAACCGCTCTCTATTTTTCTTTTGATACCGGCGGTGAGATTGATGAAAAAGAGATTATCGCGTTCCTGAAAAAAGATATTGAAGAGAATGAAAACTATCGCCAGGCGCATTTTTACGCCGGTTATCTGCTGCGGAACGATCCGGTAAAAAACCGTGAACAGGCAATGGAACTGTATAAACAGGCCCGCGAATATACCCTGAGTTCTGATGTTCATCAGGCCAAAACACTTATTTCCCTTAACAGCGGCGATAATCAGCAGGCGCTGAATCTGATGATGGACATGCTGAAGAACAGCGATCCCCGCGATAATCTTCCGCCGGAAGAGTGGAATGATGTGATGCAGGTTCTGCTCACGGCCGGAAAAGAAAACGTCCTTGCCAGACAGTATTGGGTACAGTTTGCATTGCATGATAATAATGCTGAGGCGCAAAAACAGATCGAGCCGCTGATTGGTCACGACCCGGATGTTACCTATTACTACGCGCTGCTGAAACTGGAAGAAACAGAGCAAAAGCCGGACTTCACTGATGATATGCTGCGCCCGGATATTGAGCTGATGCAGAAAGCAGCGGAAGCGGGTAATCAGAATGCCGCTGAATACATCGTGAACCGCTTACAGAGCGCAGCGGGTTCCGGAACGCAAAGCAACCGGAATCAGGCCTTTTTGCGGATCACCGGACTGACGGAGCGCGATATAGTGCCGCGCCTGAAGCAATGTGCTGACACCGGAAGCCAGGCCTGTATGTATGAATTAGGCGAAATCTATTACGAAGGTAAATATGGCGAGAAAGCCGATATGGATACCGCCATTGCCTGGTATGAAAAAATTCCGGATCGTGATTACCGTTTTACCGAATCACGTCTGAAAAAAGCGGAAAACAGCAAAAAAACGCTTATTGATCTGAACGCCCGTGTACAAAGAGGGGATACTGACGCCGCCTATGAGTTGGCTTACGCATGGAAGAACGGCGATTACGGCCTGATACAGACCCCGGAAAAATGGCGCTATTACCTGAAAATGGCAGCCGAAGGCGGTAACGAAAATGCTGTCACCACACTGATTGATGACTACAAAAACGCAGACACGCTCAGTCCGGAAGATAAAAAATTGCTTCTGTCGCTGTATGACAAACTTCCCGGAACCGGTAATAACAGCTATCTGCGCAACCTGGGTATGCAGTATCTGGAAGGCAGCAATCTTGTCAGCGCCGATCGCCTGAAAGCCCGCGAGTATTTTACTAAAGCCGGTGATTACGGTAAGAGCGAACTGGCGGCAATGAATGAATTTGAATTAAACGTAAAACTGGCAGATGAAAGCCCGAATGCGGCCTATGAAACCGGTTATGCTTATCTGCTTGGCCGTGGTGTCCGTAAAGATCCGCAAAAAGCCCTGTTATACCTGCAAAAAGCGTCAGATACCGGCCATGATCGCGCCACTATCCTGCTGGCAGATACGTATGCAAAGGGAGCGTTTGATAAAAATACACAACAGCAGATTATCGAACCGGACTGGGACAAAGCCATTATCCTGATGCGTGCCTACAAAGGGCGGCGTGATGTATCAGACAGCCTGGCGTTCTACGAAGAAACGATAAAACCGGCACAAGCCGGGGACGGTAAAGCCATGCTGGCCGCCGGTATGCGCGATAAGAATTACGGTAATTATGATACTGCCCGCTACTGGTTTGCAAAAAGCACGGAGAGTGGCTATCTGCCCGCATTCTGTGTTCTGGCTGACGCAACGGAAAACCCCGGCAGTAAAATGGCCGTATTACGCCGCGGGGCTGAAAAAGGTGACAGTTGTTCAGATATACAACTGGCTGCCATGCAGCTCAGAGAGAGCAGCCTGACACCGGATTCACCAGAGTGGTCCGGCATTATCACCCGGCTGGAAAACGGGCTGGAAAGCAGTGATACGGTGGTTTCCGGAATCGCATTCAGCACACTGGCGGATCTGTATAACGGCACGCTCCGCAATAATGACGGTAAATACCTGCATAACGCGGATAACAAAAAATATCTCGCATTAATGGAGCCGGCAGCAGAAAAACGGACTGATGCACAATTAGCATTGTTCTCTTATTACCGGCAGAACAACAATATGGATAAGGCACTGTCTTATCTGCAAAAAGCACATGACAGCGGTGATCTTTCCGCCACACAGGCACTGTACAAATACTTTATATCGTCAGAATACTGCCGCCGCGACGACGCGGACCCCGCTAAAGCGGAACAGTATCTGACAGAGTGGCTGAAAAAATCGGACTATCCGGAAAATACCGATAATCAGATGGTTATGCCGCCGGAAAACATGACCAAAACCATGGGCGATGCATGGCTTGAAGGCTTCTGCAACAAAGCACCGGACCCGGATAAAGCCATCGCGTGGTATACCCGTTCGCTGGAATATAACAATACCCACGCCCTGGAAGGCATGTATAACGCTTATGTCAGTAAAAAAGATGCCGCAGAAGCGTATTACTACGGTTCACTTGCCGGTGTCAGTTCCCGCGAGGGAGACAAACTGACTGACACGCTGACGGATGCAGAACGTGATACGGTGCTGCAACGGATTAAGAAAAAACAGGAATATGAGCAATACGGTCGTTATGAGCAGGAAATTGATGCACAACGGCAAAAAGCGGAAAATGGTGATGCCATGGCGGCATTCTCGCTGGGGGTAAACTATGCCCGTGGTGAACGCGTTCCGGAAGATACGGAAAAAATGCTCTATTTCTATGAACTCGCCGGTAAAAACGGCTACGCCAGAGCGTATAACGTACTGGGGAATCTCCACCGCAAACCGAATGAGCGCGGCATCCCGGTGGACGGCAAAAAAGCGCTCGCGTATTTTGATGCGGGAGCCAGACTGGGTGACAGTAATACCGCTCACCTTGCCGGTGATATGCTCTACTTCGGCCAGGCCGGGCTGGAAAAAGATTACCCGCAGGCCGCCCGCTATTATGAAATGACCTCCCTCGAACAGGGCAGTCACCATGAACTGGCGAAATACAAAGTCGCGTGGATTTATTATCACAAACTGGCCGGCACCGGCAGTGATGATGATCTGCGCAAAGTGCGGGATAACCTGATCCTCTCAGAAAAATACGGCAATAAAGATGCCGCAAAAGCGTTAAAAGAGTGGGATTTTTCACGTATCAGCGATAAAAAATAAATAAGCGGTTTTATTATCAGCGCTCTCCCGGAATGTGACCTGTTCCGGGAGAGCGATTTTATTATCTGCCGGATGACTTTTCCTTCCGGAACGCAATAAAAAGGCCGGAAATAATAAATAACATACCAGCCAGCATACTCAGCGTGACAGATTCATCCAGAAAAAAACAGGAAATAAAAACGCTGATAACCGGTGACAGCAAAATGGCACAGGATGTCAGTTCCGCCCCGCCCTTTTCGATCATATAAAACCATAAAATATAGACAAAAACACCGCCGGTTATTCCTGTATACAGTACCGGTAATAACACATCAGGCTGACTGAACACAGATAATGGCAACCAGAGATCGGCAGACATAAATGGCATCGTCAGTACGATCAGCAGCAACGAAACACCGTTCTGATAGAATACCCTGAGCAAAAGATTTGATTTAACCGGTATTTTTTCTGACAGAACCGTTCCTGTAGCCCAGCAAAAGGCACTGATTAATATAATTAACTCGCCTGTTCCGATTTTATCGGCGGAAATAAAAATCAGTACGCCTGTCACACCCAAAATCGCTGTCATCACATATTTTATGTTTATACTTCTGTTGATAACCACATAAATTAATGATGTGAAAACCGGCATGGTATAAATCAGCACAGACGCTTTTACCGCATCGGTATAAAACAGAGCGATATTATTCAGCAACGGCACTAAAAACAGATTGAATACCCCTGAAGGAATACATAGCAGAACATCCTGAAACACGATTTTTTTCCGGAAAAAAAACAAAGCAACAATGAGTAAAATAACAACAGAAATAACATTGCAATAAAACCGGAATGGCCATGCACCAATGTGTTCAATCGCTGCTTTAGAGACAGGGAAATTACTCCCCCATATCAGGGCAATGACTAATGCCATGCACAGCAACAACTTTTTTTCAGTCATAGCGGGCAACTAAGGCAATACGTTTATTCTGTGTTTTTGCTGTTACCATTGAAACAAAATGCGGAATATTTTTTTACCGGTATCAAATATCAACGCCGACATATTATTAGGTATCAACGTGTCAATAATTTTTTTACCATCATGATCTAATATCATCGTAAGACCACCATGATTAACATTCCAGCTTTTTGTGAAATTTATTACCAGTCCGATACTCTGTCCCGGGTCACTATGCACAGTTAAAAAATCACCATAATTAAACCTATTAAGATAAATAACGGTATTGCTCTTTAAAGATCTTCCCGTGACACATTTAAGGAAGTTAAAAAAACGAAGGCTATTAACAATAGTTTTTGCCTTGTGAAAACAGACTACCGACTTGCCAATATCATCATCAATTATTCTTCTGAATGAGAATGAAAATCGCCCTGACTCATAATCAGATAATGCAGATGCCCTTTCATTTTCAATCAGTAGCTGATCGTGTTTTTTTAAATAAAAATCATATTCACCATTCTTGTTTCTGATAATCCATGACCAATACTCCTCATCTATGTTATAA
The DNA here is from genome assembly GCF_041099235.1 of Morganella morganii. Lineage (GTDB taxonomy): Bacteria > Pseudomonadota > Gammaproteobacteria > Enterobacterales > Enterobacteriaceae > Morganella > Morganella morganii_E. Next base: position 429,339 of record NZ_JBFZSO010000002.1, on the reverse strand, counting down.
AATTCTTCAGAGAAGATATTAAGTTCAGGAAAAAAAATTTCTATATTAAATGATACATAACCTTGCTTCTGAAATATTACAGATAGTTTATCATATTTCATTATATATAGTTTCCTCTCTGACACTAAAATCACGAAGATTCAAATGCCATTTTTTACCTTCCAGGGCCGTAGCATCATAACCCGTAAGAATTTTTACAACCTGGTCGGTAATCAATCCTGACATTGCTGCTAATGATGGTGCACTTTGCCAGGCATTTACCACCCGGTGGCCATTAAGAAATTGCTGCTTCATACGTGCTTTACGAAATTTTCTGATATCAGCATTGTTACCATAATAATTCTGACCGGCTTGTTTTTTTACATCAGAATAATTCAAACCATTACCATTATTCAGATAAACAGGCCCGACAGAAATATCAAAGGGGTCACCACCGAGCTCAACAACAGGAATATTATTGATATGAGCTAAACGATGAATACTTTCTTCCACCGTATTTTTTCTGTAATAACCAAGGCTAGCCCAGGCCAGTAATACGATATTAACGCCATCTAATAATTCTGAAAGCTGATTTTCATCAGTTGTGGCAAAAACAGGATACTTCTCAACTTTCACGTATTTATTATGCTGCTTCAATGAATCTGATGCTGCATCTGTCTTTTTTCTGCCGATATCATCCGATGTGTATAATATCTGGCGGTTTAAGTTAGATAACTCAACTTCATCTCCGTCAACAATTCTCAGTATCCCGACACCGGATACAGCTAACTGAAGAGAACACCATGTTCCCCAACCTCCCATACCCAATACTAATACACGACTTTTTTTTAGTTTTTCCTGGTATTTAATTGCATTATTATTTTTATCTACAACAGAAAATTGGAGTAACTGGCGATCATATAATTCTATTTCTTCGGATGTTAAGATATCGGAATAGCAGGCATTCTCGTCAATAAGCCCATAATCATTAAGCTTATTAATAAACCATATAGCATCATTATCATTAATTTCATATCCTTTCATGGATACTTCTTTAATAATTCTGGGAATAGTATGTAACCCATCAAGTTTTGACAATACAACCTTAACCCATTCCGGAGGGTTTTTTATTATCTTAGATCCTCCCGGAATTTCACCAATGCAAATATCGCCATCATCTGACAAAACAACATTATGAGAACGTTTAATAAGTGGTTTTGTTATCATTACACCAATCCTTCCCGTTATAATAATAAAAGCCACCATATGGTGGCTTTTAATTTATCACTCTAACTCAATAACTTGATCTTCTGTATACATAGCGATCTCTTCACTAATTGATGAAACACGCTCTTCAAGATCGGTAAAAATGATTTCATTTTCCATGTAACACCTCATTAAGTGGCTATTTCAATCTTACTAATACGTCAGTAAATTAAAATCATGACTTCATGACATTAACAATGTCTAGTATTTTAAATTCCTCCGGATTGTCAACATCAAGATATAAAAACAATCAAAAATGGGATTAAACTAACATTCACACATACCAAGGCGAAATGCAAAATAGAGATAAATAACTCAAGTAAATATATTGTGGTGTGTATAATAGAATTAAAAATAATAAAATTAAAAAACAAAATATTTTTCATCACTCTTTTATTAAAAAAAATAAAATAAAACTGAGGTTTAATATATCACCCGTCCCTCACCCCCAGAATATCCACCTGAATCATCCGTGAATCTGCACGGCCGTAATCATCCACGGCACGGATACGGTAGCGTCCGGCGGCTTCCGGTTTCCATTCCAGCGGGTGGCGGCTGGTGCTGTTACCAAGGTATGCATCACCGGCAAACCAGTAAATCACACTGCTGTCATTATCCGCAGTGGCGGTAAAAAACAGGGAGGATGGCTGGTTTGCTGTCCGCCGCAGTGTGTAGGTGGTGTTGCGCAACGGTGAGGTGATACGCGGTGGTGTGCCGCCGATCAGGCTGTTGCCGCCTTTGCAGTGTGCGGCAGACGGCGGGGTTTTCTTCGGCAGACCGGCCATGGCAAACACCCGCGCCAGGTCAGACGGCCAGTATTCATAGATATCAATATTCACCTCAGCAGGATCATAAGGCGGACACACCACGTCGCCGGTGATTTTATCCGTTGCCACCGGGCGGTAGATGGTATCAACCGCAATGGGGGATTTACCGGGGATAAACCAGGTTTTGCCCCGCCGCTGGCACCACTGCGTCGGCAGGTTGCCGCTGGCCAGACAAACCTCCACCTGACGGAGATTCGCCGGTTGCGGAAAGTCCGGCTCCCTCAGCGCCGGGTACTCCGCCATAATGTTGTCGATAATATTGAAAAACAGCGGTGCGGCGGCTTCCGCACCAATCAGCGCACTGTTTCCGGTGCCGTCAAAGTTCCCGAGCCAGACCACCAGTACATACGGACCGGTGATGCCACTGCTCCAGGCATCACGGAATCCCCAGGACGTACCGGTTTTCCAGTACACCGGCAGTGTCATCGGTTTTTGCGCGAGAGTGTTACCGGGACGGCGGTGCTGCCCCAGCATATCCAGGGTGATGAATGCCGCTTCATCACTCAGCAGGCGGACCGGTGCAGCAGGCTGTTCTGATTCAGTCATCCGCAGCGGACGCAGAACGCCCCGGTTTGCGAGGATCGCATAGAGTTTTGCCAGCTCCTGCGCCGTCACTTCACCGCCGCCCAGGACCAGCGACAGCCCGTAGTGTTTTTCCCCCGCCATCCCGGAGAGCCCGGCCAGACGGAGAAACTGATAGAGATTCGGTTTGCTGAGTTTTGCCGCGATATCCACCGCCGGAATATTACGGCTGTAGTTCAGTGCCTGTGTCGCCGGCAGCGGCCCCATAAAGCGCAGGTCGAAGTTCTCCGGCGCGTAGCTGCCGAAAGTGGACGGCACATCTTTAAGAATGGTCAGCGGATGCAGTACGCCCTGCTCCAGCCCGAGTGCATAAATAAAGGGTTTCAGCGCCGAGCCGGGAGAGCGTTTGGCATTGGTGCCGTTCACCTGGCCGTGGATCGCCGTGTTGTAATAATCCGCCGAGCCCACCAGCGCCCGCACACCCATATCACGGGTATCGACAAGGAGCACCGCCGCATTGTGTAGCCCCGCCTGCTGACGGCGGGCGATAAAAGCAGCCACCTGTTTTTCAGCAATGCGCTGAAGATTCACATCCAGTGTGGTGACCACGGTTTGCTGTTTTTCAGCACTGAACCGGTTCTGCCGCGCTATCTGCTCAATCAGATGCGGGGCGATGTAAGGCATCTGCTCCGGCTGGCGCAGCATCAGCGGCAGTTCAAACAGTGCCGCCATGTTTTCATCATCCGGATGCTCTTCCCGCCAGCGCTGCCAGAGCCGGTTACGTGCCTGCATCAGCGGCTGACTGATATCCGCCGCACCAGGTGTGACACGATACCCCGGCGACTGCGGCAGTACCGCCAGTGTCAGCGCTTCCGGCAGCGTTAAATCCGCCGGTTTTTTATTGAAATAGACCAGTGAGGCCGCCCCGGCGCTCTCAATATTCCGGCCATAGGGGGCATAGTTAAGATAGGCTTCCAGAATGTCGTGTTTGGAATAGCTCAGTTCCAGCTGCACAGCCCGCAGGATCTGTTCGGTTTTCCCCCGCAGGGTACGGGTGTTGAGGTGCCAGCGCATCCGCGCCAGCTGCATGGTAATGGTTGAACCACCCTGAAGCCGCTCTCCGCTGATGTAACTGACAAAAAAACCGCGCGTGAGGCTGTACGGATTAAACCCGGGATGGAGATAAAACCAGCGATCCTCATAACGCAGCGTGCCTTGTGTCAGCAGGGGTGACATCTCTTCCAGCGGTGTCCACAACCGGTAGCGGTCATCGTTTGCCAGTGTCAGGCGCAGCAGTGTGCCGTTGCGGTCATAATAGGCAACCGACAACGGCAGCCCCTCCGAGAGCGGCGGGTGCGGCCAGAGGCGGAATCCGGTCAGAAACAGCGCCAGCAGGATAATCACTGCCGCCAGGTTCTGTAAAATACGCCGGATGCCGCTCATTCTGACTGATACCGCCTGTGCATTCAGGATTTGTCACCGGCCGGCGGCAGAACCGTAAATACCCCGGCTGCCGCAGACTGCGCCTGAATCTCCCGGTCATACATAGCTTCGCCGAACGCCGGCGGAATGATAAAGCGCCCTGTATTCACCGGTTTTATCTGATAGATAAACTCCTGACTATCCGCCGCAGCACTACCGTAGATAAGCACTCTGTCCTCGCGGGCATCAGTGAAATCCGGTACCCAGCGGCGGCCGGTGCTGAACGGGAGCTGTGACAGTTGCAGGCTGTCCGCCGCTTCCGGATCCTGGCGCACCACTTCAAACCCGCCCGGCAGCAGATCCGCCACCACAATATTATTCAGCCCCTGTCTGGCATTGGCGCGGATATGCAGACGGACATAGACTTTTTCACCCTGCGCCGCACGGGTTATCACCTCACCTTTTTCATTCAGGTAATCACGGCTGATTTCCAGCCCTTTCGCTACTGCGGCCTGCGGTGATGTGCGGTCAAAACCGGATTCTGTCACCACATACCAGGCCGGGTTATCCGACGGATTATCAAAGCGGATTTCACTGACACCATCACCGAATTTTCCGGTCGCGGAGGCATTTTTCATCACAGAGATCACTTCAGGCGCTTCTTTGCCTTTCAGGACGCTGATAGTGAGTTCACCGGCCTGTGCCCCGCTCTGCTGCATATGACGGCTGTAGTATTCCATTGCCAGAATACTCATGGCGGCTGAATAGGTGGTGTAACGCTCCTCTTTAAAGCGCAGCACCATGTTTTCCAGCAGTTGCGGCGGTATAGCAGACACTTTTTCCGGGAAATGACGGACAATCAGATAAAGCCGTGTACTGTCCTGCACCAGCGGATCGAGATAGCTCCGTGTCCACCATGCTTTGCTGTAAGCCGTGTTCAGGGCTTTCCACGTCGGTGCCAGCATCATATCTGCCTGTTTATCCATCTTCAGCATTTTGTAGGATGCCGCGAGATACAGCGCGCCCGGATCTGCCTGCCACGAATCCGGATAACTGCTCTGCATCTGTGTCTGCACCTCAGCCAGCAGTCCGGTGGTCACTTCGCCCTGACGGGTAAGCAGATAGACAGCAAAGGCGCGCATCCGCAGATCATCCTGCGTATTGAGCATCGGGTTCGCCGCCACTTTCTTCAGATAAATATTGGCGGAGCCGAGCAGCGATTCCTGCACCGGATAACCGGTGTCCTGTGCTTCCAGCAGGAACTGCACCACATACAGCGTGACAAACGGATCGGTTTCCGGCATCGCCTGCCATTCACCGATACCGCCCTGGCCGTTCTGCCGCGTCAGCAGTGTGGTCATGGTCTGTTGCAGCTGTTTGCGGATCGCTGTCTGTGACTGCAGTGTGCTGATTTCCGGATTACGCTGACTGAACAGCAGCGGAATGGCGCGGCTGGTGATCTGCTCCGAACAGTTATACGGATAGTTATCCAGATACTGCGACAGCGCCTCACTCATCACCATCGGCGAGTATGATACCCGCGCATCCCGTTTGGCATAATTATCAAACATCTGCCGCAGCGCCGTCACCCGCTGCTGTTTACCGTCCATCCGTCCGAGAGACGAGCGGGTGCGGTAAGCCGAGGCCGGACGGACTGACAGATTCTGCTTGCGGACCGCCGATTTATCCCCGGAAGTGACACGGAAAGTGATATCCGCCGTGCCCGGCAGCGCATTGGCTTTCAGGCGGAACGACAGTACCGTTTCTTTCTTCTCACCGAGGGTGATCTGCTCACGGTTGCTGCCGGTGATTTCCAGTGCCGGATCAGCGCTGACGGTGACATCCAGCGGCACCGCTTCACCGTTCAGACCGGTCAGGTTATTGGCGATACCGAGGGAGACATCAAACTCATCGCCCGGGGAGACCATGGCCGGAATATTCGGTGTCAGCACAAAATCATCCCGTACCGTTGTGCTGCTCTGTGTGTGGCCGATGCGGTCAGGTGAAACGGAGACTGCCATCACGCGGATCTTACCGTTGAAATAATCCGGCACCTGATAATTAAAGACCGCGTCGCCATCAACGGCGGTGATCCCCGACCAGTAGGCCACCGGTTCATCCCGCTTGCGTTTGAACGGATTAAGGTGCAGATCGATGCCCTCTCCGGCATCTCCGCCCGGGGCTGCGGTCAGCGCCATCATTTTGCTGAATTCCGGCAGGATCAGATCGAGGATCTGAGTGCTTTTCACTTCCAGCGCCCGTTTGCGGAAGAAATAATCGAGCGGATCTTTCAGGCGGTAACGCGCCACCTGCAATATGCCTTCATCGATGGCAAAAACCACCACATTCTGCGGCGAGGTGGTTTTCACATGAACCGCCAGGTTTTCACCCGGTTTCATGACGTCCGGCGATGTCAGCGTGATCCCCGCGTTAAACGCCTCATGGCTGACACGGAACGGCTGCACGCCGAAGCTCAGCGGGCTCATAAAGATTTCATCGGAGTTGATATCACGGACAAACTGCACGTTAACATAGCCGTTGCCGGTCAGTTCTGCCGGTACGCGGATTTTCTGCACCGAGTTGGTGGTGTCCGCGCGGAACCATACCCACTGATACACTTTGTCGCGCTCAATGGTGATAATACCGCTGCCGGTATACGGCGCGCTGACAGCAATTTCAATCTCTTCGCCCGGTTTGTATTCCTCTTTATTGAGCGTCAGCTGCAATTCCGCATTGCGATCCAGCGAACGGGTGATATTAGCGTTACCGGCGACGGTGTAGTCGGTTCTGTTCAGCACATTACCGTCCGCATCTTCCGCCTGTAAGATAAAGTGACCGGGTTTCGAGGTGTTTAGTGTGATATCAGTGCCGGCACTGCTGATGGTCAGCGGCTGTTCATCAATCCGGGTTTCTTTCAGTCTGGACTGATATTTGAAGACCCCGGACGGCTGGCGCATCAGCACGGAAATGTATTTCTGCTCCAGAAGCACCAGTTTCAGATTGCTTTTTTCAATACGGGTCAGTGACGGATCCACCGCAATCAGATTCAGCATCCGCACTGCATCCTTACTGATGTAATCCGTGTCGCCATCTGCTTTGATACCCACCAGCGAGTCATGCGGGGAGACCAGTACCCGCGCCGCTGCCGTGACTGAACGACCGCTGCCCGGCTCAAACGCTTCGGTGAACAGCTGTAACTGATAGGTCGCTTCCGCGTAATTTTCCAGCCCTAATGCCAGCGGGGCGGCACCGTTTTCATCGGTGGTGCGCTCTTCCAGCTGCGTTTCAAAGTTATCCGTACTGCGGCTGTTTTCATAGAAACGGTAATCCGGATACTGCGTGAATGACGGATAAACCGGCCTCATGGTCATTTTTGTCGCGATACGGCGGTTCTGCGCCGGAGTGCCGAACAGGTTCTGCACATCAACCGCCGCCTGTAATTCATCCGGTTTCACCCAGCCCTGCTGACGATCCGGCGTCAGTTTCAGTGCCACTTTCATGCTGTCCGGCTCAAACTCTTTCACCACCACGGTGGTGGTACCGAGCAGGCGCAGATCGTTCTCATCTTTACCTTCCAGGTAGAGATAGATATTCCAGTCGCCGGTCGGGGAGTTTTCCGATGTGGTGTAACTCAGTTCGCTGAAACCGGTGGCATCCAGAATAATCTGCTGTGAATGCATCAGCGTGTCGCGCGGGTCGCGGATCTCCGCCCGCAGCGGGATGCCGGTCAGCGGAGTTTTCCAGTCATAGGTACGGGTGATAAGACCTGCATGAAAGGTTTCCCCCGGGCGGTAAATACCGCGATCTGAGAAGAGATAACTGCTGAGGGTGCGCGGATCTTCCGGGGTTTCGTCGCCGTAAATATCAAAGCGTGAGAAGTCCGGCTGGCGGTCATACCAGGCATTGACCGGCAGGAAGGAGACATCCCCCTCTTTTTCCGCCAGGAACATTACCGCCATCTGTTCATTACGGAAATCATGCAGCGGCGGGAACGCGGCGTGGCCGTCACTGCCGGTTGTACGGCTCAGCAGTGTGGTGCCGTTTTTGGCCACCACAGAGACTTTCGCACCACTGACCGGTTCACCGGTATACACGGACTGCACGAACACATCCCGCGAGCCGTCGAGAGAGGATTTCGCGATGATCCCCATATCAGTGACCACAACAAAGCGCGAATCGAGAACCGCGTCCTCTTCGTAATCCTCATCCCCTTCGTCATAGCTTTCCGCTTCCGGAGCTTCCGCCGCTTTAGCCGGATCCCACGCCCGCAGGCTCAGCAGGAATATGCCGCGTTTTGCAGACGGATCGGCTGAAAGGTATTTGCTCAGGTCAATACCTTTGTACTGAATATCGCCGGGATTGGCGGCAGACAGCGCCGTCTGGTAAGTAAAGTGCTCTGTAAAGTATTCATCACTCAGACGGTTAAAATCCGTTGAGGTAAAGTTTTTATCCTTAAAGGAGACGATGTGCTGTAACTGGCCCGGGATCACCCGTTTCACATCCAGTTGCAGGCCCGGGAAGTTACGTGCCGCGACGGTGATCTGTTTTTCACCCTTCATCGACAGCAAAGCCCCGTCTGACATAAAGCGCAGTGTTTTCGGGTAATCCGGGATGCGTACCGGCAGATAACGTGATGTTTTCAGGTAATAACCGCCCGCCGAACTCATACCGCCGGTGATTTCCACCAGCAGCCAGCGGTTGGCCGGGGCATTGTAACTGAAGCTGAATGCCGCCTGATTTTCCTGCTCGCTGTCATCCGTGGTCAGCGCCACCGGCTCTGATAAGGCAATGACTTTTTCGCTGATATCATCTGATTTCCAGTCGTCGTAAATACCCTCAGAATTGTAATCAGGGTGTTTTTCCGGCAGCAGACGGGCACGAACCGCTTTTGTGATCTGTTTTTCATTCACCGGGTCGGAGAATGACACAATCAGGGCACGGCGATCTTTTCCGTCATCTGATTCCACCAGCTGACTGTCGATGCCCGTCACATCCAGGCTGTAGCGGTTCGGCACGATCACACGGAAGGTTTCATCTTTGTCCGTGGTATTGGCCGGAACGGCTGCACCGACACCGGCTCTGACTGTCAGCAGCACTTCGCTGTCCGTATCATTCAGTGCCAACTGCCCGGAGTGGATCCAGGCTTTGAGTTTTTTATCATCATAAGTGACGGTATACGGCACCGGCTTGCCGTCACGGGTCATGGACAGACGCGATTCCAGATTTTTGACATCTGCCGGAGCATTGAAGGTCAGGCCGATAATGGCGTGTTTTTTCATCGGATCCTGCGGATCCTGATAGAACTCCGCCCGGCCGCCTCGATAATAAAACTCAGGAGTGGTAAAGGTTTTTTGTTTCTCTGTTAACGCCACCTGCGGAGCCAGCAGTGTTTTGGTATCCATATCGACGGTGTAGGTTTTCCCCATCGGGAAGGTTTTTTTCGCCGTGAATATCAGCTTGCGGTCATTACGCCACTGCCACTCACCTTCCATTGCGGGTGTCAGCGTAATACCGGCAGTGACCGGTTTGCCGATCAGCGTCACCGGTGCGGCAGAGCGGGAGAATGTCACCACCACAATCTGCGCTGAATTATCATCACGGTTATAATTCACTGCCGAAGGGCGCTGCACAGACGCGGAAATATCCTGCACCACCAGCGGCGCGACATCCACCGGCTTCGGTTTGTTCTGGTACCAGTGCCGGGCGTAATAACTGCCCGCCGCCACCGCAGCGGTCAGCAGCAATAAGGCAAAAATGGTTTTCGGATAGCGGTTTACACCCCGCTCCAGCCGGGCAAGCTGATTACCGGTAAAGGTCACCCAGCCCGGTACCGCCCAGCGGATCCGTCCGGTGAACGGGCGCAGCAGAAAACCCAGCAGCGTAAAAAGAGAAACAAGAACACGTGCCGCCAGACGCAGCACCATAAAAGGTAAGCGGAGGATAAAACGCAGAACGTCCATGACAACATTTTCCTCTGTGTGTTGAACCTGACATCAGTTTGACGCAGCACACAGTGAAATCCGGTTCGGCCGGAAGCTGTCAGTGCCCGATACTCTCATCCTCCATAAAACAGCCCATAAAGCAAATTATTGCATAAGGAATAATCTTAAAATACGGCCCCGGCGTGTCCGCAGGGGCCGTTTCAGGGAAAAATTATTCCAGCGCACTCAAAATAGCCTGTGCGGCTTTGACTCTTTCGGTATTCGGGTAGTTTTTATTCGCCAGAATCACAATCGCCACCTGTTTTTCCGGAATAAAGGCCACATAGGCGCCGAAACCAGTTGTTGCCCCCGTTTTATGCACCCAGGAAGCACGGTTGTACGGCTGAACCTGATTGTCGGTTACCGGATGTGGCTGCAGTGCGACCTCGTTGGTCACGCCGTTAATGATCATATCTTTCTGCTGCGGCCAGTCATACATTTCCCAGCCCAGCCCCTGATTAATCGCGGCGGTTTTATAGTAACGGGTCTGGGCGAGATACATTGCCATTTCCAGATCCGCATTACCGGCCCGTGACGGATCCATATTCATTTCCGCCCAGCGCAGCATATCTTTTGAGGCGGATTTCACGCCGTAAGATTCCGCATCAAGCTGTCCCGGCGACACACGGACCGGTTTTTTGTTTTTATAACCGTACGCATACTGGCTTTGCGCGCTTTCCGGCACGGTAATAAAGGTGTGAGATAATCCCAGCGGTGCCAGGATCCGCGCGGTCAGCAACTGCTCATACGGCATCCCCGCCGCGTTGGCGGTCAGAGCACCAAACAGGCCGATACTGCTGTTTGCATACAGACGCATATCGCCCGGCTGCCATGATGGCTGCCACTGCTGATAGAAATGCAGCAGATCCGCACGGCTTTTTACCGCATCCGGCACCTGTAACGGCAGCCCGCCTGCGGTATAGGTGGCCAGATCCAGCAGTGTGATCCCCTTCCACTGCGGCAGGGCCAGCTCCGGCTGGTATTTTTCCGCCGGGTCATTCAGCGTCATCTCTTTTTTCGCCACGGAAACCGCACCCAGCACACCAGTGAAAGTTTTACTTACAGATCCGAGCTCAAATAGTGTATTTTCAGTGACCGGCTGTTTTGCCTCAACATCGGCAAAGCCATAGTTGAAATAATAGGGCTTGCCCTTTACGGAAACAGCAACCGCCATTCCGGGAATATCCTGCTGTGCCATCAGCGGTTTAATGGTGCTGTCCACTACCGCCGCGACATTGTCAGCGGCGGAAAACCCCGGGGCGGAAAACGCCAGCAGGGCAGAAATCAGTGTTGCAGATAATGATTTTGTCATCAGAATTAACCTTCCGTGTGTGAATAATGGCGGCAAGTATCGTCAGATCCTCCGGACAGAACAAACGGTTAATTATAACAAGAGCCTAAAGAAAAACTTACAGGTAGATTATGGTCAGACGTTATCTTCCCCTTAACCCGTTGCGCGCCTTTGAGGCCGCCGCCCGTCATCTCAGTTTTACCCGCGCGGCGATTGAGCTGAATGTCACCCATGCTGCCGTCAGTCAGCAGGTCAGAGTACTGGAAGATCAACTCGGCTGTGCGCTGTTTACCCGCGTCTCGCGCGGGCTGGTGCTGACTCATGAGGGTGAGGGATTACTGCCGGTACTCAATGAGGCGTTTGACCGGATTGCAGACACGCTGGAGTGTTTTTCTCACGGACAGTTCCGTGAGCGGGTGAAAATCGGTGCGGTGGGAACATTTGCCGCAGGCTGGCTGCTGCCGCGTCTGGCCGGGTTTTATGACAGCCATCCGCATATTGATCTGCATATCTCCACCCACAATAACCATGTGGATCCGGCGGCGGAAGGGCATGATTATACGATCCGTTTCGGTAACGGCGCATGGCATGAATCGGATGCGGAACTGATTTTCAGTGCACCGCATGCCCCGCTGTGCTCACCGGCCATTGCAGAACAGTTACAGCAGCCGGATGATGTTCACCGCTTCACGCTGCTGCGCTCATTCCGCCGGGATGAGTGGAGCCGCTGGCTGGATTGTGCGGGCGGTACACCGCCTTCACCGTCACAGCCGGTCATGGTGTTTGATACCTCACTGGCCATGGCGGAAGCAGCACAACTGGGTGCCGGAGTCGCGATCGCACCGGTATGTATGTTCAGCCGCCTGTTACAGTCGGGCGCACTGGTACAGCCGTTTGCCGCTGAAATCACCCTCGGCGGCTACTGGCTGACCCGGTTACAGTCCCGTCCGGAAACTCCGGCCATGCAGCAGTTCGCCCGCTGGCTGCTGAATACAGCGGAATAACACTCACTCACCTTCCAGGCTTTTTACCCGCAAATCATCGCCGTCACTGATGCGCAGCCGTTCACTGCCGCAGTGCGGACAGCATCCGGCGTGCTGCATAATTTCGGCCTCACGGCTGCAATCCCAGCACCATGCCTGTGCCGGGATAACATCAATATGCAGTGTGCAGCCCTGCGCCACGGTATCGCGGCAGGCGATATCAAAACAGAAATGCAGTGCACTCTCTTCCACATCCGCCAGTGCGCCGACTTCCAGCCAGACATCCGTCACCCGCGCAATGCCGTGTTGTTCAGCCTGTTCGCGGATAATATCCGCCGCACTCATGCACAAGGATAACTCATGCATGCCGGGGTACCGGTTTACCGGTAAACAGGGCTCTGCGCCCGGCCATCGCCGGGGCATCCGGATCGGTAACCGGCAGTGAGAGCAGCATACGCGCACTGTCATCTGCCAGCCTCATTCCCTCCTGCGGGGAAAGTGTGTGCGGCAGCGGCGACAGCAACGAACACGCCAGATACTGAGATACCCCTTCCAGCTCACCGACTGTGAATGTCATGGTGCCGTACGGCAGCCGCAGGCCGATTTTTTCACTGACTTTGCGCGGCGGCCAGAGCTGCTCCGGCCCCGGAAAAATCACAGCACTGAACATCCACGGCGTGATCACACACCCCGTCCACTGCCCTTCAAACAGCGTCAGTTCCGTGACATAAACCGGCATTGACAGGTGCAGAAAGGTGAGATCGTGCATAGTATCTGCCGCTATCTTTTCAAAAGCTTCGCGGATCTGCTTTGCCGGGCTGTGCATAAAGCCCTGAATATCCTCAGACATCTGCTGTCTCCTTCTTCACCGCCTCAACACCCGATTCCCGCAGTACCGCCAGCACCTGTTGCAGTGCCGGTTCAACGGCGGCCTGCAGTTGCGGGGTCAGACCGATATCCGGCTCCAGCGAGGCCGGCACCACGCCCACCAGCGTCAGTTTGGCGGGGAACTCCCCGGTAAACCGCAGCGCGGACAAGACATCGGATAACCCCAGCTGATGCGGGGAGATTTTGTTGGTAAACAGCGCCGGAACTTCCTCATCCTGCAGAATACGGATGGTACCCGGGGCACTTTTCGCCGTCACAATAGCATCGGTGATAATCAGATGATCACGCCCGGCCATGCTGTCGAGCAGTTCCATCCCCGCCGTGCCGCCGTCCATCACGTCCACATAATCCGGCAGGATATAGCGCTCCGCCAGCGCTTCCGCGATATGTACACCGATGGCTTCATCGGTCAGCAAAATATTACCGACACCTAATACCAGGATCCGCATCACAGCACCTTCACTGATACCGTTTCACGGCCATCAACATCAACAATATGAACCGCACATGCCATGCACGGGTCGAATGAGTGGATAGTACGCACCACTTCCAGCGGTTTTTCCGGATCGGCAATTTTCAGCCCGACCAGCGACTGTTCATACGGCCCCGCCACATTATCGTGATTGCGCGGCCCGCAGTTCCAGGTGGACGGCACCACCGCCTGATAGTTTTCGATCACACCGTCTTTGATCACCACCCAATGCGATAACATGCCGCGCGGGGCTTCCAGGAACCCTACGCCTTTTATCACGCCGGTGGCCGGGAATTCCGGTTTCACATAGGTGATGTGATCGCCGGTGCCGATATTGGCGATCAGCGCGGCATACTGATGCTGCAACACCGCCTGTAATTCACAGCAGTGCACCGTGCGGCCGATAATCCGCCCGAGTGTGGAGTGCAGTTGTTTCACCTCTAACGGGTTGCCGGTCAGGGTCTGATAAACCGCAATAATTTCATTCAGTTTTTCTTCTGTACCGGGGTGTTTCGCCGCCAGTTTGCAGAACATATTCGCCAGCGGACCGACTTCAACGGTTTTGCCGTACAGTGTCGGCGATTTCACCCACGAGTATTTACCGTCCGGATCCCAGCCGGTGTATTTCGGCTCGGTTGTGCCTTCCCACGGTTTCTGCGGCGCTTCATCCTGATACCAGGAGTGCGGCGAGCTTTCCTGAATACCTTCCAGCAGGAAAGCATCCGTCTGGGAATCGATCGGGCGGAAGGTCGCTAAATCCGCATTCTCAATGTAACCCCCCGGGAACAGAAAACTGCCGTTTTTGCCGTCGGTCGGGAATTCCGGGGTACTCAGATAGTTCACTGCACCCTGTCCGGTTTCAAACCACTGCGGATAAAACGCGGCGATGACCGCCGTATCAATTTTATAAACCTGCTCAACGAAATCATTCAGCTTGTCGATAAATGATTTGATATACATCAGGCGTTCCAGGTTCAGCACGCCGATACCATCGAGGTTAATCGGGTTCGCCACCCCGCCGACCGCCAGGTTCTGAATGTGCGGCGTTTTGCCGCCCAGCAGCGCCACAATACGGTTGGCGTCGCGCTGGCATTCCAGCGCCTGTAAATAGTGCGCGACGGCAATCAGGTTCACTTCCGGCGGCAACTGCATCGCCGGGTGCCCCCAGTAACCGTTGGCAAAAATCCCCAACTGCCCGCTCTCCACCAGGGCTTTGATTTTATCCTGCACTTTGATGAATTCCGGCGTGCTGTTGAGAGGCCAGTCAGACACGCCGTTCAGCATAGCTGACGCTTTTGCCGGATCCGCTTTCAGCGCGGAGGTGATATCCACCCAGTCCAGCGCGGAGAGCTGATAAAAGTGGACGATATGGTCATGAGTGGTGTGCGCCGCCAGAATGATATTGCGGATATACTGCGCATTCACCGGCACATTCAGGTTCAGGGCATTTTCCACGGCCCGCACCGAGGCCAGCGCGTGAGTGGTGGTGCATACGCCGCAGATACGCTGGAGGATCATCCACGCATCACGCGGATCTTTCCCTTTGACGATTTTTTCCATTCCGCGCCACATGGTGCCTGACGCCCAGGCTTTGGTGACCACACCATCATCAATTTCACAATCAATGCGTAAATGTCCTTCGATACGGGTGACCGGATCAATCGTAATTCTCTGGCTCATGACTTGCTTGCCTCATGATAAGGGTGAGCTGCGGTTTTATTGACTGCAGGGAGTATCGGTAACAGGCGGATCAGGAAAAGGTAAGCGCAGATCTCAACAGCCACGAAACCAATGGAAATTAACAGTTCTTCCGCCGTCGGGAAGTAGTGATAGCCATTGCCGGGATCAAACGCCAGCAATGAATAGGCAAGACGCCAGGCCGCACAACCGAGCAGCATACTCACCGCACCGATGTAGAGCAGGCGGGAGTCACGGCGGAATGCCGGGATGCTGAAAACCGCCAGTGCAATCGCCATCAGCGCGATCTCACACCAGAACAGCACAGCGTAATAATCCCCGGCGAAAGCCAGCCCGAGCTTACCGCGATAGATCAATTCCCCGAAGCGCAGCACCAGAAACAGCGCCATCAGCAGACTGACGGTCAGTGCCAGCTTGCCGAACAGGCGTTTTTCATCCGGGCCGTTGCCTTTCAGGCCGCTCTGTACCAGGGAGCCTTCAAACACCACAATGGAGAATCCCATAATAAAGGCGGTGAGCAGAGAGAACAGCGGCAGCATTTCATAGCTCTGCCACAGCGGATGCACTTTATAGCCCGCCGCAATCATCAGGGAACCCATTGAAGACTGGTGCATCGCCGGTAACAGTGCGCCGAGTGCTATCACAAAAAACATGATTTTGTTCAGCCGTTTGAGGGAGACTTTCCAGCCCATGCGCTCACAGAATGCCGGAGCCAGTTCCAGTGCCATCACGCCGATATAAATCGTCATACAGACCGCTGTTTCCAGCAGGACGGAGTTGACGTTGAAAATGCCCGGAATAAAGAAGTTTGGCATATTCCAGTAACGGCCGAGGTCAATGGTGATAGACAATCCACCCAGTGAATACCCCAGCAGGCTCGCCAGCAGCGCCGGACGCACCAGCGGGTGATATTCCCCTTTGTTGAACACATACACCGCCCACGCCAGCGCCCAGCCGCCGCAGGCAAAACCGGTGCCGATCAGCAGATCAAACGCAATCCAGATCCCCCACGGATAACCGCCGTTCAGATCAGAGACTGACCCCAGCCCGAAGACCAGACGTTTGACGATAAGCAGAATACAGAGGATAACAAGCGGCCCGAAAATGATGATCGGCTTACTGAATAATTTGCCGCCGAGGGGTTTGGGATCATGACTCATGATCATCACCTCCGTCGTGAGTGTCATTTTTGCTGTTGCGGCGCACCAGCACAGTGAGCCCGGCCAGTACCGCCAGCGGCAGGATCATCCCTTTGTACAGCGTGTGCTGGATGTTTTCAGAGCGGGCTCCGGTGGAGAGCTCAGCCAGTTCAGGCAGTTGCAGATTCTGATACGGCACGCCGGTCAGTACCATCACCTGCGTTCCGCCGCCCTCTTTTTCACCGTACAGATGCGGGTAATAGGAAGGCACGGGATGTTTGTAGTTATCACCGGTTTTCAGTGTCTGGCGCGGATAGGCGTATTCCTCTCCGGCTGTCAGCCCGAGGCGGTTTTTCGCCTCACCCATCAGATCTTCGCGGGTACCGAAGATAATCGCCCCGGTCGGACACACTTCCACACAGCCGGGCAAACCGCCTTTATCAAGCAATTCAACACCCTTCTGGTTACACAGTTCGCACTTGCTGATCGCCCCGAACGGGTTATCGTAATCGTATTTCGGCACATCATACGGGCAGCCGACCATGCAGTAGCGGCAGCCGGTGCAGATATCTTTGTCGTAATGCACAATGCCGGTGACCGGATGCTTTTTCAGCGCACCGACCGGGCAGACGGAGACACAGTTCGGATCAACACAATGCATACATTGTTTCTTGATGTAGGCATAACCATCTTTTTCCTGATCTTTGTGTTCACCGCTGCCGCTCGTCCACACCTGAATAATGTTATTGGTGTACGGTGACAGCTTGTCATTGTTGGACCATGTCTGCGCTCCGTCCGGATTACGGCCGGGGAAATTAATATCCTGACATTTGGTCACACACGCCTGACAACCGATACACAGGGTAGAATCATACAGCATGCCCAATGAACCGGGGATCGGCGGGCGGTTCGCCGCCGCCGCGTGGCTCACGGATGTATTACCTAACAGTAATGCCCCGCCGGAAGCCACTTTAATAAAGTCACGCCTGTTCACAGTTACTCTCCCCGCGGATCGCCGGACCGGTTTTTCTTCTGCTGGCGGCCCAGTTCACGGACAGCCATCACACTGACACCGGCCACCAGCCCGACCACGCCGCCGAGCAGCCCGATAGCGCCGCCCGATACCGAACCGCCCTCTTTCAGTTCCACATCCGGTTTTTCAGCGCGCGGTGTCTGGTTCTGCACGCCCGCAAGCTGATGAATGCCTTTATGGAAGCCGATACCGGCCTCATTACAGCCGTAACACGGATGCCCGATCGCCACCGGCCACACACCGCCGACATCGCAGAACTGCAATGTGGAGCAGTTACCGTATGTTTCAGGCCCTTTGCAGCCGAGATGATAAAGGCACCAGCCCTCACGGTGTCCGTGATCACCAAACGCTTTGGCAAAACGTCCGGCGTCAAAGTGAGCGCGGCGCTCGCAGTGTTCGTGGATCAGACGACCGTAAGCAAACAGCGGCCGGTTTTTGTCATCCAGCCCCGGGGCTTTGCCGTAAGTGATGATGTGAGCAACCGTTGCCAGGAAGTTATGCGGGTTAGGCGGGCAGCCCGGAATATTAATCACGGTTTTGCCCGGCAGAACCGCTTCCAGTGATGCCGCACCGGTCGGGTTATCACCGGCGGCAGCCACACCGCCCCAGGCAGCACAGGAGCCGATGGCAATAATCGCGGCAGCACCTTCCGCCGCACGGCGGATATGGTCGGCAATCGGCTCACCGGCAATCATGCAGTAAATACCGTCATCCTTCAGCGGTACAGAGCCGTCCACCACCAGCACATATTTGCCTTTGTATTTCTCAATCGCATTGTGCTTGTTGGCTTCCGCCTGATGACCGAATGCCGCTGAGAGTACCTCGTGGTACTCCAGCGAAATCATATCAAGAATGAGATTTTCGATGGTCGGGTGCGTCGCCCGGAGCAGGGACTCAGTGCAACCGGTACACTCCTGTGCAGATATCCAGATGACGGGGGGACAATCCTTACGGCTGACGGACGCCGCGATTTCGGCAGATGCATTTGCACTGAGACCCATGGTAGCCGCTAAGGCCGCACAGAGTTTCAGAAAGCTTCGCCGGTCAATACCCTCAGAAGTGATATCAGAAGTAATAAAGGTATTATCTTCGATCATTCTCTATATTCCGTTGTGTTAATTTAATATTAATATAATCCGGTTATTATTAAATTACTGAGACACGGAACATAATCAATAAACAAAAAAATAAAATCCGAAACATTATTTTACAGATAATGAGAATTTTTTCTATTTTTAACATTTAATCTATTTATCGGTTTTATTAATTTATATCAATTTAATATATAACGTACCGACGACCCGCAATAATAATTGCGGAATTTTTCACTACCCATGAGAAAACAGGCAGCATTTATCATCTGCATTTCACCGGTTACGCAGATACCCTGCCGGGCGTTTTCGGAATTAACTGAATCCGCGGAATAATGAATTTCACATAACAACGGCAATTTAAAACAAAAATGAAATACATTCTCATTCGGAATTATTTAATCGGTTAAGATCAAATAAATGCTATTTTTAACAAAAACACACCGCTATTTATCACCAACAAATCAATTACCATAATATTGAAAATTATTTATTTTGATTTAAATCAATTAATATTTAATTTCTTATTTTTCTTCCGTGATAAATCAAATTCAATTAATTAGCCATTTAAACCACATGAAAGAGTAAAAATAGTGAATAACACTAATAAATGCATAATAAGACGATTATCCTTGTAAAACAGTCAACCATTTATACGTAAGCGGACAATTTATATTCTGTTTATTATTGGTTTTAATAGTGATGATCACCTGAAATAATCATTTCGTTTTCATCCTTTCTGCTCTTTTTTGTGTAAAAAAGCAGCATCTCAGACATTCTTAAATTTCCCGAAATCCCCTGCATTGACTCATCTTATCTAAAATCCTAGGATCACATCATTCCCTTTCCGCCCCCGCAGAAAAAATATTTTTCTTTTAGTTATTAAATAAATAACACGAATTTTGACGTGTTGTTAAACACCACCACGGGCAAAAAAATGAAACTCAATAAACTTTCCTTTCTGATACTTTCCGCAATGGGGATGTCGTACGCCTCTGCCGGTTATGCTGTAACACCTGAGCCGATTCCCGCATTTGACTTCAGCGATGAATCAAAACGTATTGATGATATTAAAAACGGCGGCAGCTATAGCAATGCGGATGCTGATGTGCTGACGAATGTCAGTGCAGGAACCGAATTCACGGTAAAAGGTTATAAATACCTGACCGGCATTGACATCAATTACTCTGCGGCAAAAAAACCGAATCTCAGATTTCAGGATGATACACACCTGATCGGCACAACCATCGGGCATTCCACAACCTACCTGGGTGATTCACTCAGACAAACCCCTTTTGATAACAGCAGTGTTATCGGTATTACACTGAAAGGCATTGATGCGGAACACGTCGCTAACCTGCAAATGTCTAACGGCACCACTTCCTACAACACCACTGTGGATGCCTTTGGTGTGATGGAATTACGCACCGCATCTGACACCAAACAGCGGGTGTCAGCTTATAATACCCGTGTAAATAAAGACGGTAAGCTGACTGTCAGTTATAACGCTTATGCCGAAAACAACCTGATTGACGGCGGTGAACTGACGATTCCCGGCGGTTACCCCAAAAATACCGCTATCGTAAAAAACAATATTATTCGCAACGGTGGTACACAAATAATCTATCAGGGAACTGCCATCAATAACTATATTACCGGTCAGGGTAGTTACCAGATGGCATCCGGCCTGGCAGAAAATAACTATATCTATGACGGTGGCTACCAAATGGTATATGCCGGCGGGGATGATGATGTCGCAGCCCGGAATACAACCATTTATCAGGGCGGCACCCAAAGGATAAAATCAGGTACTGCCGAAGATAACCTGGTGTACGGTACACAAATAATTACCAGCCACCAGGGTGACTGGAAGAACGGACAATGGGTTTCCTCAGAGGATCCAACAGAAACACAGGGTGATACCCCTACTGCTCTTAATTCAACAATAATGGATAGTGGTGAGCAGATTGTCAGCCGTATGGGTAATGCAGAAAATACACTTATCGATGGCGGTAAACAGCATGTCGAAGAGTATGCCGGTATCAGAGATACAACTATCCGTAATGGTGGCAGCACCGTTATTGATAATGGCGGCTATTCATTTGGTAAACTTAATGTTGAAAACGGCAGTGTGACCCTGAAGTCAGGCGGCAAACATTACTGGACTGAAGATTTCAGTACCGGCGCGTATGCACAACACATAGAATTGATGGGTAGTGAATCATTGCTTTACATCACACCTGATGACAATACTTCAGAGTCTGTTGCCACGATTAGTACACTGAAAAACAATGGCGTGACTATTTTTGGTGATATATCCGGAAATAACCACAAACGTTATAGCCAATTAAACATCAAAGAACTCTCCGGTAACGGCCTGTTTGTGATGAACACCAGCCTCGCGGACGGCAGCGGGGATTTCCTCAGTATCTCGGATAAAACAGACGGTAAGTTTGGTGTCCGTGTTATGGATTCCGGTAAAGCGCTGGTCAGTAACACCACCGACCCGGATCGCTATCATCTGATCCACGCCGCCGGCAGCCAGAACGATACTTTTACCATGACCAACAAGAGTGTGGATCTCGGGGCGTATAAATATTATCTGACACAGGATAAAGATTCAGCGGATGAATGGTATCTGTCACCCACCAAGGAGACTGCACCGGTAGATCCGGATCCGAAACCTGACCCGAAACCAGATCCTGACCCGGAACTGCCTGATCTCTCTGAGCCAAGTAAAACCGCAATGATGATTGCCAACGCCCTGCCGCAAATCTGGCGGAGTGAACTGAGCACGCTGCGCGCCCGTCTCGGTGAGCTGCGCAATAACCCGCAGGTGAATCTCGGTGTCTGGTCGAAAGTCACCGGCGGACGCCACAATATCAGTAATAATGAAGTCGCCTACCGTCATGACATCAGCGGGATTGTCGCCGGTGGTGACAAAATGACAGAGCTGGAAAACGGCTATCTCTGGAGCGGCATTGTCGCCGGGTATTCTCACTCCTCCCTGAAGATGGATAAAAACGACGGTACCATTAACAGTTACAGCCTCGGCGTTTACACCACCTGGCAGCATAAATCCGGTATCTATGTGGATGGCGTGGTGAAAGCCAACCATTTCCGAAGTGATTATGACGCCAGCTTTAATGAAGGAAAAACCTCCGCCAACAGTAACACCAATGGTATCGGCTTCTCGGTTGAAACCGGTAAGTACTTCGAAAAAGAGAATTACTTTATCGAACCGTATGCCATGGTCGCCGCCTTCCGCGGCCAGGGCGCGGATTACCGCTACAGTAATGAGATGAGCATCAAAGCCGATGCCGCCCGATCGTTCAGCGGTGAGCTGGGTGCCACCTTCGGGAAAAATTTCGTGCTGGAAAACGGTACACAAATCAAACCGTATATCCGTGTGGCCGTGAACCATGAATTCCTGAAAAACGGCGATGTGGAACTGAATAAACAAGGGAAACGGACCAATGATATGTCCGGCACCACCGGAAAATACGGTATTGGTGTGGATGCAAAACTGAATGATAACTGGGCTGTCTACGGCGAATTCAACTACGCCAACGGCAGTAAACAGGAAACGCCGTACAGCGGTTTCCTGGGTGTGAATTACCGCTTCTGATTGTCCGTAAAGCAAAACGGCCCGGGGTTTCCGGGCCGTTTTTTATCTGTTATTAACTGATCAGGCCGTGTATCAGAATCACACCGATACAGACAGGTCCCACATAACGCCAGACCAGTAATAAACTCTGACGTTTCAGTCCGGTGATGTTTTCCGGAATCAGCGCATTCGCTTTACGTGACCAGCCGAAAATCAGGCAGACAGCAATACCGAACAGCGGCATCAGGATATTGGATGTCAGGTAATCGAGGATATCAAAAATCGTTTTCCCGCCGAAGGTTACATCACTTAACGGCCCGAAAGATAATGACACAGGGATCCCCATCAGCATAATCGATGCCGTCACCACCAGGCCCGCTCTGCGGCGTGTCCACTGAAAACGCATCTGAACATACGCCACAATGTGTTCCAGCAGTGAGATAGCGGATGTCAGCGCCGCCATCAGCAACAGGACAAAGAACGTTACTGCCAGCACGGAGCCGCCCGGCAGATGGGCAAAGTACACCGGCATAGTCATAAAGGTCAGACCCGGCCCGGCATTCGCTTCCAGACCTGCTGCTGATAATGCAGGGAAAATCATCAGTCCGGCCAGCACACACACCATGCACGAGAGGATCACCACCCACATGCTGGAGTTGGCAATGCTTTTGTTATCAGACAAATACGCGCTGTATGTAATGTGGATCCCCAGACCGATAGAGAGGGAGAAGAAAGCCAGCCCCAGCGCATCCAGCACGCCTTTGCCGGTCAGTTTGCTGAAATCCGGATACAGGAACAATTTCAGTCCGGCAGATGAGCCGGGTAAACTTATCCCGACGATAATCAGCACGATCATAATAATAAACAGTAACGGCATCATCACTTTCACGGATTTTTCCAGCCCGCGCTGCACGCCGGCCAGCACCACAAAGCAGGTCATCCCGGCAAACACCAGGTGGGCGATCACCGGCCACCACGGGTTACTGATAAAGCGGGTGAAAATGCCGGTCAGCTGACTGCTGTCGGTAATGTTCAGCTCACCGGCGGCGGCCATCACGGTGTAACCGATAGTCCAGCCGCCAACCACGCTGTAGAAACTGTAAATACACCAGGAGCTGAATACACCGATTACCCCGATCCACGCCCAGTGGCGTCCCATCATTTTTTTGAAGGCGTTGACGGCTTCACTGCGGGTGCTGCTGCCGAGGATATTTTCAGCCAGTAATACCGCGAGACCGATAACAAAGCTGAATAAGAGGAAAACAACCAGGAAGGCACCACCGCCGTTATTGGCGGCTACATACGAAAATTTCCAGATGGCGCCGATGCCGATGGCAGATCCGGCAGCGGCTAAGATATGACCAAAACGGGATGTCCATTGCTGACTCATACGGCCTCCTGCTGTGTCATCTGAGAGACAGAAGCGGCGGCAGAACAACAGACCGATCGTGAAACTGCGCTGATAATAATCCTTGCGGTAAAACCTGACATCATAGGAACTCTCCCGAAAAAAACAGTTCCACCAGCAGGTTTACACGCACAAAAAAGCCACCTTACTGGTGGCTTATGAAGAAAAACAGATAAACGAAGCCACCTAACTGAGTAGTAGGTTTAGGCTTAGCTGACGACGGTTCATCATGCAGTTCATCGGTTCACTCTTCTCTGAAAATCGTTAATTTTTGCTTCACAGGCAGTGCCGCTATATGACACTGCCGTGACGCTCTTTTTCTCTTATACCACAAACAGAAAAGAAAAAAACACCCTTTTTTATTCTGCACTCATAGTTTTAAGCATGTTTGCAAATGCATCGATGTGATGACGCTGCGTCACCGGGTTCATAAAGACCGCCTTTTCCCCCGGAATATACGCGAACCGGTTATGTTCCGCATAGGCTGAGCAGGCGATAGAATCCACCCAGTTGGTAAACAGTCCTGCTTTACCGCGTTTCAGGAACAGCTCACGATGCCAGCGGCTGTTGCGCACCATCATGTCATAGGCCGTTTTATCTCCGGCACAGGTCAGTTCGTGCGCAAACATTGCCTGCGGATCATTAACCAGTTTCGGTGAGTAGAGGCGGAAACCGACACTCGGCCCCTGGTTTTCCGGTACCATCACACAGGCATTACCCATGGATAACAGCTGGTTACGCATATAGTTCGCATTTTGCAGACAGTGCGCAATGATGGTCTGATAGCCTTCAGTGCCCAGGTAATGCAATCCGGCATACGCGCCGAACACACCGACACCGCTGCGGCTGCATTCAATGGTGGATTGCAGGTGAGTCTGCCCTTCCAGCGCATGCTCAAAATAGGTGAAATTTTCCGGGTCATTTTCCAGTGCTTTGAAATCATCACCGTCACGCACCATCACCAGGCTGGAGGTATACGGTACATAACCCCATTTGTGGAAGTCGATAGTGATGGAATCCGCATATTTCAGCTGTTTAAATTTCTCAACATTGTGACGCAGACCGGCCAGGGTGGCATCGTTAATCGCCAGCGGGTTGGTGTTAAAATCATAATCAATAAAGAAAATTATCGGCCAGCCGACTGCCGCATCCACGTGAATATGCGGTTTTTCTGTGATTTCAAATTCTTCACACAGGCGGTTGCGCAGATCATAAACCTGTTTGATTTCATCGACACCAAAGGTATCGGTTGTTCCCGCGGTCAGCAGGATCACCGGAATCTTACAGTGGACGGTATAGCAGGCACGGATTTGCTGCTCCAGATCCGCCAGGTCAATGGTGTTATCTGACGCTACCCGGATACGGATTGTTTTGTTTGTGATATCCACACCTAACAGGGACAGGTTAGTCATATTGGAGTAGTGACCGCCCTGCGAGTTAATGATCCGGAAATCCTGATCAACGGACATCCCGAGATGTTTTGACTGCTTCAGCGATTTACGGATCCCGAAGAGATAGCCGTACAGGTTGCACATTGTCCCGCCCTGGGTGAACAGACCGGATGCTTTGTCCGCATCATAACCAATCAGATTGGCCACTTTGCGGATAACGGTTTTTTCCATGTTATCCGCCACACCGGAGTATTCGCAGTACACCATGTTCGGGTTACCCAGTAATCCCAGCATGGAACCGTAAACGGCCGGGTCTGACGGCATGGCGATAACGTTTTCAACCGCCAGCGGGTTTTCCCAGTTTTTGCACAGCGCGGACGCAAACACCAGTAAATCATCCTGCCCTTCTCCCGGACGGATCACGTTCTGACGGACATGTGACTCACCGGCCAGTTGAGCAAACAGCTCCTTCCCCTGCGGATAGCGGTTGATCTGCTGCACATCCGCATCGGTGGTCTGGCGGAACTGAGTAATTGCCTGGATTTGCGGATGATTAAAAATCGGCCATTTACCGGGATCCCGGCTGAAGAAATCACTGATGACGTTTTGATATTTAACTTCGAAATCTTTATTTAACGCATTCGCGGAAGCGAGCGTGATAAGTTCTGACTGATTCACAATGAGCTCCAAAATAGTAAATTACGCTGAGGTAATGTCATTACTTTGCGCCAAATTCATTGCATTTTAAATGATCTCAAAACTATAAATCACGTTACGGAATCAACAATAAAATTATAAATATCAATAATATATGTTCATTCAATGCATTTTATGATGACTAATAATTTTTCATAAACGTCGACACGATCACAATTTTTTACTCTGAAAAACAAACACAATTCAGTTTTTAAATTCAAAAAATAAGCAAAAATATAGTTTTATATTCTGAAAAAACCAGAAAATCACAAATCATTAACAAGTATGGAAATATGGGGCATTAATATTGTTTAGTTTTCATTACTGTTTTTCTCCGTTGTTATTCCTCTTCTGCTGAAAAACCACAGTTATTTTGCCGGTTTTTCCGTTTTCTGCAGTGGTTATTCCCTCCGGCAAGATAAAATACCGGCGGATAATAAAATCCCCTGAATATTACTAATGAATCCCGGCAACCCGTTTTCCGGTGATGGCAGCAAATACACAAATAGCAGTATGATTTTAAATAATAATTTAATTTTTATCGTATTTAACGGTGATAATACAACCAATTGTTGTATTTTTGTAACAGCCGGATTTTCCCGGAATCCTTAAATTCCGTTAAGACTGCGGCCCGGCGATAAGCTTTTTTTAATTTTTATCTTTATTCTGCCGTTAAAATGGGTGAATTGTTTCACTGTGTAATAATTTCATTCATTAAAGGCACTACTATGTCCGGCCTCCTGCTGTTTAAACAACTACTCACCAAAGAATGCTGTCCCGGTATGCACTGGGACTCCGCCCGTAACCGCTTGAAATTCGCGGCCCGCAGCCTGTTTATGCCGCTGTCCACCATGAAATACCTGTCCGGCCTGACAAACACCGCCTGCTGTGATGCGATCCTGAAAAAGCAGCCGCTGCTGCCGACCAAATTACAGCGCCCGTATCTGAGCATTAATTTTCACCGGAAAAATAAATCGGCGGCTATCTGCGACCATTACCGGATCACCAAGGCCGTTCTGCCGCCGGCTGTATTCAGCCGTATCTACGGCAATGAGCGTTTTTATCTCTGCCCGGTTGAGGGAAAAGAGGGTCTCTGCCACCTCTGGCTGGATGTGCAGGATGCGTTTAACAAAGAGGGCGAGCTGACGCTGGAGATGCGGGATGATGCAGGAGAAATCCTGGCCCGCAGTGCATTCACCCTGCTGGACCTGAACAAAAAACGGACGCTGTTTATCGGCGCGCTCCAGGGCGGTGTCAGTGAGCAGGCTCACCATGCTATCCGGGCGGCGACCAAAAACTGTCACGGTGTATTCCCCAAACGCATTCTGACGGAAGTTATCTGCCTTATCGCCTCACTGTTTCAGTGTCAGCAGATTATTGCGTCCAGTAATGAAACGCATATTTACCGCAGCCGCCGTTACCGCCATAAAAAACTGACACAATGGGTGGCCGATTATAATACTTTCTGGGAATCTGTCGGTGGTACCGCCAATCCGCAGCACGAATATATATTACCGCTGACACTGCCGCGTAAACCCGCTGATGAAATCGCCAGTAAAAAACGTGCCGAGTACCGCCGCCGTTATCAGTTACTGGATAATGTGGCGCAGGCCGTCTGTGAACGTCTGCAACTGCCGCAGCCGGAAAATAAAACAGATGTTCAACATAACCTTATTTAAGAAAAAGCCTTCATTTACAGCAGGTTTGACCGGTAATTGACATTTCATTACAGAACTTATTGATTTCCCGTAAAATATAATCTGCAAAAGGCTGAATTTAATCTTAATATTGTTTCAGGGCTGCGGGAAAAATTCACTGTCTCCGCTACCCCTAATTTGCTAAAGTGGCCGGATTTACCAGTGTATATATCAGGGGTTCCGGTCATATCCGCAGAAATGCCCCATAACATGAAATAAGCTTACTTCAGATCCGGGAATAATTGATGGAAACAATGCAGCAACTTTTTTTCGCCCTCTGGCATCAGGACTATGAAACCCTGTCAAACCCGTCCCTGCTGTGGGCGATTTATATTATGCTGTTTGCCATTCTCTTCCTGGAAAACGGCCTGCTTCCCGCTGCATTTTTACCCGGTGACAGCCTGCTGATTCTTGTCGGCGTTCTGATCGCCAAAGATACACTCGATTTCCCGACAACCCTGGTTGTCCTCACCGCCGGTGCCAGTCTCGGCTGCTGGGTGGGCTATCTGCAGGGGCGCTGGCTCAGTAATACCAAAATGGTGAAAGGCTGGCTGTCTCATCTGCCGCCGCATTACCATCAGCGGGCGCACAGTTTATTCCATCGTCACGGTCTGGCGGCGCTGTTAGTCGGCCGTTTCCTGGCGTTTGTCCGCACCCTGCTGCCGATGCTGGCGGGGATCGCCGGTCTGAATTCACGCCGTTTTCAGTTTTTCAACTGGCTGAGCGGTTTCCTGTGGGTCGGTATTTTAACGTCTCTCGGCTACTGCCTCGGTATCAGCCCGATTTTCCGCAAATATGAGCATCATCTGATGAATATTCTGATGCTCATCCCGGTGGTGCTGCTGGTCTGCGGTCTGATCGCCAGCCTGTGGGTGGTGTGGAAACGCAAACGGACAAAAACGTCTGACGACACTCACGCACAATAAATTACCAGACTATTTTTCCGGCCGGTGCAATTACAGCAGCCGGCCGGAATACATTATCGCCCCGTCCGCTGTTTCAGCGTCATTTCCTCTGAATTACCCCGCCATCACCCGCAATGTGCAGAACAATACCGGAAAATAAACTATAATTTACCTTTAATTGCAGATAAAAAGCGGTTACTTTGAATCTGTTACGCTATAACCACCACGAGGAGTTCCTATGTCACATCATACAAATGAAGAGTTACGCGCTGAACTGAAATCATTGGCTGACACCCTGGAATCTGTGCTGAACACAGCAGAAAGCAAATCCAAAGAAGAAGTGGATTCTCTGAAGAAAAAAGCACAGGCCGCGCTGGAAAATTCCCGTACCCGCCTCGCGGAAGGGAAAGAGCAGGTTGTGCAGCAGACAAAAGAGATCGCAGGCAAAGCCGATAATTATGTCCGCGAAAATCCGTGGACCGGTGTCGGTATCGGTGCCGCTGTCGGTGTGGTGTTAGGCGTTTTACTGGCCCGCCGCTGAGTTATGACCGATCAGGAGCGTCCGCAGGGGCCCGGTAAAGGGCTCCTTGATACACTGACACGTATCGCCGCCATTGTTATCAGCATGGCAGAAACCCGGCTCAGGCTTGTTGCCACTGAGCTGGAAGAAGAGAAATCCAATCTCATCCAGCTGATTTTACTGGCCGGTACTGCTCTGCTGCTGACAGCGTTCGGGCTGATGAGCCTGATGATCCTGGTTATGTGGGCCGTTGATCCTGTGTACCGCCTGACCGCAATGATTATCATGACATCTGTTCTGCTCGGCGGGGCACTGATTTTCGCCCTGTGGGCCGTCCGCAAAGCCCGTCGTTCATCCCTGCTGGGCGCAACCCGCGAACAGCTGGCGATCGACAGGCAACTGCTGGAAAGAAAAAAGCAGGAGCAGGAGCATGAATAAGCATCAGCGCGCTGAACGCGCCCGCAAAAAACAGGCGCTGATTGACACTATCGCTGCCCAACGCAGCGATTTGTCACAGGCCACAGATCAGTGGCTGAAAAAAACCGAATCATTCGATCGCACGTGGCAGACATTGTCACAACTGCGCCCGCTGGTTGTGGCTGGTGTCAGCCTGTTTTCCGTCTTTGCTGTCCGCCATCCGAAAAAACTCATCCGCTGGGGACAACGCGCCCTGGGACTGTGGGGTGTTTTCCGCACGCTTCAGAGCAATTTTCCCCGTAATCAGCAGAAATAACCCTGCCTGCCTCCGGATTCAAAATTTTTGATGTTGTTTATTAAGAATTCTTGCTAACAATCCTTCTCATTCGCACTTACTATTATCTCAACGAAACGGATTGGCATATCGTGCCATTTAAACAAAAGAATATGTGACTCAATCGTCATATTTACTATTCAGTATTGTTGAGCTAATAAGGATCTCACAATGAACAACTACGCTATTTTAGTCGCACGTATCATGATGCCTGTCTTATTTATTGTGGCCGGATACGGCAAATTAGGGGATGCTTATGCAGGAACTCAGCAATATATGCAGGCAATGGGTGTTCCGGGGGCGTTGCTGCCGTTAACCATTTTGCTTGAACTGGGCGGCGGACTGGCCATCCTGTTTGGCTTATTAACCCGCACAACCGCGATTTTCACTTTTGGTTTTACCGTGCTGACCGCCCTGCTGTTTCACAGCAATTTTGCAGAAGGCGCCAACCAGTTAATGTTTATGAAAAACTTTACCATTGCAGGCGGCTATTTACTGCTGGCTGTTACCGGCCCGGGTAAATTCAGTATCGATTATTTACTGAAAAAGAAATGGTAATGACATTCAGGTAAAGCCACACAGCAATATAATAAGACTATTGTGAAACATCCGCCCCGGCGGATGTTTCTGTTTCCGCTTCTTTCACTTTGCCGTCACGGGTAAAAAATGTCAGGCCGGATAATGGTTTATTGAACAGAGATTCATAATTCATTGACGCACCGCGGATATCAGAAAATCCTTTTGCCTGATACGCAATGCACGGATACAAACCGAACCAGTTATCTTTTTCCATCAGGTCATGCCAGATAACATCGATACTTTTCGATTCATCCGGCTCACCATTTGCCGTAATCAGATGAACTGATTTCTCAAAAACATGCATCATTTTTTCCGCATAACCCCGGTTCACAATATAGGCATTGGCACAATATGCATATTTAAGACTGAGAGAATATATTTCCGGTTCATGCTCATAGGCATGATAATAATTTCCGCCCAGTAACGCGACATCCCAGTCTCTTTCCCGCAAAGCCGATAAAAAAACATTCGCCTGCCGGATATGCTCATCATCATGATAAAAATTATTATCATCCTCGACGACCAGTACCGGCCCCCAGCCATTTTTCATGATCATTTTCATCACAGCAGCATGAGAAAGCGCACATCCCAGAAATCCCGGTGTTTTCGCGATCGCCTCAAAACAGACAATTTTATGGTGCGGAATTTCAATATTTGCCAGTGCTTCCAGAATATCGAATTTGCGATCCGGCCGTGATGTAAGATTGATATAAATAACCTTCTCAAAAAAATCATGATCAAATGCAAAATCCACATCCGACATAAACCGCTTCAGATCCACGCTGCCTCCTGCAAATACACTGATGAAATACCTTTTATTGCCGGTGAATATCCACTGAATGCTAACGGATAAATACCGCCGGTCAATCGCTGTTGTTCTTATTATTAATTAACGCATTTCGCGGCAGAGGTCGCAACAGGCCTCCGGCACACAAAAAAATACCCGCCCTGCATAACAGGACGGGTATCTGATCGTAATCTCCGGTAATTACTTTCCGCTGAATAATTTCGGAATTTCCCGCAGACACCAGGCTTTGGCCTCCCCCATGCTGTCGCGGCGCCACGCCATAATCACATTGGTTTCATGGCTGTATTCGGAACCGATCACTTTCAGGCGGCCTTCCTGAATATCTTTTTCCACCAGCGGGTACGGCATGCTCGCCACACCCAGCCCGGCAAGCAGAGCCCGGCGTTTATCATCAATAGAACTGACCGTCAGGCGCTGTTGTTTGTCCAGCAGTAACACCGTCAGCACCGGACGTTCGCGGGCGGTATCCGCCACGGCAATCCCGCGGTATTTTACCCGGGTGGTATCGGATAACGGCTCCGGCTCTTTGTGGATCGGGTGATCCGGTGCCGCCACATACACATTCACCACGGAATAGAGCGGGCGGGAGTTGATTTCAGAGGAAGTGCGGAAATGCATATCCGGCGCAATCACAATATCGGCGCGCCCGGTTTCCAGCCGTTCCCAGGCCCCGGCAAGCACTTCGGTGGCCAGGGTCAGCTGAGTGGTGGATTTCTGTGCCAGTTTGTCCACCAGCGGAAACAGCGAGGCCGTCGGGATCAGCGCCTCACAGACGATGGTCAGATGCGGCTCCCAGCCTCTTGCCAGTGCTTCCGCATCACTGGTCAGTTTATCCGCCGCTTCCAGCAGCAGGCGGCCGCGCTCCAGCAGCATCCGCCCGACATTAGTGAATTTTGTCCGGTGACCCGAGCGGTCAAACAGAACAACATCCAGCTCTTCTTCCAGTTTCTGCATGGTATAGCTCAGGGCAGACGGTACACGCCCCAGTTCTTCCGCCGCCGCCGCAAAACTTCCCCGGCGGTCGATGGCATCCATCACGCGCAATGATTCCAGCGTTAACGCTTTGTCTTTACTCATCATTATCTCAGTCAGAAATTTTGAATGTCGCCACCAGATTAACTGGCTAACAATTCATCGTCCAGCCCTTTATTATTTCACCATGTTGAATAACAGGCAGACCATTATGATTATACACAGAACCGCCGGACAGGCCGGGTCCGCCGACTATGGCTGGTTACAGGCGAAATATGCTTTCTCTTTCGGACACTATTTTGATCCCGGATTTATGGGGTACGGCCCGCTGAAAGCACTGAATCAGGAGGTACTGGCTCCCGGTGCCGGTTTCCAGCCCAAATCCTATCCCGATGTGGATATTGTAAACCTGATCCTCAGAGGGAAGCACGATATTCGTGATAATGACGGACTATATCTGGAGAGCAGACAGGATGAGTGTCTGTTTTTCTCGCCGCGCAAGGATGTCAGTTACACTGAAACCAATCCCTGTGAGGTATCACCGCTGACCCGGATTCAAATCTGGCTGAAAGCCGCACGCGGCAGTCTGCGCGGCAGTTCGCAAAAACTAATGCTGACACAGCAGCCGGTACAGCTGATTGCCTCGCCGGACGGCGAAGACGGCAGTCTTGATTTACAGCAGGGGGTACGGATTTCCCATATCCTTCTCTCTGCCGGTGAATCCCTGACACTGCCGCTGTACGGCAAACGGGCATTCTATCAGTCGGTTCACGGTACAGTGACGGCAGATGACGGGCAAAAACAGGGGATAATTGAGTGCGGCGACGGCGCATTTATTCAGGACAGCCGGGAAGTGACCTTTCAGGCGAAAACACCCTGCCGGGCACTGCTTATCGATATTCTGGCCTGATACTCGGCCCTGAAATGAAACAACCCCGCGTCAGACGCGGGGTTGTGATAGTGAGGAGTCAGCCGTTAAGCCGGGTTCTGTCGTGGACAATCATTCCTCTGGGCCAGCACTCACGCACTGGCTCAAGCAGCCTACCCGGGTTCAGTGCGGGCCGCACCATATGAACCCCTATTTGGCCTTGCTCCGGGTGGAGTTTACCGTGCCACGGACTGTTACCAGCCGCGCGGTGCGCTCTTACCGCACCCTTTCACCCTTACCTGTGCCCTTACGGGCCATCGGCGGTTTGCTCTCTGTTGCACTGGTCGTAGGCTCGCGCCTCCCAGACGTTATCTGGCACCCTGCCCTGCGGAGCCCGGACTTTCCTCCCCTTTACCCGTCTCCCGGAGGGACAACGATAAAGCAGCGATTGCCTGGCTGACTCCGCTGCGGATTATAAGCAGCTTTCCCGCTGATGTACAGAATAACTCCGCCCCGGAAGACCGGATGGCGGAAAAGGCATCACTCTGCGGCTGAATCCCCGTCCAGGGTGTAACGGTAAAGGGCATTTTTCTTCACGCCGTACAGTTCCGCCACCACCGCAGCCGCTTTTTTCGGCGGCAGTTCTTTCTGCACAATCGCCAGCGCGCGCAGAATTTCCGGGCTGAATTCCTCATCCTGCACCGGCTTCGCACCTTCCGCAATCAACACCATTTCCCCTTTGCGGCGGTTTTCGTCTTCCTTAATCCAGGCCAGCAGCTCCCCGACCGGTTTCCCCTGAATGGATTCCCAGGTTTTGGTCAGCTCCCGCGCCAGTACCACATAGCGATCTTCCCCCCAGACGGTGACCATATCGGCCAGTGTATCCAGAATGCGGTGGGTGGATTCATAAAAAATCAGCGTGCGCGGCTCATCAGCCAGCGCCCTCAGCGTGTCCTGCCGGCTCTTGGTTTTGGCCGGCAGAAATCCCTCGTAACAAAAACGGTCAGAAGGCAGACCGGCAGCACTCAGAGCTGTGACCGCCGCACAGGCGCCGGGCAGCGGGATCACGGTAAGCCCCGCATCACGGGCACGACGGACCAGATGATAACCGGGATCGTTAATTAAAGGTGTACCTGCATCGGACACTAATGCGATACTGACCCCGGACTGTAATTTGGTAATTAATTGATCTGCTTTATACTGTTCATTATGATCATGCAGCGCAAACAAGCGGTTATTAATACCGAAGTGCG
The DNA here is from genome assembly GCF_041099235.1 of Morganella morganii. GTDB lineage: Bacteria > Pseudomonadota > Gammaproteobacteria > Enterobacterales > Enterobacteriaceae > Morganella > Morganella morganii_E. The sequence goes on along the minus strand of NZ_JBFZSO010000002.1, from coordinate 395,292 downwards.
AAAGTAATAAGCCGGTATGCCGGGTATCTTCCGCTGCAATCAGATCGACATTCGTGAGCACCTCAAGAGCGCGTGCCGTGATGTCATTCAGATTACCGATCGGTGTCGGCACAACATATAGTGTCGCTGCCGCAACCACGGCTTGATTAGGTTGATTCATTGTTTCGTCCAGATGATCACATTAGAATTGAGCTTTCAGAAAACTATAACCGGGTACAGTATGTTTTCCTTAACTTTATCGCGTTACCGCAGGCAATTACTTTGTACCGCACTCTTTTCCACGCTGGTTCTCTCAGGCTGTACACTTGAGAACCGGCATGCGGGCACAGCCGGCAAAGGCCAGCCGGAAACACAGGTTCAGCAATATCAGAAGATTATTGATGCCGCTGCCGGAAAGCCGTCCGTTGACGCTATCCGTGCTTATATCGCTCAGGAGCCGCTGCTCACTGATCCGGATGCACATCAGCAGAATATTGATGAAACCTGGCTGATGCTAACACGTTTTACCCCTGAAGAGCGCAATAACATTCAGGTTAACGCCGATGAAAGCGTATTACAGGGCTGGGTTGATCTGCTTATTTTGTATCAGAACAACCAGCAGGATCTGAAAGCGCTTTCCGCCGCACTGGGTGACTGGCAAATCCGTTACCCGGATAACCCGGCCGCCAAATCCCTGCCGCAGGATCTTATCCAGACCCTGAGCAGCACCTATGGCCAGACCGGCAAAAATGCCCGTGTTGCCCTGTTCCTGCCGCTGAGCGGTCAGGCGAAACTGATGGGTGATGCTATCCGTCAGGGCTTTACTGATGCTCAGAACGGCGCGGTATACAGCACCGGTTACCGGGTTGCTGATGTTCCGGCGGCACAGCCGGTGAGCGCCGTTCCGGCACAGACCACCCTCAGCCCGGCAGATCCGGATAAAGATATCACCACACCGGATGTGACAAACGGTGCACCGTCAAATGACAGCACTGCAGACGGCGCAACCGCCGCAAGTCCGGTATCTGCCCCGCAGGCTCTGCCGTACAGCGGCGAATCCCGCACTGTCACTGACGTGAAAATCTATGACACTGACAGTAAACCACTGGCAACCCTGCTGGCACAGGCACAGGCTGACGGCATGGATCTGATTGTCGGGCCGCTGCTCAAAGGGGATGTGGCCACACTGGCGACCGCAAATACCCCGCTGAACATTCTGGCGCTCAATGAATTAGATACACCAATCGCCCGTCCGAATGTCTGCTATTTCTCACTTTCACCGGAAGATGAAGCCCGCAATGCCGCGCAGTTTATCCGTCAGGACAATAAAACCGCCCCGCTGGTACTGACACCGGATAACAGCTTCGGCCGCCGCATCGCACAAAGCTTTGCCGATGAGTGGCAGAAAAACGGTGGTGGTGTGGTGCTGCACCAGACCTTCTCCGGCAACCCGGGAAGCTCACTTTCACTGACCGGTGTACCGGTTCAGCCGGCCTCATCAGCGGCAGTGCAGCCGGAAGGCACAATGGTACAGCCGCAGCCTGTCAGCGGTGGTGTGGACTCTGTCTATATTATCGCCACCTCTGATCAGCTGATTTACATCAAACCGGCGCTGGAATTTGCCACCAGTGCGCGTGGTCGTCCGGCATTTTATGCCAGCTCACGCAGTAATAAAGCCGGAACCGGCAAAGATTTTCAGTTTGAGATGGAAGGGCTGAAACTGACGGATATCCCGCTGATTGCAGGCGGTAATCCGCAGCTACTGAGTCAGGCAGCCGGGAAATTCGGTAATGACTATACCCGTGTCCGCCTCTATGCGATGGGAATGGATGCATGGCATCTGGCGAATCAGTTCGGTGATATGCAGCGTCATACTCTGCGCATGAATGGTGCCAGCGGAGATATCACTGTCACTGATAACTGCACCGTTTACCGTCATCTGCCGTGGCTGGAGTTTAAGCAGGGTAATCTTGCCCCGCTGGGTGCCGCAAACTAGTCTTTTTCTGAATTTTACAGGTGACAGGATGTCACCTTTATATTGCTGATATACAGGGAACGTATTTATGCTTACATGGCTGACAGGCCGTCGTCATGAACAATTTGCCCGGCGCTGGCTGGAACAGCAGGGACTGACATTTGTTGCGCAGAATGTCCGTTTCCGCCGGGGCGAAATTGATTTGATTATGCGGGACTGCGGCACCTGGGTGTTTACCGAGGTCCGCTACCGCCGCAATGCACACTATGGCGGAGCAGCAGCCAGTGTCACAAAAACCAAACAGCGCCGCTTACTTTATGCGGCTTCCTGCTGGTTATCTCAGCAACAGCTGAGTATGCTGACCTGTGACTGCCGTTTTGACATTTGTGCCATAACCGGTGACCATATCGACTGGCTGAAAAATGCCTTTGGTCACACCGATTTTTGTTAATATCGTCATCCGTTGCTGATAGCAGGACTTATACGTGTTAGACAGAATTAAACAGTGTTTTACTGAAAGTATTCAGACGCAGATTGCAGCCGCAGAAGCCCTGCCGGATGCCATTTCCCGGGCGGCCATGATGATGGTCCAGTCGCTGCTCAACGGCAATAAAATCCTCTGCTGCGGTAACGGCGGATCGGCGGCGACAGCCTCGCGCTTCGCCACCAGTATGATCCACCGGTTTGAAACCGAACGCCCGAGCCTGCCTGCACTGGCACTGAATACGGATAATGTGGTGATGACCGCGATCGCCGCCAACCGGCAGCAGGATGAAATTTATGCCAAGCAGGTCCGCGCCATCGGCCAGAGCGGTGATGTGCTGCTGGCGATATCCACACACGGCAACAGCCGCAATATTATCAAAGCGGTTGAAGCTGCAGTGACCCGTGATATGACCATTGTGGCCCTGACCGGCTACGACGGCGGGGAGCTGGCGGGTCTGCTGGGTCCGCGTGATGCGGAAATCCGCGTACCTTCACAGCACAGTGTCCGCATACAGGAAGTGCATATGCTGACGGTGAATTGTTTATGTGATTTAATCGACAATACCCTTTTCCCCCACCAGGAAGACTAAGGAGATATTATGAGAATTGTGCCCGTGGCAGCACTAATCTGCAGCGCGTTACTGTTACAGGGATGTATCGGCGCAGCACTTGTCGGATCTGCGGCAGTTGCGACCAAAGCCGTATCAGACCCCCGTTCTGTCGGCACACAGGTCGATGACGGCACACTGGAAGCCCGTGTCAGCGGCCAGCTCAATAAAGATAAAGATATCAAACAGCAGCGGATTATTCCGGTGGCTTATCAGGGGAAAGTCCTGCTGATTGGTCAGACGGAAGATCTCTCCCTGGCGCGGCGGGCAAAAGAGATTGCCGCCAAAGTGGACGGTACCGAACTGGTGTATAACGAAGTCCGTCAGGGAACACCGATTGATTTGGGGACAGCCTCCAAAGACGCCTGGATCACGACAAAAGTCCGCTCCAAGCTGCTGACCAGTGATGCGGTGAAATCGGCAAATATCAAAGTGATCACTGAGAACGGTGAGATTTTCCTGTTAGGGGTGGTTACCCGTCAGGAAGGGGCGGCGGCTGCAAAAGTGGCCAGTGAAACGGATGGCGCGAAAAAAGTCACCACCGCCTTTACCTGGCTGAATTAATTCCGCCTGCTTTCGGAAACCGATAAGAAACCTGACTTAATGTCAGGTTTTTTTATGCCCGTGCCGGACACCCGCTTTCTGCTCATCCGTCTGAAAGACGAGAAAATGCAGGATATATCAATAAATAACAAATAATAAGAACATTATACCAAAACAGTCTGAGCAGCGGATATTATTATATTTACTTATCATTTTTGTAAAAAAAACAAATCAGTAAGATAAATTCATTATACTGCGGCTAATTATCAACCACATTATTTTTCTTCAGGAACGCGGTTCCGCCCAGTAACTGCATCTGATGCAATATCCATTGCTGACGCTGACGGAGATACGCGGAAGGTTTATCCGCATGCAACCGGTGGGGATTCGGCAGTACAGCGGCCAGCAATGCAGCCTCAGCCGCCGTCAGATTTTTCGCACTTTTGCCGAAAAAGTGCTGTGCCGCCGCTTCCGCACCAAAAATTCCCGGTCCGAACTCTGCAATATTGAGGTACACCGTCAGGATCCGTGACTTTGACCAGACCAGCTCAACACCGGGCGTCAGCAGTGTTTCCAGCCCTTTTCGTACCCAGCTGCGCCCGTCCCACAAAAACAGGTTCTTGACCGTCTGCTGGCTCAGGGTGGATGCACCGCGTGCCGCCCGGCCTTTCTTACCGCTTTTTGACAATGCATCGGAGATAGCGCCGAAGTCAAAACCGTGGTGGTGCGGGAAATTCTGATCCTCAGACGCAATCACCGCCAGCTTCATCTGCGGGGAAATAGCGTCTTCCCCCGCCCACGTACTGTGAGCGACATAAGAAAAATTGAATGTTGACCATGCCGAAAGCTGCCTTTCCAGCATCACCATAGAGTAAGGGACAGGGAGGAACGCGAACAAAATTATCATTGTTACCCATAACAACATAACAAAAACAACTATTTTCCGCAGAAACCGCAATATCCTCCCCATCATTTTCCTCATTCTTTATCAGGCCATTTCGAGCACTTTTTTCACGAGTTTATCAATCCCGATCTGTGCCTGTGCGATATTCTCAGCCAGCATATAGGCAGGGGTTGTCACGATTTTATGGGTTTCATCTACGACGATATTATCCACCGTGCAATTGACATGTACGCCGCCCATTTCCGCGATCGCCGCCGCAATATCCGCATCATCACCAATAGTAAGTTGTACTGATGAATTGACGATTTTCGGGATCATCACCGGTGCGATACAGATAAATCCCATCGGTTTGCCCTGAGATAACATTTCACGCGCTAATAATAAAAAATATTTATCTATTTCGCAGTCAGCACCTTTTACGGCAAAATCGCACAGATTTTTTGCCGCGCCGAAACCGCCCGGAACAATCAGTGCATCCAGCAGTGACGCATCCGCTTCGGCCAGCGGACGGATTTCTCCGCGTGAAATCCGCGCTGCCTCTTCCAGCATATTGCGTTTTTCTGATTTCTCCTCACCGGAAAGGTGATTGATAACAGTGCGTTGAGGTCCATCCGGTGCAAAAAAATACACCTGTGCGCCGGATTGGGTTAAACTGAGCAGTGAAAGAACGGATTCATGGATTTCACTGCCGTCGAAAACACCGCATCCGCTTAAAACGATACCAACAGATTTCATATCTGACTCCTTTTGTAGTAGATTAATGCTTAACCCTTTAGAGGTGCAAACACCAATCTTCATCACAGTTTTTAATGAATCTTGTAACAAAAATACTTATCTTTGCTATGTTGAAGCCTGTATGATGTAAGAGCCTATTTCATCACTCGCCTAAATAACGATAAATAGTTGTCGCGGGTGAACCAGTTTCCCTGGTGTTGGCGCAGTATTCGCGCACCCCAACCTCGGTTGGGGTTATTTTTTATCTGCGATTTGCCAGCCAGTTTCTTAAAATCCCCACCTGACTTTCCCAATCGTGATTCAGTTCATCGACCCACTCCTGCACGTTATCATCCCATGCCGGTAATTCCGGTGACTGAATCTGCTGCGCAACCTGCCGCAGATGGATAAGCCCGACTGACCCGGCTGCCCCTTTGATTTTGTGGCCCTCTTCCGCAATGCCTTTGCGGTCTTTTGCCACCATGTTGGAATTGAGAATCGCCAGGTAACCCGGCATCATTTTTTCAAACACATCCAGGCTGTCTTCAATCAGTTTCGGTCCCACCAGTTCGATGTACTGATTCAGCATTTCCAGATCCAGCGACTGCGCATACACGTCCTCAGACGCCGCTGAGCCGCTTTCCTCCGCAGGCAGTGCCTCACTGCCGTCTCCCCAGAATTTCGCTATCATCTGCGTCAGAGCGCCCACAGCGAGGGGTTTGCTCAGCACTTCATCCATACCGGCGTCCAGATACTCTTTTTTATCCTTCAGCACATTGGCGGTCAGTGCCACCAGCGGCGGTAAATCATCCGCCTGATAACGCTGATGCAGCTCACGGGCGATATCCAGCCCGCTCATATCCGGCAGCTGAATATCCAGCAGCACAAGGTCGTACTCCTCCGGCGAGAACATCGCCAGCGCATCACGGCCGTTCATCGCAACATCCACCGTGTTACCCAGTTTTTCCAGGACAGAGCGCGCCACCACCACATTCAGCTCGATATCCTCCACCAGCAGGATATTCAGGGCAGGCAGCAGCAGGCCGTCATCGTCTTCCTCTTCCGGCGCATCCTGAGCCGGTGCGCAGACTGACAGCGTGAAGCAGGAGCCTTTGCCCGGCTCACTGGTCACGGTGATATCACCGCCCATTGCCTGTGCCAGACGGCGGGAAACCGCCAGGCCGATACCGGTACCGGTGGCCGGGCGACCGCCCGCGCTGTCCGTTACCTGGTAATACATGGCGAAGATTTTTTCCAGCTCATCCTTCGGAATGCCGATACCGGAATCCCGCACCTCAAAGCAGAGCATGTCATCAGCTTCGCGCCATACTTTCACCGTGATGCCGCCTTCGCGGGTGAACTTCACGCCGTTGCCGATAAGATTCCACAGGATCTGGCGCAGACGGGTGCCGTCCGCCATGATCACAGACGGTACCGGCTGGATCAGATCGAGAGTGAACTGCAGCCCTTTCGGCTGCACCAGCAGGCCGGACAGGTTTTCCAGGTCAGAAATAAATTCGGTGAAATTCACCGGCTGGGTATCGAGGCGGACATTGCGCCGCTCCAGTTTGTCCATCTCAATCACGTCATTGAAAATATTGCCGAGCGTGACGGCGCTGACATGGATGGTTTTCAGGTAATTTTCCTGTTCCGGATTGAGATCCGTATCCAGCAGAATGCGGCTCAGCCCGACAATCCCGTTCAGCGGCGTGCGCAGTTCGTGACTGATGGTGGAGATAAAGGTGGTTTTCTCGCGGCTGGCGTTTTCAATCGCCTCCTGATAACGCTTGCGCTCGGTGATATCACGACCAAAGCCCATCAGGCCGTGGCGCTTGCCGACACTGTCATAGAACGGCACTTTGCGCAGCTCAAAGCAGGCTTTGCGCCCGTCCGGGTAGACCAGCCACTGCTCATAGGTAAGCGAAACATTATGACGGAATACTTTTTCATCCGTTTCCATCACTTTATCAGCGATTTCCGGTTCATAAATATCGCGCGGAGTCAGGCCGCGCAGCAGTTTTTCGCTGCGGCCGGTGAGGAGTTCCATCGCGCGGTTACAGCCGGAAAACTCATTTTTCTCATTGCGGTAATAGACCAGGTCCGGCGAGGCATCAAGGAAGGAGCGCAGCAGGACAGATTGCTGTTCAAACTCGAGCTGGGTCTGTTCGCGGCGGCTGATCTCTTTCTTCAGTTTATCCAGCAGAACAACCTGTTCATCCTCCACTTTTTCGCGCTCGGTAATTTCCTGATTCAGCTGGGTAATGTTCTCTTTCAGCTGTTCGTTGAGCTCGAGATCCCGTTTGCGCATCACTTCCAGTTTACTGACCAGTCTGGACAGGCGCTGGCGGGATTCCTCCAGTTGTTCAACCACCACAGACATAAAATAGACCGCCCACGGCGTGATCAGCAGGCCGAAGAAGATAGAGCGCACCAGGTCAATGCTCTGCACTTCCCCCTGAAGCAGCATGGTGACGGCAATCTGCACCACCATCGCCAGCACCACCAGTCCCGATGCCAGCAATAACGAAAACCGGACCAGACCCAGTTTCATCAGTAAATCAACATAATATTGTGCTAAACCGCGTAGCAATTTCATACCTGCTCCACCCGCTGAATAAGGGTTAGTATCATAACGTAAAATTGGCGGATCACCGCGTTTCCGGCGCGGATTAAATAAAAAATCAAATCAGCCGGCGTTATACGCATTTTCAGCCGGATAATATGGCCGGATTATCCCCCGGTACTGTTTTTTTATCTGAATAAAATTAAAAACACGACATTTATCTGCAAATTAGCAGAAACAGAGCAGATAAAATCAGGTTATAAATAAAAATGCCCATGCTGCGCGGTAATAACCCGCAAAAAACAGTGATGTACATCACACAAAAAATCGGCACTCCGGTTGCGGAAACAGCGGATTAAAATCCTGAAAATAGTTTTTTTTCATTAAATTATCGTAAAAACCATGCCCGCATACTGTCAGTTACCTGATATTTGACCGTCACAGTATTTCCCGGTAAGTTGAAAAATGACGTTCCGGATCACCTGTGGTCAGCACCGATATAATAATTATATACACAACATCACAATACCCTTTGCTGAGATATCTGTCGTCAGCAGGGCTGACTGAGGCCCGGAAACAGCTTCGCCGCAGGAATGCGGCCTAATGTGAGACATGCAAAAGGGGCCACTTATGCTTTATAACCCGTCACAGGATAAGGACAACTGCGGTTTCGGCCTGATTGCCCACCTCGAAGGACAACCCAGCCATAAAGTCGTGCGTACCGCCATCAGCGGGCTGGCGCGGATGCAGCATCGCGGTGCCATCCTTGCCGACGGCAAAACCGGGGACGGCTGCGGTTTGTTATTACAAAAACCCGATCGTTTCTTTCAGATGATTGCTGCGGAGAATGAATGGCGGCTGGCGCGTAATTATGCAGTCGGGATGCTGTTTCTCAGTCAGGATCCTGTCGTTGCACAAGCCTGCCGCGATATTATCGAAGAAGAGCTGGCGGACGAAACGCTGTTTATCGCCGGCTGGCGTAAAGTGCCGGTCAGACCGGAGATCCTCGGTGAAATAGCCCTCGCCGGTATGCCGCAGATTGAGCAGGTTTTTATCAATGCTCCCGCAGGCTGGCGGGCACGGGATCTGGAGCGCCGCCTGTTTATGGCGCGCCGCCGGATTGAAAAGCGCATCAGCGACCCGGATTTTTATGTCTGCAGCCTGTCCAATCTGGTGACGATTTATAAAGGCCTGTGCATGGCCGCCGATCTGCCGCGTTTTTATCCGGATCTGGCCGATTTAAGAATGGAATCTGCTATTTGTCTGTTTCATCAGCGCTTTTCAACCAATACCGTTCCGCGCTGGCCGCTGGCACAGCCCTTCCGCTATCTCGCTCATAACGGCGAAATCAACACTATCACCGGTAACCGCGAATGGGCACGTGCCCGCGCTTATAAATTCCGTACGCCGCTGATCCCGGATCTCATCACCGCCGCCCCGTTTGTTAATGAAACCGGTTCGGATTCCAGCTCACTGGATAATATGCTCGAACTGTTTCTCAACGGCGGGATGGATCTGGTTCGCGCCATGCGGTTGCTGGTGCCGCCTGCCTGGCAGAATCATCCGGATATGGATGATGATCTGCGCGCCTTTTTTGATTTTAACTCCATGCATATGGAGCCGTGGGACGGCCCGGCCGGGATTGTTATCTCTGACGGACGCTATGCCGCCTGTAACCTTGACCGCAACGGGCTGCGCCCTGCCCGCTATGTCATTACCACAGATAAACTGATCACCTGTGCCTCTGAGATCGGTATCTGGGATTATCAGCCGGATGAAGTCACGGAAAAAGGCCGTGTCGGGCCGGGCGAACTGCTGGTGATTGATACACAGGAAGGCCGGATTCTGCATACCCGCGAGACCGATAACGATCTCAAAACCCGTCATCCGTACAAGGCGTGGCTGGAGAAAAATGTTGTGCGGCTCACGCCGTATCAGGATCTGATGAATAAAACGCCGCCGCAGCGCACCCTCGATGATGCACAACTGACGGTCTATCAGAAGCAGTTCGGGTACACCCTGGAAGAGCTGGAACAAGTGCTGCGGGTGCTGGGGGAAAACGGCCAGGAAGCGGTCGGCTCGATGGGGGATGATACCCCGTTCGCGGTACTCTCTGCCCGCCCGCGCCTGATTTATGACTATTTCCGCCAGCAGTTTGCCCAGGTGACCAACCCGCCAGTCGATCCGCTGCGGGAAGCCCATGTTATGTCGCTGGCCACCAGTATCGGCCGGGAGATGAATGTCTTCTGCGAAGCGGAAGGCCAGGCACACCGGCTGAGTATGGCCTCGCCGGTGCTGATGCACACGGATTTTGAACAATTGCTGAGCCGTGATCCGGATTATTACCGTGCAGAACATCTGTCACTCTGCTTTGATCCGCGGGAAACCACACTGGAACAGGCGGTCCGCACCCTGTGCGACAATGCGGAAGCCGCTGTCCGCGCCGGTGCCGTACTGGTGGTGCTGAGTGACCGGCAGATTTCCCCGGACACCCTGCCGATCCCGGCACCGATGGCTGTCGGCGCGGTACAGCAACGCCTGGTCAGCCAGAGCCTGCGCTGTGATGCCAACATTATCGCCGAAACCGCCGGTGCCCGTGACCCGCACCATTTTGCCGTACTGCTCGGGTTCGGTGCTACCGCCATCTATCCTTATCTCGCCTGTGAATCCCTGCTGAAATTGTGCAGCGATAACGTCCTCACGCACTCGCCGGCGCAGGTGTTACTCAACTACCGCAACGGCATCAACAAGGGACTGTATAAAATCATGTCCAAAATGGGGATCTCTGCTGTCTCCTCATACCGCTGCGCCAAACTGTTTGAAGCTGTCGGCCTGAGTGATTCTGTGGCGGAGCTTTGTTTCCGGGGCGTACCGAACCGGATCGGCGGTGCGGATTTCAGTGATTTCCAGCAGGATCTGCATAACCTGTCCCGCCTCGCCTGGCTGCCGCGCAAACCGCTCGATGCGGGCGGCCTGCTGAAATACATTCATAACAGTGAATATCACGCCTATAACCCGGATGTGATCGCCACATTGCAAAAAGCAGTTCACAGCGGCAATTATACGGATTATCAGCACTATGCTGCGCTGGTAAACGACCGTCCGGCGGCTATGCTGCGCGATTTGCTGGCGCTGCGCACCGGCACACAACCTATCAGTATTGATGAAACTGAATCGGCAGAATCCCTGTTTTCCCGCTTTGATACCGCAGCCATGTCTATCGGCGCCCTCAGCCCGGAAGCCCATGAAGCACTGGCTGTCGCCATGAACCAGCTCGGCGGCAGTTCCAATTCCGGCGAAGGCGGTGAAGACCCGGCGCGCTTTGGTACGGAAAAAAACTCTAAAATCAAGCAGGTAGCCTCCGGTCGCTTTGGTGTTACCCCCGGGTATCTGCGCAGTGCGCGGGTTATCCAGATCAAAGTGGCACAGGGCGCGAAACCCGGTGAAGGCGGCCAGTTACCGGGAGATAAAGTCACGCCGTATATCGCCTCTCTGCGCTATTCAGTGCCCGGCGTTACCCTGATTTCCCCGCCGCCGCACCATGATATTTACTCGATCGAAGATCTGGCACAGCTGATTTTCGATCTCAAACAGGTCAATCCGGAAGCACTGATTTCCGTCAAACTGGTCTCAGAGCCGGGTGTCGGCACCATTGCCACCGGCGTGGCCAAAGCCTATGCCGATTTCATCACCATTTCGGGGTATGACGGCGGCACCGGTGCCAGCCCGCTCACCTCTGTCAAATACGCGGGTACGCCGTGGGAACTGGGGCTGGCGGAAGCCCAGCAGGCACTGGTGAGCAACGGTCTGCGTCATAAAATCCGTTTACAGACGGACGGCGGACTGAAAACCGGGCTGGATATCATCAAAGCTGCCATTCTCGGCGCGGAAAGCTTCGGTTTCGGTACCGGCCCGATGGTCGCGCTCGGCTGCAAATATCTGCGCATCTGCCACCTGAATAACTGCGCCACCGGCGTGGCAACCCAGGACGAAACGCTGCGCCGCGATCACTATCACGGCCTGCCGGAGCGGGTGATGAATTATTTCCGCTTTATTGCGCAGGAAACCCGCGAGCTGATGGCGCAACTGGGTGTGAGAAAACTGACCGATCTTATCGGTCGCACAGATTTGCTGGTCAGAATTGAAGGCGCCACCGCCCGCCAGCAGAAACTGGATCTGTCTGATTTGCTGGTCTCCCCGGTACCGCATGAAGGTGCCGCTCTGTTCTGTTCACAAACCAATCCGCCGTTTGATAAGGGGGAACTGAACCGCCGCATCCTGGAAGATACCCGTACCTGCGTGCAGACACAGCAATCCCGCGCCTTTTATTACGATATCCGTAATACTGACCGCTCGGTAGGGGCTGCGCTCTCCGGGTTTGTGGCGGAACTGTACGGCAACAGCGGGATCGCTGCCTCACCGCTGAAACTGTATTTTACCGGTACTGCCGGGCAGAGTTTCGGGGTCTGGAATGCCGCCGGGATTGAACTGACACTCACAGGCGATGCCAACGACTATGTCGGTAAAGGGATGGCCGGCGGGCAGATTGTCCTGCATCCGCATCCGGGTTCGGCCTTTGCCGCTCACGATACCACGATTGCCGGGAATACCTGTCTGTATGGTGCCACCGGCGGCAAACTGTATGCCGCAGGCCGTGCCGGAGAGCGCTTTGCTGTCCGTAACTCCGGTGCACTCGCAGTGGTCGAGGGTGTCGGTGATAACGGCTGTGAATATATGACCGGCGGGATTGTCTGTGTGCTCGGCAAAACCGGAATTAACTTCGCGGCCGGGATGACCGGCGGATTCGCATATCTCTATGATGAAGACGGCACCGCCGCCGGGCGTGTTAATCCGGAAATGGCGGAAACCCGCGATATCAGCGGTCTGCCGGTTCTGCAGGAACATCTGCGCGGCATGCTGGAAGACCACCGCCGCCTGACCGGCTCAGCCAGAGCAGACGCACTTCTCAGAGAATGGACAGAACAGGCCGGGCGGTTTATCCTCGTCAAGCCGAAATCTGCGGATATTCATGCACTTGCCGGGGTAACCCGCCACGCAGACACTGAATTACGGATCCGGGCACAGTAAGGGGAATCAAGATGAGCCGCAATGTTTATCAGTTTATTGAATTACAGCGTACGGATCCGCAAAAGCTGCCGCTGGCACTCCGTAAAACCGAATTTATCGAGATTTATGAGCCGTTTTCGCCGCCGCAGGTGAAAGAGCAGGCGACCCGCTGCCTCAGCTGCGGTAATCCGTACTGTGAATGGAAATGCCCGGTACATAACTATATCCCCAACTGGCTGCGGCTGGCGGAGGAAGGCCGGATTATCGAGGCCGCAGAGCTGTCACACCAGACCAACAGCCTGCCGGAAGTGTGCGGCCGGGTGTGTCCGCAGGACCGGTTGTGCGAGGGTGCCTGCACCCTGCATGACGAATTCGGCGCGGTCACTATCGGCAATATTGAACGTTACATCACCGATAAAGCCTTTGAGATGGGCTGGAAACCGGATCTCTCCGCTGTCCGTCCGACCGGAAAAAAGGTCGCGGTGATTGGTGCCGGTCCTGCCGGTCTGGCCTGTGCCGATGTTCTGATCCGTAACGGCGTAACCCCGGTGGTGTTTGATAAACATCCGGAAATCGGCGGGCTTCTCACCTTTGGTATTCCGTCGTTCAAGCTGGAAAAATCCATTATGCAGCGCCGCCGTGAGCTGTTCACTGAGATGGGTGTGGAATTTCAGCTGAATACCGAGATCGGAAAAGACGTCACGCTCAATGAGTTACAGCAGAACTATGATGCCGTCTTTATTGGTGCGGGCACTTATCAGCCGATGAGCGGCGGGCTCAAAAATGAAGATGCCGCCGGGGTATACAGCGCCCTGCCGTATCTGATCGGCAATACCCGTCAGGTGATGGGACTGCCGGATGATGATTCTGCTCCGTTTATTGACCTGAAAAATAAACGCGTCGTGGTGCTCGGCGGCGGAGATACGGCAATGGACTGTCTGCGGACCGCCATCCGCCAGGGGGCTTCGGAAGTGACCTGCGTATACCGCCGTGACGAGGAGAATATGCCGGGCTCGCGCCGTGAGGTGAAAAATGCCAAAGAAGAAGGGGTTAATTTCCGTTTTAATTGTCAGCCATCCGCCATTGAAACCGATGCAACGGGTAACGCCTGTGGTGTCAGTGTATTAACCACCCGGTTAGGTGATGCGGACAGCAGCGGCCGCCGTCAGATTGAAACGGATGATAATTCCGCCTTTGTTATTGATGCCGATGCGGTCATTATCGCGTTCGGTTTCCGGCCGCACGCGATGCCGTGGCTGGATGCTCTCAGTGTCACGCGGGATCAGCAGGGCCGGATCAGCGCCCCGGCACAGGCAACCTACCCGTTTGAAACCTCTGTCAGCGGCATTTTCGCCGGCGGGGATGTGGTACGCGGCTCGGATCTGGTGGTTACCGCCATTGCCGAAGGCCGCCGGGCAGCAGAAAGCATTCTCGATTACCTGCATGTATAAACATGGGTGATCACCTGAACACACTGCCTTAAATGCAAAAAAGACCGCTTTCGCGGTCTTTTTTATTTATCGGTCTGTTACTTCACGACACGTAAGTTCGGACGGCCACGCGGTGGTTTCGGCGGCTCCGGGTCATCCCCGTCAGTACTCTCTTCCGCCGGTTTTGCCGGTTCGTCGTGGATCAGGGTAATGTTATCCGCTGCCGGAGTCAGAATGTCTTCCTCTTCCGCTGCCTCATAAGCCACTTCCGGCTCAAACATCATCCCGGCACCGTTTTCACGGGCGTAGACCGCAATAATGGCGGCCATCGGCACATCCACCTGACGCGGAACGCCGCCGAAACGGGCATTAAAACCGACCCACTCGTTGGTCATTTCCAGATTACCCACAGCGCGCGGTGCAATATTCAGGACAATCTGACCATCCTGAGCATACTCCATCGGCACATTGACACCGGGGGTGTTCACATCCACCACCAGATGGGGTGTCAGTTCGTTATCCAGTAACCACTCATAGTGCGCCCGCAACAGATAAGGGCGGCGCGGTGTTAATTCCTGAATATCCATCAGCGGTTAACCCCGGGACTGTAAACGCATCTCACGCTCAGCTTCCGTCAGGGAAGCCAGGAAAGAGTCACGCTCAAACACGCGCTGCATGTAGAACTGCAGATGTTTGGTATCAGAAGACGGACGTGCGGACAGGTCGATACCCAGTACCGGCAGACGCCATAACAGCGGGGACAGATAGCAGTCCACCAGGCTGAATTCTTCATTCATGAAATACGCGTATTCTTTAAATACCGGTGAAACTGCAACCAGCTCTTCCGTTAACTGTTTGCGGGCCTGGTTCGCTTCCTGGGCAGAGCCCTTTTCAATTTTATTCATCAGCGAGTACCAGTCCTGCTCGATGCGGTGCATCATCACACGGCTCTGCGCACGCATCACCGGGTAAACAGGCATCAGCGGCGGATGCGGGAAACGCTCATCAAGGTATTCCATGATAATACGTGAATCATATAAGGTCAGCTCGCGATCCACGAGTGTCGGTACCGTCTGGTATGGGTTCAGATCGATCAGGTCTTGTGGCAGATTGCCTGCTTCGACATGCTCAATTTCAAAACTTACCCCTTTTTCCGCCAGTACAATCCGTACCTGGTGGCTGAAAATATCGGTCGGGCCGGAGAACAGAGTCATTACCGAACGTTTGTTGGCAGCGACAGCCATGAAAACCTCCAAGTTTATCAAAATAAAGGAATGAACAGCGCACTACGCCATTCCTACCTGTAATCTCTCACTGAATCCGGGAAAGAAAACCACAGCGAGCCAATCCGGGCGCGCGGCAGTGTGTTCAGGGGCGAGAAAATGTTTGTGCCAGTTTACCAGATTTTGCCCAACTTAGGGTGACTCCGGGCAAAAAATCATTCAAAAACACTAAAAATGGGGGTTAACGGCGACAGATTCATGAAATAAACATGAAATTACAGGTTATGGCGGGATAATTTGCGGCAGTTATACGGTTATAAAAAAACCCGCCGGTGGCGGGTTTTTTGTATTCCAACGAAACCAGTGATTAACGTTTGGAGAACTGTGGACGGCGACGTGCTTTGCGCAGACCCACTTTTTTACGTTCAACTTCACGTGCATCACGCGTTACGAAGCCGGCTTTACGCAGCTCAGAACGCAGAGATTCGTCGTACGCCATCAGAGCACGGGTGATACCGTGACGGATTGCGCCTGCCTGACCAGAGATACCACCACCTTTAACAGTGATGTACAGGTCCAGTTTTTCTAACATTTCAACCAGTTCCAGCGGCTGGCGAACTACCATGCGTGCTGTTTCGCGGCCGAAATAGTTTTCGAGGCTGCGTTGGTTGATGACGATGTTACCACTACCCGGCTTAATAAAGACACGAGCGGATGAACTTTTGCGGCGACCAGTGCCGTAGTATTGATTTTCAGCCATTGCCTATAATCCCGATTAAATGTCCAGAACTTGCGGTTGCTGTGCCGCGTGATTGTGCTCGTTACCTGCGTAAACTTTCAGTTTACGGTACATTGCACGACCCAGAGGGCCTTTCGGCAACATGCCTTTCACAGCGATTTCAATAACGCGCTCAGGATGGCGTGCGATCATCTCTTCGAAGGTCGCTTGCTTAATACCACCAACGTAGCCAGTGTGGCGATAGTACACTTTGTCTGTACGCTTGTTGCCGGTTACAGCAACTTTTTCTGCGTTCAGAACGATGATGTAATCACCGGTGTCAACGTGAGGAGTATATTCCGCTTTGTGCTTACCGCGCAGGCGGCGGGCTAATTCAGTTGCAAGACGGCCTAAAGTTTTGCCGGTTGCATCAACAACGAACCAGTCGCGTTGTACGCTTTCTGGTTTAGCTGTAAAAGTTTTCATTAAAGCTTACCCAATAAATAAGTTACATGTTGGTGAACCAATGTTCAGAAACTGAGGCTCACACGACGCTTGTCCAGTAAACCTACCCCTTCGAGCAGAATCATCTGGCGCTAGTTGCAGTCTTCTTTGGGAAATAAAGAAAACCGCTGTAACGTGGGGTCGCAAGATTATAGAGAAGTCCCTGCAAAAAATCGACCCCAAATTAAAAAAAATTCCCCGAAACCCTTTTCAGGGGCGCGCATTATACCAGATGCGGCAGTTTCAGGTACTCCTCACTTTGCATTTCCTGCAGCCGGGAGAGGCATCTGGCGAACTCAAAGGACAATAACTGCCCATGATAGAGAGAATCCATCCCGCTCTGCGCCTGAATAATCAATTTTACTTTCCGCTCATAAAACTCATCCACCAGCGCCAGAAAACGCCGTGCCGCATTCTCATTTTCCGTGGTCAGCACCGGAACCTCATACAAAAGCACGGTGTGATAGATTTTCGACAGTGCAATATAGTCGAGCTGGCTGCGCGCATCCTCACACAGTGTCCGGAAGGTCACCGCCAGCACACCGTCCGTTTCCCGCACCACCGGCAGCTGACGGTGATTGATAGTCAGCGCCGCCTGTCCGGCTTTTTGTCCGCCGGTCAGCCGGGAAAACATGCTGTCCATTGCCGCTGACGTTTCCGCATCCGCAGGCGTCAGCCACAGATGAGCCTGTGTCAGCGTGCGCAGACGGTAATCAATCCCCGCATCCACATTCAGCACATCGCAGTATTTTTTAATCTGTTCAATGGCCGGCAAAAACCGGGCGCGCTGCAACCCGTTACGGTACAAGTCATCCGGCGGGATATTGGAGGTCGCCACCAGCGCGATGCCGCGCTGAAACAGGGCTTCCAGCAGAGTTCCCAGGATCATGGCATCCGTGATATCGGAGACAAAAAATTCATCGAAACAGAGAACATCCGTTTCCTGTGCAAAGCCGTCGGCAATGCTCTCCAGCGGATTTTCATGTCCCTGAAGCACCGTCAGCTCCTCATGCACCCGCAGCATAAAGCGGTGGAAATGCAGCCGCAGCTTGCGCGGCCCGGGCAGGCTGTCATAAAACAGATCCATCAGCCAGGTCTTGCCGCGCCCGACCCCGCCCCACATATAAATACCCTGTACCGGCGGACAGCTCACCGGTACGGGGGCTTTTTTCAGCCAGCGGCTCAGGGTGCCGCGCAGCCCTTTTTCCGGCTCCGGGGGGGAACATGGTGTGCGCATCAGGAGCGCCTGATGCATCTCTGTCAGCCGGTCAACGGTACGCCGCTGCACGTCGTCCGGCGCAAATCCGCTGCCGTTCAGTGCCTGCTGATACAACTCACGCGGTGTTGTGCTCATAAACGGTAATCCCTTAATATTATCAGAGGTTTTTATTGAGATTTTTATGATGTAGCGGCGGGTATTATACCCGGAAATCCGGGATAATGCCGGAAAGCCTTACCTTCACTATTCCCCCCGGACAGCAAATCCGGTTATAGTGACAACAGATTCTAACGCGCATGATGCACTTAAAGGAGTAGCCATGATTTGGGTATATGCACTCATCGGATTAGCAGTTGGTTTAATCATTGGTGCGCTGGCCGTTCGTCTGGGCAGTTCTAAGTTCAGAGAGCAGGAAGCCATGAAACGGGACCTGGAAAAAAACAAGGCCGAACTGGAAGAGTACCGCAAAGAGCTGGTCAGCCACTTTGCCCGCAGTGCAGAACTGCTGGATAATATGGCGAAAGATTACCGCCAGTTATATCAGCACATGGCGAAAAGTTCATCAGAACTGATGCCGGAACTGTCCGCACAGGATAATCCGTTCAGCTACCGCCTGACGGAAGCTGAGGCCGATAATGACCAGGCACCGGTAAAAATGCCGCCGCGTGATTATTCAGATGGCTCATCCGGCCTGTTCCGTCCCGTCGAAAACAAAGAAAGCTAATCATTAAAACCGCAGGCGACTGCGGTTTTTTTCCGCCTGAATTCAGCCGCTTAATACTGTCCTTCAAACCATTCCCCGCACTAATCTTCAGTTCACGTAAAGCCTTGTAAAGGTTGTTTTATTTCCGTTGAATGCGGAACTTTTACACACACATAGAGTCATAGGAGTATCTGCGTATGCTGCGGCTTCTCATGCCTGCAGATTCAGCTTATTAATTGATGAGACACAAAACGAATGATGAATAAAAAGAAAAAAAACCTGCTCAGTGCTGTTGCCATCAGCCTCGGGTTATCCCTCGCGGCGCTGCCTGCGGTATCAAATGCGGCCTTACCGGCCAAAATGGCCTCCGGCGAATCTCTGCCGAGCCTGGCACCGATGCTGGAAAAAGTACTGCCTGCTGTGGTCAGCGTGGAAGTTTCCGGGACAGCGGTTGCCCGTCAGCAGGTGCCGGAAGAGTTTAAATTCTTCTTCGGTCCGAATATGCCGTCACAGCAGGAAAGTGTCCGCCCGTTCCAGGGACAGGGTTCCGGTGTCATTATTGATGCACAGAAAGGCTATATTCTGACCAACAACCACGTTATTCAGAATGCAGATAAAATTCAGATCCAGCTCAATGACGGCCGCAAATATGACGCGACCTTAATCGGCCGTGATCCGCAGACCGACATTGCGCTGTTACAGGTGAAAAATGCCCCGAATCTGACCGCCATCACCCTGGCGGATTCCGATAAACTGCGCGTCGGTGATTTCACTGTGGCTGTCGGTAACCCGTTTGGTCTGGGTCAGACCGCAACCTCCGGGATTATCTCAGCATTAGGCCGCAGCGGCCTGAATGTGGAAGGGCTGGAAAACTTTATCCAGACCGATGCCTCCATCAACCGGGGTAACTCCGGCGGTGCGCTGGTGAATCTCAACGGTGAACTGATCGGTATCAACACCGCGATTCTGGCACCGGGCGGCGGTAATATCGGGATCGGCTTTGCTATCCCGAGTAACATGGCCAAAGAGCTGACCTCCCAGCTGATTGCCACCGGTGAAGTCAAACGCGGCTCCCTCGGCATCCGCGGTACTGAAATGAACGCGGATATCGCCAAGGCAATGAGTGTGGAAGCTCAGCGCGGGGCGTTTGTCAGTGAAGTGATCCCGAAATCCGCTGCCGCCAAAGCGGGGATTAAATCCGGTGACGTGCTGGTCTCCGTTGACGGCAAACGTGTCAGCAGCTTTGCGGAACTGAGAGCCAAAATCGGCACCACCGCGCCGGGCAAAGAAGTGAAAATCGGTCTGCTGCGCAAAGGCAAACCGCTGGAAGTCAGTGTGATACTGGATGACAGCGAAGGCCAGACCACCAAAGCGGAAAACCTGACCACTCTGCTGCAGGGTGCAACCCTGAGCAACGGCAGCAATAAAGAGGGTAATAAAGGCGTCAATATTGATGCGGTACAGAAGGATTCTCCGGCGGCCATGTCCGGCCTTCAGCCGGGTGACCTGATTATCGGCGTCAACAACCAGAGAGTGATGACCATTGTTGAACTGCGCAAAATTATTGACGGCAAGCCAAGCGTGCTGGCACTGAATATTTTACGCGGCGACGACAATATCTATCTGCTGCTGAATAATGCCGGCCGCTGATACATTTTTGCTGTGAATACTGAAACCGCGCCGCGTAAAACGGCGCGGTTTTTTATTTCAGGCAGCTCCGGCCTCATAAAAATCCACGGCAGAATTCAGAACCGGTTTTACCACCCCGGCGCGGATCAGATAATCGCCGAAATCCTCCCCGTCCGTCCGCTCCTGTGACCAGCGTCCGATAAGCTCATCAAGCACCGATAAAATCACCGCTGAGCTGATATTTTCACGATACATGCGCGGAATACGGGTACCGGTGCGGTTACCACCGAGATGCAGATTATAGCGATCCGGCGCTTTACCGACCAATCCCACCTCTGACAACATGGCCCTTCCGCAGCCGTTCGGGCAGCCGGTGACCCGCAGAACAATCTCTTCATTCCCCACACCGTGTGAAGACATAATCTTCTCAACCTCTGTGACAAATTCCGGCAAAAAACGCTCCGCTTCCGCCATCGCCAGCGGACAGGTCGGGAACGATACACAGGCCATGGAGTTTTCCCGCAGCGGCGTAACATTATCGCTGATAAGACCGTGTGTCCGCGCAAGGGACTCAATGCGGGATTTTTCCGCCTCCGGAATACCGGCAATAATCAGGTTCTGATTGGCGGTTAACCGGAAATCCCCCCGGTGGATTCTGGCGATTTCCGCCACCCCGGTTTTCAGCGGTTTGCCCGGCAAATCAATCAGACGGCCATTTTCAATAAACAGCGTCAGATGCCAGTGGTCGTCAATCCCTTTTAACCAGCCGATCTGGTCACCGCGCAGGGTGAATTCATACGGGCGGATCGGGGCAAACGAGATACCGGCACGCCGTTCGGTTTCCTGTTTAAATGTTTCAACCCCCACCCGCTCCAGCGTGTATTTGGTTTTGGCATTTTTGCGCTCCGTGCGGTTTCCCCAGTCGCGCTGGGTGGTAACAATCGCCTCCGCCACCGCCAGTGTGTCTTTCAGCGGGATAAAGCCGAACTCACTGGCCAGACGGGGAAACGTTGCGGTATCGCCGTGAGTCATTGCCAGGCCGCCCCCCACCAGCACATTAAAACCAATTAATTTGCCGTTTTCCTCTATTGCCACAAAGTTCATATCATTAGCGTGCAGATCGACATCATTCAGCGGCGGGATCACCACCGAGGTTTTGAATTTGCGCGGCAGATAGGTTTTGCCCAGAATCGGTTCCTCATCGGTTGCCGCCACTTTTTCTTTATCCAGCCAGATTTCAGCATAAGCGCGGGTACGGGGCAGCAGATGTTCGGAGATTTTTTTCGCCCATTCATACGCTTCCCGGTGCAGGCCGGACTGAACCGGATTCGAGGTGCACAGCACATTTCGGTTCACATCATTGGCGGTCGCCAGTGAATCCAGCCCCGCCTCATGCAGCATCTGGTGCGCCGGTTTAACATCCCCTTTCAGAATACCGTGGAACTGAAATGTCTGCCGGTTGGTGATCCGGATACTGCCGTACAGCGTCTGCTCTGCGGCAAATTTATCTATTTTCAGCCACTGTTCCGGGGTGATCACCCCTCCCGGCAGTCGGCAGCGCAGCATCATGGCGTGGCGCGGCTCCAGTTTCTGCTCTGTGCGCTCCGCCCGGATATCCCTGTCATCCTGCTGATACATGCCGTGAAAGCGGATCAGCAGGAAGTTATCCCCCTCAAATCCGCCGGTCAGCCCGTTGCTCAGATCTTCTTTGATGGTGCCGCGCAAATAGTTGCTGTCGCGCTTCATTCTTTCGCTGTCGCTCAGCTTGCCTTCCACGATTAAAGGCCCGTTGTATTTATTGCTCATTAATAGACATCCCTCTGATACCGGCGCGCTGTGCGCAGCTCACTTAAAAACTCATCAGCCGATTCATGGTCCCGGTTACCGTACCGGCTGATGATCTCCAGTAATGCGTCTTCGGTGTCACGGGCCATCAGGCCTGCATTACCGCAGACGTAAATATGTGCACCGTCCTCAATCCAGCGCCATACGTCCGCGCCCTGCTCACGCAGTTTGTCCTGAACATAGGTTTTCGCCGGTTTATCCCGCGACCAGGCCAGCGAGATATGGGTCAGCACGCCGTCACGGACATAACGCTGCCATTCGGTCTGATACAGAAAATCCTCGGTGAAATGCTGATTGCCGTAAAAAAGCCAGTTCTTCCCGGAAGCGCCGTCATTTTCCCGCTGCTGCATAAAGGCGCGGAACGGCGCGATACCGGTGCCGGCACCAATCATAATGACCGGCACATCCGGATCGGCGGGCAGACGGAAATTATCATTACGTTCAATAAAGACCCGCACATCCCCGCCCTCCTGTATGTGGTCGGCGAGAAATCCGGAAGCTCCGCCGGTCCGCGCCCGGCCATCCGTGTCATAACGCACCACGCCGACCGTCAGATGGATCTCATCCTCCGCCTCTGCCTGTGATGATGAGATGGAATAGAGCCTCGGGGTCAATGGCCGGAGAATACCGGCAAAAGCCTGTGCTGAAGGCCGGGAAGGTGCCTGACGCAGCATTTCCGCGACAGGCGTGGTTTGTGCGTAATGCAGTGCAGCCGGTTTATCACTGATCAGTGCCGATAACGCGTCATGTTGTGATAACTGCGCGTATTTGCTGGCCGTCACTCCGTTATTCTGTGTGAGTTCCAGATGCCGGATCAGCGCCTCGCGCAATGTGCAGATGTTGCCGGACACGGTGATCTCCGTTGCCGCATCCGCATGCAGCAGGCTGATAATCTCATCCGCCAGTACCGGATCATTCTCAAACCAGACCCCGAGCGAATCACCGGGCTGATAATGCAGACCGGAATCCCCCGCAGAAATTTCAATATGCCGCACATCTTTCAGGGAATTACGGCCGGTAATTTTCTGATTAACGGAGAGAGATGCCGTCAGCGGTGCCTCTTTGCTGTAACGGTTTTCAGTAACAGTGGCCGCCTGAACGGTCGTCTGCTGCGGATTTCCCGCCGCAATGCCCCGCCCTTTCAGCACCTGTGTCAGTGATTCTGTCCACGCCGCTGCCGCTGGCTGATAATCCACATCCGCATCTGTTCTCGGAACAAGTGCGGTTGCGCCGGCTTTTGCCAGCTGAGTATCAAAATCAATACCCGCCTGACAGAATTTTTCGTATGACGAATCTCCCAGCGAGAAAACGGCATACGCAGTTCCGATGAGATCCGGGCGTTTTGATGAATGCAGATATTTATAAAACGCCACCGCTTCTTCCGGTGGCTCACCGTCCCCCTGAGTGGATGTCACAATAATGACAATCTTCTCCCGGGCGAGCTGTTTATATTTATATTCTCCGGCGTTTACCAAATTAACCGCGAATTTTTCACTGAGGAAACGCGTTTTTAATTCTTCACATACACGACGTGCATTACCGGTTTGTGACGCGGAAATAATGGTAATAATGTCACTGTCTGTTGTATTTGATGCCGGGGAAATATCTGTCTGTACAGATGTATTTCCCCGTCCCCACAAATAACCGGATAACCAGGCCAGTTGCTGAGAGGTAAAATCTGCTGTTACTGTCTGCAAAGCCGTAAGCTGCTCCGCAGAAACCGGAAATACCTGCTCCGGCGGTATCTGTGCTGCCATAGTCCTGTTACTCCCGCATTGCTCATTGTGGTTATTATTCCGTTATTTTCCAGGTTATCGCATTACGGCTTATTGAGAATAAGAAAATAAAGCCATAACTCATAACAAAATAATCTGATATATCATGATAATTATTTTCCAACCGTATATCTCCTGATCACATACAGATAAACAATGAATTACGTATAAAAAATCACAAATTCACGTTTCATTTTAATGAAATGAGGATCTCTGACGGGAATATTATTCATGTATAACAAAAAGTAATTTCAATATAAAAAGTAATTCTTTCCCGGAATATATTCTCTGACACTAAATAGATAACTACTCATGACTTCATAACGGAAGAAAATAATGTCGTTATATCAGCCTCAGAAAAGAAATAAACTAAAGGTTATTTTGTCCTTACTGGCGGCGCTGGCGGTGATAAGCGTATTTATTTACAGCCAGAAAGCACCGGCCCCGCAGGCAACCGCTGAAAAACCGGTGGTTATCGCTTATCAGGCGATTATCGATCCCGGCAAAATTGCACAGGCGAATCATGCTTATGAAGCCGCCACCGGTAAACAGATTATCTGGAAAAAATTCGACAGCGGCGCGGATGTGCTGACCGCACTGGCTGCCGGTGAGGCGGATATCGCCAATATGGGCTCCGCACCGTTTACTGTTGCCGTCAGCCGCGGACTGCCGGTGGAGGTTTTTTATATTTCCGGTATTCCGGACACCGCCGAGGCACTGATCATCCGCAATGACCGTAATCCGTCAGGCGGACTGGCCGGTAAGAAAATTGCCGTACCTTTTACCTCTACTGCCCATTACAGCCTGCTTGCGACACTGGAGAACCTGAATATTGATGAAAAATCAGTGCAACTGATTAATCTGCGGCCTGCTGAAATTGCCGCGGCATGGGAGAGAGGTGATATTGATGCAGCCTATGTCTGGGAACCGGCCTTAAGTCAGCTGAAAGCCAACGGGCAGATCCTGATTTCCGGCCGCGATGTTCGGGCATGGGGTAAACCAACCTATGACCTGTGGATAGCGGACAGCACGTTTGCCGCACAGCATCCTGATGTGCTGACGCAGTTTGCCGCCGTTACTGACATTGAGGTTCAGTGGTATCAGCAGAATAAAAATACTATTGCGGACTTTCCTGACATCACGGGCAAAATTGCTCAACTGACCGGTGCCCGTCCGGAAGATGTGGCGGGTGTGATGGCGGGTAGCGATTATCCCGTGCTGAAAGAACAAAAACAGATCCTGACGACCACACTGGCGGATGATATCCGCAATACCGCGCTGTTTTTACAACAGCAGGGCAGTATTGATTCGGTTAAAGATTCCTATGCCGGAAATATCAATACGGAGGCCGTCACCACGGCAGCGGGGAAATAATAATGGCGGATATCGTACTGGAGAATATTGATCTGGTTTATCACGGTCAGCCGCAGACAACCTTATCCGGTATTAATTTAACCATTCCGGATAACGGTATTACCGTTATTCTCGGTGCCTCCGGCTGCGGAAAAACATCACTGCTGAATATTGTTGCCGGGTTTTTAACGCCCTCCGGCGGAAAAATAACGCGGAACGGAAACGATATTCAGCATCCCGCCTCTGACAGAGCCGTGGTATTTCAGAATGACGCACTGATGCCCTGGCTGAATGTCTATGAAAATGTCGCACTGGGACTGAAAATTAAAAAGCTCGGTAAGCAGGAAGAAAAAGCAGCGGTCGAAGAGAACCTGCAAAAAGTCGGATTACTGCATGCCATTACCGATAATATCTGGTCACTGTCCGGCGGAATGCGGCAGCGGGTCGGCATTGCCCGGGCACTGGCTGTAAAGTCTGATTTTATTCTGATGGATGAACCCTTCGGCGCACTCGATGCCGCCAACCGGGAGCAGATGCAAACCTTAATTCTGACCTTGTGGCAAAAACAGCAGAGTGCCTTTTTTATTATTACTCATGATATTGAAGAGGCGCTGTTAATGGCCACACGGCTGATATTAATGGCACCGAATCCCGGCCGGATAATAACCGAAGAAGAGCCTCCGTTTTATCAACAATGGTCGCAGGGGCGGCGTATCCGTCAGATTAAATCGGATCCGGCCTTTATTCACCACCGCGACATACTGTCAGACAAAATAATGGCATACCAGCGCAGTTAATTCACCGGTACGGAGTGACATCAATGGCAGATATAAATAAACAGACCCGCTACAGCCGTTTATTTCTCAGTATGGTGAGTTTATCAGTTCTGATTGCCGGCTGGTGGCTGGTCACCGCATTACAGTGGGTCAATCCGCTTTATTTACCTGCTCCGGCTCAGATAGGACACCAGTTTCTGGCGTTATCCGAATCCGGTTATATGAATGCCACTCTGTGGCAGCATCTGGCGGCCAGTCTTGATCGCATGCTCAAAGCACTGCTTCTGGCGGTTATCACCGGGATCCCGCTGGGCGTATTGATGGGACTGAGTTCCCGGATACGCGGCATACTGGACCCGGTGGTTGAACTGTACCGCCCGGTTCCCCCGCTCGCCTATCTGCCGCTGATTGTCATCTGGTTCGGGATCGGGGAAACCACCAAGATCCTGCTGATCTGGCTGGCTATTCTTGCGCCGGTCCTGATTTCAACGATGCAGGGCATTATGGCTGCGCCGGGAAACCGGATCCGCGCTGTCCGGTCACTGGGGGCAAACCGGCTTCAGGTACTGAGATATGTGATCCTGCCGTCAGCACTGCCGCAGATGCTGACCGGGATCCGGATTGGCCTCGGCGTGGGCTGGTCAACCCTGGTGGCGGCAGAGCTGGTCGCGGCACAGCAGGGACTGGGGTTTATGGTGCAGTCCGCCGCGCAGTTTCTTAACACCGGTATTGTCATCACCGGTATCGCAGTGATTGCCGTGGTGGCACTCGCCATCGAACTGGCATTGCGTTATTTGCAGCAGGCATTAGTGCCGTGGTACGGCAAAGAATCTTAACCGACAGAGAGGTAATGAATATGGATATCAGACAATTAACACCCGCTATCGGCGCACACGTCAGCGGCATTGATCTTAACCTGACACCGGATGCCGTCACGCTGGCCGTATTACAGGATGCCTTACTGGAACATCAGGTGCTGTTTTTCCGCCAGCAGTATATTAAACCGGAAGCGCAGCGGGACTTTGCCGCCGCCCTGGGTGAACTGCATATACATCCGGTTTTTCCTTCCCACAGGAATGTGCGGGAGCTGATTGTGCTCGACAGCCATCTGCTGGATCTGAAAGATAACGAACTGTGGCACACCGACGTGACATTTCTGGAAAAACCGGCCATGGGCTGTGTGTTATCCGCCGTGCAGGTTCCTCCTTTCGGCGGCGATACCCTGTGGGCCAGCCTGACCCGGGCCTATGATGATTTATCACCGCCGTTGCAGGATTTTTTATCCGGCCTGACAGCAGAACATGATATCAGCCTCTCTTTCCCGGACAGCCGTTTTGCACAGACAGGGGAAGCCAAAGCCGCGCTGGAAAAAGCCCGCCGCGATTTCCCGCCGAGACGCCATCCGCTGGTCAGAACCCATCCGGTCACCGGCAAGAAAGGCTTGTTTGTGACCGCAGGTTTTACCAGCCGTATCTGTGAATTAAGTCCGGAAGAGAGTGATACATTGCTGACGTTCCTGTTTAAACACAGCACACAGCCGAAATATTTTGTCCGCTGGCACTGGCAGAATGGTGATGTGGCAGTCTGGGATAACCGCTGCACCCAGCATCTCGCCAGTTTTGATTACGGTGATTTTCACCGCATTATGCACAGAGCAACGGTGATGGGGGATAAACCCGTTTAACCGGATGAACTGCATGAGACTGTCAGTAACCACCCACTGACAGACTCATGACCGGCAGTGACAAATAACCGCCTGATACCACACCTGTTTATTTGTACCACATCATAAAATACCGCAATTACACACATATAATTCGCCCGGTTTATGTTATTCTGCCGGAAGTATCTGCTTCCCGTACTCACAACACCGGTTAAGGACTATGTGGTTTAAATTATTGCGCTCCGTTTTTATGGGACTTCTCGTGGCTGCCCTGCTTCTGGTCAGCGTCCCGTCTATTCGTCCGCAATTTGTGACCCAGTGGTTTACCCATCTGTTTAATAATGACGAACCGGTCAGCTATAACAAAGCGGTACGCCGCGCCGCGCCTGCCGTGGTCAACGTTTACAGCAGTAATATGGGCAGCCTCTCCCAGCAGGGTCCCGAACTGACCTCCCTCGGTTCCGGCGTGATCATGAATGATCAGGGCTATATCCTGACCAACCAGCACGTGATTAAAAATGCCGATCAGATTCTGATCGCCCTGCAATACGGCAACTACGGCCGCCTGTATGAAGGCATGCTGATTGGCGCGGATGATCTGACCGACCTCGCGGTGCTGAAAATCAATACCACCGATAAACTGCCGGTGATCCCGATCAACCCGAAACGTCAGTCCCATGTGGGTGATGTGGTGCTGGCGATCGGTAACCCGTTTAATGTCGGGCAGACAGTCAACCAGGGCATTATCAGTGCAATGGGCCGCGTCGGGCTGAGTCCGACACGCCGCCAGAATTTTCTCCAGACTGATGCCTCGATTATGGCCGGTAACTCCGGCGGCGCACTCGTCAATACCGAAGGTGAATTAGTCGGCATCAATACCATGTCTTACGACAGCAACGATCCGTCACGGCTGAGTGACAGTATCGGGCTGGCGATCCCCGCAGAGCTTGCCCTGCGCATTATGAATAAGCTGATAAAAGACGGCCGTGTGATCCGGGGCTATATCGGCATCACCTCCAAAGAGCTGCCGCCGATCCGGACTAACAACAGTGATATCAATCAGATAACCGGTCTGCGGGTCTTTCAGGTTGCCCGTGACGGTCCGGCGGATAAAGGCGGGATTCAGGTCGGGGATATCATCACCAGCGTCAATAACAAGCCAAGCACCTCACCACTCGAAATGATGGATCAGGTGGCGGAACTGAGCCCGGGCAGTGTTGTGCCGGTCACCCTGTTACGCAATGGCCAGATGCGGTCTGTCGACGTGACCATCGAAGAGTTCACTCCCTCCCCCGGCGGACAGGAATAAGGCACAAAAAAAGAGCGGATATCCGCTCTTTTTTGTTTATGGCTTACATCAGGGAATTACTCTGCTGAATGAATGCGTTCGATATCCGCACCCAGACCGCGTAATTTCTCTTCAATATGCTCATAACCGCGATCGATATGATAAATACGATCAACGATTGTGGTGCCTTCCGCAATACAACCCGCCAGTACCAGGCTTGCCGATGCACGTAAATCGGTCGCCATCACCTGAGCACCGGACAGTTTTTCCACGCCGTGACACAGCACAGAATTACTCTCGATTTCCGCGTGAGCGCCCATACGGATCAGCTCCGGAATGTGCATAAAGCGGTTTTCAAAGATGGTTTCCGTGATCATACCGGAGCCTTCCGCCACCAGGTTCAGCAGACTGAACTGCGCCTGCATGTCTGTCGGGAAGCCCGGATGCGGCGCGGTACGGAAGGTGACCGCTTTCGGGCGCTGCCCTTTCATATCAAGGCTTATCCAGTCGTCACCGGTTTCGATTTCTGCCCCGGCTTCACGCAGCTTGGCCAGAACGGCATCCAGCGTATCCGGCTTGGCATTACGGCACAGAATTTTACCGCGTGAAACCGCAGCTGCGATCAGGAATGTCCCGGTTTCAATACGATCCGGCACAACAGTGTGAGAGCCGCCGCCGAGGCGTTCAACACCTTCAATCACCACGTGGTCAGTCCCTGCGCCGGTGATTTTGGCACCCAGCGCATTCAGGAATGCAGCGGTGTCTTCAATCTCCGGTTCACGGGCGGCGTTTTCGATAACGGTTTTGCCTTTTGCCAGGGCTGCCGCACACATAATAGTGATGGTGGCACCCACGCTGACTTTATCCATCACGATAGTGTTGCCGGTCAGACGACCGTCGACTTCCGCTTTGACATACCCTTCATCCAGGGTGATTTTTGCCCCTAACTGCTCTAAGCCGGTGATATGCAAATCAACCGGACGGGCACCGATAGCACAGCCACCCGGCAGGGAAACCTGACCGTGACGAAAACGGGCCACCAGCGGCCCCAGCGCCCAGATAGACGCGCGCATGGTTTTGACCAGATCATAAGGTGCACAATATTCATTAATCGCAGAGGCATCCACGCGCAGTGTGGTTCCTTTGCGCTCAATTTTTGCACCCAGCCGCGTTAACAGCTTCACAGAGGTGTCGATATCCCGCAGTTCCGGCACATTGTGTAATTCAACCGGCTCTTCCGCCAGAATTGCAGCGAACAGGATAGGCAATGCTGCGTTTTTTGCCCCTGAGATAGTCACTTCGCCCTGAAGAACGGAAGGACCTTTTACCCGAAATTTATCCATCTGTAGACACTCTCATTATCATTAATTGCTGCGCGTTACTTGTCACTGCATTGTCAGACGCCGCGCTTACAGCCCGCTCAGTTTACGATCCCGTTCCCACTGAGCCGGGGTATAGGCTTTGATAGACAACGCGTGGATACGGTTATCCGCAATATATTCCATCAGCGGCGCATACACGGCCTGCTGCTGTTTAACACGGCTCATACCGTCAAAAAGGTCGCCGACAGCGATCACCTGAAAATGGCTGCCGTCACCGGTCACAATTGCGTCAGTAAGTGCTAACTTATCCATCAGCACCTGTTTGATTTCATTCGTATCCATAATTTCTCAAATTGGTTATCAGATTGTGTGTTATAGGCACTATCGTAATCGAATATGCCCCGCTCTTAAACCATTAAAAATGCCTCCGGCTGTGGTGACACAGCAGGAGGCAGCGATAATTCACGCGTTCTGACTGAATTCGAACTCAACACCGTAGAGTGACATCAGCATCTGCAAGTTAGCGCTTACTCCGGATAACACAAACGGTGCTTCCGGACGCTCTCCCCGCAGACGGACCAGCATAGCCAGCCCGGCGGAATCCACATGACTGAGACCGGAAACATCCACCGTCTGCACGGCGCTCATCTGCTGCTGACGTGCATTCCAGAACGACAGCAGTGTATCGCGATCCAGTTCCCCGTTCAGGGAGAGGGTTTCACCCTGTTTTTCCCACGTCAGCGCAGCCGTCATTATTTCTGATCCAGGGTAATCGGGGTTTTCGCACTGCGTTCCAGCTCAGCAGTCAGACCATCAACCCCTTTCTGACGCAGAATAGATGCCCACTCATTTTGTTTGGTGGTGATCATGCTCACGCCTTCGGCAATCATGTCATAAGCCTGCCAGTTACCGGTTTTGGTATTTTTACGCCACTGGAAATCCAGACGGATTGGCGGACGCCCTGCCGGCTCTGTCAGTGTCACACGGATAGCCACGATGGTTTTATCACCCAGCGGTTGTGCCGGATCAATCTGATAAGTCTGGTTGGTGTACATTGCCAGTGCCTGGCCGTATGCCTGGGCCAGATAAGCCTCAAAGGCTTTGAAATAGGCATCGCGCTGTGCCGGTGTCGCATCTTTGTAGTAAGAGCCTAACACCAGTGCACCGGCGTATTTGATCTGCACATACGGCAGTAATTCTTCCTGAACCACGGTGCGCAGATAGTCCGGGTTCTGCCGGATTTGCGCCTGGTCTGCTTTCAGACGGCTGAAGGTTTTCGCCGCCGCATCGTTCATCAGTGTATACGGGTTCGTCTGGTCAACAGCTCCGGCAAACGGGGCCATCACCACCAGCATCGCCGCTATCAGTAAACGCTTAAACATAATCAACTCCTGATTAATCACCGGCACTTTCCGCCGTGAAGGTGTCTTCGGTAAACGGTATTATGCAGGATGTCCGCCTCTGCGGGCAAAAACATCCGCTTTTACATTACTTTTCGTATCAGTGCTGTGCAGCCGGTGCCGCTTCCGGGGTATTACCCCCTTCGCCGTCGCCGCTCTTATACAGGAACTGACCGATTAAATCTTCCAGCACCATCGCCGGTTTGGTGTCCTGAATACGGCTGCCGTCTTTCAGCATCTCAGTCATCGGCAGATCCGGATCGGTTGTATTCTCAAACCCTTTGCTGAGCGCGAGATACTGCTCACCCAGCAGACCGGAGGTGCGGATAGATAACGAACTGGTGTCCGGAATCTGATCATACTGACTGTAGATATCCAGCGTCACTTCCGGTTTATAGTCCTTGTCCAGACGGATGTCATTGACGCGGCCAATCACCACACCGCCGATTTTTACCGGTGAACGGGCCTGCAGGCCGCCGATATCATCAAAAGTGGCAGACACGCGGTAGGTTTTTTCGCTGCCGACAGAACGGATATCCGCCACTTTCAGTGCCAGGAAGATAATCGCCGCAATGGCAATTAAGACGAAAAGCCCGACCCAAACTTCATTTTTCTTGCTTTGCATTGTTTAATTCCCGAACATCAGTGCCGTAAGCACAAAATCTAACCCTAACACGGCAAGCGATGAATGAACGACCGTGCGTGTTGTTGCCCGACTAATCCCTTCAGACGTCGGAATAGCGTCATACCCGTTGTACAGGGCAATCCAGGTGACGGTGAAAGCGAAAACCACACTCTTGTAAATGCAGTTCATCACATCTTTCTGCCAGTCCACATTGGCCTGCATGGAAGCCCAGTAGAAACCTTCATCGATCCCTTTCCAGTCCACCCCGACCATGACCCCGCCAAGAATACCAACGGCGACAAAAATCATGGATAACAGCGGCATACTGATCAAACCGGCCCAGAAACGCGGTGCAATCACCCGGCGCAGCGGATCGACCGCCATCATTTCCAGGCTGGATAACTGTTCTGTGGCTTTCATCAGCCCGATTTCCGCTGTCAGTGCGGAACCGGCGCGTCCGGCAAACAGCAGTGCGGTCACCACCGGCCCCAGTTCACGCAGCAGCGACAGCGCCACCATCATGCCGAGGCTGGCTTCCGCACTGAAGGTTTTCAGAACCAGATATCCCTGTAAGGCCAGAACCATCCCGATAAACAGCCCGGATACTGAAATAATCAGCAGGGACTGCACACCGACGCTGTACAGCTGCTTGCGCAGCAGCGGCCACTGCCGGGCAAACTGCGGTTTGCCGAACAGCGCACGGAACAGCATGTATCCTGACCGCCCGAAAGACGCGCATGTCGCTAACGCGCGGCGTCCCAAAGCAGCAAGTGCCTGTGTCAACATGTCTCGTTTATCCTAATAAATCTGATTGGTAATCACCCGCCGGATAGCGGAAAGGAACCGGTCCGTCAGCAATACCATCCAGGAACTGGCGCACACGCGGTTCGGTATTCTCCTGCAACTCTTCTGCGGTGCCCTGTGCAATCACGGACTGCTCCGCGACGATATAAGCCTTATCCGCAATACTGAGCACTTCCGGCACATCGTGAGAGACCACGATGCAGGTTACACCCAGCGACTGATTGAGTTCATCAATCAGTTTTACCAGCACACCCATGGTAATCGGATCCTGGCCGACAAACGGCTCATCAAACAGGATAAGATCCGGATCCAGTGCAATGGCCCGCGCCAGTGCCGCACGGCGCGCCATCCCGCCGGAGAGCTCCGACGGCATCAGGTTTGCCGCCCCGCGTAAACCGACCGCTTCCAGTTTCATCATCACAGTTGTCCGGATCAGGGATTCCGGCAGACGGGTATGTTCGCGCAGCGGGAACGCCACGTTGTCATAGACTGTCATATCTGTGAATAATGCACCGGACTGGAACAGCATGCTCATTTTACGGCGTGACTGATAGAGTTTGCTGCGGGAAAGTGCCGGGATATTATCGCCGTCAAACCAGATTTCGCCGCTGTCCGGGCGCAGTTGCCCGCCGATCAGGCGTAACAGTGTGGTTTTCCCGATCCCGGACGGCCCCATAATCGCGGTCACTTTGCCGCGCGGCACATCGAGGCTGATATCATTAAACAGCATGCGCGAACCGCGCCGGAAACACATGTTCCGGATCTCAATAATATTTTCCGTCTGTCGGTTCATGACCTCACAACCTTAACGTTATGTTTTTCGTGTTTTTACGACACATACAGGACTGACCCATCATAATATAAAAAAATCCGGCAGTTTTCGCCTTTAAATGCGGGTGTTACTGTCTGAATTATTTATCCCCCCTGAGTAACGGGGTATAAACAGCGTGATACACAAGTATATCAGCATTTAACATTAACGCTTCCGCCGGGCGCAAAACGTCTGTTTTACTTTTGCGCCTCAGCCCGTACAATACCCTCAATTTCCCGTACTTCATTATTTCTGACTGTTTTTCAGCCCGGAGGAGAGCCATGTTACTCACCAGCATCCTTTTACTGACCGGGTTGATTCTGCTGGTTTATGCCTCTGACCGGATTGTGTACGGCGCGGCGGTTTTTTCCCGTTCTCTCGGCATCTCCCCGTTTATCACCGGTATTCTGGTGGCCGGTCCCGGCACGTCGCTGCCGGAACTGCTGACCTCCGCCGGTGCGGTGCTTGAAGGGCAGCCGGATCTGGCGCTCGGCACCATTATCGGCTCCAATATTACCAATTTACTGCTGATTGCGGGCCTCGCCGCCCTTATCCGCCCGCTGAGTGTTCAGTCGGCGGTGCTGCGCCGTGAGCTTCCGCTGATGCTGGCGGTGATGGCGCTGTTCGGACTGTTTATCTGGTCCGGCGGTATCACGCGGGTTCAGGGCGGTTTTCTGGTGCTTGCAGGGCTTGCCAGTCTCTGGCTGGTGGTGAAAATTGCCGCAATGGCACAGCGTGATCAGTATGACGGCTTCACTACTGAACAAAACCATGAACTGCCGCAGGAAAATAATTTACCGGTTGCTTTATTGTGGCTGGTCGCCGGGTTGCTGATTATGCCGGTGGCGGTCCGGATTGTGATTGATAACGCCTCCGCATTCACCCGCTATGCGGAGATCAGCGGGCGCATCACCGGACTGACTATCCTGGCTATCGGTACCAGTCTGCCGGAACTGTGCACCACAATTGCAGCAGCGATCAAAGGTGAGAAAGATATCGCGCTGGGGAATCTTATCGGCGCGACGCTGTTTAATACGACTGTCGTGGCGGGGATCCCGGCGCTGTTAGCCACCGCGCCGATGGCAGCAGACAGTTTTATGACCGATTTCGCCGTGATGATCGCAGCCGGTGTGTTATTTATTTTCTTTGCGGCCGGCCGGAACCAGCGGCTGAACCGGCTGAAAGGCATTATTCTGCTCAGTGCGTTCACCGCCTGGCTGATAAGCCTTTTTACCGGCTGATAAGCGTCAGCCATTAATACACAGACAGATACTGAAAGTGAGAAAAAACTGATGTCCCGAACTGATTTTCAACTAACAGGTAAACGTGTCCTCCGGATTGAACGTGAAGGTCTCGCGTCACTCGAACAGTATATTAATGATGATTTCGATAAAGCCTGTGAACTGATATTCCGCTGTGAAGGCAAAGTGATCATCATGGGGATGGGAAAATCCGGTCATATCGGCCACAAAATGGCCGCGACATTTGCCAGCACAGGTACCCCATCCTTCTTTGTGCATCCGGGTGAAGCCGCACACGGTGACCTGGGGATGGTCACAAAGAAAGATGTGGTTATCGCGATTTCAAACTCCGGTGAATCCTCAGAAATTCAGGCGCTGATCCCGGTTATCAAACGTCAGAACATCCCGCTTATCTGCATGACCGGCAACCCGGACAGTACGATGGGAAAAGCGGCGGATATCCATCTGTGTATTAAAGTCCCGCAGGAAGCCTGCCCGCTCGGCCTTGCGCCGACCACCAGCACCACCGCCACGCTGGTGATGGGTGACGCGCTGGCGATTGCCTTATTACAGGCCCGCGGCTTTACCGCTGAAGATTTTGCCCTCTCTCATCCGGGCGGCGCGCTCGGCCGCAAACTGCTGTTACTGGTTTCCGACCTGATGAACACCGGTGATGATATTCCGCGTGTACCGAAAACCGCCTCACTGCGCGAAGCACTGGTGGAAATCACCCGTAAAAAACTGGGTATGACGGTTATCTGTGATGATGACATGATTATTCAGGGCATTTTCACTGACGGTGACCTGCGCCGGATTTTCGATGCGGGCACAGACCTCAATAACTGCCAGATTGCCGATGTGATGACCCCGGGCGGGATCCGCATCAAAGCCAATACTCTGGCGGTTGAGGCACTGAATTTAATGCAGTCCCGTCATATCACCTCTTTATTAGTCACAGAAGGTGATAAACTGCTCGGCGTACTGCATATGCATGATCTGCTCCAGGCCGGAGTGGTGTAAGGACTGACGATGACACAAATTACCACTATTGACACCTGCTATGGCCCGATAGCGCAAACAGTTATGGAAAAAGCCGCTAAAATACGGCTTCTTATCTGTGATGTGGACGGCGTGATGTCTGACGGCCTGATTTATCAGGGCAACAGCGGTGAAGAACTGAAGGCATTTAATGTCCGTGACGGCTACGGTATCCGCTGCCTGCTGACCTCCGGGGTGGAGGTGGCGATAATTACCGGTCGTAAAGCCAAATTACTGGAAGATCGTGCCAATACACTCGGAATTACACATCTTTACCAGGGACAGAGCGATAAGCTTTTGGCGTATCGCGAACTATTAGATAAACTGGCACTTCGCCCCGGCGAAGTCGCCTATATCGGCGATGATCTGATTGACTGGCCGGTCATGGCAGAGGTCGGTTTATCCGCCGCAGTGGCGGATGCCCACCCGTTATTGTTACCCAAAGCGGATTATGTTACACAGATTGCAGGCGGCCGCGGGGCTGTCCGCGAATTATGCGATCTGATTCTGCTGGCACAAAATAAGCTGGATGCGGCCAGAGGCCTGTCCGTCTGAAAAGAATTTCATTGGTTATAATGGCTTTATCAGGGATCTCATGAGTAAATTTAAGCTTTGGCTGATCATTATTCTGGCGCTTGTCGCCCTCGGTCTGCTCGGCTGGAACCTGTCGGTCACCCGTTCAGGTGACACCGACGGTAAGATTGTGGAAGACGGTACGCCGACGTATAAAACCCAAACGTCCTCAACCCTGGCTTACGAGCCGACAGGGCTGCTGGCGTACCGGCTGAATGCGGATGATGTGCAGAACTTTGCTCAGGAAAAAATAACCTGGTTTACTAATCCGGTGCTGACCACCTACGATCCTGATAAAACCGCCACCTGGACGATTCGTGCAAAGCGGGCCAAATTAACCAACGACAGAATGTTATATTTATACGGTGATGTGCAGGTTGACAGCCTGACCACCGATACGCAGCTCAGGCAGATCACCACGGACAACGCCGAAGTCAATCTGACAACCCAGGATGTGAGTTCTGACGATAAAGTCACCATCACGGGAACAGGACTGCGTTCCGTCGGATTGCAGATGCGGGGTAATTTACGCAATCGTAATGCGGAACTGATCAAAGATGTACAGACTTACTATGAGATCCCAAATGAAAGCAAACATCCTTAATACTCTGATTGCGACAGCAATTCTGGCCGTCAGTGTCCCTGCTTTGGCGTTAAAAGAAGATACACAGCAGCCGGTGACGGTAACATCATTAAAACAAGCCCTTGATTTAGAAAAAAATATCACCACATTTACTGATAATGTCGTGGTAAAACAGGGAACGATTGATGTCCGCGCTGACAAAGTGGTGGTCACCCGTCCGGGCGGCGACTCCAATAAAATGGTGGTCGAAGCATTCGGTAATCCGGTGACCTTCTACCAGATGCAGGATAACGGCAAGCCAATCAAAGGACGCGGCAGCAAACTGCGTTATGAAATGGCCAATGAGCTGGTCACACTGACCGGTAATGCCTATCTGGAACAGCTGGACAGCAATATCACCGGTGACAAGATTACCTATGTGGTGCCGACACAGCAGATGCAGGCATTCAGTGACAAAGGCAAACAGGTGACTACCGTACTGCTGCCGTCACAACTTCAGGAAAAAGGCCCGGCGGCAACCGGTCAGAAAGGTAAGTAACGATTTATGGCAAAATTAATCGCAAGCAAATTAGCCAAAGCCTACAAAGGGCGCAAAGTTGTCGAAGATGTGACGCTTGAAGTCAGCTCCGGCGAAATCGTCGGGCTGCTCGGCCCGAACGGTGCCGGGAAAACCACGACCTTCTATATGGTCGTGGGTATTGTTCCCCGTGATGCCGGTGCGATAAGCATCGATGATGAAGATATTTCCCTGCTGCCGCTGCACGAACGCGCCCGCAAAGGTATCGGCTATCTGCCGCAGGAAGCCTCCATTTTCCGTCGCCTGACGGTATGGCAGAACCTGATGGCGGTGCTTGAAATCCGTAAGGATCTGAACAATGATGAACGCCGGGAGCGGGCGGAAGAGCTGATGGAAGAGTTCCATATCAGTCATCTGCGCGATAACCTGGGCCAGTCACTGTCCGGGGGTGAACGCCGTCGTGTGGAAATTGCCCGCGCACTGGCCGCCAACCCGAAATTTATCCTGCTGGATGAACCGTTTGCCGGTGTTGACCCGATTTCTGTTATTGATATTAAAAAGATTATTCAGCACCTCCGTGATTACGGACTCGGCGTCCTGATCACTGACCACAACGTCCGTGAAACACTGGATGTCTGTGAACGGGCTTACATTGTCAGCCAGGGCCATATGATTGCCCACGGCAGCCCGGAATCCATTCTGAATAATGAGCAGGTTAAACGTGTTTATTTAGGCGAAGGTTTCCGCCTGTAATGCCGTAAGGAGCCCGTGTCCGTAATGAAGCAGAGTCTGCAGCTTAAACTCAGCCAGCAACTGGCGATGACGCCACAACTTCAGCAGGCTATCCGTTTGTTGCAGCTTTCCACGCTTGAACTCCAGCAGGAGATCCGCGAGGCGCTGGAATCTAACCCGTTGCTGGAACTTGATGATAACCATCAGGAAATTGACACGCCTGCTGAATCTGAAACACAGAAAGAGCTGGACAGCGCCGAGGCTCTCGAACAGACCGCCATGCCGGATGATCTGCCGCTGGATGCACAGTGGGAAGAAATCTACACCGCCGGTACACCGTCCGGCACCGGCAATGATTACGGCGATGATGAACTGCCGCTCTATCAGGGTGAAACCACTGAAACCTTACAGGATTATCTGATCTGGCAGGCCCGCCTTACTCCCTTTACCGAAACCGATGCCGCGATTGCCTTCTCAATCATTGATGCGATTGATGAAACCGGCTATCTGACTGTTTCTGTCGATGATATCCGCCTCAGTATCGGTGACGATGAGGTCACCACCGAAGATGTGGAAGCCGTACTCAAGCGCATCCAGCGTTTTGATCCGGTGGGTGTGGGCGCCCGCGACCTGCGGGAGTGTCTGATGGTGCAGCTGAAAATTCTGCCGCCGGAGACCCCGAGCCTGAAAGAAGCGCTTGCTATCGCTGATCAGCATCTGGCATTGTTGGGGAACCGGGATTTCCGGACCCTGGGCCGGGTGACCAAACTGAAAGAAGAGGCGCTGAAATCCGCTATTGATCTGATCCAGTCACTGGAACCGCGTCCGGGCCTGGTAGTCAACACCGGAGAATCAGAGTATGTTATTCCTGACGTCCTCGTGAGAAAACACGGCGAACGCTGGACAGTGGAACTCAATTCCGACAGCATTCCCCGTCTGCGGGTTAATAATCACTATGCCGCAATGGGTTCGCGGGCCCGCAGTGAGAGCGACAGTCAGTTTATCCGCAACAATTTGCAGGAAGCAAAGTGGCTCATTAAAAGTCTGGAAAGCCGGAACGATACTCTGCTCAGAGTCGCGACCTGTATTGTGGAAGAACAGCAGGCGTTCTTTGAACAGGGCGAAGAATATATGAAGCCCATGGTGCTGGCTGATATCGCACTGCGGGTTGAGATGCATGAATCAACGATTTCCCGGGTGACAACGCAGAAATTCCTGCACAGTCCGCGGGGGATCTTTGAACTGAAGTACTTTTTCTCCAGCCACGTCAGTACTGACAGCGGGGGCGAAGCGTCCTCCACAGCCATCCGTGCACTGGTGAAAAAACTGGTTGCCGCCGAGAATCCGGCGAAACCGCTCAGTGACAGCAAACTGACCGACATGCTTGCCGAACAGGGTATTCAGGTCGCCAGACGGACTGTCGCGAAATATCGCGAGTCGTTATCCATCCCGCCCTCAAATCAGCGTAAGCAGCTGATTTGATACACATTGAGAAGGAAGACACTATGGAATTACAAATTACCGGCCACAACGTTGAAATTACAGATGCATTACGTGAGACTGTGACAGCCAAGTGTAAGAAACTGGAGCAGTTTTTCGATAAAATCAACAGCGTTCAGGTGATCCTTAAGGTTGAGAAAGTCAGTAAAATTGCGGAGGCAACGGCTCAGGTAAACGGTGCGGATCTTCACGCCTCAGCGGAAAAAGAGGATATGTACGCGGCAATTGATGAGATGGCAGAAAAACTCGGCCGTCAGTTGTCCAAACACAAAGAAAAACTGAGAAACCGGTAAATTTTCTGCACCCGGGTGTATGACTGAATTAACAGTCTGAATTTTCTCAGGAAAAAGCAGTGCTCTGATCCCGGTTACCATGGTGGTTACCGGGATTCTGATCCTAAGTGAACAATGAAATGAATAACGAAGCAAATTTGTCCCTGAGCGATGTACTGAGTATCAGCTGTACACGCAATAATATTCACTGTACCAGTAAGAAGCGCGCGCTGGAGATTATCAGTGAACTGGCTGCCACCGCGCTGGCGCTGCCGGAAAACACGCTGTTTGAGGCACTCCTTACACGGGAAAAAGTCGGGACAACCGGTATCGGTGGCGGGATTGCCATCCCCCACGGAAAACTGGACAAAAGCGAGGCGCAAACCGCCTGCGGCGTATTTTTACACCTGGAACAACCTATCGCGTTTGATGCGATTGATAATCAGAATGTGGACATTCTGTTTGCGTTATTTGTTCCGTCTGATCAGTGTCAGACGCATTTACACACACTGTCGTTAGTGGCCAAAAAACTGGCTGACAAAGCGCTCTGCCGCCGGTTGCGTCAGGCGCAAAGCGATGAAGAGCTGTACAGTATCATCACCGGGTGATGATAACCGGCTGACGACAACGGATAATGGCGTATTGCCATTGAAAGAGAAACGATAGGGAGTCCCCTCATGGTGCTGATGATTGTCAGCGGCCGCTCTGGTTCGGGTAAATCTGTTGCCCTGCGGGCGCTGGAAGATATGGGTTTCTACTGCGTTGATAACCTGCCGGTCACTCTTCTGCCGGAGCTTGCCGCTACCCTGGCAACACGCGATACCTCTGCCGCAGTGAGTATTGACGTCCGCAATATGCCGGAGTCTCCGGAGGTGTTTGAGGAAGCCCTGACCAGATTACCGGACAGTTTCTCACCCCAGCTGCTGTTCCTGGATGCGGATCGCAACACCCTGATCCGCCGTTACAGTGATACCCGCCGTCTGCATCCCCTTTCCAGTAAAAATCTCTCGCTGGAAAGTGCCATTGATGAGGAAAGCGATCTGCTGGAACCGCTGCGTTCCCGTGCGGATCTGATTATCGATACCTCTGAAATGTCAGTGCATGAACTGGCAGAAATGCTGAGAACCCGTCTGCTCGGCAAGCGCGAACGCGAGCTGACCATGGTGTTCGAGTCGTTCGGGTTTAAACACGGTATTCCGATCGATGCGGATTATGTGTTTGATGTCCGTTTCCTGCCGAACCCGCACTGGGATCCGAAACTGCGTCCGATGACCGGTCTGGATAAACCGGTGGCGGCATTCCTCGACCGCCATACAGAAGTACATAACTTTATTTACCAGACCCGCAGCTATCTGGAACTGTGGCTGCCGATGCTGGAAACCAACAACCGCAGCTACCTGACCGTCGCTATCGGCTGTACCGGCGGCAAACACCGCTCTGTCTATGTGGCGGAACAGCTGGCGGATTACTTCCGCTCACGCGGGAAAAACGTGCAGTCACGCCACCGGACCCTGGAAAAACGGAAGTAATCCATGACCATCCGTTGTCAGGTTGAAATCAAAAACCGGCTGGGGCTGCATGCCCGGCCGGCCATGAAACTGTTTGAACTGATCCAGACCTTCCGGTCAACGGTGGTATTCCGTAATAATCAGAATGAAGAAGCCCGGGCAGACAGTGTGCTCGCCATGCTGATGCTGGATTCCGAACAGGGCAGTTTTATTGAAGTGGAAGCAACAGGACCTGATGAAAACTCTGCCATTGAGGCAATTATTTCCCTTTTTGATTCAGGTTTTGATGAAGATTAGTTATACTAACCGAAATATTTTACTTAAAGAAAACTGATACGCTGTTTCGTTCACGCAGCCCGGCGGTTCGTGATCCTGATCTCTTTCCTTTCGGGGGAGAACAGCCTACTATCAGATTAATTATCAAACGAGCACCCCCCTCCTTCTGGTGTGGGGGTGTTCTTTTGTATTGGAAATGATTTGGAGTGTGGTATGAAAAAGCCCAATATAATTATTAATGAACTGGACGCGGAGCGTCTGGATATGCTGCTGGAACAGCCGGCTTATGCTGACAGTCCGGTCGCCGAAGCCCTGAATGAAGAGTTAGATCGCGCGGACATCCTGCCGCCGGCAGAAATGCCTGCCACGGTCGTGACGATGAACAGCCGCATCCGCTTTGAGGATTTATCGAGCGGGAAAGAGAGTATCCGCACCCTGGTGTACCCGGCATCGCTGAAAGACAGTGCAGAACAGCTGTCTGTGATGGCACCGCTGGGAGCTGCGTTACTCGGGCTTTCTGTCGGCGATGAGATCTCATGGGAACTGCCGAACGGTGAAGCAACGCGCGTAAAAGTATCAGAAATTATCTATCAGCCTGAAGCTGCCGGTGAGTTACACCGTTAATCCGCTTTAAGCCGGCTCTGCGTCCGTTTCAGGCAATCTGCGGGCGCAGCTTCCTCAGGGGTTCCTTTCTTCACACCTTTATTGCATGATGTTTCTCTCTTTATTTCCTGAAGGAAACTGATCATGGCTGCCTATTCTTTGACATCTTTGTTTGGTATGAGCGGAGCTCCGGGCGGATTTCCGGTCATTCTGGGTTTTGAACAACAGCTGTTATTACTGTGGCGGGGCTTTATGCTGCTGGCAGTCTGAATATCATCCGTACAGCATAATTTAATAACACAAGTTAATCATGCCGCAGCGGCTGTTTCCGCTGCGGTATTTTTATTTCTGCCCCGCCCTTCACGGATAATTATCACAAAAAAATTATTGCGCATGGTAATCATTATCAATATCATTCCGTTTTTATTTTGGCTGTTTATTCTTCTGATATTGAGACTCACACATGAAATCTGCTGCGCATTTACGCAGGCCGCATTGCTGTTCCCGGCTTGTACTGACATTCTCCTTTATCTTTATTCCTGTTTTTCATGCGGTTGCCGCCGATGATACTCTGGTTGTCACTGCCGCTCCGCAAGACCGCGAAGGTAGTTACAGCGGGGATAATGTCTATTCCACCCTCAAAACACTGACACCGCGTAATGAAACGCCGCAATCCATCAGTATTGTCACGCCGCAGTTGATCCGTGATTTTAATGTCACCTCAGTGGATGACGCGGTAAAGTTTGTCAGCGGTGTAACTCAGGGCAACACGCTGGGCGGCATTGAGGACGGTTTTGTCAAACGCGGCTTCGGCTCCAATACGGACGGCTCTGTGTTTATCGACGGGGTACGCAGCAACCAGGGACTGGCTATGGATGCCACCACCGAACGTGTTGATGTTCTGAAAGGCTCCTCTTCCCTGCTTTACGGTATTCTGAATCCGGGCGGCGTGATAAATCTGATTTCCAAAAAACCACAGTATCAGTGGCAGGGACGCGTCAGCGGACGGACAAACAGCAACGGCGGCGGTACCGGTACGATTGATGTGACCGGCCCTCTCGGTCATGGTTTCGCAGTCCGGCTGATAGCAGAACGCCGCCACGAAGATTACTGGCGCAATTTCGGGGAAGATCAGCACACGTTGCTGGCGCCGTCCCTGAGCTGGCTCGGTGATAGTGCGTCTTTCAATGTGGCTTATACCGAAAATAAATTCGATGTGCCTTACGATCGCGGAACCGCATTTATCGGCGGCAGCCCGATCCGTATTCCTTATAATGAGCGGATAGATGACAACGCTAATCACGCCTACGGGAAAAATAAGCGCCTGACCGCAGAATACCGGCAGGAATTTGACGGCATCTGGGAAACCGGATTCAAGTACGCGTGGATGCAGCGCCGCTACGACAGTAATGAAGTCCGCGCAACCGCGATCAATCCGGAAACCGGCATTGTGACCCGCCGTGCCGATGCCAACCGGGGCTTTAATCATCAGACTACCTATATCGGCTGGGATATCAGCGGTACACCGGAAATCGCCGGTATGCAGCATGACATAACGTTCGGCGCGGATTACGAAAAGAACGAAACCTACAAAGCGTGGTCCTTCCGCGGCAAGCC
Source organism: Morganella morganii (assembly GCF_041099235.1). Lineage (GTDB taxonomy): Bacteria > Pseudomonadota > Gammaproteobacteria > Enterobacterales > Enterobacteriaceae > Morganella > Morganella morganii_E. The sequence continues at coordinate 350,905 of NZ_JBFZSO010000002.1, read as the reverse complement.
GTCAAAACAATTCAATATGTACCATCCGGTATACGGCGAATCACCGGTTACCACAGATAAAACCGCCGATGACGCAAAAAGCAATCTGCGCGCCACCGTGTACAGCAGTTCACTCTATGCCAAAGACAGCATTCATCTGAATGAGCAGTGGATTGTCGTGCTCGGAGGACGGCTGCAGCGCTATACGCAAAACGGCAGCAGCGGATGGATAAACCATCAGACAACACTCAATGACAGCGGTTCTGAATTTGTTCCGCAGGCCGGGGTCGTCTATAAGCTGACACCGGAACTGGCACTTTACGGCAGTTACAGCCAATCCTTCACCCCTTCCGCACAGGTGGATGATGACGGCAATGTGGCCTCCACAGAAAAAGGGCAGACATACGAGCTGGGTGCAAAATGGCAGACAACACCAACAATGCTGACGACCTTTGCCCTTTACCGTATTGATGAAAAAGATATGTCCATCTTTATGAACGGCCTGAACCGGAATATCCCGAAAGCCCGCTCTGAAGGTGCGGAACTGGAAATTAACGGCGAATTTGCACCGGGATGGCAGATAGCGGCAAACTACAGCCTGAACAGAACACAGATTAAAGAAGATAATCTGAAACCACAAAATGTCGGTAACCAGCTGGTCAATGCCCCGCGCAACATGGGCAGCCTGTATCTGACGCACACCCTGACCGTGCAGGGGTTACCGGGTGAACTGCGTTTCGGCGGCGGCGGACGCTATGTCGGCAAACGTGCCGGTGATCCGGAAAACAGTTTTTACCTGCCGGCGTATACCGTTACAGATGCTTTCGCGGCATGGAACGGAAGCGTCAGCGGACATGAAACCCAACTGAAACTGAATGTGAATAACCTGCTGAACAGAGAGTACTATGCGTCCAGCGCCGGGAACCTGCGTGTCATCGCCGGCGAGCCGCGTACCCTGTTCCTGAATGCCTCTGTGGATTTCTGATATGAAACCACTCTTCACGGGGTTATTGCTGATGATGTTTTCGCTGCTGTGCGGGGCAAAAACCGTTACGGACAGTCTCGGACGAACGGTCACGGTGCCGGATGATCCGCAGCGGATCGTCCTCGGTGAAAGCCGGATGCTCTATACCCTGGCACTGATCGAAACCGGTAATCCGGCGGCGCGTGTTGTCGGGTGGCCTGCCGATTTACAGCGGCTCGATCCACAGACCCTGGCGAAATATACAGCCGCATTTCCGGCAATCCGGGATATCGCGATTGTCGGGAACGATAATTTTTCACAGCTTAATATTGAGAAGATTATCGCCCTGCAACCGGATCTGATTATTATGCCGGTGTATGCCAAATCACGTCCTGATGAGACGCAGTTTGCACACCAGACCGCTGCGGCCGGTATTCCGGTGATCTACCTGGATTTCAGGGTTGATCCGTTGCGGAATACGGTTCCGTCACTGAAAACGCTGGGCGAAGTCCTGAACCGGCAGGAAAAGACAGCCGCTTTTATTGCGTTTTATCAGCAGCATATGGACGTGATCCGCAGCCGCCTGGCCATGCACAATCCGCATCGCCCCAAAGTTTTGCTCCGGTTACATCTCGGGAAAAAAGCGGAATGCTGCACGACCGCCGCTTCCGGAAACCTGGCCGATTTACTGGCTTTTTCCGGCGGGGATAACATTGCGGCAGGGAAATTCAGTGGTGTTTTCGGACGGATCAGCCCGGAGCAGGTGTTGTCGGATAATCCGGAATATTATCTGGTGACCGGCAGCGGCGGAAGGGATAGCCGGGGGCAGTTACAGCTGGGGCCGGATCTCCGCCCTGACACTGCCCGGCAAAGCCTGCAGGAACAATTACAGAAAGATCCGGTGATTGCCGCACTGCCGGCTGTCAGGGAAGGACGGACAGCCGCACTCTGGCATCATGTTTATCTCAGCCCGTGGCATCTGCTGGCAGCGGAATTTTTCGCGCGGGAACTGCATCCGGATCTCTTTTCTGATGTTGATCCGCAGAAGACACTGGATGAAATGAACCGGCGGTTCCTGTCAGTGCCGGAAACCGGGACTTACTGGCTGTTTTCGCGATAATCGCTGCTGTTTTCTGCATTTTCACTCCCGGAGGCGGATATACCGGCTCCGGGAGCTGACACATTTACTGCCCTGCAATACTCATTTCCGGCAGCCAGACTGAGCCGCACTGAATGTTGCTGCGGGTTTCAATATCGTCGCCGGTGGCGATAATGTTGGCCCACATATCTTTCAGGTTTCCGGCGATGGTGATTTCACTGACCGGATACTGAATCTCACCGTTTTCCACCCAGAAACCGGATGCGCCGCGGGAGTAATCACCGGTGATACCGCTGACACCCTGTCCCATCAGTTCGGTCACTACCAGACCGGTGCCCATTTCCCGGAGCATGTCGTCAAATCCCAGCCCCTGACCGGCAATATGCCAGTTGTGGATCCCGCCTGCATGGCCGGTGCTTTTCAGCCCCAGCTTACGGGCAGCGTAGGTGGTCATCAGCCAGTTATTCAGCACACCGTTTTCGATAATCAGGCGATCTTCTGTGCGGACCCCCTCGCTGTCAAACGGCGTGGAAGCCAGGCCGCCAATCACATGCGGCAGTTCGCGGATAGTCAGCCAGTCCGGCAGGATCTGTTTACCGAGGCTGTCGAGCAGGAAGGTGGATTTGCGGTACACGGAGGTGCCGCTGATCGCACCGACCAGATGCCCGAACAGGCCGGTTGCCACTTCCGGGGCAAAAATCACCGGCGCTTTCTGTGTTGCCAGTTTGCGCGGAGCAAGGCGGGACAGTGTCCGGCGGGCACACTCTTCCCCCACCCACTGTGCAGATTTCAGATCATCCAGCTTACGGGCAATGGTATAGGCGTAATCACGCTCCATATCACCGTTTTCTTCCGCGATCACACAGGCGGACATGGAGTGACGGCTGCTGCAGTAGCTTTGCAGCATACCCAGCGTGTTACCGAACACCCGGATGCCGTAATGGCTGTTAAAGCTGCCGCCTTCTGTATTGGTGATGCGCGGATCGGCACTCAGTGCGGCTTTTTCCGCATTGGCAGCATAGTCGATAGCCTGGTCAGCGCTCACTTCGGACGGATAAAACAGTTGCAGATCCGGTGCCTCAAAAGCCAGCAAATCGCGATCTGCCGGGCCCGAACACGGATCTTCAGATGTATATTTAGCAATATCGATAGCCGCCTGTACGGTACGGGCAATCGCCTCTTCGCTTAAATCCGTGGAGGATGCACTGCCTTTACGCTGGTTATGATACACCGTGATCCCCAGTGCGCCGTCGCTGTTAAACTCGACATTTTCCACCTCACCCATGCGGGTGCTCACACTCATCCCGGTGGTTCTGCTGACAGCAACTTCGGCGCTGTCACACCCTTTCTGTGCAATACTCAGTGCCTGCGAAACCGCTTGTTCCAGGCGCGTACGCTGCGCCATAATCTGAGAAGTGATATTCATCAATCAGGTTCCAATTCAATAAATTAAGGGGCCGTCAGCTAATCAGACAGCTGAATAGGTGTTATCCGGCCTTTTCCCCGGTTACAATACGCAATAATCAAATGTTAACACTCACAAACACAGAGATCATCCGGCACCCGCCGCTCTGTGTTTCGCCACAGGAAATACTATTATGGCAAAGCAGCCTGAAGACTGGTTTGAAGAACCCGATGCACTTCCTCAGGAGGAAGAGGATGACGAGATAATCTGGGTCAGCAAAAGCGAAATTAAACGCGATGCGGAAGCCCTGAAAAAACTCGGCGCTGAACTGGTTGCACTGAGCAAGACCCAGCTGGAACGTATTCCGCTGGATGAACAGTTGCTCGAAGCCATCCTGCTTGCACAAAAAATCAAGCGCGAAGGCCTGCGCCGTCAGTTACAGCTCATCGGTAAACTGCTGCGGGCCCGTGACCCGGAGCCGATTACCACGGCACTCGACAAACTGAAAAACCGCCATAACCAGCAGGTTGTCCTGCTGCATAAACTCGAAGATCTGCGCGAACGCCTGGTCACCGGTGATGATACCGTGACGGAAGAAGCCGTTGCGCTGTTCCCGCACCTTGATCGCCAGCAGTTACGTGCGCTTATCCGCAATGCGAAAAAAGAGCGCGAAGGCAATAAACCGCCGAAAGCTTACCGCCAGCTGTTCCAGTATCTGAAAGAACTGGCAGAAAGCGCTTAATCCGCCGTCATGGTCAGGGGGGTCAGCACCAGCTGAATATCCCCCGGCCACTCTTCCTCCGCATCCCGGCAGGTGCCGATAATGACTGAAAACAGCCGCCGCTGCCGTGCGGTAATATGTTCAAACGCCAGTATCACCGGCAGATCAATCCCGCCTGTCAGCATGTCCCACAATGCATCCGTGTTACACCCGAAGTACGGCAGCTGAAATTTATCACTGAACTGCTGATAAAAATCGTCTGTTGTCCGGATAGTACGGAAATCAAAACGCACAATGCTGATATCAGGTGTCATGGATTAATTGGCCTGCTGAAATGAACGGTAATGATCGGTGGTGACATAAATCAGCCCGTCACTGGAGTAAAGCAGACGATCACTGCCGCGATGGCCGCAGTTATAGTTAATGTCAGCTTCGAACCACTGCCGTGATGGTGCATCCGGCAACCCTTTTTCCCGGTTGCCGAAACGGTCACCGCCGATAGCCTTACCCGGCATCACCTCACAGAGATTGCCTTTTGACGGCTGCCAGCCCGCATTACGGGCGGCTTTTTTCGTCACATAGTAATCCGGCAGACGCTGGTGCTGCTGCACATAGCTGACCACCCGTGACTGTGCTGTCAGGGCATCAATGCTCTGCGGCTGTTCTGTCTGCTGCGGCACCGGCTCTGACGGACGGGTTTCGATAAACTGCCCCGGTAACCCCGCCAGCCAGGCGGAGACCGCCACAATCAGAACAATCACCAGTGTGCCGTATTTCTGCATCATCAGGCCGTTCCGCCGACAGTAATGCTGTCCAGTTTCAGGGTCGGCTGACCGACACCCACCGGCACGCTCTGGCCTTCTTTACCGCAGACACCGACACCTTTATCCAGTTTCAGGTCATTACCGACCATCGATACCTGCTGCATGGCCTCAATACCGGAGCCAATCAGTGTCGCGCCTTTCACTGGTTTGGTAATTTTACCGTTTTCAATGAGATACGCTTCGGATGTCGAGAACACAAACTTACCGGAGGTGATATCCACCTGACCGCCGCCGAAATTCGGGGCATACAGGCCATTTTTCACACTGGCGATAATCTCTTCCGGCGACGATTCCCCCGCCAGCATATAGGTGTTGGTCATGCGCGGCATCGGCAGATGGGCATAGGATTCACGGCGGCCGTTACCGGTCGGGTCAACCCCCATCAGACGGGCGTTGAGTTTATCCTGCATATAACCTTTCAGAATGCCGTTCTCGATCAGGACGTTATACTGTCCCGGCACACCTTCGTCATCAATTGCCAGTGACCCGCGGCGATCACCGATAGTACCGTCATCAACAATGGTACAGAGTGATGATGTGACCTGCTGACCGATTTTTCCGCTGAATACCGATGCACCACGGCGGTTGAAATCCCCTTCCAGGCCATGACCGACCGCTTCATGCAGTAACACGCCCGGCCAGCCTGCGCCCAGCACAACCGGCATTGATCCGGCCGGTGCCGCAACGGCAGAGAGATTCACCAGCGCCATGCGCACCGCTTCGCGGGCAAAATGGTCTGCGCGGATCTCACCGTCTTCCGTACCGAGGAAATATTCATAACCGAAACGGCCACCGCCGCCGCTGCCGCCGTGTTCGCGTTTACCGTCCTCTTCCACCAGCACACTGACAGACAGACGCACCAGCGGACGGATATCCGTCGCCAGCGTGCCGTCAGTGGCAGCCACCAGCACTTCTTCATAGACACCGGTCAGGCTGGCATTCACTTCCTGCACACGCGGATCTTCCGCCCGTGCCACACGGTCAAGGCGGTGCAGCAGCGCGATTTTTTCCTCGCGCGGCATTGCACGCAGCGGATCGAGCGCGGCATAGAGAGCCGTGTTATTGACACGGTGCAGGCTCTGCACCTGTCCGTTACCCTGCTCACGGACAATACTGCGGGCGGCGGAGGCACTCTGCTGCAATGCGGTCAGGCTTATCTGATCCGCATAGGCAAAGCCGGTTTTCTCGCCGCTGACGGCGCGGATCCCGACACCCTGATCAATATTGTAAGAGCCGTTTTTGATAATTTTATCTTCCAGCACCCAGGCTTCATGAAAACTGCTCTGGAAGTACAGGTCGCCATAATCAATATGGCGATCCGCTAACTGTGTGAGGACAGAAAAGAGATCCTGTTCATCAAGATCATGGGCGGTCAGCAGATGATTGCTGACAGTTGAAAAACTCATAATTTACTCTTTACCTGTGGTGTTTTTCTCAATCAGTGAGGTCAGCTGCGGGCGGAAACGGTTATGTTTCACCACGCGGATCTGCTCACGCATTGAAGTTAAGCTGTCCGGACGGATATCCACACCGATAGCGGCCACCGCATCCGTATTTTTCTTCATCACTTTGCCCCAGCCGTCAACGGCCATGGTGTGTCCCCATGTGCGGCGGGTACCGTGTACACCGACCTGTGCCGGTGCCAGGATGATGCACTGGTTTTCAATCGCACGGGCGCGCAGCAGCGGCTCCCAGTGGGATTTGCCGGTCAGCCGGGTAAAGGCCGCCGGAACAGAGATAATCTCCGCGCCCTGCTCACGCAGTGCCTGGAACAGGCCCGGGAAACGCAGATCATAACAGATGGTCATGCCGAGACGGCCTACCGGGGTATCCACCACGGTGATGTGCTCGCCGCGCTGGAAGATTTTTGATTCATTGTATGAACCCTGCTCATCATCGATATTCACGTCAAACATGTGAATTTTGTCGTAACGGGCTTTGATTTCCCCTTTATCATCAAACAGCAGACTGCTGCTGGTGATACGCGCCGGGTCTTCGCGGCTGATCAGCGGCATCGAGCCGACCAGGATCCACACCCCGTAGCGGCGCGCCATATCAGCCACCGCTGACTGCAGCGGGCCTTCGCCCTGCACTTCCGCATACTTCTGATAGGTGTTGCCTGATGCAAAAATCAGCGCATTTTCCGGTGTCATCACCAGTTTGATATTATCAGGCAGTTGTTTGATCTGTTGTTCGATTTGCGCCAAATTGTGTTTAATATTTGTGCCGCTGCACAGCTGCAATAAAGCCACATTTGCGTTTTTCATTCCCGGGTCTCCTTTAACTGACGCAAAACTTCATCTATCTTCGGCTCTTCTAAACTGCCGCTCAGGTGATACCGTATCACCGAAATTTTACTCCAGAGCGGGCCGAGCACCTTACTGGCCACAAAGACTGCCGCTCCGGCTATCGGGTTAACCACAAAGGCTGTCGCCACCCCGACCGTCGCAGAGAGTTCCGGTGTGACAACCACCGACATATCAATACGACGCTCCACAAGATAAACTGAACCGCTAAAGCTGATATCCGCCATTAATCCGTCCACACGGGTATCGGTTGTATTTAAAATACCATCTTTTATCACGCCTTTACCGCGTATGCTGTCAAAAACGAAGTCATTACTGAAAGTATCCGTGAAATCGAGCTGTAATTTGCGCAGTAATGCATCAAAACTGACGAGCCGCAGCAGTTTACCGGCGTTACCGCCGCCCATCCGCTCAATCGCCCCTTTACCGAGCGACGTGCTGATAATACCGTTCAGGGTTGCCACATCCGGCGACCAGGGAACATCCCGCCAGCTCAGGTCAAAATCCACGGTGAACGGTGAGCCGGTGATAGGCACCAGCACCCCGAAATACGCGGCCATATTATCAAAGACCGGCCCCTTAAACTGACCTTTAAAGTGCGACAGCGGCTCCGGGCCGGCATCCCAGCGACCGCTGAGTGTCAGTTCACTGGCACTGTTTTTGACTGTTGCCGCATCCAGCACCAGTGAGTTTTTTTCCGGCCAGACTTTCGCATTCACCGTACCGATATTCAGTCCGCTCACCCAGCAGGCTTCACAGCGCAGGGTGACCGCAGGCCAGCTGCCGACGCGGTAATCTGTTTTGGTGGTTTGACTGCGCTGCGATTCCGGCAGGGCATTCTGAATCGACTCCGGATTATAGTAGAGATAATCAATACTTGCCTGCCACGATCCGGAAGCCGGGATGCGGATATCCCCGCGCAGCTCCTGACTGTCCGAACTGAGCAGCCAGCCGTTTTCCTGCGGATGAATGCGCAGTTTCACCTGATTCCAGCGCTGTCCGGCAAAATCCGCATACGGGGCGGAAATATCAATATTGCCCGGCAGCTTCAGTGAGGCAGGCTGCTGATGATTCTGACCGGCAACGGCCAGCGCACCGACCCACTCTTCACCGCTGATCGGCGGCAGGGCAATGCTGATAACATCCGGCGTGACTTTCTCCGGCACTTTTGTGCCCGGAACGATTGCCGCACCATTAAGCGTGAGGATATCGCCGAGGCGCCAGTCCGTCATGACGCTGAACGATTTACCGACGGTTCCCCCGGCTTTCAGGGTGTGTTCTGTCCCTGAGGCATGCACATTCAGTGTGCCGCTCTCCGCTGCCCAGCGCCGGACAGCCGGTAAGGTGCTGCTGGTCAGTTTGCCGGTCTGACCTTCCAGATCCACGGTGTAGCTCATTTCCCCTTTCTGCGGCAGGGCAATATTCACCTCTCCTGTCCACGGGAACGAGCCGGTTACGTGCTGTTTTATCGCCGCCGGTACGCCGTCGATACCCTTCATCTGCCAGTTGCCGTCCAGAGCGATATTGACGGCAAAATCAGACGGATTTTCTTTGGTGGTAAAGCGGATATTCAGCGGCTGCCCGAACCAGTGCGCCGTGATGCGGTCACTTTCCAGGTCGCCGTTATCAAAGCGGAATTGCCCGCTGACACCTTTGAGTGTGCTGCCGAGCGGCACCACATCAATATCATTATTTTTCAGATTAACATGTCCGGTCGCCCGCACCATCTCATTGAAGTTAAGCGGGATTTCCAGCTTTAGATCACCCTTAACCTCACCACCGATTTTCAGCTGCTCCAGGGTATTGCCGATAGAGCTTTTCATCGGTGTCTGATCAAAATATTTACCCAGTGATTCGCCTCTACCTTCAATATCGGACTGAATATAAAGGCGCTCAACGGTAAAATCCGGGATATCCGCTTTCAGATTACGGGCGGTAGCCTCGCCCAGTTTTGCTTCCTGCGCACTGATCCACAGACCCTGGTTATGGAAGTTCAGATCTGCATCCATGTTTATCAGAGCAGGCCATTCCTGATCATATTTAAAGGTAGCGTCACGCAGCGGTACCCAAATCTGGAACTGCCCTTCGTTTTTGCGGAACGGGAAGTCTGCCGGGTTACCCTGAAATATTACCGTGGCATTTTCCGCTTTCCCGGCAATCAATGCCTGTGTCAGATATTCGCTCAGGAATTCCCCCATCAGCGGCACAGGGAAATAGCGCCAGGCTTCCCCGGCATCTGTCAGGGTTACGCCACCGAGGATCCCGAGTGACGGCGGCCTGTCCTTATCATGCTGATAGCGGAAATTACCGTTCGCCCGCAGTGCACCGGATTGCAGATCTAAATTATCACTCCAGAGGCTGAAGTTGCCGCCGGTATTATTCCACTGCACCTGTCCGCGGCTTTCTGATACCGCCAGCGGTGCGGTAAACATCGGGCGGTAGTCCAGCACACTGTTCTCAAGGGCAAAACGCAGAATGCCGCGTGCCTGTCCGCCGCGTAATACGCCGCTGAAATGAGATACCGACGGTAATTCCTCCAGGGCTTTCCAGCTGACATCCTGCCAGGAAACATCCAGTTCGAGGTTTTCCGGGGCGGCCGGGGTGATATCAAGGGCAAAATCACGGATAAGACCTGACGGCTCGCGCTCCTGCCAGGCTTTGACAATATCATTGGTGAGGAAAGAGAATGTCGGCACAATACTGCTCAGACGCGCCAGCTCAATATCATTGGCACGGATACGCAGATGCGGATTACCGCCGTATTTGGCCGACGGCGGGATATAAAGCAGTGACAGACTGCCCTCCGGCCACTGCTGCCCGTCAGTTTTCAGGTTCAGCAGATCCGGGATATTAAACAGCCAGCCTTCCCCCTGACGGCGCATCTGCACCAGCAGATCCTGAACTTCCAGGGTGTGCGTGTCCTTACCGACCAGCCAGTCCGCCTCGCCGGAGTTCAGTCTGACCAGGCCCCGGGTTATCGCCCCCTTCTCCACCGTCATCCAGCCTGCCAGACTGAAACCGGCCTTGTTCAGCCCGGTATTATCGCGCAGCCAGCGGCTGAACCACGGTGTCATATCAATATCATCCGCCTGGAGATAGACCGTTCCCTCATCCAGCAGACCATTGACATCACGCAGATCCAGACGCACCTGCAGCCAGCCGCGCGGGTTATTCACCGAGGAGAGACTGATCTCCCCCTGGGCGCGGTGGCGTTTGCTCTGATTGAGCCATGACAGACGGGAAACCAGCAAAGTGGCGGGATCGCCGGACGGCGTGAGAAAACGGATTTCACTGTCGCGCAGATCAAAATTATCAAAGCGCTCCAGCCAGAGACCGGACATAGCATCATCGGTTTCAATGCTGCTGCCGTCACTGCTCAGCGGCTGTTTGTAGTCCAGCGTCATATGCCAGAACGTCAGATCACGGAAACTGACCTGAAAACGGAACAGTGTCCGCCAGATATCGAGGGAGAGGTCGATTTTTTCAGCTGAAATGTCTGCATCCGGGGCGGTAACCGTCAGATCACGGAGTGTCAGCGCCGGGCCGAATCCCTGCCAGCGGCCGCTGATTTCCCCGATTCTGACCGTGGCACCGGTCATCTGCGAGAGTTTTTGTTCGATCTGCGGGCGGTATTCATTAATCTGAGGCAACAGATAGCGCAGACCGCCGAGCACCAGTGCCGCAGCAATCACGATTACAATCACACATGTCAGTAAAATCCCGGGCAGTCGCCTCACTGGCTCTCCTTCTCCTGCAGCTGTCAAGGCCGGCGGAACCGGATATCCGCTTATATCCGGCAGTGTACCGCCAATGAATTACATCATGACGACATCAAAATGTTCCTGGCTGTAGAGCGGTTCGGCGCGAACCTGAACCTGTTTACCGACAAAAATCTCCACCTCTGCCAGTGCATGGGATTCATCCCCCTGCAATGCCTCAGTCACTGCCGGTGAGGCGTAGACGAGGAAGCGATCAACATCCAGCAGATGGTGCACGCGGACAATCTCGCGCAGAATTTCATAGCAGACCGTTTCCACCGAGCGGACACTGCCGCGCCCCTGACAGGTCGGGCATTTCTCGCACAGGACATGTTCGAGGCTCTCCCGCGTGCGTTTGCGGGTCATCTCCACCAGCCCGAGCTGTGAAAAACCGTTGATAGTGGTCTTCACGCGATCTTTGGCCAGCGCCAGCTCCAGTGAACTGAGCACCCGGCGGCGGTGATCTTCATCGGTCATATCAATGAAATCAATGATAATGATACCACCGAGGTTGCGCAGACGTAACTGCCGCGCAATCGCCTGTGTGGCCTCGATATTGGTATTGAAAATAGTTTCTTCCAGATTGCGGTGCCCGACAAACGCGCCGGTGTTGATATCGATGGTGGTCATCGCCTCGGTCTGGTCGATAATCAGGTATCCGCCTGATTTCATTTCGACCTTGCGCTCCATCGCCCGCTGGATTTCATTTTCGGTATCATAAAGATCAAAAATCGGCTGACTGCCCTGGTACAGTTCCAGTTTAGCGGTCATTTCCGGGATGTAATCATCCACAAATTCCTGTAACTCTTTAAAACTCAGGCGGGAGTCGATCCGGATGCGATCCAGTGACTCACCGGCAAAATCCCGCAGAATACGGTGTGCCAGCGCCAGTTCACCGTAGATTTTGGTGCGGGTGGTATTGCGTTTTTTGCGCTGGATAACTTTGGTCCATAACCGGCGCAGGAACGCGGCATCAGAAGTCAGTTCTTCTTCTCCGACCCCTTCCGCTGCCGTGCGGATAATAAAACCGCCGTCCTCATCACAATAACCCGCCACAATGTTTTTCAGGCGCTCGCGCTCTTCTTCGCTCTCAATGCGCTGGGAAACCCCCACGTGAGACGCGCCCGGCATAAACACCAGGTAGCGGGAAGGCAGCGTGATATCGGTGGTCAGACGCGCGCCTTTGGTGCCCAGCGGATCTTTGACCACCTGCACAATAATATCCTGCCCCTGATGGACCAGCTCCGAAATATCCCGGGTGCGGAATTTCTCTTTTTCATCCCCGGAAATACATTCCGTGTGCGGCATAATATCCGAGGCATGCAGAAAGGCTGCTTTATCCAGGCCAATATCGATAAAGGCCGCCTGCATACCGGGCAGCACCCGGCTCACACGCCCTTTATAGATATTGCCGACGATTCCGCGTTTAGCCTCACGCTCAATATGAATTTCCTGAAGGATCCCGCCGGTAATATAAGCGACCCGTGTTTCAGACGGGGTCACGTTGACTAAAAGCTCGGCTGTCATGGTATTTCTTTCCCGTCAATATGTTCCGGTACAACCCCGTTCAGGGTATCCGTGTACCGTTTAATTAATTCTTCGGTCTCTACTAACGGTAATCCCACCACAGCATGATAGCTACCGTTAATTTTGCGGACATAGCGCCCGCCCAGGCCCTGGATGCCGTAAGCACCGGCTTTGTCCATCGGCTCACCTGTCTGAATATACTCGTTTATTTCGTCATCTGATAACCGGCGGAATGTCACATCCGTCACAATCAATGTACTCAGTGTCCGGAAACGATCAGAAACCGCGACCGCTGTCATCACCTGATGTGTACAGCCGGACAGTGCACTGAGCATAGCAAAGGCATGTGCCGCATCGCGGGGCTTCTCCAGGATATCACCGCCGAGCACCACAATGGTATCAGAGCCGATAACCGGACGGTCTTTCGCTGCCTGCGCCACCCCGGCCTGTGCTTTCTCCCGCGCCAGACGTACCACGTAATCCGCAGCGGGTTCACCGTCACGGCGGATCTCATCAATACAGGGGGAGAGTGTGTCACACTGAACATTCAGCAGCCGGATAAGTTCCCGGCGGCGGGGAGAGGTTGAAGCAAGGTAAATCGGCAGCATTCAGGGGTCCTGACGTTTTGTTAACGTATCACGCCGCCGTTCCCTGATTAATGAACAGAAAAGTGACGGCGGGTCTTACGCAGTAATAAAAAAATCCATGGCCATAAGATACCATTGACCAGACTGTTCCAGAAGACTTCCGGATGAAACACAATATCGGACAATAAAAATTCTGACCAGAAAACAAAGAACTGCATCAGCACTGACAGCACCATAATGACCAGCGACTGCTGCCACAGCGCCATATTGCGCAGCAGCTGATGTCTGAATGAGACCAGATAGGTGACGATAGACAGGCTCAGGGCATGTACGCCGAGTGTGGAACCTTCAATCAGGTCAATGATCATGCCGAGAAAGAAAGCGGATCCGACACTGACCCGGTGCGGCAGCGCCATCACCCAGTAGATAAGAAACAGCATCGCCCATGACGGACGGTAAAACTGAATCTGCTCCGGCCAGGGCATGATTTGCAGTACCAGTGCTATCAGAAAGGAGAGCCAGACAATAATCCGGTTTTGTCCCCGGTAGGTATTCATTGTTGCGGCCTCATCCTCAGCGGCCGGGCCGGTGCGGTATCAGCCGCCGGATCCTGAGCGGCCGGTGCGGCAGTCGCCGGGCTGTCTGCCGGCTTTGGCTGTGCAGGCTTAGATCCGGCCGGTTTCGGCGGTGTCGTACCGGCAGAAGGTGCGTCCGGCGCTAACGCAGCCGGGTCAGTTTCCGGTGCCGGAACTGTCTGGATCACCTGCGGCATAACCTGCATGATACGTTCGTTGGCCGCACGGTACACCTCAGACGGGCCGGAAGGCTCACGCGGATTGCTGTCTCCGCCCCATAACAAGAGCAGATAACGCAGACGCTGAAGATCAGCCGTCGGTTTGGCACTGATAATGGTATAAGCGCGCTGATTATCCACTTTCACCGAAGAGACAATCCCGACCGGGTAACCTTCCGGGAAACGCCCGCCGAGGCCGGATGTGACCAGCACATCCCCTACGCGGATATCGATATTGTTCGGCAGTGGTTCAAGCTGTAAATCGTCAGCACATCCGGTGCCGGATGCAATGACGCGAATGTCGTTACGCAACACCTGAATCGGCAGTGCGTGAGTGGTATCGCAGATCAGCAGAACGCGGCTGGTTAACTGAGACACGGCAATCACCTGCCCCACCACGCCTTTATCACTGATCACCGGCTGGCCGTCATACACGCCGTCACGGCTGCCTTTGTCGATCACCACCTGGTCACGGTACGGGGTGTTGGCCCCCGCCATCACCTGAGTGACCATCATGTGCTCATCCTGACGCAGCGGTGAACCGAGCAGTTCCCGCAGCCGGGCATTTTCCTGCTTAAACTGTTCAAGCAGCTGATTCTGACTGCTTTTAACCAGCAATTCCTGGCGCAGAGCGCGGTTTTCAAATTCCAGCTGCTCGCGGGTGGCAAAGTTATCAGAGATACCGTCCAGTAGCTGACGCGGGCCGTTGGCTAAAAAATAGAACGGGCTGACCGCCGTATCCAGATAGTTACGGATTTTGGTAAAAGCATCAATCCGGTTATCAACCACAATCAGTCCGATGGCAAAAATAACCGCAACAATAATGCGAATCTGAAGGGAAGGCCCCCGGCTAAAAATCGGCTTCATAGGATGCGATATCAGGTACTACAGTAATTCCGTCCGGGAAGACAGAGTGTGTATCCGGCGAGCTGGGGGAGCGGACTCCCCCGGCCTGCAGTATTGAACGGACGGGAGTCCGCTTACTCTTCACTGAGAAGATCGCTGCCGTGCATGTCGATCATCTCAAGTGCTTTGCCGCCGCCGCGGGCGACACAGGTCAGCGGATCTTCCGCGACGATCACCGGAATCCCGGTTTCTTCCATCAGCAGGCGATCCAGGTTACGCAGCAGAGCACCGCCGCCGGTCAGCACCATTCCGCGTTCGGAAATATCGGATGCCAGCTCCGGCGGGCACTGTTCCAGCGCCAGCATGACTGCACTGACAATACCGGTCAGCGGCTCCTGGAGGGCTTCCAGAATTTCGTTGGAGTTCAGGGTGAAACCGCGCGGAACCCCTTCAGCCAGGTTACGGCCGCGGACTTCAATCTCAAGCACTTCGTCAGTCGGATAAGCCGAACCGATTTCGTGTTTGATGCGTTCTGCGGTTGCTTCACCAATCAGTGAACCGTAGTTACGGCGCACATAGTTAATGATCGCTTCGTCGAAACGATCCCCGCCGATACGGACAGAGGAGGAATAAACCACACCGTTCAGGGAGATAACGGCCACTTCGGTAGTACCGCCGCCGATATCCACCACCATGGAACCGGTCGCTTCTGATACCGGTAAACCGGCACCGATAGCCGCCGAAACCGGCTCTTCAATCAGATAAACTTCACGTGCACCGGCGCTGAGCGCGGATTCACGGATGGCACGACGTTCAACCTGGGTTGCACCGACCGGCACACACACCAGAACACGCGGGCTCGGGCGCATAAAACTGTTACTGTGAACCTGTTTGATAAAATGCTGGAGCATTTTTTCGGTCACAAAAAAGTCAGCGATAACACCGTCTTTCATCGGACGGATTGCTGCGATATTGCCGGGGGTACGACCCAGCATGCGTTTGGCCTCATGACCAACAGCAGCAACACTTTTGGTTGAACCCGGACGATCCTGGCGGATAGCCACGACAGACGGTTCATCCAGAACAATGCCTTGTCCTTTGACATAAATCAGGGTATTGGCTGTACCCAGGTCAATCGACAGGTCGTTGGAAAACATGCCACGAATTTTTTTAAACATACAAAAGGATAATCCTGCAAGCCGGGGACGGGGAAAAACCCGTCTACTTTACCAACCACGTTTCTTTGCGACAAGCCACAGATTGCACCTTGCCAACAGCGTGTCCACATCACATCAGGGAGCGGTCTATTCTAGATAATTTTTATATACTGCGCAGTATAAAGCTGCATAAAAACGCAGACTTTTTCACATATTTGATGAAATACGCACAGGCAGATTAAAATTAATGTAAAAAATCCGGCAGTTGCCCGTTTTTTTCATTAATTCCTGCAAACTTCCGAACAGTTGACCTGTAACTATGCATCAAGTTCAACCGGATTCTATATAATATACGCAATCTTACAATCGGCCTGACGCCCGTTGTTTCTATCCTCGCATTAAAACAAGCGGCTTAATCCCCGATAAGACGACAAAAACACCGGGTTATTCGCCGGATTATGATGGATAAGCAACACGACTGACTGAGAATAATCTCAAAATATCCGTAAATATAAATAGCCGTATCCCGGATACAGTCCCGTTATATCCCGCTCAGTCCGTGTTGACCGCCGTAATATCTGCGGAACTTGCCAATTTCCCGGCGCGGATGCACTATAACGCACCATCAACGGCAGACAACTATTCACAACGGCTTATTTCTGCGCTGTTCATCTTACGTAATATCCGCCTCCGGAATGCCGGTTATGTGAGCACACCGGCAGAAAAACACCCTGATGTCCGGGCGTGCCTGTTAAAAAACCGGCAGGCAGACTACTATCAGCAAACGGATGCAGACGGCGGTTATTTCCCCCGGGTATTCAGATAATACGTATGATTAACTGGTCAGCCTTGTGCCGGTTCCGGTCTGTTCAGACCAGTATTTTGCTGCGAACTGCAATGAAATGTTTATAATGTCGCCCTTCCTCTGTAAAAATTAATATTGCCTGCGGTGAGAAAAAGGTGACAACGCATTAACATCGCGTTATCTTGTGCGTTTACGTTAGATTGCAGGAGATGGCAGCAGGATGACCGAAAGTTATCATATTTTGTTACTGAACGGCCCGAATCTTAACCTGCTGGGCACGCGGGAACCCGATAAATACGGGACGCTCACTCTCGCGGATATCGTTACAACGCTGACCCGCGATGCCGGTCAGTGTGGCGTTACACTAAGCCACCTGCAATCCAACGCCGAGCACGAACTCATCGACAGAATTCATGCTGCACGGGGAAACACCGATTTTATTCTGATAAACCCGGCCGCATTCACTCACACCAGTGTGGCTCTGCGTGATGCCCTGCTGGCCGTCAGCATCCCGTTTATCGAGATCCATCTGTCGAATGTACACGCACGGGAGCCGTTCCGTCACCACTCTTATCTCTCTGATATCGCCACCGGCGTTATCTGCGGGCTGGGTGCGGAAGGCTACCGTTATGCTTTACAGGCAGCGGTTCACCGTCTGTCACAATTAACTCAACACTAAGAGTACGGAATCATCTCATGGATATTCGTAAAATAAAAAAACTGATCGAGCTGGTCGAAGAGTCCGGTATTTCTGAGCTGGAAATTTCTGAAGGCGAAGAGTCAGTACGCATCAGCCGCGCTTTACCGGTTCAGGCTATGGCCGTACCACAGCAATACAGCGCACCTGTTCAGCAGCCTGCTCTGGCAGCCGCTGTCGCACCATCCGCAGGTCTGGCTGATCCGGCACCGGAAAAAGAGATCGCCGGTCATGTGGTCCGCTCTCCGATGGTCGGTACGTTCTACCGTTCACCAAGCCCGGATGCGAAAGCCTTTATTGAAGTCGGTAAACAGGTCAACGTCGGTGACACCCTGTGTATCGTCGAAGCCATGAAAATGATGAACCAGATCGAAGCTGACAAAGCCGGTGTGGTTAAAGCAATTCTGTTAAAAGACGGCGATGCTGTCGAATTTGACGAGCCACTGGTCGTCATCGAATAACGGGGCGAATCATGCTGGAAAAAATTCTTATTGCCAACCGGGGTGAAATTGCACTGCGGATCCTGCGGGCCTGTAAAGAGCTCGGGATCAAAGCGGTCGCTGTTCACTCTTCCGCGGATCGTGATTTAAAACACGTTCTGCTGGCTGACGAGACCATCTGTATCGGTCCTGCAGCCTCTGCAAAAAGTTATCTGAATATCCCGGCCATTATCTCTGCTGCTGAAATTTCCGGCGCACAGGCCATCCATCCGGGGTACGGATTCTTATCTGAAAACGCTGATTTTGCCGAGCAGGTTGAACGTTCCGGCTTTACTTTTATCGGCCCGAAAGCTGAAACCATCCGCCTGATGGGCGACAAAGTGTCTGCTATCCGCGCGATGAAAGAAACCGGCGTTCCGTGTGTACCGGGCTCTGACGGCCCGCTCAGCGACGATATGCCGCTGAACCACACCATTGCCAAACGTATCGGTTTCCCGGTCATCATCAAAGCCTCCGGCGGCGGCGGCGGACGCGGTATGCGCGTTGTCCGCAATGATGAAGATCTGGAAGAAGCGATTGCAATGACCAAAGCCGAAGCCAAAGCGGCTTTCAACAACGACATGGTTTACATGGAAAAATTCCTTGAGAACCCGCGTCACGTTGAAATCCAGGTGATGGCAGATGGTCAGGGCAACGCCATCTATCTGGCGGAACGCGACTGCTCCATGCAGCGCCGTCACCAGAAAGTGGTGGAAGAAGCCCCTGCACCGGGTATCACCCCGGCGCTGCGCAAAAGCATCGGCGAACGCTGTGCCAAAGCCTGTATCGATATCGGCTACCGTGGTGCCGGTACCTTTGAGTTCCTGTTTGAAAACGGCGAGTTCTATTTCATCGAAATGAACACCCGTATTCAGGTAGAGCACCCGGTCACTGAAATGATCACCGGTGTTGACCTGATCAAAGAGCAGCTGCGTGTCGCATCCGGCCTGCCGCTCTCTGTAAAACAGGAAGATATCAAAGTAAAAGGTCACGCGATCGAATGCCGTATCAACGCTGAGGATCCGCACACCTTCTTACCGAGCCCGGGCAAAATTACCCGCTTCCACTCTCCGGGTGGTTTCGGTGTCCGCTGGGAGTCTCATATTTACGCCGGTTATACTGTACCGCCGTATTATGATTCAATGATCGGTAAGCTCATCACCTATGGTGAAACCCGCGAAATTGCTATCGCCCGTATGAAGAATGCGCTGGCGGAACTGATTATCGACGGTATCAAAACCAATATCGAGCTGCACCAGCTGATTATGAATGATGAGAACTTCTGCAAAGGCGGCACCAACATCCATTATCTGGAGAAGAAACTCGGCCTGCACGAGGTCTGATTTTCTGTCGCTTTTCTTTCTCAGGCCCCTGTCAAACAGGGGCTTTTTTATAAAGAGTATGTTATGCCCTGGATCCAAATACGATTAAATTCCACCGGCGCTGATGCCGAAGTTATCGGTGATGAACTGACTGAAACCGGTGCCGTCTCCGTCACCTTTCAGGACAGCCACGATACCCCGATTTTTGAACCGCTGCCGGGGGAAACCCGCCTGTGGGGCGATACCGACGTGATCGGCCTGTATGACGCCGAAACGGACATGAAAGCCGTTGTTGCGCAATTACAGCAGCACCCGCTGCTCGGCGAACACTTTGTCCATAAAATCGAACAGATTGAAGACAAAGACTGGGAACGTGAGTGGATGGATAACTTCCACCCGATGCGTTTCGGTCAGCGCCTGTGGATCTGTCCGAGCTGGCGTGAAATCCCTGACCCGGATGCAGTCAATGTGATGCTCGATCCGGGCCTGGCATTCGGCACCGGTACCCACCCGACCACCTCTCTGTGCCTGGAATGGCTCGACGGGCTGGATCTTAACGGTAAAACCGTGATCGATTTCGGCTGCGGCTCCGGGATCCTGGCGATCGCCGCCCTGAAACTGGGTGCGAAAGAAGCTATCGGCATCGATATCGACCCGCAGGCGATTCAGGCCAGCAGGGACAACGCAGAGCGCAACGGCGTTTCAGACAGGCTGACCCTTTACCTCTCTGACAAAAAGCCTCAGACGCTCTCTGCGGACGTTGTGGTGGCCAATATCCTGGCCGGTCCGCTGCGTGAACTGGCGCCGGTGATCGGTGCACTGCCGCAGGCCGGCGGATTACTCGGATTATCCGGTGTGCTCGCGACCCAGGCGGAAGGTGTGGCAGATGCTTACCGTGACGTCTTTGAGATTGATGAGATTGCCGAAAAAGAAGAATGGTGCCGGATCACCGCCACAAAACGCGGCTGATATTCTTACTTTTTGGTATATAAATCGTGCATTTGCGTGATTCAGTGAATAGATTTTAAGCAGTTTCACGCAAACGCATTTTATTCTGAAAATTAAATCAGAAAACCGCACTGTATGCTATTTTACGCTAACTTATTGTTACAAAACATTAATTAATAAAATCTGGAAAAAGCAATAAAAAAAATTTCGCCGTAAAGGTCGATTTGCTCAAAGTTTGTCCTTTCATATCTTTGAAAAAATGCGTAATATACGCGCCCTTGCAGTCACAGTATGGCCACACTTCTTCGTCTATGCGTATCGGACAATACCAGTTGAAAAACCGCCTTATCGCGGCCCCTATGGCAGGCATCACCGATCGGCCTTTCCGGTCGTTGTGCTATGAAATGGGCGCGGGTATGGCCGTCTCAGAGATGCTCTCTTCCAACCCTCAGGTCTGGAAGACGGACAAATCGAGATTACGCATGGTACACAGTGATGAGCCAGGTATCCGTTCTGTGCAGATAGCCGGTAATGATCCCGGTGAAATGGCGGCTGCGGCAAAGATTAATGTTGCCGGTGGTGCGCAGATCATCGATATCAATATGGGGTGTCCGGCAAAAAAAGTGAACCGTAAGCTGGCAGGCTCCGCCCTGCTGCGTTATCCGGCGCTGGTGGAAGAGATTCTGAAAGCGGTGGTTAATGCGGTGGACGTGCCCGTCACACTGAAAATTCGCACCGGCTGGTCACCGGAAGAACGGAACTGTGTCACGATTGCCCAATTGGCCGAGCGTTGTGGTATTCAGGCTCTTACGATCCATGGCAGGACCCGCGCCTGTCTGTTTAATGGTGAAGCCGAATACGACAACATCCGGACAGTTAAGCAGACTGTTGCCATCCCGGTTATTGCCAATGGCGACATTACTGACCCGCTTAAAGCCAGGGCAGTACTGGACTACACCGGCGCAGACGCGCTGATGATTGGTCGTGCTGCTCAGGGAAGACCCTGGATCTTCCGGGAAATCCAGCACTATCTGGACACAGGCGAACTGTTGCCGCCCCTGCCCGGTGCAGAGGTGAAACGCATAATGTGCGAGCATGTGCGGGAATTGCACGACTTTTACGGTCAAAGCAAGGGAGCCCGCATAGCCCGCAAGCACGTTTCCTGGTATATGCAGGAACATGCACCTGATGTTCAGTTTCGGCGCACATTCAACGCCATTGAGGATGCCGGCGAACAGCTGGAGGCGTTGGAGGCATATTTTGAAAATTTTTTGCGTAAATAAAGAAAAGAGCTGACAGAACTATGTTCGAACAACGCGTAAATTCTGACGTACTAACCGTTGCTACTGTAAATTCACAAGATCAGGTAACTCAAAAGCCGTTACGTGACTCAGTTAAGCAAGCACTGAAGAACTATTTTGCTCAATTAAACGGTCAGGATGTTAATGAACTGTATGAGCTGGTACTGGCTGAAGTTGAACAGCCATTGTTGGACATGGTGATGCAATACACCCGTGGTAACCAGACCCGCGCTGCCCTGATGATGGGTATCAACCGCGGTACTCTGCGTAAAAAACTGAAAAAATACGGCATGAATTAATTCATAACGTATAATGCATTGAATAAAAAAGCCTTTTCAGGATAACTGAAAGGGCTTTTTTGTTGCTCTTATCATAAGTAATTCTGCCTCATTGTTTTTCCTCTTCCCGCTGTGTTTAATAATGCTGTAACGGCTTGCGCAGCAGACAGGACTTTATATTCACCACAATTCAGAATATAAAGGGAGTTATATATGGATAAGCACTATTAAAAAGCAATAACCGGAGTGTTCCGTTTCTTTTCCTCTTCCATGATAAGCGCAGATATTTCGCCGGACAGCGAAGCATTGATTTTTCTGTCCGCTATTATCCCCGGCACAGCAGCCCGGATTATCAGGAGAGAAAAAATGGACACACTGCAACAGGTATTACACCGGTCATTACAGACCGTTCAGACCGCGAATTTCCCGTCACTGGTACAAAGCGGACAATTACTCAATTTTATACCATCACAAATTCCGCAATTGCAGGATGACCTGCAGTGCCTGTACGGCAATCCGCTGCCGCGCTTTCCTGAACCTCAGGATATCAGCGGCAAGCTGGCGGCTGTACAACGCCTGCACCGGCAAATTCCGGCTCAGAACGGGATTTTATGGCAGCATTTCCGGCAAAATGCCGCAGAACTGACCGCCGCAGATGATGCCGCACTGACCGATGTATTACTCCGCTGGCTGTTCACCCGCCTCTCTGCCACAGACCATACCTGAACAAAAACACCTTTTCCGGGCAGCGGAAAAGGCGTTACTGTTTTTCATCAAACCAGGGCTGCTGAAATAACCGGATGATCAGTGCGAGATTTTCCTGTCCGACAGCAGCAGCAATGTCATCACACAATCCGGTTTTGATGGCTTCATAGGCGTCATAACATTGCTGCCCGAACGGTGTCATTTTTACACCCTTGAGCTTTTTGCTGCCCTGAACATCAAAAATGGTGATCAATCCCTTCTCTTCCATCTGGCGGATGAATTTATGAATCGCCTGGCGGGAGATGGTCACTGTCGCGGAAATATCGGCAATGGATACCGGCTGGTCATACACCCTCGATAAAATGTACCACTCCGAATTACTCATGTGAATGTCGCTCCGGACATTCCAGAGTGCATCAATCCGTTCACGGAGCAGTGTGTGCCGCTCACTGATAAGGTCGATAAAATCCAGGTCATTCAATGCAATTTTCACGCGCTCACCCCCTTTCCTTTTTGTGCAGTATACCAAAAACATTTGGTCAACTAAGTTGACCATTATCGCAAAGTGCGTTACTTTCTTTTTCGTCAACCTGGTTGATGAAATAATAGGATAAGAATGTGACAACAAAAGCAACAATACAGGTACGCTATCCGAAAATGATGCTGAGCGTACTGATGGCCGGGACATTTACCGGCCTGTTCGGGGAAACCGCATTAAATATGGCGCTCACCAATCTGATGAGCCAGTTCTCTCTCTCCGCCGGTCAGGCGCAATGGCTGGTGACCGGCTATCTGCTGACCCTGGCGGTGTTCGTGCCGGTATCGGCGTTTCTGGTGCGCTGGTTTAATACCAGGGTGCTGATCCTCACCGCGCTGTGTGTCTCCCTCGCCGGTTGTCTGATTGCCGCACTGGCCCCCGGTTTTGCGGTGCTGCTGCTCGGACGGGTTATCCAGGCAATCGGTACCGGGGTGATATTACCGGTGATGATGAGTGCGGCATTACTCATTTTTCCGGTCTATCAGCGCGGGGTGGTGATGGGAATGATAGGTATTGCGATTACCCTGGCACCGGCACTGGGGCCGACAATCTCCGGCTTTATTATCACCCTGTTCAGCTGGCATGCTATTTTCTGGCTCAGTACGCTGGCCTATGCCGCCATCATTTTGCTTGCCGTAAAATCCATCGCACCGATTGGTGACATCACGCGGCCGCGTATTGATATCGTTTCACTTCTGCTTTCCTCCGCCGGATTCAGCGGCATCATCTACGGGCTGGCTATCCTGGCGGAACACAGCCTGCGTGATCCCGCTGTCTGGGGCTCCCTGCTGGCGGGGGTTCTCTGCCTCGGTGTATTCGCCCGCCGTCAGACACACATGGCGATGCCGATGATCCACCCGGATGTGTTCCGTAATCCGCTGTTTATTATTGGTCTGATCATGATGATCCTGAGCATGATGAGTGTGCTCTCCGCCGCGATTATTCTGCCGGTGTTCCTGAAAGATGTGCTGATGCTGAGTGCGGCACTGGCCGGGATCCTGCTGCTGCCGGGCAATATTATCAATGTGGTGTTCTCACCGCTGATCGGCTTTCTGTATAACCGGTTTGATTCACGCCCGTTTGTGGTCTGCGGCTCTCTGTTTATGCTGATGAGTGCGGCGTTGTTCCTGTATGCCATCGGTGAAAATGCGCCGGTGTGGCAGATTGTCACCGCCTTTATGCTCCTGTGCCTGGGTGTCACCTGTGTGATCATGCCCGCGCAGACCACTGCCATGAGTGCCCTGCCCGCCCGGTTATATGCTGATGGCTCTGCCGTCTGGAATACCTTTTATCAGGTAGCCGGTGCCGTTGGTACCGCTTCAGCCATCTCTCTGATGTCTTTTTACCGTGACGCGGCGGCAGCACAGCAGACAGCAACCGCCGCACTGGCATCGGGGATCCATGCCGTATTCTGGCTGAGCCTGCTGCTCAGCCTGTTATCACTGGTTTTCGCCTTCTTCATGAAAAAACCGCGCCCGCACGCTGATGCGGCGTAATCACCTGAATTAACTCTGATGGCTGCTCCGGCAGCCTTTTTCATTATTTATCACAGCCGTCATCCGCACACATGTCACTGATGACGGTAATAATTATCATTCAATGAGATAGGATGTATGACTGCACTATACAGCACTTCCCTGTTCCGGCTTTCGCTGGCAGCTTTACTGGTTGCCGGTGTCTGCCACGCCGCTGAAGATGAAATCGTGGTCACCGCCGCGCCACCTGCGGTCAGCCCGCTGGACAGCAACGGCACATACCGCGCCACACACAGCGACAGCGCCACCAAAACCGCCACGCCGCTGAACAAAGTTCCTTCTTCAGTTTCAGTGATCAGTGAGGAGGAAATCACCGCCCGCAATCCTGCCACACTGAAACAGGCGCTGGGATATACCCCCGGCGTGGTGACCGGTACATCAGGCAGTTCGTCCGTTTTCGACAGTGTGATGATGCGCGGCTTCTATAATGTCAGCCAGAATATCTATCTGGACGGATTAAAGGTACAGGGGGATATGTATGCGGAGAGCCGGATGCTGCCGGAATTTATGCAGCGGATTGATGTGCTGAAAGGCCCGGCCTCTGTGCTTTACGGGCAATCCAACCCGGGCGGCGTGGTCACCATGACCTCCAAACGTCCGCAGATGAATCCGCTGCGGGAAATCCGCTTACAGGCCGGGAATCACCACCTGTGGCAGACCGGGTTTGATCTCAGTGATGCCCTGAATGATGAGGGGACACAAGCTTACCGCCTGACGGGCACACTGCATGACCAGCATCAGCAGCAACAGGGAGAACGGGAACGGTATTATGCATTGCAGGGCTCTTACCTCTGGCAGCCGGATGATGCCACTTCTTTACTGCTTACCGCCCAGGCCATGAATGCCCCGCGCAACGGCTATTACGGCTGGCTGCCGCGTGAAGGAACAGTGGACAGCGGCGCTGCCGGGAAATTGCCGGCCGGTTTCAACGAAGGCGAGCCGGGCTATAACCGCTTTGAACGGCAGCAGCGGCTGATCGGCTGGCAGTTTGATCATACATTCAATGATAACTGGTCGCTGCATCAGGGATTACGTTATCAGCACATCAGCACTAACTGGCGCACCATTTACGGCAGCGGATTATGCAGCAGCAATCCGGCAGCCTGTTACGGCGTGCCGCAGCAGGATCTCTCATCCACACTCTCCCGCAGCCATATCCGTAATGACGAACGGCTGTCCGGCCTGGTCACTGATACCCATGTCATCCACAACATCAGCGGCCACGGCTGGCGCAATACCCTGATGACGGGTGTGGACTACTCACAACTGCGTAACCGGATGACCAATGAGATGGGCGTTGCCGCTCCGCTGGATCTGCAATCCCCGCAATACGGTAATCTGACAACAATGCCCCTGGCAGACAGCGGTACTGTTAATAAAAATCACCAGACCGGGATCTACGCTCAGGATCAGCTTTTTCTGAAGGACTGGACATTCACTCTCGGCGGCCGCTATGACGAAAACACCAGCAAATCCCGCAGCCACGATAACCTCAGTGGCGCAGACAGCGCACATCACCAGACAGACAGGGAATTCACCTGGCGCGGCGGGGTGAATTATCAGTTGCCTTATGGTTTCGCCCCGTATTTCAGCTACAGCGAATCCTTTGAGCCGAGCACTGCCGCCACGGTCAGCGGCAAACCGCTGGATCCGTCGCGGGGCAAACAGTACGAAGCCGGGCTGAAATACCTGCCGGATAATGCCGCGCTGTCCGCCACACTCGCTGTTTATGAACTGACCAAAGACAACAATCTGCACCGCGATCCACAGAACCCGTTTTTCAGTGTTCAGGGCGGAAAAATCCGTTCGCGGGGGATTGAGCTGGAAACCAAAGCAGCGCTGACCTACAACTGGAACCTGATCGCCGGCTATGCCTATACCGATACCCGTTTCCGTCAGCAGGAGGAGAATGCCAATCATCACCCCGCCATGGTACCGGCGCACACTGCCTCACTGTGGACAGATTACACCTTTGACAGCACACCGCTCAGCGGCCTGACCGTCGGCGGCGGTGTGCGTTATAACGGCAAAACACAGGGGGATGATGCCAACAGCTTCACCGTTCCGGCTTATACCGTGGCGGATATGATGCTGAGCTACCGGCTTGATAACCTCCCTGCCCTTGAGGATGCGGAAATCGCGCTGAATATCAATAACCTGTTCAATAAGCATTATGTATCCGCCTGCTTTACGGATGCGGCATGCAGCTGGGGCAATGACCGTCAGATAACCACCACACTGACCCTTCACTGGTAAAAGACATAAAAAAAGGGATTCCGGATTGAACCGGAATCCCCGAAAAGGCGGGATCACTAAGAGAGACCGCTGCCCGCCGCAGCGCACTGCAAATCAGGACTGTTTCATGGCCTGAACAAAGAATTCATCACTGTACGCCTGTGCGAAATGGAAGGATGCCATCCGCTCCGCCAGGCGGAAGAAGGCTTCCACTTCCTGTGCATTGAGGATTTTCCGGTCACGGATGCGTGTTTCCAGCTCAGCCAGAGCGTTATGGGATAAGCGGGTTACCTCAGCAAGATCAAAACCGGTCAGCACACCGTTTTGTTTGCGGATCACACCATCGGCCAGCACGGTATCGACATCACCGGCGTGCGTCATCTGTACCACACTGCCTGCGGCGTGGACCGGCGCCACAAAACCGTCTCTGTGGCGGATAATAATGATGTCTGCTTTTTTCCCGGCTGCCAGAGAACCGATCTCGTTTTCCAGTCCCAGCACCTGTGCCGCACCGAGGGTTGCCCAGTGCAGGGCTTCACGGATGGTCGGGGTAATTTCAAACGGCATGGTATCGCGCTGATGTACTTTTTCATTCGCCAGCGCACGTTCAATCTGCAGCGCCATATTCATCTGGGTAAACAGGTCATCCGTTGTCACACCGATGAAATCGGTCCCCAGTGCAAACGGAATACCGAACTCCGCACACGGCTGATAAGGCAGAAAACCCATCCCCATCTGTAACTCGCTGGACGGTGTGCTCGCCACGTGACCGCCGCTTTTGGCGATCAGCTTCCAGTCTTCGCCGGTCAGTCCGTTACTGTGAGCGTGGATATGTCCCGGCAGTAACAGGCCGTGGTCGTCCAGCTCACGCAGACCGCGCAGCAGAACCGAGGTTTTGGCTGCACCTGTATGGGAAGCATGTTTCAGACCGAGTTTATCCGCCAGACGGATTTGTTTTGCCGATTCGGCAAACGGTACCGTACCGGGATCGGAAATCAGCATCCCGGCCGCCAGCCGATCCTGGTCGCGGAACAACGTTTCGGAAATCTCACGGGCACAGTCACGCCGTGCATCCATGGACGCAAATCCGGCGGGTTTAAAATCATAGACCTGCATACCGTAGCCGTAGACACCCCGGATACCGCTGGCTTTCATCGCCGCAACCGCATTGGCGGCATGTTCCGGTGAGTTAACGCAGTCATTCACTTCATAAACCGTTGTGGTACCGGCATTCAGGGCGCTGATATTGCCGTTCAGAACAGCGGCATACATATTGTCTGCCGTCATCATTGCGCCGAATGCATGGAAGGTATTGATGAGAAATGCCGGTAACGACTCTTCCGCCGAGACACCACGGAACAGCGCCATCCAGTTATGACGGTGTGCATCGATCATACCGGGGGTAACAATCGCCCCTTGTGCATCAATCACCTGCGCATCGGTGTGGTGATCAAATGCCTGTATATCCGCACTGATTGCACTGATCCGGTTACCTTCGATCAGCATCGCGCCGTTGATAATATCGCCGGTGGCATCATCCATTGTGATGATTGTGCCGCCGCGAATGATTTTTTTATTGTTTTCCATGCTTGCCTCTCTGGTTGACATAAAAATGTACTTACAAGTACATTACAATCTGATTATAAAATCAACCTGTAAATCGGCAGCATAAAATCCATCTTATTTTCCGGGAAAAGGGGACGTTTATTCCCCGTGCCGGAATAAAAAAGAAAATAATTCTTATTTTTCAGCAAAATATCCCGTGATTTCTGACAGGCAAAAATGAGAAATCCGTACTTTTTTGCCTCATTTTTTATGTCTCTATCTCATAAAAACTCAGCACAAAACATCAACAAAGTGTAAAACAAAGGTCTTAAGCACTGAGATTATCGCTGCGAAAGGTCACCTCTGAAGAAAAATAGTCCTGACAATTAATTGTTATTTCAGCAGTTATCTGCAGATGCTTATGAATTAATTTAATTAATTCATAAAGTTTTCCCTATAGTTTCCGATAACCAGTCATTTACTGAGTATCCGGAGGAATGATGTTTCTGCGCAGCATTAAAATCAGTACGAAACTTTTCGTGGCTTTTGGCTTTTCCATTCTGCTGATGATTATCAGTGCCACTCTGTCCGTTGTCAGTCTGAACAACGCCAATGACGGCATCCGCGATATCCTGGACGAGGGCTATCCTGTCACGGTAAAAGCAAACTTACTGATTGATTACTTTCATGATTTTGTCGGTATTCAACAGCTTTTACTGCTGGATGATAAGAACCCTCAGATTCGTCAGCTGGCCGCCGGTGCCTCCGAAACCAGTAAAAAAATCACCCTGATTCTGGATGAATTTAATGAGACGCTGAAGGATGAGGTATCTCAGAACATCCTGAAAGAGATCCGCACTGTCCGTCAGCAATACCTCACTTCTCAGCGCCGCATGGTTCAGTTCTCGCAAAACGGAGATGAAGCCGCCGCAATCAATGAGATGGTGAATACCACCGCCGGTATTCAGCGCGCTTACCGCGACAATGTGATGCAGTTAATCGCCATTCAGGATGCGCATATGAAAGAAGCGGGAAATCAGGTGGAAAGTAATTTTAAAACCAACCGCCTCCTTCTGATCACCCTGACCATCATCAGTGCCATCATCAGTGCCGTACTGGCACAGATTATTGTACGCAGTATCACCCGTCCGCTGGATAAAGCCGTGACGCTTGCCCGCGCCATTGCACAGGGGGATCTGACACAGCAGATCAATGTCACGCATCATGATGAAACCGGCGTGCTGCTCAATGCGCTGGCCGAAATGCAGGTGCATTTGCAGGATATCGTGACTGAGGTGAAAAACGGCGCGGTCAGCCTGTCTGCCACCGCAGAGCAGATTGTTGCCGGTAACCAGAACCTGGCCGCCCGCACGGAAGAACAGGCCGCATCTGTGGAGGAAACTGCCGCCTCAATGGAGCAGATCACCGCAACCGTGAAAAACACCGCCACCAATACCCTTAAAGCGACCGCGCTGTCGGCAGATACCGCCGGGGTGGTGAAACACAACGGCGAGATGATGGAGCAGGTGACGGATAAAATCCGCACGATCAACACCACCGCCACCCAGATGTCAGACATTATCAATCTGATTGATTCTATTGCGTTCCAGACCAACATTCTGGCGCTGAATGCCGCCGTGGAGGCCGCCAGAGCCGGTGAGCACGGGCGCGGTTTTGCGGTGGTCGCCGGCGAAGTCCGCCTGCTGGCACAGCGCAGCGCCGATTCCGCCAGTGAGATCCGCACGCTGATTGAAAACTCTGCCGGTCAGACCCGCGAGGGATTACAACTGGTGGAAGAAGCGGCTGAATCACTGCGCGGTATTATCAGCAACGTCAGCCAGATGGATGATTTACTGCATGAAATAGGCCACGCCAGCCATGAACAGACTGACGGCATCACCCAGATCAACAGCGCTATCGGGCTGATAGACTCTGCCACCCAGCAGAATGCCACCCTGGTGGAACAGTCCGTTGCCGCCGCCTCCTCCCTGAATGAGCAGGCCGGTACACTCAATGAGATGGTTGGTGTCTTTCAGCTTGCCGGAACACCGTCTTAATAATGCGCAGACAGATAACGGGCATCACTGCCCGTTATCACTGTTCCGGACGGCTGTCAGAGAAAACCGTACATCGCGGAAAAGAACCAGCCGCACACGCAGGAAACCCCGACACCGATCAGTCCCGGCGCAATAAAGCTGTGGTTAATTACAAAGCGCCCGATTTTTGTGGTACCTGAGCGGTCGAACTGGATAGCAGCCAGGTCACTCGGGTAGGTCGGCAGAATATAGTAACCGTAACAGGCCGGTGCGGATGCCACGATATAGGCCGGATTCACCCCGATAGCCAGCGCCAGCGGAACCACCGCCGCCAGAGCCGCCGCCTGCGAGTTAACAAACTTGGACACCAGCAGCAGCACCACGGCATACGCCCACGGATATTCTTTGACCAGCGATCCCAGCACACTCTCAATCTGCTCAAGGTGAGCACCGAACATGGTTTCCGCCATCCACGCGATACCGTAAACCGCCACAATCGCGATCATCCCCGAGCGGAACACTTCATTTTTCGAAATAGATGCCGGCTTGGTATCGGTAAAGATGATAATTAATGCCCCGGCCAGCAGCATAAAGATCTGAATCACCAGAACCATCGACAGCGGCTTGCCGTCAAAAACCGGCCTCAGCCACGGAAAGGCCCCCAGTGATGCCACGACCGCGATAGAGGCCAGAAAGATCCACATTGCCAGCCAGTTACTGGCGGGTAATTTTTTATTGAGCAGCGTGGCGGTATCGCCGTAGACGTATTTCCGGTTTTCCGGTTTTGCGATAAACGACTGAAATTCCGGATCCTTATCCAGATCTTTGCCGCGATACCAGCTGAAGATACCGATACACAGTATCCCGATCAGGGTGGACGGAATGGTGATCGCCAGCAGGTCAACAAAGCCCAGATGTTTGCCGTTGATGGTCACATCTCCCAGCATGGCGACCAGGGAGACCACCGCAACCGACACCGGGCTGGCGATTATCCCCATCTGGGAGCCTATAGTACTGGCTGCCATCGGCCTTTCCGGGCGGATATTATTTTTAATCGCGACATCATAGATGATAGGTAAGATAGTGTAGACGACATGACCGGTGCCGCACAGAATAGTCAGCAGACAGGTCACAAATGGTGCCACAATCGAGACATATTTCGGATTACGCCGCAGCAGACGCTCTGCTATCTGCAGCATCACATCCAGTCCCCCGGAAGCCTGCAGAGTAGCCGATGCCGCCACAACCGCAATAATCACCAGCATCACATCCACCGGCGGCTTTCCGGGCTTTAAGTGGAAGACAAAAACCAGCAGCACCAGGCCTATCCCGCCCAGCAACCCCAGGGCAATCCCGCCTTTACGCGCCCCGTAAAACAGACAGATCAATACCACGACAAGCTGGATAGCAAAATCCATAACTAACTCCTTTTAGGTACTTAAAAATCCGTGGGTCTGTATCACCTGGTTTCACTATAAAGCGCACAAAATAACAATTTTTTGATGTAAACAATAAAAACGGCCGGAAAACATAACAGTTTTTCTATAACAGTGACGGAGGTAAAAAAAACAACCGGAGGGGTATTCAGGGAACGGAGACAAACCGGTAACCGATGCCGGTTTCGGTGATGAAATGCTGAGGACGGGCCGGATCCGTTTCCAGCTTCTGGCGCAGATGTCCCATGTAAATACGCAGGTAGTGGGCGTGTTCGACGGCGTTCGGCCCCCACACTTCATTGAGCAGCTGCCGCTGGGTCAGCACTTTGCCGCTGTGGCCGATAAGAATAGTCAGCAGGCGGAATTCAATCGGCGTGAGATGCACTTCCTCCCCGCCTTTACTGACCTGGCGCGCGGCAATATCCACACAGATATCCCCGAACGCATAGACGGGATCGTTCTTTTCACTGCCGGGATAGCGGCGCATCAGCACCCGCAGCCGCGCCTGTAACTCCCCGACACCAAAGGGTTTGGTCATGTAGTCATCCGCCCCGGCATCCAGGGCGGCAATTTTGTCATGCTCACTGTCACGGGCGGAAAGCACCAGCACCGGCACGGAACTCCACTGACGGAACTCCTGCACAAAGGTGATGCCGTCACCGTCCGGCAGACCGAGGTCGAGGATCACCAGATCCGGTTTGCGGGTCGCCGCTTCCACCAGACCGCGCGCCAGGTCCTCCGCTTCAAACACACGCACGGAATCCCCTTCCAGCGCAGTGCGCAGAAGGCGGCGGATCCCTTTTTCATCTTCAACAATCAGTACAGTGGTCACAGCGGGTTATCATCTTCATCAATTACGGGCGGATCTTCACAGGGTAGACGGATATGGAAGCTTGCGCCACCCCCGTCACGGTTTCCGGCTAAAATAGTGCCACCGTGCACTTCGGCAATC
Organism: Morganella morganii; assembly: GCF_041099235.1. Classification (GTDB taxonomy): domain Bacteria; phylum Pseudomonadota; class Gammaproteobacteria; order Enterobacterales; family Enterobacteriaceae; genus Morganella; species Morganella morganii_E. Next base: position 318,127 of record NZ_JBFZSO010000002.1, on the reverse strand, counting down.
GCCCGGCAGATAGCCAGCCCGAGGCCGATCCCCGGAATGGCGGATTCTTTCTGGCCGCGCGAAAATTTCTCAAATATCTGTGCTTCCTGTCCGGCCGGGATACCCGGGCCGTTGTCCCACACTTCAATATCAATCATATTGTCCGACAACCGCGAGCGGATGCCAATCTGCGCCTGCGGCCCGGCGTATTTTATCGCGTTTTCCAGCAGATTGATCAACACCCGTTCAAACAGCGGGCCGTCAGCACAAATCAGCTGCATCGGGTCATTGAGGTCAATCTGCACCGAATCTGTGTCAAAGCGCGGTTTCAGCATTTGCAGGGCACTGCCGATCACCTCTTCCAGCGGCAGCCACTCTTTATTGAGATTAAAGCCGCCGGACTGGATCCGCGCCATATCCAGCAGGTTATTGACCAGCCGCGTGGTGCTGAGGATGTGCTGGCGGATCTCATTGGCCTGCGCGGCATACGGCGAGCCTTCGCTGGTCAGATCCAGTGTCAGAATTTCTGCCTGACCAAACAGCACAGTCAGCGGTGTGCGCAGATCATGAGACAGCGCCGCCAGCAGCGAGTTGCGCACCTGCTCACGTTCACTGACCAGCCGTGATTGCGCCTCGCGTTCTGTCAGGGTGCGGCGCTCCAGTGCCCCCGCTGCCAGCAGGATCAGGGTTTCCAGCAGCCGCTGCTGTTCGGGGATCAGCAGCTGACGGCGGTTATACGGCTCCACAATCACCACGCCGTAGACTTTTTCTGTCGTGCAGACCGGCAGGATCTGATACGGCACACCGGGCAGTGTGCCGGTACCGAACCCGGCGGGCTGGCCTTTGTCGTAACTCCAGCGGATGATGGCATCGTCACGGCCGTTATCGCCTGTGCCGCCGCCGGCCGGGATCAGGTTACCCTGTTCATCCGGCAACAGCATTTCACAGCGGGCATGCAGGCTGTGGCTGATAAAGTGGCAACTGACCGAGGCAATATCATCAGATTCCCGCGCCACCGCCAGGGCTTTCGACATTTCATACAAATGCCAGGTACGCTGTTCGCGGTAACGCGCCACCCGCGCCTGATAACGGACACCGGCGGTCAGGCTTCCGATCACCAGCCCGACCGTCATCATCACGGCGAAGGTGAGCAGATACTGCATATCCGAGACAGCCAGCGTGCCTTTCGGGTTGATAAGAAAGATATCAAAGCTGATAACGTTAATAATGGTGGCAAACACAGAGGGCCAGCGCCCGTAAAACCGCGCCACCACTACCACACCCAGGATATAGAGCATCACCAGGTTGGCATTATCAAAGGCCATCAGCCAGTGGTGCGCCATCAGGGTGGTGACGGCACAAATCAGTGCCGCAACCACACAGCCCTGCAAATCGGTTTTGTGTTTATCCAGAAACGGCCGGTTATCGCTGAATTTTTCGCGGTTTTCCGGCTGTCTGTCCTGCGGGGCGATCATCACCACATCCAGATCAGCGGCACTGCGGCTGAGTTGTTCCTGTAATTTGTCGCGACGCCACCAGGATGTCCGCTCATGGCGGACAATCATAATTTTGCCGAGGTTATTTTCCCGCGCATAGCGGATCACCGCTCTGCTCTCTTCCGGCTCTGCCAGCGTTGCCGTGGTGGCCCCCAGTTGCTGCGCCAGCGACAGGGTGGTGAGGATAGTACGCCGCTGCGGTGACGGCAGCTTATGCCGTGCGGGAGTTTCGACAAAAATCGCATGCCAGTCACTGCCGAGCCGTGCCGCCAGCCGGGCTGCGGCACGCACCAGTTTTTCATTACCGCCGTCCGGACGCAGACAGACCAGAATCGCATCCCGGGTGTGCCAGACTTTCTCCTGACCTTTCCGTTCCCGCCAGGCGCGCATTTGTTCATCGACACGGTCGGTGGTCCGCCGCAGCGCCAGTTCACGCAGTGCCAGCAGATTGCCTTTGCGGAAAAAGTGCTCGATCGCCCGCTCTGCCTGAGCCGGGAGATACACTTTACCCTCGCGCAGCCTGTCGAGCAGGTCATCCGGGGTTAAATCCACCAGCACGATTTCATCTGCGGCATCAAACACCGGGTCCGGCACGGTTTCCCGCACACGAACACCGGTCACGCCACCGACAATATCATTCAGGCTTTCCAGGTGCTGCACATTGATGGTGGTGAGGACATCGATCCCGGCATTGAGCAGCTCTTCCACATCCTGCCAGCGTTTCGGGTGGCGGGCGCCGGGGATGTTGGTGTGCGCCAGTTCGTCCATCAGGATCACCGCCGGATGGATCGCCAGCGCGCGGTCGAGATCAAACCCTGCCACCTGCCGTCCCCGGTAGTTGTGCTTTTTCAGCGGCAGGATACGCAGCCCTTCCAGCAAGGCAGCGGTTTCACTGCGGCCATGGGTTTCCACCACCCCGGCCAGCACATCAATGCCCTGCTCACGCAGCCGCTGCGCCTCTTTCAGCATGGCGTAGGTTTTCCCGACCCCCGCACAGGCACCGAAGAAGATCTTCAGTTTCCCGCGCGGGCGCTCTGTGACCTGTGCCAGTAACTGGTCAGGATCGGGACGCAGTGGCTCATCATACATAATGCTGTCCTTCCGTTAGTTCAGGCTGGTTTTGTCCGCCGCATGTGCATCCAGCGCCAGGTTCAGTGCCAGCACATTCACGACCGGCATACCGGTAAACGCAGGCACCGGGGTAGTGATATGTTCGCGGATCAGTTTCTCCACCTCCGCCGGTGTCATATTACGCGCTTTGGCAACACGTGGTGCCTGCCAGTAAGCGGCCTCCGGGGAGATATCCGGATCCAGCCCGCTGGCAGAGGCGGTCACCAGGTCAACCGGCACCGGACGGGACGCGTCCGGGTTTTCCGCCCTTAATGCCTCTGCCCGCTGCGCCACCCGCTGTAACAGTTCCGGGTTGCCGGTGCTCAGGTTGCTGCCGCCGGAGCTCAGTGCATTATACGGATGCTCCGCCGTTTCTGACGGACGTCCGTGAAAATAACCGGGCTGTGTGAACTGCTGGCCGATCAGCGCCGAGCCTTTGACTTCGTTATTCACTTCAATCAGTGAGCCGTTGGCCTGACGGGCAAACCACCACTCCCCGAGTGAGGTGGTCAGCAGAGGATAAAATACCCCTGTTACCAGTGCCAGAACCAGAAATATTATGATTGCGGGACGTATCTGACTCATTGTTTATCCTTATACTAACCCTGTCAGGGTCAGTAACATATCTATCAATTTTATACCGATAAACGGCACAACCAGGCCACCCAGTCCGTAGATCCACAGATTACGGCGTAACATCTGCGCGGCACTCAGGGCGTGATACGGTACCCCTTTCAGCGCCAGCGGGATCAGAAAGACAATAATCAGGGCGTTGAAGATAACCGCACTTAACATGGCCGAATCCGGTGAGTGCAGGCGCATGATATTAAGCGCATCCAGCTGCGGATAGGTCACGGCAAACGCCGCCGGGATAATCGCGAAATATTTGGCGATATCATTGGAGATACTGAATGTGGTCAGCGAACCGCGTGTCATCAGCATCTGTTTACCGATATGCACCACCTCAATCAGTTTGGTCGGGTTGGAGTCCAGATCGACCATATTCCCCGCCTCTTTCGCCGCCTGGGTGCCCGAGTTCATCGCCACCGCAACATCCGCCTGTGCCAGCGCCGGGGCATCATTGGTACCGTCGCCGGTCATTGCCACCAGCCGCCCTTCTTTCTGATACTGACGGATCAGCGCCAGTTTGGCTTCCGGGGTCGCTTCCGCCAGGAAATCATCCACCCCGGCTTCGGCAGCAATCGCCGCAGCGGTCAGCCGGTTATCCCCCGTGATCATCACGGTTTTGATCCCCATCTGACGCAGTTGCGCAAAGCGTTCGCGGATCCCGCCTTTCACGATATCTTTCAGGGCGATCACCCCGAGCACACGATGCTCTTCGGCCACTACCAGCGGGGTTCCGCCGCTGCGTGCTACCTCTTCCACCAGTTTGTCGACCTGTGCCGGGAAGTGACCGTGGTTGGCCTCAATATAGCGGCGGATAGCATCCACCGAGCCTTTACGGATAGTACGTCCGTCCACATTGATGCCGCTCATACGGGTCTGGGCGGTAAACGGAATAAAGGTCGCATTCAGGCTTTCCAGCTCCCGAGCCCGCAGGCTGAAGCGTTGTTTTGCCAGCACCACGATACTGCGCCCTTCCGGGGTTTCATCCGCCAGGGATGACAGCTGTGCCGCATCCGCCAGCGTTCTTTCATCCACGCCGGGTGCGGCCAGGAATGCAGAGGCCTGGCGGTTACCCAGCGTGATGGTGCCGGTTTTGTCCAGCAGCAGCACGTCCACATCCCCGGCAGCTTCCACCGCACGGCCGCTGGTGGCGATCACGTTGGCCGCCAGCATGCGGCTCATCCCTGCCACACCAATGGCGGAAAGCAGGCCGCTGATGGTGGTCGGGATCAGGCAGACCAGCAGTGCGACCATTACCGTCAGAGTGACCGGATTGCCGGTATAGGCGGTAAACGGCCAGAGTGTGGCCACTGCCAGCAGGAACACAATACTCAGCGCGGCCAGCAGGATGGTCAGAGCAATCTCGTTCGGCGTTTTGCTGCGTTTCGCGCCTTCGACCATGCTGATCATGCGGTCAAGGAAGCTGTCACCCGGGTTTGCACTGCACTCAATAATCAGCCAGTCAGACAGAATCCGGGTACCGCCGGTAACGGAAGCAAAATCGCCGCCGGATTCGCGGATCACCGGGGCGGATTCACCGGTAATGGCGCTCTCATCCACAGATGCGCCGCCTTCCAGTACGGTACCGTCACACGGGATCAGATCCCCCGCTTCCACCAGTACCAAATCCCCTTTGCGCAGGGTATCAGCAGAAACCATATCGAAACCGCTGTCGCGCTGTGCCGCATGCAGACGACGAGCGCGGCTGGTTTTTTTCATCCCTTTCAGGCTGTCGGCCTGCGCTTTGCTGCGCCCTTCCGCCAGCGCTTCGGCGAAGTTGGCAAACAGCACGGTAAACCACAGCCACAGGGCGATGGTGAGGGTAAATCCGCCGTTACCGCTGATAAATCCGCTTAACATCCCGGTGGCCAGCAGTGTGGTCAGCAGGCTGCCGCACCAGACAATAAACATCACCGGATTCTGCCACTGCACCACCGGCGAGAGCTTACGGAATGCATCCGGCAGTGCGCGGCGCACCAGTGCGGGTTCAAATAATCGCTGTGTCTGACGACTCATGGTGTTCTCCCGTCAATCACTTAAGTAAATCAAGAAATTCCGCCACCGGCCCCAGTGCCAGTGCAGGAACAAAGGTCAGTGCGCCGATCAGTAATATTGCGGCGATCAGCAGCCCGGTAAACAGCGGCCCGGTTGTCGGCAAGGTGCCTGCGCCGGCTGTCCGGATAGTTTTGCTGACCAGCGAACCTGCCAGCATCATCACCAGCGCAATCACCACGAAGCGGCCCGCGAGCATGCAGAATGCCAGCAGCAGGTTCCAGAACGGGGTGTTGGTGCTCAGCCCGGCAAAGGCACTGCCGTTATTGTTTGAAGCGGATGAGAGGGCATACAGCACTTCACTGAAGCCGTGAGCGCCCGGATTGAGCATCGCGCCGCGTCCGGCCTCTGTCATCATCGCCAGTGCCGTGCCGCCGAGAACCAGTGCCGGGGTGACCAGAATCGCCAGCGCGGTCAATTTCATCTCCCGTACCTCAATTTTTTTGCTGAGGTATTCCGGCGTGCGGCCAATCATCAGTCCGGCGATAAAAACGGCGAGGAAAACAAACAGCATCATGCCGTAGAAACCGGCGCCCACGCCGCCGAAGATCACTTCACCGATCTGCATCAGCCACAGCGGTACCAGGCCACCCAGCGGTGTCAGGGAGTCATGCATGCTGTTCACCGCGCCGCAGGAGGCGGCTGTGGTCACGGCCACAAACAGCCCGGTGGCAAGAATACCAAAGCGGCTCTCCTTCCCTTCCATATTGATCGCGCTGTCGATTCCCATACCCGCAAAGGCCGGGTTACCGTGGGTTTCGCTCCACATCACAGCAGCAGCCGCAGCAACAAACACAATCGTCATTGCAGCCAGCAGTGCACGACCCTGGCCCGGATTACCGGCGCAGCGCCCGAACGCAAAACAGAGTGCCGCCGGGATCAGGAAAATCGCCAGCATCTGCACAAAGTTGGTCAGCGCCGTCGGGTTTTCAAACGGGTGCGCCGAGTTGGCACCGAAGAAGCCGCCGCCGTTGGTACCGAGCAGTTTAATCGCTTCCTGGGAAGCCACCGGCCCCATCGGCAGCACCTGCTGCGCGCCTTCCGGCGTGATGATGGTCTGGTAGTCATGGAAGTTCTGGATCACGCCCTGCGAAATAAAGAACAGCGCAATAATTACGGAGAGCGGCAGCAGCAGCCACAGCGTGATGCGGGTCAGATCCGCCCACGCATTACCGAGTGTCTGCACAGAGCGGCGGCACAGGGCGCGGATCAGAGCAAACGCCACGGCAATGCCGGTGGCGGCGGACAGGAAGTTCTGTACGGTCAGCCCGGCCATCTGGCTGAAATAGCTGACAGTGGATTCCCCGCTGTAAGACTGCCAGTTGGTATTGGTGACAAAACTGACCGCTGTGTTCAGTGCCAGATCCCATGACATCCCCGGGAAGTGACGCGGGTTGAGCGGTAAATCTGCCTGCAGCATCAGGATCGCCGTCAGGAATATCAGTCCCAGCGCATTAAACAGCAGCAGCGCCGTCAGATATCCCTGCCAGCGCATCTCATCGCGGCCAATCCCCGCAAAGCGCCACAGCACACCTTCCACACGGCGCAAAACCGGCAGCGGTGTACCGTCAATAAAGCAGACCAGCAGGTTACTGAGCAGTTTTGCCGCAATCAGCAAAACAATCAGAAACCCGGCGATAAGTAAAAAGGCATTCGCGGCCATCAGAATTTCTCCGCATTAATCAGGGCATAAAGGAGGTATGCCAGCAGCAGTAATGTACCGGCGATGCCTGCAATAAGAGCCAGACTCATAACTTGTCCTTACATGTGTGAGGTATTCATCATTGAGTCTAGAAAAGCGGGTGCAAAGATGTCGCAAAATTCAGCGGGAAAGGTATAAAAAAAGTATAAAAATGCGGGTTTCCGTAAACCCGCCCTGTTATCACAAATCCAGATGGAAAAACTGATTATGTTCACCGGCCTGATAATCACCAAACGCCGCTCCGGGCTGAAAACCGCAGCGGCGGTACAGCGCCAGTGCCGGTTCAAAATCCGGATGGCAGCCGGTCTCCAGGCTCAGGCGGATCATGCCGCACTGCTTTGCCTGCGCAATAATATGCAGCAGCAGTAATTTACCCGCCCCTTTGCCGCGAAAATCCGGGTGAGCCCGCATCGATTTTATCTCGCCCTGTGCGGCAGAAATCTGTTTCAGCGCCCCGGCAGCCGCGATACGGTCACCGGCCCAGACACTCCAGACGCGGATGTTATCCGCCCGCAGACCGCTTTTACCGAGAGCATAAACATGTTCCTGCGGCGTATTCTGTGCCATTCCCTGTAAATGCAGGGCAATCAGTGCACCGGTTTGCGGTGAAGATAAATCATCCGCTTTTATTACAAAATCATATTCAGTCATCAGAGCCTCTTATCGCTGCAAACGGGAAAGCCCCGGCTGTCGGTTATCATCGCTGCAATAATCATTCCGCTTTTGCAGCCCGCCGGATCCGCTGGTTTCCGCTGCAAAAAATACCGTTTTGCACCATTGCAGTGCACCATCAGAGGGCATCCGCCCATAAATACGTAGTCCCCGGCTGATTTACCCGGACTTATCCGCCTTTTACACTGGTCATGTTCAGAGCGTGATATCCGCCGGAAAATCAATAACAGGATGTGTAATGAAAACCGTCATCACTACAGGACTCCTGTTTGCCGTACTGTTTACCGCCGCCCCGCTTCAGGCAAAACAGGCAGCAATACAACAGACCGAAGCCAGAGCACTGAGCGGCAATATTACCGCGCAGATAACACTGGCCGATACCTTCCGCGCAAAGCAGGATATTGTGCAGGCCAAATACTGGTACCGGAAAGCGGCGGAACAGAACAATCCTTATGCCCAGAATGAGCTGGGAAAACTGATCCTGCTCAGCGATCAGTCCGTGACATCATTACAGGAAGCCAAAGTCTGGTTTGAAAAAGCGGCGGTGCAGAAATACGCGCCGGGACAGGTGAATCTGGCCAATGTGTATCTTCATCTGGCCGATTTAAATAACCGTGACAGCAAAGAGATGGTGCTGGCACATTACTGGTTTGAACAGGCCGCCAGGCAGAATATGGCGGTTGCCCAGTATCAGCTGGGGATGATGTTTTTATATGCCGAAGGTGCGGAGCAGGATATCAGCAAAGCCAGAACCTGGTTCGAGAAAGCCGCATCACAGGGTCAGCCGGACGCGCTTTATCAGCTGGGTGTGATGTATTATCGCGGCAAAGGCTGTGAACGCGGTGATTGCGTTATTGCCCGGAATTTTTATGAGAGAGCGGCGGTACATTCACACGGCTCCGCTCTGTTTTACCTCGCGATGATGTATCTCCAGGGACACGGCGTGGCGCAGGATTACGAAAAAGGTGTGGCACTGATGAAAACCTCCTGTGATAACGGTGAGCCGGAAGCCTGCCCGTGGGTCAGAAATCTGACAGAAAATGAGGACAAATTCCGTCAGATTTTTTCCGGAAAACCGTCATCTGATCAGCCGCCCAGATAGGCACTTCTGACCGCTTCATTCACCAGCAGCGCCTGACCGGTATCCTCCAGCACGACCCGCCCGTTTTCAAGCACATAACCTCTGTCCGCCAATTTCAGCGCCTGATTGGCATTCTGTTCGACCAGGAAGATAGTCATACCCGCATCGCGCAGTTCACGGATGGTATCGAAAATCTGCATGATGATAATCGGCGCCAGCCCGAGGGACGGTTCGTCCAGCAGTAACAACTGAGGGCTGCTCATCAGCGCACGGCCGATAGCCAGCATCTGCTGCTCACCACCGGACATTGTTCCCGCCCGCTGATGGCGGCGCTCCTGAAGCCTCGGGAAAAGCTCATATACCTGAGCAATCCGTGCCTGATACTGCGTTTTGGATGCAAAAAATCCGCCCATGGCCAGATTCTCTTCCACCGTCATCCGCCCGAATACCCGCCGCCCCTCCGGTACCAGAGCAATGTCTTTACGCATGATCTGCGCCGTCGGCAGTGCCGTGATGTTCTCCCCGAGGTAACGGATCTCCCCGGTCGTCGCCCGCGGTTCCCCGCACAGTGTGCTGAGCAGTGTGGTTTTCCCCGCACCGTTCGCGCCGATCAGAGTGACAATTTCCCCTTTGTGCACCGACAGGCTGACTTCATGCAGTGCCTGAATTTTGCCGTACTGCGCGGAGACATTATTAAATTCCAGCATCAGTATGCCTCCCCCAAATACGCGCGGATCACGTCCGGATGGTTGCGGATCGCCGCCGGGGTGCCGCTTGCCAGCGGCGTTCCCTGGTTCACCACATAGATCCGGTCTGAAATTCCCATCACCAGTTTCATATCATGTTCGATCAGCAGGACAGACACGCCGTGCTCCGTCCGCAGTTCCGCGATCAGTGCATCCAGATCGTCCGTTTCTTTCGGGTTCAGCCCGGCCGCCGGTTCATCCAGCATCAGAATATCCGGCCGGGTCACCATACAGCGGGCGATTTCCAGCCGCCGCTGCTGACCATACGCCAGGTTACCTGCCTGCCGGTTTGCCAGTGCCGTCAGCCCGATTCTGTCCAGCCACATCACTGCACGTTCCGTGGCTTCACGCTGATCACGGCGGAATGAGGGCAGTGTCAGCAGCCCGGCGAGTAATCCGCTTTTATGATGCTGATGCTGCGCCACCAGCAGGTTTTCAATCACCGTCATTTCCCGGAATAAACGCACATGCTGGAAGGTGCGGATCATGCCGAGCCGGGCGATTGCCTGTCCGGATAATCCCTGCACCGGTTTTCCGCGCAGCAGGATCTGCCCGTCTGCCGGTTTGTAGAAGCCGGTCAGGCAGTTGAAGATCGTGGTTTTTCCCGCGCCGTTGGGACCGATCAGAGAGACTATCTCGCCCCGGTTCAGCTCCAGCGACACATTGTTTACCGCCAGCAAGCCACCGAAACGCATGGTCAGGCCGGAGACCTGCAATAAGGTATCAGTCATTGCGCACCTCCGGTTTTTTCCGTATCCGTTGTGCTGACCTTCAGGTGCGGACGCGACACCGGCAGTAATCCCTGCGGCCGCCAGACCATCATCAGCACCATCAGCGCCCCGAGCAACAGCATGCTGTAAGCGTTCAGATCACGCATCATTTCACGGGAAACCACCAGGATAACGGCTGCCAGAATCACCGAGGTTTGTGAGCCCATACCGCCCAGCACCACCACTGCCAGCACAAAAGCCGATTCTGTGAAGGTAAAGGATTCCGGGCTGATAAAACCCTGACGGGCGGCAAATAACGTACCCGCCACCCCGGCAAAGGCCGCACTGATGGTAAATGCCGTCAGTTTGATACGTGTCGGACTGAGCCCCAGCGAGCGGCAGGCGATTTCATCCTCACGCAGTGCTTCCCACGCCCGGCCCAACGGCATTCTCAGTAACCGGCTGATAATAAACAGTGTTGCCAGTACCAGCAGCAGCGCGACCAGATACAGGAAGATAATACGATCGCCCGGGTCATACGCCAGGCCGAAGAAATTATGGAAGGTATCCCAGCCGCCCTCTTTGGCGGTCCGGCTGAATTCCAGCCCGAATAAAGTCGGTTTCGGGATCTGACTGATACCGTTTGGCCCGCCGGTAAACTCCGTATTATTCAGCAGCAGAATACGGACAATTTCCCCGAAGCCGAGCGTCACAATCGCCAGATAATCCCCCCGCAGCCGCAGCACCGGGAAGCCGAGCAGCAGCCCGGACAGCGCCGCGGCAATACCGGCCAGCGGCAGGCTCTGCCAGAATCCCCAGCCGAAATAGTGGTTCATCAGCCCGTAAGTGTATGCACCGATGGCGTAGAACCCGGCGTAGCCCAGCACCAGCAGGCCGGATAACCCGACCACCACATTCAACCCGAGGCCGAGCATCACATAGATAAGGGTTAAGGTGGCGATATCCACACTGCCGCGCGACACCATAAACGGCCAGATAATGGCTGCGATAATAATCAGCCCGGCAATAATTTTCTGCGTGTTGGTGGAGCCGTCAAAACCCGGCAGGGAACAGCTGCTTTTCGGCAGGCGCGCCGTCAGTTTTTTCAGTGACGGGCGCACCAGCTGAAAGATAAAGACAATCACACAGCCGGTGCCGATCCACTCCCAGCGGACGGCATCGGCGTTACGGACTATCAGACGTGTACCGTCGAGGGACAATTGCAGCCCCATCATCACGGAGGCCAGCACAAACAGCGTTGCAGTGGCGACAATGGCGTTGATCCAGTGAGATTTTGTCATACCTTTTCAACCTCCGGACGCCCGAGGATCCCGGTCGGCATCACCAGTAACACAAGGATAAGCAAGCCGAATGAAACCACGTCTTTATATTCCGTACTGAAATAGGCGGAGGTCATGGCTTCTGATACGCCGAGGATCACCCCGCCGATCATCGCCCCCGGAATACTGCCGATCCCGCCGAGAACCGCGGCGGTAAAGGCTTTCATCCCGGCCATAAAGCCGATATACGGGTTGATCACGCCGTAAAACTGCCCCAGCAGCACCCCGGCTACCGCCGCCATCGCCGCACCGATCACAAAGGTCAGTGCAATCACACGATCGGTGTTGATCCCGAGTAAACCGGCCATTTTCAGATCTTCCGCACAGGCCCGGCAGGCGCGGCCCATCCGCGAGTAACGGATAAAAAGGGTCAGCGCCAGCATCGCCAGTACCGTCACCACCCAGATGGTGATCTGCATAGCGGAAACCGTGGCTGAGAAACCGCCGCTCTCCCCGAAGGTCCAGCGGCCGTTAATCAGCCCGGGCAGTGCAAGATCGCGGGAGCCCTGAGAAAGACTGACAAAGTTTTGCAGAAAAATGGACATCCCGATCGCCGAAATCAGGGCAATCAGCCGTTTTGAATGACGGACGGGCCGGTAGGCGACCCGTTCGATACTCCAGCCATAGGCACTGGCAATAATTATCGCTGTAATAAATGCAGCGGTAATTAACAGCCAGCCGACATCAATCCCCAACATCATCAGCCCGGCAATCACAATAAACGAGACGTAACTGCCGATCATATATACTTCGCCGTGGGCAAAGTTAATCATACCGATAATGCCGTACACCATGGTGTAACCGATGGCGATCAGGGCATAGGTGCTTCCCAGCGTTAATCCGTTCAGCAATTGCTGCGTAAAATATAATAATTGTTCTGACATAGCGCACTCCCCTGAAACACACTGCCCGCATCAGTCACCGCTGCGGATCAGTTCAGCGGTGATGAGGTTCCGTCTTTGTGCCATTCAAATACGCCGAACTCGAAACCTTTCAGATCCCCGTTTGGTGTCCAGCTCAGTTCGCCCATCACGGTGTCAACCGGCTTACCTTTCAGGTCAGCCGCCAGATCCGCCGGCTCCATGCTGCCACTGCGCTGCATAGCGGTGGTCAGAGACTGTAATGCCGCATAGGTTGTCCAGACGAACGGCCCGGTCGCATCCAGTTTTTTCGCTGCCAGCGCATCCACCACCGGTTTGTTGGCCGGAACCTGGTCATAGCGTTTCGGCAGCGTCACCAGCATGCCTTCAGATGCGTCACCGGCAATGTTGGAGAGTGAGGAGTTACCCACGCCTTCCGGTCCCATAAAGCGGATATTCAGCCCCGCCTGTTTTGCCTGGCGTAAAATCTGTCCCATTTCCGGGTAGTAACCGCCGAAATAGACAAAATCCACATTCTCTTTCTTCAGACGCGCGACCAGCGCGGAGAAATCCTTATCACCCGCCGTGACCCCTTCAAACAGCACTTCTTTCACCCCGGCTTTGTTCAGATTGTCTTTCACGGAACGCGCCAGGCCTTCACCGTACTGCTGTTTGTCATGCACCACGGCAATGCGCTGCGGTTTCACTTTTTCGAGAATATATTTTGCGGCGGTCGGGCCCTGGTCAGAATCCAGGCCGGTGGTGCGCATGATCAGGCTGTAACCGCGCGTGGTTAAATCCGCATTGGTTGCAGCCGGGGTGATCATCAGGATCCCTTCGTCCTCATAAATATCTGACGCAGGTTGTGTGGAGGAGGAGCAGAGGTGCCCGATCACATAACGCATGCCGTCATTAATCACTTTGTTGGCAACCGCCACCGCCTGTTTCGGGTCACAGGCGTCATCGTATTCGGTGATCACCAGTTTATTGCCGTTAATCCCGCCTTTGGCATTGATGTCCTCAATCGCCTGGCGGGCACCGGTAAACTCCATATCACCGTATTGTGCGACCGGTCCGGACATTGCGCCCACCACCGCGACTTTAATATCTTCAGCATACGCCGCTGCACTTAATGCACAGGATACAGCCCCGGCAATGATTGCCATTTTCATTGTTTTTTTCATCAGAACATCCCCATCGGTTAGCTTTGCAGTGACCGGACGGTCAGCATGTGCGGTATTTTTTTAAGTTCCGTTATAATGAGTCGCATTACATTAATTAATGCTTTATTTTCAGTTCATTAAACAGGATTTTTATTCTGAAAAGCAAATCAGAAAAGGAGATTATTGCATCATTAACAGGATAATATCCGGTTAAGATCGGGTGTTTTTTCGGCAAAAAACAGTGTTATAAACTGGTTAATGATTCGTTAAGGATAACTTAATGCGGAAATTCATCACCGGAAAAATAGTTTTCCCCACTATTCCGATAGCAATTATCTCTCTTTGTTATTAGATTCATCCGGCGACGTAATAACCCGGGATCTGATTCAGTTTACTGATTGATTTATCCGGATCCGGGTTTTCTGTTCACTATGACTGATGGAATGGTCCGCGACATGAATAAACTAACGGGCATGCTCCTGCTCACTTTTGCGCTGCCGCTGACCGCTGTGGCCGCCCCCCCCGGCAGCTGTGATGATGCGGCACAGGATATTAACCGGCAAAATACATTTATTATTACCGGCGCGAAATATTACGGGCCGGTAAAATCAATCACTATCACGTCTTACCGCTCGATGGGGCTTATCCTGTGGGTGAAAGAAAAACTGCACTTCGGTCCGTGCAGCGATCTGACACAATATGATTATGAATACCGGGAAATGGCGATAGAAGAAGGTCAGGTGCCGATTACGCAAACCACGCAGATCGTGCCGGAAAAACCGGATCAGGCATCTATAACTGTCAGTAACGTGCTCCCGGGTGACACTGTACTGAGCACACAGATTGATCAGCAATACACCCGCAATGCGGAAAACCGGATCGTCAGCCTGACAGAATCCTATAAAACAATACCGGACAACCAATCCTGGCAGTCAGAAACCCGCTACCGCTATCAGAATAACCGCCTGGTTTCGGAGAAAGAGACAGAGAACGGTGAAACACGGGTGACGGTTTATCATTATGACGCTGACGGGCTGCTGACTGATATTGAACAGCCGAATGTGATGACGCAGGAATATACCTATAACGAACAGAATCAGGTCGTCAGCGTCACACAAAAACTGCCGACATTCTGGGGAAAAAGCGCCTATGCCTACACCTGCTATAAATGGGATCCGTACGGAAACTGTGAATTACAGACCATGATCAAGGCTATTCAGTTAGAAGGATCCGCCGCCATTCAGAGCAGCGGGATCACGCTGGAATCCCGTTACGAATATTACTGATAAAAAAGCCGGGGCGGTGCCCCGGCTGTTATTTCTCAGTCGTTTTCTTTTTTATACTATTTTCATCGCCAGTACCGCAGCGATATTGCGGGCGGCTACTTCAATATTAACCGCCGCCTGTGCCAATGCCTCATCCAGAGAGCAAATCCGCGGGATCACGGAGAACACGGCATCAATGCCGTGCTCATGCACGACGGCATAGTCGTCACTCATCCCGCCTGCCAGCGCAATCACCGGGATTCCCCGCGCTTTTGCAGCTTTCGCCACACCCGCCGGGGTTTTTCCCTGAATCGTCTGGCTGTCCATCCGTCCTTCCCCGGTGATCACCAGATCAGCATCTTTGACCACCGAGTTCAGATCCAGTGTTTCGATCACCATCTCAATTCCCGGCTGCATCCGGGCATCAAGCCATGCCATCAGCGGAACGCCCATACCGCCTGCCGCTCCGGCACCGGCGACATCACTCAGTGACTTACCGGTCAGGGATTCAATAACCTCCCCGTAGTGACGCAGCGCCGCATCCAGCTCGCTGACTATCGCCGGTGTTGCACCTTTCTGCGGCCCGAAGGTGGCAGATGCCCCTTTCGGTCCGCACAGCGGATTATTCACATCACAGGCCACCACAAACTCTGTCTTCGCCAGACGCAGATCCAGTCCGGATAAATCCACGGAAGCCAGTTCTGCCAGCGCACTGCCGCCGAACGGCAGTGAATTCCCCTGTTCATCACGGAATACCACCCCCAGTGCCTGCATCATACCGGCACCACCGTCATTAGTGGCACTGCCGCCGATCCCGAGGATAATTTTTTCCGCGCCGTCATCCAGCGCCGCGAGGATAAGCTCCCCGGTACCGAACGTCGTGGTCACACGCGGATCGCGCTGTGCAGGCGGCACCAGATGTAACCCGGAAGCTGCGGCCATCTCAATAATGGCGGTTTTACCGTCTCCGGACAGCCCGTAAAACCCGGTCACTTTATTCCCCAGCGGAGCCGTGACTTCGGTTTCTTTCAGTGTTCCCTGTGTGGCTTCAATAATAGAGACAACTGTGCCCTCGCCGCCATCCGCCATCGGCAGTTTGATGTACTGCGCATCAGGGAAAATGGTTCTGAATCCCGCTTCCACCGCATCGGCGACCTGAAGGGCGGTCAGACTCTCTTTAAATGAATCCGGAGCAATCACTATTTTCATACTTAATTCCTTTTACCCGCCAAACCCGAAGACACCAAAAATCAGAGTGGATACAATCGCAATCACCAGACCCACCATCGTTTCGTAAGGCAGTAATTTCAGACGCTCATGAACCTGCATATTGACACTGCCGCCGGTTGCATGGAAGAAGCTGCCGTGCGGCATCTGATCGAGCACCACCGCACCGGCGTGGATCATTGCCGCCCCGGCCAGCGCACTCACGCCCAGATCAAGCAGCGTTGAGCTGAATACCGCAGATGCCACCGCCGTACCCGCTGTGGTGGACGCGGTTGCCATGGACATCAGTGCCCCGGAAATCGGTGCCAGCAGATAGGATGGCAGGCCGGACGCCGTCAGGCCGTTAATTAACACATCTTTCAGACCGGAGTTGGCGATAATTCCCGCCAGGGTTCCGGTTCCCAGCAGCATAATCGCCACCGGTGCCATCCGGCTCAGTCCGGAGGTAATAAAGTGATTGGACTGACGGATACGCCCCATAATCAGCGCACCGGCCAGGCCGCCGACCGGCAGCGCGATCAGCGGGTCAATGCTGATACCGGCCACCGGACGCAGTGACAGCAGGAAAATCGCTACCAGCGGGGCACTCATTGCCGCCCAGAATCCCGGTAACTTACCATCATGATGCGCCGCAATCAGCTCTTCCTGCGTGACTTTTGAACCACGGTGAACCAGACGCTTCGCCAGAAAATACGCCACGATCAGCCCGAAAATGCCCGGGATAATCCCCGCCGCCATCAGTGAGGTCAGCGGCACGTTAAAGTTATCCGCCGCCGCAATAGTATTCGGGTTCGGAGACATCACGTTACCCGCTTTACCGCCACCGATCATCGCCAGCAGAATTGCCATTTTGGACAAGTCCGCGCGGTGCGCAATCGCCAGCGCAATCGGTGAAACTGTAATAACTGCCACGTCGATAAACACACCGACCGCTGTCAGTAACAGGGTTGCCACCGCCAGCGCCAGCAGCGCCCGCTTTTCACCCACTTTGCGGACAATGGTTTCCGCAATGGTATTCGCCGCACCGGATTCAATCAGTACCCCGGCCAGCACACCCGCTGCCAGAATACGCAGTACCGCGTTGGTGATCCCCTGAGCACCGGTGACCATCAGTGTCACCGTCTGCACCAGATCCGCACCGCCGACCAATCCTCCGGCCAGCGCCCCCGCCATCATCCCGTATACCGGCGGTACTTTTTTCAGTATTAACCCTATCGCCACGACCAGCGCAACCATTGCGCCCAAAGCTGAAACAGTCACCATGTGCAGACTCCTGCTGTAGTTATGATTATTCGGACAGAACAGGATGCATTATGGCGACAGCTATCAGGTTAAGCTTGAGAGGTTCCGACAAAAAAGAACGGGCTGAAACCGCGTATTTTGTACAAATGCACAAATTACAGATCGGTCAGCATACCAAAATAAAGCTGAATCATTGATTCCAATCTATTGATATTTAAGCCAGTAATCGATTCAACACGCTGAAGGCGGTAACGGAGGGTATTTGTGTGAATATGCAGCGTTTTTGTGGTTTGAGACAGATCACAATTCTGATCAAAATAGGTCTTCAGGGTATGACACAACACACGGCGGCTGTCCGCCGCTTTCAGTTTCTGCCAGGCGGAGGCCAGTTCAGCGGCCTGCCAGCTCTCCTGAAATCCCTGTAACAGCGCGGGTAATTTGACTTCATCATAAAAAATGGTTTTCTGGCGGCTGTACGCCGGGGTCTGCCCCAGTTGCTGCACAGCGCAGGCACTCTGCCAGGAGCGGTGCAGACCATTGTGTCCGTAAAAGAAACCACCGACATACATCAGCAGATCCGGCAGCTGCCGGCGCAGTGCCTGTAACTGCTTCTGCACCGGAGAGACAGGCTGAAAATCCGCATCACAGGCCACCGGTTTCAGCACCACGAGAGAATTTATTCCCCGGATACTGACCAGCAGATCCATTTTAAGATTATCAATATAGTCCACCAGACGGTGAAACCGCTCATGATCCGGCGCAGGCAGTGCGAGGATCAGGGCTATGCGGGGTTTATCGGGGGAGATCCCGAGATAGGCAGCGATCGACTTTACCGACTGCGGCTGCTGCTCCGGGCTTATCAGCTGGCTGACCAGCTCATCGCGGTAACGGCGATCCCACTGGGATTTCTCCAGCAAATCGGCCTGTTCCAGCACCAGTTCCGCTGCCATGCGCACCAGCTCGGCGTAGTTGCGCACTTCATCCGGTCTGCCGGAAATCCCGACCACACCCACCATGGTGTCGCGGAAAATCACCGGCAGATTAATGCCCGGTTTCACCCCTTTCAGCGTGGCCGCGGTGGCTTCATCAATTTCCACAATCCGGTTTTCCGTCAGCGCCAGCACCGCGCCTTCATGACGCTGATTGACCCGCTGCGGGTCACCGGACGCAATAATCACTCCCTGTGCATTCATCACATTCACGGAGTAACTGAGGATTTGCATCGCCCGCTGAACAATCAGCCGGGCGGTACGCTGATCGAGCTGAACCGGTGTCATATCAGGACAGATTCTGTGCCTGGCGTGCTGCCGCAATGGCAGACTCAATGGCTTTTCTGGCCAGCGGACTGTTGCGCCAGCAGGTAGAGCCGGTAAGTGCCGCACCGGCACCCAGCAGAGATTGGGCATCTGCCGCGGCAAGCTGGTTAAGGTCAGAAAAACCCATCTGCTCAAGGCGTTCGATAACTTTCGCACCCACGCCCTTTACCGCCAGTAACACTGCCTTGTCTTCAGACGAAAAAGCCATAATATCCCCGTCAGTGATTATCAGAAAATACTATGGCTACCATAACAGATTGCGGCGGAAACGGGAGCATTGTTATCAGCCCTCAATCGCCTCGCGCAGTTTTTTCATGGCATTTTTTTCCAGCTGACGAACGCGCTCTGCGGAAACGCCGTATTTATCCGCCAGTTCCTGGAGGGTAGTTTTGCTGTCATCATCCAGCCAGCGGGCACGGATAATGTCACGGCTGCGCTCATCCAGTGAATCAATCGCCAGGGTGAGTTTGTCCGTGGCGTGGTTGTCCCAGTTATCTTCCTCAATTTCATCAGCAAAATCAGAGGATTTATCTTCCAGGAACAGTGCCGGTGCCACCACAGGGTGATCACCGTCGTCGTCATCGGACATATCAAATGCCATGTCCTGCGCCGCCATACGGGATTCCATCTCCAGCACATCTTTGCTGGTCACCCCCAGCTCTTTCGCCACCATTTCCACTTCGTCCTGGTTAAACCAGCCGAGGCGTTTTTTGGATTTGCGCAGATTAAAGAACAGTTTGCGCTGTGCTTTAGTGGTGGCGATTTTAACGATGCGCCAGTTACGCAGCACATACTCATGAATTTCAGCTTTGATCCAGTGAACCGCAAACGACACCAGGCGCACACCCATTTCCGGGTTAAAGCGGCGCACGGCTTTCATCAGCCCGATGTTGCCTTCCTGGATAAGATCCGCCTGAGGCAGGCCATAACCTGAATAACTGCGGGCGACATGGATAACAAACCGCAGATGCGACATGATAAGTTTTTTCGCGGCCTCAAGGTCGCCGTCATAATACAGACGCTCAGCCAGCTCTTTTTCTTCTTCGGCTGTCAGCATCGGATACTGGTTAGCTGCCCGGATATAGGCCTCAATGCTCCCTTGCGGAACTAAAACAGGGAATTGCGTATCTTTAGTCATTCAGTCCTCAGTACAAATAAAAATGACGTCGGCAGACGGTAATGATGAATAGTGTACAACACAGGACAGAGTTACGCCTATCACTTAGTGCCGGCGTTGTCATTTGGTTGAATGTAAACCGGTGATGCGGGATACCCGGCGGGATAATGCCCGCCGGGTAATGAGACAGTTACTGCGGCATAAAATTCCGTAAATGGCGGACCGTTGCCAGCCAGGCGGCAACCCAGCCAATCATACCGGACACCAGCACAATCAGCAGTGCTTCGTCCCAGTCCAGGCCGGTCAGTGCAAATGTGGTGCCGAAAATTTTGGACACATCGGTCACAACATCACCCAGTTTCCAGACCAGAAGAGAGGATAACACCAGTGACAGTATTGCGCCGAATGCCCCGAGCAGCATACCGCCGTTGAGGAACGGACGCAGAATAAAACCGTCTGTCGCGCCGATCAGTTTCATCACATTGATGGTTTCGCGGCGGCTGAAAATATTGAGCCGCACACTGTTGCCGATCACCAGGAACAGCGCCACAACCATCAGCACACCAATCAGCGAGGCAATCTGCCCCACCAGGCCGGTCAGTGCCGCCAGCCGGGCAAACCAGCTGTCATCCATCCGCACCTCATCAATCCCGGACAGTGCCGTAACGCGATCACGCAGGGTGGAGAGGGTGTCGCTGCTCTGCATATCCACTTTCGGGGTGACGATAGCCACCGCCGGAAGCGGGTTTTCTTCCAGCATATCCAGCGCGGTACTGAAGCCGGACCAGGCACGGAACTCCGTTATCGCCTGGTCGCGGGAGAGATAATTGACACTCTCCACGCCGTCGAGCGCTTTCAGCTCGTCCGCCAGTTTCTGCCCGCCCTGTTCATCCAGACCTTTATCCAGATAAACCGTCAGCTGCGGGGTCGGATACCACTGTTCCGCCGCATGGCTGACGTTTTTCCAGACGATATAAAAGACACTCGGCAGCGTCAGGGAAATCGCAATCACCATCACTGTCAGCAGTGTTGACAGCGGCTGGCGCAGCATATCGCCCAGCGTGTTTACCCACGCATGCCGCCACTGTTCCCGCCAGCCGCCTTTCAGGGCTTTGGCTTTGGACGGCATTTTTTTTACCGGTTTACGCGGTTGTTTAGCCATGATGACCTCCCGCCATGCGTCCCTGACTCAGCGTCAGCACGCGGTAATTGCGCCGTTCAATCAGCATGATATCGTGTGTTGCCATCAGAACGGTGACACCCACACGGTTAAACTCTTCAAACAGCCGTAAAATGCCTTCAGACAGCTCACTGTCAAGGTTACCGGTCGGTTCATCCGCCAGCAGCACCATCGGTTTGTTCACCACCGCACGGGCAATGCCCACACGCTGCTGTTCACCGCCGGAGAGCTGTACCGGGAAGTTACGGGCCTTATCCAGCAGGCCGACTTTATCCAGCGCGGCACTGACGCGGCGGCGGATATCTTCCGGGCTGGCACCGGCAATGATCAGCGGCATCGCCACATTGTCATATACCGTGCGATCCAGCAGCAGATGGTGATCCTGAAAAATCATGCCGATTTGGCGGCGCAGGAAAGGCACTTCACGATTTTTCAGACGGCTGATGTTGTGGCCGTCAAATAAAATGGTGCCGTCACTGGGTCGCTCAATCCCACAAATCAGTTTCAGCAGGGTACTCTTCCCTGCGCCGGAATGGCCGGTCAGGAAGACCATCTCCGCCGGGCGGATATGAAAATCCACCCCCTGGAGTGCCTGACGACCGCCTAAATAGGCTTTACTGACGTGTTCAAAGCGAATCATGGATGATTAATCCTCCCGGGCAAAAAGTGCCTCAATAAAATCACCGGCTTTGAAAGGACGCAGATCTTCAATACCTTCACCCACCCCGATATACCGGATAGGAATACCGAACTGGTCTGCGATGGCAAAGATCACACCGCCTTTCGCCGTTCCGTCAAGTTTGGTCAGAGTCAGCCCGGTCAGACCGACCGCTTCATTAAAGAGACGCGCCTGGCTGACAGCGTTCTGTCCGGTGCTGGCATCTAAGGTCAGCATAATCTCATGCGGGGCATCTTCATCAAGTTTCTTCATCACCCGCACGATTTTCTTGAGTTCTTCCATCAGGTGCGCTTTATTCTGCAGACGCCCTGCGGTGTCCGCAATCAGCACATCCACTCCTTTGGCTTTGGCGGACTGGATGGCATCAAAAATCACCGAAGCCGGATCCGCGCCGGTGTGCTGTGCCACGACCGGGATATTGTTGCGCTCGCCCCAGACCTGAAGCTGTTCCACCGCAGCTGCACGGAAGGTATCTCCGGCGGCCAGCATGACAGATTTACCCTGAGCCTGATACTGACGCGCCATTTTACCGATAGTGGTGGTTTTACCGACGCCGTTGACGCCGACCATCAGGATCACATACGGCTTTTTATCTTCAATTTCCAGCGGCTTATCGACTGTTGCCAGGATTTCGCCCATTTCTTCGCGCAGTTTAACGAATAAGGCTTCCGCATCTTTCAGATCACGGCGGCTGGCATGCTGAGTCAGACTGGTGATGATTTTGCGGGTGGTTTCCACACCGACATCCGCCACCAGCAATTGTTCTTCCAGTTCTTCAAACAGATCGTCATCGATCTTTTTACCACGGAAGATCCCGAAGAAACCGGAACCGATATTCTCACGGGTGCGTACCAGGCTGCGTTTCAGCCGGGCAAAGAACCCTTCTTTTGCCGGTCTTTCCTGCGTGTCCGCCGGGGCAGGCGATTTATTTTCAACCAGTGCCGCGTCCTGTGCTTCCGCTTCGGCTTCCGCGAGACGGCGGGCTTCTTCCTCTTGCGCAAGGCGCTGCTCTTCCGCCAGACGCGCCTGTTCAGCCGCTTCGGCGTCACGCTGTTTCTGTTCTTCCGCTAAACGCTGTTGCTCTGCAGCCTGTTCTTCCGCACGGCGTTTATCTTCGGCGATACGCTGCTGTTTTGCCGCTTCCGCATCACGCAGTGCCTGCTCCTGCGCGCGGCGCTGTTCTTCTTCCGCGCGCTGCTGCTCTGCGGCCTGTTCTTCGGCCAGACGTTTTTCTTCCGCGATACGCTGCTGTTTCGCGGTCTCCGCATCGCGCAGTGCCTGCTCTTTCTGCTGACGCAGTTCTTCTTCTGCGCGCTGCTGCTCTGCAGCCTGCGCTTCCGCCTGACGTTTTTCTTCTGCCAGACGCTGCTGTTTAGCTGCTTCCGCATCACGCAGTGCCTGCTCTTTCAGACGGCGCTGTTCTTCTTCCGCACGCTGCTGCTCAGCCGCCTGTTCTTCCGCCAGACGTTTTTCTTCTGCCAGACGCTGCTGTTCGGTGATTTCAGCATTGCGACGCGCCTGCTCCTGTGCAAAGCGCTGCTGTTCCGCAGCTTCCGCATCACGACGGGCCTGTTCTTCGGCTAAACGTGCCTGTTCAGCCGCCTCTGCATCACGGCGGGCCTGCTCTTCTGCCAGACGTGCCTGTTCAGCCGCTTCCGCATCACGGCGGGCCTGCTCTTCTGCCAGACGTGCCTGCTCAGCCGCTTCTTCATCACGACGGGCCTGTTCTTCTGCCAGACGTGCCTGCTCAGCCGCTTCTTCATCACGACGAGCCTGTTCTTCGGCTAAACGCGCCTGTTCTTCCTGAGCCGCCTGTTCCTGCTGCGCCTGTTCATCTTCTTTACGGCCAAAACCCAGCCAGGAAAAAAAACCTTTTTTCTTCTCTTTTGCCACAGCCACTATACTCCTTGCATACTGCCACCCGTCACCTTCCGGCACGGTATGTCCGGAAAATCCTGAGCAGATATGGCGTCTTTATCATTATTAATTGCAAATCAGACGCAGTCTATCATTTCACAGGATGGTTGCGCATCGGCTTTCCGTAATTTCATATTAAATTTAAACGAATTTTTACAAAACCTGCGTATAATATTCCGCTGTTTTCCTGTCTGTTATTCATATTTCTGAATTAATAATTTCAGAATTAATAAGTTACGAAGGTTATGGTTAAAAAAGCTCAAACCGCACCACAAGGGCAGATCCGCATTATCGCCGGTCTCTGGCGCGGACGTAAACTGCCGGTTCTGACACATGACGGCCTGCGCCCGACCACTGATCGCGTGCGCGAAACCCTGTTTAACTGGCTGATGCCGGTGATTAACGGCGCGCGCTGTCTTGATGCGTTCGCAGGCAGCGGCGCACTCGGTTTTGAGGCACTTTCCCGCTATGCCTCCGCCGTGACATTTACAGAACTCAACCGCGCCGTAGCGGCTCAGATCAGCGCCAATGCCCGTCTGCTCAAATGTGAACAGGCCACTGTCGTTAATCAGAGCGCCCTGCAGTTTCTGGCGCAGCCGGGAACGCCGTTTGATGTGGTGTTTCTCGACCCGCCGTTCCGTAAAGGGCTGCTTCAGGAAACCGTTGATTTACTGGAGCAGAATAACTGGCTCAGCCCGGAGGCAATGATCTACATTGAAGCCGAGGCGGAATCAGACACACTGGTTGTTCCGGGTAACTGGGTGTGCCACCGGGAGAAGGTGGCCGGCCAGGTTGCGTATCGTCTTTATCTGCGTCAGACGCAGACGACTGAACAGGAGTCCGTATGTTCCTGATTAATATTGGCCGCATACTGATGCTGGCCGTCTGGGGTTTTCTGATTTTCAGCCTGGTGCATCCGTTCCCGAAACCGCTGAATATCTTTATGCATATCGCCACCTTTTTTATGGTGGTGATGCACGGGCTGCTGATGTCGCTGTTCAATGCCGGTCAGCCGCAGGATAAGAAACTGTCAGCCGCCGGTAAAGTGCGTGTCTTTTTATTCGGTGTGTTTGAACTGCTCGCCCTGCTGCGCCGCCAGCAGGCAGAACTGAAAGATCAGGATAAACCCTGATCAGCGCAGCGGCTCATAACGGATAAACCGCGTCCCCTGCATTGACAGCGTTCCCCGTGAATGCAGGGCAATCTCCTTATACTCATCCTCTTTGATGTACACCACAATGGTTTTCCCCGACAGCGGCGTGAAATGCACCTCATAACGGAAGGTTTCCGGGAAAACCACATCCCGCTCACGGGAGCGCATATTCGGATACGGATAATCCTTTTTCTCCGTCACTGTGACCTGATATGTTGCCACCGCAGAGTGGTCATTTATCTCATTTTGTTTGCGCTGTTCAAAGAAGCGGCGGGTCGCCAGGATAATAATCAACGCGGCGACAATAAAACCTAACAAACCGAATTTGTTCATGAGTATGGTTGTTTTCCTGCAATCTGGTTGATCGTGTTCTGTAAATACGGGATATTATCAAATATTCAGGTGTTAATCGCCATCAACATACCTCAAGGACACCCTATGAATTGGCCATTTATTGCTGTACTTTTTTCCGGCTGGCTCTATATCGACGCCGCCTACCGGGGACCAAACTGGCAGCGCTGGGTTTTCCGTCCCGTCACCCTGCTGCTGTTGCTGCTGTGGGCGTGGAGCGGGGATTACGGGCTGGATATCTCCGGATATCTGGTGTGTGTCGGGCTGTTAGTGGCCATTGTCTCCGATACCATCCGCCTGGTTGCTGATAATAAAATAGACCTGTCGCTGTATACCAGTGCCGTGTTTTATCTGCTCTATGCCCTGAGCTTCGCCCTGCTCAATAATTTCACCTTCTATATTCCGCTGATGATTGCCGTGCCGGTGATTGCCATCGCGGTACTTGCGCTGCTCTGGTACAAACTCGGCGATCATAAAGTACCGGTGCTGACCGCGCTGCTCAGTGCGCTGGTGATGGGCTGGCTTGCCGGAGAGCAGTTCTTCGGGCTGGGGACCGATTATAACTTCTCCCTGATGATCGGGGCATTCTGTCTGGTGCTGAACCTGATCCTCTGGCTGATCAACCGCTTCCTGTTTACCTTTAAACTGGCCAAAGCGGTCTATTCCACCTTCTATTTCCTCGGGCATTTCCTGATTGTCCGCGCTATCACGCTGATGTAATTCTGCTTCTGACAACAGGAGCGCACAATTTGCCAATAATTATGCGCCCCTGTTGTTGACTCTGGAGTAGACTCCAATGTGTACACTTCCTGTTAATGAGAAAAATTAACATCAACTCACCGTTGAACAGGGAGGTGTTTATGCACCCGGACAAAGAACTTCATGAGCATACTCACAACAGCAGCTGCTGCGGCAGCAAATCTGCCTGCACCACCGGCGGAAAAAGTGAGTCACAGGCTCATCAGCCACACGACCATACCGCACACGATCACAGTGAGCATGAACATCCGGAACACGACGACGATGAGTCCCGTGCGCATGGTCATGCCCCGCACGATCATGCGCATTCTGAACACGACCATGAACACGCACGCGGCAGTTGCTGTTCAGACGATCACGCCGCCACCGATGATACCGCGCCGCCTGAATTAAGCGGCAGCCAGCGTTACAACTGGCAGGTGGAAGGGATGGACTGCCCGAGCTGTGCGCGCAAGATTGAAACTGCCGTTCTGAAAATTGCGGCGGTCACCCAGGCAAAAGTGATGTTTGCCACCGAAAAACTGGTGGTGGATGCTGCCGGAGATGTCCGCGCGGATGTGACCAGTGCCGTGCAGCAGGCCGGATTTGTCCTCTGGGATCTGAACGGCGGCAGTGCCGCACCGAAGAAAAAAGAAGAGCAGGGCCTGCTGAAACAGGCAACGCCGATGCTGATTCTGGCGGTGCTGATTGCCCTCAGCTATGCGCTGGAGTTTGTAAATCCGGTGCTGGGTAAATACGCCTTTATCGCTTCAACGCTGATCGGGCTGTTCCCGATCGCCAAAAGCTCGCTGCGTCTTATCCGCTCCGGTACTCCGTTTGCGATTGAAACACTGATGACGGTCGCGGCTGTCGGCGCGATTATTATCGGTGCCACTGAAGAAGCAGCCATGGTTATCCTGCTGTTCCTGCTGGGCGAAATGCTGGAATCCTATGCGGCAGGCCGCGCACGGCGGGGTGTCAGCGCGCTGATGGCACTGGTACCGGAAGATGCTGTGGTGATTAAGGACGGACAGAAAGTGTCCGTACCGGTTGCACAACTGCGTCCCGGCGACATTATTGAAATCGCACCGGGCGGACGCCTGCCGACAGATGCTGAGCTGCTCAGTGAGTTTGCGAGCTTTGACGAAAGCGCTCTGACCGGAGAATCCGTACCGGTTGAGCGGGCACAGGGTGAAAAAGTCGCTGCCGGTTCGCTGTCAGTGGATCGCGCAGTACAGATGAAAGTGGTCTCCGAACAGGGTCAGAACGCCATCGACCGTATTCTGACACTGATTGAGGAAGCGGAAGAGCGCCGTGCGCCAATCGAGCGCTTTATCGACCGCTTCAGCCGTTACTATACGCCGATGATTATGCTGTTCTCTGCTCTGGTGATTGTCATTCCGCCGCTGTTTATGGGCCAGGAATGGTATCCGTGGATCTACCGTGGTCTGACACTGCTGCTGATTGGTTGTCCGTGTGCGCTGGTTATCTCCACCCCGGCGGCTATCACCTCCGCGCTGGCCGCCGCCACCCGCCGTGGTGCGCTGATCAAAGGCGGTGCCGCACTGGAGCAGCTGGGTACCGTGACCACTGTCGCGCTGGATAAAACCGGTACGCTGACAGAGGGTAAACCACAGGTGACTGATATTGTTGCCCTGAATAACCACAGTGATGCGGATGTGCTGACCTTTGCCTCTGCCGTGGAAAGCGGGTCACATCACCCGTTGGCCAAAGCGATTCTGGAGCGTACTGAAGCTCAGGGACTGACCATCACCGAAGCGGAAAATCGCAAAGCCCATGCCGGTAAAGGGGTTGACGGGGATCTTAACGGTGTGACCATCCTGGTCAGCGCACCGGGTAAACTGGCTGACGGCCTGCTGACCGATGCCGCTGCGGCAGATGTCACACGACTGGAAAATGAAGGGAAAACTGTCGTTGCTGTGGTTGCAGGCAACCAGCTGACCGGACTTATCGCCATGCAGGATACGCTGCGCAGTGATGCCATTGAAGCCATCGGCCAGCTGAAAGCGATGGGTGTCAGCGCCGTGATGCTGACCGGGGATAACCCGCGTGCAGCCGCTGCTATCGCCGGCACCATCGGCATGGATTTCCGTGCCGGACTGATGCCGGAAGATAAAGTCAAAGCGGTGATGGCGCTGAATAATGAGCATCACACCATGATGGTCGGCGACGGTATCAATGATGCCCCGGCAATGAAAGCTGCCAGTATCGGGGTTGCCATGGGCAGCGGGACCGATGTGGCACTGGAAACTGCCGATGCTGCACTGACTCACAACCGCCTGAGCGGTATTGCCGAAGTGATCACGCTGTCACGGGCCACCCGTAAGATCATCCGCGAGAACATTACTATCGCGCTGGGTCTGAAAGCGGTGTTTCTGGTCACCACCCTGATGGGGCTGACCGGCCTGTGGGTTGCGGTTCTGGCTGACTCCGGTGCGACCGCGCTGGTGACCGCCAACGCTGTCCGCCTGCTGCGGGTCATGAAAAAATAACCACGGGTTACTGACTGAAAAGGGATGCTGAAGCATCCCTTTTTTTATCTCACCACCAGGATCGTGGCTTTAATGTGTTTGAGATAGGCCACAATCGTGAAGGTGACAATCACCAGCAGCGACCAGGACGCCCATTTTCCGGCATGCACAGTCGCCCACGCCCCTATCTGGTTCGGATACTGCCAGACGCCGAAAAAGGTGCCGAAGTTTTCTGCCAGCCAGATAAAAAAGCCGATCAGCACAAAACTCAGTAATAACGGCATTTTGCGCTCTTTATCATACGGCGTGTAGTAAACCATGGTCCGCGCATACAACCCGAGAATAAAAGCGGTGAGATACCAGCGGTAATCGCCGATAAAATGATGGGCAAAGAAATTCACATAAATCGCCAGCGCAATCAGGGTTGCCAGCCAGTACGGCGGGAAGTTTTCAATTCTGACATTCAGGAAACGCCACGCCTGAATCACATAACTGCCGACCGCCGCATACATAAACCCGGTGAATAACGGTACATTCCATAATTTGGTATACGCTGCATCAGGGTAGTTCCACGAGCCGATGGCGGATGAGGTTTTAAACAGCTCCATGACAAAACCGACCACGAGGAAAATACAGATGGCTTTCAGTTCATCCGTGGTTTCCAGCTTTTTCCACACCATCGCGGCCTGAAACAGTACCGCCAGGATCAGCAGAAAATCATAACGGGGGATCCCGGCAACACCGGCGGCAGGCACCAGAAACAGGGCGAGAAAAAAGAAGGCGGCAAACAGACACGCCCGTGCCTCTTTCAGACCGAAAAACCAGAATTCAAGGATAAACCGGCGCCAGCCGGTCAGAGACGAGTGTTTCTGTGCCAGCAGAAAGGTATCAAAGCGGTCAAGCATGGTTCAGTCCCTGAAGGATGGATTACAGCGCACTCTCTTTTTTGCGGATCAGATAGCGGTACGGCGCGGTTTCAGCGTCCTGAGCCACCAGCTCATGCTCCATAAAACGGCAGAACCCGGGAATGTCCCGCGTGGTCGCCGGATCATCCGCCACCACCAGCAAAACGTCACCGGTATTCATCCCGCGGATGGTTTTACGCACCAGCATCACCGGCTCCGGGCAGCGCAGCCCGAGTGTGTCGAGTGTTTTATCGGCACAGGAAAAAGTATCAGACATCATGATTGTCCTGTTAAGTAACGAATCTGCGAATTATACCGGAAATAAACGTCCTGCGCCCCTTCTGTGTTTTTAATCTCCCGGGCTAAAAATTGATATTTATTCAGTAACCACTTCCGGTCAGGCTCAGAGCTCCCCGCATGGAGAAATAATGATGAAAAGATCTGTGAAATCCGTTTTTATCCCGGCAGTCATGGCCGCTGCCCTGATCGCGCCGCACACCGCTGATGCCTGTACCCGGTTTGTGTATCACGGTGAAAATGATCTGCATATGACCGCACGGTCAATGGACTGGTCAAAACCCGCCGGGACTAATCTGTGGATTTTCCCCCGCGGTATGCACAGGGAAAGTGTTCCCGGTAATCGGGGCGTCACCTGGACATCCCGCTACGGCAGTGTGATCGCGACGGCTTATGACATTGCCACGATAGACGGCATGAATGAAAAAGGATTATCCGTCAATCAGCTCTGGCTGGATGAAACAATCTACCCTGAAGACAACCGGCAACACAAACTCATGCCGGTCTCTGTCTGGGCTCAGTATGTTCTGGATAATTTTGCCACGGTAAAAGAAGCGGTTGAGGAATTAAAAAAAGAAACCTTCGTCATTGTTACTGACCAGGAACCGGGCAGAGACCGGCTGGTATCACTGCATTTATCTGTTTCTGATAGCCGTGGTGACAGTGCAGTTATTGAGTATACTGACGGGAAATTAGTGATTTATCAGAATGATGGTACCGATGTGATGACCAATTCCCCGGTATTCAGTGACCAGCTTGCTCTCGGCCGCTACTGGGAAACCGCAGACGGACTGAAAGTACTGCCCGGCTCACGCCGTTCGGAAGACCGGTTTGTCAGGGCAACATTTTACAGCAGTCGTATTCCGGAAAATCTGAGCTCTGATGAGGCACTTGCTGCCGTTCTCAGTGTTATCCGCTATACATCCACTCCTTACCGCTCAGCACAAACCCGGAATGCGGTTGTCAGCGGTGAGGTTGATCCTCTCTCTTCCACCCGCTGGCGCACAGTGGCAGATCACCGGAGCAAGCGCTACTTCTTTGATGCCGTGATGGCTCCCGCAGTGATTTGGGTGGATCTCAGTGAGATCGACTTCTCAGCACAGACCGGTACGGTCAGGAAACTGGCGCTGGGAAATAACCAGCAGCATCGCTTTACCGGGAATGTGACAAAGTATTTCCGGGAATCCGAACCGTTCAGATTCGCCATCCCCGGCGATGAAACAGAGCCGCATTATTCAGGCGGCGAATAACAGGAAACTCTCACGGCCAGACCGGGAGAGTTCTTTGCTTTTGTTGCGCAAACGACGTATTATTGCGTCCGAGATTATTGGGTTCCCTCACCCCAACCACCAAAAAGGTACAATATGTTTGATTTATCTGCCCGCCAGCGGCGCACCGCGCTTGTCTGGTTATCACTTTTTCACATTCTGATCATTACCTCCAGTAACTACCTGGTGCAGTTACCGATCACTATTTTCGGCTTCCATACCACCTGGGGGGCATTCACGTTTCCGTTTATTTTTCTGGCAACCGATCTGACCGTCCGTATTTACGGCGCGCCGCTGGCACGGCGGATTATCACGTCAGTCATGATCCCGGCACTGGCCATTTCCTATGTAGTCTCCGCCCTGTTCTTTCAGGGGGCATGGGCCGGTGTTGAAGCACTTTCGCATTTCAACCTGTTTGTGGCGCGGATAGCAGCCGCCAGTTTTATGGCATATGCCCTCGGGCAGATTCTGGATGTGAGTGTCTTTAACCGTCTGCGTCAGAACCGCCGCTGGTATGTGGCCCCGGCTGCCGCGATGTTTGTCGG
Organism: Morganella morganii; assembly: GCF_041099235.1. Taxonomy (GTDB): domain Bacteria; phylum Pseudomonadota; class Gammaproteobacteria; order Enterobacterales; family Enterobacteriaceae; genus Morganella; species Morganella morganii_E. The sequence continues at coordinate 286,897 of NZ_JBFZSO010000002.1, read as the reverse complement.
TAACCTGATCGATACCCTGGCCTTCTTCTTTATCGCCTTCTGGCGCAGTACCGATCCGTTTATGGCGGCAAACTGGGTGGAAATCGCCCTGGTGGATTACAGTTTCAAAGTCACTATCTGCATGCTGTTCTTCCTGCCGGCTTACGGCGTGCTGCTCAATCTGATCCTGCGCTCTTTTTTTGCGCAACGCGCTGACGGCTCCCTGCCCGCGCATCACTGATTGTTCATTTTTCTGACACGCAGAGGCGCTATCCTGCCTCTGCGCTGTCGTCTGTATCACATTTTCCCGATCTGCCCCGTGTTCCCGGCCCGTACAGTGCGTCAGCTCTCACATATCCGTTACTGTAACTGTTAGTCTGATTCAGACGGAATACTATCCCTCACTGACACCATAACGCGAATGCATTCAGGAGCTTGAGTATGTTAAAAGTGATCCAATCCCCGGCCAAATACATTCAGGGTCCGGACGCGCTTTACCATGTGGGTAAATACATCAGACCATTAGCGGAAAAAACGTTGGTGATTGCTGATAAATTTGTCCGCGAGCTGGTGGGCGATATTGTGAATGACAGCCTGAGCGAATACGAAGTCAGCGGTGTCTTTGAAACCTTCGGCGGCGAGTGTACTCACGAGGAGATCGACCGTCTGACCAAACTGGCGAAAAACCATAAATGCCAGGCGGTACTGGGTGTGGGCGGCGGTAAAACACTGGATACCGCCAAGGCTGTGGCGCATTTTGCCAAACTGCCGGTGATCATTGCCCCGACTATCGCATCAACGGATGCGCCGACCAGCGCACTGTCCGTTATCTATAATGAACTCGGTGCGTTCGACAGCTACCTGTTCTATCCGCAGAACCCGAACGTGGTAGTGATGGATACCAATATCATTGCCCGCGCACCGGCTCGTCTGCTGGTTGCCGGAATGGGTGATGCGCTGGCCACTTACTTTGAGGCACGTGCATGCAGCGCAGCCGGAAAAGCCACTATGGCCGGCGGCAGCACCACACTGGCGGCACTGGCACTGGCGAATCTCTGCTTTGATACCCTGCTCAGCGACGGCATCAAAGCCAAACTGGCGGTGGAAGCCGGAGTCAGCACCAAAGCGGTGGAAAACATCATTGAAGCCAACACCCTGCTCAGCGGGCTGGGCTTTGAAAGTGCCGGGCTTGCGGCGGCACATGCTATCCACAACGGCTTTACCGCGCTGGAAGAGTGCCACCACATGTACCACGGTGAAAAAGTGGCGTTCGGTACTCTCGTGCAGTTAGTGCTGGAAAATGCTCCGGCGGAAGAGCTGGAAACCGTACTGGAGTTCTGTGCACAGGTCGGTCTGCCAATCACCCTGGAAGAACTGGGTGTGGACAGCATCGGTACTGAACTGGAAGAGAAGGTCATGGCCGTTGCCGAACTGAGTTGTGCAGACAACGAAACCATCTATAACATGCCGTTCGAAGTCGATTCTGATCAGGTTTACGCCGCGATTATGGCTGCTGACCGTATGGGCCGTGACTGGCTGTACTGATCGCCGGAATATCCTCTGACCGGTTGTTTTTCCGATCCCCGTACCGCAGATGCGGTGCGGGGATTTTCGTTATTACAGACTAATCCGGCTTATCATTCCGTATGAATCAGGTATGTTCATATATACATAATAAAAATATATATCAGCCATATGGAAACATCATAATGCGGATAATGCATTACCTCCTCTCCGGTATCATCGTTGCGCTGCTGACCGCCTGCGGCAGTTATGACCCCATCAACCGCAGTATTGTCAGTGACAAAGTACTGAAATCCACTGATGCATTTAAAGCGACAGTCACCAACCGGAGCGAAGACAGTTTCATCGGTTTTTCTTATGACCCGGAGAAAAAAGAGTTTCTGATCGTGGGTAATCAATATTCCTATATTGCGCCGGTAGCCAAAAAAGTGCAGTTCATTATTGATACCCCGGCTATCCGCGATAATATCCGCGTGCTGTATCGTGATGAAGAAGGCTGGGGAATATGGCGCTACATTCTGGTTGATGATAACGGTATCCCGCTGGAAAAACCGATACTTAACGATCTCGCTCTGATTATGTGCTTTAACAATACCGTGCCGCAATCGCAGATCGATGAATATAAAAAATCATTTGAACGCGAACGGATTTATTTTGCCCCCCATCTGAAAGAGCCGTGTTTTTATTTTCCGTTGGGCGACAGCCGCGCACAAATTTTTGCCACCACGACGGCATCAAAAGCCGCAGTAAGAACAAAATTACCGCGCCCGTTCCCGTACCTGCTTGATACGGTCACCACCAAAGATAAAGCATTACTGGAATCTCAGAACCGTAAAGCCACCGCCCTGTCTCCGTTTGCGACAGCAGCCGACGGCGTGCTGACCTTCGGACAATATCTGGCTCTGCCTTTCACCATGTGGTTTTAAGGGAATGTCATGCTGATGAAAAAGTCTGTTTTCCTGCTCTGTCTGCTTCCGCTGCTGAACGGCTGTATGTCTGATGCAGAGTGGCGCGCCATGCAAATTTCACGGCAGGCCGCCGGTGAACGGGAAATCTGTAAAAAAGGATCATTAACCCTGGGGCGTGATTATGCACTGGCCGGTATCGACAGCGCGCCGGGGCTGGCTGAATACCGGGCGTTATGTGAAAAGCATGATTTTGTGATTGACCGCAGTCAGTGGGACAGCGGCTACAAAAGCGGCAGCCAGTTGTACTGCGAGCCTTTGCAGGCGTATAACACCGGTAAACAGAATTACACCTATCAGGCAAACCGCTGCCAAAAGAAACCGGCACAGATTTCGCAACTGAATAACGCCTGGCAACTGGGGCTGCGCTGGTCGGAAATCAATCGTCAGATCAGCGAACTGGAAACGAGTTATAACGATCTGGATCGCACGATCAGCAATCTGGAATACAGCAAAGACAGCATGAACCCGGAAGATGCCCGTGAGGCCCGCCATCTGCTGCGCCGCCTGAAACAGGAACAGCGGGATGCGGAGCGGACACTGCGTCAGTACCGCAGCAGACTGAGTGCGCTCGATAACCAGAATCTTTCCGCCATCGTAAAATACAACGGATAAACCATGATAAACCGCTTACCCGCCCTTCTGCCTGTACTGCTCTGCCCGCTGCTGCTGAGTGCCTGCGGGACGATTGGTGATGCCCGCGACAGCTATAACTACTCGCTGTATACCGCCTCTCCGGCGGGGATCGCGGAAAAACAGGCGCGTGAGGCGCAACAGGCTGAAGAGGCGCGGATTGCCCGGGAGAAAGAGAAGCAAACCTGTCTCTCCTATCAGCGTGACTGGCATGCCGCCGGTTACAATACCGGCAGCGTTGGCGGACACCCGCAATATTACAACAGCATTCTGCGCGAGTGTCAGACGCACAATCTGACGTTCAGCAAACCGCAATGGGACGCCGGATATCAGAGGGGGCTGAAAGAGCGCTACTGCGTGTATGAAACGGCGCTGACTATCGGAACAGAATACGCATTTGACCAGATGATGGTGCAATGTACGCCGTTGCTTTCCGCCCGGCAGCAGCAGAATATGCAGATCTTTTTCCTCAAGGGACAGATTATCTCACAGCAGAAATCCGCGCTGTCAGACGCAAAATATGATCTGTCAAAACTGGAGGATAAACTGCGCTACGGCCGCGATAAGGAGATAACCCGTGACGATCGCCGGGAATACCGCCACCTGAAGCAGGCCGTGAATGATTTACAGTATGAGCTGGATCTGATGCATTCGGAAGCACAGCGCCTGCTGCTGGAAACCGGCGGCAGATAATCCGCCGCCGGTATTCATTATGCGGCAGGCAGGACCTCTGCGGCGATCGTATCAACCGCTGCTTTCAGTTCCTGTAAGGTGATAGTCTGATCTTTATTACTCATCTGCTCACCTTTATTTTTACGGATCGCTTCAAGATATGGTTTTTTCGATACTGAATCGGTAATTTTCCATTCAAAATACATTGACGTATCTGCATCCCGGTTACCGATTGCCAGCTGTGTTCCGGCGACAATCAGCATCACCGGTAAGACCTCATACGGTTTGAAATCTTTATTGGTCACTTTAACGGCGGTGACCACGCCCTCAAAACGCAGCACACCCGGTGCGGCGGTTTCTGTCAGCTGATACCGTTTTGCCAGCTCACTTTTGATCTGCTGATTGGTGTAGTTGAGCAAAACAGCCATAAACTGTTTACCCATTTTGTTATTTTCATTCAGCGGCTTAAACACAACCGGCGTAAAGATCAGCTTTGTTTTCGGGTTTTCTGCAGTGAAATCATCAGCCCGCCAGGATTTAATCACCTCACCGGAGGCTGTTGCTGTTTCGGTCAGGCGCTGATAATCACTCAGAAAATCAGATTGTTCGGTGTGATCCGGCAGGCGGCTTGAGCAGGCGGAAAGCAGGAATACCATTGACACTGCAATTATACAGTTAGTGACTGAATGTGATGCGAAATTGTTCATTTTCCTCTCAATATCTTTATTATTTTCTTTAAAAAATCCGCCCGATGCTAGCACCGGGCGGGAGAGAAAAGTGAATAGAAAATGCGGTTTATACGTAATATTCAGCCGGTTTCTGTCATCCTTTTTTATGCCAGCGCCCGCGCCAGCAGAGATACCGGGTGCTCACATTTTTTGCTGGTAGACATCTCAATCTGCCATTTACAGGTTTCACAGTCACTGATCACCAGGTCAATACCGCACTCTTCTATCTGGCGGAACAGCGGGGAACCAATTGCCTGTGATGTTTCGTAGTTTTCCTTTTTAAACCCGTAAGTTCCGGCGATACCACAGCATTGTGAATCCAGCACGATCAGTTCCACCCCCGGGATTGAGCGGATAAGCTCAAGGGAATAGGCCGTCCAGCCCATTTTTTCCATATGGCACGGCGTGTGATAACCGACTTTCAGCGGCGTATGCTTCAGCGCCGGCCTGCGCCCGTCCTGCATCAGCCGGTAAAGATAACGGGTCACCAGCTCTATGTTATCGCGCAGCGGCGCGGTATCCACATCCAGGATATGCGGATATTCATCCCGCAGGGTAAAAGCACAGGTGGAGGATGTCGCAATCACCGGCATCTTCTGTTCAACAATGGCTTTGGTGAGAGATTCCATATTCACCGCCGCCTGTTTTTTAGCCTGCTTTGCAAAACCGTTGGCGATCAGCGCCACACCACAGCATTTTTCCCGCTCCAGCAGCTGCACGCCGATCCCCATGCTGTTAAAGACCTTAATCACATCTTTACCAAGCTGCGGATGGTTATAATTCACATAACAACCGTGGAAGTACGCGACCTGTTCGCCGAATTTAGCCTGGTTTTCCTGCTGTTTTTTGTACCAGCGGCGGAAAGTACCGAACGAATATTTCGGCAACTCGCGGCGGTGATCAATTTTCAGAGCAGTATCCAGCAGTTTACGCACCGGTTTCAGGCCGGTGATAGTATTGACCACAGGCGCAAACTGCGAGGAGAGTGATCCCATCAGATCGGTGTGGCTCAGAATCGCGTCACGGATTTTCGGCCGTGACGGGGAATATGTCAGTTTGGCACGGGCGATAATATCCCCGATGCGGACATCCGACGGGCACGCCACTTCGCAGCGTTTACAGTTGGTGCAGAGGGTGAGCGCATCATCATACAGCATGGCATCTTTCAGACGCAGCCGCTCACCGTCCGGCCCCGCCTGTTTCGGCCCCGGATAATCCGGATTAACCTTCGCCACCGGGCAGTAAGTTGTGCAGACTGTACATTTGATGCAGTTCTCAAACTGTGTTTGTCCCGTGCTCATACCTGTTCCTCCGTTACCGGCATCGTGCTGCCTGCGCCCGTCTGCGCCAGAATCTGTTCCGCTGCGTACATCGCAGTGACAAGAGAAACACCCGCACCGCAGCCCTCCTGTAACGGGTTATACCCGCCCAGTACCGCCCCGGCAGCATACAGATTAGTGATAGTACCGTGCGCATCCGACGGATGCAGATGTGCATCTGTCGCCACCCCCGCTTCCAGATAACGCTGACGGGCAAACAGATCTGCCGATGTCCATTCCCGGCGCGGCAGGGTTTCGGTCAGATTAAGATTCAGCAATGGCTCATAAATATGGTCAATATCGCTCGCCAGCCCGTTACTGAAGAAACTGCCGGTCGCCAGCACAAACTGCTCAGCCTGTACCGGAATATCACCGTGATTGCGGGTAAACAGATGTGTGATCCGCTCACCGTCACGGCAGACAGAAATGACACTGTCCCCCGGCATCACAAATCCCCCCGCCCGGCGGAAGCGGCGCAGTAATGCCTGATGCAGACGTATTCCCAACAGTGACGGCGGAAGGGTCGGTAACTGATAAACCGTTTTATTCAGCTGCTGCTGTAAGAAGGCAATTCCGTCACTGTTTTCCGCCCCGAAACAGGCCGGTAAAATCAGGGTTTGTTCCGTGATACCGCACTGTGCCAGTTCATCAGCCAGTTCCTGCCGGTTTTGCGGCAAATCCAGCACACGGGCAATATTGACAGAGCGGAACTCACTCGGGTTATTGCGTAACTTATCCAGGCACGGCAGATGCAGGGTATACGCCTGTGCCGGATATCCCTGACGGGTCAGTGCAGCGGCGGCCATTTCCGCCTGAAAATCAAGAAAACCGGTAATACTGATAACCGCAGCCGGCTGCCAGCCTGCCGTCATTTTTTCGCTCAGAACCGGCACCACATCCGGTGTCAGCCAGCTCATCCGCCACTGTCCGGCCGGGGTCAGATGCCAGTGATTACGTTCCGCCGATCCCCGCAACGGCAAGGCATCCTGCTGTAACAGCGCCATTGCCTGTGACACGCAGCGGCGCACCGCACTTTCCCCTATCACACTGTAAGGATGAGCAGGCGCCTGATGTGCCAGCGCTGCCAGTGCCGAAAGCGGCTCAGTGACCGGTTGCCCGTCCGGCAGTGCCGAAAGCAGATCCAGTGATGCCGATGAGAAATGCAGCGCGCTCTGTCCGGCGCTGATAATAGCGCAGCTCAGTCCGCTCTCTGCCAGCTTCACGCCGCAGGAGAGACCGGCAAGACCGCCGCCCGCGATAACCACATCATATTTCATGCTGCTCTCCCTGTTCGTCTGTCCCGCTGTTTTCCAGCCCGCATAATCCCTGATACACCCAGCCGGTGAACTCACTTTCCCGCAGTGCATTCCCCCACGCCACCGGGCGCACACCTTTCCAGCGTTCATTCAGAAAATGCATCAGTTCGGTTTCGGATTTCTCAGCGGTAGTGACTTTCAGCTGAGTCAGCAACTCCGCCGCACGGCAGGCACACAGCTCGCCCTGACAGGTGCCCATGCCGACACGGGTGCGGCGGCGCAGATCCAGCAGATTATTCACCGTCAGGCTTTCCGTGGCATAGCGCACCTCACCGGCAGTGACCGCTTCACACTCACAGACCAGACTTTTATCCAGCCGCGTGGTGTGCGGCAGTTCTGCCGCGCGATCGCCGTGACGGTACACCGCCGATCCGCGCAGCGGTGCAGGAAGGGAGATCACTTTACGCAATGTCTGTTCCGCCGAATGTGCCGAACCAGGCAGCGGCGCCTCCGCCGTGGAACAGTGCGCGGTTATACCGAGCTTCGCGCACACCGCGTCTGTCGCCCACTCCGCCATCAGCCGGTAAGTCATCAGCTTGCCGCCGGTGATCGTGAGGAAGCCGCGCAATCCGTCGCGTTTCTCATGATCCAGCAGCACAATCCCCCGGCTGATACTGCGCCCGGTCGGATCGTCATCCGCCGCCACCAGCGGCCGGACCCCCGCATACGCCCGCAGAATACGCGCCTGCGCCATCGCCGGTGCCAGGCGTGAGCCCTCACGGATCAGGGTATCGACCTCATCCGCCGTGACAATCATATTGTCGATATCATCATAAGGAATATGAACTGACGTGGTGCCGATCAGGGAAATGGTATCCCCCGGCACCAGAATATCCGCATCACCCGGTTTGCGGCAGCGGTTAATAACATGCTGGTTAAGGCGGTGCCCGAGGATCAGCAGTGATCCTTTGGCAGGCAGCATGCTGATATGCACCCCGGCAAAACCGGCGATACGCTGACTCCAGATCCCTGCCGCATTGACCACCACCGGCGCATACAGCGGATAGCGGCGGTGATTCTGATGATCATAAACCTGCACACCGGTTACCTGATCGCCCTGACGCAGTACATCCGTGACCTCGTGATAGGTCAGCACCTGCGCACCGTGCTCCCGCGCATCCAGCATATTGGCGGCGGTCAGACGGAACGGATCCACCGTGCCGTCCGGCACTTTCACCGCCCCCAGCAGTGCCGGGTTTACAGACGGCTCAAAGCGCAGCGCCTCCTGCGGGGACATCACCTGAGTCTCAATACCCGCCGCGCGGCAGGCCTCAATAAACGTGGCCTGATACGCCACCTCATCTTCCGGCAGTGTGATAAACAGGCCGTCTGTTTCCTCGACACAATGGCGGGCAATGCGCCGCAGGATCCGGTTTTCCGAAATACACTCACGGGCGGATTCCGGATCCGTCACCGCATAACGGGCACCGCTGTGCAGCAGGCCGTGGTTGCGGCCGGTCGCGCCGGTCGCGATATCAAACCGCTCCAGTAACAGCGTGCGCAGGCCGCGCCGGGCGCAGTCCCGTGCCATCCCGGCACCGGTTGCACCACCGCCGATGATAATGACATCCGCTTCATTGACAGGTGAATCAGACATGGGTTCCTCTCAGTCATGTTCCTTTATTATGGTTATAGCGTAGCCGTTTTTTCTGCCTCCATGATTGATAATGAGCAAAAACGAAAACAAAACACCAAAAATTAGAGCGAAATAATCCATAGTCGTGATGAATATCACATATCCGCAACATCCGGATTTTCCCGCAGAAAATACCCGTAAACTGACTGATTTTCCGCCTGTTTTCTGTCTGATTCACACCTCTGAGATTTAATTATTGTGCCGCCGCTGATATACGCTATGCTTTTAGCGCTAATTATATGTTTACCCAGTATATTTTATGTAACCGGAATAAAACAAAATAACTACACTCAAGTAATTACTTAGGTGATTACCTTAAATATCCGGTTATTCATCCGCAAAAATGCAAAATTAGCGCTTAAAACCCTTGGTTATATCAAATTTAAACGATCAGCTATTCGCTATACTTTGAACAGAATGTGATTTTATAACCAGTCAGTAACCGAAAATGATTAGCGTTTTTATCAACTGAAAGGATTCGGTTACTGATAACAATTTTAAGTACCCGTTTCAGATTTCGTTTTTACATTTTAACTTTCGATTTACCTGAACAATGGAGAAGCACAGTGCAAACCTTTAATGCCGATATCGCAATTATCGGAGCAGGCGGCGCAGGGCTGCGGGCGGCGATTGCCGCTGCGGAAGCTAACCCGAACCTGAAAATTGCTCTGATCTCAAAAGTTTACCCGATGCGCAGTCACACCGTGGCCGCAGAAGGTGGCTCTGCGGCTGTGACACAATCCCATGATTCCTATGATTATCATTTCAGTGATACGGTGTCCGGGGGCGACTGGTTATGTGAGCAGGATGTGGTGGAGTATTTTGTCGAACACTGTCCGACAGAAATGACTCAGCTGGAACTGTGGGGCTGCCCGTGGAGCCGCAAAGAAGACGGTTCCGTCAACGTGCGTCGTTTCGGCGGTATGAAAATCGAGCGGACCTGGTTCGCCGCCGATAAAACCGGCTTTCATATGCTGCACACCCTGTACCAGACCTCTCTGAAATACCCTCAGATTCAGCGTTTTGATGAGCATTTTGTCCTCGATATCATTGTGGATGAAGGCCATGTGCGCGGTCTGGTGGCAATCAACATGATGGAAGGGACAAAAGTTCAGATCCGCGCCAATTCCGTGGTTATGGCCACCGGCGGTGCCGGTCGTGTCTACCGCTATAACACTAACGGCGGGATTGTTACCGGCGACGGGATGGGAATGGCTTTCCGTCACGGCGTGCCGCTGCGGGATATGGAATTCGTTCAGTATCACCCGACCGGTCTGCCCGGTTCCGGTATTCTGATGACAGAAGGCTGCCGGGGCGAAGGCGGTATTCTGGTCAACAAAGACGGCTACCGCTATCTCCAGGATTACGGCATGGGGCCGGAAACCCCGCTCGGCCATCCGGAAAATAAATACATGGAACTCGGCCCTCGCGATAAAGTCTCCCAGGCGTTCTGGCACGAGTGGCGCAAAGGCCGGACTATCAAAACCAGCCGCGGTGATGTGGTTTATCTGGATCTCCGCCATCTCGGCGAGAAAAAACTGCTGGAGCGTCTGCCGTTTATCTGCGAGCTGGCGAAAGCCTATGTCGGCGTGGACCCGGTCAAAGAGCCGATCCCTGTCCGTCCGACCGCGCACTACACCATGGGCGGTATCGAAACCGACCAGCGCTGTGAAACCCGTATCAAAGGGCTGTTTGCAGTCGGTGAGTGCTCCTCCGTCGGTCTGCACGGTGCGAACCGCCTCGGTTCCAACTCACTGGCGGAACTGGTGGTCTTCGGTCGTCTGGCCGGGGAAGAAGCGGCTAAGCACGCACAGGAAACGCACGCTGCCAACAGTAATGCTATCGATGCCCGCACCGCTGACATTGAAAACAATCTGAAAGCGCTGATGAACCAGAAGGGCACCGAAAGCTGGGCCAGACTGCGTGATGAGATGGGTGAGGCAATGGAAGAAGGCTGCGGTATCTACCGCACACCGGAACTGATGCAGAAAACCATCGATAAACTGGCCGAACTGAAAGAGCGTTTCAAACGCGTTGAAATCACTGACCGCTCCTCTGTCTTCAATACCGACCTGCTCTACACCATTGAGCTGGGCTTCGGTCTGGATGTCGCGGAATGTATGGCGCACTCCGCCTTTAACCGTAAAGAATCACGCGGCGCGCACCAGCGTCTGGATGAAGGCTGTACTGAGCGCGACGATGTCAATTTCCTGAAACACACCCTCGCCTTCCACAATCCGGACGGTTCGCCGCATCTGGAATACAGTGATGTGAAGATAACCAAATCCGCCCCGGCAAAACGTGTCTACGGTGGTGAAGCGGCGGCGGCTGAACAGGCGGCAAAAGAGAAGGAAAACGTCAATGGCTGAGATGAAAATGCTGAAAATGTCAGTGATGCGCTATAACCCGGAAACGGATAATGAGCCGCATGCTGTCACGTATCAGGTGCCTTACGATGAGCAGACGTCACTGCTGGATGCGCTGGGCTATATCAAAGACAACCTGGCGCCGGATCTCTCCTACCGCTGGTCCTGCCGGATGGCTATCTGCGGCTCCTGCGGCATGATGGTCAATAAGGTGCCGAAGCTCGCCTGTAAAACCTTCCTGCGCGAATATCCGCAGGGCATGGAAATTGAGGCACTCGGCAACTTCCCGATCGAGCGCGACCTGGTTGTGGATATGACGCACTTTATCGAGAGCCTGGAAGCGATCAAGCCTTATATTATCGGCAATGACCGCAAACCGTCCGAAGGCCCGAATAACCAGACCCCGGGACAGATGGCGAAATACCATCAGTTCTCCGGCTGCATTAACTGCGGTCTGTGCTACGCCGCCTGTCCGCAGTTCGGCCTGAATCCGGAATTCCTCGGCCCGGGTGTGCTGACACTGGCGCAGCGCTATAACACCGACAGCCGCGATCACGGCAAAAAAGAGCGGATGAAACAAATCAACGGCGATAACGGCGTATGGACCTGTACCTTCGTGGGTTACTGCTCGGAAGTCTGTCCGAAACATGTGGATCCGGCAGCCGCTATTCAGCAGGGTAAAGCCGCCAGTGCGGAAGATTACATTATTGCCCGTCTGAAACCACAATAAGGAAGAGAGAAATGACGACCAAACGTAAGCCTTATGTGCGTGAAATGACACCGACATGGTGGAATAAACTCGGTTTTTACCGTTTTTATATGCTGCGGGAAGGCACCGCAGTGGTCCAGCTCTGGTTCAGCCTGCTGGTGATGTACGGCGTTTACTGTCTTAAGGGCGGCCCGGCGGACTGGGCAGGGTATGTTCACTTCCTGCAGAATCCGGTGGTGGTACTGGTTAATATCCTGACACTGGCCGGTACTCTGCTGCACACGGTGACCTGGTTCCAGCTGGCACCGAAAGCCGTCAATATCGTTATCAAAGACGAAAAAATGGGACCGGAGCCGATTGTCCGTCTGCTCTGGGTGGTGACCCTCATTGTTAACGCCGTCATTCTGGCCGTTGCGTTACTGTGATAAGGAAGGAAGCTGATATGATTAATCCGAATCCGAAACGCTCACAGGAACCGGTTTTCTGGGGATTGTTTGGCGCAGGCGGCATGTGGAGTGCCATTGTTTCACCGGCTGTTATTGTCCTGCTGGCTTTTCTGGTTCCGTTTGCTGTGGCACCGGATATGCTCAGTTACAGCCGCATCCTGGCCTTCTGTCAGGGTTTTATCGGCAAAGTGTTCCTGCTGCTGATGATTATCCTGCCGCTGTGGTGTGCGCTTCACCGTATCCACCACTGCATGCATGACCTGAAAATCCATGTACCTGCGGGACGCTGGGTCTTTTACGGCCTGGCAACCATCCTCAGTGTGATGGCCGTGATTGGTGTAATCACGCTGTAATCATTGTCTGTCATAAAAAGACCGGCGCTTAAAAGCCGGTCTTTTTTTATCTGCCGTCAGGCCACTTCCGCGCGGTTAAGCTGCCAGTAGCTGAGCTGCACCGGGGAAAGGCCACGAAATACCAGTGTCGCTGTCTGCTGCGGGAAATAACGGCTGCTCATTACCGCCTCGCCGTCATTGATAAAAATCTCCGCACTCGAGTGATCGGTAAAAATATGCAGTTGTTTCACCTCTCCCTGCCAGTAGCGGTGCTGCCAGTCACCACTGAGCAGACTCCGGCGCGACAGGCGGATCTCATGCCCGTCATAGGAAAAAATCAGCTGTTTGCTGAAATTCAGGATCAGCGGGCCGGAGAGCCGGATAATCACCTCCAGCCGCCCGGCACTCAGCTCAAGAGCATTGTCCGCTTCACCTGACCACTGCCCGCCGGTACCGCGCAACGCCTCCAGCTCTTTCACCGGCCGCTGGTACAGCTGTCCGTTCTGCAGTGTCAGCTCACGGGGACAGGTCATCTGGTGGAGCCAGCCGTTTTTAACGGTCGGCTGCTGCATCTCTTCACCGCCCGGTACCCCCATCAGCGCCACCATAATGCGCCGTCCGTCAGGGGCGAGTGTGGTCTGCGGGGCATAAAATTCAAACCCGGCATCAGCTTCATATATCTGCGGTTTGTGGCGGAAGGTTTTGCTTTCATAATCAAACTGCCCGACCAGATACGCGCCGGAAATGGTATTCAGAAAACGGGTCGGTTCCCGCGGTATACCACGGGGGCAGCACAGCAGCACCCATTCATTACCGAGCCGGAAGAAATCCGGGCTTTCCCACAAATACCCCGCATCCCGCAACCCGCCACAGCGGCTGCCGGCCAGTACGCCGCGCGATACCCATTCACCCGGCTCCGCCGCGTCATACAACAGCACACAGCCTCTGTCATTCTCATCGCGGGCACCCAGCACCATGTACCATTGGCCGCAGTACTGCCAGACCTTCGGATTGCTCACATCGGCGCTGTATCCTTCCGGCAGCCCCAGCGCGGAACCGTATTTCTCAAAGCCGCCGTCCGGCTTTTCCCGGGCCAGGCACTGCCACGATGTCCGTGAGCCGTCACGGTACACCAGACTGCCGGTATAACAGAGGGTCAGTGTATTGTTATTTACCACTGCGCTGCCGGAAAAACAGCCGCCGGAATCATAATTGCCGGACGGCAGCAGCGCGACCGGCTCATGTGTCCAGTTGATCAGATCCGCCGAAGACCAGTGCCCCCAGCACGCATGTTTATGTTCGCAGCCAAACGGATCCCACTGATAGAACAGGTGCCAGAGGCCGTTGTGATAAATAAACCCGGCAGGATCATTCATCAGACCGCACACCGGCGCAGTATGCCAGCCCGGATAGTGTGTATCCCGCTGAGCCCGCCCCTGGTGCTTCATTAAGGCCTGAACAATCCCTGACAACAGTGCCGTCTGCGCCATATCCCCGTCCCCTGTTCTGTTTTTTCAGAAACCATCAAAGCACAGATACGGTACTGAATGCGAGTACCAACCCTCTAAGATAATTCAGAATCCGACGGGTAACAGCGGTATCAGAGCGGCAGAAAAGCAATGTCCTGAATAAAAAAACAGTCTTGCGGAAGAATAACAGAACGGAGGGATACGGCAGAAAATAACGAAATTAAACACCTGTCAGAACAGGTGTTTCAGCAGGATAACCGGACTGCATACCGCTACGCATTACCACGCAGAAAATACGACACATCCTCTTCGACACTTTCCATAGCCAGTAATGCATCCAGCGTATCGCGGGCTTCCTGTTCATCGATAATGCTCATGGCAAAACCGACATGAACCAGTACCCATTTCCCCAGCATTTCTGATGGCTCACCTTCACAAACCAGCGCGATGTTCACATCCCGTCTGACACCACACACTTCCACCTGCGCATTGTCTGTTACAGAGTCACCCACGGCAACGATTTGCCCGGGAATACCTAAACACATAACCGGCTCCTGATTGACTGATAAGTCCTTACCGGACTACTGAATTTCGATTTGTCTGACCTGCATGGCATCACTGCTGTCCACCTGCAGATTATGGCTGCCGCAGTGCGGACAGCCGGTGTTAAACCCGGCCACACTGACCGGTTTCTGACACTCCCGGCACCAGGCCTGCGCCGGGACGGTGGTGACATGCAGTTCAGCCCCTTCAGCCAGTGAATCACGGCAGACGATATCAAAGCAGAAATGCAGGGCATCTTCTTCGATACAGGATACCGCACTCAATTCAAGCCAGACAGCGGTGACGCGCTGCGCCCCGCTCTGTTTTGCCTGCTGCTCGATAATATCAAGCGCATTCTGGCATAACGTCACCTCATGCATCCGTCTGTCCTCAGGACATCAGGTCGGCCGGCATTTCAAATGCGGCGCGGCGGCGGCGTTCTTTGACGATCTCATCCATCTTATTACGGTCAACCACCATTAATGCATGAGTCGGGCACACTTCCACACAGGCAGGTCCGCCTGCACGGGTATGGCATAAATCACATTTGTGGGCTTCCGCGCGGTACTGAGGAATGGTGTTCAGTGCAGTTGTCTGTTGTGCAACAGGACGGCTGATCACTTCCATAGTGCCGTAAGGACAGGCAATCACACAGGTTTTGCAGCCGATACATTTTGCCTGATCGACATACACAAAATCATCTTTACGGCTGATAGCGCCGTTCGGGCAGACATTGGCGCACGGTGCATCTTCACATTGACGGCAGACAACTGCCGTACTGATGGTGTACCCTTTCATCACATGAATACGGGGAAAGAATTCATCTTTCACCACTGTTTCAATACCGGTTTCCTGCTCTTGATGCGAAACAACACAAGCGACTTCACATGTGTGACAGCCAATGCACTTTTTTGGGTCTGCAATGATGAAACGGTTCATCATACTCTCCTGAATGATACGCGGCGACTTCACATCCGGCACTCCGGTGCAGCCGTCCTCTGGTTAGAATAATCAGGAAATAAGCATGCATCGTGCCAGTCTGGCATTTTTTTTAATTTCAGTGAAATCAGCGTATTAATAAATAATGCTGCCGCACTGTGTGTCATAGTGAGAATATTCGTCACACAGTTCGACATTTTTGACGATAATTTTTATCATCAGTATGTGTCATAATATATTAGGTTTTCATCCCGCCGAAAAATAGGGGATTGGATCAAACTTAAATCAGACAGCGATATTCTTTTCTTACAGAGTCATTACAATAATGGATATTACCTCTCTGCACCTTATTTATACCTATAACTACGCAGAGGGGAATTAATTTTAAGAGCAATCCGTCCGGATCAGGAATGTGAAAGACGAAGACGAGCGGAGACGTTGTGGACAACACTGACAAGACCGAACACATACGCCATGAACGTGACCAGTACCGGATATTGGTGGATATCACCAACTCAGTGCTTTCCCATCTGGAGATGGACGGCCTGGTTGCTGAGGTTTCCCGCGAGATCCACCGGTTTTTCGGGCTGAGCCAGATAAGCATTGCGTTGTGTGATAATTACAGTTCTGCTGTATATCTTTGTTATTCCAGCTATTATCAGGCCCGCAAACCCGCAGAAAAAACATTATATCATCTGGATGAACTGCATCCTGATCTGACTCAGGTTCTGGACAGTAACCAGCCGATGTGCCTGACACTCGACAGCGCGACAAACGATCCGCTGTATCAGCATGTCTGCGCGCAGGGTATGACGGAAACCCTGCTGCTGCCGCTGGCATTTAACCATAAGCCGCTGGGTGTTCTGATATTATCTCATGAAAATAATCATATTTTTACTGACGATAATTGTAATCTGCTCAAACAAATAGCCGCCCGGTTCGCTATTGCGGTGGATAATGCCGCGGCTTATGAAGAGATCACCCGTCTGAAAGACAGCCTCAAGCATGAAAACCTGTGGCTGAACGAACAGATTCACAACAACGAAAGTTTCAGTGAAATCATTTTCCAGAGTGATGCCATGCGCAATATTCTGGAGCAGGTGGATCTGGTTGCCGCCAGCGACAGCACCGTGCTGATCCTAGGCGAAACCGGTACCGGCAAGGAGCTGATTGCCCGCGCCATCCACCGCCTGAGTGACCGCCATCACCGCAGCATGATCAAAATGAACTGCGCGGCCATCCCGTCCGGGCTGCTGGAAAGCGACCTGTTCGGCCATGACAAAGGTGCCTTCACCGGTGCAACCACCACCCATATCGGCCGCTTTGAAATGGCGGATAAAAGCACCCTGTTTCTTGATGAAATCGGCGATATGCCGCTGGATCTCCAGCCAAAACTGCTGCGGGTGTTACAGGAGCGGGAAATTGAGCGCATCGGCGGTAATAAGGTAATTCCGGTGGATGTGCGGCTGATTGCCGCCACCAACCGCAACCTGAAATCCATGACCGATGAGCGCGAATTCCGCGAAGATCTCTACTACCGGCTGAATGTGTTCCCTATCTGGATCCCGCCGCTGCGCGAGCGTCCGGAGGATATTCCGCTGCTGGCGACCTACTTCACACAGAAGATTGCCCGCCGGATGAACCGCAATATCGACTGCATTCCGCGTGATGCCCTTGAGCAGCTGAGCCGCTATCCGTGGCCCGGCAACGTGCGCGAGCTGGAAAATGTGATTGAACGGGCAGTGATCCTGACACGCGGAAACACCCTGAATATTCAGTTGCATGAACTGAACATCCCAAAGCATTCACGCCTGAAAACGGCGCTGGAGACCCCGAGCTCACTGGAAAAACGGATGCAGACGGCCGCGCCGGAGAATGATGACGAAGAGCGCGACCGGATTATTGCTGCCCTGAAGGCCACCAACGGCGTTGTTGCCGGTGCCCGGGGAGCCGCAACCCGTCTGGGACTGAAACGGACAACATTATTATCCCGTATGCAGCGGTTAGGTATTTCTGTACAGGATATATTCGAAGAAGATAATCACTGACTTGATATTTAAATCACCGCCACTGAAATAAGAATGTCTCGCAAATAAAAATATATCGCAAAAGAAACGGAATGGCTGTCGTAATATGTTCATTTATTTTCAGGGCAATAATATGTGATCAAAATTCAGAAACTGAATACGACTGACATCATAATTAAACAAAAAATTAAAATATAAAAAAACCGGCGGTCATTTCTGAGCGCCGGTTTTTTATCATATTAAGACTAACGGATTAACACCCTTCCGCCGCTTCACGCAGACGGCGCTTAATACCGGTATATTCCTGAACAACATAATGCTCAGCCTGTTTCTGATCCGCAATCGGTTCGACGCGGACAGCACAGTATTTATATTCCGGTGTTTTGGTAATCGGGCTGAGGTTTTCCGCCACCAGCTCGTTACACGCACCAATCCACCACTGATAGGTCATGTAAACCGCCCCTTTGTTAGGACGCTCACTGACATTCGCGCGGGTGATAACTTTACCCTGACGGGATGCCACCCAGACCAGCTCCTGATCTTTAATCCCCAGTGCAGCGGCATCTGCGGTATTGATCTGGATATAGCCCGGCTCATCCGCCAGTGCCGCCAGTGCTTTACAGTTACCGGTCATGGAGCGGCAGGAGTAATGCCCCACTTCACGGACGGTTGCCAGCACCATCGGATAGTCATTACTGACCTGGTCGATCGGCGCACGCCATTCACAGGTATAGAACTGACCTTTGCCGTTCGGGGTATCGAAGATACCGCCGTCGTACAGGTATTCTGTTCCCTGATCACTGTCCGCCACATCGCGGCACGGCCACTGGATATAAGCCAGATCCGCCATTTTCTCGTAGGTCGCACCATAGTAGATAGGGCAGAGTTCACGTAACTCATCCCAGATCTCTTTGGTGTTGTTGTAATGCATCGGATAACCCATCGCCGTGGACATCAGACTGATAATTTCCCAGTCCGGTTTCACATCGCCGACCGGCTCAACCGCTTTATAGAAGCGCTGGAACCCGCGATCCGCTGCGGTATACACCCCTTCATGTTCCCCCCAGGAAGTGGCAGGGAAAATCACGTCAGCAATCGACGCGGTTTTGGTCATAAAGATATCCTGGACAATCAGCAGCTCCAGTTTATCGAAGGTGCGGCGGATAGTCGCCAGATCCGGTTCTGTCTGGAGCGGATCCTCACCCATCACGTAGTGTGCCTTCAGCACGCCTTCGTCGATAAAGTGCGGAACCTCACTCAGCGGAATACCGTTTTCGGCAGGCATTTTTTCGATGCCCCAGAATTTGGCAAATTTCTCCAGAGCAGCTTTGTCTTCCACATACTGATAGCCCGGCAGTGTGTTCGGCAGTGCACCCATATCACAGGCACCCTGAACGTTGTTCTGACCACGGACCGGGCCGACACCGACATGCGGTTTACCCAGGTTGCCGGTCAGTAACGCCAGGCTGGTCAGTGCGCGGACAGTTTCCACACCCTGATAGAACTGCGTCACACCCATACCCCACAGAATGACCGCGTTTTCCGCTTTCGCATACATACGGGCTGTTTTGCGGATATCCTCAGCTTTCAGACCGGTGGTCGCTTCCACGGACTCCGGTGTGTACGGCTCAACCAGCTTGCGGTATTCCTCAAACTGCTCGGTATGGCCATCGATAAAGGCTTTATCGTGCAGATTTTCCGCAATAATCACATGCGCTAACGCATTGATAAGCGCAATGTTTGAACCATTTTTCAGTGCTAAGTGAATGTCAGCAAGACGCGCTGATTCAATATAGCGCGGGTCACAGACAATAATTTGTGCACCCTTCTCTTTCGCCTTCACAATACGACGGGCGACGATAGGATGTGAATCCGCGGCATTGTAACCGAAGATAAAAATACATTTGGTATCCTCAATCTCGACGATTGAGTTACTCATTGCGCCGTTACCGACCGAACGCTGCAGACCTGCAACCGAAGGGCCGTGTCAGACACGTGCGCAGCAGTCAATATTGTTACTGCCGACTGCCGCACGAACAAATTTCTGCATCACGAAGTTGGCTTCGTTACCCGGACCACGGGATGAACCGGTAGTCATAATCGCTTTCGGGCCGTACTTCTCTTTGATAGCCAACAGGCGGGAACTGGCAAACTCAATCGCCTCTTCCCAGGAGACCGGTTCCAGTTTGCCACCACGCTGACGGCGGATCATGGGGGTCTTTAAGCGGGGGGTTAAAATCTTGGTGTCATGAATGAAGTCCCAGCCATAATACCCTTTCAGGCAGAGCTCTCCTTCATTGGTGTGACCATTCGCGCCCTCCGCGCCAATGATCTTCCCGTTCTCCACCTTCAGGTTAATTTTACAGCCTGAGGCGCAATACGGGCAGACGGTGATGACCTTTTCCATCAACATTGCTCCTATATCTTCTCTTAGCGGGTAAATACCGCCTTATCACCACCAGTCATGCAGGGTTTATGCCAATTTTAAAGCTGAAATAAAATCCCTTTAACTTACTGAATATATTTTGTTTTAATTTTTTTGTTATAACCATGACAGGCGATGGCACCGACGGGATCGTCAAAAATGTCGAACGGTTCTGTCCGGTGTCAGACAACGACACTGACGCAGGCGCGTCCCTTCAGAACAATTTTACAATTGCATGATGAATTATAACTGTGTTAAAGAAGTACAATATGATGGTGATCAATCATCCGCACCGCCGGTTTTTCCCGTATTTCATAACAGTTTACGAATAATTTCCCGCTGACTGTTGATATCGGTTTCCCGGTGCTGTTTTACAATGACTGTAACAATGACTTAATTTTTCACGGCGCTTCCTGTCTGATACTGCGCGTGGCTCCGCGTATTATCAAAATAATAAAAGAGAGATAAAAACCTGATATGAAAATTAATGATATTTTAATCGCCCTGCTGGTCGCCGTGATCTGGGGGGTGAACTTCGTGGTGATCAAAGTGGGCGTCACCGGCATTCCGCCGTTATTTCTCGGGGCACTGCGTTTTCTGTTTGTGGCACTGCCCGCCGTCTTCTTTATTCCGCGCCCGAAAATCGCCCTGAGCCGCCTGGTTATCTACGGCCTGACTATCTGCTTCGGCCAGTTTGCCTTTCTGTTCAGTGCGGTCAAAGCCGGGATGCCGGCCGGGATTGCCTCTGTCGTCTTACAGTCCCAGGTCTTCTTCACAATTGTCCTCGGCGGCCTGATCCTGAAAGAGTCGCTGAAAATCAGCCAGGTGATCGGCATTATTGTCGCCGTTGTCGGGTTAACCGTGCTGGCGAAAGGCGGGGACAGCGGCAGTCTGACCGACATTCCGCTGATGGCGCTGATGATGACGCTGGCCGGTGGCTTCTCCTGGGCCTGCGGTAATATCTGCAACCGTATCATTATGAAAGAGACACCGGACTGTAACGGGATGTCGCTGGTCGCCTGGAGTGCGCTGGTGCCGATTATTCCGTTTATCCTGATGTCATTGTGGATGGAAGGTGCAGACGCAATTGTCAGCAGTATTTCCCATATCAGCCTGCTGACTGTGGGGGCTATTATGTATCTCGCTTATCTCTCCACCTTTGTCGGCTATACCTTATGGAGCCGTCTGCTGGGCCGCTACGAAACCTGGCGTGTCACGCCGTTTGCTCTGCTGGTGCCGTTTGCCGGCATTGCCAGCAGCGCGCTGCTGCTGGGGGAAACCATCACCATGATGCAGTTCGCCGGTCTCGGTTTTATTATGGCGGGCCTGATTCTGACCGTCTTCGGCAAACGTCTGGTGTCGCTGCTGACCCGCAGAAAAGCGGTCTGAAGAGAATAACAGTCAGTCTGCCCGGGTGTTTACGGGCTGACTGACCGGTAAAGTTACGATATATTCAGTCTTTCTCTCATTATACGCTGTTGTAATTGTGCATCCGGTAATGATTGCTTCTGGTCATTATGCGGTGTACTGATCGTATTTCCGGAATTATATGGCTCAGAATAGATATTTTCATGTAATGATGCATATCCCGGCTCCATACTTTCCTGTTCCGCTCTGCCGCCAGCTTTCAGGCTGTCATGTGGTTCCGCGTAAATATCGTCGTCCGGGCCGGGTAACCGCGATAATGACGGATGAGTCGAAAGATTTACCGGCGGCGGAGTCTGATCCTGGTCGTTACCAATCTCCTCATACAGCGGCTCTTCAATTTCACTGTACAGCGATCCGGTTAATGACGGACGCGGTGAACCCGGGATCGGTGGTGCAACCGACTCACGAACAAAAGCATCATCATCAACAGAAGCATAAAGGCTTTCCGGTCGTCCGGATCCGATATGCGCATAAACTGAATCATAGGTACTCTCACCACTGCTCTCATAAATACTGTTTTCAAACTGAGCATCCATACCCGGTAACGGCTGCGCCGGCCGCGAAGACATATCCATCACAATTTCTCTGCCCGGCTTATCACTACCCTGCTGTCCGCTGAGATGCGAACCGAATGATGATAACATGCCGGAAACAACGGACTTAACCGTATTCCACGCATGTAATAAAACGGATTTAATTCCGGATGCACTGACATATGACGATGAATTGTTACCACCTGTTGAATCGTAAATATCATTATTCCCGGTCTGAATCGCCGGATGTCCCTGTATTCCCTGTATTGGTCCCATAATAGCTCCCTCTGTGTTTAGTGAAGATCCAGCAAGTAATCTGCGGATTTCAGAATATAGTCAAATAACGCAATGACATGGCTGTCTTCCGTTCCCTGAAGTAACAGACGGCTCCAGATCACCCACTCATTTTTGTCATTCAGGGAAATCACCGGCTGCCCGGAAAGCTGTGTTAACGTATTCAGCTTCAGGACTTTCTGCAGTAATTCATTACTCTGCGTAATGTGTGGTAATTCCCCGGTATTTGCTGACAGATACCAGTCAGTCCCATCAATGACGGCCAGAGACAATGAATAACGGCTGTCGATTGTTAACATAAATGTATGCTGATCTGTAGCAGGCTGTGGCGCGTCCGGGCTGATATGACGCAGCAACATCATTGCTGTGCGGTGAAACGATGATAAATCCGGCATATTTTTCCCTGATAAAGGTAATAGCATTAGTCATATCATTTCACACCAAAACCAATAATACTTTTATGTTTAATCCATCACTCAAAATAATTCCCGGTAAAAAACATTCTTTAAAAAAATAATTAATATTTATTTTTTTAAAGAAATAATCATAAAAGCAGACATAATTAGCTAATCAACCATATAAAAAGGATATTTTATGAGAATCAGTGACATCCCCGGAAATAAACCCTCTGTTAATATACCACTACCAAAAATAGACGGGAGAACAATAAATCCGCTTCAGTTTGACCGTATGGCGGAAAGGATAAATTATATACAAAATACCACAATGGAATTCAGGCTGAATAAAAAAATGTTCGTGACAGACACCCGTGAATTCAGTAAAAATTTACTTTCCGATATCTGTAAATTCAGCATGCCACTGAAAAAACCGGATGCTATTACCGATTCCGGTTTTATTTCATGTGCTGAAGAAAATATTAATAACGGAATAAAAGAATGGCGGGCACAGGAGAAAACGACCTTTGTTTCAGCCTTTATTAACCGGACTATTGATCAGACATGCAGAGAAAACCATGTAAAAATCGGTAAGACTGAAAAAGAAAACCTGTTTAATGAGATCAAAGATACGTACTTCAGTAAAACAGAACTGAATGCCGGTTGTGCACAATCGTCAATTATTCAGGCACTTCTCAACAACCCATCACTGGCGAAAGGGATCAATACGCTTGAGATAGAAAATGCCGTTCCTGATGAAACAGCGGATATAATGTCAGCAAAAATGCAGAATATAATAAAAAAATCACCGGATCATCCGGTGAATATTGAAGCACGACAAAACCTGCAAAAAGAGCTGGCTGAATCAAACCGCCAGTATAACGCCGCACTGGCCGGTGAAAGAACCGCAATCAGAGCGGATATTTATAATCATATTGCAGAAAATATATTTAACACTTTTCTGTGTGATAAATTTTACGGCGGAAATTCGGGGGCCGTTGAGTTTAATAAACTCAGGGAAACGATCAGTGAAATGACCCTCAGCCGGGCAGTACCAATCCGTGAAACTGATCATTTCTTTTTTCCGGAACACCCCCTTTTGGTAACCACCCGTCTGCCTGACGGAAATTAACCTGACCATTATCGGATATCACAGGGTTATTCATTTTGTGAATAACCCTTTTTTATCTGTGTATTTTCTTTGTGAACTTATCATCTCCCTGAAACCACAATCACGCTACATTCCGCTAACAGTGATTAACCTAACAATAATGAAATAAATCCATCTTATCCGCAGGTTACTGCTGGGAACTAAGTCAAATAAGTGTTATTCCTCTTCCGTACAATTTGATAATAACAAACTGAAACTACTCCTCTTTACTCATTCTGACAGGTGAAATCTATGAAAGCGTTCAAACAACTTGCCGGCGTGCTGCTCGCAATTGTCGGTGCCTTTGCCCTCGGGTATATCGCACTGAACAGAGGCGAACAGATCAACGCGCTCTGGATAGTCGTTGCCGCCGTCTGTATTTATCTGGTGGCATACCGCTATTACGGGCTGTATATCGCAGAGAAAGTACTGAAAGTCGATGCAACCCGCATGACCCCCGCCTTTAAAAATAATGACGGGCTTGATTATGTACCGACAGACAAAAAAGTCCTGTTCGGCCACCACTTTGCGGCTATCGCCGGTGCCGGTCCGCTGGTCGGTCCGGTGCTCGCAGCGCAGATGGGCTATCTTCCTGGCATGCTCTGGCTGCTCGCCGGTGTGGTATTAGCCGGGGCGGTACAGGACTTTATGGTGCTGTTTGTCTCCACCCGCCGCAACGGCCGTTCCCTCGGGGAACTGGTCAAAGAGGAGATGGGAAATGTCGCCGGGGTGATCGCGCTGATCGCCTGTTTTATGATTATGGTGATTATCCTTGCCGTCCTCGCCATGATCGTGGTGAAAGCCCTGACCCACAGCCCGTGGGGAACCTACACCGTGGCCTTTACCATCCCGCTCGCTTTCTTTATGGGGATTTACACCCGCTACATCCGTCCGGGACGTGTCGGGGAAGTCTCTGTTATCGGTCTGATTTTCCTGGTGTTCGCCATTATCTCCGGCGGCTGGGTGGCAGAAAGCCCGACCTGGGCACCGTATTTTGATTATGACGGCGTACAGTTAACCTGGATGCTGGTCGGTTACGGCTTTGTCGCAGCAGTTCTGCCGGTCTGGTTACTGCTGGCACCGCGTGATTATCTGTCTACCTTCCTGAAAATCGGGACAATCGTCGGTCTGGCGATCGGTATCCTGATTATGCGCCCGATGCTGGAAATGCCTGCGCTGACTAAATTTACCGACGGCACCGGCCCGGTCTGGGCGGGGGATCTGTTCCCGTTCCTGTTTATTACTATTGCCTGTGGTGCGGTCTCCGGCTTCCACGCCCTGATTGCCTCCGGTACCACACCGAAAATGCTGGCTAACGAAAACCAGGCCTGCTTTATCGGTTACGGCGGCATGCTGATGGAATCCTTTGTGGCGATTATGGCACTGGTTGCCGCCTGTGTGATCGACCCGGGTGTGTACTTCGCCATGAACAGCCCGATGGCAATGCTGGCACCGGCCGGAACCACTGATGTCGTCGCCTCTGCCGCCAGTGTGGTCAGCAGCTGGGGCTTCCAGATAACCCCGGAAACCTTAACCAATATCGCCAATGAAGTGGGCGAACAGAGCATTATCTCCCGCGCGGGGGGCGCGCCGACACTCGCCGTCGGTATGGCCTATATTCTGCACGGGGCGCTCGGCGGCCTGATGGATGTCTCCTTCTGGTATCACTTCGCCATCCTGTTTGAAGCCCTGTTTATCCTGACTGCCGTGGATGCCGGTACGCGCTCCGCGCGCTTTATGTTACAGGATTTACTGGGTGTGATTTCCCCGGCACTGAAACGGACCGATTCCCTGCCTGCTAACCTGATCGCCACCGCGCTGTGTGTGCTGGCGTGGGGTTACTTCCTGCATCAGGGCGTGGTGGATCCGCTCGGTGGTATTAACACCCTGTGGCCGCTGTTCGGTATCGCCAACCAGATGCTGGCCGGTATGGCACTGATGCTGTGCGCAGTGGTGCTGTTCAAGATGAAACGCCAGGCTTACGCCTGGGTGGCTCTGGTGCCGATGGCATGGCTGTTAATCTGTACCATGACCGCAGGCTGGGAAAAAGTGTTCAGCGAAGATGCCCGTGTCGGTTTCCTGGCGGTAGCGAATAAGTTCCAGGCAATGATTGACAGCGGTAATATCCCGTCGCAGTACAGCGCATCCCAGCTGTCACAACTGGTGTTTAATAACCGTCTCGATGCCGGTCTGACACTGTTCTTTATGGTTGTTGTGGTGGTGCTGGCTGTCTTCTCACTGAAGACCGCGCTGAAAGCGCTGAAATCCGACAAACCGACGGACAACGAAACACCGTACGAGCCAATGCCGGAAAACTATCTTGATTTAGTGGCAAACAGCAAATCTGCCCATTAAAATCTGATATACTGGTGAAATAAGGAGCGGCAGACAACTGCCGCTCCTCCGTACGCAACAGGTTCAGGGTCATAATTATGTTTGATACTCTCGCAAAAGCAGGACGTTATCTCGGTCAGACCGCCAAAATGATGATTGGTGTGCCGGATTACGATAACTATGTACAACACATGAAAAACACCCATCCTGATCAGACACCGATGACCTATGAAGAGTTTTTCCGCGATCGTCAGGATGCCCGTTACGGCAGCAAAGGCGGCCCGAAATGCTGCTGAGCCGCACAACGGATCTCAGGTAAAAATACCGCAAATGATTGCGGTATTTTTTTATACATCAGCGGCAGTTATTTTCCTGTAAACGCATCAGCTGCCCCAGACGGGCAGAGACTTTTTCGCGGGCATCCCCTTTGGCAATCCCGTTTCCGATACCAAAATCCCCCAGAAACCCTAATATCGTTTTACCGTCAAATTCACCGGTTTTCTCAATTTCCTGCTGAATACTGCGGGTTTTGGCAATTTCCGTTTTAATATCATGACAGTTCATTAAGACCGATTCCTCGCCGGATATCGCTGCAGCCTGCGGGTATTGTTTGGTGGCACAGGCAGACAGCAGTAAAACAAGCGAAATAACAACAGCATTTTTTTTCATGGTATTTTTACTCTCAGAAAGAAAGCTCAGACCATAGAAAAAAATGCACCGGCCGGATATCAAATACCGGCCTTAAATCCGTGTATTTATAAAAAAACCGCCGGATTTCTGCGGCGGTTTCAGTGATAGTCAGAGGAACAGACTCACTCTTCGTCTTCACCTTCAAATAAGGTAAATCCGCCCAGCCCTTCCCAGCCCGGCAGCGCATCATAAACCTGCTGTACAGCACCGGTGACTTTCTCATTGACCGGCATATAAAACCCGACCAGATCCGGCTGAATACCCAGGAAAATAACCTCCGGGATATCTTCTTTCAGCTGATCAATAAGAAAGTTGAGCGGCAGATTATGCGTGCTCATGATAAACATTTCGGCGATATCATCGGGGTCAATAATGCGGATTTCCCCGGGATTCAGACCGATATCCGCCGCATCCACAATCAGCAGACGTTCCGGTTTCAGTGCCCGCACCTGATGCGCCACATTCTCCGGTGCACTGCCGCCGTTAACGGCGATCCAGCCGTCAACCGGGTTCGCATCCATCAGATCAAACAGCATTGGTCCTGCCGCATCATCCCCCATCATGCTGTTACCGACCGCCAGCATCACATTTTTTGCAGTCATTTCACTCATGGGCGGCGCTTCACTATCAGGTAAATTGCCGGTTCACGCTCAATCTCTCCCAGCAGGCGGATAAGCGTGGCACTCCATTCGCGGAAGTCCGGATTTTTATCCTTCGTCAGCGGATCTAATGCCAGTGCAAGCATATTGGTATGCGTGGAATCGATATTGATTTCACCGAAGGTAATAAGCCCCTGCAATTTGCGGCGCGCCTCCCCTTCGGGAAGCGCATTCACCCAGGACTGATAACCGCTGAGCGGGCAGATGAGCTCCGTATTCAGACAATCGATCATGCCAACGTGGTGGCCGATTGCCAGTGAGTAATACATCACCTGCTGAGCCTCTTCCGGCACATCATCGTCACTGTCGACAAATTTCTGTCTCAGCGACCAGAAGATCACTTTTCCGTCAGTACCTGCATGATCGGGTGTCTGTTCAGGCATGAATGCCTCCTTGTTGTAATACGGTCACCAGACGGTTCACAATTTCGCGCAGACGCGGATCCTGCTCTTCATCCATCCAGGTCTGCATTGTACCTTTCACCTGTTCCGGTGTGGCATTTTCCAGCAGCGTCAGGAAGCGGTCACTGATTTCGCGCCCCTGATAATACCCGGCCTGGCGGCGTGCCTCACGCTCAATCATCACACGGGTTGCCAGCGGAACGGACGGCAGCAGCAGCTGAACGCGCTCATTGTCTTCCTCGACATGATCCTGGCCTTTCAGTTTCTGGTTCAGCAGACCCAGAGCCACAGCAAAACCGTAGATGGTTGCTGCCGGTGTCGGCGGGCAGCCCGGGATCCAGACATCAATCGGCACGATGTGCTCACTGCCGCCCCAGACACAATACAGGTCATGGAAGATACCGCCGCCGCAGCCGCAGGCACCGTAAGAGATACAGATTTTCGGATCCGGTGCGGATTCATACGCCCGCAGTGCCGGCATCCGCATCGCGCGGGTCACCGCGCCGGTAAACAGCAGAATATCCGCGTGACGCGGCGAGGCCACCACTTTGATCCCGAAACGCTCCGCATCAAAGACCGGGGTAATAGCGGAGAAAATCTCAATCTCACAGCCGTTACAGCCGCCGCAGTCCACACGGTAAACATACGCTGAACGTTTGATATCTTTCAGCAGCGTGCTTTTCAGCTTCGCTACCTGTTCATCCATCTTCAGCGGTTCGCTGACATGATGGTTTACCGGAATGTCAGGTAAACTCATGATTTTTCTCCCTCAATATGCAGACGGAAGTTCTGACGGTCATTGTTCAGCAGGTTATTTTTCTGCTTACAGGACGGACAGGTTTCATACATCGGCCGCAACGCTTCAATTCCGCTCTCTTCCACACCGGATGCCACCATCAGCGCCATCGCATATTCCACGGATTTTTTCGGTGCAAAGGCTTCCCCGCACTGACGGCAGTGCTGTAAGCGGAATGTCCCTTTCATATAGAGATCCGCCTTGTTCATCACCGCCGTTTCAAACTCTTCGGTCAGATGGATAGCCCGGGTCGGACAGACTTCCTCGCAGCGCGCACAATAAATGCAGCGGCCGAGGAACAACTGCCAGCGGCGCTCACCGCTTTCCAGGTCAGTTTCCATCGTCAGCGCGTTTGCCGGACAGGCAGAAATACAGGCACCGCAGGCGATACACTGTTCCGGCACATATTCCGGCTTACCACGGAACCCGTGCGCCACTTCCAGTTGTTTGAACGGGTATTTGACCGTTGCTGTCCCCGCATTGCGGAGGGTTTTAAACAGTTTAAACATGGTATTCCCTCCGGCTTATTTCAGCGGTGAATGTTTGCGATCGATGCTGTACTGCTCGATCTCTTTGTACGCCACGGTTTTCGCTTTGCGTTTTTTCACATCCACCAGCGTCACGCGGTCAGTACAGGAGTAGCAAGGGTCAAGGCTGCCGATAATCAGCGGCGCATCAGACACCGTATTGCCCTGCAACATATAGCGCAGCACCGGCCAGTTAGCGTACGTGGCCGCACGGCAGCGCCAGCGGAACAGTTTCTGGTTATCACCCAGCATGCTCCAGTGGATATCTTCCCCGCGCGGTGCTTCGGTGTAACCCAGCGCAAATTTGTGCGGCTGATAGGTAAAGCCTTCGGTCAGAATCGGCCCTTCCGGCATGTTATCCAGCGCATATTCGATCATGGCGAGTGAATCGAGGGTTTCTTTCACACGCACCATGACACGGGAGTAAACATCACAGCCATCCATGGTAAACAGGGTTTTCGGCAGGTTGCCGTAGTCGGCAAACGGATGATCAAAACGCACATCGCGTTTAAAGCCGCTGGCGCGGATCATCGGGCCGACCGGGCTGTAATCACGGGCCACTTTCGGGTCCAGACGACCGACACCGACGGTACGCTGTTCCATGTTCGGCGTACTCAGCAGCATATCCACCAGTTGTGTGACATCCGCACGCATCTCACGGACAAGCTGAATGGTTTTTACCCGCTGCTCTTTGAGGAAGTCACGGCGCACACCGCCGATCAGGTTGGTTCCGTATGTTTTACGGGCACCGGTCAGCAATTCGGCCATGGTCATGGATTTTTCACGCACACGGAAGAATTGCATAAAGCCGGTATCAAAGCCGGTAAAGTGGCTGGCAAGACCGATGTTCAGCAGGTGACTGTGCAGGCGTTCCACTTCCAGCAGCACGCTGCGGATAGTGTGCGCACGCTGCGGCACATAAATCCCCAGCGCGTTTTCCACCGATGTGGTGTATGCCACGCTGTGGGTAAAGCCGCAGATGCCGCACACGCGGTCTGACAGGAAAGTGACTTCGTTATACCCCATACGGGTTTCCGCCAGTTTTTCCATGCCACGGTGGACGTAGAACATACGGTAGTCCGCATCGACAATCCGTTCCCCGTCAACAAACAGACGGAAGTGACCCGGTTCATCCGACGTGATGTGCAGCGGGCCGATTGGCACAACGCGCGCATCTTTTTTGCTGTCGTTGATAAACTCATAAGTCTCGGTATCGGTGGTCGGTGCCGGGCGCTGACGGTAATCCATGGTGTCTTTGCGCAGCGGATAGAGATCATCCGGCCAGTCATCCGGCAGCACCAGGCGGCGCTCATCCGGCAGACCCACCGGGCGCAGCCCGTACATATCGCGGATTTCACGCTCGCCCCACACCGCAGCAGGCACGCGCGGTGTGACAGACGGGAACTCCTGGGTGATCGGGCTGACATACGCCTTCACAGTCACCCAGCATTTTTCACCCTCTTCCATAGAGAGTGCATAGTAAACCGCGAACTGCCCGTTCAGCGGACGCTCATCGTTACCCCACAGCACCGGCAGCCAGCCGCCGCAGCCGTAGTACAGAAACTCCACCACTTCCGGCAGCATTTCTGTTTTGATGGTGATGGTCAGCTGGTTGGCAGTCTGCCACTCCTCTTCCAGCACCGCATGGGGAAATTTCTCGCGGACCTGTGCCAGATAGCCCGCGCCTTTACGAACGCCCTGAAGGGTATCTGTGTAATTCTGATAGCTCACGTTTTATTTCTCCTGCGATGATGTGGATGTTGTATCAACACCCCACGGCCAGCGGTAGTCCGGGGTGGTTAATTCTGTACCTGGTAATGCACTGTCCGTCAGGACAATAGTGGCGGCATTTTCGAGCAGACGGCTGACCGGCTGCGGAATGTGGGTGCCCATCACCAGCATCAGTACAATGAGGATGGCCATCGGCAATGTCGTCAGGATCCCTGCCTCGCCGCGTGACACGCAGTCAGGCTGTGCGCCGAACAGGGTTTTCGATACCATTCTAACCAACCCGCCGAGGACGATAGTGAGCAGGATCAAAAGCAGCAGTGTCAGCCAGAAATGATCCGCCGCCAGACCCGCAACCACGGTCATAAACTCACTGAGGAACACGTTGAACGGCGGCATACCGCCGAGTGCCAGCGCGCCGCCCGCAAAGACAACCGCCGTAAACGGCATGGTGCGCAGCATCCCTTTGACCACCGTGATATCACGGGTGCCGTACTTCAGTAACACGTTACCGGAACCGCAGAACAACAGGGTTTTGCCCAGGCTGTGGTTCAGCGTGTGCAGCAGTGCAGCCAGCACACCCAGCGGACCACCGATACCCAGCGCCACCGCGATCAGCCCCATGTTTTCCACACTGGAGTACGCCAGCAGGCGTTTCATATCACGCTGGATCAGGATAAAGAACGCCGCCACCGCCACAGAGAGCAGCCCGAAAACCAGCAGCAGTGTCTGAGTGAATTCCCCGCCGATAGCTGAGGTGATAATGATGTAGTAACGGATGATGATCAGCAGTGCGCAGTTCAGCAAAACCGCAGACAGCAGCGCGGAGACCGGGCTCGGCGCTTCACTGTGCGCATCCGGCAGCCAGGCGTGCATCGGGAACAGACCGGTTTTGGTCCCGAAACCAATCAGCACAAACACAAAGGCCAGGTGCATCAGGGTCGGATCCAGCAGCGCGGTATGTTTCAGCACTTCAGTCCAGAAGATAGCCAGTTCCGGATCCGGCATCACACTCGCCGCATTCGCATACACGAGGATAGTGCCGAACAGACCGAACGCCACACCCACACTACAGATGATGATGTATTTCCACGCCGCTTCCAGGGAAGAGCGCTGTCCGTAGATACCCACCAGGAACGCAGAGCTGAGTGTGGTGGCTTCTACTGCCGCCCACATCAGGATCAGGTTGTTACTGGTGATCACCAGCAGCATGGTGAACAGGAACAGGTGGAAGAAACCGTAATAGTTACAGAGTGTTGCCACACTCACTTCACCATCATTCACTTCGTGGTTCATGTAACCGATGGAATACAGACCGGTCAGGAAACCGACAATCCCGAGGATCGCCAGGAATAACCCGGCCAGGCTGTCCAGGTGGATCCAGCGGTTCGCCATCAGCAGATCCCCTTCCGCACTGATGGTGTACACCATCCACAGCGAGAAGACGAGCATCAGGGAGATACCGATGGTATGCACCAGGGTGACCACACCTTTCGCCCCGCCGCCCGCCAGGCGGCAGGCAAATGCCAGCAGTGAAATCACCAGCGGCGTTGCCATTAATAACGTTAACAACATGGTTTGACTCATCTCATCACCCCTTCAGCGCGGTCAGTTGATCCACGTTCAGTGTGTTGAGCGTGCGATAGATTTTACGTGCCAGCACCGCCATGATAATCACAGCGAAAATGGCGTCCGTCGCGATACCGATTTCCACCAGCTCCGGCGCTTTATACGCCAGCAGAGCCAGTGTCAGGTGCGATCCGTTTTCCATCAGGCAGTAACCGAATGCCTGTTTCAGGATGTTGCGCTGTGTCACGATGCAGAGTAAGCCCAGCATAAAGTGACCCAGAGAAACTGCCAGCGCCGGTTTCAGATCCGCCACCATCGGCAGTTTCACCGGTTCAACCACAAACCAGCACAGTACCACAATCACCGCCGCGGCCAGCATCAGCCAGGCCGGGCTTATCACGCCGCCGTTGGCGGTCGGATCAGACAGTTTGCGAAAGGCATAGCCCATAATCAGCGGCACCAGCACCACTTTGGTCGCGAAGGCGGTGATCGCCCACATGCCCAGCTGCGGTGCATCCAGTGTCTGTGACAGCGTGGCGAAAATCGCCACCAGCACCAGCGACTGAAGTGCATAGAACCAGCAGGAAGCCACCGGGCGCTTCGCCCCGATGACCAGCAGCGAGGTGATCATCATCAGCCCCGCCAGATTGTTCACAATAATGGAACCAGTCATACTTTCTCTCCCTTAACCGAGCCAGATGACGGCGATAACACTTGAACAGAACGACATCACAATCAGCAGGCCGATAACCCACTGCATTGCTGCCGGAACCGGAGTTCCGTTTGCCACGTCTTCGCCCGGCTCGCCCGGCACAACTTTGCCGAACCAGTAGAGCAGCCAGGCAAAGCTGGCAACGGATTCGATCAGCACCAGCACCATGATTGGCGCGAAGATCCAGAACTGTTCAGATAACGCGAAACCGGCCGCGAAAATCGGGAATTTACTGAAGAAGCCGTTAAGCGGCGGCACACCGGCAATCGCCAGCGCAGCCACACAGAAACCGACACCCAGCAGCGGATAGCGTTTTGACAGACCGCGCAGACGCGGCAGCATACGGGTCCCGCAGCTGTAGCTGAGTGCACCGGCCACCAGGAAGAACAAACTCTTGGCAAACGCATGGTTAAAGATGTACGCGATACCGCCGTCAAAGGCTTCTTTGGATCCGAAGATGGACAGCGACAGCGCCAGGAAGATATACGCCAGCTGGGTGATGGTTGACCATGCCAGCAGACGTTTCATATCTTTCTGCGGCAGATACATCATAAAACCATACACCAGTGTGATAACGGCCATCACCACGCCAACCCAGCCGATTATTTCCGGCACATGGTCAGAAGACATGATGCTGCGGGCAAAGATGTAAACACCCACTTTCACCATGGACGCTGCGTGCAGATACGCACTCACCGGTGTCGGCGCTTCCATCGCGTCCGGCAGCCAGGCCTGTAACGGCAGCTGGGCTGATTTACCCCATGCCGCAAACAGGATCCCGCCGAAGACGATCAGGCTTTGTGCCTCATTCAGCTGGTTAATCGCGCTCAGGGCAAACGTACCGGTGCTGATAAACAGGGTTGCCGCCGCCATAAACAGGCCGAGGGAACCTACGTGTGTGATCAGCAGTGCTTTCATTGCGGAACGCTGGGCTTTTTCTGTCTGGTAGTAACCAATCAGCGCCCATGAACAGCCACCGGTGATTTCAAAGAACAGTAACTGCCCCAGAATGGTGGATGACAGCACCACACCCGCCATCGCGCCGATAAAAATCAGCAGGAAGGCATAATAGCGGCGGGTCGGTCCGTGGGCGTGCTCGCGGTTACCTTCTGTCAGATAGCCGGTGGAGTACAGGCAAATCAGGAAACCGAGGAATACCACCGCAAACGCAATCAGGGTGCTCACGCCGTCAACGGTAAAGCCGAACAGCGCGATATCACCGGCCTGAACCAGTTCCAGTGTGGCGGCGGTCTTACCGCCGTCGAGATACAGCCAGCCCAGTGCCGCCGTACCGAGAGAGGCCAGCAGCGCGACTAAGGTACTCAGCCACGGGGCCATTCGCGTCGGCAGGACACTGACCAGCAACGCCCCGGCAAACGGAATCAGCAGGGTCGCCAGTGCAATATTTTCTAACATGCTTTATCGCTCCTTACAGACCGGTGAGATAGAACACGAATCCGAGCGCAGCCACGCCGAATCCTAACCAGGTCACATGATGCGTCAGCAGAAAACGACCACGGGCCAGACTGTTTTCGACCAGCGATGCCAGAACGAAAATCACCAGCAGTTTTACCAGCATCAGTCCCAGCGCCGGCAGCAGACTGCCTGCGGTCAGAACGGATGCACTGCCGAACGGGAAGAAAATGGAGAGAAACAGCACTGCCACAATCACCTGTTTCAGGCCGATCCCCCATTTCACCAGCGCCAGACCGGAACCGGAGTACTCGGTCAGCGGCCCTTCCTGCAGTTCCTGCTCGGCTTCCGCAACGTCGAACGGGATTTTGCCCATTTCGATAAAGGTCGCGAAACCACAGGCCAGCATGGCCAGGAAGGTGGCGGTCGGTGATACCCAGCCCTGGCTCATCACGGCACTGATGCTGCCGATATTGGTCGAACCGGCAATCAGCGCAACCACCAGCAGGCCGAGGAACAGAATCGGCTCCACCAGCACGCCGAGGGTCAGCTCACGGCTGGCACCGATACCGGCGAACGGGCTGCCGGTATCCAGACCGGACAGGGAGAAGAAAAAGCGGAACAGCGCGAAAATATATAAGATGATGATGAGGTCGCCTGCCCCGCTGAACAGTGACGTTGTGGTAACAACCGGCAGCGCCATCGCCAGCAGCAGCATGCTGCCGAGCAGCACATACGGCATCACGCGGAAAATAAATCCGGAATCACGCGGTGCCACAGACTGGCGTTTCAGTAATTTGATGATGTCACGGTAATCCTGCATAATGCCCGGCCCCTGACGGGAGTGCATTTTTGCGCGGATCTGACGGGAGATGCCGGTAAACAGCGGCGTCAGCAGCAGCAGGAAAATCGCCTGAACTACTGCGAAGAGCCCCGTCATCAATGTAGGTGTATCCTGAATCGACATGGTTTCTCTCCTTACGCCGCAATCACAACAAGCAGAACAACCAGCGCGGCCACGACATACAGACAGTAAAGTCTGAAATCCCCGCCCTGGAGGCACTGAATGCGTTTGGCGAAACGGTTAATCCCGCGCACCAGCGGATAAATAATGCGTTCATCCCAGAATGGCTCGACTTTTCCGGCCCCGGCTTTGGTCACGTCTAAGGCGTGAGCCAGACGGGCTGACGGATCAAGCTGTTTGCGCATGCGGTACAGCGGCGCAAACATTGAGCGCAGCGGCTGGGTAAAGCCCCCGGCAGATACGGACATATCGCGTTCCCAGGCATAACCACACGCCCAGGCATCGCCTTTGCGGCGGAAGCTCATCTGTTTGCCTTTGAAGACCAGATAGATGATGAACGGGATCAGCGGCAGCGCCAGCAGCAACAGGAATGTCATCGCCGGTGAAATCATGGCCTGAGCGGCAGAATCCGGCACCAGCATCGCGCCCTGCACAACAGTCACATCCGTCGCCGTCGTCAGTGACATCGCCACTTTCGCCAGCACCGGTGCAATCACACTTGCACCGACCCCCAGCAGCACACACACCACCGCCAGAATCAGCATCGCGGCGGTCATGGTCCACGGTACTTCGCGGGCATGGGTGGCCGCTTCACTGCGCGCACCGCCGCAGAAGCTGACACCGTACACTTTCACGAAACACATCGCCGCCAGTGCACCGGTGATCGCCAGCATCACGATGGCGATAGGACCACTGATTTTCATGATGAATGTGCCGTCATGGCTCATTGAGAACAATGACTGATAGGTGTACCACTCACTGACAAAGCCGTTGAGCGGCGGTAACGCGGAAATCGCCATACACCCGATTAAGAACGCGGTTGCGGTCAGCGGCATCAGTTTGGCGAGGCCGCCCATTTTTTCCATATCACGGGTGTGAATACGGTAAATCACCGCACCGGCCCCGAGGAACAGCAGACCTTTAAACACCGCATGGTTGAGCAGGTGATAAATCGCGCCGAGCAGACCAATCGTTGCCAGTACCGGCATATCATTCGCCATACCCACCATTGCCACACCGACGCCCATCAGGATAATCCCGATGTTTTCCACGGTGTGCCACGCCAGCAGACGTTTGATATCGTGCTCTGCCAGCGCATACATAACGCCGAGAACAGAAGAGACCGCGCCGAAGCCCAGTACCACGATACCCCACCAGCCCTGGGTTGCACCCAGCAGGTCGATACCGACTTTAATGATCCCGAAGATACCGATTTTCACCATCACACCGGACATCAGTGCGGAGGCGTGAGACGGTGCAGCCGGGTGAGCCTGCGGCAGCCAGCTGTGCAGCGGTAACATACCCGCTTTGGCACCGAAGCCGAAGAAGCCCAGCAGGAAGACCACAGAGGCCATCGCCGGAGACAGTGAAAGCTGACGGAAGGAATCGAAATCCAGACTGCCGCTTTCGCGCCACATCAGGAAGAAGGCGATCATGATCAGCACAGAACCGGCGTGGGCAATAAAGAAATAGAGCAGACCGGCGCGGATGGATTTGTCATCCTGATCCGCAATGACCAGGAACCAGGAGGCCAGCGACATCATTTCAAACAGGATGATGAACCAGAAGGCGTTATCCATCACCACCAGGGCAACCATAGAGGCGATAAACAGGTTCAGGAAGAAACCCATGCTCCACGCGCCGCGTCCCAGATATTCCTGCACATAGTTCAGGGAATAGAGAGCGCTGACGGTCACCAGCAGCGAAATCACCATCACCATAAAGGCGGCGAGACTGTCGAGGCGGATGACAAAATGGGCGAACGGGAAAGGTCCCTGAGCGAAAAACGTCAGTGTTTCACCGCTCATCAGCACCGGAACGGCACTGAATAAACCGAGGATCCCGCCGGCAATCGCCGTGAGCCCGGCAACATACACCGCCATTTTTTCCTGCTGTTTAAACAGCAGCGAAATAAAACCGCCGGCGGTATACAGGGCAACGGACCATAAGAGTAATTCAAGAGATGTCATTTTCTGCTCTCCTGTCCTGAGACGAAAATGTCGAACTCCGGCGGCATCGCATCGACAGACGCGGTACGGCGTTTCGCACTTTCGTTTTCCAGCTGATTCTCTTCAACGAGATGGAGGGCATCGGTCGGGCATACTTTCACACACGCCGGGCCTTCTTCACTGAAATCACACAAATCGCATTTCACCGCGATATTACGGATGCCGGCATTCCATGCCAGAAACGGGTTCATGGTCGGCAAACTGTCCGGTACATCCAGCAGCATCTCTTTCGGCACATACTGCTCAAAGAAGTCCGGCATATCGACAGGTTTGCTGCCTGACGGGGTAATAGCCCCGAACGGACAGACCAGACCGCATAATTTACAGCCGATGCACAGGCTTTCATTCAGCACGATCATGTCATTTTCGTGTGTAATGGCATTCACCGGACACACACGGGCACACGGAGCATCATCACACTGACGACAAAGCATCGGCGCGGTCAGTTCCCCGATTTTCACCACATTCAATCTCGGATGTGTTTGTAATCCCTGCTGTTTATGCGTCTCAGAACAGGCCGCCATACAGGTATTACATCCGATACAAAGATGCGGGTCGGCAATAACAAAGCGATTCATTCGCCCCACCCTCCAGAAAAATCAGACGAGTCATATAGTTTGATACCCTTGTTAAGCATTTTTCGTGCCATATACAGAAGTTCTTGTTTATCAATGCATTGACATGATTTTCAGGCGGAGGTAACTGTCGGTTCGACACTAATGACGACAAAAATGTCATGCGGTCTGCTGTCATCAGTTATGACGCAAATGATTAATGAATAAATATTGAACCAAGTGACTGATCGTTTCTCTAACTCTCTTTAGCGATGAAGTGATGTACCTGATGCCTATACGTCCGTTATTAAACACACTAAGAAATGAATTTGTTGTTTCTGCTGTTCTTGCCCTGTTTCTGGGCTTTTTTCTCAACTACACCGTGTATTTTTCCCGCGCTCAGAACCAGTTATTACTGGCTGGTAATTATGGTTCCCTTTATCTGATTGCCGAAATTTTTGTCAATGTTCTGTTCAGCTTCTTCTTATTCCGGCTGATTGCCCAAACCGGACTGCTGAGTTTTAAAATTCTCGGCAGTTTTATTATCCTGGTCAGTATTGCAGTCAGTTATTACGTGATGTTTTATGACGTGATTATCGGTTACGGTATTTTAGTCTCCACCCTGGCAACGGACAGTGTTGAACTGTCACAGGAAGCGGTCGGCGGGCATTTTTATCTCTGGTTTTCACTGCTTTCTGTACCGGCTTTATTTCTGATCTGGTCGGCAAAAAAAACTGACATACAAACGGCATCACGACGCAGGGCACTTGCCCTGTTTACCTTTATCATTATTCCGGTACTGATTTTCGGCTATTTAAAACTGGCTGATGCCAATCAGAAAAAAATTGAAATGAACGGCAGTATTGATGTGTCGAGTTATGGCGGAGAGCTGAGTTACTCCTATTTACCGACCAACTGGATTGTGCCGCTGGTGCAGTATGCGGTGGTCAAATATGACGATACCTTTAATGAAATTGATTTATTCGACCCGGCCGATGAATTCACTTACACCCCGGCACCGCAGAATGACGATGTCTATGTGGTTTTCGTGATCGGGGAAACCGCCCGCTGGGATCATATGCAATTACTCGGTTATGAGCGGGAAACAACGCCATTATTATCTGCCGATAAAAACGTTATCGCCTTTAAAGGTCAGTCCTGTGATACCTCCACCAAATTATCACTGCGCTGCATGTTTGTGCGTGAAGGCGGCGTAAAAGATAACGAACAGCGGACCGTCACCGAAAATAATGTTTTCTCTGTGATGAAACAGAACGGCTTTTATTCCGAGCTGTTTTCCATGCAAAGTGAAGTCTGGTTCTATAACCGGCTCGACCTGGATAATTATCTGATCCGTGAAAT
The DNA here is from genome assembly GCF_041099235.1 of Morganella morganii. Lineage (GTDB taxonomy): Bacteria > Pseudomonadota > Gammaproteobacteria > Enterobacterales > Enterobacteriaceae > Morganella > Morganella morganii_E. Next base: position 247,291 of record NZ_JBFZSO010000002.1, on the reverse strand, counting down.
GATCACCGCTCAGAACAGAGCACCGGGCAAAGCTATCCGTGATGAATTACTGATGAATGAAGTCGATGATATGCTCGCCCGTAAAAAGCAGGGACAGAACCTGATTATTTTACATACCAAAGGCTCACATCATCTTTATTCCAAGCGTTATCCGCCTGAATTCCGCAAATATATGCCGGAATGCACAGAGGAAGGCACCAAATGCAGCATACAGGAAGAGATCAATGCCTATGATAATTCGATCTTATACACCGATCATTTTCTGCATGATCTGACAGAAAAATTAAAAGACAAAAATGCGATTGTCTTTTATACCTCCGACCACGGGGAATCCCTGGGCGAAAATAACGGCATGCGCCTGCACGGCACGCCACGGCATATTGCCCCGCCGGAGCAGTTCCGTGTGCCGTTTATTGTCTGGATGTCAGATAACTATATTAAAAATAACCCGTCCCTGTTTGATAACCTGAAAGAAAACAGCCGGACACGGACATTTTTCCATCATGAATTATTCGATACCATTCTCGGCTGTTCCGGTGTGACATCATCCGACGGCGGGATTAATAATAAAAATAATCTCTGCTATCGGTGATACAGTAATCTCATCCGCTGATACAGAGAGAGAATTTAAGGATGAGAAAAACAGTTACCCTGCTGGCGCTCTGCCTGCCGCTGTCCGCGGCAATGGCGGACGACAGCAGTTGTACGGACGCACAGCGTCTGCTGAACCGGGAAAATACCTACATTATCACCGGCCTGTATCTGAACGGGCCGGTCAAATCCGTTGTTACCACACGCAATAACAAACAAAAATCTTACGGCAGCAGCGAAACCACCATTACATTGTCACCGTGCGGTGCCGTGACGCAGTATGAGCAGCAGATGTACTCTCTGATAAGCCCGGACGTTTACCGGAAGGAACAGTACAAAACAGATCCGGATAATCCGCTTCACCTGACCGGCACAGCAGAATACAAATTTCACGATAAACACATTAATTCACAGACAGACATCACCCGGACGATAAATGATAAAGGACAGATTGCCGGCTATACCTTACTGAATAAAAATGCCGGTGACGATGAACAGGAGGATGCCGTTACTGCTCGTTTCAATTGGGAAAACAGCCGGCTCCACAGTATGGATGAGGTGAAAACAGACGGGGAAAAATCAGAAAGTCTCTTGTACCGCTATGATTCACAAGGCCGCCTGTCACACGTATCCCGTGGCTCCGGTTCCTCAGAGACCCGCTTTACTTACACTGATCAACCGTGGCCATCAGTCACTTTGATCTCTGTTTACAGCGGCAGCGAACTGCTGAATGTACTCACCGCACGTTGTGAACAATGGGATCATCACGGTAACTGTCTGCTGCAAAAAAATTATACCGCCGATTATTACGGCTATTCTGCGGATGACAATCCGGAGCCGGTCTTACAGACCATCCAGCGTTACCGTTATGAATATTACTGAATATAAAAAAACCGCCGCTGATTCAGCGGCGGTTTTGTAATTCATAACGTAATCTTATTTCACGCGGGAAACGTATTCACCTGAACGGGTATCAACTTTGATTACTTCACCAATCTGCACGAACAGAGGTACTTTAACCACTGCACCGGTGCTCAGAGTCGCTGGTTTACCGCCGGTACCGGCAGTATCACCTTTCAGGCCCGGATCGGTTTCCGTGATTTCCAGCTCAACAAAGTTTGGCGGGGTAACCGCGATAGGACGGCCGTCCCACAGGGTAACGATACATTCCGCCTGGTCGATCAGCCATTTGGCGTTATCACCGATAGCTTTCTCATCCGCAGCCAGCTGCTCAAACGTTTCGTTGTTCATGAAGTGCCAGAACTCACCGTCGTTGTACAGGTAAGTCAGGTTCAGATCCATGACATCAGCGCCTTCCGCAGAGTCTGTTGATTTGAAGGTTTTCTCCAGCAGTTTGTTGGAGATCAGTTTACGCAGACGCACACGGGCGAATGCCTGACCTTTACCCGGTTTAACAAACTCACTTTCAACAACCACGCAAGGTTCGCCGTCTAACATAATTTTAAGACCTTGGCGAAATTCGTTGGTACTATAAGTAGCCATGGAAATCCTCTAATTTTAAATAAATGGCATAGCCAAAAAAATGGTCGATATTGTAACCCAAAAACAACCCGCCCGAGAAGTCTGGCTGCATCAACTCACTGATTCTGTCACTAACCCAACAGAACTGCTGGCAATATTAGGTCTGGAACAGGACGAAAACTGGCGTGCCGGTACTGATGCCCGCCGGTTGTTTGCTCTGCGTGTCCCCCGTCCTTTTATCGCCAAAATGGAAAAAGGCAATCCGCGCGATCCGTTATTACTTCAGACCATGACACACAGGGCTGAATTTGACCTGACCCCGGGGTTCTCTGACGATCCGCTGGATGAACAACACAGTGTTGTTCCGGGACTACTGCATAAATATCACAACCGGGCATTGCTGTTAGTGAAAGGCGGGTGCGCGGTCAACTGCCGCTACTGTTTCCGCCGTCACTTCCCGTATGAGGACAATAAAGGCACCAGACATAACTGGCAGCAGGCGCTCGATTATATCGCTAACCATCCTGAACTCAATGAAATCATTTTCTCCGGTGGTGATCCGCTGATGGCAAAAGACCATGAGCTGGACTGGCTGCTGACACAACTGGAAGCGATTCCCCATATTCAGCGGCTGCGCATTCACAGCCGTCTGCCCGTCGTGATCCCTGAACGCATTACGCCGGAACTGACCGCGCGTTTCCGCGATTCACGGTTACAGATAATTTTAGTCACACATATCAATCACGCGAATGAAATCGACGATGCATTGAAGGAAAAAATGAATCAGTTGCGTGAAAGCCGCGTCACCCTGCTCAATCAGAGTGTCCTGCTGCGTGATGTGAATGACAATGCAGAGGTGCTGGCACAGCTCAGTAATGCACTGTTTGACGCCGGTATTCTGCCTTATTACCTGCATGTGCTGGACAAAGTACAGGGTGCGGGACATTTTCTGATCAGTGATGATGAAGCACGCCGCATCATGCATGATCTTCTGCCGCGTATTTCCGGGTATCTGGTGCCGCGTCTGACCCGGGAAATCGGCGGTGAACCGAGTAAAACGCCGATCGACCTCCGTCTGCGTCAGAGCTGAGTATTACCACGTAAACATGGTCATCTGAAGAAATAGTATTTTACAGGTACCTTCAGACAGGTTAAATTACGCCCAATATGTATTATCGAGTACAAAATGATGACGGATTTTTTAACCTCAAACCAGGCCGCGTGGGATAAACAGGCGGAACAACAACAGGCGTGGTCAACACCGGTCAGTGCGGAACTGATTGCGGCTGCCAGACAGGGGGAATGGGATGTGCATCTCACCCCGCAGCCGCTGCCGAAAGCCTGGCTGGGAGATGTGAAAGGCAAACGCATTCTCTGTCTGGCCTCTGCCGGTGGCCAGCAGGCACCGGTACTGGCTGCCGCCGGTGCTGATGTGACGGTGTTTGATTTATCAGATAAGCAACTTGAGCACGATCGTCAGGTTGCTCAGCGCGACGGGCTGACACTGCAGGCGGTACAGGGTGATATGCGGGATCTCAGCACATTTGCGGATGGTACTTTTGACTGCGTGTTCCATCCGATTTCCAATCTGTATATCCCGGATGTGAATCCGGTATGGCGTGAATGCCACCGCGTACTGAAAACCGGCGGCACACTATTGGCCAGTTTCTTTAATTCAGTGGTGTTTGTCGGCGATCGTGATGCGAAATACCGCGAAGAAGGCATTATCAAACCGGCATATAAAATGCCGTTCTCTGAACTGACAGCCTTAACACCTGAGCAGTTGGCAGAGAAGCAGGCGCGGCAGGAAGCTTTTGTGTTTGGTCATTCCCTGACAGATTTGATCGGCGGACAACTGAAAGCCGGTTTTCAGCTGACAGATTTTTATGAGGACTGGCAACCGAACCCGCGTTTTGTTATCGATAATTATCTGCCGACATTTATTGCCACTGCGGCGGTGAAGGTAAGGTGAGATCTGATAAACAAAAAATCGCTGTGAATACAGTGGTTATCTGCAAGCTGATTTATTGCTTTCCGTGTGTTGTCCGTGATTACGGAGTCTGCGCCAGCGGCGGGTAAAAACAGAAAGTCGCTGTGAACACATCCCTGTGCGCTCAGGCTCGCCATCCATGGCTCGCATGCTTTCTGTTTTCTTTACCCGCCGCCCACGCTTTTCGCATCTGAATAAGAAAACCACCGTTCATGCTGACGGTGGTTTTTCTTTATCCCATCAAAACATTTCGCTAAATCATTTCGTTCAGAGCAAGGCGGCAAGTGAAGAGGCACGGGGAGCATACATCAGTATGTGACCCGGGCCGCTGAGCGCAGCCAACGCCGCTATGGACGGAAGAATGACGCGAATTCGTTAAATCATTTCGTCCAGAGCCAGGCGGCAAGCGAAGAGGCACGGGGAGCATACATCAGTATGTGACCCGGGCCGCTGAGCGCAGCCAACGCCGCTATGGACGGAAGGATGACGCGAAATTACGGGCACTTAAAGACCTGACCAGTCAGCTTGCTATCCACCGGAATCAGGCTGGACACAATGGCTGACTCTGCCGGGCTGCCGAGACCATAAATCACATTACCGCCCATTGCAGCGGCTTTGTTACGCAGGTCATTTGCCGCACCGCGCATGGAGCTGCTTTCGTTACCGACGCCGGTCATCCAGTTGCTCTGTACACCGGTAACTTCACCTAATTTCTGACATTCTGCCGGTGGCTGCTCTTCGGAAAAGCGGACCTGTGATCCGGCGGAGCTCAGTTCGTTCGTGGTCGTACAGCCTGCCAGTAATAACAGTGCCAGAGCACCGGGTAACATTTTAATCCGCATAGTTTTCCTCATTCACGGTTGGAAAAAAATTTATACAGCTAATTTAACCACTTTGTGGCAGCGACTTCAAAAACTAATCGCTGAAAACCACCTGCGGATCGCAATCAGCCGCAAATTATGCATAAAAAAACCGGCGTCCTGAATTTCCTCAGAGTGCCGGTTTATTTTTTCCTGTGTCAGCCCGGTAATATACGCTATACCGTATATCCCTGTTTTATACTCTACAGCGTATATAAACGTGGCTAAGATGATTATCACTACCCTTACAGCGCGGGCGCGTAATGCAAATGACGCTCAGGAAATTGATATGGTGCATGACACCGTGGTGGCTGAATTCCGGCACACGATGGAATATTTTGACGGCATGATGTTTATGACAAGCCGCATAACGGGCCTATCGGATCAGTTCGTCTGACCTTTAACGGTCAGCGGTCTCGATTTGATAACTACAGCAAACCTCGCTTCGAAGAGTATTTGCCCTGAAGCCAGAGTAACCCGGTTTATTTCAATTTTCTATCTCAGATTGCTCACATTTCTTACTCTGCATATTTACCATCTGAAAATCTATGATTTAATAGTATTTCAAGATTGATTTGCCATTATAATGTTTTCACTATTTTCAAATTAATTAAGGAGTTATCGTGAAAGAGGATATTTTTTTTGAGCGTTGTGGCAATGGGCAAGGGGATACCTTGAATATATTCATTCATGGCTACTCTGCTGCGTCAACAGAAAGTGATAGAGATAAGCTAAAAAATTATATAACTAAAGCAAATTCACGTGATTCTAATGTCTTTGCTTTTTGGCCGAGTGGTTCCATGCTCGATAATTTTTGTAACGTAGACCTTTTAGGAGCCGCCCTAAAACCAAATCCCTACCTTTTTGTCGTGAATGCCATAGCATCTCAAATTGGTGGATTTAAAGCAATTGAACAAAGTATAAATAACTTAAAATATAAATTTTACGTTTTATTGAGTCGTTTTTTAAAGAAAAATGGCACAAAATACGCGACCATAAATATATACTCTCATTCTCTTGGTGTTAGGCTAGTTATTGATTCCATTCTAGCAATGGGTGATGAATTTAAAGATTTAAATATAAACAACTTAGTATTCATGGCGGGCGCAAGAAATTTAAACAATATAGAATGTAAGAAATTATTAACAGTGACATCTGGAAATATATACAACATTCACTCAGATACCGATCTCGTTTTAAAAATAAAACCCGACCTTGAAAAATGCATAGGCTCTCATCCTATTGTTGTAGAAGAAGAACTAAATGACAGGATAATAAACAGACCCTTTCACTCACTAGGCCACCTGGATTATTGGGATAATTTGCATGGAATAATTAAGCATTTAGACTTTAATAACGAATCAAGAAAAGAGATCATGGTCATTAGCAATGATACACCAATTGAATTTTCTTTGAAAGATGAAGCTCTCTATAATGTAATATATTATTCATCAAAAAATGAAAGAGAGGTAATATCAAAACTATTAAACAAAAGAAATAAATCATTTTCGGATAGCGAAGTTGACACCCAGGCTTTAACAAATGAAATACAGTTGATGGGAGGGGATTCCATCGTTAACATAATCAGAGGGAATGGTGTCAAATACGATGAAATATTGCGAGACATTTCCTATGAGATTGGAATAAAGAACATAAAGGAGAGCAGATACTTTGAAATAGAAAGCATGATACTTGATGTAATGATGAACAATTTCAAAAAGGAAGTATTAACAAACGGAATTAATAAGAATAAGTGCGAAAAAATAATTAATGCCATTGATACTTATCTGAATGAAAATAATAATGATTCTATCGATGTGAACGTCTTCATTGATATTTATGACGTAACAGATAGTTTTAGAACTGTCCATTTTACCGGACCTGCAACTCAGGTATTGATTCCAATAGTTATTTTAATAAAGATCCTTAGAGGTCGCATTATTAAAAATAATGACTTTTTGATTGATTTTGTAGGATAATTTCTTGACCTCGTCGAAGTACAACAACTCCTGACCAGTCAAGCTCGTGAGGAAAATACCTGTAAATGAGGCCTATTACGAAAAATGTTAGCATAAAGGGGGCGGCAGAAATCCCCCAGAGCAAACAGCGTAACGGGCCTATAGAAACTGCACGTCTGACCTTCAACGGTCAATGGTCGCGATTTGATAATTACTCAGGGCCCTCTGTACGAAGAATATTAATATAGAGAGCCAGTTAGCTCTTTCCCTCTATATTAATATTCTTCAGATTGCATTGGCTTTAATCCTAATTGAATAGGAGCACCTCGTATAAAATTGATAAACCCTTGAGTTAAAGTAACACCTTGAGATGCTCGTTTAGCCAATTCCATTAGAATCAAAGTATTTAGTTTTACATTCAAATCTGACATATTAAGGTAACTGTAATCTGGAAACACACAGTAATTAATAGTATATTAAGAAAGTATGCCTTTCCATTTTATAGAAAAATTCATCATCACTATTTTTTGGAGTTAACATAAAAGAATAAATATCATAAATTTTTATATAGGGACACGCTAGCTAACCAACGAAATTAACAGCCCCATTGAAGATATAAGTAATTACAATTATATTTTTATTTATTTTCTATCATTTTATCTAATCATCAAACCTAAATAACCCGTTTATTCTACTAATGGCTTTGAGCTATCACAATAAACGCAGAGTTGTTCCTATTCCTTACATACTTACATAATAAATTATTAAATCCAATATCCATTTACATGTGGATTAAAAAAACCGGCATTCTGAGTTTTATCAGAATGCCGGTCTGTTTTCCCGGTATTAAGCAATACCGGTCACCGGAGGTAGCAGAACGCCGAGCCGTTCATTTCGTCAGTACGGTTTAATTATTTATAATATTTTTTGATTTCACTGGCGGTGACTACACCCCGTTTCGCTTCTTTTTCGGCGATTTCGACGGACAGACCAATATACGCACGCGGATCTAACATTGCTTTGATTTCTTCATTGCTGAAAGCGGCGGTAATGGTGTCGTTTTTCGTCAGGTTTGTGTAGAAATCCTCACCATCCGCAGCGGTTTTGATCGCTTCCTCATACAGTAATGAGTGAGCTTTATCTTTACCCAGCTTTTCCGCCATTTTCATCATGACGTATTCAGTGTTATCCAGCCCTTTGTTTCTCATGACGTTGTGCAGCATTCTCTCTTCATGAGGCACGATGGTTCTGGTGAGCTCTTCTGTTCTCAGCAGCACTTCAGTGGTCAGTTCGAGTGCTTCTTCGATCAGTCCGTCGAATAACATATAAGAGCTGCTGTCGCCCTCATACGGTCTGACAGCGGAATACATACCGACACCCGGCAGTGAATACAGCTTCTGAGAGTTTGCGATAATCCCTTTGGCAAGTTTCGGGTTAATCTTGTGCGGCATGGTGCTGCTGCCCACGGTACCCCTGGTAAAGCCCTCGGAGACTTCTGCGATCTCTTCCAGCGTGGTGCTGTAAACTTCCTCACCGATTTTGTGGCAAATATTCGCCATCAGCGCCAGGTTCGCCATATACTCCAGTTTATGCGTACTCAGGTTGCGGGACGGCACTTCCATCGCATGCATGCCGGTCAGTTCAGCAACCCGCTTCTGGACTTCCAGACCGATACCCGGCATGGTGTTAAATGCCCCGACCGCACCGCCCATCATGATAGTGAATACACGCTTTTCACACTCTTTCATGCGCTGGCTGCAATCGATAAAATCGCTGATCCACACCGCCACTTTATAGCCGTAAGTGATAGGAATGGCATGACGGCCGTGTGTCCTGCCCGGCATTACCATGTGTTTGGTTTTTTCTGCGAGACGCGATAAATTTTCGAGGATCTCGCTTAACAGCAACATAAATTTATTATGGACTGTCTTCATCATATACAGCTGCGAACTCTGCTGAATATTCTGGGTGGTAATACCGTAATGGATATATTTACCACTCTCTTCAGAACAGGCGTTCACTAATACTTTTAAGAACGGCACGAAGCCATGACCGATTTTCTGATAAATACGGCTCATCTCTTCGAAATCGATATTCTCAATAACCGCTTTTTCTTTAATTTCATCGGCAGCAGACCGGGGAATAAACCCCAGTTCTGCCTGCGCCTGAGCTAACACTGATTCAAACATCAGCCAGGTTGTGTATTTGGCTTCATCTGACAGCAGCGCTTTTATGCCGCGGTCATCGATGGTTTTACTTTTAGAATCATATAAAGCTCTCATCATATATCCTTTTATTTCTTCATTGCTTCATCAACAGCGTTGCGGACAAATTCAACCTTCGGCCCGTAAACAACATGGACGTGGTTTGCCGATGGAAAGAAGAATGCAGTACATCCTGATTCCGACATTAACTCTTTATCAATCTTATTCACTTCTGCAATATCAATACGCATACGGGTGATACAGTTATCGACGTTGCGGATATTTTGTTTTCCGCCCAGCGCTTCGATAAGAATTTCCGCGATTTCGCCATAACGTTTTTCTTTAATTAACGTGTTTTTCAGGTTGCTGGATTCTTCACGGCCAGGGGTTTTAATATCAAACCGCAGAATTGCCCAGCGGAAGATAAAGAACGTCACCACCGCCAGTCCGGTACCAATGAGCACCAGGAATATCCAGTTAGTGCGCTCGTACAGCAGACCGAAAATCGTGAAATCGAAGATCGTTCCGCGGATATAACCAATTGCCACGCCTGCAAATGACAGCAATACTGCACCAATCCCGACGATGATGGCATAAATTAAATACAGCAGCGGTGCGATAAACACGAAGGTAAATTCAAGCGGTTCCGTAACGTTACCGAGCATAGCGGTCAGTACCATCGTCACCAGCATCGATTTCACTTCCGCACGGTTCTCTGCCTTCGAGGTTTTATAGATAGCTAACGCGATGGCCGGGAACAGGAACAGCGTGACCAGCATTTGCTGTTGTGCCATAAAGCGCGTCAGGCTTGGCATCATCGCCCAGTATTCCGTTCCCGGTCCCTGTTTGAACAATACTTCGGTTAAGGCAGGAACGACACCGACAAAGGTTTGTCCGTCAATCACATAAGTACCGCCCGCTTCGGTAAATCTGAACAGTACGTTCCAGACGTGGTGCAGACCGAACGGAATAAACAGACGCTCACCGCCTGCCGTAAAGAACGGGCCAACGGGACTCAGGAAGACAGCAGAAAGCTTCATCAGCCCCTGTACCAGCACTTCCCAGATAAACGGCAGTGTCGCACCGACGGCGATCATCAGACCCACCATGATGATGGAAACGGACTTTTTACCGGAGAAGAAAGCAAAGGCGGTCGGCAACTCCAGGTTATAGAACTTATCCGTTGCCCACGCGGCAATTAAACCGGTGATGATCCCCCCGGCGGCACTGATATTTAAGGTTTGGATACCTAACACCTTAATTTGCCCCACCTGCCCCATAACAGCCGGATCAGCCAGTTTGCCGGTGAGTACCAGCCAGATATTCATGGTGATAATCAGTGACAAATAGCCCACCACGGAGGCAAAGACCGCGATCCCCTTATCACGCCGGCTCATCCCGTAGGCAACCCCCATGGCAAAGAGCAGCGGAATGTTGTCAAAAATAACACCGGCAATAGAACGGATGCTGACAAGCAGTGCGTTAACCGTTTCATTTCCGAGGAAAGGGAACCGGGCGATCATGTAAGTCTGCACTAATGCACCACTGATACCCAGAATCATACCTATCGGAGCCAGAACCCCGATGGGCAGGAGCAGTGTCCGGCCAAAGCGCTGGATCGACTCCCCGAATTTTCTTTTAGCCATAGTGTTTCCTTGCGACGAAGAATATTGACATTACCCGGAATACTAGCACTGCGTTTTTTAAATGAAATGATGGTTCGGTTTTAAATATTATCTCAGGTCTTACATTATGACCCGGGTCATTTTAAGGCGATAATGATTTAAAAATCAGGATGATAATAATTTTTAAGATGTTCTGTTAATGATTTTCTGAACAAAAATTATTTTAAAAACAGCAGGAATTATTGAACAAAAAGCATTCAATTCAACTTAAGCTAAATAATGAGCGCATTTATTTACAGCAAACTTTCCAGCTCATTAATTAATAAATCCACCAGGATAAAAAATCCTGTTCTGGACTTTGAGTCATCCCGTTTGGTGTCATAACTGTCAGAGAAGCAAAAGAGTGTGTTATTTGCGTATGTGGTCAGTTCATTAGTGTGGAAGGCGGTCATACTGATGATATGGGCATCTTTCAGCTGAACGATTTTTGCGGTTTCAATGATCTTTTTGGTTCCGCCGGAGAGAGAGATAAAAATCACGGTGTCATCTTTGCTGACAAGGCGGGTAAAGGAGTCAGAAAGGTTATAATCATTAATAAAAAAGCAGTGCAGCCCCAGCGAAAATAATAAATGCTCCAGATAATAGCCGACCGCCTTGCTGGTTCCCCGTGCCACCAGAAAGATATTCCGAGAACCGCGCAATGTTTTTGCACAATCGCGGATCTGATCTTCATTAATCAGTGTGAAGGTCTTATGGATATTATTCTCGAGCTGTTTTTTATAGGATGCCGGTGCTTTTTTCTCTGCTTTATTTTGTGAGAGGATATGATTGTTAATCTGAAATTTAAGTTCTTTAAATCCGCTGAAACCTAATTTCTGCGATAAATTGATAATCACCGTTTTGGACACAAACGTTTTGGCGACTAATTCATTAATATTTAACCAGGGGATATCGGCAATATTTTCGGTAAGATATTTTAATACTTTCTTCTCACTGACGGTTAAGTTGTCGTAATTCTTCAGAAAATCCAGCATATCCGCACTCCCCCATTTCAGCAGCGATATCTTTCAATAGTACCTCATAATGATGATAAACAGTGGGATATTATGAAAGACAAACCGGACACACAAAAAAAGCCCGTAACCAATCAGGCTACGGGCTTTTTCAGCAAACAATTGCAGTCAGACTACATGATTACATCATGCCGCCCATACCGCCCATGCCGCCCATACCACCGGCTGCACCTAAATCCATTTTGTCGTCTTTAGGCAGTTCAGTGATCATCGCTTCAGTGGTGATCATCAGACCCGCGATAGAACCGGCGAACTGCAGAGCAGAACGGGTTACTTTAGTCGGATCCAGGATACCCATTGCGATCATATCGCCGTATTCTTCGGTTGCTGCGTTGTAACCGTAGTTACCTTTGCCGCCTTTCACGGTGTTAACAACAACAGATGGTTCTTCACCTGCGTTTTCAACGATCTGACGCATAGGTGCTTCCATTGCGCGCAACGCAACACGGATACCCACGTTCTGATCTTCGTTATCACCGGTCAGTGCAGTCAGTGCAGCCGCAACGCGGACTAATGCAGTACCGCCGCCGGCAACCACACCTTCTTCAACGGCTGCGCGGGTTGCGTGCAGAGCATCGTCAACACGGGCGCGTTTTTCTTTCATTTCAACTTCAGTTGCCGCACCGACTTTGATGACAGCAACACCGCCTGCCAGTTTCGCTACGCGCTCCTGCAGTTTTTCACGGTCATAATCTGAGGTTGAATCTTCGATCTGCTGACGGATCTGACCAACGCGTGCTGCGATAGTCTCTTCATCACCCACACCATCAATGATAGTAGTGGTATCTTTGTTGATAACGATACGTTTTGCCTGACCCAGGTCTTCCAGAGTCGCTTTTTCCAGCTCCATACCGATCTCTTCAGAGATAACAGTACCGTTGGTCAGGGTTGCGATATCCTGCAGCATCGCTTTACGACGGTCTCCGAAGCCCGGTGCTTTCACCGCAGCCACTTTAACGATACCGCGCATGGTGTTAACCACCAGTGTTGCCAGTGCTTCACCTTCAACATCTTCTGCGATGATCATCAGCGGTTTGCTTGCTTTTGCAACGCCTTCCAGAACCGGCAGCAGTTCACGGATGTTGGAGATTTTTTTGTCGACCAGCAGGATGTACGGGTTTTCTAATTCAACAGAACCGGTTTCCGGTTTGTTGATGAAATACGGGGAGAGGTAACCGCGGTCGAACTGCATACCTTCAACAACATCCAGTTCGTCTTCCAGGCCGGTGCCTTCTTCAACAGTGATAACGCCTTCTTTGCCGACTTTATCCATTGCTTCTGCAATCAGTTTACCGACGGTTTCATCGGAGTTTGCAGAGATAGTACCTACCTGCGCGATTGCAGTGGTATCAGAACATGGTGCAGACAGTTTTTTCAGTTCTTCAACGGCTGCAACAACGGCTTTATCGATACCGCGTTTCAGATCCATCGGGTTCATGCCCGCAGCAACGGCTTTCAGGCCTTCAGTGATGATAGACTGAGCCAGTACGGTTGCAGTGGTGGTACCGTCGCCCGCAGCATCGTTCGCTTTGGAGGCAACTTCTTTCACCATTTGTGCACCCATGTTTTCGAACTTGTCGTCCAGCTCGATTTCACGCGCAACAGACACACCATCTTTCGTGATAACCGGTGCGCCGAATGATTTGTCTAACACAACGTTACGGCCTTTCGGACCTAAAGTAACTTTTACTGCGTCTGCCAGAACATTGACACCACGGAGCATTTTAACACGGGCGTCGTTACCGAATTTTACGTCTTTAGCTGCCATTATTTCTATTCCTTCGAATGCTTTTATGGTTTAAGAAGATCTGAGTACAACCAGTACGGTGTAATTATGCTTCGACAATCGCCAGGATGTCGCTTTCAGACATAATCAGCACTTCTTCATTATCAATTTTTTCAGCTTTTACGCCGTAACCATCATTGAAAATCACGATATCACCGACTTTAACGTCGAGTGGTTTCATTTCGCCGTTTTCCAGGATGCGACCGTTACCTACTGCCAGCACTTCACCACGGGTCGATTTACCTGCCGCTGTACCGGTCAGGACGATCCCGCCCGCTGATTTCGCTTCAACTTCTTTACGCTTAACAATAACACGGTCGTGCAAAGGACGAATTTTCATTGATAGATCTCCTGTAAAAAAATCCGTATCAAATAACGTGGATTAAAGGTTCAGGCCGGATACTAATACCATTGCCATGTTTGAGCAGATGGGGTCAGTTCCGGACAAGTTCAAGGGGGCAGAGACGAAAAAAATACGAAATTTCACGGTCTCTGTCCAAACTGTTCAGATATCAGGGTTTATCCTGCGGATTATCATCATTGTGCGATGCCGGTGACTGGTTGAGCCGCTGAGATGGTGTGTCACCCCGGCGCTCAAACTCCCCTTCATAGACATTCCCCTGGTTTGCCGCGTTACCGGCGAACGGGTTCGTCCGCGGCTGATACACACGGATAAACGGCAGCACACGGGACACCAGCAGTTTCTGTACCGGCGGCAGCAGCAGCAACAGCCCTAAGAAATCGGTGAAAAAGCCCGGCAGGACCAGCAGGATCCCGGCCAGCACCAGAGAGACGCTTTTGATCATCTCTGCCGCAGGGCTCTCACCCGCCTGAATTTTCTGCTGAATCAGGCTCAGATTACGCATTCCCTGATTGCGCACCAGAGATACACCGAGACAGGATGTCAGCACCACCAGCACCAGTGTCATAAACACACCGATGGCGGATGCCACGTGAACAAAAATAACCGCCTCAATATAGATCAGCAGACAAATGAGGATAAGGGGTAACCAACGCATAACGTCTTCCTTATGTGGTGCACTGTGATGTAAAAAACCGCCCCTTTGTCAGCCTTTGTGAACTACTTCTAAGAGACGCGCTGTAAATTCGATTTTTAGTCATAGATGTTCATAATGATGGGGTCATTTCAGACGTTTTCAAGCGCAGCTTGTGCCGGAATCGCACATGATATTTGTGATTTATCGCACATAAGAGTGATAATAGTGCAAACATTTCAGTTAATAAGTGATCTGGCTAAAAGGATTCAACGCAAATACAGAATATCATCACTGAGAATGCAATAAACTAAGTGATACTCACTATTAATATCGGACAAAATAATATAATTGCGGCCTTCACTATTAGTGAAGACAACCATTCAATCAAAGAAGGTTCTCATGTCAAATAATTTTCGTATCGAAGAAGACCTGCTGGGTAAACGCGAAGTACCGGACGATGTGTATTATGGTGTCCATACACTGCGGGCTATCGAAAATTTCTATATCAGCGACCGTACAATCAATGATGTCCCGGAATTTATCCGTGGCATGGTGATGGTGAAAAAAGCCGCTGCCATGGCGAATAAAGAACTGCACACCATTCCGCGTGCGATTGCGGATACCATTATCAAAGCCTGCGATGAAGTCCTGATCCACGGTAAATGTATGGATCAGTTCCCTGTGGATGTTTTCCAGGGTGGTGCCGGCACTTCACTGAATATGAACACAAACGAAGTACTGGCAAATATCGGCCTGGAACTGATGGGCCACAAAAAAGGGGAATATGAGTTCCTCAACCCGAATGATCACCTGAACAAAGCCCAGTCCACCAACGATGCTTACCCGACCGGCTTCCGTATCGCCGTCTACAATTCAATTACCCTGCTGATTAAATCTGTTGAGTATCTGAAAGGTACCTTTGATGCCAAATCCGATGAATTCAAAGATATCCTGAAAATGGGCCGTACCCAGTTACAGGATGCGGTTCCGATGACATTAGGCCAGGAATTCCACGCCTTTGCCATCCTGATGAAAGAAGAAATCAGAAATCTGCATCACACCGCTCAGCTGGTGCTGGAAGTTAACCTTGGTGCCACCGCGATTGGTACCGGGCTGAACACCGCACCGGGCTATCAGAAACTGGCGGTGGAAAAACTGGCGGAAGTGACCGGCCTGCCGTGTGTACCGGCAGAAGACCTGATCGAAGCAACGTCTGACTGCGGTGCTTACGTGATGCTGCACAGTGCGCTGAAACGCCTGGCTATGAAGCTCTCCAAAATCTGTAATGACCTGCGTCTGCTCTCTTCCGGTCCGCGTGCGGGTCTCAAAGAGATCAATCTGCCGGAAATGCAGGCGGGTTCTTCTATTATGCCGGCAAAAGTGAACCCGGTGATTCCGGAAGTGGTAAACCAGGCGTGTTTCAAAGTTATCGGTAACGATGTATGTGTTACCATGGCGGCTGAAGCGGGTCAGCTACAACTGAACGTGATGGAACCGGCTATCGGTCAGGCCATGTTTGAATCTATCTCTCTGCTGAGCAACGCCTGCCGTAACCTGGGCGAAAAATGCGTTTCCGGTATTACCGCCAACAAAGAAATTTGTGAAGCGTATGTGTTCAACTCTATCGGTATCGTTACTTACCTGAACCCGTTCATCGGTCACCATAACGGGGATATCGTCGGTAAAATTTGTGCGGAAACCGGCAAGAGTGTGCGCGAAGTGGTTCTGGAGCGCGGTCTGCTGACTGAAGCTGAGCTGGATGATATTTTCTCGATTGAGAACTTAAAAAATCCGGCCTATAAAGCAAAACGCTTTGATGACTAATATAATAATAAGAAATACATAGAACACAAAAGCACGTCATCGCAAGGTAACGTGCTTTTTTATTACCCTACTACAAAAATTTAACATTTTTCTACGGGATTTTACAGGAGCACTTATGCTAGCCATCGAATTTATTATCGTACTGCTGGCCATTTATCTCGGGGCGCGCCTCGGAGGGATAGGTATCGGTTTTGCCGGCGGGCTG
Organism: Morganella morganii; assembly: GCF_041099235.1. Taxonomy (GTDB): domain Bacteria; phylum Pseudomonadota; class Gammaproteobacteria; order Enterobacterales; family Enterobacteriaceae; genus Morganella; species Morganella morganii_E. The sequence continues at coordinate 230,695 of NZ_JBFZSO010000002.1, read as the reverse complement.
GGGGTTCTTGCCCTTGCCGCCATCGGCGTGAAACCGGGCAGTATTCCGTTCGACGTTATCTCCATTATAATGGCTGTTATCGCTGCAATCTCTGCCATGCAGGTCGCGGGCGGGCTGGATTATCTGGTTCAGCAGACTGAAAAACTGCTGCGCCGTAATCCGCGCTATATCACCATCCTCGCCCCGATCGTTACCTATTTTCTGACACTGTTTGCCGGAACCGGTAATATTTCACTGGCTACCCTGCCGGTGATCACCGAAGTTGCCAAAGAGCAGGGGATTAAACCTTCCCGTCCGCTTTCCACCGCTGTTGTGGCGGCGCAGATCGGGATCACTGCATCACCGATTTCAGCGGCGGTGGTGTATATGTCATCGGTCATGGAGCCGATGGGCGTCAGTTACCTGCATCTGCTGATGATCCTGCTGCCATCCACCTTTGTCGCGATCATCCTGATGTCCTTTATTGTCTCCTGGCTGTTTGATGACAAACTTGCTGATGACCCGGTCTTTAAGAAACGCCTTGCCGAAGGTGTGGTGGAACTGAACCGCAGTGAAAAAGCCGCCATCAAACCGGCTGCCAAACTGTCTGTTCTCCTGTTCCTGCTCGGTGTTCTGTCTGTTGTGGTCTTTGCGGTTGTCAACAGTAAGAGTGTCGGGCTGCTGTCTGAGCCGATTATGACAACCACCAACGCCATTCTGATTATCATGCTCAGTGTTGCGACACTTATCACCCTGATTTGTAAGGTGGAAACCGATACTATCCTGAACTCCAGTACCTTTAAAGCCGGGATGAGTGCCTGTATCTGTATCCTGGGTGTTGCGTGGCTGGGTGATACATTCGTTCAGGCTAACCTGGACTGGATCAAACTGACCGCCGGTGATTTAATCACTCAGCATCCGTGGCTGCTGGCGGTTATTTTCTTCTTCTGTTCTGCCCTGCTCTATTCACAGGCCGCCACCGCCAAAGCGCTGATGCCGATGGCGCTGGCGCTGGGTGTCACACCACTGACTGCCATTGCCTCTTTCTCTGCGGTTTCCGGCCTGTTTATCCTGCCGACCTACCCGACACTGGTCGCGGCGGTTCAGATGGATGACACCGGCACCACCCGCATCGGCAAACTGGTCTTCAACCACCCGTTCTTTATCCCGGGCACCATTGGTGTTGCCCTGTCGGTCTGCTTCGGCTTCCTGATCGGCAGTGTCGTTCTGTAATTCCCTGCTCTGACAATCCGCCCCCCCGGGGCGGATTTTATTTTCCTGCGTCTCTCGCCTTTCATCAGCACTCACGTTATTCTGGATTATATGCCTTTATCAGGGAGAACCTGCTGTGCAACGTGAAGACGTCCTCAATCAGGCACTGAGTCTGCTGGAAAACCACGGCCTTCTGATGTCTGAAGCCACCCTCAACGATAACCTGGACATTGATCCCGAACGCCTGCGGATTTTCTGGCCGACCCGTAATGACCTGCTTTACGACTGCCTGCGTTACCACGGTAATCAGATTGATATCTGGCAGCGCCGCGTTCTGCTGGATGAGTCTCTGTCCTGTGAAGATAAACTGCTTGCCCGTTACACGGCACTGGCGGAACGTGTCCGCGAAAACCGTTTTCCGGGATGCCTGTTTATTGCGGCCAGCAGCGCATTTCCTGATGCGGATCATCCGATCCATCAGTTATCCCGCCAGCAGAAACAAAGTGCCTTTGCATTCACTACAGAGCTGCTCAGAGAGTTGGATATTGATGACTGTGATATGGTGGCCCGTCAGCTGGAACTGATTCTGGAAGGATGCCTGAGCAAACTGCTGATATCCCGCAGCACCGATGATATCGCCACCGCCCGGCGGCTGGCAGAAGATGTGCTGACTATCGCCCGCTGCCGTAAAAACGGCGCGCTCAGCTGATTTATTCACCACATGCATAAATTGCGCCCGCATTCTGCATAAAAAGAGCACACTCACACTTTTTTTATGGTTTTTTGACAGAAAGGCATTGACGCAAACCACGGAATACGGTTTAATGCGCCCCGTTGCCCGGATAGCTCAGTCGGTAGAGCAGGGGATTGAAAATCCCCGTGTCCTTGGTTCGATTCCGAGTCCGGGCACCAAATTCATGTCAACGGACCTCTACGGAGGTCCGTTTTCGTTTGTAAAGCCCGCCAGATATCAACTTCTCCATAGTTCTTCATTCAACCCAACTCAACTAAATTCTACCCGCATCAAGTCGCTTGCGCGGGTACAAATGAGGGTATACCCTGATTCGACAGGAATTTGTACCCTCTCGTATTCCGGAGACCCCTTTTATGGCACTTACTGACGCTAAGATTCGGGCTGCAAAACCGCAAGAAAAACCCTATAAACTTGCTGATTCCGGCAACATGTTTTTACTTGTTCATCCCAACGGCTCACGTTACTGGCGACTCCGTTACCGCTTTCAGGGAAAAGAAAAAACATTAGCTCTGGGAATTTATCCTGAATTATCCCTTTCTGACGCACGTGATAAAAGAGACAGCGCACGTAAGCAGATTGCTGAGGGTATCGACCCTTGTGAACAGAAACGGATAAAGAAAGCTTTACCAGACGCTTCACAAAGCTTTGAAGCCATTGCCGGACTTTGGCATAAAAGCAACAAAACCTGGTCAGAATCCCACAGGGAAAAAACATGGAAAAGCCTTCAAACACATGTTTTCCCTTACATTGGTTCACGGGATATTACATCACTGAAAACACCTGATTTACTTATTCCGGTTAAAGCTGCTGAAGCAAAAGAGATTTATGAAGTAGCAGCCCGTCTTCAACAGCGAATCTCCGCTATCATGCGATATGCCGCCCAGTCCGGGATCATTGATTATAATCCCGCTACCGATATGGCGGGGGCGCTGGCCACAGTTAAACGGCAGCACAGACCTGCATTGCCACTGAGTCGGATATCTGAGTTACTGGAACGTCTTGATACTTACCGGGGACAAATCATGACCAGACTGGCTACACAGCTTTCTTTGCTGATATTTATCCGCTCCAGTGAATTTCGCTTTGCCCGCTGGCCCGAGATAGATTTTGAAAAAGCCATGTGGACTATCCCTTCGGAACGGAAACCAATTAAAGGTGTAAAATTCTCTCATCGTGGCTCAAAAATGCGTACAGAGCATCTGGTGCCACTCTCTACTCAGGCGCTGGATATTCTGCGAGTGATCCACACTATCAGCGGTGAACATGAATTGATCTTCACAGGTGATCACAACCCCTGGAAACCGATGAGTGAAAATACAGTAAATAATGCATTACGACTTATGGGATACGATACGAAAATTGATGTTTGTGGTCACGGCTTCAGAGCTATGGCATGCAGTTCATTGATAGAATCAGGATTATGGTCAAGAGATGCTGTAGAACGCCAGATGAGTCACCAGGAACGTAATGGCGTACGTGCAGCTTATATTCACAAAGCGGAGTTTCTTGAAGAACGCAGGCTGATGCTGCAATGGTGGGCTGATTTTCTGGATGCTAACAGAGAACAAATTATTTCACCTTTTGATTATGCAAAAGTTAATAACCCTATGGATATCAACAGGCAGAATTAATTCATCTTGTGTATATAGATTTATATCATACAATGAGCATGATACTCCATGAAAAAAGATCTAAGTCAGACCAGATTGAGACATCGATTGAGTATATCAATAAAAATATACTTCGATGGGGTGGTAATCCCCCCATTTTTAACGGAGGTAATAAGTAGAATCAGGCCATACGCTGAATATGCTGCATCGGTGTGTAGCCATTCAACGCCATATTGGGTCGTTCGTGATTATAAAACCATTGCCATCCGGTCGCATAGTTTTGTAATTCATCCAGTGATGTAAACAGGTGTTGCCCCAGCCAGTCATAACGCACTGTCCGGTTATATCGTTCAATATAAGCATTCTGCTGAGGTTTACCTGGTTGTATAAATCGAAGCATTATATTCTGCTGAGCCGCCCATGATATCAGTATGTTACCTGTATATTCCGGTCCGTTATCACACCGAATGGCTGCGGGTTTTCCCTTCCATTCAATGAGTTGCTCCAGTGTTCTGACTACCCGACTTGCTGGCAGAGAAAAATCTACCTCTATGGCCAGTGCCTCACGATTAAAATCATCGATAACATTCAGTAAACGGACAGAGCGACCATCTGATAGCTGATCGTGCATAAAATCCATTGACCAGCATTCATTGCTGCTTTCAGGTACTCTCAGTGGTTCCGGTTTATCCCGCTTCAGTCGTTTTTTGGGCCTGATGCGCATGTTCAGCGACAACTCGCAGTAAATCCGGTACACCCTTTTGTGGTTGAACCGCAGACCTTTAACATTGCGCAGGTACAAGAAACACAGGCCAAATCCCCAGTTGCGTTGACTGTCAGTAATGCGGAGCAACCAGTCGGCAATGACCTGATTTTCTTCATTCAGTTTAGGCTGATAACGATAGCAACTTTCGCTGACAGCAAACAGCTGGCAGGCAAAACGTATACTGACGTTTCGGCTTCTGACTACATCCTGCGCCATCTGCTTCCGGCATGATGGCTTTACCACTTTTTTGCCATTGCCTCCTGAATGATCTCGGCTTTGAGGCGTTCTTCGGCATACATCTTTTTAAGGCGGCGGTTTTCATCTTCCAGCTCTTTGAGGCGGGCCATCATAGAAGCATCCATTCCGCCATAGCGTGAACGCCATTTATAGAAACTGGCATTGCTCATGCCGTACTCGCGGCACAGTTCAGCTACCGGTGTTCCGGCCTCTGCTTGTTTCAGGATAGACATGATCTGACTGTCGGTAAAACGTGCTTTCTTCATAGAATTCTCCCCGGTTCAGATTACGAGAAAATTCTACTTATGAACACACCGGTTTTTCGGGGGGATTACCGGGTAACCATGCTCAGTATTTGAATGGATAAATGAAAATGATGCAGTGGTATGCAAATTACATGGATGAGTTGGAGGGAAGCTTGGATAATGTTTTTAATGTAAATTTTAATTAATGACTAATAGACATCTTCATGCCTAGGCATGAAGATGTCTATTAAAGTGTGGTTTATTTTTTTATACACATAAAATAGGTAAGGTATCTAAGCTGCATGGTTCGAGATCTCTGAAAGTGAATCAGACGCTTAATTGGGATACTTACATCTCGGTTAAGATTCAGATTATGAGAAAATTCTATTTATGAACACTTCCATTTTCCGATGGGATTACCAATCCCGCTCAAGCATACAGGGCATAAGATAACAGTATCTTTCGCAATAATTTTTGCATGCCGAATAGCTCTATATTCGCCTAGATAATATCCGATATATTCAATACCTTTGACCTGTTGTAATTTTTTGCATATTTTTTTGTGTAAAACGGATTTGATACCATCATCTGACCGCGCTAAAAAATAATCCATAGACCCCTCTGAATAATATTTGACAGCTTTTCTAATGTTAATGATACCTTATAAGAATATATAGAAAGTAAATAATTAAGCCGAGTAGATACTAAAAAAATGAAAAATACGAGGTTGAAATCCCAGGGGTTTTATAAGGATGCGCATCCACAATAAGCTGGTATATGTAACCCCTGTACTCGTCGAGAAGTGAGACCGCTGCCGGATGTGACGTATATTTTACCGGTTCACACTGGGCACGCAGGTAGCGCTTTACCATATTGCAGGAAATCCTCGGTTTCCAGTTGCTCATTCCCGGCTTGTTCAGGATTTTAATTTCCATATGTATCTCAAACATGATTATAAGCTCCCCTGTATTCAGAGGAGCAGATTAACCCCCAGAGCAGTTTTTACCCTTTGAGTTGCATCAGTTTTACGGGTCTTCCGCAACTTGAGTGGAAGAAAAAAATGAAACTTTTCAGTTAACAGGAATCTAAGCTATTTTAAGTTATGGATAACAAGATGCCCTCCAAATGCAGCCATGAAACGCTCCGTTTTGCATTTTTTATTCTAAATAATAAGTGATATTTTTAAACTCTGCAATACCCCGACATTCAAGAAAAGTTGAAATATTAATTTTCGTTTGCTCTATGGGGTCAACATCAGCTGTTTTGATAAAAGAAATACCAAAAACAAATGACATAACCATCAGAAAAATGATAGTAATGATTTTAGCAATCAGAAAAATTGTTGATTTATATTTCATTTCATCTCACTATTAAATTAATCTATAACATAGGTTATCTCCCTGTTTAACCTCATCATCAATCCCTATATGTCAATTATATTTACAGTATGTATTTAGCTTAATTAAACATCCTGTGCGAATATAAATTCACTGTAATTTAATTACATGCTGGATTTATTGGTAATTAAAAAAACACTACTTCATGATGATGATAAATGTTGTTTGCTTTTTTTATTTTCATAGACTTCAGGATCTAACAATAACCGTAATATATCCATAAATTTCCATATACTCATTCCCAACGCTTCTGAAAACATCTGTAACTGTCCCAGTGTCATTTCACTTTCAGCCCGCTCGTAACGTGAAATCTGCTGTTGACTTAGTCCTACATAAAAAGCTAATTCCTCACCACTCAATCCTTTTTCTATCCGTATCTTACGAATTAATATTCCGACACACTCCTGCAGTGTCAGCCCTGAATTCTCAATATATCTTATTGGATATAATTTTTTATTTATCTTCATTTTCATTATAAACCATTATGAATAGAATAACTATCTTTAATACAATTAAATTATTTAAGATATGTAATAAATTTCTTTATAAGAAATTTTTATTTATATTTAATCATGGTTACTTACTCTTAGATCTTATACTAAATGTTATATCAATAATTATCTACTAAAATCATACCCTCTTGTATAATTATATAGATAACTAATATTAATAAACTTTAAATTAGACTAATAATAAAGGTCTAACAGAATTAATTCTGTTAGACTTTATATTAGTCAGCGTTTTGCACCTGAAATACGTACTACAACTCTACGATCTGGTTGTAGACAATCAATTAACTGAGCCATATTATTATAATTTTGGCAGTTTATAGCTAATTTGCTTTCTCCGCGACCAACGGCCGTTATAGATGTATTGATACCTTTAGATTGCAAATAATATTTTACGGTTTCAGCACGCTTTTGAGATAAACTTTGATTATAAGCCTCTGAGCCTAGTCGATCCGTATAACCTTCAACTACAATATTATCAATTTTGGTATAACTATTAATCAATTGTGCAACCAAACTATTGAGTTGTTCATGACCAGAAGGTTGAATATTTTCAAACTTGGCTCCATCAAAGCTAAATAATGTATCTACTTTCAAATTGACTATTTCTTGTACTGATTCTACCTCTGAGCTTTTTGGTGGACACCATCTGTGATCGACGTCATGGAAGTCAGCACAGGCGGTCAGCATAAGTATTACTCCAATGATACCGGTAATTCGTAGGAACTTAAAAAAATATCTCATCTGTACAAATCCTTATCTATACGAAACGGTACTGGTTATACAGCAGTAAAATATAGCCATTTTATAGCTGGGTTTTACAGCTATTTCTCTGCCTTACCAACTATAGCGAAGTCCAATATGACCACTAATATTTTCGCGAGCTGTATCGTTACCTCGGAACACCTGGGTGCTACTACCGAATGAATGCGCGTAACGCATGTCACCAAATAAATAGGTAGCTTTACCTAATGGTAACTGTGCTCCTGCACCTAATTCTCCCCAGGTTCGTTTGTAGGTCTCTCGCAAATCATCCCGTCCTATTTTGGCTTTTGATTCATTACCTGAGAGGTCATGTAGTATATTAGCTGTCACATAGAAGGTATTCGTCCGTTCTTGATCATTATTTTGGTTATATGCCAAGCGAGCCCCGATTCGTCCACGCATAGTTCCACCACTCTGTCCATCGACCATACGAACATCGTCGTTAAAATCATTTAAGTAAACGTATTGATAAGATATCTGAGCTTGTGGTTCAATTTGCCAGTGACTATCTCCCAACTGCCATGGGCGTCCAATCTCTGCAGAAGCGCCTACTCCGTAGCCATTCTGACTGGTCTGTCCACTAGCACTCTCGTAATTGTTATGAATGCCTGAGATATTGCCTACAAGATCAAGGTATGTACCGTTGGCCTGGTACCATGTACTATAAGTTCCCAGTGAGTACATATCACTAGTACCGCTACCTACCTGTTTTTGATTGGTTACGACCCCATCCTGTGCCCGATACTTATCATAAAAATCATGTTTACCATGACTATAGCTGAACATTATTCCCAAATGCTGATGGTTACTATCTTCATCAGTATTAACTCTAAGATCTGTCCCAAATTGAAAAAAGCCTCTCTTGGTAGTATACCCAAATCGGTTATTACCTTGTTCTTTGAGGTCAGAATAACTCATTCGACCCCAAATCGGATAAGGACGCTCACTATCCACCACTTTTTGTCGGTATTGACCGCAGCGTTGCCCACAGTCATCCCAGACCCATGTCTGGCGTTCTCCAATACGTTCATGTAGCTTACCCAATTGATCCAGCCCCATTTCACGGTTTATGCGAGACATTTGTACATAGCCAGATGTGCCTAGAGTATAGATAGGAGTAGGATTCGGATTTGGGTCTGGATTCGGATTCGGACTCGGAGGCATAGCAGCCAATGTCCAGTAATAATTACTTTCTCCATTATCAGAATTCCGTTGGACTAATTGAGCCTGACCAGCATTAGTAGTTTCTGCTACCCCAGAAAAAGTTTTTGGTTTCTGCTGATCATCACCCCGTACTGACACTACAGGTGTTTGCCATTGTCCATTTTTTGGTAAATCGCCTTGCGTTACATCCCCGATAATTCCCTCAGGAACAGATACAACAGTCATACCACTTGAGGTACCAGTAATAATTAAGTGATCAGTCTGCTGAAGATCAGGATTATCCCAACGGGAATCTATCAGTAAACGAGCATTATCACCAGTGTAATTACCCAAGATTGTTAATTCATCACCAATAATACCATTACTCATGTTAATAGTAGAAAATGATGAATGAATATCACCTTTCATAGTGAATTCCGATGTATTTAATAAATCAAAAGCATTAACAATAGCACCATTTTGCATCGACAAAGTACTAAAAGAAGTAGTTGTATCCGTATCTCGTTTTTGTAGATTCCATGTAAAACCATCAGTCAGGTTCATATCAAGCCGAGAACCATTTATTGTCGTCATTCCTCGCATAGAGCCTTGCCCAGAAAATAAAGCATGCGTGTCACCTTCGATTTTAATATTTTCTCCAGCTCCAATTTCCATTAACCAACCATTCTCGGATGCTACAATATCAGTTTCATCACCCACAACACTAAATGTAAAGTTCTTTTGATTATCATAAATCTTTATAAGAGAAGCAGTACTAGTGATTGACTCCAGTTTCGCATCTTTCAAATAGACAGCATTATCAGAACTTTGATGATTTGCTGGTTCTTGCCAATCACTTCCACCTACAATAATTGCACTCTTATTTGCTTTAATTTGTATCTTACTGTTGGCGTAATCAGCTTTTAGTAACGAACCACTGCCATATAATTTAATAGCATCACCAACAGCAGCGGAGGAGTCAATATTCATAGACCCTTCCGAATAAACAGCCCCTTTACCAGTACCGACAGCTCGACTCTTACCTATTTTTATCGCACTACTTTGATTATCAAAATTATTAATCTGGTTTAGTATAATATTACTGTCACCTTTAAGCACTACCTGAGAAACGGCTTCATTCCCACTATTGTCCTCCGCCGAACCAGATACATAGATTCCTTCCATACGCTCGCCCGTCAGATTCATATTAAGTGTACCATTAATAATAATCTTTCCTGCACTACCATTGGTATCATCAGTTGCTCCCTGAATACTACGAAGGCCTGCATTCAGAGTAGGTCCTACTTTTCCTTTTTCAGCTGATTGATTAATAGTTAAATTATTGACTTTAATAGATGAATATTTACCATTATTACTTGTATCTTTCTCACCAGAATTTATCGATGAACCAGCTAATAGTCCATAAACTTCCTTACTATTCTTCTGTACATGAGCCTTAAGAGTAACATCGTTGGCTGTAATATTATTCAGTGTGTTTGTATCTAAACCAACTGAATTACCATTGGAATTATATTCAATATCAACATTATTAAGATTCAAATTTTTATTTGAACGATACTGATTAGCTATTGCAGCAAATTGTCCTTTCTCATTCAATGCTCTAACTTTTAAATCACCATTCACATTGGTATCTGAGTTGCTAAGGTTTCTATTCATAATAAAGAAACCAGTATTGTCGAGATTGATGATGCCATTTATACTATCAAACTTTGGGTTATTATCTGGATTAATAGTACAAGCAGCTAAATTAGTAGGAATATAGCTACCATTTGTACTAGAACTACATTCTTGAGCATAGGATTTATTACCAACAGCAAAAAGAGAAATAATTATTGCAGATGTTAAAACCTTAAGATTGTAGGGGTGACAGATATGGGTTATTTTATAATGCTCACTATTATTGTAGGATACAAAGCTTCGTATATTACTGGATGATTTTATCATGATTAATTTCTCTTATTCTTTCCAAATCATTTAATTGCCCATAAAAAATTACAGGGGTATCGATTACAAATAGACTTGTATCAAAAATTAAATTTTATTCACACTCAACCCCTTAAATTTCTTTACTATATTTCTTTTTTTGTGATGATGCCAAATTACATATACTATTTCCTCAGAAAAAATAACTTCTTTAGCTATTCTTTTGATGAGAAGATTATTTTTAGCTACTGATTTATTATAATTTGTAGATTCAGGAACAAACCAAGATAATACCCATGTTTTTTTACTTTCTGATTTTTCTATTTTTCCTACTGCTTCTATATAGGTCATCCTATTATTTATATAATCATTTGACTCATTATCATTCATGTAAGCCCAGTTAATATAACCAATAGGCTTATTATCTATCACAACAAGTGCAAAATTATTTGACCTAATAATAGCAAGTAGACTTTCACTAGCAACATCTATAGCTGTTAATTTATATTTAGAATGTTTATTCCAAAGCCATACCATGGCACCGAAAACTTCAGCTTCACTCCAAGAATTCTCAGGGAATAAAGATGGAGCAATAAGCCTTAAATTCTTTATATCTTTTAACATAAAATGCCTCTATATAAATATAACTCTGCGAAACCTTATATATATATCTTTTGTAATTTTTATAATTAAATAGTATTTACGTATACTTAAACTTACGATAGCTAAGTTTATAAAAAATAAGTTTAAAAACAACCAACCTAATATTGCTCTTTAATTTTAATTAAATAAACTAATATAGTCCATATAGATTAAGTATAAAAATATAATACCATATACGCATTGCTCTATATTAGTGAATATATTTTATTCCGTCAATCAATTAAATATCATTACAACCAATTGATTTAAAATAAAAAAATACTTCTATCTAAAAAAAAGATATAAAAAAACATAATGAATTTATATATAGCTTTAAATGCCTCATTACTCACAATTTGATGGATATAATCAGCAAAAATATCTTATTACTAACTTACAAGTATCTAGAATAGTTCTGATTAGAATGGCTTCTCTGTCCACTTCCCTTAAAATGGAACAACTATAATTAGATTTTCTGCCCTGATGATCTCCTCCCAAAATCAGCGCCAGGTTAAATCAGAGATCCGGACCTTTTGATCTCCTCCCAAAATCAGCGCCAGGTTAAATCAGAGATCCGGACCTTTTTGCAGACTTCGGATGAATTCCTCCGGAGTCTGGTTATTTAACGAGGAATGGGGTCTTTGCCGGTTATATTCCTGCCGCCAGCACTCGATCTTTTCCTGCGCATCTTCCAGCGACAAGAACCAGTGAACGTTCAGACACTCGTCACGGAAGCTACCATTAAAGGATTCGATTAACGCATTGTCCGTCGGCTTTCCGGGCCGGGAGAAGTCCATCGTTACCCCGTTTTCATATGCCCATTTATCCAGCGCCTTTGAGATAAATTCGCTGCCGTTGTCGGTCTGAAACCGTTCGGGAACGCGATGCTGTAACTGCTTCAGACGCGCCATTACCGCAACCACATCGTCACCCCGCAGACCCTGTCCAACTTCTATCGCCAGACATTCCCGACTAAAATTATCGACTACAGTCAGCGCCCGGATCCGGCGCCCGTTGAACAGATTATCAGCAACGAAATCCATACTCCAGCACTGATCGGCTGCCGTCACTGCCGGACGCTCCTGTCTGTGCCTGGCTGTGACATGTCGGCGGGGCCGCTTTGTCCGCAGATTCAGCCCTTCCTGACAATAAATACGGTGGGTTTTCTTATGGTTAATCAGCCAGCCTTCCCGGCGCAGCAGGATGTGTATACGCTGCACACCGTAACGGACGCGGGTTTCCGCTATTTCCCTTATCCGCTGCGTGACTGCACGGTCGTCACGCCGGCTTCGATAGTGGTAGACCGTGCGGCTCTGCATCATCAGACGGCAACCACGCCGCAGCCCGATACGGTAGGCCTCCAGCAGCCAGGTTACCGCTTCCCGCTTCTGGGCCGGTCTCAGAACTTTTTTTTGATGACCTCCTGCAGCATCTCTTTGTCCAGACTCAGATCTGCCACCAGGCGCTTCAGACGCTGATTTTCTTCCTCAAGCTGTTTCAGGCGGCGAAGTTCCGTCACACCCATACCACCGAATTTTTTCTTCCAATTGTAAAAAGTGGCTTCAGAAATACCCATCTTTCTGCACACTTCCTCTACCCGGGTACCGGTTTCAGCCTGTTTCAGGGCAAATGCGATCTGTTCTTCGGTATAACGTGTCTTTTTCATGTCAGATGACCTCTTTTTTTCAGGAGAAGAAAGGCCGGAAACTCTACTTTACACCGGTACTGAAGAAAGGGAAGAGATCATGTAAAAACAGGTTTCCTGTCCTCGCCGGATGCAACCACAATCAACCCTGTGCCCTTCCGGCGCAACAGGTGATTTCATTTCTCTGCTTTGCCGCATACCGGTCGGTTAATACAGTTACATTTGTATTAGTGATATCATTTTTAAGGAGCGATTTTCCGGTTTTTTATCTTTCCTCTCATTTATTCCTTTTTTAAATCACAACTTTCAAGAAAAGAAACCTGATCCTGTATACGTATTGGTCGCCGTCGGTTTCCGGAAAGAGCGTATTATTTAACGATGGAGCGCCGGGTAAGGTGCGAAAACGAAGCCGGATCGGCTACAATGGTGTGATACACACCACTGACACCGGCATTAACCCCGGAGGGATTTATGGAAAATATAGTACCGGATAAATACTACGATATCGCTGATGAGTACGCGCTGGAATCGGAAGAGCCGGTTGAAGAGCAGGAATATGACGGACTGGCACACTATTTTCAGTTACTGATCACCTGCCTGACAAACAATGAAGAGATCAGTGAGGAAGCTCAGAAAAAGATGGCGGCTGAAGCCGGTATCGATAAACAGCGTATCGATGATATTGCTGAATTTCTGAACCGCTGGGGTAATGATTAAGTCACTATCAGCGCCGGACACAAAAAAGCCGGGATAACAGTATTCCTGTTATCCCGGCAGGATGTTACTGACAGTTAAAAGCGGTATTTCAGACCTAACATACCCTGTGTATCCGAGTAGTGATCACTGCCGGCCTGCTGCGCCACGTTAAACCAGATATCTGCATTGCGGGTCAGTTGTCCTTCAACCCCAACCTTGATTTCACCGATATTACGGGTGCCGGACTGACTGACGTACTCATTGTCCATAGAAACACCCGCCATCTTACTGTTATTCAGCCAGTTAATTTCAGCAAATGGCTGGAAGTGGCGATCATTGTCTTTATCCTGCAACGCCTGTCCCAGTCCGTACACTCTTACCCCGAGACGGGTCTGAATATTCCCTTCACCGGTCGCCGATACGCGGGTACCGCCCCGCTCTGTGTGGGTATCCATTTTCACACCCATATAGGTCACCTGTGCTTTCGGCTGAATATACCAGCGGTTAATGCTGCCTTCACTGCCCTGTGTTTCATTGATAAGAACGCTGTACCCGGCTTCGGCAGAAAGTGTGATACCGTCAGAATCGTATTTCTCTTCTGCTAATCCCCGTCTTTCAACCCGGTTTTTAAACCAGTTGTACTGCACCCAGCTGTCAGCATACAGTCCGGTTTTATCCGCCTCATTAGCGTAGTAAGTGCCGTATATCCCGACGCTGTACCCGTCAGCATGAGAGGTTGATTCCGTGCTTTTTACACTGTTTGCGGTTTTACCGCTGATACGGCCATATCCCGCCATCAGCCCGATATGATAACGGTTAAGATCATTATCAGACCACTGTGCAATATCGCCGCCCAATTGTGCCACATATCGGTTTGTCCCGGTTCTTAACTGACCATTACCGCTTTTCACCACTGAGTGCCCGGCCACATTCCGCAGCCACAGACTGGTGACTTTACGCTCACCGGTCAGCACATCGGTATATTGGGTTTCACCGAGGCGATCATGCAGACGCACATTAAACAGGGTATTCGCCATCTGCAGGTTACTGATATATCCCCCTGCTTCCGGGCGGATAGCCGGATTTACCGGCGGTTTTATAATTGGTTTTTCCGGTTCAGGATCGGGATCAGGCTTTGGTTCCGGCTCTGGTTCTGGTTCTGGTTCCGGCTCCGGCTCAGGATCCGGTTTTGACGGAGTATATTCTGATGTCAGATACCAGTTTTTTTCATTACCGTTTTTACCGCGTCCCAGAGAATAATCATATGCACCCGCAACAATCGGCCCGCTCTGAGTGAATATACCGTCAGAAATACCGTCAACGGTGATAACTTCAATACCGTTGAGTATGGTCAGCCCGCCCTGCCCGCCGATATTCACAAAACTGACCGTCGTGGTTCCGGCAGAATTACCTTTGATCAGTAACTTATCTGTCGGTGAATTATCATCATTCAATACAGTATTGAGGATTAAGTGCCCGCCGTTACCGGTGTAATCACCAGCCACGGTCAGTGTTTTCGGTACAAAGGCGTCCGGATTGGTCAGATCGTCCGGAGAGTTATAACGGAGTGTCGCACCGGTCAGTGTCAGGTTTGACAGCACAGAATCAGCGGTCATATTCCAGATGCTGTTTGCACCGGCAATATCCAGATTAATGGTGCCGTTTGTGGTCGTATTTGGTACGCCCGCCGCGTTATATTCGAGTGAATTGGTACTGCCGGTAAACCGGCTGTTATCCGCCATCTGCAGATCAATAATCCCTTTTGTCTCTGCTTTCATATCACCGTCAACGGTGAATACACTGCGGATACTGTCACCGGACAGGCGATCAGAAGAGGATATCTGTGAATCCGCTCCTTTGGCATACAAGGCAAATTTCCGGCCGTCACTGACCACATTAATGGTGGTATCACCGCCGAGATACACCTGACTGCCCGCAGTGACTGTTGCACCACCGACCTTTTTCGATCCGGCTTCGGCATAAACACCGTGTGCCGTCGTACCTTCGGCGCGGATATTCGTTGAGCCAAGTTCGATAATACCGCCTTTGTTGGCATAAACCGCATGCGCTGAGCCGCCGTTTGCCACAATGGTACTGTTGTCGCCAATCACCACACGGGCATCCCCGGTTGCCGCAGAGTTGGTATTCCCGGCATAAACCGCATAACCGGTACCGAATTCACTTCCCAGAAACTCCAGGTTACTGCCGGCTTCGTGCGAAATAATGACGGCATTTTTCCCGAGAGTGATCAGGTTTTCATTTGTGCCGGTGGTTGATGAGTTAGCACGTACCCCCATCCCGTATGCATCAATATAAGCATCGTCACCCACGGTAATCACAGTGCCGTTACTTTCCTTGCCGACGTTCAGACCATCTGCGGAAGAACCGGTGGTTTTAATGGTTAACTTATCAATATTAATTTTACTGGCACCGTTTTTTGTCACGATACCATCAGATTTGGCGCCGCTGGTTTCAATATTCAGCTCATTGAAATTATAGGTGCTGCTGTTCCCGTAGACCGCCCAACCCTGAAGTGGTGACGTTGAGGCCCCCGTAGTCGTATTGATGGTCACGCTCGCATAATCGGATAATGCCGTTCCGCCATGCTCACCGGAATTGTAGTAATAAATGGTTGAGGTGCAGGTCAGGTGTTTTTTTCCGTCGCCGTCTGTCACCGATGTGCAGGGATCCGCTATGCCGGGAAGTGAATATAATCCCGACCCCAGTATAATAGATACCGGCAATGCGAATCTTTTTACAGATTTATATTTTTTCATAAGGGAAAGCCTCCCGGCGTAAAAATAAAAGCAGGATACAAATGTAAAAATTAATTAAATAAAATTCCCCGGGCTTTATTAATATATAAAGTCAGCAGAACAATATTATTATAAGAAATAAATCAGGTTATATTTACGTTACACATTACGTGTGTTTATCTATTATTACAACCACGATGATAGGTAAGATATTTTTATGATATTGATGTTAACAAATTGTTTTGATTATTTTTAACTGATATTTCAATGAATTAATATGAAAGATGTAAGTAAACATTACTTAGTAACAAAATCCACGGAATGTTTATTCTTTATTTATCTATAATTGGATTAACAATAGCATAAAATACTGTTTTGTGGCAATTTACATAAAATTTAATGCATTGAAATTAAAACAAACAGAACTTTGTTACAGATGTTTGTTTTCGCAACATATTTGGGTTAAAAATTTAACAATTAAGTAATGCCGCTGCCATCACACTCTCCAAATGATAAAAACAATATAAATAGCTGTAAAACAGGCAATAATTAAATATTATCTTATTATGATGATGGCAGAATATACTGAAAAACGTCCATTATCACAGACAAAATAACGCATTTTCTGATCACAATTTGCTTAACATGTCTTGTCAGACAATGTCACGAAGAGATCGAATAAAAAATTTCAACAAAAAATTCATGTAAAACATGAGATATTCTTTATATTTTGCGCTGCATCAAATAAAAGCGATTAAATTACATACCAGGTTTGTAAATTTATGAAAATAATAAAACATACCAATATTATATTTGCATCAAAAAATAACATGTGTTATTTAATTTTAATCATTAGATACACAATTCTTTTTTTCGAAAAAACACCAGACATGTTAATAAGACCAAAAAACACAACCGGTAATTATTTACCGGGAATAACAACCATTCCTGTTATGACAGATTTAATCTACGGAGATAAATGGTGCAGAAATATCAATGCATAGATTCAGATTTACTCAATAAAAATATCGGGGAGGTGCTGTACAGATTTCGTAAGCTGAAAAAAATAAGCGGTGAGAAGTTAGGCTTTACACTTGAAATCAGTCAGCAACAGGTTTCCCGCTATGAGTTGGGTAAAGGGAATCTGACGGTCAGCCTGCTGTTCCGGATACTCACAGCACTGGATATCTCACTGATCGTTTTCCTGAACGAGCTCAGAAAACAATATGATTCCTCAGATACTGTTCATACCTTACTGGATATAGATAATTTATTGTTTTTAAATAAAAATATTAATAAACCCGATTTCTTATTGTAAAAATAACCACACCTTCCGCCCCGGCCATGCCACTGTCACCGGGGCCATGACTCCCTCTCAACAAACAGACTGATTCTGTTATTTTTTGGGAAATACATCCCTGAAAAATAAAAAGATACTGCCCCTCTGCGCAACAGATTGCACAGAAAACACACACCTGCAATAAACACAGAGGAAAAACAATGAATCAGGATCTCAACACACAGGATCTGTCTGCACCGGCAGCCGGTATTGACCCGGTTGTGCAGGTCATGGGCGGTAACAGTGATATCGCACTGGATTTGGTGGTGATTATTGATACCAGCGGCTCAATGTCAGATGAATCCGCCGATCTCAGCCGTGAAATAGACGCAGCGATAGAGAAAGCGGCTGCCCGCTGCCCGTCTCAGTTACGGGCGACTTTCCTGGGTATTCAAGGCACCTGGACCGGCACAAAGTTTGATCAATCAGTCAGTGATTATCTGATTAACAAAGGTGCCCCCGAAGGTAATTTACAGGCCAGAAAACCGTTTACCGAAGCCGATGGTCGTAATCACGCCGGGAATAAGGAAGACTTATGCCGTGCGGTTATTGATGCCAGTAAATATTTTGACTGGCGCCCCGGCGCCCGCCGTGCCATTTTTGTGCTGGGTGATGAAGGGATGGAAGGCGGCGGCGGAACACTGACCAATGCCGCTGTCGCGAAAAACAGTGAGGCGATTGGTGTCGCGCAACTTCACGGTGTCAAAGTTTATACCTATCAGGGAACCCCGGATGATCGTCCGGAAAACCTTGACCGCTTCCCGTCGATTGCGGAAAGAGACAAGGTGACAAAGGAGTATCAGCGGCTGGCAGAGCAGACCGGCGGGCGCTCTTATATCTACACCACCGGTATCGCGAACTTCCTGCTGGTATTACAGGAAATTCTCTGTGACAGTCTGACACCGCCGGTGATCCCGGATAACGGTCATTCACATGCAGATTGCCGCGATGTGTGCGAACAGCTTTCTTCAATTATTTCCACCGTCAATAAGCTCGCAGATATTATCAATAAAGCCATTGATGCCTGTTGTGACCCTGATGCTCACCATCACAAAGAGACTGCCGCCAAATGCAGTTGCTCCGGTAAAGCATAAACCGTAAATAATGAGTAAAAGCGCCCTGTTAATATCACGGCGCTTTTTTATTGTTATCAGACAGATACCGGTTTTCGCCGGTGAGAAGACGGGAATGGCGGCAACACCGCATTTTTCAGTGCCAGTGATGCCGGATGGCGCAGTTGTTCAATGCACCCATACGGTGAGGTCTCGGCAATTTTGCCCTCATCCATGACCACCACCCGCGCGGCAAACCGGCTGACCAGCCGCAAATCATGTGTGACAAACAGATACGCAATCCCCTGCGTTTTCTGTAACTGCCCGAGCAGTGTCAGCAGAGATGCCTGCAGATGTATATCCAGGTTTGATACCGCTTCATCCAGGATGATCAGACGCGGATCCGGGGCCAGCGCCCGTGCAATACAGATGCGCTGTAACTGTCCGCCGCTGACCTGTGACGGTAGTTTACCGAGTACTGACAGCGGCAGTTCCACCATGTCCAGCAGTTCGGCTATCCGGGCTTTGCGCTGTGTTTCATCCAGTGAGGTCAGCAATTTCAGCGGTTCGGCAATAATCTGCTCCGGGGTAAAACGCGGATCAACCGCCCCGGGCGGATCCTGAAAGACCATCTGGATCTCCGAACGGAACTGCTGGCGCTGTTTTTTGTCCAGTTTACGCACCGGCATCCCCCGGTAGAAAACATCCCCTTTTTCCGGATATTCCAGCCCGCAGATCTGGCGCGCCAGAGTGCTTTTTCCGCAGCCGCTGCGCCCGAGAAGCGCAACAGTTTCGCCCTCATTCAGGGTCAGGGAAATGTCATCGAGAATACAGCGCGGTTTTCCCGCCCCCATCAGTGAATGGCTTTGGTAGCTTTTGCTCAGGTGTTCAACAGAGATCAGTGTCATGCGGAAAGCTCCAGACCATACAGTGAAAGATGCGCGGAAATAAGATTGCGGGTCACCGGCGAGCGCGGCCGGGCAAAAATATCCTCCGCCGATCCGGTTTCAATAATTTTCCCGTCTGACAGCACCGCCACCTGATCGGCAAGACGCGCCACCACGCCCATATCGTGAGTGATCAGCAGAAGTCCGGTCTGCCGGTCAGTCACAACATGATCCAGCAAATCAAGGATTTTCATCTGCACCACCAGATCCAGATCAGTGGTCGGCTCATCGGCAAACAGAAATGGTGCATCACTGAGGATCGCAATCGCGATCATCATCCGCTGTAACATGCCGCCGCTCATCTCAAACGGATAGAGCTTCAGGATATGTTCACTGTCCCCGAGTTCCACTTCCGCCAGCACATCACGGATGCGTTTATCAATGTCATGCAGCGGCTGCCGGGTTGCTTTCAGGGTTTCGGTAATATGCTGATGCATGGTCCGCACCGGATTAAATGCACTGCGCGGGTTCTGCATAATCGATGCCACCTGCCTGCCGCGCAGGGCCTGCCCGGCGACCGGCTGCCCGTCCAGCAGAATAGTGCCCTGTGTTTTCTGCACGCCCGGCGGCAGTACATCCAGCAGCGCAGAGCAGGTCATGGATTTGCCGGAGCCGCTCGCACCGACCAGCGCCAGCACTTCGCCGCGCCGCAGTGAAAATGACAGATCAGAAAGCAGGAAATGGGCATGGTTATTATGCAGATACCCTGCCGACAGATGACTGACCTCCAGTACAGAATGATTTAATGACATGTCCCGGCCCTCAGTGTCGGATCCAGACGATCACGCAGTGCATCCCCGAGGATGTTAAACGCCATCACACTGAAAAATAAAATTAAACCCGGCCAGAAAATCAGCATCGGTGATGTCCGGACAAACTGGCGGGCATCACTGATCATCACGCCCCACTCTGCGGTGGGAGCCGCCACACCCAGCCCGAGGAATGACAGCCCGGAGACATGCAGCATCATATGGCCGATATCCAGAGTCGCCAGGACGATCAGCTGAGAAATGGTGGCCGGAAACAGATGCCGGAGAAAGATCCGCACATTTCCGGCTCCGCTCAGACGTGCCGCCAGCAGAAATTCCCGGTGGCGCAGCGAGAGGATGATCCCGCGGACAATCCGCGCATACCACGCCCAGTGTGACAGCGCGATCGCGATAATCACGTTTGTCAGCCCGGTACCGAGGATGCCGATTAAAAACAGTGCCAGCACCAGTGTCGGGAATGTCAGAAACACATCAGTAAACCGCATGATGATCTGATCCGTCCGCCCGCCGGTAAACCCGGCAATACCGCCGATCACCAGTCCGAGCGTCATAATAATCACCAACGTGATAGCTACAGTGCCGAGAGAAATCCGCGCCCCGGCAATCAGGCGGGAAAAAATATCACGCCCGAGATGGTCAGTACCGAGCCAGTACTGACTATCCGGTTCCTGAAGCCGGTTGGATAACTCCACCAGATCCGGATCATGCGGGGAGATCCACGGCCCGGCAATCATAGCCAGTACCAGCAGCGCCACCACAGCCAGCGCAAACCACAGCAGAAGATTCCGGCTGAGTGTCCGCCAGGCGGAAGGGGCTTTCAGTATCATATCGCTCATTCGATACCCTCCGCAGAGAGGCGGATACGGGGATCCGCAATCGCATAAATAATATCCACAATCAGGTTACAGAGGACAAAAATCACCACCATCAGCAGGGTAAAGCACTGAATTACCGGGTAGTCCCTGTTCATAATGGCAGAGACCGCATAGCGCCCCACACCCGGCCAGCTGAAAATACTCTCGATAATCAGCGCGCCGCCGAGCAGTTCCCCGATATGCATACCAATCGCGGTGATCACCGGCAGCCAGGCGTTGCGCAGAATATGCGAGCGCTCCACCGTCATTTCGGATAACCCGCGCAGCCGCGCATAACGGACATGGCGCTGCCCGGCCACCTCTAGCATGCTTGCCCGCAATAATCGTGCATTAATTGCCAGTGACATCAGCGAGATAGCAATGACCGGCATCACCAGATGTTTTGCTTCCCCTTTGCCCATCGGCGGCAGCCAGCCGAGATGAATGGAAAACAGCAGGATCAGCAGGAACCCCAGCCAGAAATTCGGCATGGAAACCCCGATAAATGCAATCACCCGCACCAGCTGATCCGGCCATTTTTCACGGTAACGTGCCGCCAGCATCCCCATCGGCACAGACAAAATAATAGTCAGCGCCAGTGCCAGCCCCGCCAGTTGCAGTGTGGCGGGCAGAAAATAGAGCAGATCCGGCAGCACCGGCTTCTGTGTGGCATAAGAGATACCAAAATCCAGATGCAGCGCGTCAGACAGCCAGTGAAAATACTGGGTCATGACCGGCTTATCGAGACCAAGAAGCTCGCGGGCGCTTTCCACTGCCTGCGGGGTCGGCGGAATTTTGGATAACCGCAGATAATCCAGCGCAGGGTCAGACGGCCCCAGGCGCAGGATCAGAAAGATAAACAGCGAGGTACCGAGCAGCATCGGGATCAGCAGCAGTACCCGCCGGAAAATAAATCGCATCATAATCGCAGACCTGTTACTTCGCAGCCGGTGTCAGCTGATCAAACGGGATCTCATTCGACATCGCGCTGAACGGCACATCGCCGATTTCCGGTTTTGCCACCGCGATGGCGGTAATGTAGGTCAGCGGCAGATAAACCGCTTCTTCGTGCAGACGGGTCAGGATGTCGTGATACAGCGCACGGCGCTGTTTTTCATCCGAGGTGGTCAGCACCTGTGTGATTTTGGCATCAATTTCCGCTTTATCCGCCAGTCCCTGCTGTGCCTGATAATCGGCATGGGACGGAATACGCATAGAGCTGACAAACGCATGCGGGTCAAACGGCGCTCCCCAGGTGCCGTTAAAAATCATCCCGAAACGACCATCTTTCTGGCGCGAGTAGATACTGCTTTCCTCTTCCCCGACCAGTTTCACATCAATCCCGGCACGGCGCAGATCAGCCTGAACCACCTCAGAAATCGACTTCGCCACCGCATCGGTACCGACAAAATTCAGCTCCACCACCAGCGCTTCGCCATCTTTTTCACGGATACCGTTTTCGGTTTTCGCTTTCCAGCCGGCATTTTCCAGCAGGGATTTCGCTTCCTCAACGTTATAGGCATACGGTGTTAAACCCGCGTCTGCATACGGCACATTTTCTGAAAAAAGGGTGTCAGCTTTTAATTGCGTGCCATACAGTACCTTTTCAATCATTTTATCTTTATCAACCGCATGATTAATGGCTTTGCGCACAGCTAAATCCCGGGTCGGACCGGTTTTGGTATTGATGGCCAGCACCAGTGATTCCAGTGGTGCCGAGAGTTTGGTGGTATAGCCCGGCATATTTTTAAAGCGCTGATAGGTGTCCGGATAAATAATGCCGTCCGTGCCATATAATAAATCCACCTCACCGGCTTCAAATGCCACGGCGCGGGTATTCGGATCCGGAATCACTTTAAACGTAACGGATTCATAAACCGGTTTTTTACCCCAGTATGATTCGTTACGGATAAATTCATCTTTCTCACTCAGACGGGATTCCGTTAATATCCACGGGCCGGTACCGATCGGTTTAATAATACCGTCTTTGGTGCCGCCGTCTTTAAACTGTGACGGCGCAATAAAGCGGAACGGACGCGGTAACGCCAGCTCCTGTAAAATAGGATAATAAGCATCTTTCAGGGTGATTTTTAACTGATTCGGTGCGATATCCTCAACTGCCGTAATCTGATTGGCCAGTTCAAGCCAGGCGTGGCGCTCGCGGTTTGCCAGAATGGCATCAAAGTTTGCTTTGGCCGCAGCGGCATCAAATATCTCGCCATTGGAGAATTTCACATCATCACGCAGAGTGAAAATATAGGTTTTGCCGTCATCCGATACCGTCCATGATTCCGCCAGCCACGGCTTTACGGTTCCGTCATTCATATAACGGACCAGCGGCTCATACACCATCGTTTGTCCGGCCATCTGATTCGGCGCATACTGATGCGGATTCAGCGGCCCCACATTTACCGGCCAGGCAAAATTTAAATGCGGATCGGCAAAGGCGCTATTTAACGACCCGGCCACGAGCGCCGCAGACAATAATAAAGAACGGATAACGTTACGCATATTTCACTCCTGATGAGCCACAGACAAATAAATAAAAAAGTCAGAAACCGGTTATTAAAATAATGCAGTTTCAATATATAAGAGTCCGCGGCGTAATTATGTACTCCCCCTGAGTACTTATTCCGAAAAAAAAGATAAACTCCGGTGATTATCAGCACTGGCGGATTTTTCAGGAAACCGGAGGCTGTTATTGCGTTATTTACCTGTGTATTGTCCGGGGCCGGAAAAGGCGATAACCACACTCTTTATCCGGTAAAAGCTGCAAAAAGGTGCCAATCCCGCTATACTGGCGGCCGCACTGAAGACAGTGCACATAACCACGGGCAAATATCACCCCATCGTGTGACAATTTGCTGCTCCCCATTGTGAAAATCTGAGAGTCTCATTATGTCATTACCTTCATGTCCGAAATGTAATTCTGAATACACCTATGAAGACGGTGCAATGTATGTGTGCCCTGAATGTGCCCACGAGTGGAATGATGCTGAACCGGCAGCAGAAAGTGACGAGCTGATTGTCAAAGACGCCAACGGTAATTTACTGGCAGACGGCGATGCCGTGACAGTCATTAAAGACCTGAAAGTCAAAGGCAGCTCATCCATGCTGAAAATCGGCACAAAAGTCAAAGGCATCCGTTTAGTGGAAGGTGACCACAATATCGATTGTAAAATCGACGGCTTTGGTCAGATGAAACTGAAATCTGAGTTTGTGAAAAAGAGCTGATTGTCTGACATAAGATTGCTGACAAAATCCCGGCCTGTTTTCTCCCGGACTTTGCCAACAATCTGAGGCTCCGCACTACCGGCGGAGCCGCTTTCTCTCAGCAGAGATATTCTGTTTTTAATACCACCGATGCTGCCGTATAAATATCCGACTGAATGCTGAGACTTTCTTCATATAAAGAGTTGTCCTGACACCCGGCAAAAAACCAGCCGACCGGTGTCTGTAAAATATCTGCCGCCCTGACCAGCATCCCCACATTAATCCGGCTTTGTCCCCGTTCATAACGGGATAATTGCTGCTGACTGATTCCCAGGTAAGCTGCGAGCTGCTGCCCGGAATACCCCAGCGCTTTTCGTCTGCAAAAAATCCGGTCACCGACAGCGCGGTTTACCCGTACCATGTCCCGGCAGGATTGAATCTCTGTCATATTAATTACCTTCAGAAATAAAATCATCCGGAAATATATTCCGGAAACCAATAAGAACAAAAAAGTATTTATTGTTTAAATAAAATCAAATTTATTTCATTAACAAAAATAAAAAATAACACTGATTAACAATAAATACTCCACAGATAAATGAAACATAAAAAATACATAAAATTGAATATATAACGATGATATAAAAAATAAGTAACACGCTCGGTTTATTATCTTCAGATAAATCAACAATACATGATCAATTTTACTTTTTTACAGCATTATCATTATGATGATGAAAAATAGGTCATCCGTTTATTCTGTGATAACGTCGAAAAAAGAACCAAACCTGACTATAATTACCAGACTGAATATTCCCATGAAAGAACGAAAACACCTGAGTGAACAGGAGGTTCATTCCTTAATATCATCATTACCTGACTCAATTAACCATCTCCGCAATCAATGTCTGATTGCGGTTTGTTTCAGTCACGGATTACGCGCCAGTGAACTGACCGGATTAATGCTCAGTGATATTAATATCAATGAAAAAACCATTCATATTACCCGGCTGAAAAACGGATTAAGTACCAATCAGCCATTACAGTCACTGGAATATGAATTACTGACACAGTGGCTGGAACAGCGGAATACATCTGAACATTATGCCGAACCCTGGCTTTTTCTTTCCCGCAAAGGCGGCCGTTTATCCCGCCAGCAGATATTCCGGATTATCCGCGACAGCGGATTGTCCGCCGATCTGAATATTGCGGCACACCCTCATATGCTGCGCCATGCCTGCGGTTATGCATTAGCGGACAGAGGAACAGATACCCGGTTAATTCAGGATTATCTCGGCCACCGCAATATTCAGCACACCGTGTTATATACCGCCAGTAATGTGGCGCGCTTCCGCAGTATCAAACTGTGATTACTGCTCGGTGAAAACCAGTACCGCACTGGCGGTGAAATCCCCGGTTTTCAGATCCGCGGCGGCCATTGCCGGGTCGCGTACCGCCTCAAACCCCAGCGTCAGAGTATGAATACCGGGCTGATAACTGATCGGAAACGTTTGTCCGGGCTGAATGGCTTTTCCGTTATATAACACAGCAACACCCAATCCGGTGGTGCTGGTGCTGATCACCTGTTCATTGCTGACGGAGATCGGGGTGAATTCCAGTTTCATATTGGCGTTATAGACAATATTACCGTCACATTTAATGGCGATATCTTTTGTCACCGGGGTTGTTGTCCCGGATTTAACGGCAATATCCGTGCGTTCTAATTTTCCCAGCTGAACATCCAGGTCTGCACCGCTGTTCAGGGTGCATTTTGGTGGTTCGACGGGTAATTTATAAGCATCCCCGCAGAATTTCCCCCGGTTATCCGGGCCATATCCCATATTGCCCCGGTATTCATAGCCTGTTTCAGTATCTTCTATTGTGAAACAGTAACTACCGGCAGAAGGTGATTTTTTGGTCTGATCATGATAAAAGATTCTTTGCTCATCAAACGATTTGGATTGCTCCAGCCAGACTCTGTCCCCAACCAGTATGATGGAACCTTTCGCCTTACTGCAGGTATCCATCGTATCCGGATAGGTACACCAGTAAACTTTAGTGATGTAGTAACCGCTTTTCGGCACATACGCTTTACTATCCCCGGTATTTCCCCCCTGTGCCATCAAAAAACTAACCGTCTGGCCATTACCGTAATAAGCCCCGGTATCTGGTTTCCAGTCACAGTACAGGCTGTACTGAATAGTGTTCTTCCCACCGGAAACACAGATTCCGCTCGCGCCCACCCAACCAATCGCATTGGCGCCCTGCGATACCATCAGCAGAAAAAACAGCGCTGCCCCGCGTATCATTAATTTATTCATGGTTTACTCCTACAGATACTCCGCCACCAGCGTACCGGTGGCCCGGAACGGGGATTGTGTTAAATCCGCGCCCGGTACTTTCACCAGCTGAGCTTCCAGCTTTGGCTGCTGTGTAATATCAGCAATTGTGAAAAATTTATTTAATTCAAGCGGCTGCCCGTCTTTCAGGATTTTCACCAGCAAACCACTGACATCACTTTCAATCGCCGACGGATCAGACACGGACGGGCGGGATGTCATAAAGATCATCCGTAAGGTATTGGCCGGATTAATACCGGGACAGTCCAGTGTGTAACTGAGCGGCAGGCTGTAGACTTCCGTGTCCAGCTTATTGATACCGACGTTTTTAAAATCAGCGGTAATCATCCGGTCATTATTGACACGGCAAATCGTCATTGCCCTTAATGTGCCGCCGAAACGGATCACTGACTGATCCCCGATCTGTGCCGCCTGCGCTGAAAGCGCGGTAAATAACAACAGCGGGGATAAGATAAAGGGTAGTATTTTGATCATTTCTCCATTCCCCCTGCTAATTAAAGCTCATAATTAATGTGGCATGAGAATAAAACGACTGGCCGTTCATCCAGACAGTATCATCCGGATGCAACTGAATCAGTTCGGTTTCAAGCACAGGTAAGTGCTGAATATCTATCACAAAATCTGTATTCACATCCTGCGGCTTGCCGTTGACCAGCAAGCGGATACCCAGATTCGGTGTTCTGTCATTGCCGATATTCACCGGCAGTAACTGAGAATGACCGTCAGTAACCGGCGCGCCGTTTTTTGACTCCAGCCGGAAATGGGTATTCCCTGCCGTATCGCCGCTGCATGTCATTTCACTGCTGAGCGGCTGTTTGTAACTGCCGCTCAGATTATTCACTCCGGAAACAGAGGAGTAACGGATATCACCGAATTCAATCACCTGCGGTGATGAGTTTTTAAACGTGCACCGCCCGGTGGCGATGACTGAACCGGAAATATTGATTTTCATCCGGCTCTCATCACCGGCTTTACGCGGTGCGGAAAGTGCGGACGGACTCACTGCGGCTGATAACAGCCCGGCCAGTAATAACGCGTGCGCACATCTCGGGAATGTCATAATACAGTCCTGTCTGTGATCTGCCGGGCAGACTACGGATATGAAATTTCAAATGTGGCTGTCGCTGACAGCACACCTGTCGTCAGGGTTTTGTCCTTCACCGCATCCGGCTCTGCCTGTACATAGCCCTGAAAATTCAGTGTGGTTGTGCCGTTACTCAGGGCATATACCGGGCTGGTTTTATTCAGCGGCAGTGGTTTGCCCTCCGGCGTTTCAATGCCGATCGCCAATCCCGGTAATGTGCCGTTATCCGGCAACAGTAAACCCGGTAACGCGCTGCTTTCCGCACCACGAAAGGTCACAAACGCCTCTTTGCCAATCCCGGTATCACAATTAATCAGTTCAATCGTGAACGGCTCCGGCGGTGTCCGGTCTGCGGTATAAAAATAGTTTTTGACTATTGTGCCGAACGGCAGCGAGATATTTTCACTCGCCTGCGATAAGGTGCACGGTTCAAACACCAGTTGTCCTTTTACTTCAACGTCCGCACTGTATGCCGCTGAACACATCAGCAAACCGGAACACAGCACAGTCATATACGAAACGGATATTTTCACGTTTTCTGCTCCTGGTCTGCGGCTGCACATCAGCCCGGTTTGACTTCACTCACCCGGCAGGTATTGCTCTGACAGGCAAAAATCATCTTCGGACGACCACCGTAATCATTGATGTAACCCAGTACCGGCGTACTCCCCAGTGACGCAGCACTGCCGCCGAGCACTTCACTGCTGTTTGGTGCAATCATTAATGCATTGAAACCGGTGATATCTTTTCCTTTATAAGCTGCCGATGCCGAGGAGATCGTGACGTAATACGGTGTCGGATTATTCACCGTGTAAGAATTTCCCTGACGTGTCAGCGTGATATTCTCCTGCCACGGTTTTGCATTCTGCGCCACCACTAAGCCCGCCGGACGATAAAACAGTTTGATACGGGTCTGTAAGGCAATCTGCAATGTGTTGGCTTTATCCGTTTTCGGCGGAATTTCCCGCAGATTAAAGTAATAAAGACTCTCTTTATCCTGCGCCAGCATCTTCATTCCGGCTGTCGGCTGAATTTTTACCTGGCTTTTCTCACCGGCTTCCACCCGCTGGATTGGCGGCAGTGCCACCAGCGGATCTTTGATTTTGTTACCCTGCGCATCTTCAATCCATGCCTGCGCCAGATACGGCAATTCTTTATTCTGATTAGAAATCTCAACACTTTCAGCACGTTCACTACCGTTTAAAATGACACGGGTTCTGTCCAGTGCGATTGCCGCATTCCCCGCCGGGGCCGCCAGAATGGCAGCCAGTGTCAGAGCCGGAAGGCATCGTGAAGTGAAACGATGGTATTGATTTTTCATTGCTTACTCTCTCTTCTGTTCCCCGCATCAGACTCTGTCAGCCAGCGGGGTGTTTCTTCTGTTGTCACTGATTTTTCAGGCATTTTCTTCGTCGCAGAGACACACGGCAGCAGCAGATTCCCGGCCGGAATCGTTTCCGGAAAACGGATTTCACACTGCACTTCCCCGCCCCACGATACCTGCATTGTCTCTTCCGGATTGATACCGGAGAGCCAGACCATGCCGTCTTCACTGACCATCCCGGTCTGGATATTCTCCCTGTTCTGAACCACTGCACCGAACGGCGGAACATCATCGTCAGCCAGACTGAGTACCGCCATCGCTTTCTGTCCGGAGACAATACCGAAGCGGCGGTATCCGATAGCCCCTTCCGTCAGCGTGCCCTGCACCACGGAACGGGTCGCTTCGGCGTTTTCACCCAGCTGATTCAGATCCACATTCACACTGCTGCGGTAATAGTTACTGATATCGCTGACAACCGCTTTACCGAAGATATTGGTGGTGGTTTCTCCGCCGCCGCCACGGACAGGAACATCCGCCACACCGCCGGTATCCACCAGCATCCGTGTTCCGCCCATCACACCGCTGCGGTGCAGTGCCGCGCCTTCTGTTGTGGCGGTAAATCCGCCGCGTACCGAAAGCC
The DNA here is from genome assembly GCF_041099235.1 of Morganella morganii. Lineage (GTDB taxonomy): Bacteria > Pseudomonadota > Gammaproteobacteria > Enterobacterales > Enterobacteriaceae > Morganella > Morganella morganii_E. The sequence goes on along the minus strand of NZ_JBFZSO010000002.1, from coordinate 200,812 downwards.
CGGCTGCACTGTAACGCTCACCTTCAAATCCGGCGGTGGCGGTGACTTCCGCTTTGTCCCCGCGATAGTCCAGATAACCGTTACCGATAGTGCGGTGATCACTGCTCATCCCTGCGGTGATACGGTAATTTGTCCGATCGTTAATACGATCACTGTAATCCACCGAGTGACTGTTTTGTCCTTTACTGAACTGTCCGCTGTAGCCCATGCTGCCGCTTTCTCCCCACGGCACAGACAACCCGATATACATCCCGTCATCGCGTCCGTCTTCGTGGCGGTTGCGGTAAGCTGATAAGTTCAGGCTGATGTTTTTCACCTGCCCGATATCGAAATAATGGGAGGTGGAAATATTCCAGTTGTCACTTGCCGGGCGATCCCAGTAAGTCTGGTGGTTAAAATTCAGATACACATTGGTATTCAGCGAACTCAGCGTCTGGCTGAATGTCATGGTGTACATCTCTTTGCCGTTCCCCGTTACCGCTGAATTGTGATAACGGGCATTCAGATACTGCGACATCGTCATAAAATCCCGCTCTGAAAACCGGTATCCGGCAAAGGTGACCTGGCTGTTGGTGGCATCAAACCGTTTGGAATAACTCAGCCGGTAAGAGCCGCCTTTTTTGGTTTCACCGCCCGGCAGTGACGCGCGGGATTGCGTGATATCAGCAGACAATGCACCCAGCATCAGCAGATCACGGCCGATACCGGCAGAAACCGCTGTGTATTTCCCGGCAAATAAGCCGCCGCCGTAAACTGACCAGCCGTTACTGACCCCCCATGAAAACTCACTGCTGATAAACTCCGGCCCTTTGACACGGTGGTCATATTCCGAGGGCTTACCGAGCGCCACTTTGTACCGCACCAGTCCCGGCCGGGTCAGATACGGCACACTCGCCGCATCCACCTGAAAGGTCTGTACTGTGCCGTCCTGCTCCGCCACTTCCACGTCCAGTTTACCGGACAGTGCATTGCTTAAATCCCGGATCTGAAACGGCCCGGCAGCAACGGTGGTTTCATAAATCACCCGTCCCTGCTGTTTCACGGTGACCCGCGCATTGGTTTTCGCCACACCGGCGACTTCCGGTGCATAGCCGCGCAGATTCGGCGGCAGCATCATGTCATCCGTGTCCAGAGCCACACCGGTATAGCGAAAGCTATCGAACATGCCGGAGGTGAGATAATTTTCCCCCAGGGTTAATTTTGCCCGCAGCGGCGCAATGGCGCGGTACGCATAAAACCGGTTCCAGTCCCAGCTCTGATCAGACTCGTGATTGGTGCGCGAGTAGCGTCCCTGCCAGTCCGCACGCAAACGCCAGGCACCGGCATTCAGCCCGGTGGTACCGTTACCGCTGAGTTCCTGCCGGTTACTGTGTCCGGCTTCGCGTTGTTTTGTCAGTTGTCCGTTCAGGTTGTAATCGAGGATAAAACCGGCAATACCCTCATCCCAGCGTGACGGCGGATCCCAGTTCTCTGCGGTATATTCCAGATAAGCCTGCGGCAGACTGACACGCAGTGCCCCGGCGGCAAAATCCGCCCGCAGAGTCATCCCCGGCAGTGAGGCCGGATCCGCGCACTCTCCGTTGTGCCACCAGGTCAGCTGTCCTTTTGCCGGTGAGGTTAACCCCAGCTCTTCGCTCATCTCCGGGGTAATACAGGCCATACTGCCCTGCGGATCATTATCCGGGGCCAGAAAACGGATCTGCCGCTCTGCCAGCATGCTGTTATTGATTTTCAGTGCCAGGGAATAGGTTCCCGGCATCACATAACCGGCCTGAGAAAACTGTGATAAATCAATCTGTCCGCGCTCATTCAGATCCAATACCTCAGTATTGAATTCCGTCATGTCCTCCGCCTGTACCGCCGCAGAAAACAGAGAGAGCAGGATCATAAATGTCAGCGGTTTTAACCGCACCGCCGGCAGCGGTATTCTGCGGCCTGACGGAATTACATTGGCTTTCATCACAGATAATCCAGGTTAAAATTAACGGTCGACCGGTATGCCCCTGTTTTCAGAGATTTGCGATCAGCAATCAGCCGTAACCGGTAGTTCAGTGTGATATTTTTTGTCTGTGGTATATCCGGGAGCGCCACTGCTTTTCCCGGCATAATCACCGAACCATCTCCCTGACTAAGCTGAATCCCGACGCCTTCCGCCTCCCCGCTGACGGCAAACAATCCGTTGCTGTCCGCCGGGCCGGTAAAGGTTATCCGCAGATTTTTGTCATCCGCTGACAACAGGCAGTTTTCCAGGCGGACAGCAAAAGCAAAGGCTGAACTGTATCCGCGCTGATATAACCCGGTTGCGGCAACCTGTGGTATTTCAATCCGTTGATACTGATCCTGCATATTGATGGTGCAGGAAGAATCCAGTACAAATCCCTGTAACCAGACCTGCCCGCTCTGCTGTCCGCCTTCTGCCGCAGAAGCGGTCAGGCAGACTGCCAGCAGCCCGGTACCGAATATGTTTGCCTTCACTTTTGCTCTCCGCCGGATCCCCGTACCGGATCTCCGGTACGGGTAAGTACACTGACCCCGATTACTGATAGTCCATCAGGAAGTCAGCTGTTGCGGTGAAAGCACCCGGTGCAACGGTGTCAGCGGTTGTTGCACCCTGCATATACGCTTTGAAGTTCAGCGTGTTATCACCTTCGTTTAAGGTAAATGCAGATGATGCTGCCCCCGGTGCGATGACGTTACCGCCCGCATCCGTTACGACCACACCCATTGCACCGGTCGCCGGGCCGCTGACGCCAAAGGCTTTATCCAGGCCGTCTGCCGCAGCGCCGCCCGCAACACCTTTAAAGGTGACGGTTGTGGTGGTTTTGTCGGTGATATCGCAGTTGTGTAACTGGATAGTGAAATCAACCGGAGTGGATTTACCGCCCTTCGCCAGTTGCACTTTTGCCACGCTGCCCAATTCAACGGTCTGTTTCAGGCTGTTTGCATCGATGGAACAGGCTGCATCAATCACTTCACCGTTGAATTTGATTGTGCCGCCGCCCTGATTTGCTGCCTGCGCAGTCATAGCCATTGCGGAAGAAACTGCCAGTGCGAGAACCACTTTTTTCATACTCATATCAAAATTCCTGATCTACTCGTTTTTAGATAAAAATGCCGACATATGGCATATATAAGCAATAATTTGCTTTTGTACGTTTTTGATGCAGTTCCGGAACTGCCTGCAACATTTCACCGTCAGCGGATCTATGATCCGGCCGGTTATCCGGTTTATTTCGTCATCAGCGCCCGTTCCGGATGGTCACGTCTCATCCCCGTGACGCAACGAAATAAACCAAAATGTTGCGTTTTGTGTATCACGCTGAAATGTATAAATTTACCGGGTGGCAAAAATTGATTTGGCAGAGACCAAAAAGAAAGGGAGGCGAAACGGGCCGGAAAAAAGACGGGATATTGCGATTTTACGTCAGAACCGGTCAGCACGAATCGTTAAGAAGATTCCGCACAGGATAAAAAACAGGCATTTTTTGCGTGATAAACAAACCGAATGTGATTAAAAAAAAGACGATCCGGGATTTTGACGGAGTTTTGAACTTATTTTGATATATTTTAAATTTAAATATTGCCCATCAAATAAACAAGAAATAATATAGCGACACTTTGGTTTATTATGTTACATTATTCTAGTCCCATAATCCGCGGAAGCGCCCCGAATTTGCTGCGGTGTACAGTACAGTATGCTGAATGTTGCGGTGTCCGAGATAATCCTGAATCAGCCGGGTATCCGCACCTTTATCGGCCAGCGCATAACCGCAGGCGTGACGCAGCATATGCGGATGAACCGGTACCGGCAGCCCTGCCATTTCCCCCAGTGATTTTAAGATCCGGTAAATACGTGACCGCGAAAGATGTCCGCCTTTACGGGATAAAAACAGCCAGTGGTTTTCAGCAGCACGGGGATAACGGGAGCGGCAGTTAAGCCAGCGGGTAAGCAGATTTTTTTCTGTACGGCTCAGGGGATGGGTGGTAGAGAGGCCGTTTTTAAGTCGTCTTATATAGAGATTATCGGCGGCAACATCCATGTCCGATAAACTCAGTTGCCCCAGTTCACTGACGCGGAAGCCGTGGACAAAACACATCCACAGCAGGCAAGTGTTCCGCTCCGGATCACGGCCGTTTTCCGCTGCCGCCATCATTTTCTCCACCTCAGACTGCATCAGGTGTTTACGTTTGTTTTCCTTCATCCGGTTTCCTTTTGTACCGGGAGGGTGCGGACAATCCATACTCCGGAACCGATTCCGCTGTATAAATATCCGCTTTTCCCCGGAAGCACTCCCGGTATGAACGCGCTTCCGGACAGTCAGCGAAAAACCAGCTGACCGGTGTCTGTAAAACTTCCGCCGCCCTGACCAGCAGGCTGACATTAATCTGACTGCATCCCCGCTCATAACGCGAGAACTGCTGCTGGCTGATCCCGAGATGGTCGGCCAGGCGGCTGCCGGACCAGCCCAGCTCTTTCCGTTTGCGGAAGATCCGGTAGCCGACAGATTTATTAACGGTTAAATCAGTATCTTCTGTAATCATATTTCAGTCTCACTGCGGGCTCACAGTGCTGCCGGTCTCCGCAGCACTGTAAGAGAAAATAAGAAATTACGGCATAACCAGAATAATGGAGCCGGAACCTTCGAAAGCGCCCGGCGCAACCCGTCCGTTCACTTTCAGTACTGATTTCACATCCACCTGCGTCGCACCGCCGGCCGGGACATGAATGGGTGCCCCCTGTTCTCCCGGATTGCCGTTAAGATAAAGATCCGCGTACAGGCTGTTATCCGGGCGCAGCGGGACACGGCCGCTGTCAGAACCGGAGGCGATCACGAGGATATTCATATCCAGGTTACAGGTGACGGTGATGCTTTTGTTGCGCGCCGCATCCGGCAGACTGACTTCATCAATATCCCCGTAATCCAGGATCACAGAGCCGCTGGTCACTTCACAGGCGCCCACCGGCGGCGGCGCGATACCGCATAATGATCCCGGCAGCAGACGTCCGTTTTTCGACCAGCCGCCTGATTCAGATTCATAAAACAGCCCCACGCACTCCTGATTGGAATTCAGCGCCGGGCCGACATGCTTCGCCGTGCCGTTATACGGCAGCGAAATATTGTTCAAAACCGCATCCCGCACTTCCGCCAGTGTTCTCAGCTTTTCCACACGGACAATCGATTTGGTGGACTGGCCCGGCGAACCATCCACATCATGTTTGTGGTTGATATTGATCCAGCAGACAGACCAGCCGTAGCAGGGATTGGGGACAGAGGGATCTTCCGGATCCCAGCGCTCGATAATGTAGGTGTAAATGGCATTCGTCGGTTTCCCTGATGACTCCGTAATATAAGAGAAGATGGATGCCGCCGCCGAAGCGGACCAGAGCAGCGCAACCGCCGCAATTATTTTCACAAATCTGTTCATAGCGAGCCTCAGTTACCCGTCAGTCATAATTGAGATGAAATGTCGCAATGGCACTGAAAGGCCCGCGTTTAATGGTTTTGTTTGCCAGCGCATCCGGCTCTCCCTGTACATAGGCGCGGAAGTTCAGCAGTGTCAGTCCGTCATTCAGCGTGATCTGCGGTGACACCTCATTGACCGCCAGCGCCGTGCCGTCCGCATTTTCCAGCCCGACCGCAATGCCTTCCGCCTGACTGCCGGGGCTGATGGCCAGTGCGCCGCTGATAAACGGGTTCTCATCCCCGGCAAACATCACCGTCACCCGCTTGCCGATGGAGGTGTCACACTCCGAGAGCCGGATCCGGAAATCCTTTGAGGGTGTCCGCTGATAGGCGTACAGGTTTTTATCAGGGATATTGCCGAACGGCAGTTCCACGGTTTCATCCCCCGGATGTATCGTGCAGGGTTCATCCACCAGCGTGCCGTGAAAATACAGGTTGTCAGGGACAGCCCCGGCATCCGCTCCCGGCAGAGATAACAGAAACACACCGCAGGTACTGATAAAAAAGCGCCTTACTGTTTCATTCATTGCATTGCTCCTACTGATATTCCGCCAGCAGAGTGGCGGTCACATCAAATGCACCTTCCGGCAGTGTGCTGCCCGGCCGTTTTACCGGCACCGCCTGAATCACCGGCGGATTATCCGGTGATACCGCAATGCGTTTGTTGAGCGTGAACGGCTTTCCGTTTTGTGTCAGGTGAATCGCCAGGTCGGGGATGTTGGTCTGTAAAGCTGCATCATCAAACCCGCTGACCGGGCCGGTGACCGATAATCCCAGATCCCAGCCCTTGATATTGTCCTCACACACCAGGGTGTAATTAACCGCCCGGGTGTAATTGACGCCATCCACTTTATGCACGCCGACGTTGTCACCGAAAAACACATCGATTACGCCGTTGTCACTGATCGTACAGGCGGGCGGTACCAGCAACGTACCAAACAGCTTCATATTCGGGGCGGCTGCGCTGCCCGCTGCGGCACACAGCAGCAGCATCAGTAACCGCCGGTAATGTTTTGCCATGGTCAGGCTCCTTACTGATAATCCAGTTCCAGTGTTGCCACCGCCGAGAAATCCCCGCCGGTCAGCACCGCCGTCATATCACGGACAGGCACCGCTTCCAGCGCCGGAAAGACCGGATAAGTAAATTTCACTTTCTCACCGGGATTGAGCTGCCGCCCCTGATAAAGCATGCGCACTCCCAGCCCGGCGATTTCAGTCTGCAGTAATCCGGCATCAAATCCGGCGGTATTGCCGGTGATAGCAAGAGTCATGGCATTGGTCGGCATCTTTGTGCACTCCGCCGTGTAATTGACCGGCTGTTTGTAGCGCTGGCCGTCAATACGGGTGCTCATCACCTCCCCGAAATCCACCAGGATGGTATTGCCGTTGTTGATGACACACGGCGGCGGCGCAATCACATTGCCGCGGATAGTGATATAGGTGATCCCGGGCACGCCCCGGATACCGGCCACCCGTTCCGGCAGTGCTGCAGCACTTCCCGCAGAGATACAGAGCACAACCGCCAGTATCCGCCGGAGGAAACGCTGTTTTCTGATCCGCTCATCCATGGTTTATCCCCTGTCTTCTCAGTTACCGGCAGCCGTTTTTGTCACACGGCACTCTGCGCCGCTGCAACTGAACTGCAACTGCGGGCGGCCACCGTAGTCGTTGATATAACTCAGCACCGGCGCACTGCCGAGAGCGGTTGCACTGAGGCCGAGTGTGCCCTGACTTTTCGGTGCCACCATCAGCGGGGAGAACCCGTTCAGGCTTTTGCCGCCCAGCCCGCTGAGCGCATCCACAATCGTCACGTAATACGCGGTCGGGTTATTGACTACATAATGATCACCACGGCGCGTCAGGATGATTTTTTCCTGCCACGGATTAGTCAGGTCCGTTTGTGAGGCATAGATAGCTTCCGGGCGGTAAAACAGTTTGATACGGGTCTGCAGGGCGATTTGCAGGACATTCTGCCGGTTACTGCGCGGCGGAATTTCCCGCAGATTGAAATAGAAGACACTTTCCCTGTCCTGCGGCAGTGCAGCGATCGCCGGTAACGCCTGAATTTTTACCTGACTTTTATCACCCGGCTCAATACGCTGCACCGGCGGCAGAACCACCAGCGGCGACGAAATTTTTTCTCCGTTCTGATCCTCAATCCATCCCTGCGCCAGATACGGCAGCTCTTTATTCAGATTGCTGACATTCAGGCTGACAGATTTCTCTGCCCCGTTGAAAATGACACGGGTTCTGTCCAGCGCGATAGCCGCGTGCGACTGTGCTGAGGCCAGCAATACAGCGGCAACGGCCAGAACAGAGAGACGGGTTTGTTTAACTGACATCATAATGAATCACTCATTTCGTTACGTGTGGAAGGTGCCGGGTCTGCCCGGCCTGTGATATTCAGCCATTTCCCCTGCTGCGGGCGGTCAGCCGGCGGCGGGGAAGACGGCAGCGCAACCGGCTGCGGTTTTTCCGGGACGGATTGCGGCTCTGCGCCGCAGGTCAGCAACAGGGTGTACAGCGCCTGTCCCGGTGCAAGTTCCGGCACCGTCATCCGGCACGCAGCCTCATTGCCGCGCCGCAGCGTCAGAATATCCCCGCTGTTGATACCGCTGAGATACACCTGTCCGCCGTCATTGACGATCCCCAGTTCACGGTTATCCGCCGAGGTCACCACGGCACCGAACGGCGGCTCACTGCCATCCGCCAGACGGATAGTGGCCATGGCTTTTTGTCCTGACAGCACATCAAACTGACGGTAGCCGATGGCGCCTTCTGTCAGCGTCAGTTGCTGAACAGAGCGACGCGCCTCTGCATTTTCCGGCAGTTTGTTGATATCGATAGCCGCACTGTTGCGGAAGTAATTATTCATATCCGGCAGAACGGCTTTCCCGAAGCGGTTGGTATAGCTGAGTGCCCCGGTGCTTCTGACCGGTACATCAGCCACGCCGCCGGTATCCACCAGCAGACGGGCGCTGCCCGGCATATTGATGCGGTGGAATGCCCCGCCCTGCGGTGTCATCGTCACCCCGCCCTGAAGCGAGAGCGATGCTGAGGTATATTCCCCGTCAATATGTCCGGCACTGGCAGTGACCAGCGCGCTGTCGGCGTAGTGCATGTAATAGCCGTCAACGGAGGCTTTGCCGTTGCTGCTCAGACCGGTACCGAGGCGGTAACTGTTATTATCATCCGGACGATCGTAATAACTGACGTTATGAGAATTACCGTGACGGTTGATCATGCTGTTGTAGCTGACCGTGGCCCGATCCCCCAGCGGCATGCTGATATTGAGATACACTCCGTCATCATTCTTATCCTGATATTTATTGCGGTAAGCGGATAAGCTGATATTGATGTTCTTATAACTGCCGATATCCATGTACTTCGCCAGCGACAGGTTATAGTTGTCGTTATCCGGCCGGTTCCAGTAAGTCTGGTGGCTGTAGTTCAGATAAGTGCTCAGCCCGATATCCGGGAACTGCTTGCTGAACATGATGGTGTACAGCTCTTTATTGTTATCCGCGTGGTTATCGCTGTAGCGGCGATCCAGATACTGATTCATGCTCATAAAGTCGCGTTCGGAGAAACGGTATCCGGCGAAGGTGACCTGGCTGTCCAGCTCCTCAAACCGTTTGGAGTAACTCAGGCGGTATGAGCCGCCGCGATACTGTTTGTCTTCCTGCGGCAGACGGGCAAAAGATTGGGTGGCATCAAAAGAGATGGCCCCGAAGGCCATCAAGTCACGACCAACACCAAGAGAAACTGCGTTATAGTCCCCGGCAACGAGGGAGCCGCCGTATAATGACCAGCCGTTACTGATCCCCCACGAGAATTCCCCCATACCAAAAACAGGGCCTTTTCCGTGGCGGCCGATTTCGGACGGCTGTCCCGCGGCGAGTTTGTACTGCACCCGGCCCGGGCGGGTCAGGTAAGGAATGCTGGCGGTATCCATCTGAAATGACTGTACAGAGCCATCCTGCTCCTCCACCCGGACATCCAGTTTGCCGCTGACCGCATCATTAATATCCTGAATACGGAACGGCCCCGGCGCGACCAGGGTTTCATAAATCACCCGGCCCTGCTGACTGACGGTAATTTTGGCATTAGTTTTCGCCACCCCCGTCACTTCCGGGGCGTAGCCGCGCAGATTCGGCGGCAGCATGTTGTCATCGGTGGCCAGATTGACCCCGATATAGCGGAAGTTGTCGAAAATATCCGAGCGCGAGAAAGTTTCCCCCATCGTCAGTTTTGCCTGTAATGAGGCAACCGCCCGGTAGAGATAGGTCTGGCTCCATGTCCAGTTATGTTCGGAGCGATCCCCGGAACCGGTTGTGTGGCGGAGATTTGCCTGCCAGTCGGCACGGATACGCCAGACACCGAGGTTTGCCCCGGCAGTCCCGTTCCCGGTGACCTGCTGTGTCTGTTTGCCGTGTGCCGGGTCATTAATACCGGCGTTCACGTTGTAATCAAACAGCACGCCGGAAATCCCCTCATCCCAGCGGGAAGGCGGATCCCAGTTGGCGGCGGTATATTCCAGATAGGCCTGCGGCAGTGTCAGGATAAGCTCGCTGTCCGCCAGTTTCGGTGACACCGACATGCCGGGCAGTGACGCGGTATCCAGACATTTGCCGTCATTCCACCAGCGCAGACGCTCTGTCCACTCCGGTTTCAGCCCGGCCTGCGCCATCAGTTCCGGGGATAAACAGGCGTCACTGCCTTTCGGATCATCCGGCGGCACAATATAAGAGACCGGGTAAATATCAGGTAACTCACTGTTATTCACCCGGATAAAAAAGTCGTAGGTGCCGGGCATGATATAACCGGCACGGGAAAAATCGGACAGATCAATATTCTGTTTATCGTTTACATCAAGAATATCAGTATTAAATTCAACATCCTGATTATCCGGATAAGCTGCCTGCGGGATACCGGTCAGAATAAATGAAATCAGCACTGTCAGTCTCCGGCGGGAGACGGTACTCAGCGGAATTACCATAATGGATCCAGTCAGCTCGGTTTAATAATATTCCAGCTTGAAACCCACTGTTGCCCGGTAATAACCGGACTGAAGTTCATCACTGTTTTTCACGAGACGCGCCTGATATCGCAGCGCCATATTATTGAGATCAATATCTGCGGGCGGTAAGGGTTTGCCGGGAACCGCCTCATTCCCGTTGCGGTCTGAAATCGATAAGGAAGCCCCTTTGCCGGAGCCGGTCAGCTGAAAACGTCCGTCCTGTTCAGCCCCCTCAAACGTGACCCGGAAACGGAGATTATCCGCCGCACCGCCTTTCACCGGCAGCACGGTACATTCCGCCAGCCTGATCCAGAAGTAGTCCGCGGGTCCCTGCCCTTCATCACGCAGCTGCGGAACAGAAACATCGGTCAGCGCCACGGCCTGCTCACGGCTGGCGGTGGAAATCGTACAGACCGGCTCGAGGATCGTGCCCTGCATCTGTACCGCGCCGAAACGCAGGCTGGTTTTTGCATCCTGTTTCGTTTCACCTGCCGCTGTATAAGAGGAAAAACACACTATTGTTATCAGCACTCCCTGAGGGATGACTCTGCTCATCATTTCCTGCCTCCGCTGAACGCACGCAACTGAAAAGCGGCACGGTTCATCCCTGAGCCGTGCCGGCATTAATTACTGATAAGTCAGTGCGAATGTCGCGATAGCGGTGAAGTCACCCGGAACAGCGGCTTCAGCAGAAGAACCCTGTAAATACGCTGCGAAGTTCAGGTCGTTATTACCGTCACGCAGAGCCTGTGCCGCGCTTGGTGTACCTAATTTGATCTGTTTGCCGCCTGCATCAGTAATAACAACCGCCGCGTTTTTGGCAATCCCTTCAATACCCAGGGAACCGGCCAGAATATCAGCGGCCTCAGAACCGGTGAAAGTGGTCTGTACTGTTTTGTAGGTTTCTGTTGTGCAATTCTCTAATGCGATTTTAAAATCACGGGAATTACTGCGGCCGCCGTCTTTCAGTGCGGCAGTGGAGATCTGGCCTAACGGAACAGTCTGGTTTTCGGTATCCGGCGTAATAGAGCAAGGCGCGTCAATAATTGAACCGGTGAATTTAACAGTACCGTGTCCCTGATCAGCAGCAGATGCCGCACCTGCAACCACAGACATACCAAAGCCCAGCACTAATGCTAATTTATTCAAAGTCATGTTATTTCCTATATTACGTTCTGCTTTTTTGATATTAAAAATAACGCGGTCACACGCGGAAATATGAAACCGCGCGGCGTTATCGTTATTTGATGAATATGTCTGTTCCGTTATCCGGATATATAAAAAAACGGGACAAAATACATCAAATTGTCCCGTTAAGAATGAATTGCTGTTATCGCAGAAAAATTAAGAAAACTGTTCTTTTTTATCACGCAAAACAGGTGAATGTCGGGTTTCTACCCCTCTCTGTTTTCAAGTGCTGTAAAAAATAATGACAGCAGTGAAGCAGGCTGCCGCCACCCGGCAGAATAAAATATTAACCTTTTAAAAATTAATGAGTTATGTGTTGATAATTTGGCTAACACATCAATATTTGACTAAGGGAAAGCCTTTGGTGATAATTACAAACAATTTGATGTATTTTGTCTTTTTTTAAATTGAGAATATTTACCTCTGTACAATGGCCTTAAATTGATCTGTCTCAGATTAAAAAAAGCCAATTTCTGATTGGTTTTTATGAATATATTGTCAATACGTAAACACTTTGTAGTACTTTCTTTCCTGTCCGTTGTCTTTATTCATTTTTATTACTTGCTATAGTGATATCTCTGGTTTTTATGAACTTATCGGACAATAAACAGGAATAAATCATGGACAAACGTAAGTTTCTGACCCGTTATGAAGTTGACGCCATCCTGAAAGAAGCCCGGAAAAGCCGGTATGCCGAACGGAATTACTGCATGATTTTAATGTGCTATCTGCACGGTTTCCGCGTCAGTGAATTATGTCATCTGTCACTTTCTGATATTGATCTGGACAGCCGCCTTATTTATGTCCGGCGTCTGAAAGGCGGGCTTTCCACCACACAACCGCTGATTGATATTGAATATAATGCGCTGGTGTCGTGGCTTAATATAAGAAATACCTGGCGTAACCGGGATTTGGAATGGGTATTTTTATCGCAGAAAAGCGGGGCTATTTCCCGTCAGCAGGTTCATACCTTATTAAAGCAGTACGGCAGGGCCGCCAATATCTCCGTCGCACCACATCCGCATATGCTGCGTCATGCCTGCGGCTATTCCCTTGCCGATCTCGGCCGCGATACCCGTCTGATTCAGGATTATCTGGGGCACAGGAATATTTCCCATACCGTTATTTATACCGCCAGTAATTCAAAACGTTTTCAGCAAATCTGGGATCCTCTCCGCGGATAATCCGGCTGCCCGTCCCTGAACTTTCTCTGTTCCCGAAAAAAGGCATTATTCTCCGCTGTTATTGTGTTGTTTCTGTGATTACCCGGCAACCGCTCAGATTTTCGGGCGGCTTATTATTTTTCCGGGCACAGAGTGTGTAACATAACGGTGAATTTAAACGGACAGATAAAGAGGAATATGTGAAGAAAAAAATCATTCTTGACTGCGATCCCGGCCATGATGATGCCATCGCACTATTACTTGCTTACGGTAATCCGCAGATTGATCTGCTGGCAGTCACCACGGTGGTCGGCAATCAGACACTGGAGAAGGTGACACGCAATGCGCTGGCCGTTGCCCGTATTGCCGGTATTACCGGTATTCCTTTTGCGGCAGGCTGCCCGCGCCCGCTGATCCGGGAGATTGAAACTGCGCCGGATATTCACGGCGATTCCGGTCTCGACGGGCCGGTATTACCGGAGCCGGTGCTGGCATTAGATCCGCGCCATGCAGTACAGCTGATCATTGATACCATTATGGCGCATCCGCCGAAAACCATTACCCTGGTGCCGACAGCAGGGCTGACCAATATCGCGCTGGCCGCCCGGCTGGAGCCGCGTATTATTGACCGGGTCAAAGAGGTGGTGCTGATGGGCGGCGGCTATCACACCGGCAACTGGAGTGCGGTTGCGGAATTTAATATCAAAATTGATCCCGAAGCGGCGCACATTGTGTTTAACGCGGGCTGGCCGCTCACCATGGTGGGGCTGGACCTGACACACCAGGCGCTGGCAACCCCGGAGGTTGTCAGCAAAATTGCGGCGGTCGGCACAGCACCGGCGCAATTTGTCCTCGAACTGCTGGAATTTTTCGGCACCATGTACAAAAGCGCCCAGGGATTCGATTATCCGCCGGTACATGACCCCTGCGCGGTCGCGTATGTGATCGACCCGTCCGTGATGACCACCCGCAAAGTGCCGCTGGACGTGGAGCTGACCGGCACACTGACACTCGGCATGACCGTTGCGGATTTCCGTTCGCCGGCTCCGGCGGATTGCCTGACACAGGTAGCGGTAAAACTGGATCACACCCGCTTCTGGGATCTGGTCACTGATGCCCTGCGCCGGATCGGGGATGTGCAGGTTGTCTGACACTGCTGATGTGCCGGCGAGCCGGCACAATACATAAAGCAATCTGATCGTTACCTTTTCTGACCGCACAGCATAAACCATCAAAAATATTATTCATATTTACTTACATTACGTATTAATTAATCATAAGCACAAAATGAATAAACGAAAAACCTAAAATCACATCAATAGTTAAATGTTTTATCCCGATATGGACTATTATTACAGCGTTCGAACAAATTCTTATTGGTGATTTGTCTGTGTCGATTCAAATTACAAGCAATAAGCCAAAAAAGGAGGCAGCCGCCTCCTTTTTTACTGCCTGAAGAAAAGTGAAATAATAACTCACGCGATTAAAAAGTTTTCAAAAGTGATTATTTCACTGATTTTCAGATATAAAAAAAGGAGGCTTTCGCCTCCTTTTTCATTATACGTTCTCTGAATTAAATCAGAACTGGTAAACTAAACCTAAGCCCAGTACGTTGTCGGTGTTGATACCGGACTGACGGGTGAACTCATTTTCGTCTAACAGGTTAATTTTATAGTCGATCAGAGCAGACATGTTTTTGTTGAAGTAGTAGTAAGCACCTAAATCAACATATTTCACCAGGTCCTGATCATCGCTGCCATACGGAGTATTCAGGTTTTTACCTTTAGACTGCAGGTAAGCGATGGATGGACGCAGACCGAAATCGAACTGATACTGAGCCACTAACTCGATGTTCTGAGTTTTGTTAGCAGTCTGAGCCATATCCCAGTTGCCGTTACCGTTACCATAATAAGTCATGTTACGGGTTTCACCGTAAACGGCTGCCAGGTACAGGTTGTCAGCGTCGAATTTAGCACCGACGTTCCATGCTTCTGCACGATCACCCAGAGCACCGCTTGCTTTGTTATATTTCTGACCGTCCGGACGGGCAGAGCTTGAGTACGCACCACCAACACTCACACCCCAGCCGATGTCATACGCGGTGGAGAAACCGAAGCCGTCACCGTTAGCTGTTTTATCGTAGCTGGTAGGGTCATTGAAATTGCTGGTACCACGGCTTGCGATAGAGTTATCGTCGTTTGCGCCCTGATACTGTAATGCGAAGCTCAGGCCGTCAACGTAACCGAAGAAATCAGAGTTACGGTAAGTCAGCAGGTTTGCAGCACGACCGGTCATGTAGACGTCGGTCTGGGTCATGGTGTCGTTACCGAAGATTGGCAGCACATCGGTCCATGCGTTGGTGTCATAGATAACACCGTAGTTACGGCCGTAGTCCAGTGAACCGAACTGAGCGAATTTCAGACCAGCGTAAGCTAAACGAACCTGGTTTTTGTTTTCGCCTTCAGTACCGTTGGTTTTGATTTCGTTTTCGAAACGACCAAAGCCGGTTAATTGATCAGTGATCTGAGTTTCACCTTTCAGACCGATACGGAAACGGGAGTCATCACCGTTCTGGCTGTCGCCATAGTGGTCATTGTCGCTGAATAAATGACGAACATCGACTTTACCGTACAGATCCAGTTTATTACCGTCTTTGTTATAAATCTCTGCCGCGTTTGCAGCGCCGCTTAATGCAACGAGCGGGACTAATACAGCTAATAATGTCTTTTTCATTTTATATTCCTATTATATTAACCACTACTCTCTGACTCTATTTACACAGAGCCTTGTAGATTATTCACCCTGAAAGTTCATATTACAACACGATCTCAGCCCCGATTGGCGATAAATAGCAAGATATGTCAAAAAAAGCACTTATTGCATGCATAATGTGACAAATAGTTTCAAAACCAAAGCATTTATTGTTAAATAACAATAATACAAAGCGCACGAATCGCTAATTTTGATAATTCCATTGGTGCTAGCCGTTATATTTGATTATTAACGTCATCGTTAAAATAATACGAACAAATCATTCAAAAATTTTAAATTAAAACCGGATGAAAACAAATAAAAAAGCCGGTTAATTTTACACAAACCGGCTTACAGGCAAAAACCATCAGATTAATTTATGTCATATACGATAGTGATGCTTGTCCAGCCCGTACTTTTTCATCCGCAGATAGAGTTTCTTACGCGGGATTTGCAGATACTCTGAAACATCGTTAATCCGCCCCTGATGGATATTCAGGGCTTCGGTGATAATCTGCCGCTCATAGCTCTCCACCCGCTGATCCAGCGCAGTCGGTGCCACGGACGGCAGCAGCGGGTTCGCGGTATCGCCCATCGGCATAATCCCGACCGCATACAGCTCCGCCGCGTTCGCCAGTTCACTGACATTGCCCGGCCAGTGCCGCCGGGTGAGTTTTTTCACCAGCGGTTCCGCGAGGTTCGGCAGCGGATGATTCAGACGGGAACAGGCCTGTTCCAGATAATAACGGAATATCGGTGCAATATCGGCTTTGCGCTGGGACAGCGGCAGGCAGGCAATCTGTGTCATGGAGAAACAGTAATAGAGTTCGGCAATAATCTTCTGTTGTTTGGTCAGCATAATCAGCGGCGTATCAGCGATCCCGATCAGGCGGAACGTCCGCTGCTCCTGACGGATATGCTGTACCAGCCAGCGCTGCCGGCTGAGCGGCATCAGATCGATATTTTTGATCACCAGTGTGCCGTCCGTCACTTCATCCAGCCAGGCCTCCAGCGGGATCTCTTCATCACTGAGCAGGGTTTTGATCACCAGCGGCCCGCGTTTATTGCTGCTTATCTGATGCAGGTAACGCGCCAGATAGGTGCGGCCGCTCCCCGGCTCACCGTGCAGAAAGACCGCAGCATGGGTTTCCGCCAGTCCGCGCAGCTGCTGACGGACATGCTCTGTCCATTCACTCTCACCGGCAAGATTCAGTGTCAGCTGCTCTGAACTCCAGCGGCGCTGGGTTACCCGCTGTTTGCGGGCAGCCAGGGCTTTTTCTGTCAGGGTCAGCAGATGCTCCGGATCCACCGGTTTCTGCAGAAAATCCCACGCCCCCTGTTTGACCGCTTCCACCGCCATCGGCACATCGCCGTGACCGGTGATCAGCAGTACCGGCAGGTATTTGTCTTTTTCCAGGAACAATGCCATCAGATCGATACCGGAACACCCCGGCATACAGACATCACTGAGCACAATACCGCACCAGTCGCGGTGAACCAGCTCCTTGGCCGCCAGCGGGTCATGACAGGCATAAACACGATATCCGGCCTGTTCCAGCAGCATACAGTAAGCTTCCAGGACATCCGTATCATCATCTATTAATAAGATATCGTAGTTATCATCAAGCATATTCAGTTACCTTTTTAAAACTCAGGATCACACATCCGTGGCGGGTCAGCGTGGATGCGATCCGCAGACTCCCGCCCAGCTGCTGCATGATCGAACTGCTGACAGACAGGCCGATCCCGAGGCCGATTTCTTTACTGGTGGTGAAGGGCTTCATCAGTGAGTCCGCCAGTTCTATCGGCCAGCCGCTGCCGTTATCGCTGATAAAGAGAGAAATCTCATCACCGGACTCCGTAAAATCAATCACAATTTCAGCCGCTGCCGGTGAGGCATCCAGCGCATTGGACAGCATATTGACCAGCACCTGCTGTATGCCGATAGCATCCCCCTGCACCTGCGGCAGAAAGTCCGGCTGATGCAGGGTGACATCGCGCATTTTGTTCTGTAATGCGAGGATATCCCACGCATCCTGAACGCTCTGGTGCAAATCAATCGGCTGTAATGTTGCGCCGTCATCCCGCCGCCGGGCAAACTGGCGCAGAGAGCGGATAATGCCGTCCATCCGCGTAATAAGCTGTGCGGATTTATTCAGTGCATTCACGGCATTGGTGTTTCCTTCCGCCGCCAGAGCCCGCTTCGCCATATAAATGTGCATAGATAATGCATTCAGCGGCTGATTGATTTCATGCGCCAGGGTAGTCATGGTCTGCCCGACCACCGCCAGTTTCGCCGTCTGGATCAGCTCATTTTGTGTGGCACGCAGATTAGCCTCAATGGCTTTTCTGTCGGTAATTTCCTGTTCCAGCTGCACTTTCTGCCGGTTGATCTGGCTGAGTGTCTGGCGCAGCAGCATGGCCACCCGGCCGATTTCATCGCGCC
The DNA here is from genome assembly GCF_041099235.1 of Morganella morganii. Taxonomy (GTDB): domain Bacteria; phylum Pseudomonadota; class Gammaproteobacteria; order Enterobacterales; family Enterobacteriaceae; genus Morganella; species Morganella morganii_E. The sequence continues at coordinate 182,779 of NZ_JBFZSO010000002.1, read as the reverse complement.
CCTCAACCGGGATCTCCGCGGTCAGATCACCGTGTCCTATCCGTGCAACTGCCTGATTCAGCACCGTAAAGCGTTTGACCAGACGGGTGCGGATAAAATAGTGGTTAAAGATCACCGCCAGTAATAACGCCAGCAGCGCGGTAATAATAATGATAATACCGCTGTAACTCATAATGCCGGACAGATGGTGGTTCAGAGACTGTAACTGGCTGTGGCTGTTATCAAGCTGCACATCCAGCTGAGTGCGGAACCGCTCCAGAATGCGATCTTTTTCTGCCGTGGCAGCCGCCAGTTCCGCTTTCGCCGCGCGGTAATCTTTCAGCACGCCGGGCATTTTACTGTCAGACAGGCCGATATCCAGCAGTTCATCAATGGTCTGGCGCAGTGTCACGGTGCTCGGATACATATCCAGCGCCGTTTCGTTTGATTCCGCACCGGACTTCAGATAGGAGAGGTAGCGGACATAACTGTGCGAATCCGCGCTGATTTCCGTATTTTCATTCTGTTCATCACGCAGACGCCCGGTCAGATCATCCATAATCTGCCCCTCCAGCCGTGCAAGGGTATAAATCAGCTGTAACTCCCCCTGCACTTTGCGCAGACTGCCCTGCAAGGCGATAGCCCGGGACGGATCCTGCTCTGTCTGATCCAGCAGAGAGCCCTGCTGCCAGCTGATGTCCTGTGACAGTGAACTGAGTTCGGTACTGAAATCGTCATGCAGCCAGGCGATCCGCGCGGACAGCGTATTCACATTCTCCCGGGCCAGAAACAGGGTATACAGGGCATTGTCGAGACGCTGCAAAAGCGCCTGTCCCTGCTGCACAATCGCGGTGATCTGCGCCTGATCCTCTCCGCTCAGTTTCCGGTTGATCGCTTCGATCTGTGACAAATGCAGCGTGATCTGATTACGCAGCTGCAGACGCGCTGCGGTATCCGGCGCTTTCAGGAACTCATTCAGCTCATCCACCAGCGTGTTCAGTTGTCCCTCGATCAGAAACGACGCCTGAATACGCGGAAAATAATCCCCCAGCGCGTAGCGGATCTGACGGTTCTGCGCCTGCCAGGCGTACAGGCTCACACAGCTGACAATCAGTGTCATCAGCGTGCCGATAACAAACGCGCTGCGCAGGATCGCGCTGATACTGAACCGGCCGATATAACGGGCAATACGCTGTTTCACCGGACTTTCTCCAGTTCAGCAATAGCCTTGCGCTGCTGCTCGCGGAAGAACTGCTGCCAGCGGATATACTCTTCCTCTGCTTTGCGGTTATCGTCAAAACGTGAGTAATAGGCCGGGTCGGTACTTTCCTGCGCAGAGACCGGCATGGCGGTCAGCAGGGCACGGATATGCGGCAGCGGACGTTTCACGCGGGCTTCGGCGGTATACAGCGCCCGCCAGGCATCGATGGATTCCGTCAGACGGAAGGTGATCGCGGTGTCAAACAGCTGCTGTACCATACGCTGACGTTTGAGCACCAGATTCTCATCCATCTGATGCGGGGAATTCAGCAGACGGCGCTGCACCGGCTCACGCGGATTTCCCTGCGGCAGCGGTGTGACCGGATATTTACCGGTGCTGCTGTCCGCCAGCACGTTCTGCCCCTGTTCACTGAGCAAAAAACCGATAAAGGCGCGGGCATTGTCTTTATTCAGGCTGTGGCGGCTTATCGCGACAAAGGTCGGGGATGTCGCGGAGTCCGGCAGATAATTAAAGGCCAGCTCCGGATCGCCCAGCAGCAGCCAGGCGTAGTTATCAATCACCGGCGCGGCACCGCCCAGCCCGGCTTTGATTTTGTCCGCCACCCCAAAACTGCGTGACGAGATAGTCGCCAGATTCCCGGAAACATTGAGCAGCAGCGCCCAGCCCTCATCCCAGCCGCGCTGCTGTAACAGCGATTCGACCATCAGATGATAGGTATCCGAGCGTGACGGGCTGCTCATCAGCAGCAACCCCTGATAGCGGCTGTCGGTCAGGGAATCCCACGATGCCGGAACCGGCAGATTATTTTCCGCCATCCGCCGTTTATTCACCAGAATGCCGTAACCGGAAAATGCCACCGCTGCCGCATTATCGCGCAGCCGCAGCGGCACCAGACGCCGGGAAACATCCGGCAGATCAGTGAGCTCCGCCAGCCGGTCATGCTCCTGCAGATGCTGCAATAACATCGGCGAGGATGTCACCACCAGATCAACATCTTCCAGTGCCGGGGTATCCAGAAGACGCTCCAGTGCCGCACTGGTGCGGTTAATGGTACGGATACGGACGGCACCGGGCTGCTGCTGCCAGCTGCTGATAATATGGGCGGTTGCTTCCGGTGAAAATGTGGTGGCGATCACCAGTTCATCCGGTTTCGCCATAGCTGACAGACTGAATATCAGCGCGGCGGCGGTTATCATACTGGCCGCAAAGCGGCGGATTCGGCGTTGTGGCATAAGCTGGGTTCTGTATTCGTTTGCGGGGTGTGATTCACATCATAAAAATGACATCTTTTTCAGTTTGTCGCAAAAGTCCGTTTGAGACAAATATTACCCGTTTGTTTACCGGTATCCGCGCCGCAGATATTAAATGAAATAACAAACAGGAACGGTAACCGGACTGATATTTTAATATCATCGCCATAAACAGATAATAACAATGCAGGAAACAATAATAGCAATAAATCACCACAACAACAAAACAAGAATAAAAGCCTTACAGTTCAATATAAAAGCTATTTATTCATTTTTATTTATCATTTGCATTATTTATTTTCCCTTCTGTTTCATAGTGATACAAAACAAACATATCAATAAACTTATTTGTGTCAGTTTATACCTTTTATTTTTAATATTGAGTCAAAAGTGACTCAAAAGCATGATATTGAGATATTTATCCAGCCGGAACATGATAACCCTGTCAGAAAAAAAACGACCATACACACAGTAATCCTATTTTAAAATACATTTCTGCAGGTGAAATTATGCTGTCATTTTTAAAGCCGGCTATGGCAAAAAATAAAGTCGCACCTGAAAAAGTGCCTGCCACTTACAAACGCTACCGCGTTCAGGCATTGCTCAGCGTGTTCCTCGGTTACTTAGCGTATTATATTGTTCGTAATAACTTTACGCTCTCCACACCCTATCTGAAAGAAAACCTCGATCTGACCACAACACAGATCGGTATGTTAACCAGCTGCATGCTGATCACTTACGGGATCAGTAAAGGAATTATGAGCAGCCTGGCAGATAAAGCCAGCCCGAAAGCCTTTATGGCCTTTGGCCTGATCCTCTGTGCCATTGTTAACCTCGGTATGGGCTTCAGCGGCGCGTTCTGGCTGTTCGTCGGTTTTGTTGCCCTCAACGGTCTGTTCCAGGGCATGGGTGTCGGTCCTTCTTTTATTACTATCGCCAAATGGTTCCCGCGCCGTGAACGCGGCCGTATCGGGGCTTTCTGGAATATCTCCCATAACGTCGGCGGCGGTATCGTTGCGCCAATCGTGGGCGCGGCTTTCGCGGTTCTCGGTACTGAGCACTGGCAGGCGGCAAGCTATGCGGTTCCGGCGGTTATCGCTGTGATCTTCGCGGTGATCGTCCTGCTGCTGGGTAAAGGTTCTCCGGAACAGGAAGGTTTACCGGCACTGGCAGAGATGATGCCGGAAGAAAAAGTGGTTCTATCTGACACACAGAAAGAGCAGTCTCCGGAAAATATGTCTGCGTTTCAGATTTTCTGCACCTATGTGCTGAAAAACAAAAACGCCTGGTATGTCTCTTTTGTTGACGTGTTCGTGTACATGGTGCGTTTCGGGATCATCAGTTGGCTGCCGATTTATCTGCTGACTGAGAAAAACTTCAGTAAAGATCAGATGAGTGTGGCCTTCCTGTTCTTCGAATGGGCTGCGATTCCGTCCACCCTGCTGGCAGGCTGGCTGACAGACAAACTGTTCAAAGGCCGCAGAATGCCGCTGGCTATCGTCTGTATGACCCTGATTTTCTTCTGCCTGATCGGCTACTGGCAGAGCCAGTCCCTGGCCGTCGTCACCTTCTTTGCTGCGGTTGTCGGTTGCCTGATTTATGTGCCTCAGTTCCTGGCATCCGTGCAGACCATGGAAATCGTCCCGAGCTTCGCGGTTGGTTCTGCGGTGGGTTTACGCGGTTTCATGAGCTACATCCTGGGTGCAACCCTGGGCACCACTCTGTTCGGTTTCATTGTTGACCGTATGGGCTGGCACGGCGGTTTCTATCTGCTGTTAGGCGGTATCGTCTGCTGCATCATCTTCTGTATTCTGTCTCACTTCGGTGCACTGGAACTGGAACGTAACCGTCAGAAGGCACTGTCAGAAGAGAAAGACGCAAAAATTAAATTAGAACCAGCTTCTGCAAACTGATTTCACACTGTTCGTTACCCTTTCGCGCCACGGCGCTGACATCAGGAACGTTATTGATAAAAAAAATCCCCCTGTGGCAACACAGGGGGATTTTTATCTCAGCGGTTCAGCTTATTTCCACTGGTACTTCACACCGATCATCGCACGGTCACCGGAGTAATCATTCGACCCCATCTGATGAGAAACGTTACCCCAGACTGTCCAGTTTGGTGAAATCTGCCCTTCCACACCGGCCTTGATTTCAAACCGGTTCGCCGGACGATCATCACTGAAGGTGTAGTGTTTATTAAAGGTCATATCACTCTTCGCCGTACTGTGCAGCCAGTTTACCTCAACAAACGGCTGAGCGGATTTATCTGACTGTTTCTGGTTTGCGTAGGTCAGACGGGCACCCAGACGGGTATCCACACTGTTACTGCGTCCGCCTTTCATCACCAGACCGGTGCCGCTGCTGCTATCATCGGAATCATACGAATTAAAGATAACCTGCGCCTGCGGTGTTAACAGCCACTGTTTATCCGCATCCGGTTTGTACACCGCCATGCTGTAGCCGGTTTCAACAGAAGCACTGACTAAGCGGCTCTTATAATCCGATGAGTTGCCGGCCATGGAGACTTTATTATCAAACCAGGAATACTGTGCCCAGACATCCGCATAAGCATTGTTTTCATCTTCGCGGTTCTGATACCAGGTGCCGTATAAACCGACGCTGTAAGCACGATCAATTTTCGCATCGGCTTTCGTACCGGTCCGTTTGGCGCTGCTGGTGTAATCAGACTTACCGATTGCACCCATGATACCGCCGCGGATCGTGGTGTCCTGTGCATCATTGTTCCAGTTGATAATATCGCCGCCCAGCTGGGTGGTGTAGGTATCCCCTTTCAGACGCAGTGAACGGCTGACCGCATCCTGACGCTGACGATCCCCGGTGATACGCAGCCAGACAGAAGAGGCGTTTTCATCCCCTTTAAAGCTGTCGGCATAGTGCGGCTCGCCCAGGCGATCATGCAGGGTCATGGAGAACATACCCAGTGCCGCCATGCGGTTAGCCATGTGTCCGCCGATTTCCGGGTTCACGTTACGGTTCGGATCTTCCTTGTTTTCATCCGGTGGATAAACATTGGTATCATAAGAATCGAGATACCAGCTGTCATCTTTATACCCTTTGTGTAACAGGTATTCGTACACTCCGATGGCGACCGGCCCGCCCAGTTTAAAGGCATTTTTATCCGATTTTCCGCCGACATGAACCACTTTAATCGCATCCGGCTGTTTCAGTGTATCCGCACCTTTACCGCCGACATTATTAATGTTCAGCGTGGTCGCGCCGTTTTTCCCGGTAAACACATTACCGTCAACCACCAGCTGGTCTGTCATGGTTTCCTCATGACCTTTGTTCAGCACGGTATTCAGTGTGATCGAACCGCCGTTCGCGGTGAAATCCCCGCCGACATTCAGACGGCTTTCGGTCTCTTTCTTACTCGCGAGCCAGATGCTGCCGCCGTTGTTGACAAAGTTGCCGTCAACACGGTAATCCGTTGCCTGTCCGAGATCTTTCTTATCCAATTCACCGACATAGAACTGACCGGCGTTATTCACGCTGCCTTTCAGTGTGCCCTGACCGGCAAATATACCCTGAGTACCGATATTCATCTGACGGCTGTTCATCACCAGTGCGGAATCATAGCTCCCCGCCTGCAATGTACCGTTCTGAATCTCCGTGGTACCGGTATACTGCGCTGATTTATCTGTCAGCGTGATACGGCCCGCCCCCTGTTTCACCAGGGTCCCGGTCCCGGTAACACTGTTGGTCAGATCCCACGGCTGTTTGCCGTCATTGTGCGTCAGCACCAGCGTACCGGCGTTTTCAATCGCCGCACTGCCGATATGCTCTGCCTGTGAGGCACGCAGTGTACTGTCTGCATCCGTAGTGAAACGTCCGCTGAACCCGCTGTTATCTGCCGTCAGCTGTGCGTCCGATTTCTGCGCGATTTCGGTGGTGCCGCTGCCGGTCAGCTGATTACGCAGCAGACCCTGTGCCCCTTCCGTGCGCAGTGTACCCGCCACCGCGATCAGGCTGTCGCCCAGACCCGCGATATTACGGATAGTAACCTGTGCGGGCTGATCGATAGTCACTGCGGAATGCATTCCGTTGTTTGCTCCGGCGATGGTCAGCGTGTCGTTATTCACCACCAGTTGGCCATCCTGAGTACCGCTCAGAGAGCCGTTCACCTCACCGCCGTTTTTCACCGTCAGTTTGCCTTTACCGAGCGCCACCAGGCTGTTTGCCGCAGACGTGAGTTTCCCGGCGGTCTGCTCTGTACCGGCACCGGCTGTACTGGTCAGTTCAACCGCAGTCCCGGACGCCAGATCCAGCAACTGTGTATTCCCTAACACATTATCCGCTTCTGCCCGTAATTTGCCGTGACGGACAAACGTGCTGCCGGTGTAATCATTGCTGTTATTAGACAGCGTGACATATTCACTTGCGGTATCAATTGCCAGGTCGCCCTGTCCGGTGATTTTCGCCCCGAGGTTAGCGGCTGAACCGGATTTTCCGGCCTGCGCAGCCAGCACCAGTGCATCACTGCCTTTACCCAGCAGATCCACTTCGGTCAGCTTATAGGCCACATATAAGCCATCTGCTTTACCACCGGCGTTTGCACTGGTCTGTAAGCCGTAATCATAGGTGCCTTTCGCAACCACTTTGCCGTCCTGGCGCAGATCCTGCTCTGTCTTCGTATTTGACGGGATCACATTGCCGTCTTTATCCGTCAGTTGCAGATTCAGTCCGCCGGTGTAATCCGAGGCCTGCCCGGCATTCACCAGTTGAGCGACCGAATCACTTTCATCCTGCTCCAGCAGAGGCACTTTATTGTTAGCTGACGGCGCTGGCAGGTTATCAAAACCGTCCGCTTTCACCTGAACCGTCCCTTTGGCGTTGTCCAGTTCCAGTGAATTCACACTGATGTTGTCATCAATGATCCGGCTGCCGGTAATATTGTCTTTAAAGGCCAGTGTCCCGCCGCTCATTGCCAGGCGATCAAATGATTGTGTGCCGACCCCTTCACGGACTGTCGCCACTGCCTTATCACCGATATTCAGACGGGATTTTTGCAGCGCACGGGTGTTGTCACCGGCGATATCAAAGGTGCCGTTTGTCAGACGCAGCGTACCGGTGAAGTTATCTCCCGCAAAAGCCGCGCTCTTATTATTAAAGGCAAATGCCTGTCCCGCCGTTGAGGTGGTGACCAGACCATTTCCCTGTAACTGATGAGCAAAGGTATGTGCCTGGTTCTGATTGATAAACAGCTCACCACCTTGTTTCACGGTGATACCGTCATCTGCCGTCTGTTCATTCAGCGTGATGTCGGTATTACGAAGTTCAAAACGGCCTTCCTCAACATTCAGTTTTTCAAAACCGCTGATTTTACTGCTGTCCTGTAATACATAGTGGCTTTTTTTGCCTTTCAGCGTCAGCGTATCCTGCCCGCCGCCGCCTGCGGTCAGATTGCCGAACAGGGCATCACTTTGTGCTTCATAGACATTTTGCAGAATCACATTGTTACGGCCATTACCGGTCATACCGTTTTTCAGTTGCGTACCACCGTTCAGAGTGATGGTATTATTCCCGTGACCCGTCATCAGTGTGTCAGTCTGAGCCGTATCCTTCATTTCAATCGTGTTATTACCGTTACCGGCGGACAATATTCCGGTTTTCGCGCCGCCGTGCAGCATCGCGGTATTGTCGCCGTGACCGGTGATCAGCTCACTGGTTGTACCGCTCAGATCAATCCTGTTGGTACCGTTGCCCAGTATAGATTTTCCGCTGATAGTCCCGCTGTTGCCGAAGCTGATATTGCTGTTCTGACCCGCATCAACCGCGATGCCGTTTGTTATATCCGCCGCAGTAATTTCGCCGCTGTTGGTGAAGCTGAATGCATTTTTCAGCGCAATCAGATTCACCACACTGTGGTCAGATGCTGATGTCAGTTTGCCGCTCTGTGTGATGTTTTTGGTCTGGCCAAGCACCACCAGCGCGGATTCGCCTTCTGCTGATTCGATATTGACATTCATTCCGCTGATAACATCACCGGACGTATTGGTCACAATACCGTTGCCGCCCTTATCTTTCACATTGATCGTAGTGCCTTTAGCGCCGGAGGTGTCGAGATTGCTTTTCGCCATCGTCACGTCGCCTTTGCCGTCATCCGCTTCCAGTTTCAGACCGGAAGCTCTTTCACCGCTGACCGTGATCGTGCCGCTGCCCTCTAACTGAAATGCGCCGGTATCATCGTCCACATTCAGTAAATGAAGACCGCTGCCGCTGCCGGTGACGCTAATATTGGCGTTATCCAGACGTACCGCAGAGCCGGAGTGTACCCGTACCGCATCTGCCGATTTTTCACCGAGGATAGTACCGGTGCCGCCGATAGCCATTGACGAGTTTTTATTCAGACGAATTGCCGCAGTGCCATCATTAGCGGTGATATTCCCGCTGTTTGTCACATAGGAGCTTCCGCCGTAAATATCAACACCGACGCCATTCACCGTAATATCGGCAGTGTTATCAACGTTACCGCTTTCCACACGAATACCGGTGGCGTTATCGGCTTTACTGAAATCAATATTGCCCTTATGGTTGAGCACACCACCATTGATCACTTTATAACCGATGGCGTTTTTCGCGATATTGTCATTAATGCCGCCCGATTTCAGGTGAGCATACGAGTTCAGTGTGGTGCTGCCCGATCCGTTTGCGATCTGGTTTCCATTAATATCATAATAATTACCATCAATAATCGCGATGGTGGCCCCTTCACCGCTGACATTAATGGTGGTGGCGTTATCCAGACTCACCTGACCATCAGCTCCGGCACCGTTTGCCAGATACAGACCGGTTGCATCCTTACCGTTAACATTCAGCTCCATACTGCCGGTTTCAACTTTTGTGCCTTTATCCGCAATATAAAAACCACGGCTTTCTTCACCATTAACATCAAAATGGTAGCGTGTTTTACCGTCATTGGATGCCAGGAACTGCGCTTTCTGATCAACACGGAACAGCGTGGAATCGTTATTATTCAGTTCCAGGTTTACATCTCCGCCGCCGAAATTGATTCTGGAACTGTCTGCTGCATCACTGCCTTTACGGCCGGCGATCCAGTACCCCGTCTGATTGACAGAGTTGTTATCAAACAGCACCTGTCCCTTGTTAAGATCAATCTGACCACCGGCACGGGCAAATACCCCGACCGTGTTATCGCCTTTCAGTTCAACGGTTCCGCCCTTAATCTCCACTTTGGCATCATCGGCACGGATACCGGTGGTACGGGCCGGTTTTTTACCATCAACTGTTTTAGCGCTGTTTGTCACAATCACGTCACCGGTGTGCGTGATCGTTGAATCACCCAGTGCAAACAGGCCGACAGAGCCTTCACCGGAAACATTGATAGTTCCGCGGTTTTCGATAACATCATTCGCCTGCTTTTTGCCGGACACCCGCATCCCGACGGTATAACTGCCGGCAGTATTAATCTCATGATTATTAAGAACTGTCAGTTCGGAACCCGCAGTACGATCAGGCGTTGACGTCACGTTAATCCCGACCGCATTACTGACGCCTTTATCGATAGTAATTGTGCCGTTATTGACAATTTCGTTTTTGCCATCGGCGGCAATATGCTTATCCAGCAATGCTGCCACAGCATTCGACATTACCCGCATATCCCAGGTATCATCCTTACGGCCGCCTGCCAGTATCACACCGTCTGCGCCCATCAGAATATCACCATCGTTGACAAATGATGCGCCGCGGACTTCAACACCGGTGACAGTTCCCTGTTCAGCAGCAATACCTTTCTGCCCCAGCAGCAAAGATGCACCTTTAGCGTTAGTCACGAGTGCGCCGCCGGTCGCCGTCACACCGGTATTCGCAGTAACGTCGCTGTCGGCCCGGTCATTATTGGCCAGGTTAAATGCCTCAACCGCAATTTTACCGAGGTTGATATACTGTGCTTTTTCCCCTGTCACCTGATCGCCGTGAATACGGGTTGTACCATCACCCAGATTCAGGGTGCCGCTGTTGGTAAATTCCGCATTATCAATTAACGCATTCTGGCCTTTGTAATTCGGGACAGACGTTGTGGCCTTGTGGAACACTTTCGCACCGTCATGCGCATAGATATGATAAGCGCGGTAAGTACCTGCATCTGATATCGTTTCACCACGGATATCTGCGCCGTCATTGATATTCAGCACACTGCCGTCACCGGCAACCTCAAAAATGGATCGATAGCCGATAGCCGCAGTAACGGCTTTATTCAGGTTGATATTTTTATCTTCCAGGCTTTTCAGGTCGATATTAACGTCAAAATAATCTTTACCCTGCGGAGCGCCGGTAACCGTCGCACCGACCAGATCTTTATATTCCTGTCCGGTTAATTTATTCGCCTTGACCGCTTCGATTAATAATTCATTATACGCCGCCAGCCCTGCCGCATCGCCGATAGCAATGGTGCCACCGGTGTGATAGGTCCGGCCGTTTGATCCGGTAAAGCCATCAAGTCCTTTAGGCACAGGAACACTGGCAATCAACTGATTTTTCGGCTGAAGTTTATATTTCACCGTACCGGAAGAGATATCCATACCATACGCTTCACCGAAATTGACATGCAGTTTACTGGTGGTATTAATGGTTGCTTTTTCACCGGGATCTGCCTTTGCCACAAACAATGAACTGTCTTTGATAAAATCAATATTCCAGTCAACATTGTTTTTTGCAGTCATATCCAGAACACCGTTATTCACTTCCGCAAGCGTCAGATGATAAAACGGCGATATCATCGGCTGTTTTTCCAGCAGATAGACACCCAGATCCGGGTTAACGGTGACTTTGAATTTATCGGTATTATAGGCCTGCAGGTAAGCTGTTTTTCCGTCTTCGGTTTCCCATTCGATCTGCTCAAAGGCAGACGGATTATCCGGCACCCGCCAGTCTTCAATCGCACTCAGTGCAGCATCACCGGGAAGTGCCTGTCCGTCGCGATATTCGGTAATTGAAATAACTTTATTTTCGTCGGTATTCTTGGCCCATAAATCCTGCAAATTAAACCAGGTTGTCTGATACTCAAGGTTATTCGTAAATTTTGTTTCATCCTGAATTAAATTAAGATCTTTAACTTTGCCATCGTTAATAACCCGGGATTGTTTTTTCTCGTTTGAATTATTTACCCACGTTTTAGTTGTACTGTCATATTGTGCAGGAAGATACTCAGTTTCTAACAACAGACTCTCAGGATCCGCCGCCAGCGCAGAGACGCTCACCCCGCTTCCCATCAGCATTGCCAGTGATAACAGCGCCAGTTTTTTCCCTTTCTTTGCACCCTTTGCGAATTCAGATGCGACAACAGAATTCCCTGTCCGTTGATTTTTTACGACTTTGAATATTTTATTCATTGTTTATTTTTCTCAAAATTGAAGGACGTGAATAAGGAAATTCCAGGTGCAGAAAACCCTGACGCATTTAATGCATCACAGAAAAAAATGTGCCGTCACCTGAGCGGCTGACGGTTATCAGCGTAATGGGGTTATTTAATTAATTTATTTAACGTTCACCTGAATTGCCCTGTATCCGGACTCAGAAAATTTTACTTATGGTTGAATCGGCGGCGTATTATAGAGAGGGGATTTCGAATGTCTATAGCGGTTTTAGGAATCATCCTAAGCTAAATTCACTACAAAATAATCATAAAAAGATAAATAACCACAAAATTACAAATTGAACGCGTAATTACTTACATGTAACACTGATTGGCTTGTTAATTTCACTTACCCAAATACAGCCACTCGGCGATATTTAAATTCAATAAAACTAAAATTTCAAAATAAATAATTTGATTTATGAATTATTTTTAGATTTATTAACTAATCATTTTACAATATGTAATTCATTCAATTTATTTCCAAACATAACATGGCACACACTTCCGTTACATTATTGCATGCATTTTTATGCACACAATGTGAATTTAAAAAACTTTAACTTTTTTTGGGCTATTTTTGATAAAAAGCACAAATAGTTCATTTTACGCATTAAATGCGTATGCAATTTAACTCACAAGCAGCTTTCGTGATACAAATCACAGTAAAATACCGATCAATTAATAAACACAAAATAAACATAAAAATAACAAAAAAAGCACTGACAGCAGGAAGACACCTCCGTTACCATTAAGCTAAATTACTTATTTAACGCGTTTAAAGTAAGAGCATTGCCTTATTTAAGCCGGTTAATCACGCCATTTTCGCCATATAACCAAAAATAGCAGTGAAAAATAGCAATACAGGATAAACACAGAAAAGCACTTTCCTGCGATTAAATACGCATTTAATGCGTATAACGATACAAACAGCAGGTATTACTCAGATCGTACCTCAAACAAATATCCCTTCACCAAAAAATGCATTTTCATGCATTTCAGACCTGAATTTGATTCAGTTATTATGCAACGGTAAATAATCCGGTTATGCGTAAAACAGGTTATTTATGCGGCAAAAACAGGCTCTGTTATAATAAGGAAGTGACAACAGGTGACAGGGGAAGCGGACACAGCATGACGATTTTTGACACACTGGCTGAGCAGCATATTCAGGCTGCACTTGAAAAGGGGGAATTACAGGGACTGGCAGGAGAAGGGAAGCCGCTCACATTGGATGATGACAGCCATGTTCCCCCTGAACTGCGGGTGGGTTACCGGTTACTGAAAAATGCAGGATATCTTCCTCCGGCATTACTGGCCCGGCAGGAGGCGGTTTCACTGGCGGAATTATTGTCCGCTCTGCCGCCGGACAGCACAGAATATGAGCAGACAAACAAACGCTTACGGTTGCTGGCGTTACAGATGCAGCAGGCGGGACTCAATACGGATTTTCTGTATCACCGTTACCATGACGCGATACAGCAGGCACTGAATAAAAATAAATAATGCCTGCCCGTCAGTACAGTTCATAAATCTGATCAGACGTGAAACCCCGGTACGTCAGGTAACGCATCTGTTTTTGCTTCTCTTTATAGTCAGCCGGTACGCTCTCCCCGAATTTCTTCATTTTTGCCTCACGGGCCTGCTCAAACCAGTCGGTCTCCTGCGCGGAAAAAACCGCATCAATCAGTTCACCGTCAAACCCTTTCTGGCGTAATTCCTGACGGATCCGCACCGGTCCGTGCAGTTTTCTCACCCCGGCCTGAAAAAACAGCGCGATACTGCGGGTGTCATCCAGATACTGTGAGTCTGTCAGCCGCGCCATCACCCGCGGCAGAACATGCTCTTCCGTCGGGGAGGTATCCTGCTTTTCGGCTATTTTCCGTTTCAGTTTGCGGGCCAGTTCTGCCCCGGCATATTCCCGCCGTCCCAGCAGCCATATGGCATAATGATAAAGTTGTTTTTCATCCATCGTGACACCTGCGTGTTATCCGTTAAAATCGTGGTAACATACCATATTCCCACTATATTCAGAGAGACAGACAATGGCACAACTGACGCCGGAAGAAAAAGTATATGTTGATGACCTCGCGATGCAGCGGGTTGATGATATGAACAGTGATGAATTTCTGGTTCGTCAGCTGGATGACAAAATCCACGGGCTGGCATCTCACCTGAAAGACTACTTTGAAGAACGTCTGGCTTTCCATAAACAGAACAAAAACTGATCCTGTCCGGGCAGCCGCAATGCTGCCCGCTGCTTTTTTCCCGCCTGAAATAATCGCCATATAAATAATTACATTCGTTATCAGCCGATTCTGATAGTTATCCTGCTGCACTTAAAATAAAGTTGAAAACAATTAAAGTTCTCTGTCATTGTGCCGATAATCAATAGCGGAATCATTATGAGTGCTTGATTTTACGTTGTTAATATCGCTAATGATAATTATTCTTAATTGTTGCAACCAATAATTATAAAGAAAAAATAATATTAAATACTGCATTTTTTAACATATATTAAATGAATATTTAAAAACATTAACAACAATCAACAAATAACATCGCAATAACATAAAAACACAATATATAAAACCATAAGTAACTATCTGTATCCGGATATTACAGATAAAACTCACCTTTTAATCCGTAAATCAGAAAAATACTTCAATTAATCATTTCATGACTATATACTCTGTTTCGTTTTAGTTATGCCTTCCATTCTGATGTATAAGAAACTTCTTTCCTGTTAACGGTAATAAAAAATTGCCGGGGAAAACTATTTCTTATTGATGCTACTAACTAAATAAACCCTGCTGATTTGTTTTTTCAGAATCGGCTAAAAATCACTATGACTAAAAATAAATTTACGGGTAACGTAATTAATTCCGTTTCCGTATTTATTATATATTCCATCCCGGAGAGGATAATGAATAAAAAATTCGCTCTTGCAGCGTCTCTTTCCTTTATTTTTGTTGCTAACTCTGCGTCTGCGGCGACTACCGCATCCGGTGGTTCAATCAATTTTACCGGTTTTATTACAGATGCCACCTGTACCATTAATAACGGTAATGCAAACATGTCAGTATTATTAGACCCGGTTACTGTTAACCTGTTCAATAAACAGGGTCCTATCGAAGAAGGCAAAAAAGCATTTTCCATTGAATTATCAGACTGTAACGCCAGCGACAAAGACAGTAAGTCACTGCATATTAATTTCGCATCCACCAATCTGATTGCCAATAACGGCAATTATCTGATCAATCAGGAAACGGATGAGAAAGGCAATCCTAAAAATGTCGGGATTGCGTTAACATCACAGAAAAGTGATGAAGTCATTAATTTAAACACACCATACGATACAAAAATCATTTCTGATAATGGCGTTATGCAGTTTTATGCAAAATATTACAAAGTCGGCAGCGAGCCTGCTCAGCCGGGTAAAATTAATACCATGCTGACATATAACCTGTCTTACTTCTGATATTTTCAGGCCTCTTTAATTCAGGGGCCTGACTTTTGAAAATACACATCATGAAAAAAATCATCTTAACATTGTTGTTATTAACAGTGACATTTGTCAGTCCGGCAAACGTTATTATTAATTCCACCCGTGTTATTTATCCGCAGGGAAGTAAAGAGGTTCCGGTACAATTATTTAACACCGGAACACAGCAGGCATTAGTCCAGGCATGGATTGATGACGGCAACCCCGATTCCACCCCGGAAACAGCGAATGTCCCGTTTATCCTGACACCGCCGGTGGTAAAAATCGACGGTAAAAATGGTCAGCAGCTGCGGGTGAAAATGACCCCGGTACAGCTTCCGGCGGACAGAGAATCCCTGTTTTATCTGAATTTACTGGATATTCCGCCGCTGCCGGAAAACAGTGCCGATAAAAACATGATGCAGATTGCTATCCGCTCCCGAATCAAACTGTTTTACCGCCCGTCCGGTCTGACCCTGAGTGCGGATAAAGCCCATACCCGCCTGACATTCACCCGTGACGGTCAGCGCTATATTCTGAAAAATGACTCTCCGTATCATATTAATATTCTCGGCCTGAAAGAAACCGCGAGCAGCCGTGATCTGGCGGAAGAAGGCACGATGATTGCCCCTTATTCTCAGTTTACGCTGCCTGCCGCAGCCGGATTACCGGCCGGAAATCACTATTCGCTGACACTGATCGACGATTTCGGTGCCATCAATACCTATCCGCTGTCACTGAACTGAACAGCAGCCTGATGCCGCGCCCTGTCCGCCGTTTTTCCGCCCTTGTTTCACTGTTGCCGGTGCTGCTCAGCACACCGGCAGCCGGGGCCGGTTTTAATACCAACTTCCTTTACGGTGATTCCGCCAAAGCGGATTTATCGCGTTTTGATCGTGACGATACCCTGCCCGACGGTGAATACACCGTTGAAATCAGTGTGAACGGAGAATGGAAGGGACGATTTCCGCTGCGTCTGCAACAAAGCGGACACACAATTCTGATCCCGCAGGACGATGTGCCGAAACTGGGACTTCGTGACAGCACACCGCCGCCGCAGGCCGATGAAGACGGTTATGTCGTGCTGAGCAGTCTGGTGCCGCCTGAGAGTTATACCCTGAACACCGGACAGTTTCAGCTGGCACTGAATGTGCCGCAGGCAATGCTGAATACCGTGCTTAAAGGATATGTCGACCCATCGCGGTGGGATCAGGGCATTAATGCCGCGATGGTCAGTTATAACGCCAACTATTATCACGCCACTAATAAACGTGACGGCAGTGATAACGACAACGCGTATCTGACCCTGAGCAGTGGCCTGAATCTGGCCGGCTGGCAACTGCGGGATCAATCCTCTGTGACCTACAGCAGCGGACAGAGCACACAATGGAATAACAACACCCGTTACCTTCAGCGCGGTTTTCCGGCAATCAAATCTGATTTCCGTGCCGGCGACAGCTACACCTCCAACGAACTGTTCGATTCCGTCCGTTTCCGGGGCGCAACCCTGAAAACAGATATGCGCATGTATCCCGATGCCTGGCAGGGCTTTTCTCCGGTCGTGCGCGGCGTGGCGCAGACCAACGCACTGGTCAGAATCTATCAGGATTCACAGCTTATCTGGCAGCAGAGCGTACCGCCCGGCCCGTTTGTGGTCGATTCCCTGCTGCCGACCGGTTCCGGCGGGGATCTGCAGGTGGAAGTAAATGAAGCGGACGGACAAATCAACCGCTTTATGGTGCCATTCTCCGCTGTCCCGAATATGTTAAAGGAAGGACTCTTTAAATATGAGCTGAATGCCGGTGAAGTCCGTCTGACAGATACCGCTTATCATCCGGATTTCGCGCAGCTGAATCTCCTGTACGGCATTAATAACACGCTGACCGGCTACGGCGGCGTGATTGCGGCGGAAAATTATCAGGCGTTTCTGCTCGGCAGCGGGTTTAATCTGCCGATCGGTGCATTATCCGTAGATATCACGCACTCTGATGCCCGGTTCGGTCAGGACATGCCGCGTTACCGGGGTGAGAGCTACAAAGTGGCTTACAGCCGTTTTATTCATCAGACCAATACCAATTTTTCGCTGGCGGCTTACCGTTATTCCACCAGCGGCTATTTCAGCCTGACAGATGCGGTGCAGTATCAGGAACTGCTTAACCGGCAGGATCTTACCGGCGATCTTTCCGTGCAGTCACAGAGTTACCGCCAGCGCAGTACCTTTAATGTCAATATCAACCAGCGGATCGGCGCGGATTACGGCTCGGTTTATCTCGCCGGTACGCTGCGTGATTACTGGGGCGGCCAGGGCAGCACCCGTGAATATCAGCTGGGTTATGCCAACAACTGGCAGGATATCAATTACACCCTCAGCGCAGGCCGGACCCGCTACAGCAAAGACAGCAACAACCCGGCAGACAGTAATAATGAAGAAACGCGGATAAACCTGACACTTTCCGTTCCTCTGACCCTGTCCGGGCACAAGGTGTATCTGACGGCAAACAGCATGACAGAAGCAGGCCGCTATCAGAGCAGTAATATCGGCCTGAGCGGTACCGCCGGACAGAGCAACGCGCTGAGTTATAACGTAAATGCCGCGCATCAGCAGTCCGGCGGAACCACTTTCAGCACCAGCGCCGCTTACCGGGCCGCCCCGGCGACACTGAACGCCTCTTACAGTGAATCCGGCCGTTACCGCCAGCTGGGAGCCGGAGCCACCGGCAGTGTGGTGGCCTGGTCCGGTGGTATTCTCACCGCAAATCAGCCGGGGGAAACCTTTGCTGTGGTGAATGTACCGGGCACCGCCAATGCCATCGTAAACAATGACCGCAATGTCACCACCAACACACAGGGGCAGGTTCTGGTGCCTTATCTGTCCGCTTACCGCAAAAACGCGCTGATCCTGGATGCCTCACAGGCACCGGAAGATGCCGCAGAACTGCTTGGCAATGTGCAGGATATCGTGCCTTACGCCGGAGCGGTGACACTCGTCAACTTCAGAACGGACACCAGGCAGGAATTTTATCTGCATGCGGTACGCCGGGACGGCAGGCCGCTGCCGTTCGGCACAGAAGTCACTGACGGGAACAATAACAGCATCGGCTATGTCGGGCAGAACAGCCTCCTTTATATAAGAAGCGAAACGCGGCCGGAACAGATCAATGTCCGCCTGACAGATACGGACAGCGGCTACTGCCGCATCACACTCACACCGGATCCGCAGAGTGCACCTCTGCCCTGTGCAGAATAAAGGGAGACATCACCGATGCTCAGAAAAAAACATATTTTTGCCGGCCTGCTGATGCTGATCGCCGGTTATGCGCAGGCGGAGTGCTACAACGACGGCAACAAACAAGCGCCGCCGCTGATGGCTAATCTGTCGGAAACCTTTTACCGTCAGACAGAAACCACCCTCTATTTTAATACCCGCTACAGCGGGGAATTCAGCTGTAACGGCTACAGCAGCAGTGTCTCCAACGCCTCTTATCTGCAAAAACGTTCCATTGTGGTCGGTTTTCAGAACGGCCGCTATCCGGTTGAGTTCCGGGTGATCGACCTCCAGCCCGGCAGCACTCAGAAATTCGGCTACAGCAGGAACCCGTACCCGGCGGATCGGCTTCAGGCACGTTTTACCCTCAGCGCGCGGGTGATGCCGCAGAACTCACGCAGTGATGTGACAGTGCCCGGCAGCCAGTACCGCTTTGACGGCGCGGTGATCGCCGCGGATACCACCCGCGTCGGCATCCTTCAGTTCTTTGTCCGCCTCGGGCTGGATATCCTTACTTATCTGCTGACCGGACACTGGCCGGAGCATAATGAGGATCTGTTCCTGCAGCCGCTGGATGTCATTTATCAGCCCCGTGAAACTACCTGCACCTTTGATAATGCGGATTTATTAGTCGAACTGCCGCAGGTGGACAGAGCACAGCTGCTGCGTAACAAAACCGCCGGGATGACACGTTTCCAGCTGGATATCTCCTGCCGGGATCGCCTGAACGGCCGCACCAGCCGTCCGGTAAAAGCCTATCTGGCCAGCAACCAGGTCTGGCTGCGGGATATGAAAACCCTCATTGATACCTCGCAGGGCGCGGCACAGGGTGTGGGGATCCGGGTCGGCCGTTATGCGGATACCAATGACAACAGCGCACTGGCGATCAACCCGCCGGGACGGCAGCCGCGTGCGGATTCCTATCTGTTTGAGTGGGGAAAGGACAAATTTATTGAAGTAAATAACGGCTTTAATCTCTGGGCGTATTACTATGTCTATGATGCTGCCCGGCTCAGTGCAGGCCGCATCAATACCACGGCAATCCTCAATTTCGAGTACTACTAATCATAAATTCTGATAAAAATGGCCGGTAAAAACCGCAGAAAAAAGTGAAAACAGGGGCGGTCACCGCGTAAAAAACATTAATTTTCCGGATAAATCCGCCATTTTTGCTAAAATCCGCAGCCGTTTGATGTCCGTTTTAACTTACTAATAGACATACATAAAATCAGAAAACAGAATTTTATCCTGCCAAAGCATACCCGATTAATATTAAACGATGGATAATAAGGCTGGTCTTGGTTTTTCTATTTTGCTAGTATTCGTTCGATTTTTGTTCAGACAATAAAACGAGGAAAAAGCAATGCCCTCTCTTTCGATGAGGACAAATGCAGTCTTCGCTTTCTTGATTTTACTATTCTTTACCGGTTCGGGCTTTGCCTCAACCAGTACCACGACAAGCTTGGCGTATTCACATCAAAACACGCAGCAGTTACAAAAGACGCTGCCTGATTTGAAAAAATACGCGTCAGGTACACCCCGTAAGAAAGCGTTTTTAAATGCCATTGTCCCTGCGATTGACAAAGTGAATCGCGAAATCATGAATGACCGCACCTGGTTACTGGAACGCCGGAATGCCAAACACTGGTCACAGAGTGATATTGCAAAGCTCGGAAAGCTTTGCCGGAGCTATGATATAACATGCAGCTCGCCTAAGCGCACCAACTGGAACGCGCTGCTGAGCCGTGTCGATATCCTGCCCACCCACTTCGTTGCCACACAGGCGGCAACCGAGTCAGGCTGGGGAACATCAAAACTGGCTCAGTCCAACAATAACCTTTTTGGTATGCGTTGCGGACGGGGCTGTAGTGCCAAAGCCGGACAGGTTCAGGGCTACTACGCGTACAGCACTATTGAGGATAGTGTCACTGCTTACATGAAGAATCTGAATACGCATCGTGCTTACAATTCACTGCGTTCAGAAAGGGCAAAACAGCGTCTGGGTGATGATGACTCACTGAGCACACCGGAACTTATCAGTCAGCTGGAAGGTTATTCGCAGAAGGGAGATGCCTATAACCGTTACCTCCGCCAGATGTATGACAGTAACAAAACACTGATCACATCGGCACAGAAGGTCGCCCAAAACTCATAATCGTTCTGTTTTCTGTAACAGACCCCCGAAAACCCGCGTTAATCTGAGTATTACGCGGGTTTTTTTATGGCTTCTCATCATTCTTATTGAATCGTGGTTGATAACTTATATTATACTCAGCACGCTAATTATGACATTTTCAACAAGCCTGCACAGAGCCTGATATGAATTTCTTTTCATTTGAATTTCTTGCCTCCTTTACTGCCTTTTTTCTGATTTACTGGCTCTGTCAAAAAAAGCCCCGTTTACAGAATATCCTTTTAATTACGGCGGGTTATCTGTTTGTCTTCTCATTCCAGGCAAGCTTCGCGTATGTGCTGGCCGGATATACTCTGTTTATTTATCTGCTGACCAATGTCCTGAGCAGCCGCCTGTCCGCACGGGCTGTGTACAGTCTGCTGGCGGCGGGGATCATCGGCTGTTTTACGATATTCAAATACTACGGATTTATGCAGGAATCCCTGCAGAGCGCACTGTCGCAGGCCGGTGTGGAGGTTGAGCTGCCGGTACTCTCCGTGCTGGCACCGCTGGGGTTATCCTTCTACGCGTTCCATTCTGTCAGCTATGTAGTGTCGGTCTGCCGCAAAGAGATTGAAAAAGCGCCCTTTTTGGATGTGGTGCTCTACCTCTGCTTCTTCCCGAGCATTGTCGCCGGACCGATAAACCGCGCCAAAGTATTCATGCCGCAAATACAGGCAGCCTCACGGGAAATTATTGATTATAAAAAAGCCCTGCTGCTGATCACCCTGGCGATGGTGAAGCTGTTTTTATTCAGCGCTTATCTGTCAGAAAACTTTGCCAACCCGGTCTTCAGTTCGCCGGTCAACTACAGCGCCGGTGAGATTCTGGTGGCGGTGTACGCCTATGCCTGGA
This sequence comes from Morganella morganii, assembly GCF_041099235.1. GTDB lineage: Bacteria > Pseudomonadota > Gammaproteobacteria > Enterobacterales > Enterobacteriaceae > Morganella > Morganella morganii_E. The sequence goes on along the minus strand of NZ_JBFZSO010000002.1, from coordinate 161,157 downwards.
ATATCTATTTTAACTTCTCCGGTTATACCAACCTGGTAACCGGGATAGCCATGCTGCTTGGTTTCAGGGTACCGCTGAACTTCAATGCGCCGTATCTTGCCACCAACCTCAAAGAGTTCTGGGCGCGCTGGCACATCAGTCTGTCGACCTTTATCCGCGATTATATTTACATCCCGCTCGGCGGTAACCGCAAGGGCTGGCTGCGGATGAACCTCAACGCCTTTATCGCGATGGTGATTTCCGGGGTCTGGCACGGTGTCGGGCTGCCGTTTATCATCTGGGGTGCACTGCACGGTCTGGGTATTGTGCTGATGAATATCAAACACAAACTGCTGCCGCCGCGCACAGACCCGGCGGAAACCCTGTGGCAAAAAACCGGAGTCTGGACCGCCCGGATTTTCACCTTCCATGTGCTCTGCCTGACCTGGATTTTCTTCCGCAGTGCTACGCTCAGTGATGCTGTCACCATGCTGACACAACTGACCGCTGACGGCTTTATTGCCTCTGTCATGGCCAGCGCGCCGCTGATTATCGCCTTCTGGCTGCTGCTGTTTATCTATCCGCTGTGTGTCAGCCTGTATCACCGCGCCGGACACTATTACCGGCGGATCTCATGGATCTGGTATCCTTTACCGCTCGCGCTCTTTATGACGCTGGTCTTTATTTTCTCTCCTTCAGGAATGCCGGGTTTTATCTATGCGAATTTTTGATTTTACAGAAAATCTCGAGCGGGCACTGAAGGTCGTCTTTATTGTGCTGACCGCAACCGTGGCACTGGTCTGGCTGAATCAGAACCCGCTGGCCCGTTACTGGGAACAGACCTACCACCAGCCAGCGCCGTGGGCGAAGCTGGAGGGACATTATGCGTGGGATCTGGGGGGTTACCTTCAGGAAGGCGTGGTGGCTGCCGGAGAGACCCTGTGGATCTATACACAGGGCAACCATATCGTTGAGGAAGCGGAAGAGGCTGTTCCCGGCAATACCGCGTTTCCGGAGGAGTTTCAGGTCGGGCTGCATTTTATCAACGGCTACCGTTATCCGGCTGCTGCGCTGTCTGTGACCTTCCCTGAGCTGCTGAACCGGGAGCGTCCGGCGATCGGCAGTTCTGTGCTGAAACTGGACCCGGAACAGGTTGCGGAACACATTCTGACGAAAAAAACACCGAAATCTGTTATTGACCTGAGCGCCGGTGACAAAGTCTTCTTCGTGGGCGATTCCCTCATGCAGGGCGTTGCACCTGTGTTACAATCCCGTCTGGCCAAAACCTACGGCATTGAAAGCATCAACCTCAGCAAACAGAGTACCGGCCTGACGTATCCGAAATTTTTCAACTGGCCGGAAACTATCAAAACCACGCTGGCAGCCAACCCGGATATCCGCCTGATGGTGGTTTTCCTCGGCCCGAATGACCCGTGGGACATGCCGCCGGAAGGCGGCGGGCGCTATCTGCGCTTTATGTCTCCGGAGTGGGAGGCGCAGTACCGTAAACGGATTCAGGATATTCTGTTAACGGCCCGGATACAGGATGTGGACGTCATATGGATAGGACCGCCGAATATGCGCAAAGACAAATTGTCAGATGGTGTACACTATCTGAGCGGGGTCTATCAGTCGGAAATTAACAATGCCGGTGAAATCTGGCTGTCCGCGAATACCATTTTCAAATATCAGGATAAGATCTATTCAGATTACCCCGGTGACGGCAGCAGCACTATCAAGCTGCGCAGCGGCGACGGTATTCACTTTACCTACAAAGGTCAGAAAGCCATCGCTGACACGGTATTTGATCTGATTAAATTTAATGCTGCGCCGGAGGAAACCCCGGCGGCGCAGGAAAAAACAGAAACACATGATGAAACAACAAAAACGCCCGTCGTGGCACCTTAAACTGGCCGGTGCGGGAGCCCTGTTTGCCGCAGCGCTCTCCCTGCTCTCCTGCCAGAACGATTCGGATAAACAGTGGATACAGCCGCAGACACCGCCACCGGTGTCGCGTAATGATCTGACCAACTACGGCGATCCGAACCTCAGCCGCCTGGCACACCGCCTGCGGGATCCGTCCGCGCGTGTCCATATTGTCCAGATTGGCGATTCCCATACAGCAGCGGATTTTTTCTCCGGCACACTGCGTGACAAATTTCAGGCGCGTTACGGCAATGCGGGGATCGGCTTTGTGCCGCCGAGCATTATCGCCGGACAGCGCACGGCGAACTTTGTCTTCACCGAGCCGAAAAAACAGTGGTCATTCCTGACCAGCCGGAAAGATGATGCACCCAACTTCCCGTTAGGCGGTTTTGTTATTTCGCCGCTGACCTCACACAGCACGCTGACCATGAAGGAGCGCAATCCGTCCTCTTATCAGTATGATATGCAGGTGCTGTATCAGACCGGCTACCCGGCCTCCGTTACGGTACGCGGCGGCAAAGGCGGTACGCTGAATCTGGCACCGTCCTCAGAGTGGCGTTTTTCTGACAGTGTGCCGGTGACCTTCCCGGCAGAAATTACCGCGAATGAGCAGAGCCCGCTGAATATCGGCGGCTGGTTTATCACCCGCAACCATCCGGGCGTGATGCTCTCGTCTGTCGGTATCAACGGCGCGACGATTGCCATGACGGGAAAATGGCAGCCGCAGTGGGTGAATACCCTGGCGCAGACCGATCCGGAAATGGTGATCCTGGCTTACGGCACCAACGAAGCCTTTAATGATACGCTGGATTTGGATCTCTATCGTCAGCAGCTGACCAATGTGGTGCGCAGTATCCGCAGCAACATGCCGGATGCGGTAATCCTGCTGGTCGGCCCGGGCGACAGTATCAAGAACAAAACCGCGTCTGACTGCCGCTCACAGCAGCCTGCCAATCTGCACAATGTCATGCGGATTCAGCAGTCTGTGGCGAAAAGTGAAGGTCTGCTCTATTGGGACTGGCAGCAGTTCATGGGCGGCGACTGTGCAATCAACAGCTGGGTGCTGCGTGATCTCGCACGGCCGGACAAAGTCCATCTCTCCGGCCCGGGTTATGAAAAGAGCGCCACGGCACTCTATAACGCGCTGGAATCCCTGCTCAGCCAGCAGTAACCGGTTATCCGCAGATAAGCTGATTATCTGCGGATCCTCTCCCCTCAGCAGTTTACGCTGTGTCCCAGCACGCCGATCATGGCATTCTCATTCACAAACTGAATCATTCCGTTATCTTTATCAGTCAGTTCCAGCGCTTTGTCATCCTCTGACGGCACCACAATGATAAAGCGGCTGCCGTTGCGCTCAGCATTCTTGCGGCAGGTACTGATCCGCATCCCCGAGCAGTCATTTTTAATGGTGAACTGCGGGAACAGTGTCCGCAGACGGCGGCCGACTATCAGTGCATGTCCGGCGGCACGGGTGTTTTCCGGGATCAGTACCACATCAGTCGCATTCTGACGCAGCAGTTGTTTGTGACATTTGCGGATCAGGAAAATAATCGGGTCGAGCATAAACGCAAAACCGCTGACCGCCACCTGTTTATCCAGCAGATGCGACGCACTGGCATCATAACGGCCGCCACGGCATAGCAGCTCATCATGGCTGTCAGGATGCGTGGTGCGCCATTCAAACAGGGTGTGGCAGTAATTATTCACCGGATACAGTCCCGGCGTCACACTGTACGGAATTTTCAGGCGGTTGAGGGATTCAAGCAACTGACGGAAGCGGGTGGCGGAAGCCTCAGAGAGAAACTCAATGAGCCGGGGCGCTTTTTTATTAACGATATCCAGCAGCTTGTGCGGTATGGATAATAACTGCTCCGGTTTCTCTTTCAGTTTGACCAGCCACGGCTCCTCAAAGAACGGCAGAAACGGCTGATAATACTCTCTCAGTGCCTGACGAAAACGGCTGAATTCTTCTTCGCTGCCGGCGGTATTTATTTTTAATTCAATGTACGGCGTGAGATGTAATGAGCTGAAAAAATCATACTGCATTAAAATATGTTCCAGCTCGATATCAATATTATCGTAGCCGAACGCTTCCACACCGATCTGGTGATATTGCTCAAAATCCTGTTTCTGCCCGGCCACATTCCGGAACATCGCGCCGATATACCATAATTTGCTTTTTGACTGTAAACGCTGATGCTGTGCAATCACCCGCAGACAGCCCATCGTGCCCTCACCGCGCAGCAGTGCCGGGTGGCTGCAGTTGAGTTTGGGACCGTTATGGTTATCATCCGCGAACGCCGCGGTATTCTTCATATGGTCATCCCAGTATTCCAGCAGCGGAAAGCGGATTTCCTGATAACAGTAGCGCGCCAGCAGCTTAGAAGCGCGGTTTTCCAGCCAGATCCAGTCCGCCACATCATTACTGTAATGTTTGCGCGGCCGTCCGCTCTGATGCGGGCGTACTGTCCGGTTCATTTCAAATTCCAGTTTCTGACAATACTGATTGGTGCCCAGGACACAATTCTGATTCAGACAGATTTGAATACGCTCAATAACAGACTGGCTGATAGTGGTATATAAAAAATGCTGATAATGGATCCCGCGCTCTTCCGGTGTTTTGCCTAATTGCAAATAACACTGATGTTCAGTCATTCTCGGAATAGTGCATTCCCCGGTGTTATGACCATAGCTGGAATAATTCAAGTTATGTTTATCATTATTTGATGACTGGTCGGATGTGAAGGTATCAACATATTGAGAGACCAAAAGAAAATAAGAATTTGCTTCAATCAGACAGCTGTTATAACGCCGATCCCATAATGCCCCGGTGCGCTGATATTTATTATTGTAATAAGGAACATACTGGCGTCCGATGTGCTGTATAAAACGGCTTAAGTCTTCTTTTGATTTTGGTGTCAGCAGCAACAATACCGTATCCGCCTGAAGGGAATAGGCATGAAGCTCGCAATTGTATGATTCTAAAGACCTGTCCACGCAGGTCAGAAAGCGGGCGTAATCATTCTCTTCCTGAAAGAGTTTTTCATGATTGTGCCCGTTAAGTTTAATCAGCTGTGGTAATCCCGGAAAATAAAGGCGCTCTCTTCTTGGCATACGTCAGCGCTCCAATCGCTAAAAATAATCAATTTATCTAATGAGTAATATAATATAAAACCGGTTTTGTTATTTTAACTCATATCATAAAACCGTTTTTTATTTCTGAATGCCATTCTTTTTTATCGTATTGAAAAAAGTATATTTATTTTTTACTTACCTGCTTTGTTAATTAACACATGACAAAAGTTAAATAATAACCACACCAAAAGTCGGATTATTCATGTCAAAAAAAGGGGACAGAGTCACTTACTGCAAAACGGCACATAAAATATTCATTTTCAGCTAAAACTGTTATAGAAGCGCTGTTTTTTTTGATCAATATCAAATTTAGAACGACATTTAAAAATTAAGTTTCCCCTATCTCGGTAATTGTCATCGGGTGCACCTTTCCAATTAAACAATCATTACAGGAAAAGCATTATGGGAAACATGAGTGCCAGTTCCGCCCATAAAATGGGGGTGGTCGCGCTGACCCTGGTAACCGCATCAAATATGATGGGTTCCGGTGTGTTCATGCTGCCGACTAACCTCGCGGGCGTCGGTTACATCTCCTTATGGGGATGGTTATTTACAATCATTGGTGTTATCGCATTAGCATTAGTTTTCGCCAAAACCAGTCTTATCACACCGCGTAACGGCGGTATCGTGGCTTACGCCAGCGATGCTTTCGGTCCGTTTATCGGTTTCCAGACCACTGTTTGTTACTGGATCAGTGCCTGGGTCGGTAACGTCGCGCTGCTGGTTGCCGGTGTCGGCTATCTCAGCTACTTCTTCCCTGAACTGAAAAACCCGGCTATCGGCAGTGTCGTTGCTATCGCGATTCTGTGGGGCTTCGTGGTATTAGCCAGCTTCGGTGCCCGTGTCGCCGGCCGTGCGCAGTCATTCACTGCAAGCTGCATGCTGGTTGTTGTTCTGGGTGTCGGTGTGATCGGCTGGTTCTGGTTCGATCCGCAGATGTTCTCTCAGGTTTATAACGGTACCGGTAAAAGTGATACCACAGCCATTATCACTGCAGCGTCTATCGCACTGTGGGGCTTCCTGGGTGTTGAATCTGCTGTGGTTTCCAGCGGCCAGGTGGACAAACCTGAATACACTGTTCCGCGCGCCACCGTTTATGGTCTGCTGATTGCGTCAGTCTGCTACGTCGGCAGCTGCACCGTTATCATGGGTCTGGTTCCGCATGAAGAACTGGTTAACTCTGCTGCACCGTTTGCGGATGCTGCCCGTTACATGTTCGGTGAAACTGCCGGTACTGTTGCGTCTATCCTGAGTATCATCGCCTGCTTCGGTTCTATCTCCGGCTGGTTAATCCTGCAGTCTGAAGGTCCGCGTGCCGGTGCCGACCAGGGTCTGTTCCCTAAATTCTTCTCTGATGTGAACAAAAATGACGTTCCGATGAAAAGCCTGATTTTCACCGGTGTGCTGATGAGCCTGGTGCTGTTAATGACCGCATCACCAAACCTGGCCAAACAGTTCGAAATCGTCATCCTGATGTCTGTCTTCGCATCCCTGCTGCCATACATGTATGCACTGATTTCTCTGCCAATCATCATGGTCTCCAAAAAAATGAACCGCGGCAGCACCTTCATTTTCTATAACGTCCTGGTGGTTATCGGCATTATCTACTGTGTCTTTGCCCTGTTAGGTTCCGGTTCTGATTCTATGTTCTGGGGTCTGGTCATGATGTCAATCACTATCCCGCTGTTCAGCTTCGTGGCCGCAGGCCGTGCGAAAAAAGGCAACGATATCCTGTACATCAATGACGAACAAAACAAAGCGTGATTTGCTCCGCTTCACAGTCTTCAATTTTGAAAAACAAGAGGTAATTAAGTATGACTCTGTCTATCAATGATCAAAACAAACTTGATGCATTCTGGGCTTATTGCGTAAAAAACCAGTATTTCAACATCGGTTATCCTGAATCAGCGGATTTCGATTACACCAATCTGGAACGCTTCTTACGTTTCTCCATCAACAACTGCGGTGACTGGGGCGAATATTGCAACTATCTGCTGAACTCTTTCGATTTCGAGAAAGAAGTGATGGAGTATTTCGCAGACCTGTTCAAAATTCCGTTTGAACAAAGCTGGGGTTATGTGACCAACGGCGGTACCGAAGGTAACATGTTCGGTTGCTACCTGGGTCGTGAAATCTTCCCTGACGGTACGCTGTACTATTCAAAAGATACTCACTATTCCGTTGCGAAAATCGTTAAATTACTGCGTATCAAATCTCAGGTTGTTGAATCTCAGCCAAACGGCGAAATCGACTATGACGATCTGATGAAAAAAATCGCTGACGATAAAGAAGCGCATCCGATCATCTTCGCTAACATCGGTACCACTGTCCGCGGTGCTATTGATGATATCGCTGAAATCCAGAAACGCCTGAAAGCAGCCGGTATCAAACGTGAAGATTACTATCTGCACGCTGATGCGGCACTGAGCGGCATGATCCTGCCATTCGTTGATGATGCACAGCCATTCACGTTTGCTGACGGTATCGACTCTATCGGTGTGTCCGGCCACAAAATGATTGGTTCACCAATCCCTTGCGGTATCGTTGTTGCGAAGAAAGAAAACGTAGACCGTATTTCTGTTGAAATCGACTACATCTCCGCACACGACAAAACCATCACCGGTTCACGTAACGGTCACACACCACTGATGCTGTGGGAAGCTATCCGTTCACATTCAACTGAGGAATGGAAACGCCGCATCACCCGCAGTCTGGATATGGCGCAGTACGCTGTTGACCGTATGCAGAAAGCCGGTATCAATGCATGGCGCAACAAGAACTCCATCACTGTTGTGTTCCCTTGCCCGTCAGAACGCGTCTGGAGAGAACATTGCCTGGCAACTTCCGGCGACGTGGCTCACCTGATCACCACCGCGCACCATCTGGATACCGTACAGATCGACAAACTGATCGACGACGTTATCGCGGATTTTAACTTACACGCGGCATAAAAAAAGGCAGTGGTAAATATCCACTGCCCCCTTACGGTTCGTTGCCGGCGCAGACGCCAATCCTGCCGGCAACGCTCTCTAACCTATACAGCGACACAGGATGATGCAAGAAAAAAGACCAAAAAACACGGCTCAGTTCTCTGATCGTGAGATTTTTTGCTCCCTCATCCGCAGCTGGAGTATTTCTGTGAGGACAAAATGGTATGGTTCCCAATGGTAAATCCACCCACCGCATGGGCCTGACAGCCCTGATTATTATGACGGCTTCCAATATGATGGGAAGCGGCGTGTTTATGTTACCCTCCTCCCTCGCGCATATCGGTTCCATCGCGCTGTGGGGCGGACTGCTGACCTTCTGCGGCGTGCTGGCACTGGCGCTGGTGTTCGCCAAGACCGGTGAAATCTCCCCCTGTAAAGGCGGTGTGATTGCCAACATCGGCCGGACATTCGGGCAGTATATCGGGTTACAGACATCACTTTTTTACTGGCTTTCGACCTGGATAGGCAACTGTGCCTTACTGATCTCCGGTGTCGGTTATCTCTCTTATTTCTTTCCGCAGCTTCACACTCCGCTCTACGCCGCTATTACCGCTATTATTATTCTCTGGGCTTTCGTTCTGCTGGGTTTGCAGGGCGCAAAAGTCGTCGGCTATGCGCAGATTTTTACCGGCCTTTGTATGCTCACCGTTATTCTGAGCATCAGTATTTTCGGCTGGACCAGTTTTGATTACACACGTTATATCACCAGTTTTAATGTTACTCAGACCAGTAACACAGATGCTATTTTTGCTGCCGCTGCTATTTCGCTGTGGGGCTATCTGGGAATTGAATCCGCGTCGGTTTCATCCGCCCAGGTGATTCATCCGCACCGCAATATTCCGCTGGCAACCATTATCGGGCTGGTTATTGCCGCCACCTGCTATCTCAGCTCCACCAATGTCATGATGGGGATCCTGCCCCACGAACAGCTTGTTAACTCCACCGCGCCGTTTGCGGATACCGCCCGTTATCTGTGGGGCGAACATGCGGGACAGATTATCTCTGCGCTCGCCATTATTGCCTGCTTCGGTGCATTACCGGGCTGGCAGATTTTACAGACTGAAGTTCCCCGCTCTGCGGCGGAAGAAGGCACATTCCCTCGTTTTTTTGCTGATGTGAACCGCCACGGCGTGCCGTATAAAGGACTGATTTGTACCGCAGGGATGATGAGCGCCGTGCTGCTGCTCACCATCTCACCAAGCCTGGAACAGCAGTTCCGCAACATCATTATTCTTGCGGTGTCCGCCAGTCTGATCCCGTATGCGTTTGCTGTGATTTCCCTGCCGATCGCCATGATCGCCAAAAAAATGCAGTACGGGCGCACCTTTATTATTTACGCCACTCTGAGCCTGATTGGTCTGGGATTCATTATGGTCGCGCTGACAGGCGCCGGCACCAAACCGCTGTTCTGGGGTATGGTGCTGCAGATGTTTACCATTCCGCTGTATCTGTTTTTTATTATGCGCCGCGAAAAAAACACTACTGATCCCCGTCCCGGGCTCGCCCTGTCGTACATCCCGGGGATCTGCACTGAGCAGACCGCTGAGATGGCGTTATCGGCTGACAATGATGACAGCCGGAATTTCTCACAGAGAAACTGTATATAGAGGACTAAAAATGGAAAAGATTCAGTCAATCAGAGGGATGAGAAGTGTGCTTCCGGAGGAAACACCGGTCTGGCAGTGGCTGGAAAACCGGATCCGGAATATCACTTCCCGCTACGGCTATCAGGAGGTCAGGCTGCCGATTCTGGAACCGGTTGCCCTGTTTGAGCGCGCGGTCGGTGAATCCACCGATATCGTCTCAAAAGAGATGTATAACTTCCTCGATAAAAGCGGCGAGCACATCACCCTGCGTCCGGAAGGTACCAGTGGTTGCGTCCGGACCGTGATTGAAAACAACATGTGCTACAACACCACGCAGCGCCTGTGGTATCAGGGCCCGATGTTCCGTTATGAGCGTCCGCAGAAAGGCCGTCTGCGCCAGTTCACCCAGTTCGGGGTGGAAACCTTCGGTATGCCGGGGGCGGATGTGGATGCAGAGCTTATCTTTATGGTGAAAGATATCTTTAAGGCGCTCGGCGTGGATAAACACGTCCGCCTGGAGATTAACTCTCTCGGGACACCGGAAGAGCGCTCAGAGCACCGTCAGCAGCTGGTGAATTACTTTATGCAGCACAAAGCGCTGCTGGATGAGGACAGCCTGCGCCGTCTGGAAACCAACCCGCTGCGTATCCTGGACAGCAAAAACCCGGATATGCAGGAGATGATTGAAGCAGCACCGCGTCTGCTGGACTTCCTCGGTGAGGAATCACAACAGCACTTTGATGATCTGCGCCGTCTGCTGGACAGTGAAAACATTGCTTATGTGGTTAACCCGCGTCTGGTCCGCGGGCTGGATTACTACACCCGCACAGTGTTTGAGTGGATCACGGAAGAGCTGGGTTCACAGGGGACAGTCTGTGGCGGCGGCCGTTATGATGGTCTGGTTGAATTATTCAGCGGCAAACAGTTACCGGCTTCCGGGTTTGCTATCGGGATCGAACGGCTGTTACTGCTGATCCAGACCCTCGGCCTGGATAAAGAGATTGTGAATCAGCCGGATATCGTGGTGACTTATGAAGATCCGGCACAGAATGTGGAAGCGCTGTTACTGGCTAACACACTGCGCCATCAGTTGCCGCAATATAAAATCCTCAATGATTTCACCAGTGCCAAACTGAAGCGTCAGCACAGCAATGCGCTGAAATCCGGCTGCCGTTACATTGTGACGCTCAACCGTGACGGCCAGGTCGGCCTGTGGGATCTTACCGCGAACACCAATGAAACGGTGACCACAGACACACTCGCCAATGCGTTACTGAATAAAACCATCACCGCGATGGCCTGATAAACAGCAACGTAATTTAAATAAAAGCACTGTTTTTACAGTGCTTTTTTGCTTTCAGGCTTTTACCGTAAAGTGGAAATGATAGAAATCACTGCGGCAGATAGCCGTACCGTACTCCAGCACTCTGCCCAGCTTGTCGCGGCTTCTGAGGATAATTTTCATCAGTGAGGCAGTCGGCGGAATAGAAAGCAGTTTTGCCTCCTCCGCTGTCGGGTGACAGATAGAGAGTGCATACTCCTGCACATCCGGCTCAATTCCCTGCGCCAGCCAGTGCGCGTACAGAGAGCCGTCCAGCAGATCAGGACGCGGCAGAAAGGCTTCCGGGATAAACATGGTTTCCAGCGAGACCGGAATATCATCCACCAGCCGGACACGCTTGATCACCGCCATCGTATCACCTGCGGATAATTCCAGTTCCGGGGCCAGTGAGTCCGGCACAGAGTCCAGCTGACGAATAAGCCAGCGGTTGGACACCTTGCCGCTGCCGGCAGCCTGTGCGGAAAAACCGCCGCCGGACAGGTTGTACTGCACCGGCAGATTAACCTGCGTGCCTTTGCCGTGATGTTTCACCACCAGCCCCTGCTTCAGCAGTAAGTCCAGTGCCTTCACCACCGTAACGCGGGATACTCCCAGCGATTGCGATAAACGACGCTCAGACGGCAGAACACAACCGTGCGTCAGCTGCTTTTGTGTGATGGCTTCTTCAATCCTTTGTTTCAGCTGAAGATATAACGGAACAGTTGATTGCTGATCAAGCCTGTGCTGTAAAAAAGTGAGAAAATCATGTTCCACAAATAGGTTCCTGTCATGCTGCGGATAACGGCTGAAAACAGTGTAGCAACTTTTGTGTCCGCTATCACACACTGATTAAAATCAATTCAACTGGACTACAACTGGACTTATTTATCGTCTATTATATACTCTATAAAGACAAAGGCTCCACAGCAGTTTTATACCAATAATATAATTTGTTGTTTTTAATTCATTCAACACCAGTCCAGATAATAATAAATGACACAATCAGCAGCAGTCCCGTTAAATGTGACAGAAAAACGTATTCTCGGTTGTCTTTACGGGCAGGCAACGGGAGATGCAATGGGTATGCCGTCGGAACTCTGGCCGAAGAGCCGGGTCCGTCAGCACTTCGGCTGGATTGATACTTTCCTGCCGGGCCCTGAGGAGAATATTGCCGCCAACGAGTTTGTTGCCGGGGAATTTACTGATGACACCAGTCAGTGTGTTGCCCTGATGGATGCCATTATTGAGGAGCACGGTGCTGTCGTCCCGCAGACGATCGCCCGTCACATAATGGCGTGGGCCACCCGGATAAAGGCGTTTGAAAAAAATATTCTGGGGCCGACATCAAAAGCTGCGCTGAATGCCATACACCAGGGAATACCTTTAGATAGAATAGAGGCAAATGGTGTGACCAACGGTTCCGCGATGCGTGTCGCGCCTGTCGGTTGCCTGATGCCATCATATAATACAGATCGTTTTATTGAGCAGATCAGGCTCTCCTGTCTGCCGACCCACAAATCCGATATCGCCATTGCCGGTGCTGTCGTGATTGCGCGGGCCGTCAGTCTGGCTGTTGAGGGCACTGACTGGTCTGCGATAAAACAGGCTGTCATACCGCTGGCTGACACTGTTCAGCGCCGGTTTGAGTCTACCTTCAGCCCGCTGCTGGGACGGAGGATTATGTACGCCCTCAATGTGGTCCGCGGGCGCACGGACGAAGAGCAGGCACTGACCGATCTCTATGAGATAGTCGGCGCCGGTATGGATAATATTGAATCTATCCCGTGTGCAATTGCACTCGCGGATTTAGCCAACACCAATCCCGTACGCTGTGCGGTACTGGCTGCAAATCTGGGCGGCGACACGGACACCATCGGTGCCATGGCGACGGCCATCTGCGGCGCAATTCACGGCATTGACAGTTTTGATGCTGACAGTATCGCATTGATAAATCATACAAATAATATCGATTTTACGCCGTATGCCCGCCGTCTGGCACAGTTCAGACAGGAGTATGCCGCGACGAACAGGATGATGTCATGAGTCAGCAATCTGTCCCTTCAGCGTTGAACAAAACCGATCCGACCATCGAAGAACTGGGGATCGGCCTGCTCCCCCCTTCCAGACAGACCAAAAAACCCGCCGAACTATTCTTTGTCTGGTGTGCCGCTAATATCGGTATTCTCGGTGTGGTTTATGGCGCGATTATTGTGTCGTTCGGGCTTTCTTTCTTTCAGTCGGTTTTAGCGGCAGTGGTTGGTGTCGCCTCCTTTATTTTAGTGGGGATCACCAGTATCGCCGGTAAAATCGGCCGGACCACCACTCTCACCCTTTCCCGGGCCAGCTTCGGCAAAAGCGGCAATATCGCGCCGACGGCTTTCTGCTGGTTTAACCTGATGGGCTGGGAAGCGGTGAATATCATCACCGGCACTCTGACACTGGCCGCGCTGTTTACCGCCATCGGGCTGGGCAGCGGACACCTGATGACAGCCATCGCGCTGATACTGTTCGGCGGACTGACGGTACTGGTCAGTATTCTCGGGCAGAACACCGTTTTGCTGATGCAGAAATGGATCACGCGGATTTTCGGGGCAATGACCCTGTTTGTCGTGCTCTGGCTGCTGGCGACCGCAGACTGGCAGGCGCTGATCAGCCGTCCTTCCGGTAACTGGATCACCGGTTTCCTGCCTGCGGTATCCATTATCGCCGCCGGCACCGGGATCAGCTGGGCGATTGCCGGGGCGGATTACAGCCGCGACCAGAGCCCGTCCTCATCCCACAGCCGTATTTTCGGCTCTGTGGTCGGCGGGGCTGCACTACCGCTGTTACTTCTGATCCTGACCGGTATTCTGCTGACCGCGCAACTGCCTGATCTGGCAGCGGAAGAGAACCCGATTGCCGCAATCGGCGGGCTGCTGCCGTCCTGGATGGCGGTGCCGTATCTGGCCGCTGCGGTGGCCGGGATTGTCACTATCGCCGTCCTCAGCCTCTATTCTGCCAGTCTCAACCTGCTGAGCATGGGCATCAAACTCAAACAGCGCACCGCCGTTGCTCTCGATGGCGTGATTGTGCTGGCGATCGCGATTTATGTTCTGTTTGTTTCCGGTGACTTCCTCGGGCCGTTTATTTCATTCCTGGTGTTCTGCGGATTGTTCCTGGCCTCCTGGGCGGCGATTTTTATCACTGATTATTACTGCAAACATAAAACCGCCGGTTACGACGAAGTTTCGCTCTACGGCGACACCGGGGTTATCTGGCCGACCTTCCTGTGCTGGCTCGGCGGTTCGGTTGCCGGGCTGCTGGTCACGAAGACCGGCTTTATTAACGGGCCGTTTGCCACCGGTGTGTTTGAGAATTCCAGTCTGGGGCTGTTTGTCTCCTTCCTGGTGAGCATGGCGGCGTACCGCCTGACACTGATGATGAAACCGGTACGGGGTTAAACGGAATTGATGGATGTAACGTTACTGACACCACAGCGACCGGTCGTGGTTATCGGCGCGGCTTTCGGCGATGTGATGCTGGAAGTGAATGCACTGCCGCACAGCGGGGATGATATCAGCGCCCTGCCGATCGGGCAGCAGATCGGCGGCTGTGCCTTTAATGTCGCCCGCGCCCTGAGCCGTCTCGGCATTGTGCCGGTCAACGGTATTCCCGCCGGCAACGGCAGCTGGGGAAAACAGGTCATTACCGCGATGGAAAAGGAAAATCTGCCGGTTCTGCTGCGCCATCCGTCGCATGATAACGGCTGGTGCCTGGCGCTGGTGGAGGAAAGCAAAGAACGCACATTCATCACCATCGAAGGCTGTGAACAGCACTGGAGTGACGCGCTGCTCGCGCAAATTCCGGTGCCGGACAATGCCCTGATTTATGTTTCCGGTTACGAGCTGGTCAGTCCGGAAAGTGCGCCGCTGCGTAACTGGCTGCTGGCGCAGAGTGCGGATAAAACCCTGTTTGCGGATTTCGGTCCGCGTCTGCGGGATATTGATCCGGACTTTATTGAAAAGCTGCTGGCGAAAAAGCCGCTGCTGACCGTCAACCGTGACGAACTGGCACAGCTCAATCCGCAGGGCGGAAAACAGTCTGAGATACAGACAGACGATGCACAGGCGTTTGCCGACAGCTACGGTCTGCCGCTGATCGCCCGCTTTGATAAAGAAGGTGCCGTGGTGTGTCAGCCGGGGCAGCAGCCGGTCAGAATCCCGGCGTATACGGTGCCGGTGGCTGATACCATTGCCGCCGGAGACAGTCACTGCGCCGGTGTTCTCGCCGGTCTGGCCTGCGGACAGCCGCTCACGGATGCCGTACGGACCGGTAATGCGGTGGCGGCCATTGTGGTCAGCCGCCCGGGGTCTGACGGTGCGCCCACCCGCACGGAACTGAGTGAGTTTTTACATCACCACCTCTGAAACACCGCCCGTTTACCCGACAGCGATGTTCACTCAGCCCCCGGATTCCGGGGGTTTTTCTTTCAGTAACTGATCGATGCCAGCAGGTCATCGATGTTTTCGATCACTTCGCGGCTGGCATCTTCCATGGCCGACAAATGCAGTTCTTCATCATGAAGTGAGCCCTTCGCCCGGGCTTCCAGCGCCAGACGTCCGGAAAGATGCACCAGCCGGTGCGGTCTTTCCAGTTTCCGGTAGGCATCATGACCGGTAAACCGCTGTCCGTCGTCCGCGTAATACCATTTGCCGAGACGGCACTGTGTGTGGTCATTAACTGATAAGTCTGCGTTTCCGTCCAGCAGGCGGCGGTAGATATCCCCTTTCCAGATAACGTGATCCAGCTTGACGGTATTGAGAAATTGCTGCACCGCCACAAACCGGATGATCGCCTCCATCCGCGAGGAGCTGGTGATCATACTCTGTAAGCGATCTTCCGCCTGAACCGCGATAGCGCGGATGCTGCTCACCAGCTTCTGATTATCTTCCGCATCCGTATAAATCGCTTTGGCATGTAATTTTATTTTGCCGGTAAATGCAGTGATATTGACGGCTTCGTCCTGAATTTCACCGGATAACTGTTTTATCTCGCGGGCGATAACTGAAAACCCGGCTCCCCGGCTGCCGACATGAGAAGCTTCAATCGCCGAGTTAACCGCCAGCAGATTAGTCTGGTTGGCCAGGCGTTCGATATTATTAATGTTCTGATTAATCTGTCCCAGCACAGAGACCAGTTTTTGCGTGTAATCAAGCCCCTTATCCGCGTGCTCACTGATATCATCCAGTACACTGCACAGCTCCTGCATGTAGCGGCGTGTTTCACTGTTATGCAGCGCGATCTCATCCAGTGTGCCCTGCTCCCCGGCAAGCCGGGTGCCGGAATCCAGCAGGGAGTTGCGGATAATCTCTATCGCCGCGATCCCATCCAGCAAATGACGGCACAGGATTTCACCGTGAAAGTGCCGCTGTTCATCCGTATTTCCCGTCATCACGTGCTCTGACGGCACCGGATAAACCGCCGGTGCCTCCCAGGAGACAACGGGCTGTTTTTTTTGTAAAAACATCCATTTTTTCATTATATTCAGCATGTTAATTCCGGTTAAGACAGATAATGCAACTCAGGGAAATAGCGCGGATTGCCGCCGGGGACAAATTGACTATCGGCGGAAAAAACAGAGGCTTTATGCAGACGGCGGGGAGTAATAAAAACGGCAGCGGATTCTGATAACCCACTGCCGGAGAGTGAAAACGGACGTATTACAGGAAGGCGAAGAACAGCATACCGACGAGCGCCCCGGTGGTTCCCAGGATGGTTTCCATCAGTGTCCAGGTTTTCAGGGTTTGTGCTTCAGTCGCACCGGTAAATTTCCCGAACAGCCAGAAACCGGAGTCGTTCACGTGGCTCAGTACAATAGAACCGCCCGCGATACAGACAGACAGTGCCGCCAGCTGTGCGCCGGAATAGCCCAGCTCGCCGATAACCGGCAGTACCAGACCAACAGTGGTCAGACAGGCAACGGTTGCGGAGCCCTGGATCACACGGACTGCAGCGGAGAGAACAAAACAGGCAGCAGCAATCGGCAGCCCCGCACCAATCAGGGATTCACCCAGTGCCGGACCTACGCCGGAATCCACCAGCACCTGTTTGAACACACCGCCGGCACCGGTCACCAGCAGGATAATCCCGGCCGGCTGAATAGCGGCAGAACAGATTTCCATGACTTTATTGCGGCTCATGCCACGGCGGATTGCCAGGCCGTAAATCGCCACCAGACAGGCAATCAGGATCGCCAGGAACGGATGTCCGATAAACACCAGCCAGGCGTGCAGTTTTGAATCCGGATCCACCATCGGCGCTGCAATGGTTTTCAGACCGACCAGCACCAGCGGGAACAGTACCAGCGCCAGGCTCAGGCCGAACGACGGCATTTTACTCTGCCCGATGCTCGGTTCAGTCAGGTCTTCCGGCAGCTCCAGGGTGACAAACTTACTGATAAAGTTACCGAACAGGGGGCCTGCCAGGATCATGCCCGGGATCGCCGCACACAGGCCGATCAGGATCATCCAGCCGAAGTCTGCATTCATCTGGTCAGCCAGCAGCATCGGGGTCGGTCCCGGCAGCAGGAAGCAGGCAGCGGCGGCCACACCGGCAAACAGCGGGATAGCCAGACGCACCACATTACCGCCGGTCCGGCGGGCAACGGCGAAGACCACACCGATCAGCAGCACAATAGCCACATCAAAGAACAGCGGCAGAGCGCAGATAAGCCCGGCGATCCCCAGCGCATAATGCGCCCGTTTTTCACCGAAGGAATTCAGAAGTTTGACGGCTATCTGGTCGAGTGCGCCGGTTTCATGCAGAATTTTGCCGAACATCGCCCCGAGCGCGACCACTATCGCCAGGAAACCGAGTGTGCCGCCCATGCCGTTCTGCATGGTCTGTGTGATCTGCTCCAGCGGCATGCCGGAGAACAGCCCCGCGCCGATAGCCACAATCATCAGCGCCACAAAGGCGTGCAGCCGTGCGACCATCACCAGGAACAGCAGCAGTAATACCGACCCGGCAGCGGTTAACACCAGGGTTAATGTTGTCATGACTGACCTCCGGAAACCTGTCTGATAATCTGAACCGCGCCCGCAATCACATCCTCAAGCGGCGGCTGAATGTCCAGCACCTGCACATCCTGCTCTGCGGCAGTGTCCGGTGCTTCTAAGGTATCGAACTGAGTGATCAGCATTTCCGGTTTGAAGAAATGCCCTTTGCGGGCTTTCAGGCGGCTTTCGATCAGCTCAAAATCCCCTTTCAGCCAGATAAATGACAGATTTTTGTTCTGACGGCGCAGAATATCGCGGTAGCTTTTTTTCAGCGCCGAACAGACAATCACCGAGAGCTCATTGGTCCGCTGCATAGCAAAAATCGCGTCGTTAATGGCTTTCAGCCACGGTTCGCGATCGGCATCATTCAGCGGGTGCCCCGCCGCCATTTTTTCGATATTGGCACGCGGATGCAGGTAATCCCCGTCCAGAAAGGCCGCATTCAGCCCGGTAGCAACCCCGTTAGCCACAGCGGATTTTCCGCAGCCGGAAACCCCCATCAAAACAAAGGCGTGATGTGGTTTTTGGCTATCACTCATAACAATTCCTCTTATGCGGTCATTATCACCGGATATGTTACCGGTAACTATTACCGGTAACATTACCAACGGATATGGTTACAATGCAATCAAACACTGTTTTCGGATGAACAAATTGTGACAGTTATCTCAAATGAAATTCCTGTCACTTCAGGAAGGGCCGGGAGCCGTTAAATACTCTCTCCCGGTAATAATTCGAAGCCGACATCCACTATCTGCTGAGGCGGCAGTTCGCCGCGCAGACGTGCCAGCAGCACTTCTGCCGCACGGCGGCCCATCAGATCACGTGGTGTGAGGACACTTGCCAGTTTCGGGGTCATCACACGGCCGACATCATGGCCGTGGAACCCGGCAACCGCCAGATCCTGCGGGATGCGGATCCCGAGGCGCTGGCACTCAAAAACAGCACCAATAGCAAGGTCATCGTTGGTACAGAACAGCCCGTCAGCATCCGGATAATCGGCTCTGACCTGGTGCAGTTGTCTCGCCCCCAGCGAATACGAGGAGCTTTCCTGCGTCATCACATTGCCCGGTTCAAGCCCGGCATCCCGCATAGCCTGTTCATAACCTTTGAGGCGCATGAATGTCCGTTCGTCATGACGTGCGCCGAGGTAAATCACACGGCGGCAGCCGCGTGTAATCATGGCCTGCGTCATTTCAAATGCAGCGAGCCGGTTATCCAGCCCGACGGCGGAATCATAGCAGGGGGAGACGCTGTCCATCAGCTCAACCACCGGGATCCCGGCGGTAGCCAGCATTTTCAGGGTGCGCGGGGTATGGGTACGTTCGGCCAGGATCAGGCCGTCAATATTATAGGACAACAGGGAGACCAGGCGATCTTCTTCTTTCTCCGCCTGATAGCCGTAGTGCGCCAGCATCGTCTGGTAACCGGCGGCATCCGTCACGGTTTCGATACCGCGGATCACTTCCGCAAATACCTGGTTGGTCAGCGAGGGCAGCAGCACGCCGATAGCCCGGCTGGTGGCGTTGGATAAAATATCCGGCACCCGGTTCGGGATATACCCCAGTTCATCGAGGGTACGGGCAATCGTGCCGCGCAGTTTTTCGGAAACCTGTTCAGGATTACGCAAAAAGCGGCTGATAGTCATTTTGGTTACACCAACGCGGTCAGCCACGTCCTGTAACGAAGGGCGTTTTTTCTTCATAGTACTTATCTTAATACAGACTGGTCTGTGTGTCGTCATATCCGCCGAAAGAGGCCGTAGTTATACCTTATTCCGCCGGGAATTTTACCTTGTTTTGACTTACTTCCCTATTTACCGCTGATTTTATTGACTCACCTCATGCTCTGCGCTAACGTCCCGCTGTATAACAATACATATAACGATAATGACGACTGATCACGATGATACTTAACCGCCTCTGTTCCGGATTTCTTTTCTGCTGCGCACTGCTGTTCACTTTTCCGGCATTGTCAGCCGCTGCCGCGCCGGAAACCGCCTCTCAGGTCTTTATTTATGGTCAGCTTCCGCCGCCGGAATCCATTCACCGTGTGGTCAGCAGCGGCCCGCCGACTGATCAGCTGCTGTTTGCGGTCGCCCCGGAAAAACTGCCGGGGTTTGCCTCCCTGTCCGTAAAAAACAGCCCGTATTTTGCGCCCCGCTGGCGCGCGCTGCCGGTCACCGGACGCCTCTCCGGACGCGGCAGCACCCTCTCCCCGGAAACCCTGCTGGCACTGGCACCGGATGTGATTGTTGACAGCGGGCTGACCGATGACACTTACCGCTCACAGGCCGCCCGTTTCAGCCGTCAGACCGGTATTCCGTATATTCTGTTGTCCGGCAGCCTGACACAAACGCCGGATCTGCTGCGCCAGGCCGGTGCGTTGCTGGGGGAAGCGGAACGCACGGAACAACAGGCACAACTGGCGGAAAAATGGCTGCGGGATGCTGCCGCTTTTGCTGATCGCCAGACACACAAACACCGTTTTTATCTGGCGCGCGGTGCAAAAGGCCTGCAAACCGGTCTGCGCGGTTCGATTCACAGCGAAGCCCCGGAATTGCTGGGGTTTGAGAATGTCGCGGATGTCCCGGATATGCAGGGGCTGGCGGAAGTTTCTTTCGAGCAGTTACTGCAGTGGAACCCGGATTTTATTATCGCTCAGGATGCCGTGACATATGATGCGATTATGCAGGGTGAGGTCTGGCAGAGCCTGGATGCGGTGAAGAATAAGCAGGTCTTTTACTATGCCGGGCTGCCGTTCGGCTGGCTCGACAGCCCGCCGGGACTGAACCGGTTATTAGGGCTGCGCCGCCTTCAGGCTCAGTTTGAACCGGAGAGTGCCGATCTGAAAGCAGACACCGGTTTGTTTTTCAGTCTGTTTTATCACTCTCCGCTATCAGAGGCACAGATTAACAGTCTGTTATCCGCCCGATGACCATCTCCGCCAAAACCCTGTTACTGCTTGTGCTGCTGGTACTGGTCACCGGCATTGCTCTGAATGTTGGTAAGTTCTCACTGACTCCGCAGCAACTGTGGGATGTGGTACAGGCAAAAATCACCGGCAACAGCGGCGCGGATGATCCGGCACTGAGCCGCGATATGACGGTCTTCTGGCAAATCCGCCTGCCGCGCATTGCCGCCGCGCTGATTATCGGCGGCGGGCTGGCGATGGCCGGGGCGGCGTATCAGGGTATGTTCCGTAACCCGCTGGTTTCACCGGATATTCTGGGCGTTTCCGCCGGTGCGGGAGTTGGTGCGATCCTCGGGATTTTTGCAGGTCAGTCAATGCTCACTATCCAGCTGTTTGCCTTTACCGGCGGGCTGTGTGTGGTTGCTCTGGTCTATTCTGTCGCCCGGCTGGCGCGTCAGCATGATCCGGTACTGTCACTGGTGCTGGTCGGGAT
The DNA here is from genome assembly GCF_041099235.1 of Morganella morganii. Classification (GTDB taxonomy): domain Bacteria; phylum Pseudomonadota; class Gammaproteobacteria; order Enterobacterales; family Enterobacteriaceae; genus Morganella; species Morganella morganii_E. The sequence goes on along the minus strand of NZ_JBFZSO010000002.1, from coordinate 139,774 downwards.
CGCCGTCAGCGCCCTGTGCGGCTCCGCCATTTCCCTGATGAAGATTCTGGCCGATCCCTATACCCAGCTGCCGGCCATGACCTTCTGGCTGCTCGGCGGTCTGTCCGCGATTTCACCTGATGATATAAAAACCACCGCACCGCTGATCGTTGCCGGTATGGTGCCGCTTCTGCTGCTGCGCTGGCGCATGAACCTGCTCAGCCTGAGTGATGAGGAAGCCCGCGCACTCGGGCTGAATGTCACCGTGACGCGGCTGATTTTTATTGCTTCAGCCACCCTGATCACTGCCAGTGCGGTTTCTGTCGCGGGGATTATCGGCTGGCTCGGACTGATTGTCCCGCATATCACCCGTTTGTTAGTGGGTGCCAACTTCAGCCACCAGCTGCCGGTATCACTGCTGATCGGTGCCATCATGCTGCTGCTGACAGACACGCTGGCACGCACCATTGCCCCGATTGAACTGCCGCTCGGCATTCTGACCTCTGCGGTCGGCGCACCTTTCTTTATTTTTCTGCTGTTGCAGACCCGGAGGAACGGATGAGCGATGTACTGACCACCCGCGGCCTGGCGGTCGGCTACGGAGAGAAGTTAATACTCACTGACATAAGTCTGCAATTACATCAGGGAGAAATTATCTGTCTGCTCGGTGCCAACGGCTGCGGCAAAACCACACTGATGAAAACCCTGCTCGGCCTGCTGCCGCCGAAGGCCGGGGAGATCCGCATTGATAACACACCGCTGCGTGGCTGGAGCGCCGCCGCACTTGCCCGCCGCGTTGCCTATGTGCCGCAGGCACACAACATGCCGTTTTCTTTCCGTGTGGCGGATATGGTTGCTCTCGGACGCAGTGCCCACCTCTCTCTGTTTGCCGCCCCGGGACGCGCCGAACGGCAGATGGCAGAGCAGGAACTGGCCCACCTGGGGATCGCCCATCTGGCACAGCGCGCCTATTCCTGCCTGAGCGGCGGGGAAAAACAGCTGGTACTGATTGCCCGCGCCCTGGTACAACAGCCGGGACTGCTGATTATGGATGAACCGGCGGCCAGCCTCGATTTCGGCAATCAGATAAAATTACTGAATAAAATCGAACAGTTACGTGAGAGAGGGATCACCGTGCTGATGTCCACCCACCACCCGCAGCATGCGGCGGCTGTGGCGGACAGTATCGTAATGCTCAGCAAAGACGGCCCCGCCTGCCAGGATAAACCTGCTGCACTGCTCACACCGGAAACCCTGGCGGCACTCTATCATGTGACACCAGAACATATTGCTGCCCACTTCGCGCAGCCAGCTTATAAGGGATGCTCATGACTATTGATGATATCGATTTCGCCCGACTCTACCGCGACCATCTCGCACAGGCCGAACGCACCCGCAAAGATCCGGAACACTGGGACAAACGAGCGGAGAAAATGGCACAAAATTGTGCGAACCCCGCCGATCCGTACCTGATCCGCTTTAAAGAGATTGTCGATACCACCGGCGCGAAAACCCTGCTGGATGTCGGCTGCGGGCCGGGCTCTGTCGCGTTGCAACTGGCCGACAGCTTTGAGCAGGTCACCGGCATTGATTACAGCGAAGGGATGCTGAAAGTCGCGCGTCAGCGGGCAGAGACTCAGGGTTGCTCACACGTCACTTTCCGCCACTGCGCCTGGGAAGATGACTGGTCAGCCCTGCCACCGTGCGATATCGCTGTGGCCTCCCGCTCCACGCTGGTGATGGATTTACAGGCCGCGCTGCTGAAACTGAACCGCCACGCGCGGCTGCGGGTTTACACTACCCACACTGTCAGCCCGACATTTGTTGATATCCGCGTGATCCGCGCCATCGGGCGCACTCCGGTCACGCTGCCGACCTATATTTACGCGGTGAATATTCTCAACCAGCTCGGCATTCATCCGGATGTGGAATTTATCCGCAGCCCGAACTGCCAGAGCCACGATAACATGACCTTTGAGCAGTTTGCCGAGGGTGTGGTCTGGTCGCTGGGACAGCTTGATGACCATGAAATAACCCTGCTGCGCCGCTATTACGACCAGCAGGCGGCTGACGGCCTGCCGGTGGTACCGGCCACCCGCGACTGGGCTATGGTCTCCTGGAGTGTGGTACCGGAATCCGCCCTGCTGCTGCCGGGAGGTCAGAAGTGATCTACTACAGTGATGCCTTTCTGGACAGCCTCCTGCTGGAGGACATTCATTACGGCGATCTCACCACCCGCGCACTCGGCATCGGCGCACAGAGCGGAGAAATACACTTTTCCCGCAAGCAGGCCGGTTATGTCAGCGGGCTGACATTGGGTCAGAAATTACTGGAAAAACTCGGCTTACAAACACAATTACACGCGAACGACGGCGATCATACGGAAGCCGGTGCTCTGCTGCTGACCGCCACCGGTCGTGCGGACGCGCTGCATCAGGGCTGGAAGATTGTCCAGAATGTGATTGAGTGGAGCAGCGGCGTGACACAGATGACCCGCTGCATGGTGGATACCCTTCGTCAGTATCAGCCGGACGCACAGCTGGCCTGCACCCGTAAAAATATCCCCGGCACCAAACTGCTGGCAACCGCTGCTGTACTGGCCGGAAAAGGCATCATCCACCGTCAGGGCTGTGCGGAAACTATCCTGCTGTTTGCCAATCACCGCCGTTTCCTGGCAGAGCCGGAAAACTGGTGTGCGGCGATTGCTGCACTGCGCCGTGAAGCCCCGGAAAAGACCATTATTGCCGAGGCGGATAACCCGGATGAAGCTTATCAGGCGCTGAAAGGCTGCCCGGATGTGCTGCAGCTGGATAAATTCAGTCCTGATGATATCCGCCGTCTCGTTAAAGATGCGACGGTGCTGGCACCGGGCTGCACACTGTCTGTTGCAGGCGGACTGAATGCAGAAACCATCGGGCAGTATGCGGATACCGGCGTGAAGCTGTTTGTCACATCTGCGCCGTATTATGCGTCTCCGGCGGACATTAAAGTCCGGTTATATCCGCGCTGACGGAAAACCGCACAACCTTATAGTGAGTTAAGGGATAAACCGGTCAGGTCACTGAACCGGCCGTTTTGTCCTTTTGTCTGGCAAGACGTTATATAAATAAATACATATCGGTAACAGGAAAAATAACAATGAAACGAACTCTACTCTGCTCAGCTATTCTGCTGGCAACCGCGCCCGCGGTACAGGCAGAAAGCACAGATATTCTGACAGTCTGGGGCAGCCCGGTGGCCTCCAATCCGGATGTCATCACACAGCCGCAGATGCAGTCGCTGAACAAAACCAACGCGGCGACAGCGATCAGCACCATGCCGGGTGTGGTTCTCGAAAAATCGGGCAACCGTAATGAACTGACGGTCAAAGTCCGTGGTTTTGACAGCCGCCAGGTGCCGGTGTTCTTCGACGGCATCCCGACTTACGTCCCGTATGACGGCAACCTTGACCTCGGCCGCTTTATGACCAGCGAGCTGGAAAGTATTGAGGTGAGCAAAGGCTATACCTCGCTGTTACAGGGCCCGAACCTGATGGGCGGTGCAATCAACCTCACCACCGCCACCCCGAAAAAACCGTTTGAGGCCAATGTGTCATTCAGCCAGGGCTTCGCACGCGGCGCGGATAATGCCTATAACACCAGCGCCCGTGTCGGCGCACGCAGCGATCTCGGGTTTATCCAGGTCAGCGGCAGCCAGTACAAACAACGTTTCCTCGGCCTGCCGGGATCCGATGATGATAATGCCCTGGCGGGCAGCAACGGCCGCCGTGCACACTCCTCATCCGATGACAAACGCGGCATGGTGAAAGTGGGCTGGACCCCGCGTGAGACTGACCAGTATGTCTTTACTTATCTGAAGCAGGACGGCAGCAAAGACAGTGCGCCATCTGCTGATCCCGGAGCCAAGGGAAAATACAGCTGGTGGGAATGGCCGGATTACAACAAAGAGAGCTACTATTTCAACAGTACCACTCAACTGACAGACGGCGTAAATCTCCAGGGCCGCCTGTTCCATGACAAGTTTGAAAATACCCTGCTGATGTACCCGAAAAAGGGCAACCAGGTGGATTACAGCCGTTATGATGATTTCAGCAACGGCGCCTCTCTCCAGTTAGGGATCGACATGCGGGAAAATGATCTGCTCTCGTTCTCCGCACACTGGAAAGATGATGTTCACCGCGCTCAGAAAGAGAAAGGTGGTGACTGGCAGCGTTATAAAGACCGCACCTACTCCGTGGCAACAGAGTATCAGTGGGCTGCCACTCAGGATTTAGATATCATCGGTGCTATCGGCTATGACTGGCGAGAAAGTCGTCAGGCAGATAAAGGGGCGGATGATAATGATCAGCACGCCTTTAACTGGGAGGTGATGTCAAAATATACCTTCGCCAACCAGGATAACATGCGGTTCTCCGTGTCTGACAGGACCCGTTTTCCTACTCAAAAAGAACGTTACACAACTGATAAACCCGGGTTCAATGAAGAAGTCATTATTAACCCACATCTGAAAGCCGAGCATGCACTGACCTTTGATTTAACCTATGAAGGCAATATCACTGATAAATGGGGTTACCAAGCCAGCCTCTATCATAACCGCATAAGTGATGCCATCATTTCCCGACATGTCGGTGTTAATCCTAAAAATGGAAAAAACATTGCTCAATACAGAAATAGCGGCCGTGTAGACTACACAGGGTTAGATTTAGGTGTGAAGGGCGAAGTCAGTGACTGGCTGAAAACCGGGATCAACTACAGCTACATCCACAGTGATCCGAAAGATGTTGATCATATAGATGGACTACCAAAACAAAAAGTCTATGCATGGGTAAAAGTCTCGCCGATCGAACCGCTGACCATCACCCTGGCTGAAGAGTTCCGTGCATGGAGCTATAACCGTACGGATGAAAATAACAAAGTGGCCGGTTATGCTCTTACTGATCTGCGCGTGGACTATGACTTCGGTTACGGCATTTCCGCCAATGCCTCTGTCAATAACCTGTTTGATAAATCCTACGAGTACACCAACGGCTATATGGAAGAAGGCCGTAATTTCTGGCTGGGCGTGGAATACCGTTACTGATGCCGCATACAACCCCGCATAAACTATGCGGGGTTGTTACCGCTTACGGCGAAGGCAGACGGGAAAATGCATCACACGCACCGCCTGCCCCGCCTTTACAGGCTTCACCTATCAGGTAACGGGCATATTTATAATTCGGGGCAACATATTTTCCTTCCAGATACATTATGCCCAGCATGTATTGAGCCTCCGGATGATTCTGCTCTCTGGCTTTGTCATAGAATTCAATTGCTTTATTCTTATCTTCCGTCACACCGCTTCCGTGTGCATACAGCGATCCCAGCACATACTGTGCATCCGCATTATGTTGTGCGGCTGATTTTTCCAGCAATGTCACCGCCTGCGCCTCATTTTTTTCCACACCATCTCCCCTGAGATAGCGTACTGCCAGCTGATATTGCGCCTGCGCCTCACCACGTTGTGCCTGCTGCTGTAACTGCCCGACTTCCTGCGGTAAACCGCCGGACTCCGCCGCCGCATACGGTGCCGTAAACAGACTCATCAGCAAAACACCTGCCGGTTTCAGATTCATATCGTTGTCTCCGTACCTCATCCGTAAACCGCGATTATGCATAAAAAACGCCCCCGTTACCGGGGGCGCTGTCTGTTTTATATTTTTATCTGCTGTGTGCCGTCTTTTTATTTTCAGACTGACGGGGAGAGTGTCATTCCACCGCCCGCCGCTTCCCGGCGGTTGATCTGACGCAGCAGGAAGGTTGCCACCACACCCAGCAGCGCACAGGCGACCGAGAGCATAAAGATATAGCTGTAACCAGTTTCGCCGTATTTATCCAGACAGTAGCCGGCAACGGAATAATAGAACGCGTCCGGGGAAAAGCCGATAAAGGAGGCAAAACCCACCACCGCACCGGTGGTTTTCATCGGGATTTTCGATTCCGCAACAGAGGCAAAATAGATACCGCGGAAGGCAAACAGTAACGCACTCAGCACCACCATATTCACCACTGCAAACCACATAAAGGCGTTACCTTTCGGGATCACGAGGAACAGAGCACAGTTCACCGCCATGATGATAAAGCCGACAAACATCACGCTGATAGATGATCCGACTTTATCCGTCACGATCCCCGCCACCGGAGAGGCTACCATTTTGATCACATAGGTACGGATAATCGACAGCGCCGTCACCAGGGTAATCGGTACCACATACACCTGTGACAGATACGGGCTGAGATACGTCAGGCTGGAGAACACCACATAGGTGGAGAAAATAATCAGCCCGATCAGCCACGCTTTCGGCATCGTCACCACACTCATCAGCGAACGGAATGTGGTTTTCTCTTCCGGTTCACCGCTGTCAGCGGTACTGCTGCGGTGCGCGATCAGGAAGAACAGCAGCACGCCGCAAATCACGGAAGCACCGGAGTAAAGCCAGACCACATAACGGAAGCCGATAGCCGCCTCGGCGAATTTGCCGAAGAAATAAAGACCAACAAACGAGATCAGTGTACCGGACACACCGGACAATCCTTCATAAAACCCGAAGATCCGCCCCTGCTCTTTTTCCGTACCCTGCATCCGCACCACTTTGATCGATGCGGCGAAGAATGTCAGGATCGTCGTGACACCCCACAGAATGTGGATCAGCAGGATCGTGTTATACGACGGGAAAGTCGCAAACCAGAATCCCAGTGACCCGGAGGCGATCAACGAGAAAGTGATCAGGTTGCGCAGTGAAAAACGATCCGCAAACCAGCCGCCGAAAAAGTAGGAAAACATACCGATCAGGCCATACAGACTGAGCAGGTTACCAATCTCAATGTGTGTCAGTCCCAGCGCCTGCTGCATCGGATCATAGAACGAAGACTTCAGGTAAGGCAGGCTGTACATTGCGGTGGTACCGAATGCCAGCAGAAACAGAATCAGCATCCGTCTGATGCGGGATTGATTTGCCATGTGATTTGCCATAATTATTATCTCTTTTTATCAGCCGTGAACTGCATCCAGGGCCTGGCGGAAATCCGCAATAATGTCTTTTGCTGACTCAAGTCCGACAGCAATACGGATCAGGTTTTCGCCGTTCATCTGAACCAGGGTGTGTTCTTCGCCCAGGCTGGTGGCAATGGTGGTCAGTTTCAGGGAGTTCACAAATTTGCGGCTTACCTGGTCGCGGGTCAGGCCGTGAATGTCCTCTTTCAGACGGAAAGAGACGATACCGCCGCCGAGGCCGTTCATCTGGGACTGACACAGTTCATAATGCGGATGGTTTTTCAGTGCCGGGTAGCGGACTTCTTCGATTTCGCTCTGAGATGTCAGGAACTCCGCCAGTGCCAGGCCGTTTTCGCAGTGTTTTTTCATGCGCATATCGAGGGTTTTCATCCCGCGCATAATCATCCAGGCGTTGTTTGGCGCCAGTGCCGCGCCGGTAAAGCAGCATAATCCCGGCCATTTGATCAGCTCGATCAGCTCACGGGAGCCGATAACCGCGCCGCCCAGCGTATCACCGTGACCGTTCATAAACTTGGTCAGGCTGTGAACCACCAGATCCGCACCCAGTTCCAGCGGGCGTTGCAGGATCGGCGTACAGAAGGTGCTGTCAACAATCAGCAGGCTTTTGTTCTGATGGGCAATGTCCGCCACCGCGCGGATATCCGCCAGCGCCAGAGACGGATTGAGCGGGCTTTCCACATACACGAGTTTTGTCGCCGGTTTCATGGCAGCGCGGATGTTGTCACTGACCGTGGCATCAACAAAGGTGATTTCCACGCCGAATTTTGCCAGCAGTTCAGTCATCAGCAGGCGGGTGTGGGAGAAGATCCCGTCAGCACTGACAATATGATCGCCGGTTTTCACCAGTGACAGCAGGGTTGACGCAATTGCCCCCATACCGGATGCGCTGACAATCGCGCTGTCCGCCCCTTCCAGCATCGCCAGTTTGCTTTCCAGCTCGGTCAGGTTCGGGTTGCATTCGCGGCTGTAGACATAGCCCCATGTCCGGCACAGTTCTTCGAAATGCTCCACAGAATGCGCCGCAAATGTGGCGGTCTGGTAGATAGGACTGGCCAGCGCGCCGGTGGCCGGATCCGGTGAATGACCCTGGTGGATCAGTTTGGTTTCCAAATCATAATCAGTATTTTTTTGCACGACAGACTCCTCATGAGATCAGCATTCTGATCCGCATGTCATCATTTATTATCATTAGTGAGTTCGGGTTGCTGATTCAGGATCAGCGGGGGTAATAGTGTGGCAGTAACGACCTTTTTAACCATTGCTGTAATGTGGATAACTATAGACTCTCCAGTTACTATAGAGTCAATTCAGAGATAGTAGATATGTATCACAAAACGGGTAATTATACGGTGGATAAAAGCAAAACAGGCTGAGGAATATCAGCCTGTTTCTGTATTGAAAGCATTTAGACCTGTAGCAGAGGGAGAGTTTTATACCAGGCAGCGGGTATCAATTTCACGCCGTTTCACTTTGATCTGGATTTCTGTCAGCAACTGGCGCTGGTCATTAGTGGAAAGCGGGTCAATCACCGGGATTTCATACATCATGTCATCCACCGGAATACGTTTATATTCCGCATAATCCGTCAGCGCTTTAAATGCTGCCGTATTTTCACTGTAAGGCCCCTGATACATCAGGCAGATAAATTCACCATCGGGAATTTCTGTAATTTTATCCTGCACCTGCGGATTAAACAGATCACGCTCGACAATCACAAAACTGTTCAGATAATGCACCTGCTGTGTGGCCAGAAATTCCTCACGGGAGACCAGTCCACTGACGCCGCCGTAGAAGATAGAAATATTTTCCTCGAGGATATTGGCAATCTGCCGCCGTGAGAATTCCATGGTCTCCTCAAAGCTCAGACCCGGCTCATAATTCATCGATAAAATATGACGGCGCGGAATATAACGGCGGGTAATTTTGCCGATGCTCTCAGTATCAATCCCTTTTTCCAGGGTCTCTTTTTTGGTGGAGAGCACCTTTTTAATCAGCTCGAGCTCACGGATTTTCTCATCCACCACGGAAATTTTCCGGGTCAGCAGGCTGAGGATCTGTGTGTCACTGTCTTCCAGGCGGTGTTTGATCTCTTTCAGCGGCATACCGAGATATTTCAGATATTTAATAATATCCAGCCGGGAAAACTGATCGATAGTGTAATAGCGGTAGTTACTTTCCTGATCCACATACACCGGGCGGAACAGCCCCAGCTGGTCATAATAACGCAGTGTCTGAATGCTGATTTTATGGAGCTTTGCCATCTCACCGATGGAAAAATATTTCGCCATATTGTGCCGCCTCTGATGACCTTCTCAGGAATTAACCGGCGGCACAATAACGGAAACAAGGGGGATGGTGCAAGGTGTCAGATCACACTCCCGGCGGTTCGCGGGAAACACTGTTGCGTTCCATATAGAGTGTCCGGCTCGGGAAAGCAAAGTCCGCACCGTTGCGGTGCACAATCTCAATAATCTTCAGATACACCGCCTGCTGTGCTGCCAGCCACTCTGCCCAGACCGTGGTTTTGGTAAAGCAGTACACCATGATATTGAGGGCAGAATCACCGAATTCATCAAAATAGACCAGCAGAGTCTGGTGCTGATCAATGCTGCTCTCTGCTTTCAGCATCGCCCGTATTTCACTGACAATCTGTGAAATCTTCTCCGCATCCTCATAACGCAGCCCGATGGTGGTTTTGATCCGCCGGTTGGTCATGCGCCCCGGGTTTTCCACACTGATGGAGGAGAACAACGAGTTCGGAATATAGAGCGGGCGGTGATCAAAGGTAATGATTTTGGTGATACGCCAGCCGATTTCCACCACCGTCCCTTCTATCTGCCGGTCAGGTGAGCTGACCCAGTCACCGATTTTAAACGGGCGGTCAAAATAGAGCATGATGCCGGAGAAGAGGTTACTGAGAATATCCTTCCCCGCCATACCGATAGCAATACCACCGATACCGCCGAAGGTCAGCAGGCCGGACAGACTCATGCCGAAGTGTTCGCCGTAGAACAGGAACACCACAATCACAATCAGGATTTTCAGCACGCGGGAAACAATATGTGCCGAGGTGATATCGCTGCCGCGTTTGATCTGTGCGGCGGCCAGGCGGTTTATCATCAGGAACAGTTTACGGATCAGCATCAGCACAATCAGCGTGGTGCAGATCATGGCGACCGTACCGGCAGTGATAAAGCGCCACTGAAAGTGGTCAATCCCCTGCTCCGCGAAATCACCGAGGATAATGACCCCCAGCGCCCACATCACAAACTGGGAAACATGGACTAATGTGGCGTGTTCGCCCTTTTCCCGGCTGCGGTTATAAATCATCAGCCCGGCAGAGCCGAACAGACACAGCACCAGCACAATCAGGCTGAGCACATTATTGGAGAGAAATTCTTCGGTAATCACGATAACTCCTTAGTATTATTCTCCCCTTCTAACGGATTTTGCCCGGAAACTCAATTTATCCTGCCATCAGTTAATTATGTTCAGCCGGTTTATTTTTGAAACTGCACATCGGGAACTGTTGTGACTTCTGCTTCATTTTCGACGCTGAAGTTTGGCTTGCCGGTGTATCCCATGTAGTTCGCAATAATCACGGCCGGGAATTTCCGGATAGTCGTGTTGTATTCACGGACACGTTCGATATAGCGGCCGCGCGCCACGGCGATCCGGTTTTCGCTGCCTTCCAGTTGTACCATTAAGTCGCTGTAGAGTGCGTTACTTTTCAGATCCGGATAGCGTTCTGATACCGCCAGCAGGCGGGAGAGTGAGGAGCCGAGTTCAGTCTGCGCCTGCTGGAATTTTGCCAGCAGCGCCGGGTCATTCAGGTCAGTGACATTGATATTCATCTGTCCGACTTTTGCCCGTGCATTCACCACATCCTGCAAGACCTGACGTTCAAAGTCAGAAGAAGCCTGCACGGTTTTCACCAGGTTCGGGATCAGATCCGCGCGGCGTTTGTATTGGTTGAGCATTTCAGAGGCGGATGCGGTCACCGCTTCGTCCTGTGTCTGGATGCTGTTGTAATTGGAGACCAGCAGCACGCCGACCAGCACCACCACACCCAGTAATCCGATAATCAGTTGTTTCATCGTATTTTCCTTATCTCAGTGGCGACTATTATTCAGGCAATCCGCCGGGGATTCAAGATAAAGCTAACTGATTGCTTTCCATGTGTTATTGGTGATTACGGTGTTACGCTGATAACCGGTAAAAGCAGAAAGCCGCTGTAAACACATCCGTGTTATACGCTAAATCATTCCGCTCAGAGCAAGGCAGCAAGTGAAGACATTCGGGGATTACGGTGCCTGCACCGGCAACGGGCAAAAACAGAAAGTCGCTGTAAACACATCCGTGTGCGCTCAGGCTCGCCATCCATGGCTCGCATGCTTTCTGTTTTCTTTGCCCGTCACCTGTGCCCGTAGATCTTAATACGCTAAATCACTCCGTTCAGAGCAAGGCGGCAAATGAAGGGGCACGGGGAGCATACATCAGTATGTGACCCGGATGGACGAACGAAGCCAACGCAGCTATGGGCGGAAGGATGACGCGTATACGTTAAATCATTCCGCTCAGAGCAAGGCGGCAAAGTGAGGACATCCGGGGAGCATACACCAGTATGTGACCCGGATGGACGAACGAAGCCAACGCAGCTATGGGCGGAAGGATGACGCGTATTTACCAGGCCCGGACAGCATCGCCCTTATAAACCTCATCGGCCTTTTTCAGCACCTCATCACTCTGGAATGCCGCGACCAGTTTTTTCAGCTTCTCATTGTCTTTATCTGCTGCTCTGACCACAATCAGGTTCACATACGGGGAATCTGCACCTTCCATAAACAGTCCGTCACGGGCGGCGGATAATCCGACCTGAGATGAGAAGTTATTGTTGATAATGGAAAGATACACATCAGGATCATCCAGGGTGCGGGTCAGTTGCGGGGTGTCGATTTCCGCGAACTTCAGCTTCTTCGGATTTTCGATGATATCCAGCGTGGTCGGCAGATAACCGACGCCGTCTTTCAGTTTAATCAATCCCTGAGCCTGTAACAGCAGCAGGCTGCGCCCGAGTGTGGTGGCTTCGTTGGAGATAGCCACTGTTGCTCCCTCCGGCAATTCGGCTGCGGATTTGATTTTTTTCGAGTATGCCGCTATCGGGAAGATAAAGGTTTTACCAATGACTTCAAACTGATAACCGCGTTCTTTGCTTTGTGCCTCATAGTACGGCACGGTCTGGAACGCATTGGCATCCACATCATTGTTACGCAGTGCTTCATTCGGCAGGACATAGTCATTGAAGGCGATAACATCAACATCCAGTCCTTGTTTCTCTTTGGCGACTTTTACCACTTCTTCCCAGATTGCCTGATCCGGTCCGGTGTTAATCGCTACTTTCAGTGGTTTTTCATCATCATTCTGCGAGCAGGACACCGCCAGTAATGTAGTGCAGGCGAGCAGTGCCGATACAATAATTTTTCTCATACTATCTCCGGAACATATTGTTATGGTTATATTTTATTGACTAATAATATTATTTCGCACTGTCCAGTGCCGCACTGATATCCGCCAGGATGTCATCAATGTGCTCGATACCGACAGATAACCGGATCATATCCTGTGATACCCCGGCACGGGCCAGTTCGGCCTCATTCAGTTGCCGGTGAGTAGTGGTCGCCGGATGGCAGGCCAGGGATTTTGCATCACCGATGTTGACCAGGCGGACAATCAGTTTCAGGGCATCGATAAACTTCGCTCCCGCTTCTGCCCCGCCTTTAATGCCGAAAGACATAATGGATGCCGGTGTGCCTTTCACGTATTTTTTTGCCAGTGCATGTTCCGGACTATCCGCCAGTCCGGCATATTTCACCCAGGCCACCTGCGGATGCTGTTGCAGGTATTGCGCGACACGCAGGGCGTTTTCGGTATGGCGCTCCATGCGCAGCGCCAGTGTTTCCAGTCCCTGCAAAATCAGGAAGCTGTTAAACGGCGACAGTGCCGCACCGGTATTACGCAGCGGTGCCACGCGGCAGCGGGCGATAAAGGCCGCCGCACCGAAGTGTTCGCTGTAGTTCACACCGTGATAGGAAGGATCAGGGGTATTCAGTACCGCAAAGCGATCCGCATGTTGCTGCCACGGGAATTTGCCGGAGTCGATAACAATTCCGCCGAGAGATGAGCCGTGTCCGCCGATATATTTGGTCAGTGAATGCACCACGATATCCGCACCAAACTCAATCGGGCGGCACAGCGCCGGAGAGGCAACGGTATTATCCACAATCAGCGGAACGCCGTGACGGTGGGCGATTTCCGCCAGTTTTTCAATATCCGCGATATGCCCCGCCGGATTGGAAATGGTTTCGCAGAAAACGGCTTTGGTATTGTCATCAATCAGGGATTCCAGCTGTGCAAAATCATCATGATCAGCAAAACGAACGTCGATCCCGATGCGCGGAAAATTATGTGCAAACAAATTATACGTGCCGCCATAGAGTTTGGAGACACTGATAATATTGTCACCGACCCCGGCCAGGGTTTGGATAGCATAGGTGATCGCCGCCATGCCCGATGCCACCGCCAGCCCGGCAATTCCGCCCTCCAGTGCAGCCACACGCTGCTCCAGCACATCATTGGTCGGGTTCATAATGCGGGTATAGATATTCCCCGGGACTTTCAGATCAAACAGATCCGCGCCGTGCTGCGTGTCATCAAAGGCATAGGATGTGGTCTGATAGATAGGAACCGCGACAGATTTGGTGGTCGGATCCGGTGAATAACCGGCATGGACAGAGAGCGTTTCAAGTTTCATGTGTTCTTCCTTACCGCACAGGTGAATATCTTTATTTAGACGTCCAGACGTTTAGACATTCCTTTCTTATACCGGTATTCCCCGCAGAGATCAAAACGGAAGTGGCAAAACAAGATGAATTTTCTTCATGATGAGAGTGAATATGAAAAAAGCCGCTGTCAGAAGCGGCCTGGATTTATGAGCAGAAAAGAGATTATGTCCGCATATTATTAATCAGGTTACCAACTGTTGCCTGGCGGTTATCAAAATAACGGCTGACCGTATCCATAAATTTTTTCTTTGATTCTTTCTGGTCTTCAGACACTTTACTGTGAGCTGACATACCGCTGAGCAATACGTCCTTTTCCCCGCGAATCACTTCCGCATCTCCCTGTAAGCGGGTGGCTTCTGCCATAATAACCTGTGAAAATGTCTGCCCGACCGAATTAGACAGGCCGTTAATAATCTGGCCACCATTACCGCCAACTGCGGCACCAATCACAGCAATTCCGATAGACAACAGTGCGCCGGTAAGGGCTGCTCTTTCCTGAATACCTGCCTCTTTATATTTCAGGTCTTTTAATTGTTTTGCCAGCTCCATCACCAACCCTTCCAGCTTATTACGCCGCTCCTGCTGACTGAGAGAATCATCAACAAGTACTTTGCATAATTCGACAGACAATTTTAACCATTTTTCGTCATAGTCAGATAATAATGACGGCATAACATCTCTGACTCTGGTACGAATGCTTTCACCCCATTGTTCATCCGTCATGGCTGTTTTTTCTGTTATTTTATTTTCTGTAATCTTGCTTACCACACCGGGTTTTATATCTGTTCCCGTCTGATTATTTTTACCTGTATTAATATTTTCATCTTCTGGTGTATAAATAGTTTGTGCTGTATTAGTTGCTATTGCTGTAATTGTCATAATAAGTTCCCTTTTAAATTAAACCGCTACCAGTCCCTGCTGTAATATATATTTCTTCCGCTGAAAAGCGTCTTTTCCTATTTTGCTTAATTTTTCATTAAGAGCAATAATTTCCTGATTTGATTCAGAAAAAGCGGCCATAATCTGATCCATCAATGCCATAATCTGATCCATCAATTCCTGATCAAGGTCGATCTCAGCTTGTTTTTTAATAATATCAGCATTCAGATTTGCCTGCACAATCGAGCTGGCACCATTAACCACCGTTGATGTCAGCATAATTGTTATTAAAAGTTTTTTGACTTCCGCCAGAACCTGTTTCAGGACTTCCTTTACTGTTTCTGATGCAACCTGTCCGACAATTTTCCCGATAATGGCACCAGCAGCCGCAAAAATAGCTGTTACTGCAACAACAGCAAGAATCATGGAAACAATTTCCATTTTTTCTTCCAGTTTTTTCAGCTCTTCAGGAGATTTCCCCTGTAACTTTGCAATTGCTACTGAAACCTTTTTAATAAATTTCTGAATCACTTCAACCAGTTTTGTGACCGGCTCCATAGCTTTTGCCATAATATCCGGGCCACCGGTAGCTTTAACCGCTTCACTAATTACGGTGACAACGACAACTACTGCTGCCAGTGCTTTTGCCATCAATCCGCCGGTCAGTGCGGTTAATACCGCCATTAACGCAGTTAATAACGGTCCGAGCCATTTAAATAATGCTTCCAGACGTTTTGCTTTTTCTAATTTTTTTGCGATCTCATCGGCTTCTTTATCCGTTTTTTCCTGTAGTGCCTGCTGCTGAAGTTGTGCTAATTCTCTGTCATTTTCCAGCTTGCGCTGTGCAATTTTATCCCGTAAGTCGGCTAATTTTCCCATCAATTCAATCAGAGAAAGGTTTTGTGATTTTGTTATTCCCCCCTGTTGTAAAAGAACCGCCTGGATATATTCAAAACTTTTTTTTGCCTCATCTAAAACTTCAGCCATCAGATGTAAATCATTAATATCAGTTTTTAATTCATTATATTTTTCAGATATTTCATTGTTACCACCATCGACTCCGGATAAGACACTGACTGCACCTAGAAATTGTTTAAAAACATTTGTTTTCTCTGAATAATTACCCGAACTATCTTTAAGTGAGTTTTTCAGCTCATCAATACCTGATTTTTGCCTCAGAAAAAAAGAAAATTCATTTTTATCTTTAAACTCAACAACATTATCACCAAATAACTTATACTTGACATCTTTATCTGGCTCATCCTCTCCGCACAAAATATCCCAATAATAATCTACTATAGCATTGAAATATTCTTCACACTTATAAAATTTCTGACTAATCATATCATGCAGGTCTTTTTCTCTTTTTTCTGACCACATTCCTGATATCATTTTTTTGTTAAATTTGGCATATTTTTCTGAGTTTTCCGTGATAGTTCCATCCAGATCATCATATAATGATGCAAATATTTCATTAATCCCCCCGGCCTTTTTACTTTTATTAATATTAGTTTCTTTATTATTGTTTTTTTTGTCATCCACGGCAGATTTATCGTTATTAATTCGTGGCTTGCCATTCTCGTTTTCAGAATTAATACTCTTTCTACCTATATCCTTAATCGTTTCATCTGAATGCTGAACGCTTGCACCTTCATGATTATTTGATTTAACATAAATATTGTTATCTTCTGAATTAAAATCACTGACAAATGAATTGTTTTTTGCTGATTGTACATCCATGTAATCCTCCTATATTAAAAACGTAAAAATCCCTTTAATTCCTGAGTTAACTCACTTATCATTGTCGTAATGACTTTAAGAATATTGTCATAATTACTATTAATTGTATTAAACTTCTGACTTAATTCATCCAATATCATCTGGGATTCTTTTTTAACCCCATCAATGAGCGTATTATATGAATTTAACTCCCCATTTGTTATTGTCCAAATATCATCTTCTTTACCGAGGTTTTTTTTATAATAACTCTCACCCAATCTTTTATCAAAAATATTGTAAGCATTATCCATTGAATCATCATATTGCTTAGATATCCTATCGCCATCCAGAGCATCAAAATCTTGCAGAGTGATCATTTCTTTATCATAGTAACTATTAATATTAGCAATATCTTCATTACTTACATAAATATTCAACCTTTTCAGTAATGCTTCAGGTAAGAGAATAATATCAACAGTACCAATTATTTTACTTACCTTATTATTTTCAGTTTCCGCATTAATATTTTTTAGCGCCTGTGTTCCTGACGCTGGTTTTTTTAATGCAGCAAAGAAAAAATCCATTTTTTTATATGCATAATCATAGCTAACACCTGAGTCTATTAGTACTCCGTCAACATATATACTACAGTCATTTTTATTTTCACCGATAACTATTTCGAATCGACCTTGATAAAGAGCACTGCTTGTGTTTCTGTCACTCATCAGATTTCTTTTGGCAGGATAACATGCCATATAATTACGATGTAAATTAAACATGAATTTATTATGTCCTACTTTTATTTTTTTCCATCATCAACAGTTCCCGCCGTATATTCCCCATATGAATTCAGAATGTCAGCAGATAATGTTTTAAAAAATGACATATAATTATTCATACTTTCACGATGATATTTAAATCCTATATTATAACTATATTTTGCCACTGTATCCATTTTATCAACAAAATAACCAAATGTTATCATATCTCGTCTTATAAGATATTCTTTGATTTCATTATTTATCTCTGTTGCTTTTCTTGCTGTCTCACTATCAGAGCTATTGAGTATTTTTATAATTTCATTATCACCCATTAAATCATGATATTTTCTTAATATTTCTATTGCCTGATGTTCCGTTGTTTTTGGATCAGTCAAAGCTAAATTTATTTTTTCAAGCTTGTTATATACATATATTAATCTTGCCTCTTCATCCGGAGTGTTTAGTTCACCGAAAACCCTGACACCATCAGCAGATAAGGGCTGTGGAGACTGATACTTATTATTATCCACTGTGAACTCATAATCTAATCTCATACTGTCTCTCCCATAATAGATATATAGTGCATAGCCTGCTCTCTCTCACTATTATTACATCCTAATGAAAGACAATGCCTGAAATTATTTACTGCCAATTCTTTCTCACCAGAATATAAGTAACACTGGCCTATATGAAAGTATACAGTCGGATTATTTCCATCCAGATTAATAGCCAGGCAATAAATATTTATTGCTTTCTGATATTGTTTTTGCACCTGTTTAATAGCAGCCAACCCCAGCAGATAATCAATATTACTAAAATCATATAAACAGAGAGATCTGAATATATTTTCAGCCTGCTCTATCAGCCCTTTATCATAATAATCACATGCCAGAGAATAAACATCCGTAAAATCACCATCATTCTTTGGCATCAGAAGACCCGCTATATTACCACTCTCCAGGTGCGAAAAAATATTACCAACCAGGGATTTAATATCCAGATTTATATTGTTATCCATAACAAACACTCCTTAATAATATTTGATTATCAAGTCGGATAAATACTATCTTACAGCCCTGATAATCACTTTCATAAAATGCGCCTCAGCATCATCCTGCTGATACATATTAGTGTGGTTCACTGTCGGCAAATGCGGCCTGCTCTGCGTCATTCAGCCACAGTAAAAGTTCGAGAAATTTATCCAGATCATCATCAATAATGGTGTCAAAGACATGATATTTCCGGAATAACGTCCGCGCCAGGCGGATATCCCGGGCTACCGGCACCCTGTGCTTTTCAGCATACCGGCGGACCGCCAGTGCATATGTGCCCTTCTCTTTCACCGTAATCAGCGGCATAACACCATTTTCCGGGTCAAGGTAGATAGCGACGGCAATATGCGTCGGGTTAACCACCACCACATCCGAGTTCTTTATCAGTGCTTTGGTTTCCGCATTCAGCAGTTCCCGGTGCTGCTGTTTACGGGCAGATTTTATCTCCTGATTCCCCTCACTGTTTTTATGCTCCTGTTTAACTTCGTGTTTTTCCATCTTCATATCATTGAAAAAGAAAAAATATTCAACAATGTAATCAATCACCAGTAATGGCATCAGCATCAGGATAAAAATAACGATATAGCGACCGGCAAAATACAGAAAACCGTCACTCACTTCAGAGAAAGGCGCCCGGATTAACTGATAAATATCACCGGTATACAGCGATATAAATACATAGCCTGCCGATAAATACACAATCAGTGAGATCAGTGCTTTGACCAGGTTTTTCAGCGATTTTTTGGTGAAAATCCGTTTAAATCCGGCGATAGGATCAATTTTCTTTAAATCAAATTTAATCGCTTCCGTTGCGATAGCAAAACGGGTCTGCATCAGGGAAACAAAGCTGACACTCACTCCGCATAATATAATCAGCGGTAACACCATCTGAAAAAAGATATCCGATAACATCTGTATATAAACAGAGAGAGTCAGATGATTCACATTGCGTAATACCGTCTGATAAAAACGGGAAAATGCTGACCAGTCGGCAATATAGACCAGGAATGCAATGCCCGCTGCATAACCGGTCGTGGAGAGCAGTTCTTTATATTTGAATGCATTCCCTTTTTTCGATTCGTCCTTCAGTTTTTTACTGGTGGGTTTTTCCGTTTTTTCAGCCATCTTTTCCCCTCAGAAATTGCGTGACAGGGGACGTATCAAACAGCAGCGTGACATCCGTTACCGTTGTGCTGCGAAACAGCAGCACCACCAGCAGAAAGGCAATAATGCTCTTTATTGAAAGCGATAATGAAAACGGATTAAGCTGCGAATTATACAATGCCAGAATGCCCAGACTGACTTCAGAAATAAATAAGATAATCAGTACCGGCATACAAAACAGCAAAGAGAGCGACAGGCTGTTTGTCAGCCAGTCAAACAGCGGCGCGTAATGGATTTCCGTCAGTAATGTGCCTGGTGGCAACAAACGAAAACTATCCTGAACGGAAGCCATCAGTAACACCAGGCCGTCATTGAGCAGAAAAAAAGAGACCGAAAACAGGTTCATAAAGGTAGAGAACGGAGATGCATCCGTGCCGGTTGTCGGGTCAGCGGTATCACTGATATTCGCACCGCGCTGATTATCGATATATTCACCGAAAGCAGCAAAAATAAAGAACGGCGTGCTGTAAACAAGCCCCATCACCGTGCCGGTAATGATTTCACTCAGTATGCTGACCACTGAAAACTCTGCCGCCGGGCCGTGTTCATTTCCGCTGAGGCACAATGCCGTGAGAAAAACGATAATACCCCGCGTGGTGCGGCTGAGGATAAATTTATCATTCAGAAACGGCAAAAAAGCGAACGCCGCAAATAAGCGTACACTACTTAACAGTGTGCTCTGAAGCAGATCATGAAGCCAGGAGAATAACAGCACCGGGAATTAGCCTGCCGCCGTTGTACTGAGCGCCAGTGAGAACATTTCACGGGCATAACTGAGCATCGAATCCCCCAGCCAGGTAAGCTGCATTAAGATACAGACAAACACGGCGATCAGCTTCAGCCCGAAAGGCAATGTCTGCTCCTGGATTTGTGTGACGGTTTGCAGCAGGCCGACGGTCAGCCCCACGACGGTCGCCACACTCACCGGCAGCAGCGATAACATAATCACCAGATAAATTCCTTTATCTGCCGCATAAATAGCATCCATGTTAAATATCCATCAGGTCGAGATACTGAGAGACCAGACTGGCCGATAACAACGACCAGCCATCCAGAGCAATAAATAAGATCAGTTTGATCGGCACCGAAAGCGTCACCGGGCTCATCATCATCATGCCCAGCGCCAGCAGAACACTGGACACCACGAGATCGATCACGATAAACGGCAGATAGAGATAGAAGCTGATCAGAAAGGCTGATTTGATTTCCCCCAGCGCATAAGCGGCCAGCAGGGGAAAGAATGCGATATCCCGGGCATCCGTCAGTTCCGGGTCGGCATCCTCGTCAACGCCGGTTTGCGCAAAAAAATGCAGCAGGGATTTATCCGCATAACGGAAAAGATAATCCCGGTAATCCTGCAACCCCTCGTCCGCAAAACGTGACACTGATTCCGGCTGAGATAGTTCCACCGGATTTTCAGTAACATAGGCATAGGTTTTACTGGCCAGGGGAAACATCACCACCATTGCCAGGATAAACGCAACGGCATTAAGCACCATATTTGACGGTACCTGCTGAACTCCCAGGGCGTTGCGCACCATCACAAATACAATGGAAAATTTGAGGTAACAAGTTCCCGCCGCCAGAATAAAGGGCAGAACGGATGCCGCGGCCAGCATCAGCATCATCGACACAGCACTGTCAGTCATCATTCACCCTTATGAAAGATATGATGAATTTCCACGGCGTATTGTTTCCCGACGCGCACCAGTTCCCCCTGAGCAAAACGCTGGCCGTTGATTTCCAGCGTGATCAGATGATTATCCGCCGCCGGCAGCGTCAGTTTATCGCCCGGTTGCAGCGCCATCAGTTCAGATAGCGGAAACACCCTGCGGTACTGCAAAAAATCCACCTGAACCGGCACTCTGCGGCTGTCAAAAAGGGTGGCTTCCGGCGGGGTTACCGGCGCTTGCGGGACAATTCCCCGTTCAGTAATAACTGTCTCGTCCTGTTCCTGTTTCAGTGTCATCTGAAAATAGCCTCCTGCTCTCAGAAACCGCTGGTTTTGTGTAATGAAAAGGACATCGCCCTCATTGATTTGCTGAATCACACCGGTAAATGTCCGGGTTGAACCCATATAAATGCCGGCATTCACCGGAACAGAAAGATCCGCTGTCAGTGGCATGCCGGTAATATCAAACCGCCCTTTTGCCCCGATCAGACAGAAATCAATACCATCCCCGCTGAATGTAAGCCTGCGTGTGATATTTGCCGCCGGACTGGCGGTACAAAGTTCAGGGAAATAACATTCCGGTGAGAAAAAAGGTAGTCTGATCGCTTTTTTATGTTCATTAATCAGTTCAGATAAATAATGTTCCGGAATAATTTCCCACGGAATCGTATTTTCCCCGATCAGGTAATGGAGAAATGATTCAACATCAATTAAAACATCCAATGTATTCTGTGTATTGATCAGAAGACAATGAATGACGCGCCCATTAATTTCTTTTTTTTCCGGAAGGTAACAACTCAGGTAATCCATCGCCTGACATGCATCATAATACATTTATTTTTTCCGTTTATATTATATCAACACTATTAATTCCATTTATCGCGTTCATCGTTTTCAGTCGCCGGCTAAGCGTTTCTGAACCGGTTTCCAGTTTAAACCGCCCCGGCTTTTCCCGGTAAATAAACACCGGTTCAGGTGGCTGATATTTCTGCCTGAAATGATAAGAACAATAATAATCAGGTCTGCCGTTTTCCGGGACAGCCTGATTTTTTCCGGTATAGCCGATAACCTGAGCGGCTTTTTCCTGCGACCCCTTTTCCTGCTCATAATACCGTAACGTGAGACTCCTTTTCTCCGGTGTGGTTCCGGAGAGCCGTAAAACCGGAAACGCCGGCAACTCCGGCGTCATATCTGCTGCCGTCATGTATTCTGTCACCAGTGTGTATTCTGTCTCAGGTGTGTATTCTGTTTCCGGTGTGTATTCTGTTCCAGATGTGTATTCTGTTCCAGATGTGTATTCTGTCTCCGGTGTGTATTCTGTTCCAGATGTGTATTCTGTCTCCGGAATATTTGCTGATTCCGGGATGTTTTCCATCGTTCTTCTTTCTGCTGCCATGCTTTTCGGTTCTTTTGCAGAAATCACATTCTCAGGATGCGTACCAGGGTATTTATCTGCCGTATTTTTATATAAAATATAGTCAGGTAACGTATTCGGACATATTATTTTTTTCATCTTTTCTGCTGGTGAGGTCAAGTTCATAACAGCATCACTCTTGTCACAAAAATGATAATCACCCCTTTCATTCTTCGAAAAAAAATATAATGCATTACCACTGTAATATTTATCATAATAATGTTGAATTGTTGAACAGATTACCGGGATATCATTATCACACTGTTTTTTTTCTTTTCTTTTTATCATCACTGACAGTAAATCGGCCACCTGTTTATTCACCATCTCCGTACAAAAACCAGACTCAGGATCACTGTAATAACATTCAATATTCACCATGGCTCCCCGTTTATATTTATAAACTAAATTTATTGCTCGCTGTATTGTTCAAACTTAATAATTTTCTTCTTCAGATTGTTTATCGTTTTATTACTCTCAGCAATATCATCTGAGATTTGCGCCAACTGAATGGATACTTCATCCACCCGCGCACGAACCTCCGGGATTTGTTTACGGTATATTGCCTGTTTACGGCGGCGTTCATTCAGTGCGATATAAGATAATAATCCGCAGCACTCAAATTCATGAACTTGCTGCTCTAATCCTTTGATTAACAACAGCAGTTTCTCTTTGTTTTCCTGCTCCTGCCGGTAGCGCTGATGCAGTTGTGCCAGTGCTGCCTGTACACAGCGCTCTTTCAGGCTGAAGTGTGCGATCAGTTGCTGTAATTCATTGCGTGAGCTGTTCAAGTAACCTGCCTGTCTCATCCGGTACAACAGATTCTGCCGGTGACTGACATAAAAAACGGCGCATCGGCAGCGTCAGCTCAACCGCTTTGTCACTCTCTGCATTCAATCCGGATTTATATTCCCCGAGTTCCACCAGCAATTTCAGTTCATTTTGTTTCGCCAGCCGTGCCCGGAAACGCCCGGCAGCTGACAAATGCTGTGGTGAAACAATCTGTGACATGACACGGCTGATACTGGCCGGGATATCGATCGCCGGATAATGGTTCTGCATGGCCAGCCGCCGTGAAAGGTAAATGTGTCCGTCGAGAATGGAACGCACTTCATCACCAAAACCATCCGGCTCATTTTCACTATCAAGCAGTACCGTATAAAAAGCCGTGATCACCCCGGTTTTCGTGGCACCGGGACGCTCCAGCAGTGCCGGTAACTGCTCAAATACCGATGCCGGATACCCCAGCCGGACAGGCGTTTCCCCGGCGCTCAGCGCCACATCCCGCAGCGCCCGCCCGTAGCGGGTCAGAGAGTCAACAAACAGCACCACCTCTTTCCCTTCATCACGGTAATATTCCGCCAGTGACGTTGCCACCAGTGCCGCATTACAGCGATCAACCGCCGGTTTATCGGAGGTGGAGCAGACCAGGATACATTTAGCGGCCTGCGGGCTGTTGCGCAGTTCATCAATCAGTTCTGTTACTTCCCGGCCGCGCTCACCAATCAGCGCTATCACAAAAATATCCGCCTGCGCATGCGAAATCAGCATATTCATCAGCACCGTTTTGCCGCAGCCCGCCCCGGCAAAAATGCCCAGCCGCTGACCTTTTCCGCAGGTCAGCAGGGCATCAATGGCTTTCACTCCGGTCGGCAAAATCTCCGTGATACGCTGCCGGGAAAGCACATCCGGTGCCTCCCCGCAGACAGGGCGCGTGATCGCCCGGTTATCCGGCTCAGTTATCTCACTCAGACGGGCCAGCGTATTACCGGACGGATCAATCACCGAGCCCGGGATCTGCGGTGTGAATGTCAGTGTTACTGCACGACCCGTCGGCGCGATAACCGTGGTCAGCGTCAGTCCGGTTGCCTGCCCGATCAGGCTCAGCAGGGTGTTGTGTTCATTAAACCCCACCACCTGAGCCCGGCCGAGCAGGACGCGGCAGGTAAGATCCTGCCATAACAGACAAATTTCCCCGATAAACACATCCGGCAGCGGTGCTTCCAGGTAATACCCGCGGATATGCACCGGAAATGCCCGCCGGCTGAGCAGAGCATCCAGCATGATCAGCCTCTGAGGATCAGCGTGTGACACTGCTGACTGAGGCGGACAAACTGATCCAGCGCCTGCACAAAGGACTCCGCATCACTCACGGCACTGTGACTGAAGCAGCCGACCAGTTCTGCGCCGTTTTCTGTCTGCCGCAGTGCCGGTAATCCCGGATAAAACAGTGCAGCCGGTTCTTCTGTCAGAATATCCAGCAATCCGCCTTTTACCTCCGGCAGCAATGCCGGTAAATCCGCCGGCAGCGGCACCCAGATAACCGGATATTCATCCACCACCGCAATATGGATCACCTGCTGTTCCCCCAGTGATAATGAGATTGTTGAGTGATTATCGAGAGAGCTGCCCTCCGGCACCAAATCCCCGCGCCCGATCAGTTTCATTCCTTCTGTTACCAGTGTTGCAAGATCCATCTCCAGTTTCCTTTTTATGACATTAAACAGAATCAATCACCGACACCTGTGCCGACGGGACAATTTCAGAAAATGACAGCACCGCTATTCCCGGATAGTGCATTTCAGTCAGTTTCCGGACAAAACGGCGGATATCCATTGTCGTCAGTAACACGATATCCCGCCGGTGGCGCAACGGTGTCATCACCAGCGCCAGTGCATCATAAAAATGATCCAACTGCGCCGGTTCAAGATTAATAAACGTCCCGCCCGCTGACTGGCGGACACCCTGACGGATCATCTCCTCCAGCGGGTTTGACAGCACCACCGCCCGCAATACCTGATCACAGGCAAAATGTGCCGAAATATAACGGGCAAGGTGGCTGCGGACATGCTCAACCAGCACCAGCGGATCTTTCTCTTTCTGCCCCCACTGCACCAGCGCGCCGAGAATAATTTTAATATTACGGATGGATATCTGCTCCGCGATAAGCCGCTGAAAGACATCCGCAATACGCTGAACAGATAAATAGCGGTAACACTCTTTCAGCAGTTCCGGATATTTATTCTCCACATTATCCAGCAGCGTTTTGGTTTCCTGAATGCCCAGCAGTTCCTGAATATGTTGCGTCATTATCCGGCTGAATTCGCTGAAAAATACTGTAATACCCTGTTCTGTCTCCATTCCGGCTGCCCGGCAGTCTTCCTCGTGATTTTTATCTGTCCAGATCGTTTTCTCACCGCCTTCCTGATCAATACTCTCAGATTCAATATTCAGTGAATCAAGGGCATCATTGATTTCAATTATCCGGTAACGATCCGGATAGCTGTAAATGACTCCGGACTGAATCTCATTGATTAACACCACCGCTTTATGTTCCGGTATTTCCCGGCTGTAATTAATAATGACAGCGGGCAAAAAGAAGCCATAACAGAAGGCAAACTCCTCCTGCAGCCACGCTGTAATATTTTGTTTTTCAAACAGCGTCTGATAACGGTGGTGAAGCGTGATGATAAGCGGAATAGCTTCGTTATTTTCTGCCGTCAGTCCGCGCGGCGCAAAATCGTCCGCAGACGACGCGGATACTGCCTGAGAGCGGCTGTCAGTGCGGGTTTGTGCCGATTCAGATGCCTGCTTCTGCTTATTTTGTCTGAGCCGCATACCGTAAAACAACATCAGTCCGGCAGCCAGCAGGCCGAAAACACCGGCCGGAAACCCCGGCAGCATCCCCATACATAGTGCCAGGACAGCGGTGACAATCAGAGTAAAGTCATGAGAAAACAGCTCCCTGACAATATTAGCCCCCAGGTTCTGATTGGTGCCGCTGACCCGGGTGACAATAAACCCCGCGCTGATAGCAATCAGCAGCGCCGGGATCTGCGCCACCAGACCATCTCCGATCGTCAGCAGCGTGTAAGTGCTGAGTGCCTCACTGAACGGCATCGACATTTGCGCAACACCGATCCCAATTCCGCCGGCAAAATTCACAAAAATAATAACAATTCCGGCGATCGCATCGCCTTTGATAAACTTCATCGCACCGTCAAACGCACCGTACATCTGGCTCTCCTGCTCCAGTTCTTTACGGCGTTTGCGCACTTCTTCGTTATCAATCAGGCCGGATTTCAGATCGGCATCAATACTCATCTGTTTGCCGGGCATACCGTCAAGAGAGAAACGCGCCGCCACCTCCGCCACACGCTCCGATCCTTTGGTGATGACAATAAACTGCACCACGGTGACAATGGCGAAGATAACAAAACCCACCACAATATTTTCGCCGATAACAAATTCACCAAATGACTGAATGATATTCCCGGCATCGGCATCCAGCAGGATCAGGCGGCTGGTGCTGATCGACAATGCCAGCCGGAACAGGGTGGTGATCAGCAAAAGTGCCGGGAAAGAGGTAAATCCCAGAATCCGGATGATATAAAAAGAGAGCAGTAACATCAGGATAGAAATGACAATATTCAGCCCGATGAGAAAATCGACCAGCATTTTCGGCAGCGGAATGATCAGCATGGCAATTACCATCACCATAATCAGCAGTACCGCGATCTCCGGTCTGCTTTTGACCGCATTAATAAAAGTTGTCAGCATAGCAATCCATTGCCGGTGAAAGTTATAAGATATTAATAGTTTTACTCATAAGGGCTTTCAGAAAAGAAACCACCTGCTCTTTCCCTGCTTCCTGCAAAAAAAGGACATCCGGTATCTCACCAAAAATCACAATCAAACGCTGTAAAATAAGCGGTTTGTTTTTGTCATCTTCTGCCGCCGCCAGCAACGATTCGGTTTCCGTCTGAAATGCCTCTGCGTCACCGAGCCCGGAAATCAGTAACTGGTTCAGCCGGGGCTCATCCGCCAGTACCGGTTCTGCACAATTCAGAGACGAAATTTTCTGATGAAACATATCATTCAGGGAAATAAGCTGATTCAGGGTATGCAGACGGGCGGTCAGCTCCCCGAACTCACTGTGATGACTGCAACTCGGTAACGCAGCCGCCATATCACACACCAGCGAGTCACGGACATAATTCAGCAGGCTTCTGACCCGGCTTTTCCGGTACTGCTCCAGCCACACTTTCCACAGATACAAAATATCGAATTTCCAGCTGATGTAACTGCGATACACCATTCTCAGCTGCGCGCAATCCAGTTGTGTCACCGGTGCGTGCAGGCGGATTTTCAGCGCGATATTGATTCCGGCCCGCGTTTCCTGCGCAAACTCACCATAAAGTAACTGCTCAATTTCCGCATCAATTTCAGCGGCTTCTTCTGCCGAAAACGGCAGCTTACGCAATAAGGAACGCAGCGCCATGACATAATCACTGGGGTCCGGAAACAGGTTACGCACATAATCGAGAAACTCCCGGACAGAGCGTCCGCAAGCCGCAAACCACTTCACGACCCGATCCAGTTTTGTCTCCGCGCCCTCCGCACTGTTTTTTTGCTCTGATGCCGGTAACTGACTGATATTTTCATCTTTGCCGTACTGCCGCCGGTTAAATTGTGACAGCGCCATCGCCATGTCATCCATCACATCCATCATCTGTTCGGCGTGATTTTCTGCCTGGTTTTCCGCCGGGCGCTGCTCCGCCGCCACATCACCCGCCTGTTTTTGTGGTGCTGCTGACGGACGGAACATCGCTGAGCCGGATACGCTATTGATCATATCAATAGCCCTGCCTCAGTGACTGCATCATCTTAATACCTTGTTTATTCTCATCATTAAACGGAATATGACCAGTAATCTCTGTGTCGCTGAAAAAATCCTGTTGCAGAATACGGGGCTGCAACAAAAAAAGCCGGACCATTTTTTCTGTCTTCACTGATTCAAACTGAAACAACCGGCCTGCCAGCGGGATATCACCCAGCAGCGGAATTTTATCGTTATGGCGATGGCTGTTTTCCCGCGTGTACCCGCCAATCAGCAGTGTATTGCCCTGAGCAACCCTGGCTATCGTGCTGATATTGGTGCGGTTAATCACCGGCAGTGCATCTTCTCCGCCTGTTCCGTCAGCGTCCTTTTTCTGTGCGCCGTCTTCAAGGTCGATAATCATCTCCACGGATTTCCGCTGATTGGCGATCCGCGGTGTCACACTCACTTTTGTACCGTAGGTGATGCTTTCCAGGGATGACGTGCGTTCTCCCTGCAATTTGCTGTAGAAGGTGGTGTTATTATCGAAAATCGCCGGTGTGTTATCCTGGGTCAGAATAATCGGCCGGGAGACCATATTGGCCTGCCCTTTCGCAGACAATGCTCTGATCTTGCTGAAAAAGGAAAAACCAGTAAACTGATTAAGCTCACTGAGATTAAATGACACCTTCATTTTTCCTGTACCGTAATCAGCCTGCCAGTTGATCCCCAGCTGATCTGCTTCATTTTTTGATACATCAATAATCCACAATGATAATTCGATCTGCGGTTTGGTAACATCCAGTTGTTTTATCAGTTGATTGATTAAGTGCAGGGCATTGCGATGGCCTTTTAACAGCAGGCTGTTTTCCCCCTGCAACGGCACAATCCGTACCCGTTCACCGCCCAGCCAGACCGTTTCAGCAGGCGCTGTCTCTTCCGGTTCCCCATCCTGCGGCACCAGTCCGGTTTTGGCTGCTGACCCGGAATCCAGTAACTCCCGCAATGCCGAGGCCACTCCCGGCAGTATCAGGCTTTTCCCGCGCGACGTAATTTCCCGGTCCTGCACAAAACTGTTTTCCAGCTTAACCAACTGAATATGCTCATCTTCCGGTGAAATCCCCTGTTCCTGCACACTGTACTGAGCTTCGAGAGCATCCACCGCAGAACGGATCAGTGCCAGGTAGCGCGGAGGGGCGGTGACATATAAAATCCGCTGCTGCCGGTCAGATGTCAGCGGATATTGCGCGTCAAATAACCCGGTTTGTTTCAGAAAAGCCGTCAGTTCATGGCGGGTGATGGCATTCAGAGTCAGCATTGATGATTCAATTTCATTGCTGCTGTAAATATAGAGAGTCCGGTTTTCCCGGTATGACACCAGTGCCATCGTTTTCAGCATCTGTGACAGTGCGGCCTGCGGGTCGGATAAATCAAAGGTGCCGGAAATCTTCTTCTTTTTCACCGCGTCCGACGAAATCATCATGACATCCAGCTTTCCGGCCAGCGCATCAAAAAAATGATCCAGGCGTGTTTCTTTCGCCACATACTGCTCCTGACGCGGCGGTTTTTTTTCGTATAACAGTGTTTGCTCCGCCATGACCGGCAGAGAAAACAGACAAAGAATAAGACCAAACAGTCCCCCGGTGCTATTTTTTAACCGCATGATTTAAATTCCTTATTTTCCGGGGAGACATACCAAATAATATTTTGATTTCATTTGAGAAATGCGATGCCGAGCAGTAGCCGTTATCTGCTGCGATCCGGGTCAGTGAGTGCTCTTTGACCAGGATATCCAGCACCGATGCCACGCCGCGCCAGTGACGTAACTGGTATTTACTCTGATTGCCGATATAACGCTGGCACAGGCGTCTGAAATGAGTACCGGATAATCCGTAACGCTGGCTGATATCCCTGATATTGTTATTTTTACAATCCGCCGCACTGATCAGATGCTTTACCAGCCAATAGTGTTCAGAGTGACGCAATGTATTAAAAAATGTTTTTATTACACTATTTTCATTCAGTATTTCACAGACAATCCGGTATTCAGGATTGTCTGCATCCCCCTGAACCGAAAAAATAATCTCATAATCAGGACAGACCTGGTTATCTGCTGCTGCATTAGTATCTGTCCGGGGGAAATGATAATGGCAATCTATAAATGCCAGCAGTTTTATACATTTCGATAACGGGAAACAACGGTCAGCCTGACCATATTCTCTGCACCTATCCACTTTATATATATCATTATAAATATATATCTGACTTTCCTTTTCCATATGAATTCAACCATCCTTTGCCTCAGAATAGATAACAAATACCTGTAAAACAGTAAACCATTACTGAACGAACTAAATTTTAGTGATGAATTTAAAATATTAAACTATTTTTTACTACCATTTTTTTATAAACCTAACTATCATTTGAATATCAGAAATACACTATCAAATAAAATTATTATACTTATGATTTAATAACCAGGGCTTATTGATGCAAAATCTTTATACTTTAATCATAATTTCCGATGAAGGATTACAAAAAGAAATAACCATTCCTTCCGGGATATACGGCATCAATAATGCAGTCAATCATGACAACAACCTGATTAACCTGAATATCACAGATACCAGTTTACTGCCTGAACAGACAGAAGTTGAGTTGCATGACGATCATTATCGCGTCTCTTTTAAAACATATAATGGTGAATTAATAACACAAGAAATTAGTTATAATTCCCCTTTTATATGTCAGGGGAAATGTCTTTTCGCCATCAAAAATCAATCCGATGAATGGTGTAAAAACATAATGTTACCAGAAAATAAAGTGAGACACCCTGCCCGTCGCTATCTTCTTCCCGTTATGATTCTGCTATTATTCCTACCAGTAACCGGATTGATGTTCTTTCAATACAGCGACAACAGAATCAGAAATCCTGATAACATAGACAGCATAAATATTATAAAAAAATATATCGAAAACAATAATTACATTATTAATGGGAATAATATTCTTATTTTATACACTGATGAACATATAATTAAGATTATCAGGGATAAGCTTCCCGGCTACCACATTCACAGAATAAACAAATCAAAATTAAAAATAAATAATAATGATATCATCCTGACGCCTGATTTTTATCACAGAAAAGAGATCATATATATACGACAGGATAATAACAAAACACCGTTAACCCTGTTGGCCATCCCTGATACATTCAGGGAAAATATTACTATAAGATATTTTTCATTCGATGACATAACCAGATTAATAAATAACAGATTCAGTCATCTTCCGATTCGATATTCTGTGAAAAAATCACATAACAGCATTATCATTCATGGCGAAAAAAGGAGAGATAAGGAAACAGACAATATTATAAAGGATATCAATACCACGATATCCTCAGCACCGGAAAACACGCTGGTACAGTACAGGGAAATACCATACCGTGATACACCGCCGGGAGTATATGGCTCAATAAATTATATTCACCTGTCTGATAACCACACAAAATTCACCTCTGATGATAAATAAGGATATTTATGGCTGATATAGCAAATAAAAATGATGCAATTACATTCACTATCCTGACGAAGAAATTCAAATTACCCATTCATGAAGATAATGTGAAACTGAATGCGCTGATGAATAATTTACAGTCAGGCAATAAAGACACTGCCAACGCTTACGATATGGCGATGTTACAGGCCTGTACTTCATCGCTGAATATCAAGTGTTCCGCACTCTCAGCGATGATCCGCCAGCATAAAGAAAACCTGTCAACGCCGATCGGTAATATGCGCTGATTTATGACGTAAAACTGGCAGGTTACCCGCCTGCCATTAACCATAACAAGGATTGTATGATGTCATCATTTAACCGGATTTTACCTGTTTCAACGATCACTGAATTACTGACTGATCTCAGCGGCCGGGAGCAGGCGGCTTATCAGAATATCGCATTACCCGGAACCGCAAAAAAAGACCTGCGCCGAAAAACACAGGCACTGGACGCAGGGCAAACAACCACAGACACCAACGATGTCATGATGATGCTGGAAAACCAGGCCGTGATGGCCAAATGGCATACAGAGATCAGCTTCTATTCCCGTATGCTGCATCTGACCCTGAATGCCGCAGATACGGTGATTAAGGGTCAGTGATGCACAAGATAATGTTTATATTAATAATAAGCGGGATAAGTCTGCTGCTCGGTGGCTGCAAAGAAGGTACGATTCTGTCATCACTTAATCAGCGTCAGTCTAATGAAGTGCTGGCCGCGCTGCATAAACACCAGATTCAGGCAGTGAAAACTCCGCAGGGAAAAGGTCTGTTTACCATTTCCGTACCGGAAGAACAGAGCCGTCACGCCATTCATATTTTGCAGGAATACCATCTGCCGACTGATGAGCGGATTGAGATTGCCGGGATCTTCCCGTCAGACTCACTGATTGCCTCCCCGCAGTCAGAAAAAGCCCGCCTGATTTCTGCCATTGAGCAGCGGCTGGAACAATCGCTGCTCTCGTTTGATACGGTTACCGGAGCCCGGGTTCATCTCAGTTATCCGCTGTCCGGACCGGGAAGCCCCCGGAAAAAACCGGAAATACCCCGTGCCTCGGTGCTGATTTACCATTCCGGGATTGAGGAGGAAACGCAGTTCACTCAGGATATTCAGACATTTGTGATGAATGCCTTTAACGGACTGACCGAAGAAACCGTTTCTGTCCTTCTGTATCCCGGGAAACCGGTTATTGATCTGCCGCCGCAACCGGAAGCAGCCGGTCTGTCCCCGTTTTTTCTGCTGTTTCCGGCAGGGTTCATACTGGTTGCGGCCGGTTATCTCCGCCGCGCACAATTACGGGCATTTCTGACGCGCCAGAAGATCAAAACACCATGAATAACCGGTTTGATATACAAGGTGCCGTTGCACGGGTTATGTACCAGCCGGCGGATTATCTGCACAGCAGCCGCTTATTCAGCGGATTGCCGCCGGAAGCGCAATCTGCGTCATACCGCAGAATGTATAATGCGGTCATTATTGATCACTACCGGCTACCGCGTGAGAGGGATTTTGATCTGTTATCTCCGCTGACTATCCCGCTGATGCGCCATTGGCAACAGCTTCCGGCCGTCAGCCGTTACCTGGATATGTTCATCCGCCATGCTTATGATCTGCCGGATGATACCGTGCCTGATTCATCCCAACAGGCATTTTTGTCACTGAGTCCCGTGCTGCCGCTGCCGGCGTGGCCGCAGGCACAGGTAATGCAGGATATCCCGGCAACCCTGCCCGGCCTGGTTGCCATGACTCAATTATTATCCGGTTTTTCCTCCGCGCTGGCGGCCCGGTTTCAGCTGATGACGGATGCGTCCTTATCACCGGCAGAAATACATCTGCCGCATCTGCCCTGTTCTCTTTTACCTTTGGTATTACATTATGTGCCGTTTACTGCCTGATTCCCTGCTGTCACATATCAGACACGGCGTGCTGATTAAACATCGTCACGTCTCTGCCCTTTGCCGCCTCAGTAACCTGACCCGGCAGGCAAACCAGTATGCTGCCCGCCTGATAAAACAGGCGGAAGATACTGCAGAGCAACACCGCAAAGCCGGATTTGATGCCGGTTTTCAACAGGGTCTGGCACAGGCGATGCCGGAACTGATGCGCGTGATGAATGAGTACAGACTTGTCATTCATCAGAACCTGGCCGGCGCAGTTTCCGGTCTGGAAAAAGAACTGACTGCATTTTTTGATGATACCGGAATACGTTTTCAGCTGATTTATCAACTGGTTGAACAGTTTGCAGCGGAGTGTGAATGTGAATTAATCCTGCCGGCTGAGCTTAAAAAGAAAATGACTGAATATCCGGATTTCACTGTGCCGGTTTCTTTTCATTTCAGTCGTAACATCATATTACGTACCGGAAAAAAATTACTTTATCTGACTCCGGAAACGTTTGCCCGTGAAAAAACAACACAAATAAATGCCCGTGTTGTTCCGGATAGCACGGCGGATATATCCGGTGAATATTTATAATTATACAAAAAAGGACAATAAATATGAGAGCAGAAATGGAAACCGGGAAGCCGGATATTAATCATAACGAAGACAATGAAAAAGCCAAACGATTGCATGACTGGCTTATGAATAATTATAATAAAAGAGAGGATATTTATCTTGGAATGAGGTTAGTGGATATTGATGGTTATAATACCGGCAATAATATACAAGAAAAAATAAAGTTATTAATTGCTGTTGAAAATAAATTAATCAAAAATCCGGAATATTCTGATACGGAAATGTGCAAATCAGTAAGCCAGGCTGGCGGCGAAGCTGTGAACTATTATGCCTTTTACCAACAATATCTTCTTAAGATGGTTAATCAAAAGCAGCTGGGATTTGCACCGGATGTACTTTCCGCTGATTTTAACCAAAATAATAACAAAGATGACTGGCTTACTGCGTTTAGCTGATAATGTCTGTCGCATCAGAATTGATAACAGCAGAAACAATATCTTGATTTAAATAAATTGCTTGCCGTTCAGTAATACTGTTTCTGCTCTGAACTGATTTGAACGCATCTGAATATGCGGTTCATGCGGATGTTCTGATGCTTCAGCTTTACCGCTGAGGAACCATTCGATCGGCGCATCTAATAATTCAGATAATTCAATAAGATGATGCAGACTGATTTTACTGACACCGCGTTCATAACGGTTAAATTGCTGCTGACTGATATTCAGTTTTTGTGCTAATTTAACCGTAACAATCCCGAGTTCTTTACGTCTTGATTGGATTCTGTGGCCTAAGACTGCATAAAAGTCGGAAGTTTCCATAATGTCTACCTATTTCTCTATAAGTCGTGAATTCGATTAAGTAAAATTACTTAAAAGCTATATTTTTTTATGTATTAAAATTTCAAATAAAAACAAAGTATTTCTCTAGAAATACTAAAAGTTATGAATAATTGCGTTTTAATTATGACGTAATATTTAAATTTAGTTTAATATCGATGTCACACTTCACAGAAATTTCATTATATCTTTAAGAAATAAACAGATTTATCTGAACTTCAGTGAAAATGCTTAACCAGGTTTATCTATTTAACCAATTAAAAAATTCAGCGCCACAGAAAAACGTGAGAATCTTTATTACGATATCAAAATTTAAAATCACTCTGCATATTTAAGACTATTCCCTAAACAAAATAAGACCGGGATTACTAACTAGTCACATAAAGATAAGTAATGTTTTAGTATAATTACTTAGCCATTTTGTGATTAATTCGTCGCCCTGTCTTTTTTTATGCTATCCGTAGCATCAGCCGAAATAATGAGAGAATGTAAATCAGGATGTCTGATTATATACTAATCCATCCGCTAACTATGATTCTTTGATCTAACCACAGAAAAAGTGAAACAGATCACATGCAACAAAATATTTTTCATTGTTTTACATCAATTCAGTGATACCCATCACACTTTAATCGCCATTATGCCTAAAACACCAGCTATATGATGAAAAAAGACTCAGCGACTGACCAATCCGCCATCCAAAGGGTGAATTGATTGAAAAACCAGTAACAAATAATGGTATTTATAATTACCCATTTACACATTACTTAGTCACTTTCGTAATTATAATCATCTAATTATTTTTAGATAGGCATCAGTTATGCTGCCCGGATAAAAAACCATTAAAATCTGACATTCACAGTGAATAAGTGTTTCATGCTGCACCGTGAATATTTTATTTTAATTTCAAGTTTTTATTCTCAACAAAAAAAGATATCCAGCATGATATTGCAGTCTCGTCGTTGCAATTTGTAACTTACTTGTTGTATTTGTAATTTTTTATTTGTTAATTTTCACATCACTTTTCGCTTAAACCGGGATAACTTAAATCAGCCCCTTATACATCAATGCATTAGATAATAATTGACTTAAAACAATTAGTTGAAATGATTACAAATCCACATTGTGACAGGTGTCATTTATGTTTTTTCTATAAACCGCTTTATTGATTCAATCACTGTTTAATAATTAAAAACATTTTTGTTTAGCTCCTTATATATCATTGCAATGAAACTATTTAGGTTATGTCACTTTATTGCGGGCATAAAAAAAGCACCCGAAGGTGCTTTTTTTAGCGCCAGTAAAATTAACGACCGGCTTTCAGCTTCTGATAATAGCTTTCATAAAGTACGCTGGCGTCACCCACATCATCCTGCCACTGTCCTTTGCGGATAGTTTCCTCATCCGGATAAAGTGATTTGTCATTCACAATCTCAGCCGGGAGCAGTTTTTTCGCTGCCAGGTTCGGGGTCGGATACCCGATAGTCTGTGCGACCTGTGCTGCAATTTCCGGACGCAACAGGAAATCAATCAGCTTATGTGCACCTTCCGGGTTTTTGGCATTGGCAGGGATAGCCAGACTGTCCATCCAGAAGATACCGCCCTCCTCAGGCCAGACAACATCAATATTCAGGCCGGACTGACGCGCCACATAAGCGGAGCCGTTCCAGATCATCCCGACATTCACCTCCCCTTCCATAAACGGGTTGGCAGGATTATCGGAGTTGAACGCTAAAATATTCGGGCGTAGTTTTTGCAGTTCTTTATATGCCTGCTCAATTTCAGCCGGGTTGGTGGTATTTGCTGAATAACCCAGTTTGCTTAAAGCAATCTGGAACACTTCGCGGGCATCATCAGTCATCAGCAGGCTGTTTTTATACTCCGGTTTCCACAGGTCGGCCCAGGAGGTCACAGAGACCGGATCTATCTCATCACCGTTAATCCCGATAGCAGTCGCACCCCAGATATAAGGGATCGAGTAATCATTTTCCGGATCGAACGGTTTGTGCAGCAGGTTCGGATCCAGATTATCAAAGTGACTCAGCTTTGATTTATCGATCTTCTGCAGCATCCCCTCGTGGCGCATTTTGGCGACGAAATAGGTTGAAGGTACCACCAGGTCATAAGCCCCGTCTTTGTAGGTCTTCAGTTTGGTGTACATGCTTTCGTTGGATTCATAGGTGGAGTAAATCACCTTGATTCCGGTCTCTTTGGTAAACTGCTCTAATAATCCCGGCGGAACATATTCCGTCCAGTTATAGAAATAGAGTGTTTTACTGTCATCTGCTGATGCTGAACTCAAGCCCGCTGCCAGAATGCCGGCACCAAGCAGTAAGGACCACTTTTTCATTTCAGTGTTTCCCTCAACCCGGGTTAATCAGTGAATATCACAGGCGGTAACGCCCCCTTTGTTAATTAAGCAGAGCAATTATAAAAGCGGAAAAGCGGGGGGTAAAGCAACGATTACGTCATAAAACGGTAACAGAATTGAAAATTCTGCGGCAATGCGGGATTATTCACAAAATAAACCGGCGGATCCGCTGAAGACCGCGCCGGTAACAGAAAGGTTACTGCTGTTTGTGTGAGCGGTCACGCAGCACAAGCTGACTGATGATGACCATAAACAGCGAAAGTGCCATTAAAATCGTGGCCAGCGCGTTCACTTCCGGTGAAACCCCGACTTTTACCATCGAGTAGATTTTCAGCGGCAGAATTTCATAGCTTGGTCCGGTAACAAATGAGGACACCACCACGTCATCCATTGACAGGGTAAAGCTCAGCAGCCAGCCCGCGATCACTGCCGGTAACGCCAGCGGCAGAATAATTTTGCGCAGAATGGTGAATTCCCCGGCACCCAGATCACGTGCCGCTTCCAGCATTTTCACATCAAAATCTTTCAGCCGCGAATAGACTGTGACCACCACAAACGGCAGGCAGAAGGTAATGTGCGAGAACAGTAATGACCAGAAACCGAGCGACACCCCGAGGATCATAAACAGCACCAGCAGGGAAATTGCCATCACGATATCCGGTGACATCATCACCACAAACAGCATACCGCCGACAAACGGTTTTCCTTTGAACCGGTAGCGGTACAGTGCCACCGCCGTCAGTGAACCGATAACCGTGGCGAATGTGGCGGACAGAATCGCCATTGTCAGTGAATGACCCGCCGCCTGTAGCAGGCTGTCATTATTGACCAGCGTGCTGTACCAGTCAGTAGTGAACCCCTGCCAGTTGATCCCGAAACGGGATGAGTTAAAGGAGTTCACAATCAGGATGACAATCGGGATGTATAAATAAGCATAGATGATGGTCATAAAACCACCGCGTAACAGGCGTCCTATCATTCCAGTTCACCCTTCTTATTTAACATTTTCGCCGCACGGTAATAGACATACAGCAGCAGCCCCATTGCTGCGGTCAGGAAAATACTGGTTGCCGCGCCAAACGGCCAGTCACGGATGTTCAGGAACTGACTTTTTATCACGTTACCAATCAGCAGATTTTTCGCCCCGCCCATCAGATCCGCCACATAGAACAGCCCCATCGCCGGTAACAGTACCAGCAGACAACCGGCGATAATGCCCGGCATGGTCAGCGGCAGAATAATGCGGAAGAAGGTCTGACATTTATTTGCCCCCAGATCCCGCGCCGCTTCCAGATAAGATTTGTCGAGCTTTTCAATACTGGAGTAAAGCGGCATCACCATAAACGGCAGCAGAATATAGATAAGCCCGAGCACCACCGCTTCAGAGGTATACATCAGCTTAAAGGGTTTATCGATAAGCCCTGTCCATAATAAAAACTCATTCATATAGCCGCGTGTGCTGAGGAAAATTTTCAGCCCGTAAATGCGGATAAGAGAGTTGGTCCAGAACGGGACTATCAGCAGGAATAACATCAGCGGACGATACTTCTGCGGCATCCCGGCAATAAAAGCCGCAAACGGATAGCCGATCAGCAGGCAGCAGACCGTGGCAATCACCGCCATATTGAACGAGTGCAGCATCACCTGTGCATACATCGGGTCAAATAAGCGACGGTAATTGTCGAGGGTAAAGACCATATCGACCAGATTCGCATCATTGCGTGTCAGGAAACTGGTGCCGATGATCATCAGATTGGGCAGGAAAACAAACAGCAGTAACCAGGCGACAATCCCCGTGATCACGATAGTCTGGAATGGTTTACGCGTCATTTTCATCGCCCAGCACCACTTCCCAGCTTTCAACCCATGTCACGGCGATTTTCTGATTCAGCGAGTGATCCACATCCGGATCATCCTCATTAAAGAACTCACTGACCATCACCCGTTTGCCGTTTTCCATCTCCACTTCGGAGTCCAGCGTCATTCCTTTATAGTTACGCTCACGGACATAACCGATAAGCCCGGCAATCGGCTCATTATCATGGATCTCTTCAACGCGCAGATCCTCCGGACGCAGCAGCACATGAACTCTCTGCCCCGGCGTGACATCCAGCGTGGTGTAAATATCACACTCGTGCCCTTCGACATTTGCGCGGATCCGCTGTTCATCGATTCGGTGCAGAACATCTGCATCAAAGATATTAATCTCACCGATAAACTGCGCCACAAACAGGTTTTTCGGCTCTTCGTAGATTTCACGCGGTGTGCCGTCCTGCTCAATCCTGCCGTCGCGCATCACAATGATACGGTCAGACATGGTCAGCGCCTCTTCCTGGTCGTGGGTGACAAACACAAAAGTGATCCCCAGCTGACGCTGAAGAGCTTTCAGTTCACTCTGCATCTGTTTGCGCAGTTTGTAATCGAGCGCGGAGAGGGATTCATCCAGCAGCAGCACTTCCGGTTTATTTACCACCGCACGGGCAATGGCAACACGCTGCTGTTGTCCGCCGGAAAGATGGCCCGGTTTTCGTCCGGCGAAATCTTCCAGCTGCACCATTTTCAGGGCTTCTTCAACACGCTGTGTGATTTCATTTTCCGGGGTTTTCTGCATGCGCAGCCCGAATGCGACGTTTTCAAAAACCGTCATGTGCGGAAACAGGGCGTAGCTCTGGAAAACAGTGTTGATATGGCGCTGTTCAGCAGGGATATGGGTGATATCCTGGTCGCCGAGCATAATAGTGCCTTCATCCGCATCCTCAAGCCCGGCGATTAACCGTAAAACCGTGGTTTTACCGCACCCGGACGGGCCCAGAATGGTGACGAACTCACCATGATTAATTGTGAGGTCGAAATGCTTAATTATGTTCTTGTCGTCAAAGCTTTTGCTCAGCCCTTTCAGGGTGACAAGTGGTGTCAGAGAGGTTGTCTCAGTCATTTATGCTATTCACTCTATCCCGGAGGTCATGCAGATAGAACCGTAACTGAAAAAAGACTGTTAAAGCAGATTGGTCTACTTATGGCCAATGCCCAAAACCAGTTACGCCGTCAAAAAAAGAAGAGGGCATAATAAACACAGCGACCTTAAAATGAAAGCTGAAACGTCATCACGCCACTAATTTTTTGTTCATCTTTATTCATACATATCTTAACAATCATCCCCCTGATTGAATGCATTTTCAAACAGGAATGCGATCTTATTGTCCGTGCGCAATATCTGCCGTTTTGGCGCTGTAAACTATTAAAATAAATCCATTCTCAGGTAAAACCTATCACATCGATAGCAGCAAGCCATTGGCTTCCCTGCGCAGCTTCCCGTATTGTTATTTTCAACGAAACAGGAGGAATCATCTATGTCTTTAATTAATACCCCAATCAAACCTTTCACAAACATGGCATTCAAAAACGGTGAATTCATCGAAGTCACCGAAAAAGACACCGAAGGCAAATGGAGCATTTTCTTCTTTTATCCGGCTGACTTCACGTTTGTCTGCCCGACTGAGTTAGGCGACCTGGCTGACCATTACGACGAATTCCAGAAAATGGGCGTGGACATCTACTCTGTCTCCACTGACACCCATTTCACCCACAAAGCATGGCACAGCAGCTCAGAAACCATCGGCAAAATCAAATATGCCATGATCGGTGACCCGACCGGCGCACTGACCCGTAACTTCGAAAACATGCGTGAACTGGAAGGTCTGGCTGACCGCGGTACGTTCGTTGTTGACCCGCAGGGTATCATCCAGGCGATTGAAATCACCGCTGAAGGCATCGGCCGTGACGCATCTGACCTGCTGCGTAAAGTAAAAGCGGCTCAGTATGTTGCCAGCCATCCGGGTGAAGTCTGCCCTGCCAAATGGAAAGAAGGTGAAGCGACTCTGTCTCCGTCACTGGACCTGGTCGGTAAAATCTAAGACCCCCTCTCCGTCTTCTTTCTTATTTACTGTTATCGGGTGCATTGCACCCGATTTTTTAAGGGAATAATCATGCTCGATAACACAATGAAAGCGCAGCTTAAAGCGTATCTCGAAAAATTAACCCGTCCGGTTGAGCTGGTATCAACCCTTGACGACAGTGCTAAATCCGGTGAAATCAGGACATTATTACAGGAAATCGCTGAGTTATCGCCGAAGATTATCGTTCGCGAAGATAACAGTGCTTCTGCACGCAAGCCGTCATTCCTGATTGTAAATCCGGGACAGACTCAGGGTATCCGCTTTGCCGGTTCCCCGCTGGGTCATGAATTCACCTCACTGGTGTTAGCACTGTTACAAGTCGGCGGTCACCCGTCGAAAGAAGCACAGGAATTACTGGATCAGGTGCGTAATCTGGAAGGTGAATTCCATTTTGAGACCTATTATTCACTTTCATGCCATAACTGCCCGGATGTGGTGCAGGCACTGAACCTGATGGCGGTACTTAATCCGGACATCACACACACGGCCATTGACGGCGGTCTGTTTCAGAATGAGATCACCGAA
Organism: Morganella morganii; assembly: GCF_041099235.1. GTDB lineage: Bacteria > Pseudomonadota > Gammaproteobacteria > Enterobacterales > Enterobacteriaceae > Morganella > Morganella morganii_E. The sequence goes on along the minus strand of NZ_JBFZSO010000002.1, from coordinate 97,937 downwards.
CGCAACATCATGGGCGTGCCGGCGGTTTTCCTGAATGGTAACGAGTTCGGTCAGGGTCGTATGACACTGGCGGAAATCGTCAATAAAGTGGATAGCAACGCCGGTAAACGTGCAGCTGACGCTCTGAATCAGCAGGCGCCGTATGAAGTGCTGATTGTCGGCAGCGGCCCTGCCGGGGCATCCGCTGCTGTGTATGCCGCCCGTAAAGGGATCCGTACCGGACTTATCGGTGAGCGTTTCGGCGGCCAGGTGCTGGATACCGTGGATATTGAAAACTATATCTCCGTGCCGAAAACCGAAGGCGCAAAACTGGCTGCAGCACTGAAAGTGCATGTGGAAGATTACACCGCAGATGTGATTGATAACCAGAGCATCACGGCGCTGATCCCGGCCACAGAACAAGGCGGCCTGCATCAGTTACAGACCGCGTCCGGTGCCACCCTGAAAGCGCGCAGCGTCATTATCAGTACCGGAGCCCGCTGGCGTAACATGGGTGTTCCGGGCGAGCAGGAATACCGTACCAAAGGGGTGACTTACTGCCCGCACTGTGACGGCCCGCTGTTCAAAGGCAAATCCGTGGCGGTGATCGGCGGCGGTAACTCCGGCGCGGAAGCAGCTATCGACCTGGCCGGTGTGGTGGAACACGTCACCCTGCTGGAATTTGCCCCGGAACTGAAAGCCGATGCGGTGTTACAGCAGAAATTACGCAGCCTGGCAAACGTGGATATCATTGTGAATGCACAAACCACCGAAGTGCTCGGCGACGGCAGCAAAGTGACCGGCTTACAGTACAAAGATCGTGTGTCCGGTGAGCTTCACACACTGACACTGGCGGGGATTTTCGTTCAGATTGGCCTGCTGCCGAATACGCAGTGGCTGAAAGGAACACTGGATCTGAACCCGATGGGTGAGATTGTGGTCGATGCCCGTAACGAAACCAGCATTAAAGGGGTGTTCGGTGCCGGTGACTGTACCACCGTGCCGTACAAACAAATTATTATCGCGGCAGGCGAAGGGGCCAAAGCGTCACTCAGCGCCTTTGATTACCTGATCCGCACCAGTACCAGAACCGCTGAATAGTCCGCTGTTCAGTTGTTGTACCCAAAGGCATCCGGGGGCGGATGCCTTTTTTTATTCTCCGGTAAACGCCCTCACACTCTGCCGGATCTGTTCCCGCAGCCAGCGGGTTTTCTGATTATGCGCGTTGCGTTTATGCCAGAGCATCAGAAACGGAATATCCAGCTGGCGGTAAAACGACTCCTCAAACGGCAGCGGGCGGCACTCCAGATCCAGCTGAAATTTCGTCACATAGTGGCTGCAGTAACCCGGCGCACAGGTGATCAGTTCGTGTCCCGGATGCGCGGCCATCTGCAGTGATTGCTCAAAAGAGGAATAAGAGAGCCGGATCTGACGCGAATAGCCGAGATCATGCAGTAAATCATCCAGTGCCCACGGGATCCGGTTCGCATATTCCGTACTGATATGCGGGTATTTGATCAGATTACTGATAGTCCACGCTTCACTGAGCAGCGGATGTCCGCGCCGGATAAACGCCAGCGGTCTGTCTGTGAACAGCAGATCAAAATTGACAATATCCGGGATCGCGCTGATGCTCTCCCGCGACTTCGGGTAACTTTCGCGTCCGAGCAGACCGATATCCGCCTCTCCCGCAATCACTTCACTGAGTGAGTTATAATCCCAGTCACGGATACTGACCGCCGACTCCGGATAGTGATTCAGGATCGTGACCGCCAGGTCATGCAGCATGATCAGGTTCAGCGGCTCTTCCATCAGCAGACGGAACTGCACCCCTTTCGGGTTATCGCTGTCGCGGATCTCCGCCACCGATTTGGCGGTATGGAGAAATTCCGGCAGCACCCCTTCCAGACGCAGCATCAGCGGTGTCGGTATTAATCCCTGCGGACTGCGGATAAACAGCGGATCATCAAACCAGGTTCGCAGTTTGGTCAGCGCTTTACTGACCGCCGAAGGGGTCACTGCCAGCCGGGCCGCAACCAGGCTCACGCTCCGCTCTTCCAGCAGATACTGGAGGATGATAAGCAGATTTAAATCGAGGCGGTGCAGTGATTTATTCATAAAGCGCCCGGCGGTTTCCGCTGCTGACAGGATATCGTTTCAGTAATATCGCACCCGCCGTGGCGGTTGTCAGCAGAATAATCAGCAGCATTGCCACCGCGCCGGTTTCTGCGGCAGCCATCAGCCGGATATAAAGCGAGGCAAAACTGAGCTGGGCAATCGCCAGCACCGAACTGGCCACACCGGCGCGCTTTGCAAACGGCGACAGCGCCTGACTCATGATAATCCCGAACATCAGTGAAAACCCGGCACCGCACAAACCAAACACAATAATCAGTATCAGCGTGTATTCCGCCCCGGACAAAAATATTCCCAGCAACGCGGCATTGAGCAGGAACAATCCAAGCGCGGCATATAAAATGGCATTACTGCTGAAAGCGGCGATAATTTTCGGCATGGAAAAAGAGACACTCATGCTGACCATAGCAAGCAACGCCATCGCCGCTGAAAACTGACCGGAGGTGAATTGCATCTGTCCCATCAGAATAATCGGCGACACATTCACATAAGTCAGGATCACGCCCATTCCCAGGCAGGAAATCACCAGCCGTGTCAGGAAAAAGGCATTCAGAAAACCTTCCGGCTGTTCATTTCCGGCAACTGCTGCTGTTTCCGCCGTGTGTTTATCCGGCCGGGTCTCTTTAATAAAGAACAGACAGAAAATAATGCTCACCAGCGCATAGCCCGCAGAAAAGTAAAACATCACGGACCAGTGAAAATACAACAGGATAAGAAAACCAATCACCGGCGCCAGTACCGGCGCAATGCAGGTAATACCGTTCATCATAGAGAGGACTTTTGTCCGTGCCGGACCGGGGAGCACATCGCGCAGCAGGGCAAACGTCACCACATAGCAGAACCCGGCACCTGCGCCCTGGGCAAAGCGGGCAGCGAGGAAAAACCCGGTAGTGACAGCGGACCCGGCAGCCACCGACGCCAGACAAAAAATAACCGCGCCGGCCAGTGCCACTGGTCGGCGCCCGATATGATCAGCACACCATCCGGCAATCAGCATCATGGCCGCCATTCCGGCAAGATATACGGAGAAAGCAGTATACAGTGCGCTTTCCGGGGCATTCAGATCCGCAGCAATCTGCGGAATACCGGTCAGATGCAAATCAACCCCGAGCGGGTACATCAGTACAATCCAGAAGCTGAAAATCACATATTTAAGCATCACTCTATCCCAATCAAAAAGTCATCTGTGAGATTGTAACTATCTGTTTTTCCTTACCCTACTGATGAATAGTAAAAAGGCGTTTTCCGTTGCGGAAAAGATGATTTCCTGCCACGACATAACAATGCAGGGCGGAAAAATATTTTTTATTTACTCCGCGGCAAAATACCGGTTATATATATACTATGATGCTTATTACCACTCTTATAACGTGTATATAATCATATCCTCTGTACCTTGCATTACTTATATTGCGTCACGACAAATTTAATAATAAAAAATATAATCATCAGTATATTTATCACCAAAAAACCAAATAAAAACATGATAATATTATGCTTATTTCGTCACACTCTATTCATATACAAACACTACAGACATACTTTAATGTATAACCCTCTCTGTTTTTAAAATCAGATACAATATATACCCGCCAGAGGAGTTATCATGCGTTTTAAAACATTAATTCTGATTTCGGGATTACTGACCACATTGTCCGGCTGTACCACCCCGTCACGGCAAATGGCCTCTCAGCCCCCGCAACCTGCGGCAGAGCCGGTAAAACTGCTCCCTGCTCCGGCACAGAATTCCACCAGTGACAGCTGTATTGATGATATGTATCTGCTGCGCAAAACGAATGCCAATGATTACCGTGTGTTATCCGGGAAATACAGTGAAGTGATGAATGAGTTTAATTTCCTGCGGGAAAATGAAAGTATCATGGACAATGATATTAAAATTTATATGAGAAACAGCCTGACGATAAAACTCGGTAAGGTATGCAGTGATATCAAACTAAGCGCGTTCCGCTCAATCAAGAAAAAATCCAGTCTGAAGGCCGGTTTATAAATAAAAAAGGCTTGCAGTTAATACAAGCCTTTTTAGTCTCTGTTTATTATCAGTCAGGATTCTGTTCAATAATATCCAGGCAGTACTCAGAAAGCAGATTAAGGAATGCAAAATAGTTTTTTTCATTATAATACTGAAGCGCCAAAAAACGTTTTGCATCTGAATCACCTTTTCCGGCCGCAATAAGCAAATAATACTTTCCCTTTTCAATATCTTTTTTTACACCGTAACGTCCGGTGAGATACAGTGTTCCCAGTAAAAACTGAGCATTTGTCTCTCCCTGCCCTGCTTTTATACTCAGCAGCTCAACATTTTGCGGCGGCGTTCCCGCAGAACAAAGTAACGGGATAAAAAGCAGCGCTATCAAAATCCGGGAATATATTTTCATTTTTCCTTTATCCGTTAACAGTGTGCCGGGACAAATATCATTTTTGATTTATTATCTTTTCTTTACCGGCAACAACGATATCAGGGTTTACTTTATTACTCTTATAAGGTTCGGACTGGCCGGTAAAACGCCCGCCGGTAATAATGGAAAATGCTTCTGCACGGCATACACCATTAAGTTCGCCCTTTTGTAAAATTTCCGTATTTTTAGCACAGCAGGTGCCTTTCATAAGACCATTAATTGAAACATACTCCGCCGTCACATCACCTTCAATAACCCCTTTTTCCATAACGGAAACTTTAAAAGCACCGGCATTGATATTCCCTTTCACTTTCCCGAATATTTCAATATTACCGCCAGGAATAATATCACCGGTTATTTCACAGCCGGTTCCCACAATAGTAATACTTTTACCGGCTGGTTCATTTTTTACCGGCTCTGCTTTTACCGGTTCCGCTTTCATGGGTTCTGCTTTATCTTTTTTATCGTCTTGTCTGAATAATGCCATAAAAAAACGCCTTCCTGTTGTGATGAAAAATAATACAAAAAGAAGTAAAGAATAGATGCTCACATGAAAATACAATTCTCTCCCGGAAGAGATAATAGCTATCAGTATCCCTCCCCAGAGAAACCAGAGACTGTATAAATACAAATGTATTTTCATTCGTTCAGTATCTTTACGTTTACTGGTATACCGGCACATCACTGATACAATTTATATTGATCTGGATATGCACACCATTCTCTTCATCGATATAAAACACGACGTTATCACCGTCATAGTGATATTTAATATCACAATCCTGTTTAACAAATTTTTTCATTATATTTGCCAAATCAGTTTTCATATCATCAAAAATCATAGTTCCTCCTGATGCTCAGGTTTAAAGTGACAACAAATACATCTGAACAGAACTGCATAAGGTAAAGCTATGGTTTTTCATCATAGATAACCATATAACTGCTGGTATTTAATAAGTTATTTTTTTGATTATTTTTCAGATCTTTTTCCAGATCACCGCCGAATCCGGTTTGCACATCGTATCCGTTATTATCAAAGAATGCCTGCCAGGCACCGGCGATCTCATCCGAGTAAAACTGATCACCGGATTCATCGCGCTGCACCGGAACCGCCGGTAATGTACTGAACACATCACTGTGCGGGATCCGGCTGCCGGGCGGCAGTTTTCCGGCAGGCTCCGGCAGTGTGGTCAGATCCATCGGAAACGGCATGCCCCGTCTGCCGGATAAAAAGCGGTTTCTGAGATCATCCGGAGACACGGCGACAACTGCCCCGATACCCTCTATTGTTTCCGATATTACCGGCTCAGATTGTCTGATCTCCGGCTTTGATGCAGAGGATACTGCGACTGAAACCGGAAAAATAAACGGCAAGGAAAACAGCAGATATAATCTTATTTTTTTCATATTAAATTTTTTATATGACATAAACATAAATATGTCCCGGTCCCGGATTTTCAGAGTTAATGATGATAAAATAATTTATCAATAAGTACCGACGATATCCCCATCATAATGGTTTTATGCATTATTTCTGTATAAATATACTTTATTATTGTTTAAATCATTTTCCGTAATCATTATAGTACGATTGTTCTATTCTTCCTTCGTGCTCACCGACCTTGTGGTGGTAATAACTCCCTAATACCGAGAATAAATTATTAACATCGTTTGGTGTCATTTGAAGAGCAGCAAAATAGCGCATAAGCATGTCCAGGTTAAAACAATTCACGCCTCTTTCATAGCGGGAGATCTGTTGCTGACTGATACTTAAAATTTTTGAAAGTTCAATACCGGATAACCCGAGCTGCCGGCGTTTATTTTTAAGAGCCTGGCCTATTACGCTGGAAATAGGATGAATATTTTTAATCACAAATCCTCCTGACGACTACATTACACTCTGACTACTATTTATTATAAATAAAACAATATGTACTCTGTTTTATATGCCATGTGAAATAATGATAATCACTGAAAAGATAAACTAATATACTGCATGCCTGTTTAAGACAACTCCTTCTTCAGTTAAAAAAGATAAGCATGATAATACATTTTCACTCCACGTGAGAGTAAAAATGCTATTTTCAGCATTCATTTTGTTAAGTAGTTAACTATTTTATTGATAACAATGTCACAGTGGCAGAGATTAATGATCTCTGCTATCCCGTGTACGGACAAACATTATCGTCACTGATATGTCAGCCGTATTTCTTTTTCTTATCGCCGGGGAAATTGGTATTACAAGACAATCACGAAGATCATTTTGTCGCCATTTACCTGTTATCGTTAATAACCTTCTTTATATAAGTTATTTTATTTTCATGTAAAGAGTAAATGACTTATGGCGGTGTGTGCAAATTTTTATTCACCTCTCCATTCAAATCGAACAATAGATTAAACCTATCAATAAAAATTTATTCATACCCGAAAAATAGCATAATAAGTCAAATTTACTAACTACATCAGTAAGTTAAATTGAAGTGACTGTTTTTACACAATAAATACGATTTATCCTAAATATCCCCCCCACTCCTCTCGCGATTACGTTTGAAGCACTCTGTTACACATTAATCATATTTTTTCACAAAAACACCATTGTAACGCACTAATTATTAACAAATAATTGCATTGGTAACTATAATTACTCGTGGTATTCCATTCCGGATTAATAGTATAAAAACGCGTATTATACTTATAAAATCCCGTCAATTAGTATGATCATCTGATATAAATCTGCAGATCTGAATAAATGTATATTTGCCGAAAAAAACCATCTGAACATCTGAAATACAATATGTTCACCGGGATTTATCACCCCCGCGCCGGTATTACCAATGTTATTCCTCTTTTCACACGAAATAAAAAGCTCCGGCTGTCATACCGGAGCTTTTCGTTATATTACCGTCATATCAGATTATGAGATACAGATCACGTATTATCCTGTGGTCTGAACGGCTTATTTTATCATTACCAATCTTCTGCATTACATGGCAGAGGAGTATGTCTGCAACAGTCTCACACTGACCACATTATTGCTATCCACATTAACTTCAAGTACACGCCAGAATTTAGTGCTGGTACCCGAAGCATTCCGCGGAGATTCAACATAAGTATCAGGCGCGGTTCCCGATGCCAGCGTTACACGGTCATTAATATGTACTGATACTTTTGTATCGGTATTATTAAAGTTTGACCAGGTACAACTGTAGCATTCCAGAGCATAGGTATAGGTGCCCGGCTTAAACTTCTCGATGGTAATCGTTTCAAGACCCGGAGCGGATGTGTTATCCCTGTCGAGATGTACTCCGTCATAATCTTTCTTACCACGGTAAACCACCGTTCCGTCAGGCACTTTAATATAGGCATCCGGATCCTTCGGATTATTTTCCAGCCACTGGACAATAATCTTGGCATCATTATTACCTATCTGGATCAGACCGTACTGATAATTAAGGTTGAGACCTGTGCGAATATCAATGAAATCATCATAGGTTCTGAAGCCATCTTTTGTAATAACAATCGCATACCGTCCTGCCACCAGTTCAACCTCAATCCTGCCGTCGGATGGTGTCAGCCTATCAACCAGTTTTTCACCTTTATTCTCGGAATAGATTTCAATTCTCGCTCCCGGAATAACAACGGTGCCTGTTTTACCGGCATCCACAACGGTGATTGTACTCTTGAACAACTCTTCAAAAGACACCGTCAGATTCGCATTAACCTTGTTCTGTCCGTCCATTTTGGCCGAAACAACAATGTCATACGTTGGTGTCACCGAACTCGTCAGTGTGGCTTCAACCGTTCCGTCAACACCCGTCTTCGGCGCAGCCGCTGTCAGTGTTGTGGTTGTTGGTGCACTGCCTTCCCAGGTGAGCGCGACATCCCTTACCGGGTTATCGTTCCCGTCAAGTACCGTGGCAACAAATATAAAGGTATTTGTCCCGTTGGCCACTTTACGGGTGACTTCCCCTTTCAGATTGACCGATGCAATGTGCGCCGTTGCGAGATCCGCTGTGAAGCTGACGGTTTTATCAGCCGCAGTCTGTGCGGTCTCAAGGTACTGAGCACTGACACTGATATCATAAGCCGCTTTGGTGGTCGACTTCAGCGTGATAACCGCTTTACCGGTCGCATCCGTTTTACTGGTTGCCGCTGACAGGATGACATTACTGCCTTTATCCTGTGTCCATTTCACATCCAGATCCGCCTGTGTGACCGGGTTGTTATTGGCATCCACCAGCTGTGCGGTATAGGTAAAGATGTTGGTGCCGTTTGCCACTTTCTCAATCAGATCACCATCCAGCGTTACCTCACCGATGTGCGCCGATGCCAGGTCATAAGTAAAGCTGACCGTCTTATTGGCTGCCACTTCAGCAGTCGAAGCGTACTGAGCCTTCACAGTGATATCTTTAACCGCTTTGGTCGTCGATTTCAGCGTGATAACGGCCCGGCCCTCTGCATCCGTTTTACTGGTTGTCGCTGACAGTACAACATCCGTACCTTTATCCTGCGTCCATTTCACATCCAGATTCGCCTGGCGGATCGGGTTGCCGCGGCTGTCCGTTAACTGCGCGGTATAGGTAAAGTTGTTGGTGCCGTTTGCCACTTTCTCAACCAGATCACCATCCAGGGTCACTGTGCTGACATGCGCTGACGTCAGGTCATGGATAAAGCTGACTGTCTTATCGGCTGCCACAACCGGTGTGCTTTCGTACTGTGCACTCACCGTAATGGTATCGACCGCTGTTGTGGTGGAAACCAGGGTGATGGTTGCCCGGCCATCAGCATCCGTTTTACTGGTTGCTGCTGACAACGCGACATCGTTACCTTTATCCTGCGTCCATTTCACCACCAGATCCGCTTTGCGTACCGGGTTGTTGTTATCATCCACCACCTGAGCGGTGTAGGTGAAGTTGTTCGCGCCATCGGCCACCTTCTGTACCACGTCACCGGTCAGTATCACGGTACCGACTTTGGCTGACGCCAGGTCATAGATAAAGCTGACCGTTTTGTCTGCCGCTACTTCGGTGGTATCCAGATACTGAGCCTTCACGGTGATGGTATCCACCGCTTTTTTGGTCGATTTCAGGGTGACTATCGCCCGACCGTCAGCATCCGTTTTCGTGGTTGCCGCTGACAGCGTGACATCACTGCCTTTGTCCTGCGTCCATTTCACATCCAGATTTGCCTGACGGACAGGGTTACCGTTGCCATCCACCAGTTGTGCGGTGTAGGTAAAGGTATTCACACCATCGGCAATTTTCTCAATCACATCATCTTTCAGTGTCACGGTGCTGACGTGTGCGGATGTCAGGTTATAGATAAAGCTGACGGCTTTATTCGCTGCCACTTTCGTGGTGCTTTCATACTGCGCACTCACCGTAATGGTATCCACCGCTTTTGTGGTGGAGGTCAGGGTAATGGTCGCTTTACCGGTTGCATCCGTTTTGCTGGTTACATCGGACAGCGTAACATCCGTACCTTTATCCTGCGTCCATTTCACATCCAGATCTGCTTTACGGATCGGGTTGTTATTTACGTCCACCAGTTGTGCGGTGTAAGTAAAGTAACTCACGCCATCCGCGATTTTTTCTGTCACTGTACCGCCCAGCGTGACCGTACTGACATGCGCTGACGCCAGGTCATAGATAAAGCTGACCGTCTTATCAGCTGCCACAACCGGCGTGCTTTCGTACTGCGCACTCACGGTGATGGTATCAACAGCTTTTTTGGTGGAGGTCAGAGTGATAACAGCCTTACCGTCCGCATCCGTTTTACTGGTTGTAGCCGACAGTGCAACATCATTGCCCTTATCCTGCGTCCATTTCACCACCAGATCCGCCTGACGGATCGGGTTACCGTTGTTATCAACTAACTGCGCCGTGAAGGTATAGTTATTTGCCCCGTCAGCAATTTTCTGCACCACATCACCAGTCAGTTTCACCGTACCGACTTTGGCTGACGCCATGTTATAGATAAAGCTGACAGTTTTATCCGCCGCAACTTCGGTGGTTTCCTTGTACTGCGCTTTCACCGTGATGGTATCCACCGCTTTGGTGGTTGATTTCAGGGTGACAGTCGCCTGACCGTTGGCATCCGTTTTCGTGGTTGCCGCTGACAGCGTGACATCACTGCCTTTGTCCTGCGTCCATTTCACATCCAGATTTGCCTGACGGACAGGGTTACCGTTGCCGTCCACCAGTTGTGCGGTATAGGTAAAGGTATTCACACCATCGGCAATTTTCTCCGTCACATCATCTTTCAGTGTCACAGTACTGACGTGTGCGGATGCCAGGTTATAGATAAAGCTGACCATCTTATCCGCCGCCACTTTGGCGGTGCTTTCATACTGCGCACTCACGGTGATGGTATCCACCGCTTTTGTGGTGGAGGTCAGTATGATGGTTGCTTTACCGTCCGCATTGGTTTTACTGGTCTCAGCAGACAACACAACATCGTTGCCCTTATCCTGCGTCCATTTCACCACCAGATCCGCCTGACGGATCGGGTTACCGTTGGTATCGACCAGTTGCGCGGTATAGGTGAAGTTATTCACACCGTCCGCCACTTTCTGTACCACATCACCGGTCAGTTGCACGGTACCGACTTTGGCTGAACTCATCTCATAGATAAAGCTGATCAGCTTATTGGCATCCACTTTGGCCGTACCGGCATACTGCGCACTGACGAGAACATCATCCACCGCTTTTTTGGTGGAGGTCAGGGTGATAGTTGCTTTACCGGTGGCATCCGTTTTACTGCTTGTCGCTGACAGCACGACTGCATTACCTTTGTCCTGCGTCCAGTTCACCACCAGATCAGCCTGACGGACCGGGTTACCGTTGCCGTCAACCAGTTGCGCGGTATAGGTGAAGTTATTCACACCGTCCGCCACTTTCTGTACCACATCACCGGTCAGTTGCACGGCACCGACTTTGGCTGAGGTCAGTTCAAAGATAAAGCTGACCGCTTTATTCGCTGCCACTTTGGCAGTGTCTTCATACTGTGCACTCACTGTAACGTTATCAACCGCAGTTGTGGTGGATGTCAGTGTAACAGTGGCTTTACCGGTGGCATCCGTTTTACTGCTTGTCGCTGACAGCACGACTGCATTGCCTTTGTCCTGCGTCCAGTTCACCACCAGATCGGCCTGACGGATCGGGTTACCGTTACCGTCCACCAACTGTGCGGTGTAGGTGAAAGCATTGACGCCGTCTGCCACTTTCTGCACCACATCGCCGTCCAGGGTCACGGTACCGACTTTGGCTGAGGTCAGTTCATAGGTAAAGCTGACATTTCTGTCCGCCGCCACAGTGGCCGTACTTTCGTACTGCCCGCTGACGGTGACATTATCCACCGCAGTGGTTGTCGATTTCAGCGTGATAGTGGCTGTACCATCGGCACGGGTTTTACTGGTTGTGGCTGACAGAACAACATCGTTACCTTTGTTCTGCGTCCAGTTCACCACCAGATCCGCTTTACGGACCGGGTTACCATTACCGTCCACAACCTGTGCGGTATAGGTAAAGAAGCTGGTACCATCCGCGATTTTCTGCGTGACAGTGCCGTCCAGGGTCACGGTACCGACTTTGGCTGAGCTTAGTTCATAGATGAAGCTGACCGTCTTATCTGCAGCAACTTCAGCGGTTTCTTTGTACTGAGCTTTCACCGTGACGTTATCGACAGCTTTTTTGGTGGATTTCAGGGTGATAGTCGCTTTACCATCGGCATTGGTCTGACTGGTTGCCGAAGACAGCACAACATCATTACCTTTGTCCTGCGTCCATTTCACATCCAGACCGGCCTGACGGACCGGGTTACCGTTGCCGTCCGCCAGTTGCGCGGTATAAGTGAAGGTATTCACACCATCCGCCACTTTTTCAATAACAGCGTCGTCAAGGGTCACAGTACTGACTTTGGCCAGATTAACGTTATAGATAAAGCTGACCGTTTTATCCGCTGCCGCTTTGGCGGTACTTTCGTACTGCCCGCTGACACGGACATCATCCACCGCTTTTGTGGTCGACGTCAGTGTGATAGTGGCCTGACCGTCCGTGTTGGTTTTACTGCTGACAGCAGACAACGTCACATCATTGCCTTTATCCTGCGTCCACTTAATATCCAGACCGGCCTGACGGATCGGGTTACCGTTGCCGTCCACCAGTTGTGCGGTGTAGGTAAAGGCGTTAACGCCATCAGCAACTTTTTCCGTCACATCACCGTTGAGGGTAACTGTACCGACTTTGGCGGAGGTCAGTTCAAAGATAAAGCTGATCAGTTTATTCGCATCTGCTTTAGCGGTACTTGCGTACTGCGCACTGACGCGGACATCATCCACCGCTTTTTTGGTGGAGGTCAGGGTGATCGTGGCTTTACCGGTGGCATCCGTTTTACTGGTTGTGGCTGACAGAGCAACATCCGTCCCTTTATCCTGGCTCCAGTTCACCACCAGATCGGCCTGACGAACCGGGTTACCGTTGCCGTCCACCAGTTGCGCGGTATAGGTAAAGAAGCTGACACCATCCGCCACTTTCTGTACCACATCGCCGTCCAGTTTCACGGTACCGACTTTGGCTGACGCAATGTTATAGATAAAGCTGACGGTTTTATCCGCCGGCACGACTGCGGTTTCCTGGTACTGCGCACTGACACGGACATCATCCACTGCTGTGGTGGTCGAAATCAGCGTGATAGTCGCTTTACCATCGGCATCGGTTTTACTGACAACGGAGGACAGTTTCACCGCCGCACCTTTATCCTGGGTCCATTTCACATCCAGGTTTGCTTTGCGGACAGGGTTACCATTGCTGTCCACCAGCTGTGCGGTATAGGTAAAGCTGCTGGTGCCGTCTGCCACTTTCTCCGTGACAGCGCCATTCAGCTCCACTGTGCCGACTTTGGCCATATTAATGTTGAAGATAAAGCTGACAGTTTTGTTTGCCGGTACCACAGCAGTTTCTGCGTACTGTGCACTGACACGGATATTCTCCGCTGCTTTTTTGGTCGAGGTCAGAGTAATAACGGCTTTACCGTCCGCATCCGTTTTACTGGTTGCGGCTGACAGCACCACATCACTGCCTTTGTCCTGCGTCCATTTCACATCCAGATCCGCCTGACGGATCGGGTTGTTGTTCTCATCCACCAGTTGTGCCGTGTAGGTAAAGCTGCTGAGGCCATCGGCGACTTTTTCAGTCACACTGCCGTTCAGTTCCACCTTGCTGACTCTGGCTGAGGCAACGTTATAAATAAAGCTGACGGCTTTATCCGCCTGAATAACCGGCGTACCGGCATACTGCGCACTGACGCGGATGTTATCTGCCACTTTGGTGGTGGAGATCAGTGTGATAGTCGCCACACCGTCTGCGTTGGTTTTACTGGTTTCCGCTGACAGCACCACATCGCTGCCTTTGTTCTGCGTCCACTTCACATCCAGATCCGCCTGACGGATCGGGTTACCGTTACCATCCACCAGCTGCGCGGTATAGGTAAAGCTGCTGAGACCATCAGCCACTTTCTGAGTGACATCGCCGTTCAGCGTGACTTTACTGACCTTCGCGGTGTCGATGTTATAGATAAAGTTAACACTCTTATCCGCATCCACACTTACCCCGCCGTCCAGCGCCGCGCTGACAAGAACGTTGTCCATCGCTTTATTGGTACCGGCTAAGGTAATGGTGATTTTACCTTCCGCATTGGTGGTGCCTGTTACCAGTACAACTGCTGCCGGATTATCTGCGGATGCAGTAACCGGAACACCCTGGATCGGGTTACCATTGTTATCCTGAACCAGGACGGTATAGGTAAAGTTATCTGTACCGTTGGCAACTTTGGTTGTCTGATCACCGTTTAACAGCACACTGCGGACAGCCATCGAGCTGTTATCCGGTGTGATACGGACAACGGTGGTTTTACCGGCTGCGTCTGTGGCGTTGATCGCACGGACAGTCGCATCACCCACACGGGTACCGGTCAGTGTAAAGGTTGCCTCACCGTTACTGCCGGTAACGACGTTCTGATCACTCAGCTGGCCGAGTGTGGTTGTCAGGTTAACGGTATTACCCGGGATCACGTTATTAAAGGCATCTTTCACCGTTACAGTCAGCATCGCCTGCTCAGTGCCATCAGCAATAATGGCTTTCTTATCACTGATAAGGGACGTGATGGTTGCAGTGGACAGATCCGGAACAAAGGTCAGAGCCTCAGTTTCACGGCTGTCATTGATACTGAAGGTATAGTTATCCTGACCCGCTTTGGTATTCGTGATATTCACCCGCAACTGACCATTGCTGTCAGTCAGGCCACCGGCAGGCTGTGTCAGATAACCGGCAGTTCCCGGTACTTTGATTGTCACCGGTGCACCGGCGATCGGGTTGTTGCGGTTATCAGTGACGGTTACCAGCACGCTGTTTTTCGCTTTGCCGTCTGCCACCGAGTTATTCTGAGTTACCACAACACTCTGGATCTTCGCAGTACTGATATCCGCGATAAACTGTGCGGTCACACTCTTCGACGTACCCGTTCCCTCTACAACCAGTTTGGAATCCCCGGCCGTCTCACTGCTGAACCGGATAGTGACCTGACCATTGCTGTCAGTCTGCTGGTTAGGATCAGCGACGGTTGCCCCGTTATCTGCTCTGGACGTTAACGGGAAGTTTTCCACCAGGTTATCGAACTGGTCAGTCACCGTTGCCACAGCGATGTTTTTCGCCTGGCCGTCAGCCACTGCTTTGTTATTGGTTAATTCGAGAGTTTTGATTTTTGCTGTATTGATATCAGCGATATAAGTGATTGCTTCGGTACGGCTGTTACCGTTACGCATCTTGGCTTTCAGCAATCCTTTACCGGCGGATTTACTGATAATTTTCACGGTCGCCGTGCCGTCAGGCCCGGAGATCACGGTCAGTGTCTGGCCGCTGTTACCGTCTGCATCATAAATGGTCACGCCTTCCGGATTTTTCAGGCCGGAAACGCTGAAAGTCACTGCTTTATTCGGCAGCACTTCGCCCTTGTCATTCTGTAACAGCGCCACAGCGGTAAACTGGTCGCTGTTGTTGGCGATTAAAGACTGGTTCGGCGTGACGGTCAGTTTGGTGATGGTTTCCACAGACGGAATAACATTCACCCACATTTCTGCGGTGTTGGACGGGTTACCCTCGTTATCTTCACCAACAGCTGTCACACGGTAGCCCTGCGGCCCGCCGTTACGATCCATAAAAATATATTCCGGCAGCGTAATATCTGCCGTGGTCAGCCCGGTCTGTTTGATCTCACCGCCGTTTGCCAGCAGTTCAGGTGCTGACCAGCGCAGTGATTTCAGGCCGTATTTGGCTTTCAGCACACTGACCGTCACCGGCAGTGTCTGTGCCGCTTCACCGTTGAGTGCCGGCGGCAGAGCAATCCGCAGCAGTTCCTGCTTACGGTACTGCATTACAATGTTGTAGTTTCTGTCGACGAAGTCGTAACGGTTACCCGCCAGGTTACGCATCAGATCAACATTGTCGGTATCCAGCTGCTGTGACAGCGGCACGCCGAAACGGTAGGAAAGCTCCATACCAATCTGGCTGTCGTTGGAATCACCGCGGGATGTCTGACCTTTGAAGGTGATCAGCGGGAACGGGGTGTAACTGAGCCCGATGGTGGAGACCGACGGGTTACTTTTCAGTTCACCGGAAGAGGTGGTACTGGCCAGGCTGACACCATCGCCGAAGTACTGTTCATATTTTGCAAATGCGCCTAACTGCGGATAATCAGGCAGATAGCCCTCCGCACGGATATCAAACCCGTTAGCCGGGCGTTCGTCGTAATCGCGCATTTCATGCAGTTTTGACTGGTGCCAGTCTGTTACCCTGAAATAGCCGTTGGCCGCAAGTTTCAGGTAATTGGCCCATAACTCACCGCCGACACCAACCCGCGAGTTACTGCCGGTGATATCGTAGTCATAAAAGCTGTTCACACCCCACATCCAGCCGTCTTCATACTGACGATAACCCAGACCGAGGTTGGTGGTGGTACGTTCTTCATTAGCGCGAAGCCCGACCTGTGAAAACAGGAGGCTGTTCGGGTTATCGATTAACGGTATCAGTACGTCCGCATCGCCGGTTTTATTGCTGCCAAACTGAATGCGGGCATGGCCCACCTGGTTCAGCCAGTCATTCACCTGCTGGTTAAGCAGGTTTTCACCGATACCGCGCACATAGCCGAGGGATGCATTCACCGCATCCTCACTGGAGAGGATCTGCCCGGCCTGTGAGGCGTTACCCGCCAGGCGGGCTTCATTCTGTGCCGCTTCATCTTCCGGAGAAATATCCGGCAGACCGAGGGTCGGCAACGCACTGAAGATATCATCGGATCGCACGGTGTTATCACGCGGTGCAGGATTCGCCGGATCCGGCAGCGTGCTGACACTCATCGGGAACGGCATGCCGTTCTGTCCGGAGATAAAGCCACTGTCTGAACCGGCCGGCATCACGCCGTATTCACTGCCGGACGGCATTTCAACGGTAAATCCCTCACCGCTCAGAGTGCTGCCGGAAGCGGTTTTTCCGCCCTGTGGTTTCGGAGGCGGAGCCGGGGATGTATCCATCAATGCATTAAGTCCGTCAAATGTTTCTGACATGATTAATTCATTGTCATGTTCTGCCGCGTAGGCAACAGATAATGTTGCCGTCGACACCGGAAAAAATAACTGCAAAAAGAGCAACAGATAGGCTGTTACCCTCTTTGTTTTTGAGTAATACGAAGTCACAGGCATGAATACATCCCCGAAATAAGATTAAAAATCCAAAAAAAATTAAATATCAGAAAGTGCTTTTATTTTATCCTTCACACCGATGAAACCTGCGTACTGAACTTTGGTACATAAGGTGTCCAGTTTTTTATTCAGTGTCATGGATAACACTTCACGGGAGTCTTTATCCATGATCTCTTTATTGACGTTTAAGAAGGTATAGTTCTGATTAATACGTCCGTAGCTTGATGAAAAATCATTAAACTCAGCCTGGTTTACGCCTTTAAGGAAATTAAATCCGTCTACGCAGGCATTATTGGTGGATGCAATAACAATACCCTGCGATGCCACCTGTTTACTTCCCACATACGCCTGTGCCGCGTTATTACCGGTTACATTCGGTGTGGCAGAACGGGTTTGCTGTTTTACCGGCGGGTTTTTAACTGCTGCCGTATTTTTCTTTGCCGGTGATGTTGAGCAGGCAGAAATAACCAGAGAAAGCCCGGCTACAACAAGTGCTTTTTTGTTAATCATCATTTTCATTTATTCCTATTTATAAAATTAACTCTTACAGAGAGAAATTACAGGTTTAATAAAAACACCTGTCTGCTGATGATATGAAGTTAATGCAACATATTATTAACAGCATTCAGATGTCATCAGACAGAAAAAGGTTGGTGATATTAAATACACGCGTAAAGGGAGAGTCATAACAGTTGGATAGTCAGCATTACGGGTTATCAGTGTCATCTGTATCTTCCGGTCCGGAAATAACAGACTGATAATGGGTGCTGATAATGGAGAAAAGTTCGCTGATCTCACGCTCCGTCATTCCCAGCGCCGCACAATACCTGAGCATGACATCCGGACTGAGCACCGACAGCCCGCGTTCATAGCGGGATATCTGCTGCTGACTGATATTCAGTTTCTCAGCCACTTCCGAACCTGTTAATCCCTGACTTTTTCGCCTTCTTTTTAAGAAAAAACCAACTTCTTTCAATAGAGATATATTATTATCACACATAGCAAAACCTGATTTACCCGGGATATTTAACTCCTTTTAGGTTTATCCGGAATAATTAACGATAGTAATAAACATAAAAACCCCGTTATTACGCACTATATCCACCGGAGAATCAGACCGGAAAGGTAACGATCCCTGTTAATTACTGCATCCTTTATCGGAAAAGAAGCCAGCCACTGCCTTTTATTTTCAGTTGATATTATTCAGCTAAATACAAATTAAGTGAGTTTAATCCCGGTTATTCAGCAGCAATAAAATCACTGATAACAAAATAATACCGATAAATCATCACTATCAGATCGGGTAAAGAATAAGTGAATCCGGAGCAGTCATGCAAATAATCATTCCTCTTTCGTTGCCTTAAGAACAATTGGTAAAATCTATCTGTGAGTAACCACAAATAGTAATAAAAGACAAAATAGTTATGTAATTTCAGGTTATTATATAAAAACAAACAGGATGGGTAATGATGGCGTGAGAAAAAGGATATTTGAGATAACTCCCCGTATGATTAAACCTGTATCACTTTGTTACAGTTTTTATCCTCTTTTTGTTCATCTGATAATAATAAAAAGAATTTTATTATGATTTATTAAATATAACTCCGATAACTTGTATTTTCGCCTGCCAAAATAAAAACACCGGCCTGTCAGAAGAGGCCGGTGTAATACAGATGCAATATAGCATTAAGAAAAACGATTTTCGTCCCTGTATATTGCAGGGTTATCCGTTATCAGCATCCCCACTCCCCAGTCAGCAAAATGCGCAACCAGTTCCGGATAATTCGGTGTATAGCAAAAGACCTGATAACCGGCCTTTCTCAGCGATTTCGCCGTCTCTTCCCGCAGGAACAACCAGTCGCAATGCACACTGAATGCGTCAATCTCCTGAAGCAGTGCCAGAGGCTGCGGCGGAATTTTTTCCCAGAGTTGTCCGCGCCGGATATGCGGCATCCGTTTGTGCATATGGCGCAGCGTGCGGGTGTCAAAGCCGGAAAACAGAATACGGTCTGCCGGGAAATTCTGCATCTCAAGCACTGCTGCGGTGGCTTCACACAGCTGAGCTATCGCGTGGTCGCTGTCTGTCAGCTCTGTTTTCAGTTCCAGGTTCAGATACAGTCCGGATTCTTCCGCCAGCGCCAGCAGGTCGGTCAGCAGCGGAATTTTTTCCCCCCGGTATACCTCCCCCGCCCATAACCCGGCATCCAGTGCCCGCAGTTCGCGTAAGGTCAGATCCGTCACTTTCCCGCTGCCGTTAGTGGTGCGGTTCACGGTTTCGTCGTGGATCAGCACCGGTACACCGTCGGCGCTGAGCTGAACATCGGTTTCAATCCACAGACAGCCGAACTCCGCAGCCTGCCGGAATGCTGCCATGGTATTTTCCGGTGCACGGGCGGCAAAGCCGCGGTGTGCTGCAATAATCATAATCTGTTCCTTTATATAGAGAAGGACACCGGTACTATTTGTTCTGCAACACCCATACCGCTGCTTCCACCCGTGATTTTACCTTCATCTTTTTCATCAGGTTTTTCACATGCACTTTTACCGTGCTTTCAGTGATGTCCAGTTTACGGGCGATCATTTTATTCGGCTGCCCCTGAGCAATCAGTTTCAGTATATCGCGCTCACGCGGGGTAAGGCTGTTGATATCCGGTTCATCATCACTGCGCACCTCACGCAGCGCCCCTGCCAGCACTTCGGTCAGTGCCGGGGAGACCACCATTTTGCCGGCTGCCGCCTGACGCAGTGCCACCAGCAGCTCTTCCGGCTCCATATCCTTGAGCAGATAGCCGTCCGCTCCCCGGCGCAGTGCCGTAATCAGGTCTTCCCGGTAGTTGGATACACTGAACACCACCACCCGGCCGGAGAGCGGTTTGCGCCGCAGAATATCCAGGGTTTCAAAACCGTTCATTTCCGGCATATTCAGATCCAGCAGAATCAGATCCGGATCGAGTGATTCCGCCAGCGCAATGCCGTCGCGGCCATTCCCGGCTTCACCAGCCACGGTCAGTGTCGGCTCCATGCTGATTAATTGCCTGACACCGTTACGCAGCATCGGGTGATCGTCAATCAGCAGGATCGTGGCGGGAGAGGCCGGGTCAGCGGCTTCATCCGGATCACTGAGTATAATCTCTCCGACCGAAAGTATTCTGTTCGTCATTGTTTACCTTGCTCCTGAATCGTCTTCATTTATTCTTATAGTTGTATTGGCGGGAAAGCTGATCAGCACCTGAGTGCCGCCCTGTTCCCGTGTGGTTATCCGGCAGGTTCCGTGCAGTGTGGCTGCCCGTTCCCGCATGATGGATAACCCGTAATGGTTATTTTTTTCCGGATGTTCCGGGATACCTTCCCCGTTATCTTCCACGCTGATATAAATCATCTGATCTTCTGACCGGCATATCACCTGCGCCCTTGACGCATTAGCATGCTGGAGAATGTTGCTCAGCGCCTCGCGGACAATCTGCACCACATGAATGGTCTGGTGCGCGGAGACCTGGCGCCCGGAGAGCTGAAAATCAAAACCGATGCGGTACCCCATCCGCTGCTCAAACTCCTCCAGCGTGCTCTGTAACGCTGCAAGCAGCCCGGGCTCAGTCAGTTTCAGGCGGAAAGTGGTCAGAAGCTCACGCAGCTGATGATAAGCACCGTTCACTTCCTGGCGCATTTCGGTCAGCAGTGTCTGACAATTTTCCGGGATCTGCGCGGAATGCATCTGTAAATAGCTTATCTGAATTTTCAGGCAGGATAACGACTGCGCAATAGAATCGTGAAGTTCGCGGGCAATCACTGAGCGCTCATCCATCAGAATCAGCTGTTGCTGCTGCTCATGCTGATAAGCCAGCGCAAAAGCAGAGATAATTTGTTTGCTCAGCATCTGCATCATATTCTGCTGTTCACTGTTCAGCTGCTGCCCGGCCGGTAACAGAAGCGTCAATACCCCGTAACGGTTAATCGGTCCGCTCAGATTCCAGGTCAGCTGTTCCTGTGTCTGTGACGGCACACAGCCGCAGTCACCGATTTCAGTAAAACGGGTGGCGTTATTATCCTCAAAGATCCGCAGGCACAGTGCACCTTCCGGTATGATCTGATGCAGGTCACGCAGAATATCTGTCAGTTGCGTGGTCAGGTCATTGGTATTATTCAGCCGCTGTCCGCTCTTATATAAGAAGGCCAGCATCTGGTTTTTTTCCTGTAAATCCTGTGTTTTGGCCGCCACCCGCGATTCAAGCTCCCCGTAGAGCGCAGACAGTTCCTCTGCCGTGCGGTTGAGGGTATTACCGATCATGGTGATTTCGTCGCGGTGGTCATAATCCGCAAAGCGCGGCTGAAAATTCCCCTGCCCCATTGCATCCGCCTGCGCCAGCAGACGCTGCCACGGATGAAGGATCCGGCGGCGGAAATGCCGCGCCGACAACAGCAGCAGTAAAATCATCAGTGCGATAAAGACCAGCTGAATAGCCGCCACCAGCCGGATGGTGGATTCGGTCTGGTGATCGATAGCCGACACCAGGCTGTCAATCTGACTGACAAACGCGGCCACCAGCGCACGGGCCTCTTCAGGCTGTTTTGCCGCTTCCAGTGCCGGACGCAGCTTTTGCCGCCAGGTCTGTTCCACGGACCGGAACTGCTGCTGTATTTTGGCCGGACTGACTGCTTTCATCCCGGCAAGCAGGGTTAAATCGGATTCAAAATCATTAAGATACTGTTGTGAATGTGTGGTCAGGGGGATTTCAGACAAGAAACGGTAGCTCTGCATCCGCAATGTGCCGGATTTATTAATCGCGTGCGCATTGCCCTGCACACTTTCCGTGATCTGATTGGTCAGCCCCATGCCGATCACCGCAAAGACGGTAAGCAGCACCATAAAACCGGTGATTTGGGTAAGAATGGATGTGTGTTTCAGCATGCACTGATGCTCCTCTGAACTGACCGGTTATTCTCTCTGATTTTCCCGAAAAAACACTTACCACCAAAGTAGTACCCCTTAAAACCTTGAGGAATTAGCCGCTATAACCCACACTAATCATACTGATACTAACCGTTTGATTTTACGTATTTTCATCAGATTAACAACCGTACCCCTAAAGTAGAATGACGGTTTTGCGCTTAAAAATCAATCGGTTCACCCTTTGATTAAGATCAGTATCAGCACCTTATAACCCACGTAAAACGCCCTTAATTTCAGCATAATTTTGAGGTGTATTATGGCTCAGATCTCCGAAGGCAAGGCATCAGCGGGCGTCATTACTGACTGGCGCCCGGAAGATGAAAAATTCTGGGCAGAGAGCGGGCACCGGGTTGCATCACGCAACCTGTGGATCTCCGTTCCCTGCCTGTTACTGGCATTCTGCGTGTGGATGCTGTTCAGTGCCGTTGCCGTCAATCTCCCGAAAGTCGGCTTTAACTTTACCACCGATCAGCTGTTTATGCTGACCGCGCTGCCGTCTGTTTCCGGCGCACTTCTGCGGGTTCCTTACTCCTTTGTGATCCCGATTTTCGGCGGCCGCCGCTGGACTGCATTCAGTACCCTGATCCTGATTGTGCCGTGTGTATGGCTCGGATTCGCGGTGCAGAACCCGTCAACGCCGTATGCGGTGTTTGTGATTATCGCCCTGCTGTGCGGCTTTGCCGGGGCAAACTTTGCCTCCAGTATGGGGAATATCAGCTTTTTCTTCCCGAAAGCAAAACAGGGCGGAGCACTGGGTATCAACGGCGGGCTGGGTAACCTCGGTGTGAGTGTGATGCAGCTGGTCGCGCCGTTTATTGTGACATTTGGTGTGTTCAGCTTTATGGGCGGCACCGGTGTGACCCAGCCGGACGGCTCTGAGCTGTGGTTACAGAATGCCGCGTGGATCTGGGTACCGTTCCTGCTGCTGTTTACCGCTGCCGCCTGGCTGGGGATGAACGACCTTTCTGCCAACAAAGCCTCGTTAAAAGAGCAGTTACCGGTTCTGAAACGCAAACATCTGTGGATCCTGAGCTTCCTCTATCTCTCCACGTTCGGCTCATTTATCGGATTTTCCGCCGGGTTTGCCATGCTGTCGAAAACCCAGTTCCCGGATATCGTTATCCTGAAATTTGCCTTCTTCGGCCCGTTACTGGGTGCACTGGCCCGTCCGCTGGGCGGCTTCCTCTCCGATAAATTCGGCGGCATCCGTGTGACCTTTATTAACTTTGTGGTGATGGCGGTATTCGCATTCCTGCTGTTCTTCACACTGCCGGGCAAAAATGATGCCGGTTCATTTGCCGCTTTCTTCGGCGTCTTTATGGTGCTGTTTTTCACTGCCGGTCTCGGCAGCGGCTCCACTTTTCAGATGATTGCGGTGGTGTTCCGCAAAATCACCACTGAGCGCGTGCTGGCACAGGGCGGTACCGAAAAAGAAGCTCAGCATGAAGCTATCACCGAAAGTGCTGCCGCACTCGGTTTTATCTCTGCCATCGGCGCTATCGGCGGGTTCTTTATCCCGAATGCCTTTGGTATTTCACTGACACTGACCGGCTCGCCTGCCGGTGCAATGAAAGTGTTCGTTGTCTTTTATGTGGTCTGCATTCTGACCACATGGCTGGTATACGGCCGTAAAAAATAATTAATTCAATTCTGATAATCAGAGCAATGTGAGCGCCCGGCGCTTATCGGGGGATTACCGAATGAGCAAGTTTTTAGACAGATTCCGTTATTTTAAGCAGCGCGGGGAAACCTTCTCCGGCGACCACGGACAAGAGCTGAACGTCAACCGCGACTGGGAAGATGGTTACCGCAGCCGCTGGCAGCATGACAAAATTGTCCGTTCCACCCACGGCGTGAACTGTACCGGTTCGTGCAGCTGGAAAATCTACGTGAAAAACGGGCTGGTAACCTGGGAGACGCAGCAGACGGACTACCCGCGTACCCGTCCTGATCTGCCTGACCATGAGCCGCGCGGCTGTCCGCGTGGTGCCAGCTATTCCTGGTATCTGTACAGCGCAAACCGCGTGAAATATCCGATGGTACGCAAACGCCTGATCAAACTATGGCGTGAGGCCAAAGCGCAGCACGCAGATCCGGTCGATGCGTGGGCGTCCATTATTAATGATGAGGCAAAAGCCAAAAGCTACAAACAGGCACGCGGACGCGGCGGGTTTGTCCGCTCCGACTGGCAGGAAGTGAATGAAATGATTGCGGCAGCCAATATTGTGACTGCCAAACAGTTCGGCCCTGACCGTATTATCGGCTTCTCGCCGATCCCGGCGATGTCGATGGTCTCCTATGCCTCCGGTGCCCGTTATTTATCCCTGATCGGCGGTGCCTGCCTGAGTTTCTATGACTGGTACTGCGACTTACCGCCGGCCTCCCCGCAAACCTGGGGTGAGCAGACTGACGTGCCGGAATCCGCAGACTGGTATAACTCCTCTTATCTGATCGCCTGGGGTTCCAACGTCCCGCAGACCCGTACCCCGGACGCGCACTTCTTCACCGAAGTCCGCTATAAAGGCACCAAAACTGTCGCGATCACGCCCGATTATGCTGAAATCGCCAAACTGTGTGACCAGTGGCTGAACCCGAAACAGGGTACAGACAGCGCCGTTGCACTGGCGATGGGTCATGTGATCCTTAATGAGTTCCACGCGAAGCGTCAGGCGGAATACTTCACCAATTATGTCCGCACTTACAGCGACATGCCGATGCTGGTGATGCTGGATCCGCGTGCGGAAGGCGGCTATGTGCCGGGCCGTATGCTGCGGGCATCTGATCTGGTGGATTCTCTCGGCGAGAAAGAAAATGCTGAGTGGAAAACCATCGCCATTGATGAAAACAGTCAGCAACTGGTGGCACCGCAGGGCTCTATCGGGTTCCGCTGGGACAAATCCCGCAAATGGAACCTGGAGCCGCGTGACGGCAAGAGCGGTGATGAGATCACCATGCAGCTGAGCCTGCTGGATAAGCACGATGAAGTTGCGGATGTCGCGTTCCCGTATTTCGGCGGCATTGAAAATGAGTTCTTCGAAGGTGTGGCTCTGGATGAAGTGCTGATGCACAAACTGCCGGTGAAAGTGGTACGTCTGGCAGACGGCAGTGAAATCCGTGTGGCAAGTGTTTTCGATTTAACCCTCGCCAACTACGGTATCGATCGTGGTCTGAACGATGTGAACTGCGCAGCGGATTACAGCGAAATCAAGGCCTATACCCCGGCCTGGGCAGAGAAAGTGACCGGCGTCAGTCAGCATCATATCTCCCGCATTGCCCGTGAGTTTGCCGATAACGCCGAGAAAACCCACGGCCGTTCGATGGTGATTGTCG
The DNA here is from genome assembly GCF_041099235.1 of Morganella morganii. GTDB lineage: Bacteria > Pseudomonadota > Gammaproteobacteria > Enterobacterales > Enterobacteriaceae > Morganella > Morganella morganii_E. Next base: position 72,376 of record NZ_JBFZSO010000002.1, on the reverse strand, counting down.
GTGCCGGTATCAACCACTGGTATCACATGGATATGACCTACCGCGGCATCATCAATATGCTGGTGTTCTGCGGCTGCGTCGGCCAGAGCGGCGGCGGCTGGTCACACTATGTGGGCCAGGAAAAACTGCGTCCGCAGACCGGCTGGTTACCGCTGGCGTTCGGGCTGGACTGGTCACGTCCGCCGCGCCATATGAACAGCACCTCGTTCTTCTATAACCACTCAAGCCAGTGGCGTTATGAAACTGTTCAGCCGCAGGAGCTTCTCTCCCCGCTGGCGGACAAATCCCGCTTCAGCGGCAGCCTGCTGGACTTCAACATCCGCGCTGAGCGCATGGGCTGGCTGCCGTCCGCACCGCAGCTGAACGTGAACCCGCTGACAATCGCTGCCAGAGCAAAAGCCGCCGGTCAGGAGCCGCAGGCTTACACCACAGAAGCGCTGAAGAGTGGTGCGATCCGCTTTGCGGCAGAACAGCCGGATAATCCGCAGAACTTCCCGCGTAACCTGTTTATCTGGCGCTCCAACCTGCTCGGCTCCGCCGGTAAAGGCCATGAATATCTGCTGAAATACCTGCTCGGTACCGAAAACGGTCTGCTGGGTAAAGATCTCGGCGAACAGGGCAGCGTGAAACCGGAAGAAGCAGAATGGGTGGATAATGCGCCGGAAGGGAAAGTGGATCTGGTGGTGACACTGGATTTCCGCATGTCCAGCACCTGTCTGTTCTCGGATATCGTGCTGCCGACTGCCACCTGGTATGAAAAAGATGATATGAACACCTCGGATATGCATCCGTTCATTCATCCGCTGACCGCTGCAGTCGATCCGGCCTGGGAATCCAAAACCGACTGGGAAATCTACAAAGGGATCGCCAAATCCTTCTCTGAACTCTGCCCGGGCCACCTGGGTAAAGAGACCGATATTGTCACGCTGCCAATCCAGCATGACTCCGCTGCCGAAATGGCGCAGCCGTTTGATGTGAAGGACTGGAAAAAAGGTGAATGCGACCTGATCCCGGGGAAAACCGCACCGCACCTGATGGTGGTGGAGCGCGATTATCCGAACACCTACGCCCGCTTTACCTCGCTGGGGCCGCTGATGGATAAACTCGGCAACGGCGGCAAAGGTATCAGCTGGAATACGCAGGAAGAAGTCGATTTCCTGAAAAAACTCAACCGCACCCGTACTGAAGGCGCCGCGGAAGGACGTCCGGCGATTGAAACCGCGATTGATGCGGCAGAAGTCGTGCTGTCACTGGCACCGGAAACCAACGGCCATGTGGCGGTGAAAGCGTGGGATGCGCTCGGTAAAGTGACCGGCCGCGACCATACACATCTTGCTATCCATAAAGAAGATGAAAAAATCCGCTTCCGCGATATCGTGGCACAGCCGCGCAAAATTATCTCCAGCCCGACCTGGTCCGGCCTTGAAGATGAGCATGTCTCTTATAACGCGGGTTACACCAACGTTCACGAGATGATTCCGTGGCGTACCCTGAGCGGCCGTCAGCAGTTGTATCAGGATCATGAATGGATGCGTGCATTCGGTGAGTCTCTGGTGGTGTACCGTCCGCCGGTGGATACCCGTGCGGCACAACCGCTGCTGGGCGCAAAGCCGAACGGCTACCCGGAGAAAGCCCTGAACTTCCTGACTCCGCACCAGAAATGGGGTATTCACTCCACCTACAGCGACAACCAGCTGATGCTGACCCTCGGCCGTGGTGGTCCGGTAGTGTGGCTGAGTGAGGACGATGCCCGTTCACTGGGGATTGAGGATAATGACTGGATCGAAGCTTTCAACAGCAACGGCGCACTGACTGCCCGTGCGATTGTCAGCCAGCGTATCCCGGACGGGATGATCTTTATGTATCACGCCCAGGAGCGTCAGATTAACCTGCCGGGCTCGGAAGTGACCGGTATGCGCGGCGGTATTCATAACTCCGTCACCCGTGTCTGCCCGAAACCAACCCATATGATCGGCGGCTACAGCCACCTGGCGTACAGCTTCAACTATTACGGCACTGTCGGCTCCAACCGCGACGAGTTTGTGGTGGTCCGCAAAATGAAAAATGTGGACTGGCTCGACGGTGAGCAGGATGGTTATCAACAGACCCTGAGCGGGCAGGAGAAAGCATAATGAAGATACGTTCCCAAGTCGGCATGGTATTGAACCTGGATAAATGTATCGGTTGCCATACCTGCTCTGTCACCTGTAAAAACGTCTGGACCAGCCGCGAAGGTGTGGAATACGCGTGGTTCAATAACGTCGAAACCAAACCCGGCCTGGGCTACCCGCATAACTGGGAAGACCAGGAAAAATGGAAAGGCGGCTGGATCAAAAACATCCGCGGCAAACTGGTGCCGCGTATGGGTAACAAAATCGGCCTGCTGTCAAAAATCTTCGCCAACCCCGACCAGCCGGAGCTGGATGATTATTACGAGCCGTTCACTTACGACTATGATCATCTGAAAAATGCCCCGGAAGGCAATCTGCCGACCGCCCGTCCGCGCTCACTGATCACCGGTCAGCGCATGACAAAAATCGAAAACGGCCCGAACTGGGAAGATGACCTCGGCGGTGAATTCAGCCGCCGCAGCGCGGACAAAAACTTCGCCGACATGCAGAAAGAGATGTACGGCCAGTTTGAGCAGACTTTTATGATGTATCTGCCGCGTCTGTGTGAACACTGCCTGAACCCGGCCTGTGTCGCGACCTGTCCGAGCGGTGCGATCTATAAACGTGCGGAAGACGGTATCGTCCTTATCGATCAGGACAAATGCCGCGGCTGGCGTATGTGCCTGACCGGCTGCCCGTACAAAAAAATCTATTTCAACTGGAAGAGCGGCAAATCCGAGAAATGTATTTTCTGCTATCCGCGTATCGAAGCCGGTCAGCCGACCGTCTGTTCGGAAACCTGTGTGGGCCGTATCCGTTACCTCGGTGTGCTGCTCTATGATGCGGATCGCATTGAAGAAGCGGCAAGCACGGATAACGAAAAAGATCTGTATGAGCGTCAGCTCGGGATCTTCCTCGACCCGAACGACCCGGAAGTGATCCGTCAGGCGCAGAAAGACGGCATTCCGCTGAGTGTGATAGACGCGGCACAGAAATCGCCGGTCTACAAAATGGCGATGGAGTGGAAACTTGCTCTGCCGCTGCACCCGGAATACCGCACCCTGCCGATGGTCTGGTATGTGCCGCCTCTGTCACCGATTCAGTCTGTCAGTGATGCGGGTATGCTGCCGCACAGCGGCGTACTGCCGGATGTGGAAAGTCTGCGCATCCCGGTTCAGTACCTCGCCAACCTGCTGACCGCCGGGGATACCGCGCCGGTACTGCGTGCCCTGAAACGGATGCTGGCTATGCGTCACTACAAACGTGCGGAAACCGTGGATAAAACCCGCGATATCAGTGCGCTGGAAGAAGTCGGTCTGACAGAAGCCCAGGCACAGGAAATGTACCGCTATCTGGCTATCGCGAATTATGAGGATCGCTTTGTGATCCCGTCATCACACCGCGAACTGGCCCGTGAGGCATTCCCTGAGCGTAACGGCTGCGGATTCAGCTTCGGTGACGGCTGCCACGGCAGCGATACCAAATTTAATCTGTTTAACAGCCGCCGTATCGATGCCATTGATATCACGCAGAAAACACCGGCAGATACACCAATCTCAGAGAGGCATTCATCATGATCAGCTTAAAAATTATCGGCTGCCTGCTGGATTACCCGAATGAGGAGCTCTGGGCACACCGCGACGAACTGATTGCAGAGATTGAACAGGCGCACGAACTGCGCCTGACTCAGGCTGCCGCACTGATGTACTTCGTCGCTGAACTGACCGCAGAGCCGCTGCTCGACAGCCAGGCACGCTACAGTGAATTGTTTGATCGCGGCAGAGCCACCTCTCTGCTGCTGTTTGAACACGTGTATGGTGAGTCGCGCGATCGCGGCCAGGCGATGGTGTCACTGCTGGAGCAGTATGAGCAGGCCGGGATCACCCTCAGCAGCCGCGAACTGCCGGATTACCTGCCGGTTTATCTGGAATATCTCTCTGTTATGCCTCCGGAACAGGCCTGTCAGGGACTGAAAGATATCGCACCGATCCTCGCCCTGCTCGGTGAGCGGCTGCGTCAGCGCGAAAGTCATTACCATGAACTATTCAGCCTGCTGCTGGCAATGGCGGACAGCGACCTGACACTCAGCTCACTGACCCGTCAGGTGGACGGCGAAGCCCGTGATGACACCCCGGCTGCGCTGGATGCGGTCTGGGAAGAAGAACAGGTGACATTCCTGGCCGATAAAGGCTGTGACAACTCTGTTCTGACACAGCATGAGCGTCGTTTTTCACAGAGTGTCGCCCCGAATTACATTCAGGTGGGTGACGCGCCGGTTCCCCCTGCGGCGAAAGGAGTAACTCCATGAATTTCCTGAATACATTTTTCTTTGATATTTACCCGTATATCGCAGGCGCGGTCTTTATCATCGGCAGCTGGCTGCGTTATGACTACGGACAATACACCTGGCGTGCCGGTTCCAGTCAGATGCTGGATAAAAAAGGGATGCGTCTGGCTTCCAACCTGTTCCACATCGGGATCCTCGGTATTTTCTTCGGGCATTTCGTCGGCATGCTGACCCCGCACTGGATGTATGAACCATTTATCACTGTGGCTCAGAAACAGATGCTGGCGATGGTGGCAGGCGGTGCCTGCGGGGTGATGACCCTGATCGGCGGCGGTCTGCTGCTCAAACGCCGTCTGACCAACCCGCGCGTCCGTGCAACATCATCTGCGGGTGATATCCTGATCATCACCCTGCTGGTGATCCAGGTGATTCTGGGACTGGGCACCATTCCGTTCTCTGCGCAGCACACCGACGGCAGCGAGATGATGAAACTGGTCGGCTGGGCGCAGTCTGTCGTGACATTTCAGGGGGGCGCATCAGAGCATCTGGAAGGGGTTGCCTTTATCTTCCGCATGCACCTGGTGCTGGGTATGACGCTGTTCCTGATCTTCCCGTTCTGCCGTCTGGTGCATATCTGGAGTGCGCCGGTCGAATACATTACGCGCCGCTACCAGTTAGTGCGCAACCGCCATTAATTAATAACAACAGTCTCATCCTTTAAATGCACAGTTTTGGGTGGCTCCGGCCACCCTTTTTTTATCGCAGTGTGATTCTTTCAAAAAAAGTTGAAACAGATAATCGCCTCAGAGGCAAAACAGCCGGTTTATCTGCCGCTGTAACGTGTCACTAACATTTTCGGCACCTTTCATCTGATTTAAAATTACTTATAAATCAATTCAGTAAAACACCACCAGCAGAAACACACTGTTTTATCCCGGTTACGATGCTCACTTCTGCTATTTTTCACTGCTTTTTTGTTATTAAAATGATTTTGTAATCATTAAAAAATAGTTGAATTTAATGTTGACCCACATCACAAAACTGGTATCATACCTCCATCGAAGCAAAACACGCTTACTCAACTAATTCAAAAGCAGGAGTTCATTATGAAAAGTATCAAAACTTTCTTCTCTAATCTGACCCGTGCTGCTGCTATCATTGCAAAATACAGCAAAGCATTCTGATTAAATCAGACAGATTTAAGAAAAGCGCCCTCAGGGCGCTTTTTTATTGCCTGCGATCCAGCTTTCAACAAAAGTTGAAGTGACTGACCGAGACAGTGGCACAACTTCCGTTTTTCCGCTGCCGTAACGTGCCTCTAACATTTTCAACACCTTTTCACTGATTAAAAAATTCATGTAAATCAATTTAGTAAATAACAACCAGCAGAAACACACTGTTTTATCCCGGTTACGATGCTCACTTCTGCTATTTTTCACTGCTTTTTTGTTATTAAAATGATTTTGTAATCATTAAAAAATAGTTGAATTTAATGTTGACCCACATCACAAAACTGGTATCATACCTCCATCGAAGCAAAACACGCTTACTCAACTAATTCAAAGCAGGAGTTCATTATGAAAAGTATCAAAACTTTCTTCTCAAATCTGACCCGTGCTGCTGCTATCATTGCAAAATACAGCAAAGCATTCTGATTTATCAGACAGATACAAAAAAAGCGCCTTTAAGGCGCTTTTTTTATGTCCGCAGTTTTTTCACCAGATAATCAATCAACACCATCATATGCGGCGGCTGATAACGCGACGGCGGATACAGCAGCCAGGCATCCCCGCTGTAACGGGTTTTAAATGTCCAGTCCGGCAGAACCTGCACAATTTCCCCGCTCTCCAGAGACTTACGCGCCGTAAACACCGGCAACCCGCCGATCCCGAGATGTGATTTCACCCCGCCGAGCCGCACGCCGCTGTGGTTTGATGAATAACGTCCGTGCACATTCACAGACACCACTTTATTCCCCTGCTGAAAACGCCAGCGGGTATCTGCCGCTTCCTCACTGAGAAACAGGCAGCTGTGATCCTTCAGTTCCTGCGGATGAGACGGCGTGCCATGTTCCGCCAGGTATTGTGGTGTGGCGCACAAAATATGACTGACCGTAAACAGCCGCTTGCCGATAAGCCCCGGCGGCGGTTCATTGGTAATACGGATGGCGAGATCAATGTCCTCATCAATCAGATCCATATAGCGATCTTCCAGACGCAGCATCACATTCACACCTGAATTCATTGCGAGGAATTCATTGATAAGCGGATGCACCATAAAGTAACCCAGTGCTTTCGGTGCCCCCAGGCGCACCAGCCCGGACGGTGTTTCACTGAACTGCCCGCTGGCACTCATCACAGCCCCCGCAGAATTGACCAGCGCCTGACAGTGCTGATACACCGCCTTTCCGCTCTCATTCAGGCGCAGCTTGCGGGTCGTACGCTGCAATAACCGGGTATTCAGGGCGCGCTCCAGCCGCGAGACCGCACGGCTGATCGCAGACGGGGTAGCGCCCAGTTGCCGGGCCGCTTCCGAGAAACTGCCGGTTTCCACCACTTTGGCAAATACCGCCATTTCCTCGAGTAATGCGAGGGTTTCATTTGTGATCACAGGGAATAAATCCTTTGCATTTTTGCCGTATTATCATATGACAGTGCCTGCAATACAATGTCAGACAACACGACACAATAATAATGAGGCACACATCACCATGACAGAAAAATGCTATCTGACCAGCCGCGCCTTACAAGGCACCGCCACTGTCCTGGAGTGCCGTCCGGCAGAGGACGGGCGCTATGCGGTTATCCTGGATAAAACCCTGTTCCATCCGCAGGGCGGCGGACAACCGGGTGACACCGGCACACTCGGTGATGCCACTGTTATTCACACCGCTTTTATGCCGGAAGGTATCATTCACTACACCGATATCCCGGTCGCCCCCGGCGAAGTTCAGATGAATGTCGATGCGGAGAAACGTCAGCTGCACTCGCGGCTGCATACCGGCGGGCATCTGCTTTCTCATGTGATGGAAACTTTCGGCTGGAAACCGACCAAAGGACATCACTGGCCGGATGAAGGGCGGATCCAGTATATTCCTGCCGGTTCCCCGGTGATCGTGGATCCGGAAGATGTCCGCCGTCACTGTCAGGCGCTGATCGACGCAGATCACCCCTGCTATCACTATCAGGATGAGGAAGGTATGTTTCAGATCCGGTTTGCGGATTTTGAGCCTTACTCCTGCGGCGGCACGCATGTACAGTCACTCGGTGAAATCGGCACACTGGTGCTGAAATCCGTGAAAACCAAAAAGGGCGTTCTGTCCGTTCAGTACGACGTCGTCTGACGGAGCCTGTCTCTCTGCGGCGGCACTCCCGCCGCTCCTGCTGATCTGCTGAGGTTATGATGAATCTGTTCAACCAGAGTGAATTTCTGGCGCTTGCGCTCGTCCATTTTTTCATTGTTGTCTCGCCGGGACCGGACTTTGCCGTGACGCTGCGCCAGAGTATTTATCACGGACGCAAAGCCGGGCTGATGACGGCGCTCGGCATCGGTGCCGGAATTTCTGTGCATGTGGTGTACACACTGGCTGGTGTGACAGCCCTGATGCAGGCCACGCCGTGGCTGATGGATACCGCAAAATACATTGGTGCGGCTTATCTTATCTGGCTGGGAATCCAGTTTCTGCGCAGTAAAGGCGCAAGTGCCGCTATCTCCCCGGAGAGCCCGGATACCCGCCCGGCACAAACAGCCGGAAAGGCATTTTGGATGGGGTTTCTGACCAACGCCACCAACCCGAAAGCGATGCTGTTTTTCCTGGCCATGTTCACCACGCTGGTCAGTCCGTCCACGCCGGTATCCGTAAAATTATTCTACGGCGTGTGGATGTGCGGCGTGAATGCGGCCTGGTTTATGGCCGTTTCCGTTTTGTTCTCACACCAGCGTATCCGTGAGCGGTTCCTCGCGCACAGCCGGTTGTTCGACAATGTGATCGGCACGGTTCTGCTGCTGTTTGCCGGGCGGCTTTTGCTGGCGGTCTGACTTTTGGTAATTAATGCTGCCTTTTGCAGTTATAGCCAAATTCATTGCCACGTTAATAGTTTGATATGGTAATGTTTAAGGACGTTAATAAATACGTGTTGTTATGTACTCATGTATTTACGCCTTGTTGTCCCGATGAGGCCGTTCCGGCGCTCATCAGTCACCCGGACAGAACGGAGAAGATAATGATTAAACTGAAAGATATAGAACAGGCTCTGCGTCCTCAGCCATCCTACAAAATGCTGATTAACGGCCAGTGGGTCGAAAGCAGTGATCACGCCAAAAGCCAGACATTTAACCCTGCCACCGGTGAGTTATTAGCAGATTACCCGGCCGGTACGGCACAGGATGTCAACACTGCGGTTGCTGCCGCCAAAAAGACCTTTGAAACCTGGCGCCATACCTCCCCTGCTGAGCGTCAGCAACTGTTACTGAAAATTGCCGACCGTTTGGAAGCCGAAAAAGAGCGCTTCGCCACCCTGGAATCCCTCGATAACGGTAAACCGTATAATGAGGCCATTTCCATCGATTTACCGGCTGCCATCGACCATTTCCGCTACTTTGCAGGCGCTATCCGCGCCCATTCCGACCAGGCTGATGTGCTGGATGAAAACACCCTGAGTCTGGTGATCCGCGAACCGCTCGGTGTTGTCGGTCAGATTATCCCGTGGAACTTCCCGCTGCTGATGGCCGCCTGGAAACTGGCGCCGGTCATTGCTGCCGGAGATACCGTGGTGATCAACCCGGCCAGTCTGACGCCGCTGACATTGCTGGAACTGGGCCGTATTCTGAATGATGTGCTGCCTGCCGGGGTGATTAACATTGTCACCGGCCGCGGCTCTGTGGTCGGCCAGGCGATTCTTGACCATCCGGATGTGGATAAAGTGGCGTTCACCGGCTCCACCAGCGTCGGTTACACCGTTGCCGCCGCCGCCGCGAAAAAACTGATCCCGGCCACTCTGGAACTGGGCGGTAAATCCGCCAATATCGTGTTCCCGGATGCCAATATGGAAAAAGCCGTCAAATACGCGGCTATCGCGATCCTGATGAACCAGGGACAAGCCTGTGAATCCGGTTCACGCCTGTTCCTGCACAAAGATATTCACGATGAGTTCCTGAAAAAACTGAAAGCCCGTTTTGAATCTGTCAAAGTCGGTGATCCGATGGCGAAAGATACCCAGATGGGCAGCCAGGTCAGTCAGGGACAGCTCGATACCATCCTCAGCTATGTGGAACTGGCGAAAAAAGAGGGTGCCACCATCCTCACCGGCGGTGAGCGTCTGACCAGTGACGGGCTGGATGCCGGGTTCTTTATGAAGCCGACAATTATCACCAATGTCACTAACCAGATGCGTGTTGCCCGCGAAGAGATTTTCGGGCCGGTACTGGTGGTGATCCCGTTCAGTGATGAGGATGAAGTTGTCGCGATGGCAAATGATTCCGAGTACGGGCTGGGTGGTGCGGTCTGGACACAGGATATCAACCGCGCACTGCGTGTGGCGAAAGCGGTCAGAACCGGCCGTATGTGGGTGAATACCTATCATGAGCTGCCGGCTCATGCCCCGTTCGGCGGTTATAAAAACTCCGGGCTGGGACGGGAAACCCATAAAATGATGCTGGATGCCTATACCGAAGTGAAAAACATCTATATCAGCACCAAAGAGTCATAATTCATCATCACTCAAATGCCCGGCACAGCCGGGCATTTTTTTACTTATTGATTGCCTTTCGCTTCAGATGGCGGGTTTTTCCCGGCAGATCGCGCAATACTGTACATCCGCTGCATCATCATCTGATCCGCCGTTTCCGCCACAATAATCACATAGCGCCGCTCTTTCTGATCATAGCGGAAATAGGTGCATTCCGGCTTACCCCAGCGGTTGTAGTAAATCGCACCGTTCTCTTCCTGATAGATAATGCCTTTCTGCTGATTCAGCCATTCATCAAAACGCCAGCGGTATTTCGGGACTTTAACCAAGTGAATGACACCTTCCGCGTCACTGAGCGGATCACGGAAGCGGTAAATCTCCGTATTATCATCATCGCTTTCAATATGAAGGCCGCCGATATCGCGGACATAATCGCCGCCCTCCTGTTTTTTCAGGTCGATGGCCATTGTTTCCGGCAGAGTGACGGAGATATTTTCTGTCATTCTGATGGTGTCACCGGGAACCGGCGGGAAACCGTTCTCTTTATAAAACTGACGCTGCGTCTCCAGATAAGCTTCGTAGGAGGCCGCTCTGACATCAGATACCGCTTTCATCCCGGCCAGTTTTTCGGAGGTGTGATCGGCGCGGGAAAGGGTCATTTTCAGGGTGCAGTTAAAAAAGCCGCACGCGCCCTCTTTTTCCGTGGTCAGATAGACGGTTTGTCCGCTGTCCGGTGACGTCCAGGTGGTCTGTATATTATTCAGATCAAAGGTATCGCCATGAATATCACTGTCAAAGCGGTTGCCGCTGTTATCCACCGTAACTCTGCCCGGCTCAAACCAGAAGAATGTGGTGTCTTTCAGGCTGACCATAGTGTCACGGATGGCGGCTTTGACATTTTTTTCCGGATCACTGTTCTCCGGCGCATTATCCGCCGGGTTATCATATGTGACGGTAATATCATCAATTACATAATATCCGTCCGGCGCAGGCGGGGTTTCCTTACATCCGGCCAGCAATGCAATCACCACAGATAAAAACACGCCCCTTTTCATGACTCATCCTTTATTTAATCACCGGAAACCCGTTGTGATCATAGCGCAAAAAATGAGAAATCCTGACCGGAATTATCCTTAAGTGTATTTATCTGCCCGCCATGGGGTATGATAACTCCCCTGTTTATTCCGGCCCGGGGAAAGGACAATGGCCATTATCACAACACTGATCACAGGTGCCTTAACCGGGCTGATTATCAGCACCACCGGTGTCGGCGGCGGAGTGATAGTGCTGCCAATCCTGACGTATCTCTACGGCATGAATGCCCTGATGGCCGTCGCCACCGCCAATCTTCTCTCCATGCTGATGAAAGTTGCCTCTTCCTGGCTGCACTACAAGCTCGGTAATATTCCGCTCCGGCGCGCCATGATTGTGCTTGGGATTATGCTGCCCGCCACCTTCGGCGCCAGCCTGCTGGTGACATGGCTTGCCTCGGTACCAGCCTGGCAGGACATTACGGAAAAGAGTATTAATCTGCTGGTGGTGGCTGCGATCCTGTTTTCATTGTGGCTGTTTATTCAGCGGATGTTTTTCCCGCCGCCGTTGCCGGCGGATACGGCTGAAACCGCTATGTCAGTACGGGAGTTACTGCTGCCGGGGATCACCGCCGGTGTGGTGCTGGGGGCAACGGGTGTCGGTGGCGGGATTGTGGTACTGCCGATGCTGCTGCGCTATGCAAAGATGGATATCCGTCAGGCGATCGGCACCTCTATTTTTGTCACCACCCTGCTCTCCGGCTCTTCCGCTATTGCCTATATGCAGGACGGGCACACGGATGTCCGTCTGGCGTTGTGGCTGTTTGCCGGTTCCCTGCTCAGTATGCCGCTGACCAAAATTCTGCTCACGCGGATGCCGGATCGCGCTTTTCAGTATGCCACGCTGATCCTTATCCTGTGCAGCGCCGTGATGATGACACTGAATCTGTTCTAAACCGTCACCACGCCCTGCGCCTGTAACGCCTCCGCCAGACGGCGGATGCCGTCGGTGAGTTTCTCTGCCGGATACGCGGCAAACCCGAACAGCACCCCGTCCTGCGGTGCATCCGGGCGGCAGTAACGCGATAACGGCTGCATGCCCATGCCGCACTGACGCCCCGCCTGAATCACTGTCTGTGCCGGAATGCCGTTTTTCATCCGGCATAACAGGTGAATTCCCGAGTCACTCGGCACAATATCCAGCAGCGCAGGAAGATACTGACTTATAGCATCCGTCACTGCCTGCCGCCGCTCATAACAGGCTTTGCGCACCCGGCGGACATGCCGCGCATAGTGCCCTTCATTAATAAACCGGGCCAGCGTGGCCTGTTCCAGATAGCCGCAGCCGGTATCGGCATAGTATTTTGTCACCTCAAAGGCCGGAATAAGGGCTTTCGGCACGACGAGAAATCCCAGACGGAAAGCGGGATAGAGCATTTTGGAAAACGTTCCCGCATAAATCACCCGCTGATGCCTGTCCAGCCCCTGCAATGCCTGAAGCGGACGATCGGCATAACGGAACTCACCGTTATAGTCATCCTCCAGGATCCAGACATGGTGCTTTGCCGCCCAGGAGAGCAGCGCCGATCGCCGGGCCAGGCTGAGTGTACCGCCGCCGGGAAACTGATGTGACGGCGCGGTGAACACCAGTTTCGCGTCCGGCCAGCGGCACAGGCCGTCATACACATCCATACCCTCTTCATCCGCCCGTACCGGACGCACCGTCAGCCGCTGTGATAAAAACGCCCCGCGCGCACCGTCATAGCCCGGATCATCCAGCCAGACCTCATCCCCGGGCTGTAACAGTGTCTGCACTGTCAGATTGATCGCCTGCTGAGTACCGTTAACAATCAGGATCTGATCCTCATCGCACTGCAATCCGCGGGTGGCACGGACATAATGACAGATTGCCCGGCGCAGCGGCGGGTAGCCGTGCGGCTCACTGTGCGCATGCAGTGCATAGCGGGACTGACGCCAGACACGGCCGAGCAGCCGCCCCCAGACATCATGCGGAAACAGATCCACACATCCGGTGCCGACCATAAACAGTGCATCGGACGGCGCACCGGATGCAACACGCTGTGACTTCAATGTTTCTGCCAGCGGGCTGATATTGGCGGTCACCGGCTCCCCGGCATCATCCGCCGGGGATGCCACCGGTCCGCAGATGGCGTGATCCGGCAGATTATCCGCCACAAAGGTCCCCGCCCCGCGCCGGGTGATGAGATAGCCCTCATCCTGCAACCGCTCAAACCCGGCTATCACCGAATTACGGGAGATCCCCATCATCTCCGCCAGCGCCCGTCCGGACGGCACTTTGCTGCCCGCATGCAGACGACCGCTGAGGATCGCTTCCCGCAGAGCGTGATACACCTGATCTTTGATGATCCCGTTACCTGTCAGTAATTCGGGAAACGCTGCTGCGCCGGATTTTCGCATTGTGATCTGCCTGAAAAGTGGATCTGTTAAAAATACAAAAAGTGTATCTTATAAAGAACCAAAATAACACGTACTCTTCACATCACGGAAAACGCGCGTTTTCTTCACAACAGCAGAATGCAGAATAATGAGGGAAACACCATGAATAATACAATGACATCATCCGTTTTGGATCTGGTGACAGTGGCACCTGCCACACAGAATGATTATGCGGGCTGGCTGCCGCACTGGCTGGCCTATCAGGAATTTTATAAAGTCAGCTTTCCGGAAGAGGTCACGCTGACCAGCTGGTCACGCTTCTTTGATGAAAAAGAACCGATGTTCTGCGCCGTGGCGCGGATGAACGGCAACGTCATCGGGTTTGTGCATTATCTCTATCACCGCTCCACCTGGGCGGAAAAAGAGTTTTGTTACCTTGAAGACCTGTATGTGGATCCGTCTGTGCGCGGCCAGCATATCGGCAAACAACTGATTGAGTTTGTACAGCAGCAGGCACTGGCACGTCCGTGCGGCCGTCTTTACTGGCACACCCATAAAGACAATACCCGTGGTCAGCGTCTGTATGACTGGGTGGCCAATAAATCCGGTGCTATCGAATATATTATGCCGCTGAAATAGCAGCCGTAATATCCGGTAAAAAAGACCCGTAACGGGTCTTTTTTAATTTTCTTTATTTTCTGTCCGGCTGCCCGGCGCTTTTCCGCTGATTTCTGTGGTCGCTCTGATATTGATAACAAACGGTTTAAACGCGAATTTTTTATAACGCTGCAGCACATACCAGATGCGGAAAAACCGGGAATCCCTGTACCGTTTCATATCTGCGGTACTCAGGCCGAAATGTCCCTGAAGCTGATAACTCAGTTGTGCGGTGAAGTGATTACTTTTGATGTGAAGAGAATCCAGGGTGATTTCTGTTGCCCAGGTATCATTGAGTATCACCGGCGTCCTCTTTTTCAGATCCTGCCAGCGGTTACAGGCCGGAAACAGTGTTTTATTCAGCCCTTCCCGGAGCAGATGCTGCAAATCAGCCTCTTCGCGGATCTTCTCGCCCTGCCAGTCAATCTGTGCGGCAATGATTTTCTTCACTGCCGCCTGCATCGGATTCAGTGCATCCTGAGCCAGGATATTATCCCTGAAAGCATAATCCAGCGCACGGTCACGATACGGCCTGCCATTAGCATTCTGCATATGGGTGATCAGTTTTTTCAGCACGCCCGGATAACCGCCGGACCAGGTCAATTGTGAGGATAACTGCCGCATTTCATCAAACAGTATCCGGCTGGTCGCTTTCGCGCCGAGATTAAAAACCTGCGGCGTGTAGTCATGTCCCATCAGCAGCAGATGACTGTCCGCCTCCGGTTTCTGCATGGTCCAGGGATCCACCTGCGCGGAGACATCATGCAGCCGCAACAGATCACGGAGCTGAAGTAAGTCAAAATCACCGCTGCGCATATCATCCGGACGGTAATCATCCCGGCGGCGCTGCGACTGACAGATTAATAACGGAAATGATAATGTTGTCATTCTTTCCCTGAATAATCACTGCATCCTGTTTGTGCAATGATTACTTTATCATCAGCCGCCGGAAAGATCCCTGCCGTCAGTCTGAAAGCGGAAAAGATAAAAAAGGCCCGTTTCCGGGCCTTCAGGGGGATGATCAGTTCTTAAAGGAACTGATAAACGAGAGGTACTCTTCTTTACTCATCAACGGCTTATATTCCGCCATCAGGGCTTCCGCACCGGCGGCATCATCAAACAGCAAATCAATAATTGTCATTGCCATCATCTGAGCCGGACGGATATAGGCCATGTCGTCATCAAAAACGACATAATCTTTGCCGTGCAGCCCGCCGCGCACTGAACCAATCCACGGATGACTGACCGGCATGATGTGGGACAGATCCCCGGTGTCAGTACTGCCGGTCATATGCTCGGCAACCCAGACATTTTCATCACCAATCAGACCTTCCGCATTCTGCTGTAACAGATCATTCAGTACGTCATTGTTGTACAGCGGCAGATAGCCCGGTAAATCTTTCACTTCCACTTCGGCACCGACAGACATGGCACCGGCCACCAGCGCACGGGTAATACGCTCGTTGGCATCGATCATTGCCGGCACGTTTGAGGCACGGACATAACTCTCCATGCGCACATCGCTCGGGGTCACGTTCACCAGATCACCGCCCTGGGTGATGATCGGGTGGAAACGGATATAATCTTTCTCCTGAAAGGTTTCACGGATAGCATTCACGCCCATGATACCCATCATTGCCGCATTCAGGGCGTTAATCCCCATATGCGGTGCCGCCGCAGCATGTGCCGGTTTGCCTTTGTAATTAATCAGCTTGCCGATAAAGCCGTTGGTGGTGGTGGAGATTTCAATAAATCCGTTGTCACGCTCAGGTTTGACGCTGGTCAGGTGGATTTGCATCGCCATATCCACATCATCAAACTCACCGAGGGAAATCAGCTCCGGCTTACCGCCGATATAACTGATTTTGCCCTGTTCGATAAGCTTGTTGCGGTAGGCAAGCTCCACATATTCCTCGGCCGGAACGGCGAAGGGCACCACGTCCCCCGCCAGATAGTCCATTGCCCCGGAATCCACCAGCCCCATGGTGACCGCCATCATATTGGCGATCTGCGCATTGTGACCGCAGCAGTGTGCCGCGCCGGTCTGGTCATCCGCATCAGGGTGTTCAGCACAGATAATGGCATCCAGCTCACCGATCACCGCAACACTGCGTTTACTGCCTTTTCCGCCTTTCAGACGGGCTTTGACCCCGGTGAGCGCCAGCTGATTACGGTAGCTGACACCCAGAGAATCAAATGCCGCTTCGACTTTTTTCGCTGTACGGGTCTCTTTATAACCCAGCTCAGGCTCTGCCCAGATATTCTCTGCCAGTTTTTTAATGTCACCCTTGCGGGCGGCAATCGCTTCGCAGACTTTGGCTTTCAGTTGTTCTTTGGTCATTGTCATGCTGAATATTCCCCTCTGATCAGATAACGCCACTCCATGAGAGCGTCAGTTGGCCGATAAGTGCGGCAAATAAGAATGTCCCGGAGAATACCGCCAGTGACACCGGGATAATGCGCCATGAAATCGCTTTGAATTTATCGATATCTTTACCCAGTGAAAGACCCGCGAAAGCCAGTACGGTAGTACTGATAACCGCGATAGAGACTTTACCGGTCATGGCAATCATTTCTTTGTCATACGGGAACAGCGGTGAACACAGACCGGCGGCAATCAGGGAAACCCAGAAGATCACCGGCAGTTTGCCTAACGGCGGGATCATCGCAATCAGGTATGCCGCAAAGGACATACCGCCCAGCAGTGTCATCGCCAGCAGTGTATCGCTGAACACCTGTCCGAACTCACCACGACCGTACATTGACCCGCCGACTGCATCGCCGAGTGCGGTAAAGAACACCACCAGAACCAGGATTATGGCTATTTCTGTCATCTTTTTCATGATTAGTTATCCTTATTCAGTATCCGCAGACGCCGTTGCACGTTTTCTTTTCAGTTTGTTGTACAGATAAGACGCAAACGGTAAGGAGAAGAAAATATAGATGTACAGACCTAACACAGAAGACATCAGGTTCGCGGAAGACGAGAACGCCTGAATATCCGCAGCCTGGTCAGGATAGAGTTCCAGCAGAGGGGCAACCGCCGCCGCCAGCATGGATCCGCTGCCGACACCCGCACCCATCGCCAGAGCGAGCGGGCTGAGAATATCCAGACCGGCGATCACACTTGCGAGGATCCCCATCCAGACAGCACCGTACAGCGTACCGCAGATGTACATTGCCATGACACCGCGGCCTTCCGGCGAACTTAAGCCGTATTTGGCTTCGATGATAGCAATATTCGGCTCACGGCCGACAGAATAGGTGGCACCAACCGCTTCACGGCCCATACCTAACATAATCGCCAGCGGCAGACCCAGCATGATGGTACCGATAAAGTGGCCCACTTCCTGCAGAACCAGCGCACCACCGGCCTGAATGATTTTTTCCCAGGAGGCCCCGACGGAAGTACTCAGCTTGGCGATCAGGATCACCAGTGCCACACTCATGATAGAGGTCGCATGCGCCATGTTCTTTTCGTTGAGGATTTTAAATTTCGGAAAGCTGATAATACCACCCATCAGCATGGAGTAGAGCATCGGAAAAACCATCACCAGACTGATTTTAATTTGCCCTATCGCTTCCGCAAGAAGAATGATAAATAAGCTGACCAAAAGCAACTTACTATCTTTTAATATATCCATAGTGTTACCTTTATAGGAATTGTTATTGAGAATTACTCATGTGTATTTATATAAAAAACGTACCCTTTCCATATTCATACTACCCGCGCGACTGTTTTCCTGACAATATTCCGAAAATTCCTCAGCCATGCCTTTTGGGCATGCCATAAATTAATAAATTAATATTTATTGATTAACCCTGTCTCAGCTACTTATTTTGGGTTACCAATTAATAGATAATTCATTAAATTTCAATATGATACAGAATGCTATCATTTTGTAAAAAACATTATTCGATAAGTGATATTGGTTTTGATTAAAATAAAAAGAGTAATATTCAAATAAGCCAATAATGTGAAGCGGCTCCTGTTTTTTTAATTTTACGGCCCGCTGATTTTAATGAGAATGATTTTATATAATGATGTAAACCCCGTTTTAATACTGAATTTATTCAGCTGTTACCGGGGTGAACATCTTATTACACCTTCCAATCACCGTTATGGCAAAATATTTGACTGGTAGTAAAAAATTGCCATTGTAACGGATAACATGAATAAATCAGACACAGATCACATTATTTTATCAATATGGATACAGGTCACAATATTGACTATTAACCCGGCCCTCCGCACAGAAATCCGGAAAACCACGTTGTACTGAACGGGTTTCATCCGCCGATATACCTCCGGCAGGCTGTTTTTCACACAAACGCAGGAAACCGGGGTAAACACAGCACAATTGATCGCCGGGTGCCTTATTGCGTTGCTTAATTGTTACCGGATTGTGGATTTCTTTTTCTGCCCTGAAATCTGTTTCATCAGGTCTCAGAAATATTTTGCATTTGCTCACGCATAATTACTTAAAAAACACATCGGTATCAGAGTATACCCGTATGTAAACACTACGGATAATAAATAAATTTCTCTTTACTGTGATATGGGCTGCAATATCAAAAACTACAGATAATGCCTTATATCATAAGATGATGCATATCATGTGACAGGCATCGCAGTCATCATAACCATAAGTAAAATTACACTGTTTATTTTCAGCAACATTTCATTTCTTTCCCTGATTAATTATTTCGGTAGAACTAAACAATAAAACTAATCACTTTTGTATATGATTAAAATCAAACACTTTTTGTAAATAGTGACTATGTCCTGTGATGAGCATATTAAGATTGGGATTAGTGGTTAAATGCATGCCCTCAAGCCAACTAAATACATTTAATCACTTAAAATATACCTTAAGGTAACACATGAAAAAAGAAAACAGGAAATGACACCAAACAAACCGCTATTTTTTAGCCATTTCCCGTGAAAGAATTTTGTTCATATGCAATATATAATTTCATTTCTTACCCTGGTAAGAATATTTAAATTTAAATGTTATCGCGATATAAAAAATATCGGTATCCTCATGATAATTGACACTCTAATAAACAATTATGATAATACTGCTGCATTCAAAGAATATTGCTCAGAGTTATTATTAAATTACCCCGACTTAAGCCTCACGGGATTGTTTATTTAATAATATAAATAAAACAGATTATTCTTAGATATTGACGAATATCCCTGATAAAGGAAATAACATGAAACTTCAGAAAGTATTACTCTCAGTTGTTCTGGGATCTTTATTTGCTGCGGGTACTGCTATGGCAGAAGATCCTGTGCAACCACCAGAAGTAAAAAGCGGTCTCGGTACTGTACATTTCAAAGGCTTTATTAATAACGTGCCTTGCTCAATCGACAGTAAATTCTTGGATCAGACCGTTGATTTCGGTGAAATCAGCCGTAACGAACTGACTACCGGTACTTACCGTACAGATAGCAAAACATTTAATATCGAACTGAAAAACTGTGATACCACCACGTATAAAACTGCGCAGATTCAATTTACTGCACCAACAGTTGAACTGAAAGACGGTACAGCAACATCCAAATATGTTGGTCTGGGTTCAATCCAGAATGCCGGTATCGCACTGACAGACAGCGGCGGTAAAGCTATCGAACTGGGTTCACGTTTCCCAGCTGAAAAATACACCCTGAATGGTGGCCGTGATCAAATCACTCCGCTGAACTTTGCAGCGTATGTAAAAGGTAACCAGTCTGCCGTTGCCGGTGAACAGGCTACTACCGGTCACTTCGATACCCCGGTTAACTTCCAGATTTTCTATCAATAACAGGATAGTTACTGAATAGTTCTTTTTAATATATGCAGTGGTCTGCAAGGACAGCTCCCGCCACTGCATAATAGATTAGCGGTGGCTGGCATATCTCATGAAGCTCAGAACAACAATTAAAATAATGACAGCTTCTGTGGTTGCAGCTATTCAGATAAATACCGCATTTGCGGAAGAAGCCGTTAACTTTAATACATCCTTTTTAGATGCAGACAGTCAGGAAATTGATTTTTCAAAATTCAGCCGGGCTAATTATGTTATGCCGGGTACGTATCTTCTGGCAACAAAACTGAATAATAATGTTATTACCAGTGATGAAAATATTCTTTTCTACATTCCTGATTATGACCCGGAAATAACCGTTCCTTGTATTACCCCCGAATTATTTTCACAACTTGCCATGAAAGAAGAGTGGCAGAATAAAGCCGGCTGGACAGAACAGGATAAATTGCAGTGTCTTGATATCCGCACCATTCCTGATATGCAGGCAACGGGTGATATCGCGGGTAATAAACTCAACATCCGGATCCCCCAAGCCTATATGGCTTACAGCGATCCGTCATGGGATCCGCCTGAACGCTGGGATGACGGTATAGCCGGATTTTTATTCGACTATAACGCCACTGCCACGCACAGCAAATACCAGCCCGGCAGTGATAACGATAAAAGCAGCAAAACGGATGTTGTCAGCTACGGTGATACCGGCGTCAACCTCGGCGCATGGCGTGTGCGTGCAGAATGGCAGGCGACCGGCGGCGACAGCGCGGAACACTCAAAACGCTGGCGCTGGAACCAGATCTACGCTTACCGGGCACTCCGCGATCTCAGCGCCCGTCTGATGTTCGGTGAGCAGTATCTGACCTCCGAACTGTTTGAAAGCTTCCGCTACATCGGCATGAGCATGGAAACTGATGAAAATATGTTCCCGCCGCTGCTGCGCGGTTATGCGCCGGAAGTTGCCGGGGTTGCCCGTACCAACGCCACCGTGATCATCCGCCAGGGTGAACGTATCATTTATCAGGAGCAGGTCAGTAAAGGGCCGTTCCGTATCCGTGATATGAACTACATGGGTGACGGTACGCTGAATGTCACCATTAAAGAGCAGGACGGCAGCGAACAGCATTTCACCATTGAAACATCCCGCCTGTCGATGCTGACCCGCCCCGGCCAGTTCCTGTTTAAACTGGCGGCCGGTAAACCGCTGTCAAACGATCACAAAACCGAAGGCCCGGAGTTCGGTACAGGGAGTTTCTCCTGGGGGATGAGCAACAACACCACACTGTTCGGCGGGGTGCTGGCGGCAACAGATTACCAGAACGTGTCTCTCGGGATAGGCCGGGATATCGCACCGTTCGGGGTTTTTTCCGCGAAAGTCTCCTATTCCCGGGCAAATATGGGTGATTTTGCAGATAAACAGAATAAAACAGGCGGCTCTTACAGCATCACCTATTCCAAGGAATTCGATGCCATTAACAGTCAGCTGACCTTCGCCGGTTACCGCTTCTCGGAGCGGGATTACATGACCATGAACCAGTTTATCGATCTGCGTTACCGCGGCGGTAATACCGACAACAGTAAAGAGATGTATAACATCATCTTTAACAAGGTGTTCCCGTCTCTGCGCATGAACGTCTATCTGAACTACAGCCATCAGACATTCTGGAACAAAGCGAGCATCAATAACTACAGCATGACTCTCTCCCGTAACTTTGACTGGGGGGAAAAAAAGAACCTCAGCATGAGCATGTCAGCCTACCGGACAGAATCGGATTCAACAAAAGATAACGGCATCTACGCCAGCCTCTCTGTTCCGCTAGATGACAATAAAGGCATGTTCAGCTACAGCGGCAGTTACAATAAGAACTCTCACAGTAATAACGTTAACTATTACACTGATATTGATAACTCGAGTAACTATTCGCTGTCTGCCGGTGAAGGCGACGGCAAAGTCAACCTGGCCGGTTTCTATACCAATGAAGGTGGGAATAACTACCTTTCACTGAGCGGAACCTATATTCAGGATAACGTTCTTACGGTGTCCGGTCAGTCACGCGGCGGCTTTACCCTGACCCGTGAAGGTGCGGCATTCCACCGCAGCGGCAACAGCATGGCACCGCGCATTCTGGTGGACACCAGCGGAACATCAGATATTGATGTGCGCGGTACCGGCAAAGCGGTGCGGACCAACGCTTTCGGGAAAGCCATTATCCCGACCGCGACGGCTTACTCGCGCGGCCAGTTATCTCTTGATCTCGATGCCATGCCGGATAATGCCGAAGCCCTGACATCCGTGCAGCAGGCAACACTGACCTCCGGCGCGATCGGTTACCGGAAATTTAATGTTGTCGAAGGCTATAAAATCATGGGTATTATTGCTATGAATGATAATACTCATCCGCCATTCGGCGCCTCTGTCATGAATGACAAAAATGCGGAGATCGGCATTGTTGCCGATAACGGATCGGCTTATCTGACCGGGATACAATCGGGCCAGAAGCTGACTGTGGCCTGGAACGGACAAACACAATGTACTGTCCGGATCCCGGAAATAAAGGATGATAACGTTCAGTTTAATATGCTGCTGCCATGCCAGTAAATCCGGCGGCACCGGTATGTATTTTACAGAATTAACAGATGAATCCGTAAGGAACCTTAACATGAGAAAAGTGACCACCTTATTCTGCGCCGCACTGACCACCCTGGCTGCCATTCCGGTAACCGCCGGAGCCGCCATAGCACTCGACAGAACCCGTGTTATTTATAACGAAGGTGATAAAGCTGTGCCGCTGACGGTCACCAATGAGCACCTCAGCAAACCGTATCTGGCGCAATCCTGGATTGAGAACAGTACCGGCCAGAAAATCACATCACCGGTGTTTGTCACTCCGCCGGTGCAGCGGATTGAGCCTAACAGCAAAAGCCAGATTAAAGTGCAGCTCTCTCCGGAAGCCGCCTCATTACCGGCTGACCGCGAATCGGTCTTTTATCTGAACGTCCGTGAAATTCCGCCGGCCGTTGAGAAAAGTAACGTACTGCAAATTGCCCTGCAAACCAAGATCAAGCTGTTCTACCGCCCGAAAGCGATTCAGGTTCAGGAGCGGATGGAAAAAATCGCCGGTGCGGATGGCATCCGTCTGTCTCAGAACGGCGGGCAGTACACTATTGAAAACACCACGCCGTACCATCTGTCGGTCACCCGTCTGGATGCCACCGGCGGAAAAGAAGTGAAATTTGAGCCGCTGATGGTATCACCAAAAGCCTCCGCGTCCTTCAGTGCTCCGGCGCTGGGCAATGCGCCGGTTGTTTATTACGTCAATGACTACGGTGATACCAAACCACTGAAATTCAGCTGTGCCGGCAGCAGCTGTACCGTGCAGTCAGACAGTAAATAATTAACAGGAGAAACCGCCGATGACACTGACCATGCTTTTCCGTACCGGCTGCGCGGCACTGCTGTGCCTGCCGCTGATGGTCTCCGGCGGTTCTTACACCTATATCGATGTGTATGTCGTCGGTGAAATTCTCGCCTCTCCCTGTAAGATAAACCAGGGAAAAAATATTCTGGTGAATTTTAAAGACGTGATCACCACGAAGATTGATAACGACAATTACAGTGAAAAACTCGATTACCTGATCGAGTGTCAGGACAACCGCGCGAGGGGGATAAAAATGTATATCAGCGGCACCTCATCCTCCGTTGACAGCCGCTACCTTTCCACCAGCGTCGGGGATCTGGCGGTCAAATTTCAGGCTGACAACCGGTTACTGCCGCTGAATGAAAAAATCACTGTTCAGTATCCGGCTCAGCCGGATATTCGCGTCGTGCTGACCAAAAAACCGGGAGCAAAACTCCCTGCCGGTGATTTCAGTGCAAACGCCACTATCCATATTGAGTACGAATAAGGAATTGTGATGCGATTTTTCACCACTATGCTGCTTTTAACCTGTATTTCAGGATACGCGTTTGCGGCCTTACACAGTTCCGCGGATATCCGGATCTCCGGAAAATTGGTACCTCCGCCGCCCTGTAAAGTAAACAATAACGAAGAAATCCTGGTTGATTTTCAGCGCATCCAGATAAAAACGCTGGAAAAATCAGACATCCGCAAAGATGTGGACATTCCCTTTGTCTGTGAGCAGGACTCAGAGAATTTCAAATATTTCCTCACCGTTGACGGGCCGCGGGCACAGTTCAATAACAAACTGGTGAAAACTAACCAGAACAATCTGGGCTTTACCGCTGAACTTGCCGGGGTAAAACTGGATTTAGGCAAAGCACACCCGGTAAACACCCGCAATCTGACATTAACCATTGTGCTGACCAAAAACCCGGACGGGGACGTCACGCCGGGCGCTTTCAGCGGCACCGGCACTGTGACAATGGAGTATTTCTGATGAACCGCCCTGCTTCTTTCAGTCTGTTATTCAGCGGAGCGCTGGCATTCTCCGCCGCCTTTATCCCGGCAAGCCATGCTGCCGATAATCTGCGGGTGACAGGGGAACTGTTTAACGACCCCTGTACGCTGCTGCCGGAAAATAAAGATATGCTGGTGGATTTCAGTGATGTTTCCCTGCCGGATTTGTATGAGGGGGTTGAGGTCCGAAAATCATTCTCTCTGATCCTGTCTGATTGTGATACCACGGATATGAGCCGGTTTAAGATTAAATTCACCGGAACCGGCACCCCGGATATGCCGTCCTATCTCGCACTGGATCCGTCCAGTGACGCAGGCGGATTTTCTATCGGCGTGCGGACAGATAATATTCCGCTGATCCCGCTGAATCAGTTTTCCAACGCCATGACCATTGCCGGAAACGGCGAAAACAACATCCGTTTTACCGCGTTTCTGCAGGTTGATCCGAAAGCAAAAGCCGATAAAACCATTAAGTACGGCGCGTTTAATTCCACCGCGTTTCTGACTATCGATTATTTCTGAGGCCGGTATGACTAAGATCTTCCGTTGTATCAGTGTGCTGATCACACTCCTGTTTTTCTCTCTTTCCGTCAGGGCGGATCTTTACAGTTATATTACCCGTTCGGAAGGAAAGCCGACAAATATCGATTATTACTACACCATTTCAGCCTGGAACCCGCCTCTGCGCGGCAGTACCAACCCGTGTAAAATCGCCGGTCTGACCAACAAATGCTATGCTAATATCAACCACCGGCATGTCAACGGCGACAAGGGCGGTATTGCGGATCGTAATGATAAAACATTTAACCAGCGCTGCCGTAATATGGATTTAAATACCCTGCGCGATGGCTTTGAAGTCTATAACTACATTTATAATACCTGCTTCGGCGGACTACCCTACAGCGGTACAACCAATCATATCGGAACCGCGATTCGCAATGAGTGTGTCACCCTTTTTCTGACATCAACCCCCAATGGCGGCAGCGGTAATATGTATCCCGGCGCTATCTGTGGTGTTTCTCCGCCTCCCGGCGGAATATGCAGTTTTGACCTCGATCGCCCGGGAGCGGTTTTAAACCACCAGAAAGTGCCGGAAAATGCGATTAACGGTAACCAGGCATCTGAGTATCTGACAATGAAATGCAGTAAAGACACGACTGTCAGGATTTATTCCGTGACCGACTCAAGCGCCCGTCTGAGGCTGAAAAACAACCTGTATACCCGGCTGACACTGAATAACTATCTGCTTGATGCCGGCAGCGGCGGCGTACCAATCTACGTCCGCGAGGGCTATCCGAACACCGCTCTGCTGAAAAGCACACTTGAAACGACAGGCCCGGTAGAGCCCGGTTCATTCTTCGGCAATATCTCCATTATTATGACCATTGACTGACTCTGCTTGTGCGCCGGTGCCTCTGTACCGGCGCTTTTCCTCCCGCCGCCCTTTTCGTGTAGAATAGCCGTACTTTTCGCCACCACCGCAGGGCTTCCATGAAGAATGTCGATTATAAATCACTGAGATTGCTGGATCTGATTATCAAAGAGCAGGGATTCGAGAAAGCCTCAGCGAAACTCTTTATTACGCAGTCTGCGGTTTCCCAGCGGGTAAAACAGCTGGAAAATCAGGTGGGTTCCCTGCTGCTGACACGCACCGTGCCGCCGAAACCGACCGAACTCGGGCAAAAGCTGCTGGGCCTGCTGTACCACGTTGATTTAATTGAACATGATGCCTTTGATAATGAAAGCGGCAATCATGTTGTCACTATTCCGATCTCCATTAACGCTGACTCCCTCGCGACCTGGTTTTTATCCGCTATCAAGCCGATCCTGGATGACCGCGCCATTCGTCTGGATATTAAAGTGGATGATGAGAGCCGCACACTCGACTATCTGCTCAAAGGGGAAGCGGTCGGGGCAATCAGTATGCAGCCGCTGCCTGCTGTCGGCGGTACCTGTGATTATCTGGGGGCGATGGATTATATTTTTGTCTCGAGCCCGGCCTTTGCGGAAAAATATTTCAGCAAAGGGGTGACCAAAGAAACCCTGCTGCGGGCACCGGTGGTGTCATTTAACCACTCATCAGATATGCACCATATCTTTTTACAGGAGTATTTCCGTTTAACGCCGGGAAGCCTGAACAGCCATATTGTGCCGTCATCAGAGGCCTATATTCAGCTGGTACTGCAAAACTCCGCCTGCTGTATGATTGCGGAACATCAGATTAAACATGAACTTGAATCCGGAAGGATGATCAATCTGGTGCCGGAACTGGTGCAGCAAAAACAGCTTTACTGGCACCGTTACCAGCCGGAATCCGGCACATTACAGCGGATTTCAGAAGCGATTATTAATAACGCCAAAGATTATCTGACTCAATCCCCGGTGACCGCCTGAGCGGCGGCCACCGCAGGATCTGACGGGGTTACAGAGACTGCCCGGCAGAGCCGAACAGACGCATCCGCTCTTCCACCCGCTCTGCAACCGGCTGCAATCCTTTCATAATCACTTTGCGCGGGTCGTTGATATCATGCGCACCCTGCTGTTCAAACTGCTCTTTCACGGACAGGCACCACGCGTACATATTTTCCGTATTAACGTTGATTTTCGCCGTACCGAGTGAAATCGCTTTCTTCATATCTTCATCAGAAATACCGGTTCCGCCGTGCAGTACCAGCGGCACTTTCACCAGCTGCGCGATATGCTGCATTTCGGCAAAACCGAGCTTCGCTTTACCTTTATACAACCCGTGTGTCGAGCCGAGCGCCGCCGCCAGACAATCCACCCCGGTTTCTTCCACCAGCTTCTGACACTCCGCCGGATCCGCGTAAATTACGTGAGAATTCACAATACCGTCCTCACTGCCCGCGATAGTGCCCAGCTCGGCTTCCACAGACACACCACGGCGGTGCGCGTAAGTCACCAGGCGTTTGGTGATTGCCAGATTTTCGGCAAACGGCATATGTGAACCGTCGAACATCACAGAACTGAAACCGGCTTTAATGGCCGCTTCGCAGGCTTCATAAGACTGACCGTGATCCAGATGCAGTGCTACCGGCACATCTATTTCCAGAAACTCCATCGCATTCACCACAATATCGTGAATACATTTCAGCCCGAGCATATGTTTTATGGTTCCGCCGGAGACACCTAAAATAACCGGGGAACGCAGTTGCTGTGCAACTTTTAATACCGTTCCGGTCCACTCCAGGTTATTAATATTAAACTGACCGACGGCGTACTGGCGTGCAAAGGCACGATTGAGCATATTCTCCATCGAAACTAACATCGGATTTCCCCTTGTTGGCGTATAACTGGAATTTAATCAAAAACCAGAATTAATCAAAATAGTGTTTCAGATTTCTTTCGTATTTATTCACCGCATTATGGACATCCGCCAAATCCGGCATTGATTCGCGCACCCCTTTTTTCTCAATTGAGATAGCTGCTGACAGACTGGCAAATAAAATAATATTCTCAATATGCCAGTTATAATGAACCCCGTACGTAAATGCGCCGTGGAATATATCACCGGCACCGGTTGTATCAATCGCATTACAAATAAATGCCGGTGATATTGTCAGCATTCCGTTTTGCAGATACGCACAACCTTTCTCACCCAGAGTAATAAATGCCTCACCCCGGGCCAGTTTATTCAGTTCCGTTAATGCCGTTTTTAACTGAATATCGGTGGTGAATTTATCAATCTCAATCAGGTCACGGGCAAAGTTTTCACTGGCCACCAGATAATCGGTATATTTTGCCAGATTTAAATTACTTTCCCTCAGTGATCCCGCGTCCATTACGACGCGGGCATCAGGCAGACGGGTCAGAATATATTCACTCAGCTCCGGTTCATGACCATCAATTAATACTGTGATGACTTCCCCTTTATCCTCCTGTGTCAGGCGGGCAATCAGCTCATCAATTTTCTGTTTCTCTTCAAATGTCATACGCGGCGGAACAACCAGCTTGCGCGTAATAATTGTCCGGGAACCATTTAACTGATTCACTAATACAGATGCCAGCGGTGTGATCATTTCGTCATTAAAAATAACGTAATCCGTATTCACACCCACATCATGAAATTCATCAATAATTTTCTGACCATAGATATCGTGGTTAAGGTGTCCGGTAAAATAAATATCCTCCCCCCACAATCCCAGTAACCACGCCGCATTGGCGCAGGGCCCGCCGCCGCTTTCAATAAAATCGCCGGAGAAATTTTTGGTGTTCTCCTCCGGCCAGCGGTTAAGAAAGAAGAACTGGTCGAAGCAGGATAAACCGACAGAAATTACTGCCATAACAACTCCTTAAAACCTTTCGTCAGTATCATGTTTACTTATGTGCGCGGTCTTTTTCCATTAACTCGTCATAGCTCAGGGTATCACCCACCACTTTGACGGATTTAAAGGCAAACGGCGCCAGTAATGCCAGAACCAGAACAAAACAAATCAGGTAAATCGCAATCTGACCGAAGTGGGTAAAGGCTTCACCGATAACAATGCCCCACACCGCGAAGTCAAAATCTGCAAAGGTACTGTTTTCAAAGCCCAGGTTGCCCAGCGCCGGTAACAGCATGGCCGGTAAGAAGGCGAGGAAAATACCACCGATAAAGGAGGCGATAATACAGCCTTTTTTGCCGCCCAGTTTGTCCGCAAATACACCGGATGTACCGCCGCAGAAGAAGTGCGGCACCATGCCCGGGATAATCAGCGCCATACCCAGCCCACCGAGCATCAGCATGCCGGCAAGGCCGCCGATAAAGGAGCTGATAAAACCGATCACCACCGCTGTCGGGCTGAAGGTAAAGAAGACCGCACAGTCAACAGCCGGAATTGAATTCGGGATCAGTTTCTGGCTGATACCCTGGAACGCAGGCACCAGGTCACCCAGGATTAAGCGCACACCGCTGTAAACAATCGCCACACCCACCGCGAACTGCAGACCGGTCAGGATGGAGAAAATCACCATATTCTGCTCAGTAATGGTGCTGATATAGGCGGAACCGGCAACGATGCTGCATACCAGATAAATCACGACCATCACAATACCGGTCGTTACGGTGGTATCGCGCAGGAAGCCCCATTTTTCAGAAATTTCAGTATCCGCAAATGAGTTTTCCGCTTTACCGACTTTTGCCGCAATCCAGGCAGACAGGTAATAGCCGAGGGAACCAAAGTGCCCCATGGCAATACCACCGTCTTCCGTTACGCGCTTGGTATAACGCTGCCCGATTGCCGGTGAAATAGCCGACCAGGCCCCCAGCAGGAAACCGCCGATAACCACCATTTCCCAGCCTTTGAAATTCGCGGCCTGTAATACCGCTGAGAATAAGCAGGCTAAAAAGAAAGAGTGGTGACCAGTTAAAAAGATATATTTATATTTGGTGAAACGGGCAATCGCCAGGTTGAAAATAAAGCCGAGTAATAAAATACTCATAGTTTCCACACCCAGTAATTTCTGGGCAACAGAAACAATCGCTTCGTTATTCGGAATAACACCCCGGATATTAAAACCGGCTTCAATAATACCACCGAGCGGATTCAGGTTTGCCACAATAACGCCGGCACCTGCACTCAGCATTAAATAACCGAGGATCGGTTTTAATGTCCCGGTTAATAATTTATTGACCGGTGACCGTAATGCCAGTAACCCCACCAGGGAGATAATTCCCATAAGAAAGGCAGGCTGACTGAATATCTCAGTCAGGAATGAGAGAATATAAGCCATAATTTAATTCCTGTAAAAAGAATGAACTATCAGGACTGACTCAGTTTCAGTAAAGCGTCTTTAATATCTTCCGCAATTTTGGCTTTATGCACATAACTGCGGATCACGGCAACTTCACACTGCGGCGGAAATTGTGATGCCAGCTCTTTAATCGTGACATACAGATCCGCTTTCTCACCCACAGCATTGGCAAAATCCACTGAAGCCACATCGGCTTTTATGCCCATCTCCTCACAAATTTTCTTCACGTTATTGGCGGCCATTAATGAGCTGCCGATACCATTGCCGCACACTGTTCTTATTTTAATCATGCTGTCCTCTCTATCGACGTCCGGATAAACTGTAAAATCTGTTCTTTGTTATTCTCTTTTACAAACTCAGTAATATTATTTTCAATCAGATCAGCCACGGTCTGAATCAGATGAATATGGGTATCTGAATCTGTCGCGCTGATAGCAATAATGACATTGACCGGATCAAACTCCTCATGATGAAACACCAGCGGTGTGCCGGTCACCACCACGGAAAACGCGGTTTTTAATGCCCCTTTTTCCGGTCTCGCATGAGGCATCGCCACCCCGGTATCCAGCACAATCACCGGGCCGAACTCATGATATACGCTGATCATTTCCTCAATATAATCAGGGGTACAGGCACCTGATTTTTGCAGTAACTCACCGGCATAGCGGATGCCCTCTTCCGGAGATGCAAAATCCTGATTCAGGGATAACAGCCCGCTCTCAAAATGAATATCCAAAACCGAACTCCTGATGTGATTTTTTCTTATTTTAAAGATGGCTTATTTACGCCTAAATAAATAGCGACGAAGATCACATTCCGGTTTTAAGAATGTGAAGCTGATCTCGTTTGCCTGAAATAACACTTTATCGTGTAAAGCAAAAAATAATCCAGTTAATTCATGGGATTACTTTTTACTGAAAATTTCTCTGTTTTTATTTCACGGGCTGATTATGTGGCCTGAGTCATATTTTCACTGGTTAAAATAAGATGTTCATCACATTTTTGAGGGTATTGAGTCGTCACTTTGCGGAGTGGATCAAATTGAGGGGCAAAATTGATTTATTTTTAACCGGTGATAAAAAAAGAAGCCCGGAGAGGAGTGCTATACCGGACCACAACGCTGTCGTCGGTGCACCTTCCGCGGGTGATAACCGTATTCTCCGTCTCCGTTTCATTCACATAGCGTGTATATAGTCACATCATACAAATATTGACCACAGGTTATCCTTTTTGTAACTTACCGGAATATCTTTGATAAGGAATTCTTATGTCTGATACATTCACTGCACTGTTTAAACAAGCGCTCTATCTGGTGGTTAAATATACTCCATTTTTAATATTATTTTCCGGATTGACCATTTG
Organism: Morganella morganii; assembly: GCF_041099235.1. Taxonomy (GTDB): domain Bacteria; phylum Pseudomonadota; class Gammaproteobacteria; order Enterobacterales; family Enterobacteriaceae; genus Morganella; species Morganella morganii_E. The sequence continues at coordinate 40,846 of NZ_JBFZSO010000002.1, read as the reverse complement.
GTTCTATCTTAGCCATATCGGAAGAATAAACATATTCCCTGAAATCCTGTCTTCTTATTCCAGTTTTATCTCAATTTTAGCCTCCCTGTTCTTTATCGGAACAGCATTTAGTATTACATTTATTCTGCCAAGCTTAGTTCTGATCCTCCTTCATTTAACCCTCAACCAAAAAGACAACTTTAAATACATAAAGAAAACACCTGTCGTCAGTACATTTATATCCTGTGCTTTTATTGCTATATTATTATCCATATCAGCCTATAATGTTAGTTACAAAAAAGATGTTTCTTTCGACATAACATGGATAACCGTAACTTCAGCATCGTTACTTTATGCCATAATAAATATAGGCATAAACTACACCTACATAAAAAGAAAGTCATTGACTAAAAACACATTGTATTTTATTGGAATAACAATGACTGTAACTTTTTTCATGTCAATATCATCATTATCAATCTCATTCCCCATGTCATTGATTTTAAGCAAAGTCTCTGCTGATAACGCTATATCATCATTTTTTCTTTCAGTAATTTTATTAACATTTACTTTCTTTTGTTTTATACCGGCATCAATTTATTATCGTCAATTCGATAACAAATTAATTAAACCAGAAAAAAATGAAGTATCATTAATGATTACTTCCATACCTTTGGTTGTTTTCTTTTTGGTTTGCATGCTGATTCCCGGATTATCTGTCAGCATTATACACTTATCTCTGAACACCCTTGGTTTTTCAGACTCTCAAACACATTATTACTATATCAATAACAAAAAATATACTTCAGATATGTTTAATAAAGATGACTGGAATCCTGTCACGCAGGGAACATTTGGCAAAAAATTATATATTAAAGGTGTCAGTTTGTTTTCAATGTCAGGAAAAAAACTTATTTGTCCTGAATATACGCATAAGCTTCAAATTGAAACCTACAAAACAGACTTATATAAGCAACACTTCGAACTGGATAAAGATAAAATGAAACAGCTTAAGGCTGCCACGCAAAACTGTATCCTGTTTAATAATGATGATATCCAGCAATGGGATACATTATTCGATGACAACGGAAAAATAAAAGGAACTGAATGATTATCACTGTACCGGACTAAAAAGCGGCTTTGTTACGCCGCTTTCCGGTTATCACAAACGGATAATTACTGCATCGTCACCCAGAACGTTCCGGTGCCGCTGATCGCCGTAAACCGCTGATGAAATGACACCATTTCCGCCTGCGGATTCAGGTCACTGAATGCCTGCGGATGGAAAAACGCGGCCAGTGCTTCGGCGGCAAATATATTCAGCGGGCTGTTGTAGAAATTATGGTAAACCGCCATCACGCGCTGTGATTTCACCGCCTCCAGTGAGGCTAATCCCCGGCGGTTCATCAGCGCATTCATCTCTTTATGCGCCGGTTCTTCCGGTGCGCCGTAGCCGAGCGTGACCGCCTGTGAACGGCGGTTATACTGTTTCCAGTCCGCGCCGGTCAGCACATAGAACTGCGGGTTGAGATGCAGGATATTTTCAATACTGCTTTCCGCGCCGTTTGCCGGCATCGTGTCACGCACCAGGTTATCACCACCCGCAATCTCCGCCAGTTCACCGAATCCGGTACGTCCGTACAGACGGCAGCAGTCATTGCCGAATAACCCGGCGTTGCTTTCAATCAGCACGGACGGTTTTTGTTCCGGCAGACGCTGACGCAGTGCGGCCAGTTTAAGCCGGTAGTATTCCGAGAACTCCGCCGCCCGCCCTTCGGTTTCAAACAGTGTGCCGATAAGCTGAATACTTTTCGGGGTGTTTTCTGTCATGTCACTACGGAAATCGATAAAAATCACCGGGATGCCCGCCGCTTCCAGTTGCGGCAACAGATTCGAGCTTTTCATCAGCCCGTAGGATGATTTGTGCATCAGTACCGCATCCGGTGACAACGCCAGCAGGTTTTCTGTTGTAAAAGTACCGTCTTTGCTTTTCGGCAGAACCGGTAACCGCGCCAGCTCCGGCGCGGCCTTCAGATATGCCGCTTCCAGATCCGGCGCATAATGCGCCAGGGTATCACTCCATCCGCTGAGAGAGGAAAAATGGGCTTTCCCCGCCGCAATATCCACCGCCAGAATGTCACGGGCATCCGCAAGAAACAGCCGTTTGACCGGTGTATTCACCGCCACTGACCGTCCCTGTAAATCGGTGATAATTTGCGTCTGAGCACGGACTCCCGTGCTCAGCAGCAGCGTCATCATCAATATAAATATACGCATAAAACGGGCCTCAGAATGTCACCAGATAATTCAGTGCGAATGTGCGGCCGCGCCCTTTATAGCTGTATAAGTCCGGTGCGCCGTACGCCGGGCTGTACAGGATAGGTGCGCGCTGTCCCCACACGGTGGTGTAATCTTTATCCAGCAGGTTTTCGACCGCAAAACTGACTTTACCCACCGGTAACTGATAGCTGCCGAGGAAATCGACGGTGTTATATCCGTCCAGTTTCTCCCCGTCCGCATCGGTCAGGCTGAAGGATTGCTGGCTTTGCAGACGCAGTGTCCAGTCTGACGGCTCCCAGGCCACATATGCGGTGACTTTGGACGGGCTGGCAAACCTGACGCTCCATTTTTCCCACTGATCGCCCGCTTTGGTCTCGGATTTAATCAGGTTGAAATTGGTACCGACACGCCAGTCGGTATCTGCGATCGCGTAATCCGCCGCCCCTTCCACACCGTAGATCCGGCGTTTGTCATCTTTCAGGAAGATAGTCATATCTTTCTTGTTGATGTCGTAGCTGCTGTCAGACAGTGAATAGTACGCCGCCAGCTGGGTTTGCAGGCTGTCCCCGGTGTAACGCCAGCCCAGCTCGAAGGAGTTGACCTTGATGCCTTTTACCCGCGTATCATTGATGTTCACACTGTTGAGCAGCGGATAATGACCACTGACCGGCGAACCGTAAGTGCCGGTACCGTAGAATTTGGCAATATCCGGGATTTCAAAGCCCTGGGAGAAATTAAACCAGGTCTGTTGTGTGTCGGTCAGGTTGAGCAGCACCCCGGCATTAAATAACAGGTTGTTGTAATCCGTTTCCCCGCCCGGTACCGCATCCGCCGAGGTGGCTTTGCCTTCCGCAATCAGTTGTTGCTGCTGATAACCGACAAAATCATCCACTTTATTTTTCGTGTACTGATAACGCACACCGCCGCTCAGGGTTACCAGCGGGTTGATGTCATAACTGCTTTGCAGAAACGCCGCCATTGTGGTGGTGGTGTAGCCCGGATAACGCCCGGTATTGTAGGCGGAATCCAGGGTCAGTCCGTTGCTTTCCTTCGCTTTCTGCAGATTAAAGAACTTCTGGTTGGCACTGAATTTTTCATGCTCGGCATCCGCGCCGTACGTCAGTGTCAGGTTATCCAGCGGTTTGCTGTTAAAGGTAACTTTACCGCCGTAGAAATCAGTTTTCTGCTCTGATGCGCTGATGCTGCTGACGACATAATCCGGCTTTTTACCGCCCAGCGCCGGGAACGGATAGAAGGTCTGGGTTTCATCACGGTAATACGCCTGCGCCACCAGATCCTGTCCCAGCAGATCACTGTTGCTGTATTGCAGATTCACCATATGGCGTTTGGTACCCGGGATCCGGTCAGAATCCAGTTTGTCGCTGTTATGCGCAGTGCCTTTTCCCAGCACCGCCGCAAAATCTTTACCCAGATCGATCCCGTGTTTGCCGTCAGATTCACTGTTGTAATACTGCGCCATCAGTTCCAGCGACTGATGGTCATCAATCGTCAGAGTTCCGGAGCCCATCACATCCAGGCGGTCAGAATACTGAAGCCCGGTCTGGGTGTTATCGATCAGGATTTCGCGACCTTTGCCGTCATACCAGCCGCCGTAACGCTGATAAGCCACGGATAAACGCCCGTAAGCCTGATCATTACCGCCGCTGACCGCAGCTGCCACGTTTTCATCATGGTCCGAACCGTTGCGGAACCCGCTTTTGCCGCCGATCTGAATCTCAACCTGTTTTTCTTCCTGACCTTTTTTGGTCACGATATTAATCAGACCACCGCTGCTGCCGCCGCCGTACAGGGAGGTCGCACCGGAAATCACTTCAATATGATTGATATTGAACGGATCAATCGAATCCAGCTGACGGCTGTCACTGCGTGATGAATTCAGGCGCACACCATCCACCATCACAATCATTGAGCGCCCGCGCATATTCATGCCGTAGTTTGTCCGGCCCTGGCCGCTGACACTCATCCCCGGGATCAGCTGCGCCAGAATATCTTTCAGCTCTTTGCCGCCTTCCGCCTGCTGCGCGATATCCGCGTTATCAATGACCCAGGTGGTCTGGGCCATTTCAGAAACTGTCCGGTAGCTGCGCGAAGCAGAAACCACAATCGGTTCGCCGGAATCGGCAGAGGTTGCCGCCAGGACTTCCGGCGTGGTTAACAGGGTCAGGCAGGGTGTCAAAAGACAAAGAGAGCGGATGCGCATTGGTATCTTTCCTGTGAAGATCAAAATGTTCAGTATCAGGCTGCTGATAATATTGACTGAGAATGATTATCACAAGAAGAAATATTCTCTGCTTGCTTTTTATATTTGATTTTCAGGGAGTGACTATTCACTGTGATATAGTTGAAGCCCATCCTGTCTGACACCAGGAACCGGATACTTCCCTCTTAACTCACTGATTTTCAGATAAGGAATCCCATGCGACCTGCGGACTATCTGCGGCTTACCCTGCTGGCGGCCATCTGGGGTGCCAGCTTTCTTTTTATGCGGGTGGCTTCCCCGCAGTTCGGCGCGGTTAACACGGCCTTTCTGCGTGTCTTTTTCGGCTGTGCGGGACTTCTGGTAATACTCCTTGTCATGCGCCGCACTTTCCGGTTTGACGGAAAATTAAAACCGGCATTATTACTGGGCGTGATCAACTCCGGGATTCCCTTTTTTATGTACTGTCTGGCCGCGCAGTGGCTGCCGGCCGGTTACTCCGCCATTCTCAACGCCACCACGCCGCTGATGGGGGCGTTGATCGGCTTTGCTTTCTTTGCCGAAACCCTGACCGCCCGCAAATGGCTGGGGGTGATGATGGGACTGGCCGGGATTGTGGTGATCACCACGGTCGGGGAAAGTCAGTCTTCCGCCCATTTATTATGGGGCGTGGCCGCCTGTCTGCTTGCCACTGCCTGTTACGGGCTGGCGGGATTCCTGACGCGGCGCTGGATCAGTGAAAAAGGCGGTCTGGATGCCCGGCTGGTCGCATTCGGCAGCCAGCTCGGTGCCACACTTTTCCTGCTGCCGTTTTTCGGCTTCAGTGTCACGACCGGCCCGGCGGTTAACTGGGCACAGCCGATGGTCTGGGGCAGTGTGATTGCGGTGGGGCTGCTCTGTACAGCAGTGGCGTATATTCTCTATTTCCGCCTGATTGCGGATATCGGCCCGATGCGCTCACTGACAGTGACCTTTATGATCCCGCCGTTCGGTATTTTGTGGGGTTATCTTGTGCTTGATGAAACACTCAGCCCGAATTTCTTCCTCGGCGCGCTGATTGTCTGTGTGGCGGTCTGGCTGCTGGTCAGCCGGGGAAAACAGCCAGCCGCAGTAAAATAATTCACCGGGCGGCACCCAACCGGATGCCGCCGTTTTGCCGGGATAACTTACACCGGCTCTGTCAGCCTCAGTATCACCGTATCCAGCAATACCTGCGCACCGCGGATCAGATCGGCATCTTCGGTATATTCCGCCGGGTTATGACTGATACCGTTCTTACTCGGTACAAAAATCATCGCCGCCGGGGCTATCCGCGCAATCATCTGTGCATCATGTCCGGCACCGGACGGCATACGACGGTATGCGGTTCCGGCGGCTCTTGCCGCATTCTCCACACAACTGACCAGGGTTTTATCAAATACCACCGGCTGAAAACGCGCCAGCTGACGGGCTGAGACCGTAACGCCTTCCTGCTCTGATAACACCGCCAGATAATCGCGAATCTGCCCTTCCGCCCATTGCAGGCGTTCTTCGTCCGGGTCCCGCATATCAATGGTGAACGTTGCCGAGCCCGGGATCACGTTAACCGCATTCGGTTCAAAAGCAATCGTCCCCACCGTGGTTAATGTGGCACCATTTTTCTGAGAAATACCCTCACGCAGAAAAGTGATCAGTTTCGCCGCCGCATATCCGGCATCATGACGCAGCCGTGTCGGTGTGGTTCCTGCGTGGTTCGCGGTGCCGGTGATGGTGATTTCCTGCCATGAGATGCCCTGCAGACTCTCCACCACCCCGATCTGTAACCCTTCCGCTTCCAGCACCGGCCCCTGCTCAATATGCAGTTCCAGATATTCATGCGGTATGATGCTGCCCGGCACCATATTTCCCGCATAACCGGCACGTTCCAGCTCATCACGCAGCACTGCACCGTCAGTGGCCACCGCATTCAGAGCATCCTCCAGCGGATAACCGCCCGCATACACCAGCGAGCCCATCATATCAGGATGAAAACGCACACCTTCTTCGTTAGTGAACGCCGCCACCGTGATCGGACGGGACGGCAGCACACCTGCTTCCCGGAAGGCACGGACAACCGCCAGGCCGCTGAGTACGCCGTAGCAGCCGTCCAGCGCCCCGGCGTTAATCACCGTATCGATATGTGATCCTATCATCAGCGGCACGGTATCACTGTTTCCGGAGACCGACGGCAGTGTGCCGAAAATATTTCCGATCTGGTCAATACGGATCACCAGATCCAGGGCTTTCATCCAGTTGACCACCAGGTCACGCCCCTGCTTTTCCGCATCAGTCAGCGCCGTCCGCGTCCGCCCGCCTTTCACCGGGTCTGCCCCGGTATTCCCCAGTTCCTGCAAATGATTCAGTAAGGTCTTTCCGTCTATCTTCAGCCCATCGGATTTGTGATTCATGATCACCTCATTATTGTTATTGAATTACCAGTCCCGCGTTGCGATAAGCTCCTCCGGATCCGCATCCTCAAAGCCGTATGCACGGGCAATCAGGTAAAAGGATTCGCCGATAGAATCCCTGGCAACGGTTTCAATTTCACTGCCTGCCTCATCAAACGCATCCTGCAGATCATTGAATTCTTCTGTCGCCTGCTGTGTCAGCACATACAGCGCCGCCAGTCCGTCCGGCGGATTGTTTTCCAGCACCTCACACAGACGCAACAGGATCGCCTCTCCCTGCTTCACCAGATGATCCGGGAAATAGCGGTCATCATACATATCGCCTAATAAACGGAGTTTAAGGACATCCGGATTGGTTACAGGCATTTTCATTCCCCCTGAAATAGTTACGCTAAGAACAAATTAATACAGAGAGACAACATATACCAGTTTCCGCGCCCTGCGGACATACCTGTTTTTCCGGCCTTCCTGTTTCCCGGAGCCCCGGGCAGTGATATAGTGCCGGGATAAAACCGGCACACTGCCCGGCGGCTGTTTCCCGAACCGGAGATGATTTTGAAAAAACACCCAGAGGACGCCCCTTTCCGGCAGTCACCCGAGGATAATTGCAGATTCACCTTTATCGATCTTTTTGCCGGCATCGGCGGGATCCGCCTGCCCTTTCAGCAACAGGGCGGTCGTTGTGTGTTCACCTCTGAGTGGGATAAATTCGCCCAACGCACCTATTTTGCCAATTACGGGGAGATACCTGACGGCGATATCACCCGGATCGCGGCAAAAGATATTCCGGATCACGATATTCTTCTCGGCGGCTTTCCGTGCCAGGCATTTTCACAGGCAGGTGCGCGTCAGGGGTTTAACGACACCCGCGGTACCATGTTCTTTGAAGTTCAGCGCATCATGACAGAAAAACGGCCGAAGGCGTTTCTGCTGGAGAACGTCAAACAGCTGCGCGGCCACGACGGCGGCCGGACATTACAGACTATCCTCGATATTCTGCGCGGACAGTATGAACAGACCGTGCCGGATAATATTCCGCTGAGTGAAGAGACCCGCAGCGCACTGTCGCAAAAACTGAACTATTGGGTTGATTTCCGCGTGCTGCGTGCCGCCGATTTCGGTATTCCGCAGAACCGTGAGCGTATTTTTATTATCGGCTTTGATCGCGACCAGTTTCCGGATGCGGACTTTGACACCTTATTTTCCTGGCCGGAACCGACTCACCAGCCCACCTGTCTCGGTGATATTCTCCAGAGCAAAAAAGCGCTGGCGGAAGATGCGGTGCGCTATAAAAAAGATCGTTTTACCATCTCTGATAAATTATGGGCCGGCCATCAGAAACGCAAAAGAGAACATAAAGCCAGAGGTAACGGCTTCGGATATTGCCTGTTTAATAAAAACAGTAAATATACCAATACCCTGAGTGCCCGCTATTATAAAGACGGTTCTGAGATCCTGATTGACCAGTCGCGGGACGGTAAAAACCCGCGCAAACTCACCCCGCGGGAATGTGCGAACCTTCAGGGATTTCCGGAAAATTATATTACTGATGCTGTTTCCCTGGGGCAGATTTATAAACAGTTCGGCAACTCCGTCTGTATGACCGTTGTCGAAGCAATAGCTGAACAACTCACAGCAGCATTAGTGCGGGCCGGTGCAATACTGCCGGTAAAATAATCTTCCGGCGGCACGGCGCATATTTTCCCGCCGAAATAGAGTAATCTGGGTTTATTCCTGAAATCAGCGGCTGAAAATCCGATGGATGTACATGACAAAGAAACCCGCTCCCGGAATATGCGCGCCATCCGCAACCGGGATACCAAACCGGAGCATCATGTCAGAAAGCTGTTGCATCATAACAGCTTCCGTTTCCGGTTATATCCGGCAGAGTTGCCCGGCAAACCCGATATATGGATGGCAAAATGGCGGACGGCTATCTTTATTCACGGCTGTTTCTGGCATATGCACGATTGTGAAAAATTCCGGCTTCCCGCCACGCGGACCGCATTCTGGCAGAAAAAATTATCAGAAAATAAAATCCGCGATGAAAAATATATCGCAGAGCTGCACCGCATGGGATTACGCACATTAATTATCTGGGAATGTGCCCTGACCGGGAAAACCAAACTGCCTGACCCGATACTGCTGACATTAATAAAAACCTGGCTGATGAGCAGTGCTGTTTCAGGCAGTATTACGGACTCCGGATTAACTATCACCCCAGGCTGATACCTTATGACACGCACCCAACGCTTACTCACTTTATTACAGATCCTGAAAGAGAACCGTTATCCGGTCACGGCGGACTCCCTCGCCTCACAATTACAAATCAGTGTGCGTTCCGTTTACCGGGATATTGAAACCCTGCGCTGCCAGGGCGCTGAAATTACCGGTGAAGCCGGTCTCGGCTATCAGATGAAATCCGGATTACTGCTGCCGCCGATGATATTTGATGTCAATGAACTGGAAGCCTTAATTCTCGGACTGCGCTGGGTACAGAGTAATGCGGATGATGAACTGAAAGCCTCGGCTGCCCGCGCGGCAAATAAAATTAATGCTGTGGTGGAACATGAATCCCGTACTGTTTTCAGTGACAGTACATTATTTGTGCCCGCCTCACAGCTGACACAGGTCGATAATATCATTGCCGGGGAATTGCGCCGCAGTCTGCGCGAAGAGCTGAAAATCAAACTGTATTATCAGGATAAAGAGACACAGACCAGCAACCGGATTATCTGGCCGATTGCCATCGGTTATATGAAAGAGGTGCAGGTGCTGGCCGCCTGGTGTGAATTACGTCAGAGCTATCGGCATTTCCGGCTCGACAGAATTCAATCCTGTGAAGTATTAACCGACAAACTGCCGTACCCGAAAAAATACCTGCTCGACCGCTGGCGCAAAGAAGTCCTCTGCATCCCTCCTGACAGATTCTGACACTCCCCTCACCTATGATGATGCCTCAACACACTAAACAGGAGAGCATCATGAGCGGACTGACACTTTATACCAATGCAATGTCACGCGGGAATACCGTCGATTTATTTCTGAAAATTCTGGGTGTGCCGTATCAGCGCGTGGAACTCGATTATGGTGCGGATATGCATACCCCGGAATATCTGGCTATCAACCCGATGGGTAAAGTACCGGCATTAACCGACGGCGACCGTGTTATTACGGAAACAGCCGCTATCTGCATGTATCTTGCCGACAAATTTATTGAAAAAGGCTTTGCGCCGGCGGTTGATGCTCCGGAACGCGGCACCTATTACCGCTGGTTCCTGTTCACCGCCGGTCCGGTTGAAGCGGCCTTCACCGCCAAAGAGATGGGCCAGATACTGACAGAAGAAGAACAGAAAATGTCAGGGTTCGGCTCCTTTGACCGCGTGATGGCCTGCCTGGAAACCGGACTGGCTGATGCGGCACCGTATTTATGCGGCAACACTATGACTGCCGTTGATGTGTATACCGGCTATTTCCTGATGTTCCTGGCCAAGCATGACTTAATTACCATCTCTCCGGTCATGAAAGCGTATTTAGACAGCCTGACGTTAAACCCGGCATTTGCCGCTGCCTTCTCCGGAAAATAACAGCAATCCTCCCTGCCATAAGGCGGATGCGAAAATACAGCATCCGCCATTTCTGCACTTTCTTTTACCGTTTATCCGCAGTACAGTTTCCTCATTAATATCTTTACGGTAACTCACCAGGCAGAGGAAATAATGATAATGAACACACTGAAAATAATCGCATTCCCGGTTCTGCTTTTTATTTCAGCTTCCGGTTTTGCACAAACGGTTACCGCCTGGGGGGATACATTATCTGACGCAGAAGCCAAAATAGCCCATCAGGCAGAAAAAGCCGGTACCGGATATCAGATAACCAGTGCCAGAGTCGGCTGGGTCACTTATGTTACAGCCACACTGACACCATCACCGGAAAATACACGCAATATTTCACCTGACGAAAAACAAAATCAGAATAATGTATTACCACAAACGGAGAATACCCGTAACCACTGGCTGACAGAAAAATAAATATACCGTAAATATCCTTCCGGGATGTAGCCACGACAAATCTGTTGCACCCCCGTTAAATAAATAAAAATATCAGTAAAGATAAAAACCGTTAAAAATATGCATTACAATGCTTGCTGCTATCATATCACCACCTCATTATTATCCTCAAAAAACACGCATTTCAAACCAGTCAAAAAATACAATAAAACCCGCATTTAATTGTTATTTACCTGCCGGTGAAAACAAAATTCTCCCGGGGAATAAATACAGCATCAAATGCAGATTTCAGGTCCTGAAAAGCATAAGAAACCGGATTCCGCCCGTCATAGTGAAGAATGTCGCTGGTCCCCACATAAAAAGCCAATAACGCCAGAAAAAACACGTCATACGGTAAACATCAGACAAATGATCTACCTAATCCGGAAAGAAAAGTGTAAGTATTTGTGTGAAAAGTATCACATTTTTACTGGCGCGATCCGGAAAACCCGAACCACGATTTTCCCTTCTTTTTATTTCAGACAAAATATAAATTATCAACATAACCCATTAAATAAAATACAAAAAATAGAAAACAACAAATGCAATACAGGGATATTTTCTTACTCAGCCAGCATGTAAAAGATCGCCAAAACCGATCAATAATCAATTGATGATAGTTTTTACCTATCATAAGTGAAATATCGATCGTTAATAAAAATTTTTTATGTTTTCACATGTCTTGTATATTTCATTACCAGATGGTAATTATTTATACGCAGCAGACTGGTAACTGAAATTAATATTATTACATCCGGATTTGTAATAATTTATTACAGGATATTACGGTTTTTGTTTTCGCGTTAATTAATATTTCTCCCTGCTAAATCAGCACCGCTGTCATATAAGTAAACACATCACACCTGAATCCTGTTATGGCCCGGGGAGTGGAATCTATTATGAAAAATAATCAGATATTACTGCATGATGTAGGCGCACTGATCCGAAAGTTACGTAAAGAAAAAAGAATGAGCGGTGTTGATCTTGGCGCAGAACTGGGAATCAGCCAGCAACAGATCTCCCGCTATGAAAATGCCACGAGTGAAATATCGGTATCAACACTCATTAATATACTTGCTGTATTTAATATAACACCCGCTGAATTTTCTACCCGTATATCTGATACGAAACATGATTTTTTCAGCAAATACACCACCGGGAACTGGTAAATACCAGCCAATTAGTCCGTTAATTATTGTTGTTATGCATCAGGAAAATACATCCTGTTCCCTGCCTCACATCAATAATAATGATAATAAAAATATCTTATTTACATAATTTTTATGTGCTTTTGGAAAATAAAAATTATGAAAAGGAATGTTATGAATATTAACCTGTTTATCAGGGGATATCAGCGATCCCCTCGTTCTGGCTATACCGCTCTCTCACTGCGGGGCTGGTTAGCGGCAGCCGGGCTTCTCAGCCTGAGCACTGCGGCCTGTTTACAGACAGCGCAGGCTGCGGATATCGGCAGCCAGAGCGGCACCAATATTACGGTTAACGACGGTGACCGGATCACCGGCGATACCGGTGATACATCCGGAAACCGCTATGGTGTCCTGAACACTTATAACAACAAATCGGGAACCATTAATCTCGGCAATAACGTGACTGTGAATGTGACAGACACCGCCCAGTACGCCAAGGGCGTGATTATCCAGGGAGATAACAGCGTATTAAACGCCAATGGCTTATCCGTGGATGTAAACGGTAAAAGTGCCATCGGTATTGATCTGGCCGGTAAAAAAGTACAGGCCGACCTGGGAACCGGCACCAGTGTAAAAGTTGAAGGAACCGGCAACGGCATGGCACGCGGCGTAGTGGTTAATAATGCCTCCACCCTGAAGGCTGAGCGTCTCTCTGTTGAAACCAAAGGCGGCAACGGTGTTGGTGTGTCTGTTGAAGGTTACGGCAGCAATGCCAACCTGGGCAGCGGCAGCACAATCAAAACCAACGGAAGCAGCAGCTATGGTGTTTATGTCGGCGGCCTGAACGGTACTTCCTCAGAAGGTCCGGCTTATTTTACCGCCACCGGGCTGACTATCGACGCACAGGGATCCAGTGCATACGGTATGAACGTCCAGAGAAACTCGATTGTTGATCTGGGTACCGGCAGCAAAATCATGACCAACGGCTACAACGGCCAGGGTATCTGGAGCTTCGGTGACATCAAAGCAGATGCGCTGACAATTATCGCCCGCGGTGACGGCTCCAACGCGCTGGAAGTGCGCGGCGGTACGGCCAATATTGGTGCAGGCAGCCATTTTTCCTCTGAATCAGCCGGTGGCCTGGTCACCAACGGTTCCGGCACCACCATTAACTTCATCGGCACAGCGGATAACCGCAATACCATTTTTGCCGGTGGTTCTTACGGTGCGTCTGCTCAATTTTCCGGTGCTAAAATCAACCTGGCAAACACCGATATTACGATTGACCGTAACGGCAGCCTGGGTCTGGGACTGTGGGCGCTGGGCGGAGGTGTCATGACCGGTGATAATATCTCGGTAACAGGTGCTGCAGGCACCCGTGGTGTCTATGCCATGACCAACAGCCAGATTGATCTGACCGGCGACCTGACCATTAACATGGCAACCGCAGATCAGATAGCGATCGCCACACAGCACAATGACGGTTATGCCGCCAGCCGGATTAATGCAACGGGTAAAATGCTGATCAATGGCGGTATTCAGTCACGGGGCGGCCTGGTCAATGTGGATATGGCTTCCGGCTCACAATGGACCGGGAACGCCTACAGCGATAACGTCAACGGCGGCCTGCTGAATGTCACCATGGACAACAGCCGCTGGAATGTCACAGATGATTCCAATCTGGATAATCTGGTACTGAATAATACCACCGTCGATTTATCGCACAGATTATCCGATAACGGTTACTCAACACTGAGTATCGCCAATCTCAGCGGCAACGGCGCATTCACATTGCGTACCGATATTGTCGGTGACGGCGATGGTGTCAATAACGCCGGTGACAAACTGGTGGTAACCGGTACCAGCTCTGGTGATCATTCATTAACAGTCTTAAACCGCGGCAGCCTGGCCACTACCGGGAATGAAATTCTGACCGTTGTGGAAACCGCAGACGGCGCAGCCAGCTTTACTTCAACGTCTGAAGTCGAGTTAGGTGGTTATCTGTATGACGTGCGTAAGAACGGTAATAACTGGGAACTGTACTCATCAGGTGCCTACGTTCCGCCGCCGGTAGTCCCGGATCCTGATCCGGAACCAGAGCCGGAACCGGAAAAACCAAAACCACCGATCACCACCACAGCGGATGCAGGCGGTAATTTCCTGAACGTGGGCTATCTGATTAACTACGCAGAGACCCAGACACTGATGCAGCGCATGGGTGACCTGCGTCAGAACGGCGGAGATAATAATGCATGGCTGAGAGGCTTCGGCGGTAAATTCAACTCCTTTGCCGGCGGTAAAATGAGCGGATTCGGCATGACCTACGGCGGTACACAACTGGGCTTTGATAAACGTATCTCACCGGACACACCGCTGTATATCGGTACTTTTGCGGGCTTAACGCAGGGCTCACCGGACTATCGCGGCGGGGACGGCACTGTCCGCTCATACCATCTGGGGCTTTACACCACCTATATGGCGGACAACGGTTTCTATGTTGACGGTATTGCCAAGGTCTCCCGCCTGAAAAACAAATTCAGCGTATCGGACAGCCAGAACAATAATGTCAGCGGCGACGGCAGCTCAACGGGTGTCAGTTTATCAGCGGAAGCAGGCCGGAAGTTCAGTCTGAGCCAGACCGGTAATGGTTTCTATATCGAACCGCAGGCACAGCTGACTTACAGCCATCAGGACTCAACCGGTATTCACGCCGGCAACGGCCTGAAAATCGACCTCGGCAGCTATGATTCCACCATCGGACGCGCCGGTACACTGATTGGCTATGAAACCACCACCGGTGACAGCCAGATCAACGTTTACCTGAAAACCGGTTTTGTCAGAGAGTTTCAGGGCAACACGGACTATAAACTTAACGGCTCCCGCGAAGCACACAGCTTCAAAGGAAACTGGTGGAACAACGGACTGGGCATCAGCGCCAATATCAGCAAAAAACATATCCTGTATGCAGAGGCTGACAGCTCAACCGGCAACCGGTTTGATCAGTACCAGATCAACGGCGGATACCGTTTCAGCTTTTAATCTGTGAAGTGACGTAAGTGAAAAGACGAAGAGGGATCTTCGTCTTTTTTGTTTTCAGGGAAGTCTGGTTTACAGCAGATATCAATGCGGTAAATATAATCAATATTCTATTGAAATTAGTATAACCCTCGCAACAGAAAACGCGCTGAACACATTGAAAAATATCAATTTTTTAGTATATTAAGGATGACAACGGGACAATAATCATCAGGGAGAAATGATATTGGTCGATGCTATTTTTTCTGTGTATAAATACATTGATATCACAGTGATTTTTATCGCCTCCCTGTTCATCCTCTGGCTTTCATCCATCTCACCTGATCGGCTTTTAGGTATTATATTGTTTCTGTTATCACTCCTGTTAATCACACCCTATATTTTTATGGCAGCTTACATATCGCTTATCATGTCGGTGAGTTTGATATTTGTGCATGTATAACCAGACAAAAACATCAGTCTTTTCCTCTTATTAACGTGACACCCTCCATTGAAATTCACCGGTTTTACGAGCATGATCGCAATTATATAAATTAGTTACCCGGTTCATTCCCTTATGATATCTCTTGAAACGTTGCTATCCGCCATCGCCAGCATTTCAGTGTGGCGCCAGGGTGACGTATGCGCCCCACATAAACCCTTACTGCTGTTATATGTACTTTCTCAGTATAAGGCGGGCCATCCTCGTCTGTTCAATTATGGCCGGGAAATCCACGAACCACTGACCCGTCTGCTGAGAGAATTTGGCCCCAAGCGACGCACTGATTATCCTAATATGCCTTTCTGGCGGCTCAGAAGTGATGGTTTCTGGGAAATTACTGATGCAGAAGGTTGCAAACCCCGTCGGGGAAACACGCAGCCGACAAAAAAAGAGTTAATTGACAATCACGTATCAGGCGGCTTTGATGAAGCCGCTTACCGGCAATTACGCGAACATCCGGAATTAATTGATAAACTGGCCCAGCAAATTCTGACAAACCGTTTTCCGGAAAGTGTTCAGCGGATCCTTGCCAACCAGCTGGGACTGGATTTTGTTGACCGGACAAAAAACCGCGACCCGCATTTCAGAGACATCATACTGCGCGCCTATCACTCCCGATGCGCTTTCTGCGGTTATGACCTCCGCCTGGATGGTGCGCTGGTGGGTATTGAAGCCGCGCATATTCACTGGAAAGCATACGGCGGCCCGTGTGTGGTACACAATGGTCTGGCACTGTGTTCTCTGCATCACGATGCATTTGATATGGGCGCATTCGGATTAGATGAAGATCTGACTATCCGCATCTCCGCCGGAGTCAGCCGCAGCCCTGTCGTCGACAACCTCTTCTGGCAGCGAAACGGCCAGATATTGCATCTGCCGCATGATGAATCCTTATGGCCGGCAGAAAAATACATCGGCTGGCATCGCAAGCAGGTGTTTAAGGTGTGAGGATACATATGGTCACTGGGGTGAATGGCTCTGTTATGCTGGAGATTTTCATTAAAAACAGCCGGATAATGAATTTCAGGCACAAAAAAAGCCACCTTGCGGTAGCTTGATTTCACTTAAGAATGCCGAAGGCCGGAATCGCAGAAATATCTAGTCAACTGATTTTAATGAAAAAATTTAATATTAGCTACAGATTGACCACATAATTGTATTTCCAAATAACTACTCTAAATAACTGCGTTGGATGCTGTGACATTTACCATTTACTAGTATATCCTCGTTGCTAAAAGCAACTTTAGCATAGTACCGCCTCAAGGAAAGAATCCCTTAACTCTTTCCTTATCAGAGTTGAAAAAAATACAACATAATTACGTATTATAACCTATAAATATTCCATAAGAAGTAATTTGTATCATGGTGAAAAATGAAATTTTTTATTATTATACACTCTGCTCATTACTATATTCCCTGAAGATTCTACCTTCACTGTTTTTTTCCTTAAATATTCAGAGTACATACATGTAACATTTTGAAAATTGAAACTACAAAGAACAGATGCAATTATATGAGGTTTAGGGCCAAATGGAACTATAGATACATTATATTCTCTACATAATGGTGATAATATTTGAGTCATGTGCTCATAGCAATTAGACAGGCTATTTATTGGAAGTTTAATTAAATTTTCTTCGCCACCAAGATTATGAAGTATAAAATTTTCATTTCTCTTAATACATTCTACTTCATACTCATAGCTAGCCGCTGGTGATGCAATTACCCCGAATGTCTTGTTAGGGTCTATAATATTAAAAATTCTTTGAGGACCATATTCATCAAAACCAAGCATAAATATGGCTGCATTTTGTTTTTTTGTTAATGAGATCCCTTCACACCCAGGAATTATTTTCAAATCGCCCAGTTCAACGTTTAGGCCAAAATCATGATATACAGCCATAGTATATGTAAGATCTATAATTACCTCACCACTATAAAAATTAATAAAATAATTTAAAATTGAAGAATACCAAACACGAGACATTGATGTATAGTCAATCAATATTTTTATTGTTTTATTATTATTTATTTCACTTATCATCTCTGATAATAGCTGAAATATTTTTTTTATCTCTCGTTGATCAAGAGTTAATAATTCCGCATTTTTCCATTCCGTTTGATAATAATTTAAGCAACTTAATCTAACAGGATCATCTAAATGCTGATCAAAAGATAATACTAGTGCATAACTGATATTCTTTTTATTTAACTTCTCTGCTACATCTATACATCGCTCTTCATACCCACATGCAAAGATAGCTAAGTCATAGTTTGTATCAGTAAGCTCTCTAATAGAGATATCTTCGACATGTAACCTATTCATCACAATCACCATAATCTAAATTTATTTGATCCGCATCAATCAATAAATGGCGTTTATATGTAGAGTATCTTTTAAATTGTATTATTTTATTCAACGATACTGCTTTCCCTTTTCTAGGCATTAAATAAAAATGTGGCGCTAAACAAAGAGCTAAACCAAAAGTACCTTTTCTATTAGGCATTTTGTTATCTTGGTCACTACTTTTAAATTCAGGATAAATCAACCCCAAGTCAACAGCCTTTTGAATATGTTCCCAAATGCTATCATCATCAACATCATAATTAAATGAATTAAACACATCTGTGCTTACTTTATCATCGTGTAGTTTTTCTTTTAAGAAAAGCCCTATTGTTGAAAATAACTCAAATGCTTCCTTCCCCTTTATTTCTATATTTAAATTTTCTAATTCTGTATATGAAAATATTCTAATCCTATCTCCCTGTTCTTTTTCTGATATTGGAACTAACTCTTCGCCATCCTTACCTAAGTATTTAGAGAATAAATAATTAAACAATCGAAGTAATCGTCTTGGATTACCATCAGAACACCTTACTATTAGAGAATATCCAGAATAAATTCTTGGTGATGAATTACCCTTGAAATTTTTATATGACTCCTTTAGAAGTAAAGTTCCTTTTAATTTCCTCCCTATCTCATCATTATATTTTTTTAGGTTCTCATTTTGTAGTTTTAATGCACGGAAAATGGTTTTTTCATCACAAAATTCATTAAGTGCTTTCAAAAACATTTCATCTGTAAATACTTCACCCGGATTATCAATTAACATTGAGTCACCCAATAAAGATCGCAGGGAAACATTTATATTTTTAATTCCAGAAACCTCTAGTCGTTTTTTAAATAAATTCTCGGCAAAATCCTCAAAATATTGCTTTGTTATACCTTTACCGTTATAAAGCCCATGTTTATCAATATTTATATATTCAAAATCATGGCCTATATTAAGAGAAGCGCTAGTTAGTGTTTCTAATGTATAGTGTCTATAAGGCATTGTTGTTAATTTAAATATTAAATTAGAAAAAGACCTCATATATGTATTTAGTATTCTATGATGCTCTATATTTAAAAACTCTGCTTCATCAATACATAAACAGAATGTTGATTCATCTGAAATATTAAGCTCGCCCTTCAGAATACTAACCCCGATCTCTATAGGCTTAAATAAATCCGAGCTAAAATTAAAACCAATTAAATTATCCTCCTTACTGATATCAACGCCTAGTTTTATTTTATTAAAAACAATATTTTTCTTAAACTCAATTTTTTCTAATTCATTAGATACCTGAGTTAAGGTATCTAATTTTTTGTTCAACCAACAATCAGATATTTTTTTTGCTATATTATTTTCTGAAATCACTCTATTGATTGGACAGTCAATATAACTAGATAAGCAGCTCTTTATTGTATCAATAAACCTTGCACATGATGATATATTGATACTCCATATAAATAGACTATTATCCTGGTCAATATCAGATATTGAACTTACCCATTCAACCTTAAGTGGCAAATATGTTGCAATAAAAGATCTTGATTGTATTATTTCCCTAGCCTTTGCGTGAGGTAGCTGTGCCAAACATTCATGAGATAACATTTTTACGAGGGCTGTTTTACCAGAACCTCTAGAACCAAGTATTACGTGATGTTTATTGGTAAGTAAAGATTCAAAAACAGGAGTCCATACAAATTCATGAGCCAATTGGTCAGAACTTAAGTAACGTGCATTAGAGTGTTCAAATATGTTATTAAAACTATATAGGTTACGCATTACACGCCCCCTTTAATAAAATAAATAGCTCATCGTCCTTTTGTTGGTCAAAGCGTTTAAAACATAACTCTTCTTCCAACTCTGTTAAAATTAAGTCTAATAATTTCCTAGGTATATACTGAATATTCTTATCCTGTTTTACAAGATCACTCCAACAAACATGCTCTTGCTTTTCAAAAAAACCACTAATTTCCTCTTTAAATTTATTTCTAATTTCAACAGGTGACATAGTATTTCCAAAAAACTCAACATATCCAATACCATTTATCGAAGAATCTCGCTTCCATCCATGACCAGTATTATGCTCCCAGCTTTTCACAGAGCCTTTTATTGTTTTATTTAATACACATTTATCTTCAATTTCTATTAAATGTATCATATTAGGAACACCCTGAAAATAACGATCATCTAGTCTGGCTGAAAAACTACCCGAACATAGAATAGTGATAGGATGATAATAATCATTGGAAAAATTACATAAACTAGGTACATGTTTATGTCCATGGACAACAAAATTTATATTATTTTTAAATAACGTATTCATTAGAATATTTGAATTTTGTAATATGCTATGATCTGGAATATCTAAAGATATATCTGGTTGTTGTATTGGATGGTGATGTAACATGACTATATTTATTTTAGATGAATGTCTAATATCTAACTCTGACAATTTTCTATCAAGAGCAATAATATCACACTGCCGCATAACTCCATGGTGTGGCTTTTTATTATAGTGATCAAATACTGACGTATTGATTCCAATTATATTTACTTCATCATATTCCCAAATGGCAAAATATGGTTCTTTGTAAAAACACCCATAACTTGCTCCATCGAGTATATTACTTAGGAACGACTCTCCTCGAATAAATTTATATTTTTCCTGAATAGCAAATTGTATATTAGGATTCTCTGCTGCTAAAATTTTTTCTTCTTCATCCCAATTACTATCATGATTTCCAGGAACATATAAAATTTTATTAGTTTCATTAATACCAAAAAATGATGCAATTTCCCTTATTTTACAGGCGGCTAATTTGAATTCCTCAGGTTTTGCTCGATTAGTAATATCTCCTGTCACCAATAAAAAATCAGCACAAATAGACTCTTGCTGTGCTAATTCACGAAGTTCGTTAAGAAAATTTTGTTTTACTGCATTTTGGCTAGGTCCAGTAGACAGGTCAACACAAATCGCACCATCGCCAACGTGCAAGTCACTGATCACAAGTATTTTCATTTAAGCCTTTACAATTCATCCATAATTACTCTTATCGAATTGTATCATGCGAATAATATCTTTTATTATAAATATATCGCTTAAAAAATTAAAAAATATCTTTCGTATCAAAAAGAATTACAGTTAGATTTTTGTACTATATATATATTAGTTCTTAAATTTAAATTCTAAAAAACCACCGAATATTTTTTATTATTTAAAATAAATTAATAATTCTCACGCAAAGGTATCTATTACACTTTACCAAATAAATCTCCCATGTAACTCCATCATCCCCTCAAAAACCCTCTCCGCAACCCCAACCGGAAACCCCTCCGGCAACAACGCAGTCACACGCTCAATCACTTCTGGTGTCCGACCAATAATGTTATCCAGCATCATTTCGACCTGTTGTTTTTCAAATCCCACAGTCTCGCCATGTTTGATCCAATGACGGCGCTGAATTTTGCTCATCAGGTAATAGTTACTGCTGCCCCGGACGGCCATTGCCAGTTTGCATTTCTGCCAGGCAATCTGGTTATTACCATTACCGATCAGCGGCCATGCAGATAGAACATCATACAAAGGCGTCAGACGGTAACGGTTTTGCGGTTCCATGGAAATACTGAAGTTTTTGGCATGTCCGTCTGTGGCGGCCATCAGCCAGAAAATAATCTGTGCTTTAAAAAAGGTTTCTCTGTCCTGCTCTGCCTGCTCGGAATGACTCAGTATTCCCATGATATCCGTGATACCCGGGCCACCATCAGCCTGATATTTCCGCAGCGGTGAAACGCCCAGTGCCTGACACATGTCCTCCTGCGGCAAACGGACAATCCACTGTCTGTCAGTTGACCAGCGCCGGTCAAAGCGATCAACAATTAATACTTTCTGGTCTTCAAATTGCGCAATCTGCGTTTTTGCAACAGGAATACCATAGTGCTCAAGGATCAGCGAACACAGCCATTCATTTTCAACTGATGTGCTCATATCTGCCTTCATATTACCGACTAAGCCAAGCGGTAATTTGAAGATATGAGTTGTCGGGGTATTACCTTCAGGTAAACACCATTGCCCATCATTCCACAGTAAGGCCGTTTTTTCCTGCGCACCGGCGATAGATAACCGCAGCTCTTCATCATCGCTATGACGACCGGGAATTGACGTTGTGGTATTACGCAGTATCGCTGCAATATCCGCTTCCGAAAGCGGCCGGTAATTGACAGAAAATAAGTCTGCCGGTTCATCATCCGGATGCAGTAATTGAATTGCCCCGACACAATCTCTTCCCAGTTCGGCCAGCAGGTCAAAAGGTTCCAGGCTCTCCGCCCTGTAGCGCATCGCCAGACGCCTGCGGATATCCTCACTATCTGGTAATAAATTATCAAAGTAATCACGCACAACATTTCCGCGCCAGACCTGATTACCCGGCGTGAACGGCAATGAAAGAGACAGCGGTCTGCCTTGCTCATCAGCAACCCACTCCGGGAGATAGTGCAGCCGATCTTCCCCTCTGATCTTTTCCCAGAATCCGACACGGATTCCGTTCATCCATATTGCTAAACGTTGTTGTGCCCGGCTCATATTTACCATTTCTCCCGTCTGGCCGGAGAGTTATCCGGTATTTCCGCAGATTCCTGAATAACTGAGAATTGCCCGGCAGAAAGCACTATTTCGACACCCAGCACAGTGAATACTTTGAATAGTCGTTCAATACTGGCACTGGCCGGATTGGCTTCCAGGCGGGCATAGGTCTGCTGCGTAACACCTAGTTTCTCTGAGACGTCTTTTTGCGTCATTCCGTTAGCCTTACGAAAGCCGACCAGCAACGGACGCAACTGATTGAGTGTTTTAAGCGGATAAGCAGTGTTCATAGCATATTGACCATTTCAGATGCCTGTACAGGCTTTAAGCTGTTTTCACACATTACACCCTATAAGGTGTAAATGCAAAATACAATCTATAGGCTGTAAAAATATCTGTATACTCGTCAAATATCTCATCTATTAAAATCAGACGCCCGTCCCCTCCCCCGAATCTCAATCACCCGATCTACTCCTGAAATCTTTTAAAACCAAAATACAATTACCGATGCTAATTATTAGCGACCTAATTCCGGGTATTTCCTGGCTTTACCGCAGAGCGGCCTTTTACGGCCATTTTCAGGATGCGTAAACCTGCTTGAACCTGCCGGTTATTCCCCCTACGGTGATATGCGTAACTCCGCTGTCACTGACAGCAGCCAAAGCCAATGTTTCCCGTGACCTGCAAGAAACGCCTTCGGGTGGTCACATGCCAATGTCATTGTGGTCTGCAACTGACGCCTTCGGGTGACCGCGCTATGCAGTAAAACAACGCTGTTAAACGTCTGACAGACGTAATGAGTCTCAGGCGTCACTTTTACGCAGTGAAAGTGACGCCGCTGCACAGACCATCCTCAGCCCTTGTGAGACACCACTTACACACATCGTCATGCCTCTGACACTACTGTCAGCGTCTGATAAATCACCAAAAAGGAGACCACTACCACACTGAACCGATACCGGGGACGGGCTGCTCAGCCCGTGGGGATAACCTGCTTATGCAGGCGGCTGCACAGAGTGCAATACCGATGCCCCGTAATACCTCAACCTCTGCCCGCTCCGGCGCACAGGTATCGTTCAGCGCACCAAACCACGCGCCGGATACATGCAGTCAGCCGCAATACAGGGAATCCGTATGAGTAAATTAACCAGGGAAATGACCACGCTGGCGAAACAGGCCGGTGGCAGTTTCAAAACCGTGCATGACCGTATCCGGATTATGGAGAGATTCAGCCGTCATCTGCTCGCGCTGAATATCCAGATCAAAGATATCCGGCATCTGAAATCAAAGCATATCGAACAGTTTATTGCGGATCGCCTGTCGTCCGGGATCACCCTGCGCTCATTGCAGAACGAGATGGCCGCCCTGCGCTGCGTTCTCCGGACTGGCGGCAGGGATAAGCTGGCTGAATCAGAACGACTGACCAATAAGGCGCTCGGATTAAGCGGAGCGAGCCGTGCCGGAACAAAGCTGGCAATCCCGGATGATCGCTTTCAGACCGTACTGCGACAGGCTCAGGCGCGTGATGAGGGCTTTGCCTGTGCGCTGCAACTTGCCCGTCTGTTAGGTTTGCGATCACAGGAAGCGGTGCAGTGCGCAGCGTCAATAAACAAATGGAAAAATCAGATAAACACTTTCCGCTCAACCGTCACCGTTGTGTTTGGTACAAAAGGCGGCCGTCCGCGGGAAGTACAGATTATCGACCGGGACGCCTTGAAACAGGCGGTGGAAAACGCGCTGCGGGTTGCGGAAAGCCGCAACGGCAGACTGATCGATAAGCCGGATTTAAAGGCCGCGATGAATTACTGGCGCACACATACCGCACGTATCGGGCTGACCGGCTGCTACTCGCCGCACAGTCTGCGTTATGCACGGGCGCAGGATTCTATCGCGCATTACCTGTCTCAGGGCTATTCCCGCACGGAAGCCAGAGCGCTGACATCGATGGATTTAGGTCATGGTGACGGCCGTGGTCGTTATGTCGAGCGCGTTTACACACAAAAAGAGGATTGATGATGTCTGATTACACGTTATTGCGGGTTCGGGATGTGATGAAGAAAACCGGCTTTAAGCGGTCATGGGTTTACGTGCAGATGGAGCGCGGAAAATTCCCGCGTCCGGTCAGAATCGGCAGCCGCTCCATCGCCTGGGTGGAAAGTGAAATAAATGAATGGATTGCATCGCACATAAAAAAACGTGAGGACGCACGCAAGTGATTATTTTTTATTATTTTCTGACAGGCTGTTTACGTTATACTACCGGAGCTGCGGCACAATCCGCAGCCGGAATTGGCGTTCCGAATCTCCCCACGGTCTCCGGAAACATCAGCAGCATGTTTCCGGAGATTGCCCCTATCTGCCTGTATTCAATGGTAGTCCGGGCAGGGCTTCCGCAAGGAAGGCCGGGATCCGTTGGGGCCGGTAACGCCAACCCTGTCCGGGCTGCCACCAACGAGATTGGCGTCTCAGGTGGCAGCATCATGTCGACCCCGACGGAGGCTGCCCTATGGCTACTATCCTTACCTGCATTTACCCGCGATTCTTTCTTACTTCAGCGGGGGTGCCTTATGTATGATCACACCCCTCTCACGCCTGAAGAACTCTCTGACCAGTGCTGTGCCCTCGCGTTTGCCATTATCCGGCTTGAACATCCCTATGCTGAAGAACTGCTGATGTACGTTCTGTGGGAACGTATCAATACGCTTAATACCCTGCTGACAACGGAGGTGAGCAGTGATGAATAAATCAGTAACTGATGTAGTGGCACGATGCCGCCACAACTGGGCGGCAGTGATGGCGATGCTGAATATTCCCCTGCCACCGGATAGCAGACACGGCCCCTGTCCTGCCTGTGGCGGGAAAGACCGTTTCCGGTTTGATGACAAAGCCGGTCGCGGTACCTGGTTCTGTAATCAGTGCGGCCATGGTGACGGGCTGGATCTGGTGGCACTGGTAAAGCAATGCAGTTTGTCCGAAGCGGCGCAACTGGCAGAAAACCAGGTGTTGGCAGTGTCAACACCGCCCGCCAGAGAAAAAACCAGTCACCGCCGGGTGCCGCAGGAGAGAATCAGCCAGATCCTCAGCCACAGCGAAATGCGCGAAAGCCCTTATCTCACGGAGAAAGGACTCTCTGCCCGGTTGCCCTGCCTGATCGCGCAGCAAACCCTGCAAATCAGTGATATCACCTTCGGCGAAGGCAGCCTGCTACTCACGCTGAACAATACCGCCGGTGATCTTACCGGTGCTCAGTTGATTAACCCGG
This sequence comes from Morganella morganii, assembly GCF_041099235.1. GTDB lineage: Bacteria > Pseudomonadota > Gammaproteobacteria > Enterobacterales > Enterobacteriaceae > Morganella > Morganella morganii_E. The sequence goes on along the minus strand of NZ_JBFZSO010000002.1, from coordinate 15,053 downwards.
CCGGTGAAAAGCGGCTGCTGCCCGGCTCTCAGCTTAAAGAGGCGTTTATCACCGTGCAATTTCCGGAAACACCGGAGACCATCATTATCACGGAGGGTTATGCGACCGGTCTGACGCTCAGCCTGATTAGTACCTCATCGGCCATTGTGGCTGCGGTTTCAGCCAATAATCTTATCAATGTCGCGAATGCGTTACGTAATCAGCACCCGGAGGCCGTTATTATTCTGGCGGGCGATCATGATATCCGCACTGACGGCACGGCCAATACCGGCAAAGCTCTGGCAGAGAAAGCCGCCCGTGCGGTGAATGGCTGGGTTTCACTGCCGCCGGCGGCCTCGCAGTGTGACTGGGATGATTTCCGCCGGCAGCACGGCATTGAGGCCACCAAAACCGCCTTTTATAAACAGCGTTACCAGCCACAGCGCGTTCCGGTGAGCTGCATTGATTACAACGCGCCGCCGTTCCGCACCTCCCTTCCGCTGCGTAAAGGCTCTGACGGCTTTGATATGCGCCAGGATTATCTCATCAAAGGCTATCTGCCCGGTTCCTCCGTTGCCAGCGCTTACGGTGCCAGCGGCTCTTACAAATCATTTCTGGCGGTTTCGTGGGGATGCCATATCGCGACCGGCAAACCGTGGGCGGGCAAGCCGGTCACACAGGGTGCGGTGATTTATGTTGTCGGTGAGGGCGGGATCGGCGTTCCCCGCCGTATCCGTGCATGGGAACAGACGCTGAACGGCGGCAGCCCGATAGATTCACTCTACCGCGTGGATTGCCCGATCTTCCCTGCCAGCCCGGACAGCGTGCAACAAGTGATACAAGCTGCCAATGATGTGAAAACCACAACGGGCATGCCGGTACGCCTGATTATCCTCGATACCCTCGCCCGCTGTTTCGGCGGATCGGATGAGAATGCAGCAAAAGATATGGGGGCATTCATTCAGGGGTGCGATTTTATCAAAGCCGCCACGCAAGCCACCGTGCTGGTTATCCATCACTCCGGCAAAGATCAGGATAAGGGTGCGCGGGGTTCCAGTGCGTTCCGTGCCGCGCTGGATGTGGAGTTCCATGTGCGCCGTGAGGGAGAAGATCCGGCCATTATCCTCAGTTGCACCAAAATGAAGGATGCGGAAGAGCCGCCGCGTCAGGCCTATGACCTGCATTCCGTGGATTTATATGTGGACGAGGACGGCGATCACATCACCTCGCTGGTACTGAATGATGAAGGACGGGAGGCCCGGGATGATGACCCGGCATCTGATCCGGATCTGGCCGGTGTTCCACGCCTGACAGATAACCATGTTGCGCTGTGGCAGGCTATCCGCTCACGGACAGCCAAAGGCGAAAGCTGCACCCGTGCCGTGCTGCGTGACGATATGAAAGCAATGAATTTTGATGTCTCCAAAAAATTCTCCCGCTGGCTCAATAAGCTGGAAAAAGACAATCTGATCGCATTCCGGGGCGAGGAGATTATCCCGCTGCCGTATCAGACCAAAGTGGGGGACTAAACGGGGGAAAAGTGGGGGAAGCTGTCCGGAGAACCATAAAAACCGGTGTTTTCCCCCACTTCGCACGTATATATAGAACCTAAGTGGGGGAAATGCTGTAATTTCATTATAAACAGTGAGTTATGAATATTCCTGAAAATGAAGTGGGGGAAGAAGTGGCACCCTGCTATGTGGGGGACAAAGTGGGGGACGTTTTCACGTTTTTTCTCTGGCAGGCGCCGTTAAATCCCCCGGTTTTCACAGGCAACACATCAGCACCGGCCACCCAAAAAATGGCCGGTGCGGTGGTGATTGATATACAAATTAATTGTACTGTTTAGATGATCTTTTTTATTCTGCTTTTTCTATTCACACCTTCTGCATTACGATACGGTAATGTACCAGCCATCCAAAAACAAAAGTGAGAATACTATGCCTGAAAATGACCTAATCCTGTACACAACTGAAGATGGTGAATCTCAGTTGTTATTACGTGAGTTGGGTGGTCAGGTGTGGCTGACACAACTGGAAATGGCTGAGTTATATCAGACAACAAAGCAAAATATCAGCAAACACGTAATAAGTGTATTGTCAGACAAAGAGCTGGCTGAAGAGGCAGTTGTCAACTCAAAGTTGACAACTGCTGCCGACGGCAAAGACTATCTGACTCAGCTTTATGCATTGCCGATGATCATCGCTGTAGGTTACCGCGTTCGCTCAACCCGTGGTACCCAGTTTCGCCAATGGGCCACCCGGACTCTCAGTGAATATCTGACCAAAGGCTTTGCGATGGATGATGAGCGTCTCAAAGATCCGAAATGGGATTATTTTGATGAACTCCTTGAACGCATCCGGGACATACGATCATCAGAAAAACGCTTCTATCAGAAAGTACGGGATTTACTTGCGTTGTCAGAAGATTACCGCGCTAACGAAAAAGATACCGGGCTTTTATTCGCAGAAGTTCAGAATAAACTTTTCTATGCGGTAACAGGACATACTGCTGCTGAACTTATTGTTGCACGAGCAGATGCGGGGCAACCTAATATGAATCTGACAAGTTTCTCAGGTTCCAGAGTTCGTAAAGCTGATGTCGTTATTGCTAAAAATTATCTTCTGGCTGATGAACTTGAAAACCTGAACCGGTTAGTCAGCATGTTTTTTGAATTTGCTGAATTCAGAGCAAAAAACAAAAAACACCTCCGGTTTCAGGATTGGCGGGAATATGTTAATAAATTTATGGAATTTAACGAACAACCATTACTGAATAACGCAGGACGTATCAGCCGTTCTCAAATGGAACAGGTAGTTCATGAGTGCTACGACAAATTCAATCAACAACGACGTATCGGGGAAGCTCAGGCCGAAGACCAGAGAGAAATGCAGGCACTGGAAGAACTTCAGTATAGATTACAAAAAAATAAAAAAAGCTGATACCTTTAACAGATTCACGGCCTGAAAAGGCCGGGAATCTGTGGTAAATAATCAAATATCAGTTGTTTTCAAACTCATACGGCACAACAAATTCCCTGCTGACTGCATCGAGGTAATCCGCCCACCATTGCATCATGAGCTTTCGCTCCACAATATGCTCGGCCTTGTGAATATAGGCGGCACGTACTGTGTTGCGCTCCTGATGGCTCATCTGCCGTTCGACCGCGTCCCGTGACCATTTTCCTGACTCAATCAGGGCGCTGCATGCCATGGTGCGGAAGCCGTGACCGCACAGTTCGGTGGCGGTGTTATAGCCCAATGTCCGCAGGGCGTTGTTTACGGTATTTTCACTCATCGGTTTTATCAGGCTGTGATCGCCGGGAAAGAGCAGCCCGTCATCCCCGCTGATGGCGCGGATTTCGTCCAGTATCAATAATGTCTGACGCGACAGCGGCACAATGTGTTCTGACTGCATTTTCGCACCGCGATAAGAGAATTTCACACCGGGGATAGGTGTGCGCTGTGCCGGAATCGTCCATATGGCGCGTTCTGTGTCGAATTCAGACCAGCGGGCAAGGCGGATTTCACTGGATCGCGAGAACGTCAGCAGCGTGAACTGTATCGCCAGTTTGGTTAACTCACGGCCATTGTAATAATCCAGCTTTGTCAGCAGCTCCGGCAGCCGTTCCAGCCGCAGCGCCGGGCGGTGGGTCACACGCGGCGGCATCAGCGCCCCCGCCATGTCCTTTGCCGGATTACGGTCAATCAGGCCGCACTGAACCGCGTACCCCATAATGTCGGTGATCCGCTGCTTCAGCCGCGAGGCCAGCTCAAGGCGGTCATTCGCTTCCACAACCCGCAGTGGTGCCAGCAGATCTTTCGTTTTCAGCGTCCCGACATGCTGATCACCGATTGCCGGGAGAACATGTTTTTCCAGATCGCGCCAGACCCGCCGGGCGTGTGTTTCTGACCAGCGCCGCCGTCTGAGCATCTGCTGTGACCATTCCCGCGCCATTTTCTCAAAGGTATTCAGCGCGTCCTCTTCCGCTTCTTTTTCTGCGATACGTTTCTGCTTCGGGTGAACACCGTCCAGTATCATCAGACGGGCCTCATCGCGTTTCTCACGGGCGCGTGACAGCGACACCAGCGGATACCCGCCGAAGGCAATCCGGCTCTGTTTGCCATCAAATACGAAGTTAAAATACCAGCGCTTTGTACCGGCCGGATTCACCTGAAGATACAGGCCATATTCATCGGTCAGTTTGTACATCTTTTTACCGGGTTTTGCGTTCCTTGCTGCTATGTCGCTTAATGCCATAAGTGCGGATCACTCCTTTGTCGAATTGGTGTATCGCATCGTGGCTTTTACGTATTTCAGAGACAACAAAGAAGTCTATTTGCGAAATCAAACATTTATTGTGCGAGTGACAGAGAGGTGCAGAACAGCGCGGACAACCGAAAACAATGCAGGATAAATAAACTGGTGTAATGGCGGGTTAATACAACACATGAGATAAAATTTAACGCATTGTTTTTATTTGAAAAAATAAAAATACTGTTTTTTTACTGAGATATATCGATGCCGTTATTTATTTCATGAACGCATTTTCATTATTTATTGATATTGAATCTATTAATGCGCGCCCTTTTCAGCCCTGAAACTGACCTCTTTTTCCGGGTCAAAATGTAAATCGAAGCGAATTGACCACAAAATTGACTTTTTTTGCCCCGGTAGCGCCCGGATGGCGACGGCGTAACGGGAACGCGTTACACGAACCGGTAATAAAAAATTAAAATGTTATTTTACATTAATTTACAAACGAAAAATGCGGAGAAAAACAGCCGGATAATGAATTTCAGGCACAAAAAAAGCCACCTTGCGGTAGCTTGATTTCACTTAAGAATGCGAAGGCCGGACTCGTAAAATGATATCAATACATTGTTTTACATTGAAATAATTAAGTTAAGTAAAAATTATATACTCAAATGTATACTCATTGATATTTCATGCGATAAATACAAAAAAATAAAAGAAACAATTTCCTGCGCCAGCCTGCTGCCAGCGCAGTAATTGTATCAGTTATTTATTAATACAGTACTACGATTTCATATTGATTGACGGCCAGAGCAATACTCATACATTTTCTCTGTCATCACCCACAGTGCTTTATTCAGACGGATATCACCATCAATACCGGTCACGGCCCGGGTGTGTGATCGTTTCCCCTTAGCTGTCCGTCCGGACAGCCCGCCTTTAATCAGATTCTCCTGTAAACGCTGGTACACTGTCCACAGATCATCCTTCTTATCTTCCCACCGGCGGGGTTGCAGCACCTGTTCTTCCGTGACCGGCTGGTGGTCATCCCCGAACCGGTACGTGATAGCGGCATGTGCCAGCGCCTGCTGTGCCGGAGGCGGTAACCGCAGGGACTGCATCTGTTCGCGTTTTTCAGCCACCGCATCAAACGTTTCCAGCACTTCATACGCCCCTTCAATCACTTTATCGACGACATTACCTTTGTGCGGCACTCTGACCTCACCAAACGTATCACCACAGACCAGTCCGTTCTCACAAACCGCACGAAATAATCCCGGCAGCATCTGATAACTGCTGGTGCCGTCGTGGCTGTTTAACAGAATAATTTCCGGTACCTGGACACCGGTGATCTGATTATGGCGGCGAAGGCGCAGCATATGTTTGGTGTGCTCCCGGCGGTTGTCATCGCGGACACGGGTCTGACAGGCAAAGAACGGATAAAAGCCTTCTTTCCGCAGGCTCTCAAGCAGGGTAATGGTGGGAATATAGGTATAACGGTCACTGCGGGATTCATGTTTTTCTGCTGAAAAGACACTGGGTACAGTGCAGTATAATTCTTCGGTGGTTAACGGGCGGTCACGACGAATGATATTCGCCCTGCCAAAGCGGGAGGCTAAACGGGTCATAATAATACTCCTGTAGAATAAACAGATAAAAGGGTGGTCAGATAAAAACCGGGGTTGAACGGGATAAAGGAAGAGATAAGGTGAAGTGCTGCAGATACCGGCTTTTTACACGGTAACGGATCTGCTGGTGGCAGAGCTGCTATGGTGAGTTATCAGACCGGTTGCCTTCCGTGCCCGCAGAATATCGGTCGCAGTGATACTGTGTGACGGCTCAGTGATACCGTTGTTGCGCCGGTCAGTGCGGACCAGGGCGTATTTCTGCGAAAAGGCATTCAGTGCCTCACACAACGACATTCCCCGGCAGAGACAGGCCTCAATCACGCGCTCATCACTGAATTCCGTGTCGTTCAGGGTGAGGCCGTAGTGCTGTTGCAGCAGGTAAGTCAGCAGTGTCTGCCAGACGGCCGCCGGTGACGCGCGTACTGCTGTATTGTTCATGGCGCAGCTCCCGGTTAATCGATAAGACGGAAAATAGCGGCACACTCCTCATGCTGCAGGGCGTAGTCCCGCAACTGATAAAAATACTCCACCATCTCCGGACTTTCGGTTTTAAATGACCAGAGACTGTAAGTGATGAGACATACTGCGATACCGGCCGCTTCGGGGCTCAGTTCCGCGTCATTGCTGTTATGCGGGTTAACCATCGGGAGTGACGTTTCAATCATGTCAGGCCAGATAAATGCGCCGCCGTTGGTGAGCATGCTGAATTCCCAGAATGCACCGTGATAAATGTCACACAGTTCGCTCATCCGGGTAAAAATGTCACCTTCCAGGCGCTGCCAGTCCGGTACGCTGCCGAAATAAAACCGCCAGAATGTGTCTCTGCCCCGGGGATGAACCAGGTTACTTTTGACGGCTGCGGGCTCCTGCAGCGAAATTGCTGATAATGTCATCGTGAAACTCCTTTGTATTGATGGGTAAAATAGTGGGTTACTGATTTGTGAATGGGCATAAAAAAACGGCAGACTGTGAACGTCTGCCGTCAGGCGGGATGTAATAAACCAGTCTTCTGTGCAGGTCAGCGGGGAAAGAGCCGGCCCAGCAGACGGTCAAGGGTACCGCCCAGCACGGCTGAGCAGGCCAGAGCGGCACTGAGCCCGGCCGCCAGCTTTTCGGCTGTGGTGGAATCCTCATTGTCTGCCGCCTCAGCAGCCGCCTGCCAGGCGCAGTACGTGGCTAACGCCACCGTTACCACGCCGAGCGTGGTGGCCATTAATTTAAAAACAGACATCTGTGTTTCCTTTTTGTATGCCTCAGTTACTGCGGACCGGACCAGCTGTCAGTATCCATCTGCAGGAAGGACTCACAGTCTCCCTCTCCGGCTTTACAGACCCGCTCCGCGACGGATTTCGGCGGCCATTTCTGGTCTGTCTTATACTCCAGACCGTTATTGTCGATACAGCCCACCTTCAGCCAGTTGGCCTGAGCACCGGTATTATAATAAATACTGCTGATACAGGTCATGGCTACCGGAGCCGGATAGCCTTTGGACAAATCTGCTCTGGTCTCACTTTCCAGCTCTCCGGCGGGAAGTGGCTTCCACCCGGCGTTTCGGCCTTTGCTGTCGTTCTGCATTTTCAGCTGCTGCCCGTATTCCGGGGTCAGGTAATAAGTGTAACGGTCAGGTTGCACCTCACCGTGCATGTGTAGTGCAAAAACCGGGGCGGACAGCAGTAAACAACCAAGCAGTGTCAGACTTCTTTTCATAGTGACATCCTTATTAAGGTAATGAACGGATAAACTGATAATGGGGTAATGCGGTGATAAATTCGGGACGAGTGACTGTCTGTGCGATAACGGTGTCCTGCCGGAAACGGCGTCCGGACACGGCAATGTTCTGCAGCTGACTGAACCGGAACACCCGCAGGGCTGACTGCCATTCCCCGCACAGATACCAGTCCCGCTGAAAATAAATCAGCTTGTAGGGGGCCATGCCCTCATGGTCCTGACCGTCACAGCGGAAGCTGAGCAGCCGTCTGCGGACAATCGCCTGCGTCACCACATAAAAGCCGCCGAACAGTGTCGGGGCGGATTGCGGCGGTTCGTGGTAGACCAGGCAGGGCGCACCGTTTTCCGGACTGAGCAGAACGGACAGCAGCCTGCGGTCAAGCGAGGGGAACAGCGGGGTGATATGGGTGATATCGGCAAAGTACAGGATATCGCTGTCTGTCCGGTAAGGGCGCTGACCGGCGGCCAGCCTGTATCCGCCCTGATACGGCTCAGTGTCCAGAAAGACCAGACGCTCACTGAAATCCCGCTGCAGTGTGCGGGCCGAGACATTAAACTCACGGGCGAGCTGTGCCGGATACAGCGTTTCGCCGCGGAACAGGCGGCTGATAATCATGGCCAGCCGGAATGCAAGCCGGTCATGACGTGAATCTGGCGTATGCATGAGCGCAGCCTCCGTGAGTCAGTCAGATAAAAAGGGAATAACGAAATACGGAAATCAGGCCGCCAGGGCCTTCTGGCGCAGGTACGCCACAATGATGCAGGCCGGAATGGTGACCCGGTAAGCGGGACCGGCGATATCGGCTATCAGCCAGGCGGAGCTCAGCGCAATCCCGACGGGACCGGCCAATATGCCTAAGATGCGGGAACCGAAGAATACAGAAGCCATTCCGGTCACACCGGCTGTGGTTGCCATACCCCCCATCGCCTGTATCACACCGAAAGAGGCGATGGATGCGAGTTCCAGAGCAGCCACACCGGAGACATTTACTGCTGCCTGCAGAGCCATCATAACGAGCTGCGGAGTGGGATTAGTCAGGTTGAGTTTCATTTCCTGTGATAAGGCAGCCAGTGCGTCCGGTGACATATCACTGATGCTGGTTCTCATTATCTGCATCAGGAGATTGATTTCTGCTGTTTCTGTACTGTCCCCCTTTTCATGTTTTACTTTCATTCTGCTGCAGACATCCAGCAGAATTTCACGGTAGAGCACACCTTTGTTGCCGCGCAGCAGCGTGGCCAGACTATTGGCACCGAAGGCCTGCAGTTCGGCACAGATGGCGGGCCAGTACTTCTGATGGTCGGGATAAAAGAGCTGATATTCCGGTAAGGTGGTCAGAGACTCCGCCAGACGCTTTTTGCCGTCTTTACTGTCGTGTGTCAGGACGGAGACCAGCAGACCGAGGTCCTCATTGCTGCACTGACCGATAAACGCGAGGTCGGGGTCGATACGGTAGGTTGCCATAACAGAAATTCCTTACAGGGTGATTTAAGACAACCACAGCATAACAAAGGGGTCTGACAGGGTATGACGCGGAAAATCGCTGTTTTTGAGGGGGAAAAAACGGGAAAACGACAGGGTGTGTCGCCGGTCAGTTATTCTGACCGGTGTTTTCCCTGTCATATCAGTTGATTAATGTGTATCTGAAAAATCACTGATTCAGGCAAATTATTTTTTCGGTGTTCTGTACTCATTCTCAATTAACCGGGTCACCAAATCGGTGATCGTCATTTCATAGGTTTCAGCCAATTCTTCCAGATGTTTTTTTACTTCATCATCCAGACTGCAGCTCAGTGTTTTTTTATTTTTTTGTTTTTTCCGGAAAGAACGCTGCTGCCATGCCTTTTTAAGAGAGTATAAAAAATACTTCTTCCCTCCGGGGTTATCATTCCATGCCCGCAGGGCGGCATAAAAACAAATATATTTATCTCCGGAACTTTCGGGGTTAAAGAACCGGAGAGGCCAGACCGATATCTTTATATTATCGACAGAGTAATTACAAATATAATCCCATGCCCAATTACAGGCATCATCATTATCCTTACTCAGCCACTTTATATTTTTTACTGCTGTGAAGGATTTTATCCATTCATCCTTAAGCATGTTTATAATATTTTCTTTTTCACCAGACATCAGATTCATATGATCAAAGACAGTCTGGAAGTCGCGATACATCTCTTCAGTGCTGACATGATTCTCTTTTATGCCAAATTTGCTTTTAATGTATTCTGTTTGCAGTGATACAGATAAACCCCTGAATTCTTTATTGTCCGACCAACTATTAACAGTGGGTTTTACCACGTTTGACTGTTGAATTGCCTGAGTATATTTATCGCTTATGGGTGTTAAGGGATTTATATTATTTAACATTACCCAGCAATATGCAGAGGCAATGCTGTCTTCTTTAATCCATTCAAACTTGTCAATGCTGATAAGGTTATTATTTACATGATTTAAAACTTTATCAGTAAGGTAATTGTAATTACTGTTCGCCATGCCAATAACTTCATTGATTAAATCTCTTAAACGTGATTTGTCATTTCTGTCACCTGAGAAATATTTATTTTCAACCCATTCAAACCTGGGCTCTGTTGACATGAAAAATACAAAAACACCCGCTTTCCTCAGGTCTTTCACTTTGAGCAACTCATCAATCTCATAGCTTTTATCGTTCATTATTTGCCCACACTGTGTAGTTGATATGTCGTTATTGTAGTTTGTTTTTGTCTCTGAAAAAGTGATATTGTCGTGATAACGTAGATTAAGAATAGTTTTATGATCTTTTTCATGAGTTGAAAATGAAGTGTTTTTATCATTTAATTTAAATAGTTATCCTGAAAATACTGGGTCAGGAAGTATTTTTACAGGAAAAAATGATGCTCACGATTACTTATCTTTTTCCCGTGACTATTTCTGTGAGGAGACTAACTTTCAGATATCTTGTTCATTGTGAAGCCTGCTGCAAATGCTGTCTGTGCATACTGTTTTAATAAACTCAGGTAACAATCAAAAAAGGATTATTTATTATTATATTTATCTTACCCAGAGTTATTGTTATCAGATTAATCATGACATCTATTCTCATACTCATCTTTTTAATTATTGATAACCGCATCTCTTTATCGAATAACTAAACATATCTGATGGCACTCCTGTTACTGATACAGATAATAGTGATATAACCCTGAATTGCTTACCCTTCTTCATAAATAATAATTTTCATTAATTAATCTCAGTGGGTAAATTCAGTTGTTATCCACATCTGAAGGATCACTCAGAATGGATGTCATTAATCATCTTTTAAATCCATCTGTTATGAACCTTCCGCCTCAGTAAAAAAATAAATGCACTCCTCTGTTATATGAACAGAAATACCATTATTAATCAGAGGGAATTAATCATGAATGACAATATAACCTGTGAAATACTGGCGCTTTCACAAATCTACAATAACGGCACAGAGATTACCGATGACACAACAGATCGTGAGTTATTTCGGCTGATAGCGTCACATACCACTGCATTAATTAAAAGAAAGAGTCAGCCTTTACCCTTTAGTGCGTACTATTTTGGTGATGAATTACAAATAAAGGCCACTAAAACCGGTCGGTTTTTTTATGAGTTAATACAAAACATTCTTTCTCTTTCCCGTGTTACCGGCAACCGGCGTAAATTACATCCGGTTATTCCGCTGATTGTTTCTCTTGCTGAGAAATATCATATTCGTTATGTTCCGATGCTGTCGGAATACTATCCTGACTCAGAGGAGGATATTAAACAGCTAAATGAAGCCTATTGTGAGTTTATTCAGTCAGTGGACAGTAAAGAGTATAAAACTGCTGTCAGTACCTTTAAGAACAGTGCCCGCAAGAATTACCGGTTCTGTTGCCGCTATATTGAAAACCTGTTTGAGCGCCATGCAAAGCTGTTGGTGGTACGGACAGACCTGTCCTACGGAAAACGGGTCTGTCACAGAGTCACGGCCGGGGATTTAACCCGTCACCGGATTGCCCTGTATAAAGCAATACAGCGGTTACGCCTGTTTAAACACTGCGTCGGTTATATCCTGAAGCTGGAATACGGTCGTGAGAAAGGCTTTCACTACCACTGCCTGTTTTTCTTCAACGGCCAGCATGTCAGACAGGATATTACGATAGCCAGGCTTATCGGTGAGTTTTGGCAGGAAACCATCACCGAGGGACAGGGGATCTACTTTAACTGCAACCGCTATAAATCAGATTACCGTATCTGCGGTATCGGGATGTTGCACCGCAGTGAGAGCCTCCGGCGGGAAGGCCTGATGACCGCTGTGAACTATATCTGCAAAACAGACCAGTGGGTGAAGCTACAGGTACCGGGGATAGACCGGACATTCTGGCGGGGAACCATCAGAAACAAACGGCGTAAAACACGCCGGTAAATCTTTTTTTACAGACAAGGGGAATCCTATAGAAGTGATATCCGCTGCGTCATCGATAGCACTTCTGCCTTTTTAACCAAACAAAGACAGGAGATTCCCCATGAATACCACCGATACCACCACTGCCCCTTCCCTGCTCGACGAACCACTCGTGGACATGAAATTCATCACCAAATTTACCGGATTAACGGATAAGTGGTTTTACAAGCTGATACAGGAAGGGCAGTTTCCGAAACCGATTAAACTGGGACGTAGTTCCCGGTGGCAGAAAAGTCAGGTTGAAGCCTGGCTACAGGCCCGTATGGATGAATCCTGTGACTAACTTCGGACTTTCACGCTCAAATCTGCTTCATAGTGCGATTTCCCAGACTGATTGCAGCAAGCAGCCTTTTAAGGCTTGTGTATTTACCAGAAAGTTATCTTTGTGCTTTAATATCAATTAATTCTTCTCCGCTATATTTTTTCAATTAATGGGAAGTGGAATGTTCAAACGGAGGAAGTCGGAAAATCGGTATCATGTGAATGCTGAAGATAAAGAAAAGAATTTTTGCATCGGATAGCTTGTGTTTTGTAGTGATAATCACTTCAGCGTAAATTGTGCGTGGATTTGATTCCTACTTAGATACTTGCATATATTATAAAATATATAAGATATCTAAGCAGCACAGTTGCAGTTGTCTGAAAATAAAAGGAATTTTTTTGTTGAGACACTTACAGTCTATCTCCGTCATTTTGGGGTGAGGTGACTCAACTTAGTCACCTCTCTATCATAATAAGTGACTACGATTTATCGACGATATGAATAAAGTGAATGTGTTTTTCATATTGATCGAGGATATCATGAATAATTTGTGCTTCACTCCATCCCATAATATCGTAGTCTTGTCCGCCTTCCTTTAAATAGACTTCAGCGCGGTAATATTTCTGAGATTCATTATTTTCATCATTATTCATACCCACTAATGCAAAAGAAGGCGTCAGATAATCCCGTAATCGTATTTCATAAAGGAAATTGAGGTTCTCACCAAATTGCACTTCCAGAGTCACTCTATCGTCTTTCTCATTATGGATAGCAGCCTCTGTACCCTGCTTTTCAAACTCAGTGACAACAGATTGCATAGCAGGCTCAATCACTTCCGCCATGAAACGTTTAACCTGATTACGTTTAGGGAAGAAAGCTATTTTACGTAATCGACGTTGCCATGATAATCCTCCCCGCCCTGTATTCGGTGCTAAGGTAGCAAGATGTTGACTATCTTTTTTGTAAACATCAATACGTAAGGCTTTTAGTAATCCGACGATAGCAATCAATAAAATAATCGCAAATGGGAGTGCGGTAGCTATCGTCATGGTTTGTAATGCCGTTAATCCTCCGGCCAGTAAAAGTGTGATTGCAACAGCCCCCATCAGAAAGGCCCAAAAAATACGTTGCCAAACTGGTGTGTGTATTTCACCACCTGAGGCTAACGTATCGACAACCATTGCCCCTGAATCAGCAGATGTTACAAAAAACACAATAACCATCAGCATCGCGACAAAAGACAGGACAGATGAAAACGGAAAGTAATTTAAAAATTCAAATAAGGCGAGTGCAACGTCTTTTTGCACGACTTGCGCCAACATTTCTGCACCATTATCACGGATCAAATGTATTGCACTATTTCCAAAAAAAGTCATCCAGAGTAGTGTAAAGCCGGCAGGAACAAACAAAACACCCGTAACAAACTCACGAATAGTACGGCCACGGGAAATTCTCGCAATAAACATGCCCACAAAAGGTGACCATGAAAGCCACCATCCCCAATACAATAATGTCCATCCTCCCAACCATTCACTGGATTGCGGTTCATAGGCATAAAGATTGAAAGTTTTATTGATAATATCTGAAAGGTAAGCCCCTGTATTTTGAACAAACGATTTAAGTAACAGTACGGTCGGGCCTAAAATCCCAATCAACAATAATAATAAACCCGCTAAACTAAGATTGAGTTCAGAGAGAATTCGAATCCCTTTATCTAAACCAGTGACTACTGATAACGTGGCTAATCCCGTGATCACTACAATCAAAATCACCTGCATCGTTGGACTAACAGGGAAACCGAATAAGTGCGCTAATCCTGCGTTGACTTGCAACACACCAAATCCAAGCGAAGTTGCGACGCCAAAAACGGTGCCAACAACAGCAAAAATATCAACAGCATGCCCCATGGGACCATAGATCCGTTCACCTATGATGGGATAGAGAGCTGAACGTAATGTAAGTGGTAAGCCATGTCGGTAACTAAAAAAAGCGAGAATTAAGGCGACAATGGCATAAATAGCCCATGCATGTAAGCCCCAATGGAAAAATGTAATTTCCATTGCTTCTCTTGCAGCCTGAACAGTTTGTGGGTCTCCGACGGGGGGAGCAAGATAATGCATCACGGGCTCAGCGACCCCGAAAAACATAAGTCCGATACCCATTCCGGCAGAAAACAACATAGCAAACCAGGAAAGATAACTAAATTGCGGTTGAGCATGATCTGGACCGAGTTTAATTTGGCCAAATCGAGAGAGTCCTAAATAGGCGACGGTCAGTAAAATCAAGGCAACGGCCAGAATATAAAACCAACTGGCATTCTCAAAAAGTTCTGCCTGCAGGGCTTTGAGCAAAATTTCTGAGCGTTGGGGAAAAATAGCGGCTATTGCAACGACACATAAAATAATAAAAGCTGAAACAAAGAAAACGGGAGGATTTATTTTCCCCCACGTTCGTGATTTTTGTGGTGATAATGACATTCCTACCTCCCTTTTAATAACTGCTTATGATTGTCATAAAGTGTATTTTTTGTAATAAGCATAAAATTTTTTGTCAAGTATTTTATGGATTGATAGTGGGGTAAACTGAGATTTCGTATTGAGATTTTGTATGGCTATTGTTGCAGTAAAATACCGATTCTGCGGATTAACCGATTCCCATAAGGTGTAGTGGTTTAATAAATTTGGCCACCTGAACAGAGGTGATATGCTCACCTCAGAACAACACAGGTGCCTTAATGAA
>NZ_JBFZSO010000001.1:256367-676270 GCF_041099235.1 Morganella morganii | reverse complement strand
GGGTCGTTAGCTCAGTTGGTAGAGCAGTTGACTTTTAATCAATTGGTCACAGGTTCGAATCCTGTACGACCCACCATCTTTCTTCTCCCTGAAGTTCTCTTTTTTCTCAGTTATCCTCTTTCTTAATTTCTGTTTATTTCTCTCTATTCTCTGTCTGATTTTGTGATCTGCCTCATGCTGTTCCATTAAAGTTTTTAACCGGTCTGCCGTTATTTACCTGTATCAGTCACGATTTTTTGTGATCTCTCTTTTTATAACAAATATTGACGTCGTTTCGGCAGCCCGGAGCGGCATATCTGTATTTCTTTCAGCATGGAGCTATATTCCGATGTCGTGGCCTGTTCCTGAATTTCCGGTTAAACGTGATGCACCGGGCGCCAAAATTACGCTGTGGCTGGGGTTGCTGTTCGTCGTTCTTGCCCTTATCTTTTTTCTCGATTTTTATATTTTCAAACTCCCGCTGACGGAAGTACTGATTTTTATCTATCTGCCGTACATTCTGATCTGGATGTGTCTGTTCACTTACGCCATGCACCGTCATGAGCAGGCGCGGATTGCCTGTCAGAGCTGGAATGCCTCTATTAATTTCAAACGTAATGAGTGGGTCAACTGGTGTCAGCGCAGACTGATGGTCACCGGGGTTTCA
Source organism: Morganella morganii (assembly GCF_041099235.1). Classification (GTDB taxonomy): domain Bacteria; phylum Pseudomonadota; class Gammaproteobacteria; order Enterobacterales; family Enterobacteriaceae; genus Morganella; species Morganella morganii_E. The sequence goes on along the minus strand of NZ_JBFZSO010000001.1, from coordinate 675,624 downwards.
TTGCTGATGCCGAAAAGTGTTAAACAGGTTTATACCTCAGAGCGGAAACAGCGGACAGAAGAGGAAGATAAACAACTGCTTGCCGGTTATGACCATTCGGTTGAAGCTATTTTTACCGCGCTGGCGAAAGACCTGAATCAGCAGCATGAAGGCTATCAGTCAAAACTGAAAACTGTGTATGTGATCACCCCGAATCAGCTGCAGAATACAGAAATTGAGCGCAATGTAACGAAAATCTGGGGTTGTGCAACAGAATTCATTCAGACACCGGATGATATCGGTCATCTGTTTGATGAGGAAGATAACAGCGCCATGTGGCTGCTGGTCGGGCTGAATATCTGGCAGGCGGGTCAGATACCGGCTTATCACGAAATGGCAAGCGCCATTCTGCTGACATCCTGCTACTACTTTGAGCGCAATACATTTCCGTTTAACGGTAGTTTGTCCCGCTTTATGCCGATCAATGAAATGCAGTTAATCGCCGATCTGCCGATGCTGGAAAAAATGAATCTGCTGGATAAAGAGGAAGAAAAATCATTCTGGCTGATGCGGGAGAATGAACTGGCACAGGATGTGATTTATCAGTACTGCAATAAAGCACAGCGCCGTACTTTCCTGAAAAATAATATATATATTGCGGATAATCAGGTCAGCGCCGACAGGGAAGCGGTTTTTGTGATGGCAATGATGCTGATAAAAGCGATGGAAACCCTCAGCCCGCAGTGTCTGCTGATGATGGACAGTGATGGTCTCGGGTATGCCACTGTGGTCGGGTGCGAAGTCCGCTGACACAACATTCCGGTGGTGAAGGCACCACCGGAATCACTCATTTTTCCTGACTTGCGCGGATAGCCGCCGCCAGTTCAGCCAGCTTCTTATCATCTGCCCGCTCACAGTCGTGGGATGACAAAAACCCCGGATACTGTGTGTAAAACGCGGGTTGTTTATGTTCGATCGGCCGCCATTCTGTCATATCCGCGGTGCCGTGCATCGGGCTGAGTTTACTGTGGATATGATCCACCCCGTAGCCCTCGAAAAACATACCGCAGCGTGCGACATCCGGAAATGCTTTTTCCAGAACTTTTGCCACTTTTTTGGTCGCCAGTACCAACCCGGCCAGAACATCATCTTCCAGGTCAAACGCGTAGCTCGGGTAATGCGCCTTCGGGATCACCACCGTAAAACCGTCGGTATTGGGAAATATCGATAAAAATGCCAGATAATGCTCATCTTCCCAGATCTTATGGCAGGGGGCTTTCCCCGCCGCGATATCACAAAAAATACACGCCATTTATCAGACTCTCCCGGTCAGTGAACAGGTCGCATCCAACATACAGGATAGAGCCCGGAAATACCATTATGCAGGCGGAAAATCAGCCACTTATGGAAAACTTTATTATTTTCAGTAAGTTGATATAATGGGTGAACGTTCACAACAATGAGGAGTTTATTATGCGAACTAACAGAGCTGCGAGACGCTTGTTAGGAATGCCCTATACATACAGTAAAGGGAAATCAAAAATTAACATCTTTATTGCAGCTGCCGCAGATGAAGATGCGGAAAAAATCCCGCAGGCGCTGAAGTCAAAAAGCAGAATCTGTGTCATTCAGGACGACAATAAGAAAACCCGGACTTATCACAAAATCGAGACACATTATCCGGGCTATATGGCATGCTGATACCACTGCACATGTGATAACGACATGATGCAAATAAGAAAAGGGGCTGAGGCCTCTTTTTTAATGTCTGAAACGTGCAATAGCTCGCAACCTGAACAAATTATGTTTATGCTGGCTGCACAATAATTAAAACCATTCAGCATGTGATTACGGCAGGGGAAGATGGACTATTTGTATTACGCAGGGCAGGGGCTCGGTATTGTTGCGTTTATTATCGGCACTACGGTTTTTGTCCAGCGCAATGAGCGGAAGCTCAAAATCCGGTTATCAATTTACACCGCTATTATGGCATCCCACTTTTTTCTGCTTGGGGCATATCCCGCCGGGATCAGCGCCACGCTCAACAGCATCCGGACCTATGTTTCCATCAGCCATCGTCAGCGTTGGGTGCTCTGGTTATTTGTTTCACTGACACTGGTTCTGGCGGTGCCGAATATCCGCACCTGGCAGGAAGTGCTGCCGGTAACGGGCACCCTGATGAGTACCTTTGCGTTTTTCCTGCTGACGGGATTGCGTATGCGGTATGTGATCTGGTGTTCAACGGCCTGCTGGGTGGTGTATAACGCCTGGCTGGGAACGGTCGGCGGCACCCTGATTGAATCGACGTTTCTGGTGATCAACGGCTGGGCGATTTTCCGTTTCCGGCGTCTGATCAAACAGGGAATTAATCCGTTCAGTTAAGCGGTTACGGCTGCTCGTCCGGGGGGAGTGTGTCTTCCGGATCATCCGGAATTCCGGGTCTGTCGTCGTCACCGGATCCGGTTTCACGCATTACCTCGTTACACATAAAGTAGAGGTTGGGACGGCGTTTGGTGATATATTTCAGGCGGAGTTCGCACTCATGTTTGGTATAGATATCTTCCGTGACCGGCAGTGCCTCGCAGGCATCGTCGCCGCAGGTACTCACCAGTAGCACAAATCCGATAGTTTCTAACATAAACATCCGCCGGTTTTATTTCAGAGGCGCTATTATGTCGTAAATGGTTGCCTGTCGTCCAGTTTTTATACGGCGAAGGGGTCATCACCGGCATCATTATGCAACCGGTATTCAATGTGTTGTGCGATCTCTTCTGCTGCGGCCTCACCGTGGCGATCAGCAATAAATGCCAGCGCCATATCCGCGCCCGCCGATACACCGGAAGAGGTATAAAAACGGCCGTCCGCAATCGCGCAAATTATACAACAGCAGATATTTCCTGCCGGACATTGCCTTTGCGGATGTATTTCGTGGCTGAATCCCGGTGGAAATGTAACCGTTTCATTGAAAAATGTGGCGGTAAGCGATAACTTTTACTTGAATAGGGTAAATGGTAATGATTATTATTGTCAGCACTATTTGTATAATGACAATGAGGAATCAGTATGCGTATCGGGATGAGTGTGGCAGCAGCATTACTGGGCGTGGTATCAACCTCTGCCCTGGCACTGGAATATCCGCTCGGACAGCCTGTTATCAAAAACGGTATGGAGATTCAGGGCGTGTATCTGCAGCCGATTACCATGGCAGTGGAAGGCAAACATGAAATGCATCACCTCGCGGCGGATAAGTCAGACATCCACCTGGAAGCAGATATCCACGCCGTTGAGGAAAACCCGAACGGCTTCGCGGAAGGGGACTGGATCCCGTATCTGAAAGTGGATTACAAAGTCACCAAACTGGATGATCCGAAAAAAGCCCAGTCCGGTACCTTTATGGCGATGGTTGCCAGCGATGGCCCGCATTACGGTGAAAACCTGAAGCTGGATGGCTATGGTAAATACCGCGTCGAATACCGCATCTCTCCGCCGAGCATGAATGACAACGTGGCTTTCGGTCGTCATATCGATAAAGAAACCGGTGTTGCCCCGTGGTTTGAGCCGTTTGATGTCTCCTGGGACTTCGAATATGCCGGTACCGGCCGCAAAGGCAGTTACTGAGTTTATTATTTAAGGAAAACAGCAGGCCGGTAACTGCGGTCTGCTGTCCGGACACCGGATGTCACTACCCCGCTGAGGTCACTCATGAAACTCGTTGTTATGGCACTGTGTTTATCAGTGCTTTCCCTGATATCACTGCCCGCCGCAGCGGCAGAGAAATTCACTGTCGAACTGGAAATGAATAACGGCGAACTGACACCGCCGGTACTGAAGGTACCCGCGAAAACGCCGATCCGCATTAAAATCTCCAATACCGGTACCGAACCGGTCGAATTTGAAAGCACCCAGCTGCGCAAAGAAAAAGTGCTGGCGCCGGGGGCCTCTTCCGTGGTGGTGATTGCACCACTCAAACCCGGGAAATATACCTTTTTTGATGATTTTCATCTGTCGCATCCGGCCGGTGAAATCATCGCAGAATAAGTGTCAGTTCACAGGAATTAATTATGGGACAGGTTCTTTTTGTCGTCTGGCGTGAAAGCTTTGAAGCTCTGCTGGTGGTCGGCATCATTTATGCGTGGATAAAACAGCACCCGGATGCTGCCGCAGGGCGCCGCTATCTCTGGGGTGGCGTGGCACTTGGTGTTGCGCTGTCACTCTTTCTCGCACTGCTTATCTATGGCGTGTTTAATGTGCTGGATGACAGCGGCCAGACGTACTTTATGATTGGTATGTCGCTGTTCGCGGCAGTCCTGATTGTGCAGATGGTGTACTGGATGCAGCAGCACAGCGCATCACTGAAATCCGGTATTGAGCAGGAAATGAATGACAGCGCCCGGCAGCACTCCTGGTGGGGGGCGTTATTTATTGTAGCGATCGCGATAGCCCGTGAAGGCAGTGAAATAGTGGTGTTCCTCTCCGGTATTGTGATGGGGCTGAATGCAGACACCATGTGGTCATTTACCGGGGAAGTCGTGGCCGGTATCGCCGTGGCGGCATTGACACTGTGGCTGTTTCTGTTCACTTACCGGAAAATTGCCTGGAAATGGTTTTTCCGCATCACCGGTATTGTGCTGTTGTTCCTGGCCTGTTCACTGCTGCTTAAGGGAACGGAAGAAATCGTCAACCTGCTGACCGAACATGATATCGAACTGAATGATTTCCTCATCTATCCGCTGTGGGATACCACAAACTGGCTGGATGATACCGGCACCACCGGCAGCTTCCTGGCCAGCCTGTTCGGTTATCGTGCACAGCCTATCGGCCTGAGTGTCATTACTTTTGTGGTGTACTGGCTGGTGATTATTGTGCTGTTCTGCCGCAGAGGAAAAAAACATGCGGATTAAGCGGACTGCCATACTGGTACTGACATCACTGCTGCTCAGCGCTCCCGGGTATGCGGAAAAATACCGTGCCGGTAATCCGGATACCGGCAGTGATGTGGTGATCGCCAAAGGGGATATTCCGTCACCGGAAAAATTCCGCCCGGTTGTGGCGGATTACATGACGGTGATGGGGAAGCAGACAGCAGCGGCTGAACATCAGCTGCAATTGCTGCAAAAAGCACTGGCCGCCGGGAATATGGCAGCCGCACGGCATGCTTATATTCAGGCACATTATGATTATGAGGTTATCCGTGCGGCAGTCGTGGTTTTCGGTCACGCTGACAGGGTTATTAACCCGCATGCCGGCTATTTTCTCAGCCGCGAGCAGGATCCGAAATTCACCGGGTTTCACCGCATCGAATATGCGCTGTTTGCTCAAAATGATCCGGTTGCAGCTCAGGCTGCCACCGCCGATTTGCTGCGCAATATTAATGACCTGAAACAACGGATCGCCGTGGAAACCCTCCCTGCAGCAAAACTGGTGCAGTCTGCGGATGACAGTATTGAGCTGATTCTCAGCACTAAATTGAGTGGTGATGAAAACCGTTACAGCCGCTCGGATCTGTCAGATATCGCCGCCAATATTGAAGGGGCCCGGCGCATTGTCAGCGGGCTGGCACCGTTATTATCCGCAAAAACCAATGAGACACTCAGAAAACAGTTCGCCGGGCCGGATGCGGTCATGGCCCGTTACCGTGATACCCGGGGGCAGTATGCAGAATATGAAAAACTGACACCGGAAGATAAACAGCAACTGTATGCAGACCTGACGCTGCTGGCAGAATCTCTGGCACAACTGCGCGCTGAACTGAAAATAGACGTGTATTACAAATACCGGAATGAACCATGAAACACGGCAAAGTGAATCTGACTGAGACAGAAGAGTCTGTCAGTCTCAGCAAACGAAATACCCTGAAATGGCTGGGGGCAGGGAGTGTCCTGTTATCCGGCGGGTTACCGGCTTTTTCTGCTGCCGCAGCACCGGCAGCGTGTGATAACAGCGCGCGGTTGCGGGAAATACCGTATCTTGGCAAACATCAGGCCGGGGTTATCACACCGGAGCAGAAAGAAGCCATTTTCCTGTCTCTGAATCTGACCGTTAAAACACTGGACGAGGTTGAGGATGTTTTCCGGCGGCTGACCGGTTGTATTGCGGAACTGACCCGAAACCGGCAGGCAGCGGCACCGGGCGATGACAGAATGCCGCCGGCAGAATCCGGGATTCTCGGTACGGCACTGACGGCGGATGCACTGACAGTGACGGTCTCTCTCGGCCACTCCCTGTTTGATGAGCGCTTCGGTTTATCGCCACTGAAGCCGCAAAAATTTACCGCCATGACGGCGTTCCCGAACGACCGGCTTGATCCGGCCTGGTGCGGCGGAGATATTCTGCTGCAGTTTTGTGCCAACAGCCGTGAAACGGTGATTTATGCACTGCGTGAAGTGTTGCGCCGTCTCTCAGGCCGGGTGGCGCCGTTGTGGAAAATTGACGGTTTTCTGCCCGCACGGGATATTGAATGCCGCACAACACCGGTTAACCTGTTTGGCTTTAAAGACGGTACCGGCAATGCTGATGCCGGTGATGATGCCCTGATGAACGATCTTGTATGGATCACCGGCCGGGAACCCGCCTGGGCGGAAAACGGCAGTTATCAGGCGGTACGCCTTATCCGTTTTGAGCTGGAATTCTGGGACCGGACGCCGCTGGAAGATCAGGAAAATGATTTTGGCCGTCACAAAGCCAGCGGTGCGCCGATGGGCAAAGAGCATGAGCACGACGACCCGGACTTTAAACAGGATCCGCACGGTGACCGGGTCTTATTTGATTCCCACATGCGCCGCGCAGAGCCCCGCTCCACAGAGAGACATGTTGCCAAACTGCGCCGCCGCAGTTACAGCTACTCACTGGGGCTGACCCCGTCCGGACAGCTGGATATGGGGCTGGTATTTATCTCCTTCCAGAAGGATCTGAAAAAAGGCTTTATTGATACGCAGAAACGGCTGAACGGCGAACCACTTGAGCGTTACATCAAACCATTTGGCGGCGGATATTATCTGGTATTGCCGGGCATTACCTCAGAGAAAAGCTATCTGGGCGAGACACTGATTGCTGCCGCGAGGGAGCAGGGCAGATAAGAGGATACCGGGCGGTATCCTCACCCGTGCTGTTTTATCAGAGCAGTGCTTCCGGGGATTCCGGTAAAATCTGGCCGCCGTCAATAATGATGGTCTGTCCGGTGATGTATTTGGCTTCATCAGAGGCAAGGAACGCCGCAGCATAACCGATATCTTCCGGCTCACCGAGCGTGTGTGTCGGAATAGTGGCGCGCATCTGGTCCAGATAGGTTTCACCCTGTGCTTTCAGTCCTTCGGTCAGGATATTACCCGGCTGGACTGCGTTAATGGTGATCCCGAGACGGGCATATTCCAGCGCGGCACTGCGCATAAAGCCAAGCTGCGCGGCTTTGCTTGCACCGTAATGGCTCCAGCCCGGAAAGCCGGTGACCGGACCGGTAATTGAAGAGGTAATCACGATCCGGCCATATTTTTGTTCTTCCATCACACCCAGCGCGGCCTGAACCAGGAAAAACATCCCCTTCACATTCACCTTCTGCATGGTATCCCAGTCCTGCTCCGTCATGGATTTGATGGTGCACTGCGGGAAAATACCGGTATTTGAGCAGAGGATATCCAGACGACCGTACTTTTCTCTGACCTTACTGATAACAGCCCGGCACTGAGACTGAGAGGTCACATCCAGTGTCATAAAATCTGTTCCCAGCTCTGCAGCGGTCGCGCTGCCTGTTTTCTCATCAATATCGGCAATAACAATGGTGGCTCCGCCCTTTTTCAGCGCGGTAACGATACCGCGTCCGATCCCTTTGGCGCCGCCGGAAACCACTGCGATTTTGCCTGTCAAGTCGAACATATACATTCTCCTGTTTACCGGGGTTAACACTTAAGTCGTAAATCATTACAGCATGGCTGTCCCGGAATGCAATGGCTAAGCCGCCATGATTGAGGAAGTATGAGGATTGTCACACCGGTAAGTATCTGCCGGATGAGCAGGATGTTGTAACAGATAATTGTGGCAGCGGCGCATAAAGCCATTCTTATGACTGAATCGATTTTAGCAAAATAACATTTTCTACCGTTTTAATGCTGTGCAGCGATGGATTTATCACATGGGCTGATTATTTTCACAGTAAACATTTAATCTGAAAAATCATAATATTTTAGTCTAAAATGCTTATTGGTGTGTTGTAGTTGGCTTATGTTGACATTAGCGACTATACCCACAGGCGAAAACCGGCTATTTATGTCCGGGAGGAAATAAAAAGGAAGAAATCGGGTTATAAAAAAATAGCCGGATATCATTTTTTGATTATTAAAAACAGTATTCAGTAAATTAATATTTTTTATTGTTTAATTTTGGTTTAAAGATGCCTGATAAATAAAATTGTCACAAATTAAATATATATTTAATTAACTGATGGGCTAAAAAAAATACAGATTCAGGCCAAAAAAACAGCCATTTAGCTGTTTCCTAAAGCGAACACTTTTTCGGGGTGTCAGGCAAAAAAACGTTACGATTTATGTCATGGAAATGTAACATCCCGGCTATAAATGGGAATCATTAACATATAAATAAATGATTTGATGATTTTTTATCCGAATTTGGCTTGGGTAAGTACCCGGCGATAATGCGTACAGAACAACTGAACATGTTACGATCTGCCGCAAATCAGGATTGTAATGAGTAAAAAACACTCAAATCGTTAATAAACAAATGGATATGATATTTATAGTGATTTGAATCACATTGCATTTTCAGGATTGTTAAAAAAATCAGGATATTTTGCTGTAAGATGGGGCCTTGGTAAGATTAATTTTTGTCAAAATACATGCCCTTTTTTACGTGACGGGATCATTTATACGTCTTTTTACGCAGTTATTTTTTAACAAAAATGCAGCACGGATAACAAAAAACGGGAAAAAGATTGTATCGCGCAACTAAATGTTAATCCGTTTGCCATTATTTAATAAAAAATCAACATTAAGTCATTTTCATTTAACTTGAAATGAAATATAAAACATTAAAAAAGACAGAAAACCGAAAGAAGTTTGGATTGGATCACACGTTGAGAAAGTTTTTCGGGAATATTTTAAAAATATGATTTGAAATACAGTTGTTTTTAAATTTGTCGGTATAGTTAGACTCAATTTTAATATATATAAAAAGATAGGACGAGGTTTGTCATGATTACATACGATCTGCCGGTAACCATTAAAGATATCATTGATGCACAAAAAACCATCAGAGGACATGTCTATAAAACGGGTATGCCGAAGTCCAACTATTTAAGTGAAAAGTGCAACGGCACAATCCACTTAAAATTTGAGAACATGCAGCGCACAGGTTCATTTAAACTCCGTGGTGCATTTAACAAGTTAAGTTCGCTGACACCAGAAGAAAGAGCACAGGGCATCGTTGCCTGCTCAGCCGGTAACCATGCTCAGGGCGTTTCTTTATCCTGCGCTATGTTAGGTATCAACGGCAAAGTTGTTATGCCTACCGGTGCACCAAAATCCAAAATTGCAGCAACCTCAGATTACTCTGCAGAAGTTGTTCTGCACGGTAATAACTTCAATGACACGATTGCTAAAGCAAGAGAGATCATTGAGCAGGAAGGCCGTATCTTTATCCCGCCATACGATGACGAAAAAGTGATCGCAGGTCAGGGGACTATCGGTCTGGAAATTCTTGAAGATCTGTATGATGTCGATAACGTTATCGTTCCAATCGGCGGCGGCGGTCTGATTGCCGGTGTTGCAGTTGCTCTGAAATCCATCAACCCGACTATTAATGTGATCGGTGTCCAATCTGAAAACGTTCATGGTATGGAAGCATCATACCGTGCTGGTAAAATCACGACCCATCGTGATGCCGGTACTGTGGCAGATGGTTGTGATGTTTCGACTCCGGGCAGTATCACGTATGACATCGTGAAAGAGCTGGTGACAGACATCATTCTGGTAACAGAAGAAGAAATCCGCGAAAGCATGATTGCGTTAATCCAGCGCAACAAAGTAGTGACTGAAGGTGCCGGTGCACTGGCGTCTGCTGCGATTCTGAGCGGAAAACTGAAAAAATATATCGAACACAAGAAGACAGTCAGCATCATTTCCGGCGGGAACATTGACCTGACTCGTATCTCTGAAATTATTGGTACCCACGAAAAATAATATTTGCATAGTCTTTTAAAAGGAAAAGCAACATGAGTACTGACAAAACCCAGATTCCGGCTGAGTATAAAAGCTGGCGTAAATCGGACACGACCTGGACACTCGGTCTGTTCGGTACTGCTATAGGTGCAGGGGTACTATTCTTCCCGATTCGTGCCGGTTACGGTGGTCTGATCCCAATTCTGCTTATGCTGGTTCTGGCATATCCGATTGCGTTCTTATGTCACCGTGCATTAGCACGTTTATGTCTGTCAGGCAGTAATCCGTCAGGCGACATCACAGAAACTGTTGAAGAGCACTTTGGTAAAGGCGGTGGTGTTATCATCACTTTCCTGTACTTCTTCGCAATCTGTCCGCTGCTGTGGATCTACGGCGTAACCATCACCAACACCTTCATGTCCTTCTGGGAAAACCAGCTGGGTCTGATGCCGCTGAACCGTGGTCTGGTTGCACTGGTTCTGCTGTTAGCGATGGCTGTCATCATTTACTTCGGTAAAGATCTGATGGTCCGCGTAATGAGCTACCTGGTATTCCCGTTCATTGCCAGCCTGGTGCTGTTATCTCTGGCACTGATCCCATACTGGAGCACAGATGTCTTTAATGCCGTAAACGCAGACAGCTTCGCACTGACCGGTCATGACGGTATTCTGGTCACTGTATGGCTGGGTATTGCTATCATGGTGTTCTCTTTCAACTTCTCACCAATCGTATCTTCTTTCGTGGTATCAAAACGTGAAGAGTACGAAGCGGCGTGCGGTAAAGATTTCACTGAGCAGAAAGTTAACAAAATCATCTCCCGTGCAAGTTTACTGATGGTGGGTGTGGTTATGTTCTTCGCATTCAGCTGCCTGTTTGCACTGTCTCCGGCTAACATGGCTGAAGCCAAAGCGATGAACGTTCCTGTTCTGACTTACTTAGCACAGCACTTTGAGAACAGCGGCGGTGCTAACACCACTCTGACTCTGGTTCTGTACTGGGCTGCACCAATCATTGCACTGGTTGCTATCTTCAAATCCTTCTTCGGTCACTATCTGGGTACTCTGGAAGGTATGAACGGTCTGTTACTGAAATTTGCTTTCGGTGGCGACAAAAACAAAGTCAGCATTGGTAAACTGAACCTGATCTCCATGGTCTTCATCATGGGTTCTACCTGGGTCATTGCTTACCTGAACCCGAACATCCTGGATCTGATTGAGCAGATGGGTGCACCAATCATCGCATCTCTGCTGTGCTTACTGCCAATGTACGCTGTTAACCGTGTACCTGCTCTGAGCAAATACAAAGGTAAACCAGCTAACTACTTCGTTACCATCATCGGTCTGCTGACCATCGGTAACATCGTGTTCAAACTGTTCGTATAATTCTGCTGACAGTTAATGACTGAAAACCCGCACTCACCGGAGTGCGGGTTTTTTTTTGCGTTGTAATCGTGACCCCGCATCCGGAATCAAATTCATGTTATGGTAAATAAATCATCCGGATAATAAATGGAATAAACAGGAGCCTGTATGAATGTTATTGATGCCGTGCGCCAGCGCAGAGCAACCAAGAAGTTTGATCCTGATTTTGTGATCCCGCTTAACGAGAAGAAAGCACTACTGTCACTGGCGATGGAAAACGCCCCGAGTGCCTTTAACCTTCAGCACTGGCGGCCGCTGCTGGTGGAGGATCCGGCACAACGCCGCAATATCCGCAAAGTGGGCTGGGATCAGCCGCAGATGACGGATGCTTCCATGCTGGTGATTTTATGCGGTGATGTGGCAGCCTGGAGTTCCCGTCCCCGTGAAATCTGGCGTGATGCCGATCCGCTGGTGCGGGATTTTATGGTCAATGCAGTTGATAACTACTATCGCGGTAAACCGGAAACCCAGCGTGATGAAATTATGCGCAGTGCCGGTATTTTTGCCCAGACGCTGATGCTGCTGGCAAAAGCACAGGGATATGACAGCTGCCCGATGGACGGATTTGATTTTAATGCGGTGGCTGAAGTCATTGATCTGCCGGAAAACTATGAAATTTGTCTGATGGTGGCGATTGGAAAATCCGCCGGTGAGCCTTATCCGCGTATCGGTAAACTGCCTTTCGAACAGCTGGTCAGCATTGACCGCTTTCATCCTGATATGCCGTAACATTATCTGTCTGTCTCCGGCTGCTGTCTCCCCCGGCAGCCGTCCCTTTCATATCCTCTGTTTCTGTTTAATCATCACTGAAATCAATTTTTAGTCGTGAGATATATTTATAATATTCAGTCCGTTACCGGAAGAATTTCATCTTTATTAAATAACGGTTTAACCAGGCCTTGTATAATTTATGGCAAATTTATTGAAAATTCAGAAAGGAGTTCTGTGTGATTTCAGTATTGGTGGCAAATGCGAATGAATTTTACCGTACAGGGATTGGTGCCATTATCACGGCAACACCGGGTATGAAAATGGCGGGGGAGGTCAGGGACAGCGCCGGTGCGGTACGCTGGTGCCGCGACAATCATGCGGATGTGGCATTGCTTGATATTGGTTTTCCGGTGATGAGCGGCCTGGATGCCGCCAAAAAAATCACCCGCTATACCTCAGAAACCAAAGTGATTATCCTGACAGATGAACACAGCCTGATCTCTCCGTATAAAGTGATGAACAGCGGTGCAGCGGGCTATTTGTATCAGAGCAGTGACCGTGAGGATTTACTGCACGCCATCCGGATTATCAGCCGGGGCCAGCGTTATGTGGCGCCGGATATCGCCCAGCAGGCCATTCTTGACACCCGACTGCATGCACATGACAGCAATCCGCTGGATAAACTGAGTCACCAGGAGCGCCAGGTGATGGTCATGATAGCGCAGGGCATCAAAGTCACACAAATTGCCGACAAAATGTGTCTCAGCAGCAAGACGGTGAACAGTTATAGATATAGAATATTTAATAAGCTGAATATTAATGGTGATATTAAACTCACTCATCTGGCACTGCGTTACGGACTGATCCATATTGACAGCGTGGTGCCGGATGAGTGAATAAACACTGAGAGCAGAGAGTTTGTATCCTGTATGGAAAAACCGGTTGTAACTGAATTCGATGCGAAAGCATTTTTAAAAACTGTGACCAGCCAGCCCGGTGTATACCGGATGTATGATGCTGAAGGCACGGTGATTTATGTCGGGAAAGCCAAAGATCTGAAAAAACGGCTCTCCAGCTACTTCCGTACGCAGGTTTCGGGAAAAAAAACCGAGCAGCTGGTTAAAAACATTGCTCAGATAGATGTCACAGTGACGCACACTGAAACAGAGGCGTTGCTGCTGGAACACACCTATATCAAAAAATATCAGCCGCGTTACAACGTGTTATTGCGCGATGATAAATCCTATCCGTATATCTATCTGAGCAGTAATGACAAACACCCGCGGCTGGCTGTTCACCGCGGGGCCAAACACGCCAAAGGGGAATATTTCGGGCCGTTCCCGAACGCCTATGCCGTGCGTGAAACGCTGGCGCTGATGCAGAAACTGTTCCCCGTCCGTCAGTGTGAGGACAGCGTCTACCGCAACCGCTCCCGCCCGTGCCTGCAATACCAGATTGGCCGTTGTCTCGGGCCGTGTGTCAAAGGGCTGGTGAGTGATGAGGACTACGACAGAGAAGTGAACCTGGTCCGCCTGTTTCTGGAAGGTAAAGATCAGCAGGTGCTGACAGAACTGGTGGAAAAAATGGAGCAGGCCAGTCAGGCACTGCGTTTTGAAGAAGCTGCCCGGCTGCGGGATCAGATTCAGGCTGTCCGTGCTGTCACTGAAAAACAGTTTGTCACTGGTTCCGGTGATGATCTGGACGTCGCCGGTGTTTATTTTGATGCCGGACTGGCCTGTATTCATGTCCTGTTTATCCGCAACGGCCGGGTGCAGGGAAGCCGCAGCTACTTCCCGAAAGTCCCGGCAGGCACTGAACCGGACGAAATCGTACAAACCTTTATCGGCCAGTTTTATCTCCAGGGCAGTGAAAACCGCTCATTACCGGATGACATTCTGCTGGATTTCCCGTTACCGGAAAAAGAGATTATGGAAGAAACCCTGTCTCAGTTTGCCGGGCGGCGGATCCTTATCCAGCCGAAACCGCGCGGCGACCGTGCCCGTTATCTGAAGCTGGCACACACTAATGCCGTGACCGCGCTGATGACAAAACGGGCGCAGCAATCCACTATCGCGACACGTATGAAAGCCCTGTCAGAACTGACCGGTATTGAAACCATCAACCGTATGGAATGTTTTGATATCAGCCATACCATGGGTGATCAGACGGTAGCTTCCTGTGTGGTTTTTGACAGCAACGGGCCGGTGAAATCGGAATACCGCCGTTACAATATCACCGGTATCACGCCCGGGGATGACTATGCGGCGATGGATCAGGTGCTGCACCGCCGCTACGGCAAACATATCGGCAATGAAAAAATCCCCGATATTATTTTTATCGATGGCGGTAAAGGTCAGCTCGGTAAAGCGATTGAAGCCTTTGACAGCCTGGACGTGGACTGGGATAAAAACAGACCGAAACTGATCGGTGTGGCAAAGGGCAGTGACCGTAAAGCAGGTCTGGAAACCCTCTTTTTTGCTGCTTCCGGGGAAGGAATGGCACTGCCGCCGGACTCACCGGCTCTGCATGTGATCCAGCATATCCGCGACGAATCCCACAACCATGCGATCACCGGTCACCGGCAGCGCAGGGCAAAAGTCAAAAATACCAGTGCGCTGGAGTCGATAGAAGGTATCGGGCCGAAACGGCGGCAGATGCTGCTCAAATACATGGGCGGATTACAGCCGCTGCGTAACGCCAGTATTGATGAAATTGCTAAAGTCCCGACTATCTCGTATGCACTGGCGGAAAAAATTTTCCATGCGCTTAAGCATTAATAGACGGAGCTTATCTGTGCGGCGGATAAGAGAATTTTTTCAATAACAGCGGTGAGTTATCAGTAACTGTGGTAGTATGATGTTATCCGGTAGGATTGCGCAGAACCTGAAAATCACGCAACAGGCCCCGGAATCAGCGGGGCGGTAATATGTGCCGGCAGATGCGCAAGCGGCTTTTTCATCTGACTTATAAAATAATGGCTCCGTTATGCGATTAAATATCCCTACATGGCTGACTCTGTTTCGCGTTATCCTGATACCGTTCTTTGTCCTCGCCTTCTATTTGCCGTTCAGCTGGGCACCTGTCGTCAGCGCCGCTATTTTTGTCATTGCTGCGATGACAGACTGGTTTGATGGCTTCCTTGCCCGCCGTTTAAAACAAACCACCCGTTTCGGGGCTTTTCTGGATCCTGTCGCTGATAAAGTGATGGTGGCAACCGCGCTGGTACTGGTAACAGAATACTATGCGGTCTGGTGGATAACACTGCCTGCTATCACGATGATTGCCCGTGAAATTATTATTTCATCACTGCGTGAATGGATGGCAGAACTGGGCAAACGCAACAGCGTTGCGGTTTCCTGGATGGGGAAAGTCAAAACCACGGCACAAATGGTGGCACTGGTGGGACTTATCTGGCGGCCGAATGACCTGACGGAAATCGCTGCTTTCATCCTTTTCTACATTGCAATGATCCTGACTTTCTGGTCTATGTTCCAATATTTACGCGCTGCATGGGCGGATTTGAGCGAAGCCTGATCGATATGCTGTAAAAAACAGCGAACGATCATTTTTCATGAATTAAGCGGTTGACTCACAGCGTGAAATCAGTAGAATGCAACGCATCCGAACGACACAGCGGTTTACGAAAACAAATAAGTAAATCAGTAAGTTCAGAGATGCGGGAATAGCTCAGTTGGTAGAGCACGACCTTGCCAAGGTCGGGGTCGCGAGTTCGAGTCTCGTTTCCCGCTCCAGGGCGCGTTGGCAGAGTGGCCATGCAGCGGATTGCAAATCCGTGTACCTCGGTTCGACTCCGGGACGCGCCTCCATATTCAGCCCAGATGGTGAAATCGGTAGACACAAGGGATTTAAAATCCCTCGGCGGCAACGCTGTGCGGGTTCAAGTCCCGCTCTGGGCACCATATAAAAATTCATTGAGTTTTCAGTGGGTTAGAGTTAAAAAAGCCACCCTTGAGGTGGCTTTTTTGTGCTTTAAATCACAAATCACACATCACACTTCGCCTTTTACTTTTCCTCGTTCATACTTACCGAAATTCCTCTTAAGTACCGGCAGCATCTATATATCACAGTGTTATAACTCCTTCTAATCATCAGTGTTTCGCGTAAACACAATTCCGTATCCTCGGCGATAGTTTGGTGATTAAATAATAACCTTTTGGATTTCAGACCGGTAATAAAGAGATAAATCATGAAAAAAATACATTATGGCGATTTTGATTAGTACCTTACTGTCAGGCTGTTCTGCGTTTGATAATAATCATGGGATTAATTGGGGGAACGGTACCTGTCCGGAGCCATCCATTGATGAAATTGCAGCGTCAGGACATTTTAAAATCATGGATGGCAGGACACTGAAATGTCAGTTGCGGCCTTATGTCAGTAACATGGCCTGTCAGGTTATTACGGACAGCACGAACGCAGACGGTATGGTTTGTCAGGATGCATCAGGGAAGGGAATGTTATTTATCTTTGATGATAACGGTGTGCTCAAAGGACATAAATCTCTTCAGAATTGAACCGGAATGAAACACAGAAAATACAGAGGTATCAGCCTTTTCATCAGGTCAAATCCTATTCCATATCGCAAAATTTTTTTGCTAATATCGCCATAATACTAAAATCACCGATAACGCATATAAGAATTGTAAGAATCAAATGAATGGAGCTGTGGATATGCTGGTTGAGGACATTTCAGCGGATAGTGCGACCAAAGCGGCTGCGAGAAAAAAAGCGTTTGAGATGATAGAAGACGGGTACAAAAAAGAGATTGTTCCTGAGCTCTATAATGCTATTGATGAAGTCAGAAAATTATAACAGGCACGAAGATTACAGGTTGTTATGGTCCAGTGTGTAATATCCGGCACCGGAATTCTGCAGGTGCCGGTGTTTTCTGAAATGCTTCCAGGCAGGTGATTTTCGCAGTCAGATTTTTTCTTTCATCACAGGATAATAAATTAACGGTATTATCTGTGAGCAGAGCGGAGTGGTAATAACGCAGTGCTGTTTGTAAATCCTCACCGGAAGGTGCACAGCTGCCCCGGGTATTTTTATTATCCGTCAGCATCATAAGATTTGCATCGGTATAATTTATAATCATCTGAGGTGAAGGATAACGAAGCATATTCTCAGAAAAGAATTTGATAGCGGATGTATAATTTTTATGATGCATCGCATCAAATGCCAGCTCGTTAAACTCTGAAAATAATGGATTATCCGGCGTAATTTTTGCCTGTCTGAGGCTGGAGATTACCAATTTTGCATTTGCTGCATCAGGGGGGGAACGCAGTACAGCCGGACCGGTATCAGCTGAAGCAGAAAGGGACATGCTCCACAGAAATAACACCGAAAATAACTGTTTCATTATGCAAAAATAGCCTTTTATTGATTATCTCTTCTTAAGATTAATCAATTAATGATCTTATGTAAATATCTGATCCGTAAGTGAAGTAATTTTATTGTTTTTATGCGAATCATACCGAAAAAAAAGAAATAGCAAAATAAACATATGAGAATGAAAATATCATGTGTCTGAATTTAGTCAGTCATAAGTGCATAAATAACATATAATGCACAATGGTATTTATATTGAAAAACGGAATAACAATACAAAGCCAGAGGTGTATGATGGATAATTCATCACCGGATAATATTCAGATCCGGGAGTTTGTGGAACGCTTAAAAACGGTGACAGGATCGCGTTTTTTTCATTATCTGAATGATAAGCAAGTTAAAACCACGTGCCAGATGTGCGGGCATAATGGCAGACAGGTTATAGATGAAACAAACTATACAACAGCGCAGAACAGGCTGGATAACAAACCTCCGCATACATTCGTCACATTTTATTACCACACTCCGGGGATCCCGGCAGACAGTATAAACCATTATCATTATCGTCTTATCTGTGATAATTGTGGTTTTGTTACTCAGCACAGCGCCAGATATGTCATAAACTGGCTGGATGAAGAAGCACTCCGGGAACAACATCTGACAGATGCTGAATGGGTTAATATGCCGGAACCGGTTGCTGCAGAACCGGACGAAAAATAACTGCACATATAATACCGGGTGATAACGCCCGGTTTTTTCTTTTCTGTACTCCTTTGACTGCGTTTTTAATCACCATCTTCTTGCTTCGTCATCAAAATATTGTGATTTTTAAGAACTTTACTTTGCCTTAACGGCAAGGTTCAATGTCATACGCAGAATTATCTGCAGGAAAAGGTGAACGGAGGATATATGGAAGATGGTTTAATGGTTATTGCGGGACTGGCGCTTGTTGCGGCGGCGGCAGGTCTGGTCAGGCCTTCTCTTGTGGGGATGAAGAGCCGTATTGGTGCGGTATTAGGTTATCTTATTATTTTTATTATTTTTTTAGTCCCCGCGTTAATACTGATGCCGGACTGAAAGAATAATATCTGAATTGTTCAGACATTGTGGAGAGAGCTTTATTAAATGTAAATATGGTAAAGTTATTCCGAATCACATTGACCTTTCCCTTAGGGCAACCTTTATGATTAATTCCATCAACCAAATACAAAAAAGGAATTAATCATGAAAAAAACACTTATTTTCACTGCTCTGTTATCCGGCGTTATGACATTCGGGGCAGTGGCAAATCCGGTATTATTAAGTGGTGATATGCATGCCGTTACCACTCCGGTGCAGAAAGAGCTGGGTGATTCTATGATGCGTATGCATGATAATATGGCAAAAACATTGTCTGAGCAAAATGCGGATATTGCATTTGCTGAAGGTATGATTGCACATCATAAAGGGGCCGTTGAAATGGCGCAAATTGAACTGAAATATGGTTCAGATCCGGAAATGCGTAAGCTGGCTCAGGAGATCATTGACGCTCAGGGGCCGGAAATAAAGCAGATGCAGGATTGGCTTAAAAATAATAAGCCGGAAAAGAAATAAATATTAAATAATAATTACGGCATCTCTTTTCAGACATGCCGTTTTTTCATTATCGCTGTTAATTTTAGTTATTAAATTCCATTCAGATCGCAAAAAAAATATGCTGGTACGTAAAAAACACAATACTGGTAGACAAATCCATTCTAAAGACATATTAAATATCCTGTCAGTTGATGAAGATTAATTCAATACCTGATTAAATTTTCAATATCATTATCAAATTAAATTATTTTAAGAAAAAGGATATTCTATGCCGGAACCGGAAATTATTGCGTTTTTTACAAAATATCAGGTGTCGAAAAGAATTCCTGAGTTTTCGCGTCTGCAATGGCTGTCCGATGCTGCAGGACGTGCGAAACAGCTGTCACTGACGACACATCCGTTTGCTTTTACGCATCCATGTGCCCGCAGGGAACGCGATGGCAAAGCGAGTGCGGTACTGGCGGAGGTTAAAAAGAAAAATGATGGCTTTCTGCGGTCCGGTAATGTAGTTGTTCCGCCGGATGCTGAGGGTAATGCCGCTGCACTGGAAATATATACGTTTTTGATGCTGAAAATGCAGGATGGAAAAACATTACTGGCACATTTGTGTGAGGAAAGTGAAACGGCAAAGAAAATTCTCGGCAGTAAATATTACCGGAAACTGCGGGCCGGTTTTTTACAGATATTCTCCGGAGAGGGCGTGCCGGTAACAAACTCAAAGATAAAACAGGTTTTTTTCCCCGTGCCGGGTAAAGAATGTAATGCGGGTTATCATTTACTGTCAGTTCTGACACCGTCGGGGTTATTATTTGAATTATACCGCCGGCTTGGTAAATCCGCTATATTTCCGGGTCATCTTGTTGTTATTCATATTGGCGGGTCTAAACCACAAAATATTTCTGCGCTTAATATGCAAAATAAAGGAAAAGCCTGTTTATTATTATCGGTCCCGCCGGGAGTTGTCACTACCGGAGGTCGTTACGGTGTTCATTAATTATCTGCTGCTGACAAATATTCTTATCCGGAATGCCAATGCCTTATCCGGTGCACTGATAGCCGGTTTTCCGGCGGTTACTGCCTGGCTGGGATTTATTCATGCGCTTGAGCGAAAAGTAAGGAAACAAGGGTTTCCGTCAGTCAGATTTAATTATACCGGCATTATTTGTCACCATTGCCATTTGCAACTGTATGCAGAACCCGGCGGGGTGATGTACTCCGCATTAAACAGGCGGAAACCACCGGATAAAAAAGGCAGAAACCCATCGCTGATTGAGGAAGTATATTGTCATCTCAATGTTTCACTGTTTATTTGTGGCGGGAATATACAGGATGAGAATAAGGAATTCGTTACTGTGGTATCTGAAGCAATAAAAATGCTGAAAATTGCCGGCGGAGATATTACAGATTCTGGTAAACAGGTGACCGGCCCTTTTCCTGACAGTAAATCCCGGTGGTCTGAATTACGGCAATGTATTGCTCCGGGATATGCATTACTGGAGCGGCGGGATGTCATGATAAATGCAATGAACAGCGGTATGGATGCGATGGCTGCATTACTGAAATATACCACTGATCCCGGTACGGTGCTGATCCCGGTTGTCACCGGATATCAGGGGCTTTCCCCGCCGGGAATAGCGAAAAATACCAGAACAGAAGGGATACCACATCGTTTTGCGGAAAGTATTATTACATTAGGGGAATTCCGGCCGGTGGATAAATTACGGCATCCCTCGGATATGCTGTGGGGTTATCACTATTTACCTGACGAGAACCTTTATCTGTGTCAGCAGAAAAAACACGATTAACGGAAAAAGAAAATGACCAGACTCAGAAATATACCGTCTGTTTTATCATTTTCAAAAAAACTGATCCCCTCTGACGGTGTGTTTTCCGGAACATCACAACATCCGGATTCACCGGTTACTCCGCTGACTATACAGGCGAGAACTGTACGGGGGACATTTGCTTTCCGCCGGAAAAACCGGGGAACAGATGAAAAAACGGCCGGACAGAAAATGCATGACCCTAACATTCAGTCTATGGATTACTGCATGCTGGGAGCTGAACAGAATGTGTTTATATTCGGTTTTTCACTGAAAATTACCGGCGGACTGAAATATCCGGCTGCCTGTAATAATGAAATTTTTCGTCAGCGCTATCAGGCTGTAATAACGGATTATCTGGAAAGAGAACGTTGCAGAGAGCCTGCACGGCGGTATGCACATAATATTGCCTGCGGACGTTTTTTGTGGCGGAACCTGGTTGGCGCAGAGCATATTGAGGTGGTTGTGGATAATCTCAGCGCGGAAAAAAAACAGCAGTGGGTATTTGATGCACGGAAATACAGCCTTCGTCATTTTGAGCAGGCGGATAATACAGTCAGTGGCCTGGGGGAACATATTGCCGCAGCACTGAGTCGTAATGAGGGGGCATTATTGCTGGCAGTTTCCGCCAGAGTGATAACCGGAAAAGGACAGGAAGTTTTCCCCAGTAGTGAGTTCGTAATGAATAAAAGAAAGGGCGGGAACAGCCGGATACTCTGCAATATTGGCGGTACTGCAGGGATGCATTCACAAAAAATCGGCAATGCTTTGCGTTCTGTGGATACCTGGTATCCGGCCTTTTCTGATTTAACTGCAGGGGCGGGCGTTATCGCGGCCGATCCCTATGGCGCGGTCACACACCTGGGGGCCGTATTCCGTCCGCCGGGGTCAGGGCAGGATTTTTATACATTATTTGAAAAATGGGTCAGCGGAAAAAACCTCGCTGAACATGAAGAAAATTATGTCGTGACAGTGTTAATTCGCGGCGGTGTTTTCGGTGGCGGGGGGTAAGCGGATGCGATTTTATCAGACAATCACTATTTTGCCGGATGTGCTGATATCGGCTGTATTTCTCCGCCAGCAAATCTGGCAGCAGCTTCATCTGATACTGGCAGAGAACAAAACAGATGAAAACAGCAGCGCTGTTGCTGTCGCATTTCCGGATTACTGCCGCAAGTCACAGACACCGGGGAACCGTCTGCGGTTACTGGCCGGAGATTATCCTTCTCTGGCGGAGTTGGGGCTCTCTGTGCGGTTATCTGCTTTTTATCCGTATATCCGGTTAAGCGGGATTTTACCTGTACCGGAAAAAACGTTACCGGTCAGTTATATCCGTGAACATGTAAAAGGATTACGCCGCTCTCAGGCGGCGTGTGCCGGGCGGTTATTTATCCCGGAAACGCTGCCGTTTATCTGGACGCAATCTCTGTCAGGAGGCAGGCATCACCGGCCATTTCCTTTTTTTATCCGGAAACTGGATGCAAAATCTGCCGCAGAAGGGCGGTTTACCTGCTACGGATTGAGTCAAAAGAGGACTGAAAACGGGAGGGTGGCAACAGTGCCTCACTTTTGAGGTGGTTTACTGCCATAACGGCAGCTCAGAAATAATTATGATAAAAAAATAATGCACTGCCGGAAATGCCCCCGCACATAAGCAGGCAGGGGCGGCAGCTTACTGTTGCGGAGGAAAAACGGCAGGGTCGGGAGTTATGCTGTGTGAGCCGGGATCAACAGCAAAATGTATGTCGGAGGAAAACCGTTTTTTCGGTACCAGCTCCCATACTACCCGCACCGGAAACTCACCGTATTCTGTAGGGGTACCTTGCAGAATACCGGTTTTATCGTTAAAACTCAGGCCGATATTGCGCTGGAAATAAATACCGAGAATGGTGACAGTCCGGCCATCATCCAGCGTTGCGGTTACCGGTGAACTGAACGACTCGGACAAGCGGGCCCGGCCGATTTTGATGCGGACGGCAGGTTGTCCGGAAGGCGGAGCCATTGTTGCCGGAGCCTTATTGTCAGGTGAGGGCTCTGGTGTAACCGCTGTTTTTCCGGCGGACTCCGCGACAGGAGCCGGTGATGCCTGCGGAAGAACATCCTCTCTCCCGGCAGCAAACAGCGCCGTCAGCCCCCGGGGCCTCTGTTCCGCGGCTTCTGCCTGTAACGAAGCAGGGGTTGTATCTGCACTGAATGACCAGCTGTTATTCTGCAGGGTATCACTGATTGATCCGGCAGATGTTTCCGGTATCAGCGGGTCGGCAATAATGGTATTGCCTGATGCCGTTGCAGACAGCGGTTGTATTGATTCAGGGAGTTCGCCGATAACCGGGGGATTTGTTTCATCCGTATCATCTGTATCAAGGTCGTCAAACAGCCAGTTGCCGCTTTTCAGCGGATCACTGAGGGCTGCTGGTTCCGGGAACAGAGACTTATCACTGAATACCGAGGGGGTTAGAGCGGTATTCTCTGCAGCTGTCGGCTCTGCAGATGCGGCAGCAGGCTCGTTGTATACAAAAGTGAATTCTGCGGCATCGTTATCAGCGGGAGAGTTCAGTGGTTCAATCACGGCGGGTTCATTAAAGACAAAAGTGAACTCAGGCTCCGGGGCACCCGGATGGATCACTGCCGGTTCAGGGACTGCGGGGTCCTCCGGCAGAAAGGCATGCTGACCAAATATTGAGGATAAACGGTCAATTTCCGCAAAAGCCTGTTCTTCCGCTGAGACGGTGTTATCCGTGATAGCCGGCTCTTCAGGTACAGGAGGAATAATGAGGGATTCCGGCTCAGCAGCAGGCGGGAATACAGTCTGAGCTGTGTCCGGCTGTGAGACAGGCATATCCGCCGGTGCAGGAAGGGTACTGTCAGCGAGCGCACTGCCCATCTTCATCTGCGGGTTATTGCGTTCATGTTCAGCGCTGGCCGCCGCCAGTGCGGCGGATACTTCACTATATTTTATGTCAATCAGACTGCTGAGGACGAGTAGTGCGGCACGGATGGTTTCATCATCACACAAGGCCGTGATTTCTGCGCTGCGGATAGGGTGTCCGGCCTGTTCAGCCAGCATGACACAGATTGTCCGCTTCTGATCGGAGGTTATTTCCATTAACGTTTCCCTCTGTGACTCACTGATTGTCACGGTTTTTAGAACGGAACTGCGGGGGCTTCCGCTCCGGCACCGGTTACAGGCCGGGAGTGTTCCCTGAACAGCGGAATGCCGGGAAATTGTTCAGTAATGATACTGCGAAAACCGGCTGCTGAAATATGGGGGAAGTCTGATTGACGCAGAATGACGCATAATAAAATAATGAAAATCTTATTAATCCGAAATTATCATTATTTTATAAATAAAAAGAGTTACCCGGATTATGTCCGGCGGAGAGTTGCGGAGGTCAGAACCGGTGTCAGATTTTCACCGGTGCACCAGTACGGTTGCTGTGGTGTGATACAGACTCCGCCGACCCGGCGCACATTTGTAATACAGTTCAGCCGGTTTTTTTCACCCCGCAGAACCTGTCTGCCGGTTTCTGTCAGTGAGATAACCGGTAACGCCTGAGTATCGGCCTTTAACAACGGCGTGCTTCCTGTGATCAGGGGTTGCATCTGTGCAAAAACATCCGGTCGCCGAGAAACGGCAGTGGCTCTTTTTCAGAAAGAAGGATGCTGAACAGCGCGGGTAAGGCCATCGGCCCCTGTTCACTGAGGGTTTGCAGAGCGAGTTGTTCTGTCAGGGATAATCCGGTGTGCTGATCCGGTAATTCCCGCAGCACGCGGCTCAGTGCGTCGTTAAGGTGAGGCAGTTCCGGATGCGGGATGCGGATAAATGCCAGCCGTTAGCGGCGGAACTGCTCAGGGGGCGACAGTGTCACCGGTCCCATGCAGTACGGATCTGTCAGCGGGTGAAATTGTCCGCGAAATCCGGCAATACGCAGTGCATGGCCGATATCATGCCCGCAGCGCAGATGCAGGGAACGGGGCCCATCCCCGGCCTCAAACCCGGGATATTGAGCAGTAAAACGGATGGCATCAGTATGTGCTTTCAGGGCAGGCCAGCTGTCAAACCCCATTTCGGTGGCGATTAACCACTGAACAGCGGCAAGATTCAGTTCAGCACAGGGATTCATCTGGTGCAGGCGCTGCAGAGAAACAGGCTCTTCACCGGCTTTGATACGGCGCAGGCGCTGTTTGGCGGACTGACGCAGACGGCTGAGGGAAATAATTCCGTTATCGGGAAAAACAGACATACGATTTCCTTATTTACCCGGATCCGCTCTGACAGGCAAGGGGGTCGTAAACAGATTTATCAGTCAGTCTTTCAGGCAAAACGGCCTTTTCCGCGGATGGGGGCACAGAGCAGGCCCGCAGCTAATATACGCACTGAAACGGCTTATGCAATGTTTTTTCATGATATTAAACAAAGATTCAGGCATCGCTGATTGTTTCTGAAATGAAGGTCGCTAAGATAGGCATTCCACTTAAGGAAAAGCGGCAGTGCGGGTAAATCTACCGGAGGAGACGGCGGAATGTCGTATCGCGCATTTTTTCAGCCTGTAAAAACCCTGACACAGGCGCAGCGTCAGGAAATGGCCTCACTCTATTTTATGTATTACACCGGCAGTGACGGCGGGCAGTTTTTATCAGATCTCGATCATAAACAGGAAGTTCTGTTTCTGATGTCAGGGGATGAGATGGCCGGGTTCAGTACCCTGCAGTTTTATCCGTTCCGCGGACACCGGATTGTCTATTCCGGCGATACGATTGTGCATCCCGCCCACTGGAAGCAGCAGACGCTGCACGGTGCCTGGCTGCGGCGTATTTCGCTTTTGCGCAGAGAATATCCCGGCGAACGGGTGTTCTGGTTCCTGCTGGTGAAAGGCGTGCGCACTTACCGGTACATGAGCACACTCGCGCAGACCTTTTATCCGCACTGGAACGGCAATGTCAAAGAGCCGGAACTGGCACGGCTGGCGGCGGAACTGGCAAAAGATAAATTCGGCTCACTCTATAACCCTGCCCGCGGCGTGGTGGAATGCCCGTCGGCGTTCGGCTATCTGAACCGCACAATGGCAACGGTTACTGACGCGCAGCGCAGTAAACCGGATGTCGCCTTTTTCCTGCACAAAAACCCGCACTATGTCTGCGGCCATGAACTGGTCTGCCTGTGTGAGGTTTCACCTGATAATGTGGCAAAACGTTATCAGTCACTGTTTGAAGAGCCTGATGTTGAGTTCTGTTATGGATAATGCCTGGCAGCATTTCCGTTCCGGAATGCCGTCTGTTCCGCCACAGGGCACGCTGCGTGAGAGGCAGTTCCGCTGGTTATCCGCCTGTCTGGCTGCGAATGCGGCGTGTGAATACGGGCAGCGGTATCATTTTTCCGCTGTAAAATCCGTGACGGATTATCAGCAGAACGTCCCTCTGACAACCTATTCTGAGCTCAGCTCCCTTATCACCCGCATGACGGACGGGGAAGAAAACCTGTTGTGCAGTGCGCCGGTTCCGGCATTTGAACTGACCGGCGGCAGTCACAGCGGCGGCAAGCTGCTGCCTTATACTTCTGCCGGGTTAACCGATTTCCGTCTTGCTGTCACCGGCTGGCTGCGGGATGTAACCCGCCGTTTTGATCTGACCTCCGGCCATGTTTACTGGGCGCTCAGCCCGGCAGTGACACGAATGAAAAAAACGCCCTGCGGTATTCCGGTCGGCGGCGGTGATGCGCTTTATCTGGGCGCGGATAATCTGGCAGCGTTCAGTGAATTATCGGCTGTGCCGCTGACACTGGCGCAGATTGAGTATGCGCCGGACTGGCAGTTACTGACCCTGATTTATCTGCTGCGGTGCCCGGATTTACGTCTGATATCCGTCTGGAGCCCGGTGTTTTTATTTCCGCTGCTCACGGCTCTTGATACCCGGCAGGCTGAGATTTCCGCACTGCTGCGCAACGGCGGGGAAATTGCCGGGCATTCTCTGAATGCTGACCCGGCGGCGCTGATGCGTTACCGGCAGTATCTGCAGGAGCAGAATACCGCGTTGTTATGGCCGCAGCTGGCGCTGATCAGCTGCTGGGATCAGGCTGCGTCTGCCTCACCGGCACAGGCACTGATGATACGCTTTCCCGGGGTGACACTTCAGGGTAAAGGTCTGCTTTCCACCGAAGCGGTGATCACCGTTCCGTCTGACTGCGGTGACCCGCAGCTGAGCGCAGACTGTAATTTTTATGAATTCCGCCGGGATAACGGGCAGATATATTTGGCGGATGAATTGTTGTCCGGTGAAACATACAGTGTGATTGTCACCACCAACAGCGGGCTGTACCGCTATCAGACCGATGATCTGGTGTTGTGTACCGGTCACACGCCGGAAGGGCTGCCGCAGCTGCGTTTTTGCGGGCGTGAGGGTATATGCAGTGATTTGGTCGGGGAAAAACTGACCGAGCCGTTTGTTTGTGCCGGTTTACCGCCATCGCAGGATTTTGCTGTACTGGCAGCGGATGAGCAGGGCTATGTGCTGCTGCTCAGCGATACCTGTACTGAAACACAGGCACAGGCATATTGTGAGGAAACTGAGCGCTATCTGTGCACCAATCCGCAGTATCACTACGCCCGCCGTATCGGACAGCTGAAACCGCTGACATTCCTCCGCCTGGATCAGCCGGCGGAGCACTATTTTCACCGGCAGCTGCAACAGGGAAAGCGGCTGGGAGAGATTAAAATCCCGGCATTGCTGACCTCGTCTGACTGGCGTGCCATGTTTGAGATCAGGGAGTTTCCGTGATGACACAGACTGTTTATACGCCGCAGCGGCCGCTGGATCTGGTGCTGCTTTCGCCTAAAGGGCCGCTGTACCGCAAACGGGGCGGAATTTTCAAACGCTCGCTGCGTTATCAGCCGCTGACACTGACCACCCTTTCCGCACTGGTGCCGAAATCTCTGCCGGTTAATATCCGCCTGATTGATGAAAGCATTGAGGAACTGCCGGAGGATTTCACGGCAGATCTGGTTGCAATGACGGTGATCACCGGGAATGCGCCGCGTGCCTATGAACTGGCGGCGCTGATGCGGGCGAAAAATATCCCCGTCGTGCTTGGCGGGCCGCACGTCACATTGCTGCCGCAGGAGGCACTGCAGCACGCCGATACGGTCTGCACCGGGTATTCCGAGCAGAGCTGGCCGCAGCTGATCCGTGATTTTATGGCGGGTAATATGCAGCGCGAATACCGACAGGGTGCAGATTTCACGCTTGATATCCCGGATCTGCCGTTTCCGGAACGCGAACGGTTTGATGCAAAGCATTTTCTTACCCAGGGGGTTTTTGAAGCGACACGCTCCTGTGCGCACAACTGTGAGTTCTGTGTTGCACCGAGTGCCTGGGGGCGTAAGCAATTTCAGCATCCGGTTGAGTGGGTGGTTGAGGATATCCGCCGCTATGTGGAGCGCACCGGCAAACGGAAAGTGATTTTTGTCGATCTGAATCTGGTGTCAGATATCGGTTATGCCAAACGACTGTTTACTGCACTGATCCCGCTTAATATCCGCTGGTTTGGTTTATCCACCGTGCTGATAGCTCATAACCACGAACTGATGGAGCTGATGGCCCGCAGCGGCTGCAAAGGGCTTCTGCTGGGACTGGAAACCGTCAGTGACGGCAGCCTGAAAGATGCCGGGAAGAAGTTTAACGGCTCGGTGGATTATAAAGAACTGATCGGTGATCTGCACCGGCTGGGGATTGCGATTCAGGGCTGTTTTGTGTTTGGTCTGGATCACGATACCACCGATGTGTTTGACCGCACGGTGGAGCTGGCTATCGACGCCGGGATTGATTTACCGCGTTTCTCGGTGCTGACACCATTCCCGGGTACGCCGCTGTTTAAACGCCTTGAGGAAGAACAGCGGATTTTAACCACGGACTGGTCGCTGTATGACGCGCAGCATGTGGTGTTCCGTCCTGCGCTGATGAGTGCGCATGAGCTGGAGCTGGGGCACGAACGCGCCTGGAAAAAAGTGTACCGTTACCGCAGCATTGCGAAACGGCTGTGGCGGGCGCGTAACTTTAAACCACTGGCGCTGACGGCAAACCTGGGTTACCGCTTCTACGCTCATCATCTGCATCAGTATTACACCTGTGACTGGCCGGTTGAACACCGTCCGGCGAAGTCGGGCAGCCACTGATGCGCCTGACATTTATTCATCCGGCGATCGGCCACCGGCGCGGCGAAACCTATCTGCGCTCCTGGCAGATGGAGCCGCTGCCGGTCGCGGCACTGAAAGGGCTGACACCCGCGGATATTGATACACGGTTTTATGACGACCGCCTTGAACTGATCCCGTTTGATGAACCGGCTGATCTGGTCTCAATTTCA
Organism: Morganella morganii; assembly: GCF_041099235.1. GTDB lineage: Bacteria > Pseudomonadota > Gammaproteobacteria > Enterobacterales > Enterobacteriaceae > Morganella > Morganella morganii_E. The sequence continues at coordinate 646,241 of NZ_JBFZSO010000001.1, read as the reverse complement.
GTCGAAACCTACACTGCGAAGCGGGCTTATCAGATAGCCAGTGAGTACCGGAAGCGCGGTGTGCCGGTGCTGATGGGCGGATTCCATGCCACACTGATGCCGGAGGAAGTGAAACGCTTTGCGGATGTCATTATCACCGGAGAGGCCGAGTCAGTCTGGGAAACCATGATTGATGATTTACGCCACGGCACACTGCAGCGGGAATATCACGGAACACAGACCGATCTGCGCAGTATCCGCGTTGATCGCAGCCTGTTTGCGGGAAAACGTTATCTGCCGATAGGTCTGGTGGAAACCGGGCGCGGCTGTCGTTTTCACTGTGAATTCTGCGCGGTGCAGTCGTTTTATCAGCAGCGTTACCGGCGGCGCGATCCGGATCATGTGCTGCGGGAGCTGGCGGGCCTCAAGGGGACAAAAAATCTGTTTTTCTTTGTGGATGATAATTTTGCGGGCAGTCTGCGGGAAAGCCGTGAGTTTCTGCCTGAACTGGCGAACGCCGGGATCCGCTGGGTGACCCAGATGAGTATTGATGCCGCGCATGATGAGGAGTTTGTCCGTGCGTTGTCACAGGCTGGCTGCCGGGGTGTGCTGATTGGTTTTGAATCGCTGAATGAAGCCAATCTGCGGCAGATGAAAAAAGGCTTTAACACCATGAAAGGCGGCTACAGTCAGGCTCTGGCCAATCTGCGCCGTCACCATATTGCCGTTTACGGCACATTTGTATTCGGTTATGACCATGATACACCGGACTCATTCAGCGAGGCGGTGGCTTACGCCCGCGAACAGAGTATGTATATCGCGGCATTCAACCATATGACGCCGTTTCCGGGAACGCCGCTTTATGCGCGGCTGGCGCAGGAAAACCGCCTGCGCTTTGAGCACTGGTGGCTCGATGATCACTACCGCTACAACGAACTGCCGTTCAGTCCGGCACAGCTGTCTCCGGAGGCAGTAACGCAGGGGTGCCTCTCAGCAAGGAAGGCATTTTACAGTTCACGCTCGATTCTTCAGCGCAGCTGGCGTAACCGGGGCGATTTCTTTATGTTTCGCAACTATTTCCCGATTAACTGGCTGCATCACCGCGAAATCAGCTGCCGCAACGGCTATCCGCTCGGTGATGAGAATTGGCAGGGTAAATTAGCAGAGGTTAAATGATAGAGGTTATTGACGCGACAACGGAGCATATCGCGGATTTACTCAGGCTCCTTGAAGATAATGCCATGCAGGGGGACTGGGAGCTGGTGATGACCCGGCGGCCCGGTTATTTTTCCCCGCGGGATGATTTCGGCGAAATCTATCCGGCACTGGCAAGAGACGGTGATACCCTGGTCGGCATGTGTCAGCTGAGTATACAGACCGGCCGGGTTAACGGCGAAGAAGCGCGGATGGGTTATCTCGGCAGTCTGCGTATTGTGCCGAAATACCGTAATCACCTGAAAGTGTTACAGGCCGGATTTTCTTATCTGCGCCAGCTGCCGACACCGGATCACTGCTATACCAGTATTGCGGAGAATAATTTACTGGCCCGGCGCCTGCTGGAGCGGGGCGTGGAAGGACTGCCGCTCTACCGTTTTCTGAGCAGCATGAGCACGCTGGCGATCAGTAAAAGCAGAGGTAAAGACCGGGGTCTGTGGAAAGTGGTTCCGCCGGAGGATTACACCGATGTCATCCGTTTCTTTGCACAGGAATCAGCTTCCCGTCAGCTGGCACCGGCACTGAACCTGAAAGCGATGCAGCAGACCGGCATCACGGTGCTCGGCAGTTATCAGAATGGTCAGCTGGTGGCCTGCGGTATGCTCTGGGATCAGCGTATTTTCAAACAGGTTATTGTGGCCGGTTACTCCGGCAGAATGAAGATACTGCGCCCGCTTTACAATGCATTTGCCGGGATGACCCGGCGGCCGCAGATGCCGGCGGCCGGGGAAGTGATCCCGCAGAGTTTCCTGTCATTCCTGGCCTGTACCGATGATACCAAACTGCCCGATCTGATTGAGGAAGCGCTGTTGCACTGCACCACCCCGATTATGACCGTCGGGCTGCCGTCGGGGCATATCTGCACTAATGATGTGATTAAACGCACCGGGGCATCCGTTTACCGCACCCGGATTTACGGTGTTGATCTGACTGCCGCACCACAGTGGGACGGCCGCATTGTCTGGCCGGAGATAGCGCTGCTGTGAATATCGTGCTGATCTACCCGAACATGGGGGATTACCGCACGAAAGATGCCATGACACCATTGGCGATCGGCATTTTGGCGGCCCTGTCGCCGGGGCACCGGGTCATATTTTATGATGACCGGCTGGATAACATCCCGGAAGCACTGCCTGATGCAGATCTGATCGCCATTTCGGTGGAAACCTTCACGGCACAGCGCAGTTATCAGTTGGCTGACCGGTTCCGCCGTCAGGGTAAAACCGTGGTGATGGGCGGCTGCCACGTCACCTTTATGCCGGATGAAGCGCTGCAGCATGCGGACAGTGTGCTGCTCGGTGATGCGGAAGGGGCGTGGGAACAGATGCTGGCGGATTGTGAACGCAATGCGCTGAAACCCCGTTACCGGGGGGCGCATGATCGCCCGCTTGCCGGTTACCGTATTGACCGGACCATTTTTGAAGGCAAACGCTACGCACCGGTGTCGCTGGTGCAGTTCTCGCGCGGTTGCCGGTTTGCCTGTGATTTTTGTTCTATCCACGCATTTTATCCGGAAGGAGTGCGTACCCGGCCGGTTGATGAGATGCGGGATGAGATTTTATCCCTGCCTGCAAAGCGTTTTCTGATTTTTGTGGATGACAATCTCTTTGCCGGTAAGCGGGCGCTGAATGAATTGCTGGCGATGCTCACACCGCTGAAACGCCGCTGGGGATGCCAGATCAGTATCGATATCGCCCGTAATGAGGAAATGCTGGATAAACTGGCCGCCGCCGGCTGCTGCTTCGTGCTGATCGGCTTTGAAAGCCTGAATGAAACCACGCTGAGGCGGATGGGAAAATCCCGCAGCCATGCGGCGGGGGATTATGCTGCCGTACTGGCGGCGCTGTACCGGCGTGGTATCTGTGTCTACGGCACTTTTATTTTCGGCTACGACGAAGATACGCCGGAGACCATCCGCAGCACACTGGCGTTTGCGGAGAGTAACAAACTGGCAATTGCCAATTTTAACCTGCTGATCCCTACCCCCGGCACGGCGCTGTATGCCCGGCTGGAGGCGGAAGGGCGGCTGGTTTATCCGGCCTGGTGGCTTGATCCTGATTTCCGCTACGGCGAACCGGTTTTCCGGCCGGGCGGAATGAGCACTTCAGAACTGGCTGCCGGATGTTTTTATGCCCGCACCCGCTTTTACCGTTATGCGTCTATTATCCGGCGTCTGTGTCGTTCCGGCAGCCGGAGCCGCTGGCGCACGTTGCTGGTCGCCTGGCTTTACAATATTGCCTCGCACCGGGATATCGCCCGCAAGCAGGGAAAACGCCTTGGAGAAAAAGGGTGAAACTGATACTGATTAAACCGAATATCGGCCGTCAGGAGCACAGTCTGTATGTGGATGAGGGGCGGATGGAACCGCTGATGCTCGGTGTTCTCGCCGGTCTGACGCCGCCGGATGTGGAAGTGGTACTGTATGACGACCGGATGGAAGCCATTCCTTATGATGAACCGGCGGATCTGGTCGCTATTACGGTCGAAACGTTTACCGCCCGCCGCGCTTATGAGATTGCGGCGGAATACAGAGCCCGTGATGTGCGGGTGGTGATGGGCGGGATCCACGCCACACTGCTGCCGGAGGAAGTGGCGCAGCATTGTGACAGTATTTTTACCGGTGACGCGGAAACCCGCTGGACAGAGATGATCCGTGATGCGGAGAAAGGCCGTCTGAAGCCGCGCTATGATGCCCCGGCCGGGGTCGGCCAGGTCGATCATAATCTGTGCGGCTGTTTGCCGCGCCGGGATATTTTCCGGGGGAAAGGCTATCTGCCGATCAGCCTGATGCAGTTTACCCGCGGCTGCCGCTTCGCCTGCCGTTTCTGTGCGGTCAGCCGTTATTTCGGGCGGCAGCACTATATTCGCCTGATCGATGAAGTGGTGCGGGAAATAGAAACACAGAAACCGAAATTTATCTTTTTTGTTGATGACAATATCGCGTCCGATCACCGCGAGCTGAGTGAACTGTGCAGTGCGCTGATCCCGCTGAATGTGCACTGGATAAGCCAGGCAAGTCTGGATATGACCCGTAACCGCCGTCTGATGTCGCTGTTACAGCAGAGCGGCTGCTGGGGTAATGTGATGGGATTTGAATCCATCAACCCGGACAGTCTGCGTGATGCGCGAAAATCGCCGAACATGCGGACATTTTCACAGTATCGTGAGGAAATTTCTGTATTACGGGACTTCGGATTGCAGACCTGGGCGGCGTTTACCCTGGGGTATGACCATGATACGGCAGAAACCGTGGAAGATACCGTCGCATTTGCCCTGAAAAACCGCTTTGCTTTCGCCGCCTATAACATACTGATGCCGTATCCTAACACACCGCTGTATCAGCAGCTGGAGCAGGAAAACCGCCTGTTGTTTGACGGCAAATGGTGGCTGCATCCGGAATACCGTTTTAATCAGGCCGCCTTTCAGCCTGCCAATATGAGCCCCGAAACCCTGACAGAACTGTGCCATGCCGCCCGCAGCCGTTTTAACAGTGTACCGTCGATTATCCGCCGTTTTTCTGATTTGCGTCTGACGCTGCAATCCTTATCACGGATGGCAACTTTCTGGCGTTATACCTTGTTATTCCGTAAAGAGGTGCATAAAAAACACCGGATGCGTTTTGGTTTAAAATAAGGGGGGTGAATGAATACCGATCCGGATTCTTTTTCCCGCCGGGTGATCAGTTATCTGCTGTGGTGTATTCCGGTCAGTGTGGTGTTTTTCACGGTTTACCCGCTGATGAATGCGTATACTGCCGGGCGCGAAAGCCTGTATGCCCTGTGGTTTCCGGCTGAACTTCACATCCCGTTTGTACCCGGTTTTATCTGGGTGTACTGCTCGTTTTACCTGATTATTCTGATGCCGGTTTTGTTTCTGCCGCGCCGGGAGCACCGGCAGCTGGCACTCACCTTTATGGTGATGACATTACTGGGCGGCGTGATCTTTTTTCTGTTTCCGGCACAGCTCGGCTTTGTACGGCAGGTGCCGGAGTCTCCGCTGTACCGGACGATGTACACGACACTGTTTGCACTGGATCACCCGCATAATCTGGTGCCGTCGCTGCATGTGGCCTGGTCATGTGCGGCGGTGCTGGCCATTATCCGCCATACCGGACGCGGGCTGACACTGTTGTTTCTGTTGTGGCTGGTACTGATTGTACTGTCTGTACTGCTGGTTCATCAGCACCATGTGGCGGATGTGGTCACCGGTTTGCTGTTGGCGGTAACAGTTTCATATATGATGAGGAAATAGTGATGAAAAGGATAATTATCAGTGCGTTAATGATATTCAGTTTTTCGGTGTATGCACAACCCGGAGAAGAGGATGGTGCTGTCCACGATGAACTGCGGCAGGTGATCGGTACCGTGGAAAATGCTATCAACAGCGGTGATTATGACAAAATGCTGCCGGTGATGAGTGAAAATCTGCGCGCCACGCCCATCACCCAGGAGTTTATTTCCGGCAAAGCAGCAATAAAACCGTATTTTGAATCCTGGTTCGGGCCGGATAAATTCCTGAAAAAACTGAATATCAGTTTTAACGCCGATGTGGTGACAGAGTTATCTCCGGATAAGACCTGGGGTGTCGCTTACGGTAAAGGGATGGAAAAATATCAGCTCAGTGACGGGCGTACCTACGATTTTCCGACCCGCTGGACAGCGACGGTTGCGCTTGAGGACGGTGCCTGGAAAATCCGCACCATTCATATCGGCACCGATTTCACGGATAACCCGCTGCTGAATGAAACCCGCAATGCCTTACAGGGCATGATGTACGGAGCGGGTGGTCTGGTGATTGGTCTGCTGGCCGGTATTGTGTTGTTCCGCCGTAAAAGTGCGGTAAAACCGGTGGCAGAAACCGAAAAGAAATAATAACTTAATAAATCATAAAGTTATGTGAGTCGTCGGGTAACGGGCAGGCGAACGAAAAGCATGCGCGTCATGGATGACGCGCCTGAGCGTACAGGGATGTATTTACAGCGACTTTTCGTTTTGCCCGTTATCAGACGTTGCACGGACTGACAGAAATCACCATCTTTTTTATTTTTCCGGCGGAAACAGAAAATCCAGATCAGCCGCCGCTCCCATTTGCGGTGCAGGGCGCACACCATAGCGCCACATGGTGAAATAGACACGCCAGAAAGTCGGGCGCGGCTGGTCATCCACCAGCGACGGCAGTTCATACCACGGTGCCTGCGGGTGCTGGTGGTGTGCGAGATGGCAGTGATAATTCAGCGCCAGCCAGCGGGATACCGGCAGTACTTTCAGGTTCCACGCGCCGTTCATCACATCGCGGCGGCTCCAGGCGTGATCTGCATATTGCAGAGCAGACCAGTGCAGCGCAAAAGCCCACAGGCAGAGCAGATAACCCGCCGCACTTAAATTCAGCGCCCAAAACAGCAGTGACTGCCAGAGAAATGCACCGAGCAGTTCACACCAGATAGTCAGCGGCGGCAGTTTTGCCAGTTCCGGCACCTGTGACCCGAACCCCAGCGCCGGTGCGATTTTGGTGACAAACATCCGTGAGCGGTATACGCCCGGCGCAAGAAACCAGAGAAGATTACCGAGCAGTACACAAAAATAGTACAGGCCGAGCAGATTGCCGCCGTACATCCAGATATTACGCAGCCAGCGGGGCTGGTTTGGCAGGTAATAATCATACAGCTCTTTATCTGTCCGGTTATTTTTATGGTGATTCAGGTGCGCGCGGCGTTGCAGGGTAAAGGAAGTCGGAAATGCCCACGCGGCAATAATCCCGATGGCGCGGTTACCGGCGGCAGAACGGGCGGCCACGCCATGTACCGCTTCATGCAGAATAGCAAACGGCATATTGTTGATCAGCATAAAACCAATCAGGGCAGGCAGCGCATAATACCAGGCGAGATGGCTTACTCCCCATAAACAGGCCGCTGCCGCAGTCATCGAAAAAACCAGCAGAATACTGTTGAGTAAAAGACGCATCAGTCTGTTTTCCTTGTGTTATTCGTCACTATTGCCGGGTTGAACAGCCCGGTTTCTTCATGGCGCAACCGGCGGGCATACAGCCGGAATCCGAGATTGGCCGCCAGGCGGATAAAACGGCTGCCCGGACGGTGCAATACCCGTCGCAGAATGGCCGTCAGACGGTATGTTTCCCGCCAGGCCTCGTGCAGTAAGGATTGCAGGGTTTCCGGTGACATATTTTGCGGCTGAAAAACCACATGTTCGTTGTCATACAGGCTCAGATCCTGTGTGATTAAGCGGCCGTCTTCCGCCATCCGCTGCCACAGCCGTGTGCCCGGCAGCGGGGTGAGGACAGAAAAACGCACCAGATCCAGCCCGAGAGACGGGATCTGCCGTATCGTATCGCGGATGCTTTCCGGGGTGTCTTCATCAAACCCGAGCACAAAACAGCCGAGTGCGGCAATCCGGTTATCGCGCAGCCGCCGGATCTGACGGCGGTATTCGCTGACCTGATTACAATTCTTGCCGGTGGCCGTCATAGTCTGCTGACTGAGGTTTTCCAGCCCGATAAGCAGCCCTTCGCAGCCGCTGTCACACAGAGCCCGGAATACCTCGTCGTCATCCGTCACATTGAGTGTCGCCAGTCCCGACCAGCGGATTTTCAGCGGGATCAGTGCCCGGAACAGTTCCAGACTGTATTGCCGGTCAGCGTACAGATTAGGGTCGAGAAATATCCAGCGCTGTCTGCCGCTCTGCTTTATCTCGTCAATCACCTCTGCCACCGGACGTGCCGTGCCTTTGCGTCCCCACTGATGCTGTACAGAACAAAATTCACAGGCAAGCGGACAACCACGGTCGGCAATAATAGTGGCGATATTCATATAGGCGCGGGACGGCAGCAGATCACGGCGCGGCACCGGCATCGGCAGAAAGCCGCGCTCAGGGCGGTGCTGATAACACGGCTTAGGGTGGCCGTCAGCCATATCCTGCAGAAATTGCGGCCAGATATATTCACCGGCACCGATAAGTACGGTATCAGCATGTTGCGCTGCTTCATCCGGTTGCAGGGTGACGTGCGCGCCGCCCATTGCGGTTCTTGCCCCGCGTTCGCGCCAGTAACGGCACAGCGCATAGGCGCGGGGGGAAGAGGAGGCGGTGGCGGTGATCACCACCAGATCAAAATCCCCGGCGGTGACCGGCGGGGAAACGCCTTCATCACAGAGGGTCAGTTCAGCATTCAGATGCGGGGGAACCAGGGCGGCGAGGGTGATAAGGGTCAGCGGGGCATAGCTGATCGCCACGGAAAACGCGCTTTTCCGGTAGCGGTAAGTCCTGTCAAACGGCAAAATCAGTAATATTCTCACCGGTGCTTCCTGCTCCGCAGATGACATAAGGACTTTCACAATGGCACAGTCCGCACCGGGACGCACTGTGCCGGATCAAAGATCAGGCCGTAACCACGTCCATTCCCCGCAGTACAGACTGACGGAAATCAGCGTATCCGCTGTCAGTGGTGAACGAGCCGGTTTCTGCTGATCCGCAGGCCGCGCATCATACACAACCAGGCGCAGGCGGAAACACCAATCAGCAGCAGCCATAAGGTATTTGGCGGGAAATAGGTCAGCACACCGCCGGTCAGCAGCGGGTTAAAGGCACCACCGAGCCAGCCGAGGGATTGAGCGGAAAAGTAGCTGGATTTCATGCCGTCCGGCGCAATGTTGTCGATCAGCATATATTCGCCCGGCGCATAAATCAGTTCACCAAGTGTAAAGACAAAGGCCGCGATCCCCCAGAATACCAGGTTACTTCCCGACATCATAAACCCGGCCAGTCCGGCCATAAAAAAGAGGGTGCCGAGTGTCATCAGGCGTTGCAGGTTATCGGTGCTGATCCGGCGGCCGACCATATATTGCAGCGACACCACAACCGCCGCATTGACCGGCAGTACCACACCAATCACTTTTTCCGCCAGCGTGGTATCTGCTACCGTCAGGACATACTGGGAAATACAGGCGGAAAACGAACCGAACACCAGCGATCCCAGAAAGGCGGATAATGTAAACCAGAGCAGAGCTTTATCATGCAGCATGACAGAAGGCTGCCAGGCGGTACTGTTGCTGCCGGAAGCGGAAGGCGGCACGCTGCGGACAAAACGCTGAATAAAGAATATCGGGAAGGAGGCGGTACAGGCCGCCAGCCAGAACGGCAGATCCGCGCTGTACATCAGCAGGCCGGTGCCAATCGGCGGACCGACAGTCCATCCCATGTTGACGAAGGTGTAGTTCAGGGAAAAGACTTTGGTTTTGCGCGCCGGTGGCAGCGTATCGGCGAAATAGGCTTTCAGCACCGTAGCAAAAACGGAGTAGGCACAGTTAATCAGTGAAAAGAAGACAACGACCAGTGCGATATTGTGAGTCAGCGGTATGGCGATAAATCCGGCGATATAAACCAGAATTGCCATCAGCATATAGCGCTTTTTATCAAATTTGTCCGCAATAATGCCAAAACCGAGACTGAACAACACGCCGGTTGTCAGTGCGACCGTCAGTGCCACCCCGACCTGATCCACCGCCATGCCATACTGACGGCTGAGATAAATCGCCATAAACGGGATAGTGGCACCCCGTCCGATAGTAATTAAGAATGAGGAAGCGAGCAGAGCAATGGTGGAACGGGTGGCGGCTTGCATGGTGACATTCTCAGTATTTTTATTTTATTTTTAATATTCACGTAATCAATATCATGCAAATCAGGCGCTGTACAGCGCCTTCCGATCACGGCAGCACGGCGTGAGCTTCTATTTCAATCAGCCATTCCGGCAGCGATAATCCGCTGACAATAATCCATGATGAGGCGGGGGCATTATCTGCAAATTTTTCTTTCAGCACATCCGCAATTGCCGTTTGTTCATCGTGCGAATCTGCGCCGGCGCGGATATAGATCCGCAGCATAACCACATCAGACAAAGAACCGCCGGCTGCTGCGAGGGCACGGACGATATTGTCCACAGATTGTGCGGCTTGTTCCCGCATACCGCCTGCGACAGTCACTTCATTGTGATCAACGCCGACCTGCCCTGACAGAAATAACTGCCGGGTGCCGGTTGTTTCCACGGCCTGACTGAAACCGTATTGCAGGGAATTAAACAGTGAGGGCGGATTAATCCGTTTTATAGTCATAACAGCCTTTTCAGCAGTGAAATAAAAGAAGATGTCGTTTTATCATAGATTATTTCAGGCGCTGTAAATTAACTGATTATTAACAGCATTCTTTACTTTCAGTCTCTGTGCGGGAGATGAATAAAAAGGGGGTTCAGTGAGTTTCTGAGAGATACAGGGATATTATTTTTATATCAAAAAAGGATATTCAAAACTTACAGGGTCGGCGCCGGGGATTTTTACAACACCGGCTTAATTTTTCTTTACTTAATATAGGAATCCAGCACTTTCAGGACAATATCCAGATCACCCTGACGCTTTTCCTCATCTTCCTCATGAACCACGTGTTCAATCAGGTGGCCCTTAATCACTTCCCGCATTAATCCGTTTACCGCGCCCCGGATAGCTGCAATCTGCTGCAGCACGGCGGAGCACTCATGCGGTTCATCGAGCATTTTTTTCAGTGAGTTGACCTGCCCCTGAATTTTACTGGCGCGGTTCTGAAGTTTCTGTCTGTCCCTGATGGTATGTGACATGGCAACCCCGTGAAATAAGGTAAAAAGAAAGTGACGGGCAAAATAGTAGCATCTTCATGATACAAAGAGGTAGTGTAATTATACTGGGGGGGAGTATACTCAATTCACGCTTTCTTCATTCTGAAAACAGGGATCACATGTCATGACCGATTTTGCCTCGTTACTGCAGCAGGGAAATGCCTGGTTTTTTATCCCGGGCGCGATTGCGCTGGGTGCGCTGCACGGCCTGGAGCCGGGCCACTCCAAAACCATGATGGCGGCCTTTATTATTGCAGTGAAAGGGACGGTCAGACAGGCGGTGATGCTGGGACTGGCGGCGACGTTGTCGCATACCCTGATTGTCTGGCTGATTGCCCTCGGCGGGATGTATATCAGTGCCCGCTTCACGCCGGAAGTTGTAGAGCCGTGGCTGCAGATGGTGTCGGCGGTGATTATTCTGGCAACTGCGTTCTGGATGTTTATGCGGACATACCGTGGTGAAAAAAACTGGCTGTCAGAAATGCAGCAGGAAAGCCGGACACACAGTGACCATCATCATGAGCATGATCATCATCACAGCCATGAACATGACCACGACCATCATTACCATCATGCAGAGCATCATCATGGTCATCACGACCACCATGATGACGAATATCAGGATGCGCATGCCAGAGCACATGCTCATGAAATCAAAACCCGGTTTAGCGGCGGTAAAGCCACCAACAGCCAGGTGTTACTGTTCGGCCTGACCGGCGGGTTAATTCCGTGTCCGGCGGCGATTACTGTTCTGCTGATTTGTCTGCAACTGAAAGCCTTTACCCTGGGAGCAACCATGGTGCTAAGTTTCAGTATCGGGCTGGCGCTGACACTGGTCACGGTCGGCGTGGTGACAGCGGTGGGGCTACGCCAGGTCAGCCGGCGCTGGCAGGGGCTGGGTGATATCGCCAAAAAAGCACCGTATTTTTCGGCGGCACTGATAGCGCTGGTCGGGCTTTACATGGGGATCCACGGCTATATGGGGCTGGCAAACTGATGCCTTTGGCGGGTGTGGTCGTTTGAGGTAAATCAAAAAGAGCTTGCCGGATAACAAAATATATGGCTTAATAGCAGCATTGGTTTGGAAGTACAGACCTATTTATGTCAGTCCGATTTTAAGTTGTTCTCCGTCAAGCGTTATCCAAGATACCACTTCATAGCGAATTCCTTCTGATAGTTCCCATAAGTAAAAACGTAATCAAACCGCTTATATGCCTTATGGCAACAAAATTAATCTAAAGGAAATTCATATGTCCGCAACAATTACCGGTACTGTAAAATGGTTTAACGATGATAAAGGTTTTGGCTTTATCACTCCTGCTGACGGCAGCAAAGACGTGTTCGTTCACTTCTCTGCAATCCAGAGCGACAGCTTCAAATCTCTGGCAGAAGGCCAGCAGGTTTCTTTCACCATCGAAAATGGTATGAAAGGCCCGGCTGCAGCTAACGTGGTTGCTCTGTAATCACCGCTGTCAGTAACAGATTTTAAAAACCTCACTCCGGTGAGGTTTTTTTATGTCTGAACAGCGAAACCGGAGCTTCACCTTCCTGCATGGCAACATCAAATATCTCCCAGTAATCAGCATAGGTTTTGTAACTTATGCAGACGGGAGTACGGAAAAGATGTGCCATATTCAGTATTTCAATAATTTCTGGCTTGCTGGCTGAAAAACTCCATATATAACTGCCGGGATACAGATTATTATGTATATCGTGTATCTGAAAACGATAATAACCACCACGCTCAACAGCAGTAGCAAAAACATAATAATCACACTTATCTGTAAACACTTTGGCATTGGCACTGAAGGACATTGAAATTGTAAATAATATAAATATTAATTTTTCCATAATAAACTCGCTTAAATGTTAGTTAATCATTCATCCATATGATAATCATCATACATTCTGGTTATTTTATTAGTGTTATTTTCGACACGGTATTGAATGCATAAATCTTTCCCAAGAATATAAGAGGTTTTTATGTAATTATATACTAAGGTAGTTAATGGGAGAGTAAATGAAAGGTCAGAGTCAAATATATAATCGTAGCCATGTTTTTTATCGTTAATATAGAGCGTCATTCTATACTCGTTATCATACTGTATGAATTTTTTTATATTAATACGACATTTTGTTTTAAAATCATTCGCGGCTTTAGAATGTGGTGATGATAGTAATAAAAATATCAAAGGAGAAAATAAGATGTATTTAAACATAATGCATAATCCTGTTTGTTAATTTGAGTAGTTTATAGAGTAATATATGTTCATTAGTTGGTCGAATGAAAAATAAATATCATTACCTAGTGTTTTAATATGATACAGTTCATGATGCTCTTCATCTGAATCAGTTTTCTTGCTTTTTTTATCCGGCATATATAATACATAATCGCATAATTCATAGGCGTTTTCTATATTGTAAGGGTGAGGTTTTGTTGTCATAGAACCATTCATATAAGAATATGAACTACCTTTCTTTCCTGGTGTGTTGTATAACATTTTAAGTTCTTTACTGATTTTACTCCAGTCCCTAATTAATTTTGACAAAGCCATGCCAAATACTGTTAGTTGAGCATTATTTTTTTTGAAGTGCCCCTTGCTCCATTCCCTGACATCAGGGAACCTGACTGACTCTGATGTGATTAAGATAAGACTTAACAATGATTTCTTTAAATCCTTAATTCCCTTTTCATCATATTTTTTTCTGGAATCATATTTGCTGAGTGTGATTACTGAATTTTTTATTACTTCAGGATCGGCTGATATTTTCTCTATACTGACAGCTTTATTTTGCAGATCATTGTAATGTCCTGTAAATGGCAATGTTATATTTTCGTAATCTTTAATATCCAATATATCATTCTTACGATCTTCATTGAATCTATAATATGTTTCTTTCAATTTTCCATTATTTTCTTTTGATGTAACAATGAATCCTATCATATAAGCATTTTTTGCATTAAAAACCATGTGTATAAATTCGTTACCTCCACTTGTGATTTTTGCTTTATATATTTTGTCATTCTTTGCAGAAGTTACAATGGTTGTTCCGTATAAATTAGTACTGTCACTGAGTGTTTTTCTAAGGGCAGATATAGAGTCCATATATTTTGAGTCATTACTGTAATCAAAGTAAATGTCTTTATTTTCTATTGATATGCTGACTGCTGAGGAATGAACAGGGAACATTATGATAAATAAGATAATCAATCTATTAATCATGTGGTATCCTTATTAAATATAATCATGCTTATTGGAATTTTATTGCATTTATTTCCCAATAGTCTTTGTAGGTTCTGTAAGTTATGCATATCGGGGATTTTGATAACATAGCCATATTCAGCATTTCAATAATATTAGGATTGGATGCTGAGAAACTCCACTGACGGCTGTTATCAAAAAACGAACCATCTTTTTGAACTAAATTAAAGCGATAAAATGAAGAAGCATCAATATTTGACGCATTGACATAAGCATTGCACCGGTCATTGAATGTTGCGGAATGACCTGGTTGGGATAATAAAAAACCGGCAGTTAACGATAAAAACATGATTGTTTTTTTCATAAGTATCCTATTGTTAATAATTAATTTGATGTATCATCATATAAGTTAGCGATAAAATTGATATTACCTTCAGTCCGGTATCTGACACATAATTTTCTGTTATACAGATAAGCAAATTTTACAAAAGTATATGCTTTATCTGATGGTTGAAGCTGAAAAGATAAGTGCTCATATAATGGAATATATTTCCCGGCTTTTATTCCATAGTAATATAATGTTAATCTGTGACTATTTCCGCGTGCCATTTTTACTATTTTTACATCACATGTTGTTGTTTTTTCATCAGCACGCTCTGTATTTGCATGTGAATTTATACTGATAAATAAAAGGAATGTAATAATAAGTTTCAACCTCATGGCGATTCCTTGTCTGTATTGGTTATATGCCAGAGATAAAAGCGTAGTGCACTATTATGGATGCGTAAATGATAAATTACGTAATGAGGGGGTTATAACTTATCTTTAATTTTATTAACAGAATGCTTTCGTATAAAAATAAAGACTATAGTCAAGAGTGTGATGATAAGATAAATGATATATTTATGAACAGGTAATGATGTGATATACGAACTTATATAGTAACCAGCAGAGACAATGACACTTCCCCATAATAACCCACCAATTATATTAAAAATAATAAACAAAATCGGGTTTACACGTGAGGCACCGATAATAACCGGACCAAGTGTACGCAGGCCATAAGCAAACCGGATACCAATAATGATCAGCACTTGTCGCTTATGTATTATTTCCTGAACACGGGCTATTTTATCCGCATGTTTATGAATACGGGGCAGGATCCGGTTTCCGGCAAAATAACCGGTAAAAAACAGAACATTGTCACTGATAATTCCGCCCAGTGCGGCCACCAGCATCACTTTCGGGTAGGATAATAACTGATGGTGTGCGGCAATGCCGGATAAAAATGCGGCGGTTTCCCCTTCGATCATGGTACCGAAAAAAGTTGCCCAATAGCCGTATTCTGTAATCCAGTGTGTCAGTAATGTTTCCATCCGCCACTCCGTTTAAAATAAACCGGCGGAGATATTAATGCATAATCCCAGTATCGCCATATTAAAAATAAAAGAGACGACGGATTGCATTAATACGGCGCGGCGCATCGGGGAAGAGGCGATTTCGACATCAGCAGTCTGCGAGGCGACGGCAATCGTAAATGAGAAATACATAAAATCAGAGTAAGCGGGTTCAGCCGGTCTGTCCGGAAATAATAACCACGGTTTTTCCTGTTGCGGATTGGTGTAATAAAGGTGTGCATAGTGCATGGTAAATCCGGCCGGTAATAACAGCCAGGAGGACACTAATGTGGATGCGGTCAGAATATACTGGAAGGCTTTATCATTACCGGTCAGATTACCGTGTCCGCCGAGGGCAAAAAAGAGCACCAGTAAACTGACACAACACCCGGCCAGCAGGAAAAACATCACCATGCGGGCGCTTTCATCCTCAATTTTAGTCAGCTTACGGATATCTTTTACTTTCTTATTAATGATCCGCTCAAAAAGAAACAGCAAATACACCCAGGAGAAGGCATTCCAGCTGAGGATCAGGCACATCAGTGCACTCTGCACGGGTAACAGGGCAAAAAAAGTCACAACCGCGACCAGCAGGGAGATAATAAAACGCGGACGCGAGTGAAAAGCGTGCCGAAAAATATGAGTAATGCGAATACCATAGCGCAACATACCAGTATCCTGTTCAGAAAGATGACATTTTATTATACCAAATATCCGGCAGCAGGGGCGGTATCACTTTTTCGGATGCGTACTTTTTATATACTGAATATCCCTGCCATTTAAAGTGTCTTTCCATGAGCATAACATTTCTTATTGTCATGTTTTTTGTCGCCGTGGCCGCCGGATTTATCAACGTGGTATCAGGCGGCGGAGGTTTTCTGTCGATTACCGCACTGCTGATTTCCGGGTTACCACCTGCTAACGCACTGGCAACAAATAAGATGCAGGCACTGGGCAGTTCATTAACATCCGGTATTTATTTTTTGCGTCAGGGCAGGATTGATTTAAAAAATAACAAATGGGTATTTATCGCGACATTTTTCGGTGCCGCATCCGGCACGATTTTTGTTCAGTTTATTGATCCGACTTTTCTGAAAAAATTACTGCCGGGATTAATTATCAGTGTCACGCTGTACTTTATCTTTGCTCCTGATATCACTAAATCCAAAGAAAAACAGCGTGTTTCCTTTTTCCTGTTTTCATTTATCTGCGGCGGCGGTGTCGGGTTTTATGACGGATTTTTAGGTGCCGGTGCCGGGACATTTTATACCATCAGTTATATGCTGCTGTTAGGATACCGGATCGATAAAGCACAAATTCACTCCAATTTTCTGAACCTGGCCTCCAATACCTCGTCCGTTATCTTTTTTATCGCGGGCGGCAAAATGATGTGGTCGCTGGGATTACTGATGTTTGCCGGGCAGGCTATCGGGGCGCGGCTGGGTGCCGGGGTGGTACTGAGTTCCGGGCTGAAAGTAATAAAACCGATGATTATTCTGGTCTCTGCCGGGATCAGCACCAAAATGTTATTTGATATGTATTTTTAACAGGGACAGGACAATGTTGAATAAAGCTATTTTCAAAGCAGGGATGTTATTTTTTTCTCTTTCTTTTTTCTGTGCGGCGCAGGCAGATACAGACGCAGGGACAAAATCACCGGGAGAATACGACGCACTTCAGGCGATGATCATTAAAAATGAGAGTCAGCTGCTGCCGATCCGGTTTGACCCTTTCACCGTTCTGACAGAAGTCACCCGGGAAAATAACGTGATTATCCTGAATTATCAGGTCACCGGTCTGCCGCCGGAATTGTTCAGAGAAGAAAAATCGATAAATAAAATGCAGGGCATTCTGACAGGGAAATATTGTCAGGACTCGGCTATCATGCGGTTATGGCAACTGGCGTTCCCGTCGGGGTTACAGCATAACTATTTTTCGGACGGCACCCGGGTGATGCAGATAAATATCAAACCATCAGATTGCGGGGCGTAAATTTGTCAGTGTGCTTTTCTGTATCACTGTAGAATTTAATAATCATTCTGCGGTTATAACGGGGAGGAGCCGGCGGGCATCTTACTTTCCGCAAAATACGCACAGCATCCCGGGCATTACATCTTTCATCACAGGTATTTTTGGTTATTTTTACCGGATAGGCTCTTCCCGTGGTGTCTGTCCGGTAAATAAGATGAATTTCACCGTCGCCGGGCTGCCCGGCAATATCTTCAGGGGTTAACTGCCTGCTGTATTTACACTGTCCGATAGCCGTAATATCAATTTTCGCCTGTGCGGCAGACATCGTTATTAAAAGCAAAAGCAGGGAATATCTCAGCAAAATGATCTCCGTCAGCAGGGGGTAACTATATTGCCATAATCTGTTTTTTATCCGCTGATATTTCCGGTAAACCGCATCCGGATCGGATAACAGAGGAATGATTTATTTTACTGTCCAGGCTTCAGAAAACTCCCGCTCAGAAAAGAGTTCAGCCAGACCGCTGATTTGCTTAAGCCGCAACACTTCATCCGGCGACATTCCCAGTTCCTCTCCGATTCTTTCATCGCTCCAGCCCAGTCGTGATAAGTCCCGGACAATATCTGACATCGCGGTGACCTGATGCTGTCCGCGGGCCCGGTTATGGCGGATAGTAACGGCCATCTGTTCAGCAACTCCGTGATTTTCCGTATCGAGCAGCGTTACCGGCAGGTATCCGTTAAGTCGTTTTTTCAGTACATTTTTCCGGCTTAATAAATAACGATGATAACCATCAACCACCTGCAAGTCCGAGCGGTCGTGCGGAGATGGCAGCACAACAACCGGCTGGGTATAACCGTCTTTGGTCAGAGACGTTTCCAGCAATTTTTTCTCCGAAGGTGACATCACGTTCGGATTATAATCATTTGCGGTCACCTGTGCCCGCTTTACCCACAGCACACAATCGACCGGTTCATCTTTAAACGGACTGCGCTGATGTAAAAAAAGTTTTATCCGGTTGAGTGCCTCAATTAGTTGTTCTTCATTATCCAGTCCGTTCAGATAGTTTTCCAGTAAAGAGAGTACTGTTTTCATATTTATGTTATCCGTCAGCTATATCAGTTGCCAGTCTTTGCGCTTTGCCTGTATGCGCCTGCAATACCTGTCATAGCAATGAGATTTGGTCGGGCTGAATGCCAGTGAGCGGCACCAGAAATCATTACGTAAAAGGGTTTTGCAGATCCGTCTCCAGGACGGAATATCTTTACTGCCTGTATCACCGGATTGTTCATCAGGGATCCCATCCGGATAATCCCGCTCTGAATACCAGTGCAGATAGACAGCAATTTTGTTCCGGTAGTGTTCTGCGGTTTTTTCCGGCAGGCTGGCCAGTAAAAAACGGGCATAGGATTTCCAGGTATGACCGGCCGGTTTGCTGATTTGGCGGGAGCCGAAAAAACCGGCTTTATTTCCGGGGCGTGTGTACAACATACCGGCATCCGCACCACTGACCCGTGCACAGGCAAGGCTCCATGTTTCCGGCTCCAGGACATGATACAGCCACAACCCCCTGCGCTGTTCCGGTCCGAAGGGTTCACAAATCCGCATTTTACTGAGACTGACACCGGCCTGATGCATCAGATCATAAATCGGATTGTAAGGTAGTCTGCTGCGGGAAATATAAGTCCAGATATCTTTCACATGCCAGTCATAAATCGGGTAGCCCATATAATAAAAGCCTTCCGGTGATGCGGTTGTCCACGGGATATCATCTGCATAGCGCAGCTTCCGGTTATTGCTGATGGCGAGAAACCGGTTTAATGATTCATCGGCGCGGATCCCCAGCAATATGACAGAGCTGTGATGACTCCCGGTGATCCACTGATTAAATGCGGGGGTAAAATCTTCAAAAATAATCCCCGGATGATAGAAGGGAAAGAAATCAGGGTCAGTAATGGCATCTTCCGGTGGTTGCCGTACCCATTTTTTACCGGGTTCCCAGGCTGTCCAGGCCGGTTCATACTGGGAAATACCACTTTCGGTGGTAACAGGCAGCGCTATCCAGTAAAACCGCTGAGTACAGTCGCTATAGAGTGATTTCATGGCAGCAACATGGCTGATAGTAGCTGAATACTGTACTTCCCAGTCGAGAAACATGACATTGAATTTCCGGTGCTGTCTTCTGGCCTCTGCTGCAACCAGATGAAAAAGAACGGTGGAGTCTTTGCCGCCGGAAAAGGAAAGGGTGATTTGTTCAAAAGTATCAAACAGCCATTTAATCCGCTTTTGTGCTGCATCCAGCACGTTTTCTCCGAGCGGGATTTTACGTTTGCAGGACATCTCGATTACCGGAATATAGTTAGTTAATAATATTAATATCCAATCATATTTTGATGATAACAGTAAATTATGGTGTCCGGCTATTATTTAACCGGAATTTCGGTTGTCAGGTGAGAGGATGCCTGAAGATTACGCCGGATCTCAGCCAAAGGCATAGTCTGCACAGGCATTGTGCTTTATACTGCGCGCTGTAATGACTCAGTAACAGATGATTAAGCAGGTGGTAATGGCGATGAACGGAACAATCACAACATGGTTTGAAGATAAAGGCTTTGGGTTTATCAAAGATGAGAACGGGGATAACCGTTATTTTCATGTGGTTAAGGTCGCCAATCCTGACCTGATTAAGAAAAATGCCGCAGTGACATTTGAGCCCGGCACCAATAATAAAGGGCTGTCAGCCTATGCGGTAAAAGTGGTGCCGGAAAGTAAATATGTTTTCATCGCCGGTGAGCGTATTAAGCTGACGGCCATTAAGTCTTTCGTGGTTTACAGTGAGGAAGAAGCAGCAGATACCGGGATTGATAAAGAGAATGTAGTACTGTCTGTCGGCGTGCTGATGAACAACATCAAACCAAAATCCGCCGGCCCGGCCGAAATGCGCACACTCAGAAAACTGGCGATCACCACACAGCACGGCACCACCCTGATTTTCTCAGAAGATGAAATAGATATCGATGAGACGGTGAAGCTGCTTAAGATGTGAAATATATCATGAATAAAAAAACCAACCCTGAGCGGTTGGTTTTTTTATTGCCTGAAATCCGGCTTATAACGATAACTTACCGGTTCAACTCTCCGGAATTTCAGGGTCGTTCACATATCCGGTTATCCCGGATAACTGATTCCGCCGTCGCCGGAATAATCAGGCAGACTTCTCCATGTTGATATGATAGTAATACGTATTACAGGAGGATTTATGGATTTTGTTTTAACAAAAATAACTCAGGCTGATTGGTGTTTTTTTAAAGAGTTGTATATGAACAATGACGTTATGAGGTTCATATCAGATCCGATGCCGGAAGATAAAATTAAGGAGTCTTTCGGAAGCCGGTTGCCTTCATGGGATATCATGTCTCATCACTGGTTGTGCTTTGTTATCCGTGATACGGGCGACAATACCCCGATGGGACTGACAGGTCTTAAAATTGTCAGTGAAGGCGGGCGCAGAATCGCAGAGGTGGGCTACATGATATCACCGGAATTCAGCGGAAAATCGTTAGCAACCAGATCGCTGACCAGGTTGATATCACTGCCTGAACTGGCTCCGCTAAATGAGTTTTGTGCAGTTGTAACAGGCGGGAATACTGCCTCGGAGGTCGTTTTAAAGAAAAATGGCTTCATTCTTACTGAAGTCATTGAAAACAACTATGTGATAGGTAATAAAACGTTTGATGATCATATCTATACATTAATCCGATAATGTGGTGATGTTGATATAACCAATTCTGCCGGAAGAGGTGGAATAGCCGCTGTATTTAGCCGCCTGTTTTACCCCTGAGTTACCCCCGGATTACCCCACCTGAAATTACAGGCACAAAAAAACCAACCCTAAGCAGTTGGTTTTCTTATAAAAACACTGGTCGGCATGACAGGATTTGAACCTGCGACCCCCGACACCCCATGACGGTGCGCTACCAGGCTGCGCTACATGCCGAATGTTATCTATACTACTGTTTTCTTTAGTTAAAGCAAGATGCTACTGTACCGGCTGCGCTTTTTTTATCCGGGGATCAGTGGGTATCGATAAAGCGTTTCTGCTCTGTCAGCACCTGGAGTAATTCCGCCATATCCGGCTTGGCATTGCGGATCTTCTCATTATTCTCATCAAAGCGCTGGTATTTGCCCTGCGAGGTCAGCAGTGAGGCGGAGTCCGGCTTGATAATGACCAGATTGCTGTTGTCGCCGGTGAATATCCGTGGTTTTCGCCGCGTGGTAGTGAACAGATCATCACCCTGGGTGTATTCTCCCGGCGGATTGCTGACGTGCAGCAGGCGCTGCATCAGGGTTGCCATAATATCCGGATGTGCGGTTAGTTTGCTGATGGTTTGTGCCGGAGTATCCGGCCAGTGAATAATCAGCGGAACACGCAGCTGGTCGCGGTTAAATTTGCCGTCAGTGACCCAGTTGTCCTGTAATTTGGCCATGCTCTCACCCGCACCGGCGGTGATAACAATGACGGTTTTATCCCATTCACCACGTGCCCGGATATCCTGAATCAGTGTGCCCAGCGTGTTATCAATATCTGTCATATCAGGGGCGGAATGACCATCCGGTAACGGCGTGCTGAGATTAATCAGTGCAAACCACGGCTGATCTTTGCGGGTCTGCTTCAGCCAGACTGACCAGCGGTCTGCCACATCCGCAGAGGCGGTAGCTGTTCTGTTGCTGTCCTGTCCGTCACGCAGCGGCGGCAGGCTGTAATCCGCCAGCAGGGCATAGCGGAAGAGCGGGGAGGCAAAGTTTTCTGTGGAGAAGAACCCTGACTGATAATTCTGTGCGCTCAGCGCCGTCATCAGTGCGGACGGAATGCGTCCGTTGAGGATGCCGTCATAATAGGTGCCGGAGATACCGTAGTAGAGCCCGAATTGTGCCCGTTCCGGATTAATTTCACTGCTGTAGTGCTGTGTGAATTGCGTGCTTTCCTGTGCAAACCGGTTCAGGTTCGGCATTGCCTTATCAATATCTTCCCGGCTCAGCGAGGTGAGGGTGATAAGCAGTAAATTGTAGCCGCTGCCGTTGTCTGCATAGGTCAGTTTGTTGATCGGATACTCAACACCCTGAGCAGTCGGGTCGCCATGCAGAAGCAGCTGCTGCTCATAACTGGTGCTGTCGAGCAGGCCGTGACGCTCCAGGAATTTGCGCGCAGTCATCGGGTAAGAGACCGGCAGGTTATAGCGCTGCATCGTCACCGGGCGGTAGAAATTAGCATCCGCCCAGATATACATAATATGAGAGGTAATAAAGGCGGTGATAAATACCACCGCAACAGGTTTACCGAATTTTTGCCGGTTCAGGCTGCGCAGTTTCTGCCAGCTCCAGGTGCCGAACAGCATTTCGACCAGGAAAATAACCGGGATCGCAATAAAGATAAACTGCCAGCGCCGTGCCATTTCCCCCTGTTCCGGGTTCACGACCAGATCCCACACCACCGGGTTTAAATGCAGGCGGAACTGTTCATAGATGCCGATATCAAACAGCAGCAGTGTCAGCCCCGCTGTACCGAGGGCGGCGGATAAAAAGCGCAGCAGCCGTTGCGACATCACCACAAAAGTGAGCGGAAACACAATCAGCAGATAGAGGGCGAATGCCAGGAAACTGAAATGCCCCAGCCAGCTGGTGATGGCGTAAATACGGCCAATCAGCGTATCCGGCCAGTCAGAAATAAACAGGTAACGGCTGCTGAGTGCAAGACTCAGCAGAATATTAAACAGGGTGAACCAGTGCCCCCAGCTAATCATCTGGGAAACTTTGTCACCGTATTTCGGACGATACGTTACCATAGAATTTCGTCGTCAGCCGGAATGCGGTCAGTGCGCTTTATCTTCACTGACGGAAGATTGCAGGGCGCGGGCGAAGGATTCAGCAATATGAGCGCGTTGTGACGGCGCAACACTGGTATTGATGAGATTGGTCACCATATTTCCTAACACCATAAGAGAAAGGTCGGTCGGTGTCCGGTTTTTTTCCAGCACACTGACCAGCTCAGCCAGTAACTTTTCAACGTGTTCATCACTGTAGCGGGATGATTGCGGCATAAACGTAGATATCCTGATTGTACAAAGCTCTATATCATAACTGATGAGCGGCCGTATTTCTGCTTTTTGCGGAAAATTATTTCAATTATGGATCCGGTTACGCAGGGAATACGCCATTTTCAGTATGCACGCCGCTGATTATCCTGTCTTGTCACATTCTCCTGTGATTGTGACTTGCGCACAGATTACAACGGTGTTTGAATACGCGCAAACGAGGCCGAAGGAGTAAAAGATGAGTCTGGATATCATTCAGATTGCGTTGCATCAATTGATTAAACGCGACGAACAGACACTGGAAGTGGTACTGCGGGACACACCACTGGAAAAAACCGCCATTGTTGAGGAAATGATGGCTGAACTGCACCGGGTCTACAGCGCGAAAAGCAAAGCGTACGGTGTGTTTAATGAAGAGAGTGAACTGTCAGAGGCACTGCGTCTGCAGCGGCAGGGCGAGGAAGAGTTTCATGCCTTTACCCGTGCGGCAACCGTCCGCCTGAAGGATGAGCTGGCAAAATACCCGTTTGCCCAGGGCGGCGTGGTGTTATTTGCCCATTACCGCTATCTGGCGGTGGAATATCTGCTGGTGGCGGTACTCGACAATTGCCAGAGCATGCTGGTCAATGAAAGCCTGGAGCTTAACAGCACCCATTATCTGGATATTCCGCATGCGGATATTATCGCCCGTATTGACCTGACTGAATGGGAAACCAATCCGGAATCCAGCCGTTACCTGACCTTCCTCAAAGGCCGCGTCGGGCGCAAAGTCTCCGATTTCTTTATGGATTTCCTCGGTGCCGCAGAAGGCTTTAATGCCAAAATCCAGAACAAGGGCCTGTTACAGGCACTGGACGATTACTGTGAGGAAGCACAGGCGGACAAACAGGAGCGCCAGTCTTACCGCAAACAGGTGTTTGATTACTGCACGGAGCAGTTACAGAGCGGCGAAGAGATTCAGCTGACAGAACTGTCTGCGGAACTGCCCCCGCTGGGTGAGCAGAGTTTTGCGCAGTTTACTCAGGAAAAAGAGTACGGACTGGAGGATTCTTTCCCGGCCGATCGCAGCACATTACGTCAGCTGACAAAATTTGCCGGCAGCGGCGGCGGGCTGACCATTAATTTTGATGCGATGTTACTGGGTGAGCGTATTTTCTGGGATGCGGCCACGGATACCCTGACGATTAAAGGGACACCGCCGAACCTGCGGGATCAGTTACAGCGCCGTGGTAATAAAGGGTAGTGAGAGCAGAAATAAATAACGCCGCAAAAGCGGCGTTATTTACTCGGCGTCCCGATTAAAGCTCGATAGGTGGCGTAATTAAGCGCGCAGGAAATCGATGTGTGTCAGTTTTGGCTTGAACGGATGACGCTGTACAGCCTGTACTTTCACTTTGGTTTCTTTACCATCGATAACCAGGTTCAGAACTTCGTAAAATTCTGCTTTAGCTTCCTGGTTGATCAGGACGTCGTGGTCCAGTTCGATGGAAACAGGTTCCTGGTTGCCACCATAAACGATAGCAGGGAACTTGTTTGCGCGACGCAGGCGGCGGCTCGCACCCTTACCCTGCTCTTTACGTAATTCAGCATTGATAGTTAACATAACTTTTCTCTTTAACAAGAGTAAAAAAATCTCTGCTACAGGCGACCCAGCAGCAAAGTCGGTATTTGGCTTCAGCAGGGTTACCCGTGGTGAAGCGGCGTGCATTTTACCGAAAATGCGGACAAACGGCAAACGAAACCCGGTATAAAACCAAAAAAGCAGCACGCCGGGTTATGCCAGACTGTCTGATTTACGGAATCGCCCCTGATAATCAAAGATTTTTTCGCGGATCTGCCAGTAGTTCTCTTTTTTGCGTGAGACAACAAAATCCGGGTAACGCAGCAGCACCTGCTGACGGATCACGGATTCTGCATCCTGCCACTGAAACGGCACGCCGGGTGCGCGCAGATGCTGTGCCAGAAACTGTTTTTCAAAGACAAAACGCTGCGCCGGGGTGGTCAGACGGAACCGTTCGCTGACGGTGGTACCGTCTTCATCGTAATAGTTGATAGTCAGCCATTCACCGCGATTATCCTGCCCGGCAGAAAGCGCCATACCGCCGCAACGCAGCACCAGGGCATCTTTCAGGCGCAGTGCGGCTTTCAGCATATCATCCGGGTCACTGAGCATTTCATCACAGTGGCAGCAGCGCCGTGCGGCAATATCATTTTCCCCGTTACAGGACGGGCAGAGTTTAAAGCGGAAACGGAAGTCACACTGATGACGGGCTGATTCATCATCCGCATCAACAATTCCCTGACAACGGCGGCCATAGTGCTCGATGATATGTCCGTCGCCGGTACATAATCCCCAGAACAGGTTGGCAAAACCGCATAACGGACAGAACACCTGTACCGGCTGGCTTTTGCTGTTGGGTTTGTGATTGCCGACTTCCGGCATATAGAGGTCATGCGGGTTTCCGGCGTAATCGAGGATCAGACACTCCGTTTTCCCCGGAGACAGACGCAGACCGCGCCCTGCAATTTGCTGGTAGAGGCTGACAGACTCTGTCGGGCGCAGAATGGCAATCACATCCACATGCGGGGCATCAAACCCGGTGGTGAGCACGGAAACGTTGACCAGATAATGCAGATCCCGCGCTTTGAAATTGCGGATAATCGTTTCCCGCTCCGCAGACGGAGTATCCGCGCTGACCAGCGCCGCTTCACCCGGCGGCAGCAGTGACACAATTTCCGCTGCATGCTCCACGGTAGCGGCAAAGATCATGCAGCCCTGACGGGGCGCGGCATACTCAATAATCTGGCGGACAATACGCGGCGTGATCCGCTTTTGTTTTTTCACTTCCCGCGCCAGCACCTGCGTGTCAAACATCCCGGCGGCACTGACCGGCACCTGTGAAAAATCATATTGCAGCACCGGCATATCCAGCCGCTGCGGCGGCACCAGATACTGATGGCTGACCATATAACGCAGCGGCAGTTCATAGATACAATCGCGGAAGAAGCATTCATGATCGCCGCGGATCATGCCATGATAGTGATACTGATAGATCCAGCCGCTGCCCAGCCGGTACGGTGTGGCAGTCAGACCGAGAATGCGCAGGGCAGGGTTATTTTTCTGCAGATGCTGTATCACCTGCTGATACTGGCTGTCTTCGCTGAGGCTGATCCGATGGCACTCATCAATAATCAGCAGGGAAAATTTGCCGTCAAAATCCGTCATATTACGGGCAACAGACTGCACGCTGCCGAAAATGACTTTTTGTGATGACTCTTTTTGTGATAACCCGGCTGAATAGATACCGGCTTCCAGGCCGTAAGCCTGATATTTACTGTGATTCTGCTCCACCAGCTCTTTGACGTGCGCCAGCACCAGCACACGGCCGTGAGCCAGTCGTGCCAGTTCGGCGATCACCAGGCTTTTCCCCGCCCCGGTGGGCAGAACAATCACCGCAGGCGTGGTGTGTTTGCGGAAATAGAGCAGGGTGGCATCAACAGCCTCCTGCTGATAAGGTCGCAGGGTAAACGTCACAGGAACTCCGGCGGAACAGACAAAATCAGGGTGTCAGCATATCACACTTTGGGCGCGACAATTGACTGCATGACGGCGGATAAACAGCGGAAGCGCCGTCAGAAAGGCGCTGTGATGTTGACGGTTTGTTGTTATAATGATTACTGTGGTTATTATCAAACAAAATTCTTTCATTTTATCTGCTTATCAGCCGGCAGCATGCTGCGGGCGCGTCAGGTTTAAGAGACATTCATGCGATTAGATAAATTTCTTGCCCATCAGATGGGTATCAGCCGGAACCTTGTGGCCAGAGAGCTGCGTGCGGGGATGGTGACTGTGGATGGTGAGGTCGTGAAAAACGGCGCACTGAAAGTCAGCGCGGAGAACGAAGTGGCGTATGACGGCAATGTGATGACACACGTCACCGGGCCGCGCTACTTTATGCTGAATAAACCGCAGGGCTATGTCTGCTCAACGGATGATCCGGTTAACCCGACTATTCTCTATTTCATGGATGAACCGGTTGCTCATAAACTGCATGCCGCGGGACGGCTGGATATTGATACCACCGGGCTTGTGCTGATGACTGACGACGGACAGTGGTCGCACCGCATCACCTCACCGAAACATCATTGCGAGAAAACCTACCGTGTCACTCTGGCGGAGCCGGTGGCGGATACGACCACAGCTCTGTTTGAGCAGGGTGTGATGCTTAACGGCGAACAGCACCCGACCAAACCGGCAAAACTCGAGATTATCACCCCGCAGGATGTGCGGCTGACGATTTCCGAAGGGCGCTATCATCAGGTCAAACGTATGTTTGCTGCTGCCGGTAATCATGTGGACGAACTGCACCGTGAGCGTATCGGCGGTATCGTGCTGGATGACAGCCTGGAGCCGGGGGAATACCGCCCGCTGACTGATGAGGAGATTCAGTCGGTTCTCTGAACACCTTTTTTACTGAATCCAATACGGAGTAACAGGCGTGCAAGTGCAACGTTCGGCCTATTTCGGCCTGATTTTTATCCTGGGGCTGTTATCGATGCTGATGCCGCTGGCTATCGATATGTATCTGCCAAGCATGCCGACCATCGCCCGTGACTTTGGCGTTACCGAAGGTGATGTTCAGATGACACTCAACAGTTATCTGATCGGTTTTGCTGCCGGGCAACTGGTGTACGGTCCGATGGCCGATGCCCTCGGCCGCAAACCGGTGATCCTCGGGGGAACCCTGATTTTTGCGCTGGCCTCCGCGGGCTGTGCTATGTCACAGGATATCGGTACGTTTATCGGAATGCGCGGGCTGCACGGCTTTGCGGCGGCTGCGGCAAGTGTGGTGATCAACGCCCTGATGCGGGATATGTTCACCAAAGATGAATTTTCCCGCAGTATGTCGTTTGTGGTGCTGGTGATGACCGTGGCACCGCTGCTGGCACCGATTATGGGCGGCATGATGATGCTGTGGTTCAGCTGGCACGCGATTTTCTGGACCATCATGATTGCCGCACTGATCGCGGCACTGCTGGTGCTGTTCTTTATCCGTGAAACCCTGCCGAAAGAGCGGCGCCAGCCGTTCCGGCTGCGGATCATGCTCGGCCAGTTTGTGACGCTGTTCCGCCAGAAGCGGGTACTGTGTTATATGGTGGCATCCGGTTTTTCATTTGCCGGGATGTTTTCGTTTTTATCCGCCGGGTCATTCGTTTACATTCAGCTTTACGGGCTGACGGAGCTGGAATTCGGTTACTGCTTTGCGCTGAATATTGTTTTTCTCTTTATTATGACCACCATTAACAGCCGCTATGTCCGCCGTTTCGGTGCACTGAATATGCTGCGCACCGGGCTGGTGGTGCAGTTGCTGGCCGGATGCTGGCTGGTGCTGGCCGCATCCGCCGATCTCGGCTTTGTGGCGCTGATGATAGGTGTGGCCTGTTATGTGGGGAATATTGCCATGATCACATCAAATGCTATGGCGGTGATTCTGGATGATTATCCGCATATGGCCGGTACCGCCTCGTCACTGGCCGGCGTACTGCGGTTTGGTATCGGTGCGGGTGTCGGCGCGGTGGTGGCTTCATTTAATATGACAACGGTCTGGCCGATGGTCGGCGCGATGGCGCTCTGTATTCTGATTGCCGCCTCACTGGTGCTGTACGCACGACGTTTTGCCTGATTTCCTTTCTCTGCTGCCGGTCCGGGCGTCACCGGGCCGGTCATTTCCGCAATATCAGTAATAGTCGAATGATTACTCCGGACAACTACTCAGTTGCCATTTGGTTGATCTGAGTCATGAAAAGTTACACTATTGTGAATTCCGTTTCGGGGCAGAAAGTAACGTATAATATCGTACTCCTTTCTCTTAATTGTATAATTAACTGATATTTCATCATATTTGCGGGTATCCCGGTTATTACAATGCGGAATTATATCCTTCATCATTCAATTTCAGCTATATGATATAAAATAAATCAGTTGAGAAAATTAACAAAACAGTATACAAATAGAGGCAATTGGATTGATGATGTTAACATCCGGCGAAAAAGCACAATGTGTTTTATTACCGGATCGGGAGTAAATCACCGGCGTTTCATCATCCGTGAACACAGAATGTTCGTTAATTCCGAGGGATTGGGTCGGAAAATTTATTTCAGATGATTCACCGGCACAGTAAGACAGGATAATAGTGTGAATAGTAATGCGCTTTCAGTTGTTTCCCGCCTGCCACAGCATTACCGGCTTGCCGGTCATGATGACGGCCGCCGGCTAGAGGCGTTACCGGAATCTTTGCAGAGCAGGGAAGACAGCCTGACCGGTTTAAAATTACTGAGTCACGGCCACCATTCAACATATGATGCATTGTGCGCCATCCGGTCGCACCTGGAAGGATTACAGATTGATAGTCTGATCCTGACCTGGGAAGGGGAGCCGTGCCTGTTTTTACACAGTGATGATGAAAGTACTGCACTGTGTGCCCTGAAAACCGCAGGGGCGGCAATCGCGGAAAATATTTCTGCCCGTTACCCGTTCTGACAGGTAACACCGCCGGTCTGTGTGACGGGTTTTGATAAAATGCAGACATAAAAAAAGCTTCCTGAAAAGGAAGCTTTTTCTTTTTAAATAATACACTGCAAGGGAGTGAATGTATTATTTAATTAAACGGCGTCCGTCGTAATAACGGTTGTTCCAGTATTTATCCGTCATGTTTGAGACGATAACACCGTTTGACGTGGATGCATGGACGAATTTGTCATTGCCGACATAAATACCGACATGACGCTGACGTTTTCCGGTTTTAAATAACACCAGGTCGCCGGCCTGTAATTTAGCGCGTTTTACGCTGGTACCGACAGACTGCTGCTCTGCGGTTGAACGCGGCAGTTCCATACCGAACTGGTCGAGGAAAGTCTGACGGACAAACGCGGAGCAATCAATACCGGAGCGGGTAGTGCCGCCGAGGCGGTAAGCAACGCCTTTCCAGCTGGCATACTGAGACATCAGTTTGGATTTAACATCGACATTATTAACTAACTGTTCGAATTCATCCTGAGACGCTTGCAAGATAAAGCTGTTTGTACGGGTTTCAGATTGAACTTGACGGGCTGAATTTGGAGATGTACTGCATGCTGACAATGTCGCCGCGATAATCAATGCCGGAACAATCCGGGTGATATATCTCAGAATTGGTTGAGATGTGACCATGTGTGAGTTTTCCCTTGCAGTCCTTATGTGACAAACGTCACTTAAAAAAACAAAACATATCAACACTAATTAAATCTGCGGTGGTGCACAATATGTTTATTCTGAAAACGTGCGGAACGACACGTTTAATATCCATGAACAATTACTGAGGAAAAGTTAATCAGTCATCCGTAAAGGTGTAATTATCGGTGAAATTAATCAATTCCTAATAATCGGACGGATTGATACTACATAAAGGTGCCGGAAATGGCGAGGGAAAAAACCTGTTATTTACAAAACCTTAAATTTGTCAGCAAAACAATCAGAATGTGATGTCAAATATGTTTAACTAATGTGAAATTTTATTTGTAATATCGGATAAACGGGGCATATGGCGTACCAGAAAATTTACACACCGGTCACTCAGCGGTGTCAGTAAAATCCAGGGAACTGTGATTAATGTCAGTGACAGCGAACCGGCCATAATATCGCTGAACCAGTGTGCACCGGCCATTATCCTTGGTAAAGAAAATATAATGACCAGTAAAACCGCTGCCGTAAAATAACGGAATCCGGCATAACGCCAGACAAAAGCGGCAAAAATGATCAGCATCAGCCCGTGGTCTCCCGGAAAACTGCTTTTTGAGGCATCTTTTGTAAAGATCCCGGTGATATCGCTGACACGGTAAACAGAATCCAGCTCCAGTGTCGGGCTGAGGCGGTTAAAAGGAATTGCCTGTCCGGCCTGATTAATCAGTACCGCACTTATCAACATCACCACACCCGCCATTACCAGCCGGCGTTTACCGTCGCTGTCCTGTTTGCGGAAAGCCGCATAATAGATAAGCCCCATCAGCAGAAGCGCCGCCAGATCAAATGCCCGGTTGTTAATAACCGCAATAAATACAGCCAGTGAATGATTACCGGCGAGCGGGTCATTGAAAAAACGGAAAACAGTATGGTCAGGTACCGCCCACCAGCCGTGATCAACCGGCAGATACCAGGAAAGAAACACCATGATACCGGTGAGGCTGATAAAAAGCGGAAGTGTGATGCGTTGTACTGCCATGACAGAACCTGATGATAATAAAATATTTTTACGAAAACAGTACTGAATAGTCTGACAGAAATAGAGATAAGGGTTTATGCAGAAAAAGGGAAATGATTAATGTTGTTTTTATGTAAAAGTTGTTAATTTTATGATGGTGTCTATAATCATAAGTGAAGAGGGTAATGTAGTTAATAAGGCCGAATGTATATCATAAAATAAGGAATTTCAGATTATAACGCTGTCGGTATACTAAAAATACGGCTGTTTGTTATAGCGCAGTAAAGATTTGTGACCTATTGTCGATAAAGAATAAGCGAATATTTTTCATCCCGGCGGTAACGGATTGCCTCCGTGAATACTTATCTGAAGAGGTACGTTATGAAAAAGCTACAGTTCTTTATCGCTGTTACAGGCTTATTAATGAGCAGTTTTGCTCCGGCAACTGAAAGTAAAAGCCAGTCAGCATCGGGTGTGATCATCTTTCATGGTGCGATTGTTGAAGGCCCCTGTGCAATGGACTTTCAGACCAATGACATCAGTTCCCGCTGTTACCGCTCAGGGATGAAAAAAGAGCGGCTGAATACCCAGACTATTACCCGTAATACCCGGTCAGTTTCTGATTTGATACCGGCCAATATGGGAGATGCAAAACTTCACTGGATAGATGACAGTAAGCTGATAGCGATGGTTATTGTCAGTTATCTTTAATGCAGACTGAGAATCACAATTAATGCATGCAGAGGAAACCGGAAAAATCGTGTGATGTATCACACCACGACACCTGTTTCCTCTTCTTTTTTTGTGTCCGGCGCGTTATAACAGAGACAGCGGTAACGTTAACACGCTGGTCGTCAGTCTGACGAAACAACAGTGAGGTGCCTGTGATGAATCATCTTAAGGCTATTTTCAGTGGTATGTTGTTAAGCTTGTCAGTTATCACGCCGGGTGCGGCATCTGGTGTCAGTGAAGGGACGATTCTGCTGTCCGGCAGTGTGGTGAACAGCGCCTGTGAGGTCAGTGTCCCGGCGGCGGAAAAGCCGCAGAACAATCAGCCGTCATTTGAATACCGTTGCCTGCGCAACGGAGAGCCCGCCAGCATGCAGGACAATATCGCTGAAGGTGAACTTGTGCAGGGGCATCTGCCGCAGTCAATGGGGCGCACGTCTTACTCGGTGCTGAATGAAGAGCGCCGGGAAGCGTATCTGCAGGTGGATTATTTCTGAAGGCGGGAAAAGGACGGCGGGTCAGCCGGTCTCCGCAATGTGCAGAAAACCGGTAACCCGGTAACAGGCAGTTTTTACCGGCTGCGGGAATTAATCCGCGCGGCCCATATAACGGCGTTCCGCGATATGAATGCGGATCTTTTCACCGTTACTCAGGTATTCAGGTACCTGAATCACCAGCCCGGTCGGCATGGTTGCCGGTTTGGTCCGCGCACTGGCGGATGCACCCTTGATGCCGGGGGTGGTTTCAACTATTTCCATATCGACAGTCTGCGGTAACTCCAGCGCCAGCACCTGGCCGTCCATTGTCAGCACCTGCATACCCGGGAGACCTTCCTCAGGAATAAACAGCAGTTCTTCTTCAATCTGATCTTTTTTCAGCGGATACGGCGTGAAGTCTTCATCATCCATAAAGACATACTCATCACCGTCAACATAAGAGAGCTGAACAGCGCGGCGGGTTAAGGTAATGGTCTCGATAATATCATCGCCTTTAAAACGCTCTTCCACTTTCTGACCGGTACGGACATCAGTAAAACGCATTTTGTACAGGGTGCTGGCCCCGCGGGCACTTGGCGTCTGGACATCGATATCTTTGACCATCAGCAGTTTGCCGTTATAGCTCACTGCGGTTCCGCGTTTAATTTCATTGGCTTTTGCCATAATTTGTCCCGTTACATAATAAATATCAATAGTAAAGCAGGCCTTAAAGCCTGCGGATTGGCGACAAAATTACTCGCAGTTTTTCCAATGTGCAAGCCCAAATTATCACACCCGCCTGCAGAAATGCAGCGGGTGTGATATCAGGGTGAAATCAGCGGTAAACTGGCAGGAGATCCATCATGGATAAAATATGTGTGACGGCGTTGAGAAGTCCGAACAGAATGATAAAGATGATCATCGCATTGCCGCCCGGCACACGGTAGGCTGCCTGCGGGAAGCGGCGGCGGGTGGCTTTTGCCATCAGCGCCGGGACAATCACCGCCCAGATGGTTGCTGCCAGCCCGGCATAGCCGATGGCATACAGGAAACCATTCGGGTACAGCACTGCCAGAATCGCCGGCGGAACAAAGGTAAACACGGCGGATTTCAGACGGCCGGTGCCGTTATCCTTAAACTTAAAGAAGTCTGCGATATAGTCAAACAGTCCCAGTGACACCCCGAGGAATGAACTGGCCAGCGCCATATAACTGAAGGCATTGAGTAACTGCACCGTAGTGTCACTGTTGATAGCCGCTTTCATCTGGTTTAACAGCGCGGTGATATTGCCG
This sequence comes from Morganella morganii, assembly GCF_041099235.1. Taxonomy (GTDB): domain Bacteria; phylum Pseudomonadota; class Gammaproteobacteria; order Enterobacterales; family Enterobacteriaceae; genus Morganella; species Morganella morganii_E. The sequence continues at coordinate 611,998 of NZ_JBFZSO010000001.1, read as the reverse complement.
CCTTCCGCGATAATCTGCTTAAAGTTTTCGCGCGGGACGTTACCCTGGGCGGCCAGCTGCCATAAGATATAGATCACCAGTGAAATCAGGGAGCCGATAAGCAGGCTGCGTACCACGGATTTCGCGTCATTACGGTAATATTTCACCAGACCCGGCACGTTACCGTGGAAGCCGAATGAGGTCAGCAGGAACGGCAGCGCCACCAGCGCATACGGCAGATAACGGGCCTCCGGGTCCTGAGTGTTAAATAACACCGCGGTTTTCACTTCGGTGATCATACCGCCTGCGGACATCACAAATGCAATCACCATCCCGCCGATTAAAATGGTGCACAGGCGGTCAACGGCTTTGGTGGAAATCCAGACTATTATTGCCACCACGGCGGCAAAGAAAATCCCGCTCATCGCCGGGGTGATATCAAACCCGCGTGCTGCCAGGTTCTCCTGTAACATCGAACCACCCGCCGAGATATACGCATAGGTCAGAATATAGAGCACAAAGGCGATGGAGAGCCCGTTAATCACTGACCAGCCGTTACCCAGCAGATCTTTGGTAATGGTGTGAAAGCTGGAGCCTGACGGATAATTGAGGTTTGCCTCGAGGATCATCAGCCCGGAAGTATACATGCAGAACCAGGTGTAAATCAGCAGCAGAACGGAGCCGGTAAACCAGACACCCGCTGTCATCACAGGGATGGAAAACATGCCTGCACCGACAGCGGTACCGGCGATAATCATGGCACCGCCCAGGACGGAAGGGCGTTTGGTTTGTGTTATTGCGTCGCTGCTCATTAAATAAATCCTCCGGTTACTCAGCTCCGTGTACTAGCTTGATGATACGGCGGCAAAAAAAGGTTGTAAAGCAGATAAACTGATAAATCCGCGTAATTGTGTGTGATTGGGTGATAAATGAGCAATTGCCGCCCCGGTATTCAGGTGCGGCATGTAACGGATTATTTTGTCAGATAAAACTGACCGGTCTGCCACAGATGAATGGCGTTGCGGCTGGCTTCAAAATGCGGTTCCGGCAGATTGTCCGGAGAGCACCAGATAATACCGTCAAATTTATCCGGCTCCTGAATCACCGGCAGAGTATCGCTGTCATACTGTGCCAGCAGGCAGACAGATACGGTGTGCTTTCCTTCCGCCTGATAGGTTTCCAGGTTATTGCACAGCCCGATAACTTTCGGATCAGTAAGGGTAATGCCGATTTCTTCCTGAATTTCACGGATGGCACAGGCTTCAAAGGTTTCACCGGGGTCAACATGTCCCCCGAAAATGGACCAGTATGGCGCATGTTTGCCGCTGCGTTTACCCAGCAGCACTTCACCTTTGCTGTTGACAATAACCACCCCGGTACCGACGACGACTGACATTATTTTTTCCTTCTTTTTAATCAGATTGCGGGCGCTATGGTACACTGCTGCCCGCCGGAGTGACAGCCTGTCTGTTTTTGACAATATCTTCCTGCAAAATGAATGATTCAGAGCATAGAATATCTGCCTGTCTGTGTTATAACTGAAACGATTCAAAAGCAGCTGTTGTATCATGCTGCATAATATTACTAATGATTATAACCCGTTAGCCAAAAATAACAGAGGGAGCACCCGGCTGATGACCCGTCGAGTAGCCACAATTACCTTAAATCCGGCCTATGACCTTGTGGGGATGTGTCCGTCCCTTGTCCCGGGCGAGGTGAACCGTGTCAGAACGGTAGGGTTACATCCTGCGGGAAAAGGCATTAATGTCGCCAAAGTCCTGAGAGATCTCGGGGTGGATGTGACTGTCAGCGGCTTTCTGGGGAAAGATAATCAGGAAGAATTCCAGCATTTTTTCAGTGAAAACGGGCTGGCAAACCGCTTCCATGTGATCCCGGGACGCACCCGGATCAACGTGAAACTGACCGAAAACAGCGGCTCGGTGACGGATCTGAATTTTTCCGGTTTCCGTATCACCGAAAGCGAATGGCAGAAGTTTATGGCCGATTCGCTGACCTGGCTCGGGCAGTTCGATATGGTAGTCGTCAGCGGCAGCCTGCCGGAAGGTGTTGATCCGGCGTGGTTTACCACCTGGATGAGCCGTCTGCGCCAGTTGTGCCCGTGCATTATTTTTGACAGCAGCCGTGAAGCGCTGGTGGCCGGTCTGAAAGCCACGCCGTGGCTGGTGAAGCCCAACCGTCATGAGCTTGAGATCTGGGCGGGGAAACCGCTGCCGGAACTGAAAGATGTGATTAACGCCGCCCATGCCCTGCGTGATAAAGGCATTGCTCATGTGGTGATTTCGCTGGGGCAGGAAGGGGCGCTGTGGGTGAATGCCTCCGGTGCCTGGCGTGCACTGCCGCCGCATTGTGAGGTGGTGAGTACTGTCGGGGCGGGGGATTCGATGGTCGGCGGCCTGGTATACGGCCTGCTGATGAGTCAGAGCAGCGAACACACGCTGCGGATGGCCACTGCAGTATCTGCACTGGCCGTGAGCCAGCCCGGCGTCGGTGTCCGTGACCGCGCCGAACTGGCAGCAATGATGGCAAAAATCAAACTCAGCCCGGTGGTATAACCCGGGTTATTTCTCCAGCGATTTCAGCCAGGCAATTTCCTGCGCCCAGATATCGGGATTTACGGTTTCCAGCACCATCGGGATGCCGTCGAACCGTTTATCTTTCATAATAAACTCAAACGGCGCATTGCCGATTTTACCCTGACCGAGACTGTCGTGACGGTCAACGCGGCTGGCGAACTCACTTTTTGCATCATTCAGGTGCATGCCCTTCAGATACTCAAACCCGACAATGCTTTCAAAATCCGCAAACGTTGCCTTGCAGGTTTCCGGTGTCCGCAGATCATAGCCGGCGGCAAACGCATGACAAGTATCGATACAGACACCAACGCGGGATTTATCTTCCACATCGTCAATAATGGCGGCCAGTTGCTCAAAGCGGAAGCCGAGGTTGCTGCCCTGTCCGGCGGTATTTTCAATAACGGCAATCACACCGCGGGTTTTATCCAGCGCGATATTAATGGATTCTGCGATCCGCGCCAGACAGGCTTTCTCCTCAATCTTATTGAGGTGGCTGCCGGGATGGAAATTCAGACGGTCGATCCCGAGCTGTTCGCAGCGCTGCAATTCATCAAGAAACGCCTCGCGGGATTTTTCCAGTGCTTCCGTTTCCGGATGGCCGAGGTTAATCAGATAGCTGTCGTGGGGCAGGATCTGTCCGTGGCCGTAGCCGTATTTTTTGCAGTTGGCCTTAAAGGCGGCGATGACGTTTTCAGGCAGGGGGGCGGCTTTCCACTGGCGCTGGTTTTTGGTGAACAGGGCAAAGGCTGTGGCGCCGAGTTCATGCGCACGGATAACCGCCTGATCAACACCACCGGCGGCGCTGACGTGTGCTCCGACATATTTCATTGGTTTTTCTCCTTCTTTGTACCGATTATGGCATAAGGAACCGGAGAATGCAGTGACAGGATATCCCGGTCGCACAACCGGGATATCACTGAAAGAAAGGGAGGGATGATCAGCCGGTGATCAGCGGGATAAGCAGGTTAATCGCGGCACCGCCGCCAATCAGCCAGCCGAACAGCACCAGCGCCATCAGCATCGGCTTGATACCGGCCTGGCGGATAGCACTGACGTGAGTGGTCAGGCCGAGTGCCACCATTGCCATGGCCAGCAGAATGGTATCGAGCACAATAATCTGGCGGACAATAATTTCCGGGATCAGATGGAAGGAGTTAAATCCGGCCACCAGAATAAAGAAGACGGCAAACCACGGAATGGTGATTTTGGATTTTTCCTTCGCCGCGCCCCCGGCACTGCTTTTCTGACGGCTCAGATACTGAGACAGGATCAGCAGGAACGGTGCCAGCATCATCACGCGGATCATTTTACTGATCACGGCACTGTTTTCCGCATCCGGGCTGATGGTGTGACCAATCGCCACCACTTGTGCCACTTCATGCACGGAAGACCCGGCATACACCCCGAAACTCATGTCGTTGAACGGCAGCCAGCCCAGCGCGGCATTGAGATGGAACAGCCACGGGTACAGGAAAATGCCGATGGTGCCGAAAATCACCACCGTAGAGACCGCAACCGCTACTTTACTTGCCGGGGCTTTAACCACCGGCTCAGTGGCCATCACCGCAGCCGCACCGCAGATACTGCTGCCGGCACCAATCAGAATGACGGTTTCTCTGTCCAGCCCGAACCATTTACGGCCGATATACATGGCGATCAGGAAAGTACTGGTCAGCATTACGGCATCAATAATCACGCCGCTGATCCCGACATCGGCAATCTGCTGAAATGTCAGACGGAAGCCGTACAGGATGATCCCCGCCCGTAAAAAATAGTGTTTGGCAAAACCGACCCCGGCTTCGCACTGCGGTTTGATATGCGGGTAAACGGTATTACCGGCAATAATCCCCAGCAGAATAGCCAGTGTCAGTGCGCCCAGCCCGAGGTTGATAAACCAGGGCATTTCCCCGAGCAGCATCGAGGCAGTGGTCAGAATCCCTGCCAGGACAAAGCCCGGAAGCAGTCTCAGCCACATCGGTTTTGCTGTATGGCGGGCTTTTTCAGATTTGATATGACTTTCAGACATAAGTAACTCACAAAAAGGAATAACGATGTGCAAAGCATAGCGGAAAGCGTAATATTTTTAAAATTCATAATAATTCTATAATCAACCTAAAAATCAGGTTAGCGGTAATGGCAATGTTAAATTATAAGTATAATGTTAATATGATGATAATAATCGGAATGAAATAAGGGAGCGCTTTGCCATGCGCATCACACTGAGACAGCTCGAAGTCTTTACAGAAGTTCAGAAGTCCGGTTCGACGACACAAGCTTCCCAGCAGTTAGCGCTTTCACAGTCCGCCGTGAGTGCCTCTCTGACAGATCTGGAAAATCAGCTGAATGTTCAGTTATTTGACCGGGTCGGTAAACGGCTGGTGACCAATGAGCACGGGCGGCTGCTGTATCCGAAAGCCATTGCCCTGCTCGAGCAGGCCGGTGAAATTGAACAGCTGTTTAAATCCGATGCGGGGGCATTGCGTTTTGCGGCCAGTACCACCATCGGCAACTATATGCTGCCGGAAATGCTGGGAGCATACCGTGCGGTGCATGAAAATACACAGGTTGAATTATTTATCGCCAATACTGAGGAAGTGATTAAAGCCGTACTGGAGTTCCGCGCGGATATGGGGCTTATCGAAGGGGTCTGCCATTCGCCGGAACTGATTACCGAACCCTGGCTGGAAGATGAACTGGTGATTTTCTGCAGTCCGGATAATCCGCTCAGTCAGAAAAACAATCTCACTCTGTCTGATCTGAAAGATGTGGCCTGGGTTCTGCGTGAGCGCGGCTCGGGTACGCGGGAAGTGCTGGATCAGATCCTCTTTAACCGTCTGCCGGGTTTCCGCGTGGAAATGGAGCTGGGGAATTCCGAGGCCGTCAAACACGCGGTACGCTTCGGGCGCGGGGTCAGTTGTCTGTCGCGGCGGGTGATTGCCGAACAGCTGAGTAACGGGCTGCTGTCAGAGGTGAAGATTGCCGGGCTTACCCTCAACCGCGCACTGTTCCGGATTTATCACCGCCAGAAACACATCTCCAACGCCCTCAATACCTTCCTGACCTATTGCCGCTGACGCGGCATCTGTTTCTTCTGCCGCCGGTTTCCGGCGGGCAGCTGAGGCAATTATAAGCCGGGTGCTTATAATTCCGCTGCGATTATGCAGGTATCTTATAATGCCGCATATTTGCTGGGTACTACCCCGGGATTTCGCTACAATCACGCTCAGTGGATGAAAAATAACTACATGAAACAGGATTGTAATGTCTCAGCAAGCAAATCAAACCGCGGGTGAACAACCGCAGACACTGCGCCGTGAATTAAAAGCGCGCCATCTGGCGATGATTGCCATCGGCGGATCTATCGGCACGGGGCTGTTTGTCGCTTCCGGTGCCACTGTTGCCCAGGCCGGTCCCGGCGGGGCGCTGTTAACCTATGCCATTATCGGCCTGATGGTCTATTTCCTGATGACCAGCCTCGGCGAACTCGCGGCCTATATGCCGGTATCGGGTTCATTTGCCACCTACGGTGCCAAATATGTGGATGAAGGTTTCGGTTTCGCACTGGGCTGGAACTACTGGTACAACTGGGCGGTGACTATCGCGGTTGACCTGGTGGCAGCACAACTGGTGATGACCTACTGGTTCCCGGCGGATCAGATCCCGGGCTGGGTCTGGAGTGCGGCGTTCCTGGCTATTATGTTCCTGCTTAACTTTATTTCTGTAAAAGGATTCGGTGAGGCGGAATACTGGTTCTCCTTAATTAAGGTCAGTACCGTTATCCTGTTTATTATTGTCGGCGTGATGATGATCACCGGCATTATGAAAGGCGGGGAAGGCGCGGGCTGGCACAACTGGACTGTCGGTGAGGCACCGTTCAAAGGCGGGTTTGCCGCAATGATCGGGGTGGCGATGATTGTCGGCTTCTCCTTCCAGGGAACTGAGCTTATCGGTATCGCTGCCGGTGAATCAAAAGATCCGGCCAAAAATATTCCGAAAGCGGTGCGTAAGGTGTTCTGGCGTATCCTGCTGTTCTATGTGCTGGCGATTCTGGTGATCAGTCTGATTATCCCGTACACCGACCCGAACCTGCTGCGTAATGATGAAACCGATATCAGCGTCAGCCCGTTCACCCTGGTCTTTGAGCGTGCGGGTCTGCTCTCTGCCGCTGCGGTGATGAACGCAGTTATCCTGACAGCGGTACTGTCTGCGGGTAACTCCGGGATGTATGCCTCCACCCGTATGCTGTACACACTGGCAAAATCCGGCAAAGCACCGAAACTGTTTGCCAAATTGTCCAAAGGCGGTGTGCCGCGTAACGCGCTGATTGCCACGACGGTGATTGCGGCTCTCTGCTTCCTGACATCGATGTTCGGCAACCAGTCCGTATATCTGTGGCTGCTGAATGCCTCGGGGATGACCGGCTTTATCGCCTGGCTGGGGATTGCCATCAGCCACTACCGTTTCCGCAGAGGCTATATCAAGCAGGGCTATGACCTGAACGATCTGCCGTACCGCTCCGGTTTCTTCCCGGTCGGCCCGATCTTCGCCTTTATTCTGTGTCTGACCATCACCCTCGGCCAGAACTATGAAGCCTTCCTGCAGGATCAGATTGACTGGGTGGGTGTGGTCGCGACGTATATCGGTCTGCCGCTGTTCTTCGCCATCTGGTTTGGTTACAAAATTGTTAAGCGTACTAAGTTTGTCCGCTACGGCGAAATGGACTTTCCGGCCAGCCATAAATAAGGTTGCGTGACCCGGTTTTGTGACATATCACGTAAATTGATAAAAAACCTGACGATCCCGGTCAGGTTTTTTTATGTTTGTCGTTACAGGCTTTGCGGGGGTATCCACGGGTTGAAACTGTGTTTATCCGTTAAGTCAGTCGTTTTACCTGTCAATAATGGATATTTCTTACTGATTATCTTTCGATATATCGCTATCACCTGATGATAACGAATATTGTAATGAGGAAGATAATTATTCCGTATTGATAAGAGTTCTTATTTGCTTTATTGTTAACGCCAATTTCTGACAGATAACAGGAGCCGGTAACGTGAAATTAGTATCTGTAGCAAAAGGGCTGACCATGAGCCTGGCAGCAGGGGCTGTTCTGATGAGCAGCGCAGCATGGGCAGAAACGGTGGTTGACGCCGCAGGGCGTACGGTGGAAGTGCCGGAAAAAGTGGAGCGCATTCTGTTAGGGGAAGGGCGTATGATCCACGCGGTGGCGCTGCTGGAGGGCGATAAGCCGCTGGCACGTATTGCCGGCTGGCAGGGTGACTTCCGTAAACTTGACCCGCAGTCCTATGCTGTCTACAAAGCTAAATTCCCGGAAATCGATAAGATCCCGCTGATCGGTAACACGACAGAAGACAGTGTCAGCGCAGAAAAAGTATTAACGCTCAATCCGGATGTGGCTATTTTCGGTCTGGCCGGTCACGGGCCGGGTAAAAACAGCGAGCTGGTCGGCCAACTGGAAAAGGCCGGTATCCCGGTTGTGTTTGTGGATTTCCGCAACGAGCCGCTGAAAAATACCCTGCCGGGCATGCGTGTGCTGGGTAAAGTGCTGCACCGCGAAGAAAAAGCCAAAGCCTTTGAAGATTTCTATCAGAAGCAGATGAAGTTAGTCACTGACGTGACAGACAAAATACCGGAAGAGAAAAAACCGACCGTATTTATCGATCTGCGCGCCGGGGCATTCCCTGACTGCTGCGGTACTGCCGGTAACGGTAACCTCGGTAACTTTATCGATCTGGCGGGCGGTAAAAATATCGCCAAAGAGGTTCTGCCGACACCACTGGGTACTATGAACCTGGAAAAAGTGATTGCGGCGGATCCGGATATTTATCTGGTCAGCGGTGCGAAAGCCCCGGGCAGCACCGATGCGGGTGTTCAGCTGGGTGCGCAGGCAACAGAAGCGGATGCCAAAGCCAGCCTGAAAGCCATTACTGAGCGTAAGGGTATTAATACGCTGACCGCAGTGAAAGAAGGGCGTGACTATGCTATCTGGCACAACTATTATAACTCACCTTATAACGTGATTGCCGCGCAGGCCTTTGCCAAGTGGTTCTATCCGGAGCAGTTTAAAGATCTGGATCCGAAGAAAACCATGGATGAAATGTACAGTCAGTTCCTGGCTGTCGAACCAACCGGCACATACTGGGTCAGCGGTAAATAATTTTAAGTAGTCAGCAGGTATTTGAATAATGAGTATTACCACAGAAGCAATGCTACAGACGAAGCCGGAACAGGCAGGCAGTGAATTAAGCTGTGATGTGAAATCACATTACCGGCGTGTACTGCGCAGGCGGCTGATGTGGATGTTTGCGGTGGTTGCGGTAATACTCTGTACCGTGGTGCTCGATTTCACCATGGGGCCGTCCGGGCTGACCCTTGATGCACTCTGGCAGACCCTGGTGTCGCCGGAAAGTGTATCAGCGGGCACCCGTGTGATTGTCTGGGAAATACGTCTGCCGTATGCCCTGATGGCCGTGGTGGTCGGTATGTCTCTCGGCCTTGCCGGGGCAGAGATGCAGACCATCCTCAATAACCCGCTGGCGAGTCCGTTTACCCTCGGCGTCTCCAACGCCGCATCGTTTGGTGCGGCGCTGGCGATAGTCCTCGGGATTGGTATTCCCGGCGTACCGGATCAGTGGTTTGTCTCCGCGAACGCCTTTATTTTTGCCCTGTTTTCCGCGCTGATGCTCGACGGCATCACCCGCTGGACACGTGTGGCAACCTCCGGTGTGGTGTTATTCGGTATCGCAATGGTCTTTACCTTTAACGCGCTGGTTTCCATGATGCAGTTTATCGCCACGGAAGACACCTTGCAGGGGCTGGTTTTCTGGACGATGGGCAGCCTGGCGCGCGCCACCTGGGTGAAGCTGGGTGTGATGACGCTGGCCTTTGCCATTCTGCTGCCGATCTCCATGAGTAACTCGTGGAAGCTGACCGCACTTCGCCTCGGTGAAGATCGCGCTGTCAGTTTTGGTATTAACGTGCGCCGTCTGCGTCTCGGTACGCTGCTGCGCATCAGTATTCTGACCGCGCTGGCGGTGGCTTTTGTCGGCCCGATTGCTTTTATCGGTCTGGTCGCGCCGCACATTGCCCGCATGATGTTCGGTGAGGATCACCGTTTCTATCTGCCGGCGAGTGCATTAATCGGGGCGCTGGTACTGTCGATGGCATCCATTGCCTCGAAAAACCTGATCCCGGGCGTGATTATTCCGGTTGGTATTGTGACATCACTGGTAGGTGTGCCGTTCTTCCTGAGCATGATCCTGCGTCATAAAGGGAGCATGTAAGATGGACTTGAATGCAATGTCTGCTCAGAGCGGGTTAGAGATTAAACACTTCAATGCCGGTTATCCGAAACGGAAAATCATTGAAGACCTGAATGTTGAACCTCTGCCGCGCGGTAAAATCACCGTGCTGCTCGGGCCGAACGGCAGCGGGAAATCGACCCTGCTGCGCTCCCTGGCCGGGCTGAACAAGGCGGAGGGGCAGTTACTGCTCGACGGTCATGACCTGACGCGGATGAATTTTGCCGAACGTGCAAAGCAGGTGGTTTATCTGCCGCAGACACTGCCTGCAGGAGTACACCTGCATGTGCTGGAATCCGTGATTGTTGCACAACGGGCATCCGGCGGCGTTTCTGACCGCGACAGTGAGCAGGAAGTGATGTCTCTGCTGTCACAATTAGGAATTGAACATCTGGCGCTGAATTATCTGGATCAGTTATCCGGCGGTCAGAAACAATTAGTCGGGCTGGCGCAATCATTAATCCGTCAGCCGACTCTGTTATTACTGGATGAGCCGTTAAGTGCGCTGGATTTAAATTATCAGTATCACGTAATGGATTTGGTGCGCCGTGAAACTCAGCGCCGGAATATTATTACTGTGGTGGTTGTGCACGATATTAATATCGCACTGCGTCACGGCGATCATATATTAATGCTGAAAGACGGAAATTTAATTGCGGAAGGTGACCCGGAAGCGGTTATTACGCCGGACAGCCTGGCAACCGTTTATGGTGTGCGCGGCCGTATTGAGCACTGCTCACAGTCTGTACCGCATGTTGTGATTGATGGTCTGGTGCCGCGCGCGGTTGCGACACTGGCATAATTAAACCGGTTTATATTACATATTCTTTTTTATTCTCTGCGGAATATATTTCCGCAGAGGGTGATTATCTGCATACCGCATACATTTTTATGCGCTGATAACACATTGTTTTCTGTATAGTTATAACTTATAAAAAATAGCCTTATAAAAGGTAATAATAAAATAATGGCGGATGCCTGCAATGGCAGGGTCATTATTATTTAAAAAAAGGGATATAAATCCCTGAGAGCGAATGTCGATTGTCCATAAATATATTATCTCTTGGAGAATCAAAAGAATGGTTATTTTTTCAAAACGAAAAGTGGCGGTATGTGTTATGGCAGCACTCGCCGCTCAGGTGATGGCTGCTCAGGCTGCAAATAAAGAAGACGTGATTGTGGTTACCACCGCATCCGGCTTCCAGCAGAAAATTGAGGATGCTGCGGCGACTATCTCCGTTGTTTCACGCGAACAGCTGGAAGATAAAGCCTACCGTGATGTGACAGATGCCCTGAAAGATGTGCCGGGCGTTGTGGTTACCGGCGGCGGCAGTTCTTCTGATATCAGTATCCGCGGGATGGACCCGAAATACACTATGATCCTCGTGGACGGGAAACGGGTCGCCAGCCGCGAAACGCGCCCTAATAGTGATAACTCCGGTATTGAACAGGGATGGTTGCCGCCGCTGACTGCGATTGACCGCATTGAAGTGGTGCGCGGGCCGATGTCGTCACTGTATGGTTCGGATGCCATGGGCGGGGTTATCAATATTATCACGCGGAAAGCGCAGGGTGAGTGGCACGCAAGTGTCCGTACCGATGCCACTATCACAGAAAGCAAAGACAGCGGTAACACCGGGCAGGGCAGCTTCTTCGCCGCCGGTCCGCTGGTGGATAATCTGCTGAGCATGAAAGTGAACGGCCAGTATTCTCATCGCGGGGAAGATAACTTTGCGAATGGCTTTAACCGCCAGATCATGACCAGCGGCGGCGGTACACTGACATTAACGCCGGATGAGCAGAACAGCATCGATTTTGATTTCAAAAAAGATAATCAGCATCGTGATTCCCGTCTCGGGAAAAGTGCCTCAGCGCGCAGTAAAGAAAGCAGCTTCAGTAAGTATGAAATGTCGCAGTATGCGATTACCCATGACGGTAACTATGACTGGGGCAGCATGAACAGCTATGTTCAGCGTAATGAAACCAAAAACCCGGGCCGTAATATGGAATATTACGATACCATCGCCCGTAATCAGACTGTTATGCCGCTCGGCGACCATATGCTGAGCTTCGGCGGTCAGTACCGTTTCGAAGAGCTGAAAGATCAGGGCAATAAATTAGCCGGCAATAAACTCGATCGCTACAGCTGGGCACTGTTCGCAGAGGATGACTGGGCGCTGACCAATGATTTCACCCTGACCGGCGGTCTGCGTATGGATAAGGATGAAAACTTCGGTACGCACTGGACGCCGCGTGTTTACGGCGTATGGCATCTGGATGAGAGCTGGACAGTGAAAGGGGGTGTTTCCACCGGTTACCGCTCACCGGATCTGCGTCAGGCAACGGCTTCATGGGGTCAGGTAACCGGCGGCGGTAGTCTGAACGGTGTTATTTTCGGTAACCCTGATCTGAAACCGGAGAAAAGTGTCACCGAAGAGATCAGTGTGCTGTGGAACAATCAGGATAACCTCAATATGAGCCTGACGGTCTTTAACACTGACTTTAAAGATAAGATCACCGAAATACGCCGCTGCGGTACAGGAACCAATATTATCTGTACGGAAAAAGATCCGGATAACAGAGATTACGATTTCATTAGTGATCGTATCAACGTCGATAAAGCCAATATGCGCGGTGTGGAAGCGATTATGAACTGGCAGATTGTCGAGTCTGTGGATCTGTCCGCGAACTATACCTTCACCGATTCCGAGCAGAAGAGTGGTGCTTTCAAAGGCAAAGCACTGAACAAAATGCCGAAACATATGGCTAACGCCACACTGAACTGGGATACCACGCAGGATATCAAAACCTGGAGCCGGATTAACTTCCGCGGCAAAACGTCTGATTATCTGTCCCGCACCAATATGGCAACAGGAACCGGCTCTTATGCCACGGTGGATATCGGCGGCAGTTATCAGCTGAATAAAGACCTGAACTTTGTGGCTGGGGTGTATAACGTGCTGGATCGCCGTATTAATAATGAAAACTACGGTGCCACACTCGATGGTCGTCGTTACAACATCGGCCTGAATTATAACTTCTGATGTAAACATCATTCATTATTATGTGTCGAAACGCGGCGTCCTTTTCCGGGCGCCGTGTTTTTTTATGACAGGCAGAGTGACTGAGAAATACACGATCAGCCGGATTTTTTAACGTTTCAGCTATAAATATTCAAAGTTTCATCACGGAAATTCTGCCGGTAAAGCGGTATGTAAAAAAATTACCGGATCAGGGCGAACAAAGCTTGAAATTTATGACTGAGGGGTGCAGAATGCGCCATCCAAAAAAATAACTGATGCATTTATACGCATCGGTTTTTTTTTTGCACTAAAATATTGTCACCGACAAAAAAAGGGGCCGATAGGCCGGATAACTGTTTACTGAATTACACCGGACGATAAACACCGGTATGAGGATGCGATAAATGGCGCAATTTTTCACTTTTGCACCTGTGCCAATCGGCGCTGGCTGCTGCAACGACGACTACGGAGCACGGCGCTCCTGCTCAGCACTCCAAACCCCTTCTTACTTCACTGCCTACAGGCAGATGCGAAGTCTTCCCGGTAACACGCCATCTGATAGTAGTATCAGTATGATTGTCGGTGTTACGGGAGGATTCGCTCATGTCGCATAATACTACCCTTGATATTGGCCTGAACCGTACAGCTGCCAATAACCGCGTACAACTCGCAAAAACACTTACCCTCGTTCAGGTTGTCATGATGGGGCTTGCGTACCTGCAGCCGATGACCATCTTTGATACGTTCGGGATTGTGTCCGAAATTACCAGCGGTCATGTTGCGACCTCTTATGCTATCGCACTGACAGCCATTCTTTTTACTGCGCTGAGTTACGGAAAACTGGTTAAACGGTTCCCGTCCGCAGGCTCGGCGTATACTTATGCCCAGAAATCCATGAGTCCGCATATCGGCTTTATGGTTGGCTGGTCATCGCTGCTGGACTACCTGTTCATGCCGATGATCAACATTCTGCTGGCAAAAATTTATCTTCAGGCAATCTTCCCTGACTGTCCGCCATGGATCTTCGTTGCGGGTCTGGTTTTCCTGATGACATTATTTAATCTGCGCGGCATCAATGTCGTGGCAAACCTCAATACCGGGATTGTACTGGTACAGGTTGCCGTGATGATTGTGTTTGTCGGTCTGCTGGTCCGTGGTGTGTCTGCGGGTGAAGGGGCGGGTACGCTGCTCTCCTTCCGTCCGTTTGCCTCCATTGATGCGGAACTGATCCCGATGATAAGCGGGGCGACCATACTGTGCTTCTCCTTCTTAGGATTTGACGGTATCAGCTCACTGTCAGAAGAAACACCGAATGCCGGGAAAGTGATCCCGAAAGCGATTTTCCTGACCGCACTGATTGGTGGTCTGATCTTTATCGCGGTGTCTTATTTCCTGCAGCTCTATTTCCCGGATGTGTCCCGTTTCAACAATCCGGAAGAGTCACAGCCTGAAATTATGTACATGGTGGCCGGTGCCTTCTTCCAGTCCATCATTCTGGTGTTCTCCTGCGTGACCGTACTGGCTTCCGGTATGGCGGCACAGGCAGGGGTATCCCGTCTGATGTATGTTATGGGCCGTGACGGCGTGTTCCCGGAGAAATTCTTCGGTTACGTGCATCCGAAATGGCGTACCCCGGCACTGAACGTGCTGCTGGTGGGTGTGCTGGCGCTGAGTGCAGTCTGGTTTGATCTGGTTACCGCGACCGCACTGATTAACTTCGGCGCACTGGTGGCGTTCACCTTCGTTAACCTGTCTGTGATTTCACAATTCTATATCCGCGAGCGCCGCAACAAGACGCTGGGCGACCAGATCAACTATCTGCTGCTGCCGATTATCGGTGCTGCGACAGTGACCGTGCTCTGGTTCAACCTCGATGCGAAATCGATGGAATTAGGACTGAGCTGGGGTGCACTGGGTCTGATCTATATGTTATGGCTGACCCGCCGCTTCCGCCGTCCGATGCCGCAGATGCCGGAACAGTAAGTCTTTAAGCAGTTATGTCGTGAAAACGGCGCACAGTTTGATTCTGTGCGCCGTTTTTTTATGTGTAATCGCGTATAGTAACCCGCTGAAAATATAGAAAATGATAATAATTAAGGGATGCAGATGTATATTGAGCACAGTCTGATGGCAGACTATTTTTATGCGGGACTGGCACTGCTGGTCATCGCCTCTTTTGTGGCCGGATATATTGATTCCATTGCCGGCGGCGCAGGGCTGATTCTGATCCCGGCCTTTATGCTGACCGGTTTGCCCCCGCATATGGCGCTGGGACAGGAAAAATTAGTGAGTTCTGTCGGTACGCTGGCGGCCATTTCTAATTTCATCAAAAACAAATCGGTTTACTGGCAGATAATTCCGGCCGGGATTATTTCATCATTCTTCGGGGCCTGGGTGGGCGCGAAAGCGATTATATATCTGCCGTCTGAAACGATTACCTATATTATTATCTGTATGCTGCCGATCGGCCTGCTGGCCGCCTTTTTTAAAGGCAAACTGGGTGGTGCGCAACAGGGCAGCGCCGTGCGCAAATCCGTATGGCTGGTCTTTTTCACCTGCTTTATTGTCGGTTTCTATGACGGCTTTTTCGGGCCGGGTACCGGCAGTATCTTTATTATTTGTCTGTTTCTGATCAATAACCTGGATTTACTGAAATCGTCCGCCACCTCGAAAATCTTTAACCTGGCATCAAATGTTGGCGGACTGGTCGCCTTTATTATGGCCGGGCATATCGCGTTCCTGCTCAGTATCCCGATGATCGCCGCCAGTCTGCTCGGGAATCACCTCGGCAGCCAGCATGCTATCCGCACCAACGGAGAAATTGTCCGTAAAATCCTGATCCTGACAGTCGGGATTATGATGGTGACGCTGCTGATCAACCTGTTCAGATAAGCCGGATTCGTGGTTAATCTGTTAAATTTGTTAAAAATAGTATTTGTATTATAAATAAAATAAGAGGCATAATTACTTAATGAACAATAAGTAATCTGAATCGGGGTAAAGTATGATCAACAATCAGCAACCTGACGGCGCACGTCTTATTCAGGCACTGACAGATATTGTCAGTCACAAACACATTTTAACAGAGCCGCGTAAGACGGAGCGATACCGCAAAGGCTTCCGTTCCGGAGAAGGCAGCGCGCTGGCGGTGGTGTTCCCGGGCACGCTGTATGAACTGTGGCAGGTGTTTAAAGCCGCTGTTGAAGCCAACAGAATTGTGATCATGCAGGCGGCTAATACCGGCCTGACTGAAGGCTCCACCCCGAGCGGGGATGATTATGACCGCGAAATTATCATTATCAGCACGCTGCGTCTGGATAAAATTCAGGTACTGACAAAACAGCAGCAGGTGGTGGCACTGCCGGGCAGCACCCTGTGGCATCTGGAAAAAGTGCTGAAACCGCTGGGCCGTGAGCCGCATTCCGTCATTGGTTCTTCCTGTATCGGGGCATCGGTGGTCGGCGGGATTTGTAATAACTCCGGCGGTTCGCTGGTGCAGCGCGGTCCTGCTTATACGGAACTGGCGCTGTACGGCCGCGTTAATGCGGACGGTACCGCAGAGCTGGTCAACCATCTGGGGATTGATTTGGGTTCAACCCCGGAAGAGATTCTGAATTGTCTGGAATACCGGCAGTATCAGGATGCGGATATTGAGGACACGGATAAGCCGGCCTCTGATCATGATTATCATCAGCGTATCCGTGATGTGGATGCGGACACCCCGTCCCGTTTCAACGCCGACGAACGCCGCCTGTTTGAAGCCTCCGGCTGTGCCGGTAAGCTGGTGGTGTTTGCGGTGCGCCTTGATACCTTCCCGTCTCAGGGAGAGAGCAAAGTTTTCTATATCGGCACCAATACGCCTTCGGTGCTGGAAGACATCCGCCGTCATATTCTTGCGGAGTTTGAGCATCTGCCGGTGGCCGGTGAATATATGCACCGCGAATGTTATGACATCGCAAAAGTGTACGGTAAAGACAGTTTCCTGACGATCGACAAGCTCGGCACCGAAAAAATGCCGAAACTGTTCACCATCAAAGGACGGATGGATGCCATCTTCAATAAAATTCCGCTGCTGCCGAAAAACCTGATTGACCGCACCATGCAGTTATTAAGCCATTTATGGCCAAACCATCTGCCGCGCCGGATGGAGGAGTACCGCGATAAATATGAGCATCACCTGATGCTGAAAATGGCCGGAGAGGGGATTGATGAAGCCCGCAACTGGCTGAGCAGTTTCTTTGACAATGCAGAAGGTGCTTTCTTTGAGTGTGATGCCAAAGAGGGGGCGGATGCTTTCCTGCACCGCTTTGTGGCCGCCGGTGCCGCCATCCGCTATCACGCAGTCAACAGCAGCAAAGTGGAGGATATCCTCGCACTGGATATTGCACTGCGCCGTAATGATCAGGCGTGGCTGGAAGTCCTGCCGCCGGAAATTGAGAGCAAACTGGTGCATAAACTCTACTACGGACATTTTTTATGCCACGTTTTCCATCAGGACTATATTGTGAAGAAAGGCGTGGATCCGCATGCGCTGAAAGAGGAAATGCTTGAAATCCTGAACACGCGCGGGGCGGAATATCCGGCAGAGCACAATGTCGGTCATCTGTATAAAGCCAAACCCCAGCTGAAAGCCTTCTATAAAGCCACCGATCCGACCAATACTCTGAACCCGGGACTGGGCAAAACCAGTAAGTTAAAATATTGGGGGGAAGGGCACGAAGGATGTGGCTGCGGAAAGTATAATCAGTAATGTTAATAAGGGATTAATTTTATTATAATCAGCTTTTCTCCCTGTTTATTGATGATTATGTTTAAAAGACTCAAAAATGCCTTCGGCAAAGCGGTTCAGGTCAAGTGCCATAAAGCAGAGGTGCTGCATAACCTCAGCACGGATGAGCGGGCGCTGATTGTGTATATCCTGAATGCCCGTGATGAAAATGTCAGTATCGGTATTAAGCACAGCAGTGCGGATTCGCTGATCACCAAAGGGGTGCTGAAAGAGCTGGGGCGGGATACAGAGAGCCGCACACGGCTGGTCTCTGTTTGTCCGAAGTACAGGGAATCCCTGTGCCGGGTATTCTATACCACGAATAAAGCGGGATGATTTCACCGCCGGGAGTCTCCCTCCCGGCGGTCTGTTCTGATTATTGCGCCAGGTGCTGCGCGTACTGTACCAGCTTCTTCAGTAATTCTGTCTTATTCGCATCATGCTGATATTCCTGCATCATTTCACCAATCTGCTCAAAATAACGGGTTAAATTATCCTGATTAAAGACCTCACGGCGATGGGCAAGCCAGCGCTGCTGCTCCTGTTCATCCAGTGTGCCGGGGAAATTCCGGGCACGGTAGCGGAACAGTAACTCCGGCAGGCGGGCATCCTGATAGCTCAGCGCCAGTGCCGGCAGATTTTTCGGATCTGTTTCGCGGATAATTGTCATGGCCGCTTTATCTGAATCACTGAAAAAACCCTGATAAATCATGCGATCCACATCATTCTGCGGCGGAAACTCACGCGGTTGTGCGAACATCGCCACGACTTTCTCGCGGATCTCCGGATGCTGATGCAGCAGTTCTGCATTACGGGCACAGAGGTCTTTATCCAGTCCGATTCGCTGTGCATCCTGAGGGCGCAGGGTATTTTCCGGTGCCAGGATCGGACATTTATTGATATGTACCAGTTTGAGCGGTACCGGAGATGCGCCTTCCGGCAGCTCATCACGGCGGGTGTACAGGTGTTCGCGCAGTGTATCTGCATCCAGTGTCAGCAGCGGGGTCAGGTCACCGGCGAGGTCACACATAATCACGGCATTGCGGTTATCCGGATGCCATGCCAGCGGAGCCACCAGGCTGGTATTGGCGCGGACAGCCCCGAACATTCCGGAGACATGCACCAGTGGTTTCATGGACGGAATATCAATCAGTGCCGCGAGTTTGCGCTTATCACGCAGACTGAAGAAATAATCGAACAGACGCGGCTGTGCACCCCGCAGTTGTTTTGCCATGGCGATAGTGGCGTATACGTCAGCCATCGCATCATGAGCATTTTCGTGGGCGATACCGTTGGCAGCGGTCAGATGCTCCAGTTTAAAGCTCGGCAGTCCCTCGTCATTTTCCGGCCAGTTTATGCCGTCCGGACGCAGCGCATAGCAGGCACGGGTGATATCGATCAGATCCCAGCGGGAATTGCGGTTCATCCAGCTGTAGGCATACGGGTCGTAAAAATTCCGGTAGAAAATATTACGGGTGACTTCATCATCAAAACGAATGCTGTTATAGCCGAGAATACAGGTGTCCGGCTGTGTAAAGGTGTCATGAATCAGCTTAGCAAACTGTGCCTCATTAACCCCTTTCTGCAATGCTTCCTGCGGCGTGATCCCGGTTATCATCACTGCAGCAGGCTGCGGCAGATAGTCATCCGCCGGGGCGCAGTAGGCGATCACCGGGTCGGCGATAATATTGAACTCACTGTCCGTGCGGACACCGGCAAACTGCGCCGGGCGGTCACCGGCAGGATCCTGTCCGAAGGTTTCGTAATCGTGAAAGAAAAATTGTGCTGAAGACACCGTATGGCCCGTTTTCTGATAAATGATGGGCTACAGGGTAGCAAATCGGGGAAAAAATACCAATTTCGCCGGTGAATGTTCCGGAGACAGGGACAGCAGGGTTTCAGCAGGAAATAACGGGATTTTGTGCGGAATTTGCATCTGCTGAAACAATTCCGCTCAGAAATACGCTACACTAAAGAAAACCGCAGAAAACCGGCGGAATTGCTTGTCGGCAGTCATGGTTAACCTGTATTGTTTAATGAATCACATTTCAGATATGACTAAGGGTAGAATAATGGACAACACAACCAAGCCTTCCTTTCACAATGTCCTGGAGTTCGTTCGTATGTTTCGCCGTAAAAACAAAATACTGCGTGAAATAACTGACAACGAAAAGAAAATTCGTGATAACCAGAAACGTGTACTGCTGCTTGATAACCTGAGTGAATACATCAAGCCGGGTATGTCCATTGAAGATATCCAGGCTATCATTGCCAATATGCGCAGTGACTACGAAGATCGTGTGGATGAGTACATTATCAAGAATGCGGATCTGTCAAAAGAGCGCCGTGAAATCTCCAGAGAACTCAAAGCGATGGGCGATATCAAAGATATTAAGTAATCGTATACACTGAACAGCAGAAACCGTGAATCGTGTATTCGCGGTTTTTTTTATGGAAAAGATAAAAAAATGGCTCCCGGGGGAGCCATTTTCAGTTTAGTGCGGATTATCAGAGCAGGGTTTTTGACGGCTCTGATGCAGCATGATTAGTGGCCGCATGACCGCCTGCACCGTGCAGCGCATAGGCTTCGCGGGCTTCACGCTGATATTCGGTGATAACAAAGGCTTCACCGGTAGTTGCCGGAGCAGGGGCTTTGGTCATCGGTGAATAAGCATGACGGCCGGCAGCAACGACAGTTGTTGCAGTCACCGGAGCCGCAACCGGTGCAGTAACAGGTTCAGTTACAACAACCGGTTCAGGCTCTGCAATCACTGCCGGTTCTGCAACAACAACCGGTGCAACAGGTTCTGTGACAGCAACAGGCTCAGTAACAATCACGTCAGTCACAACAGGCTCATCAGCGATAACGTCAGCGGTTTCCTGTACAGGCTCTTCTGCCGGTACAGATTCAGTGACCGTATCCGCAACCGGTGTTTCTTCCGGCGCTGTGGTCTGAGGCGCTTCAGACGCGACAGTCAGAGAGAACTGTTCTGCCACAACAGTGGTTTCTGTAGTTTCAGCCATCACCTGAGCAACAACAGCGGTTTCTGTCATCACGGCGGTTGTTTCGGTGACTTCCGGTGTCTCAGCTGCGATTTCCTGTTCTGCCTGTGCAGCAGGTGTCACAACCGGATACTGGATCCACACTTTACCGGAAGCCAGTTCAGGGGAGAATACAGCCATTTCCAGCGGAACCGGAGACTGTGTCAGCTGACGGTCTTCACGGTAACGGCGGCGGCGCTGACCACTCACACGCAGATGACGCGGTGAACGGCGGGAGCGGCGCGGCAGGATGTTATCGCTGTGTGCCTCATCACCATTGTTTTCAGCCGCTGCCGGTACGTCGGTATCCGCAGGAACTGCCACTGGTGCATTATCGATAACAACCGGAACCGGTGCTGCAACAGCCGGTTTAGTCTGTGTTTCACCATCAGTGATACGGACAGAACCGTTCAGCTGGCGGCGGGTACGGCGCTGACGAACCGGTGCCGGTGCATCATCATCTTCCGTATTGCCGTCACTGTTCAGTGCATCCTGATCTTCCTGCTGGGCACGCAGTTTTTTCGCATCCTGCTGTACACGTTTTTCGTCCTGGCGGCGGCGCTGACGCTCTGCACGCTGTTCACGGCGTAACTGCTGCTGTGCTTCGCGGGCGGCCAGCTCTTCCGGTGTCAGATCTTCGTTCGGTGTATTCTGGTTACGGCCTTTACGCGGCTCATTCACAGTATCGCGATCGCGTTTGTTGCGCGATTCGTTATCACTGCGCTCGCTGCGCTCAGGGCGGTCACCACGCTCGGTACGTTCGCCGTTGCGATCATTACGGTCACGGCGGTTACGGCGCTGCTTGTTACGATCATTCCCGCCGCGGCGGTTGTTGTCGTTAGTCTGTTTTTTCTCTTTCTGTTCAGTTTCTTCCGGTACAGCAGGTGCGGAGCCGAACAGTTTTTTGATGAGACGGCTGAAGAATCCACCTTCAGAAGCCGCAGGTGCCTGCTTGTCCTGACGGTTATCGCGTTTGCTTTCCGGTTTGCGGGTAGCGGCAGTCTGTGCCGGTACCGGTGCATCGGAGGTGATAGCAAAGGCATTGATAGCCGGTTGTTCCGGTGCACGGCGTTCCTGAGTTTCCTCTTCTTCACCGGCAGCGGATTCCGCTTCGTATTTCTCCGGCAGGCGGTAGCTCAGGGTACCGATTTCATCACCTTTACGGACACGGACCACACGGAAGTGCGGGGTTTCCATCTGGTTGTTCGGCACGATAATCACGCTGACACCGGCCTGACGTGCTTCAATCGCACTGACAGCCTGGCGTTTTTCGTTCAGCAGATAAGAGGCGACCGGTACCGGTACAATCGCATGTACCTGATGGGTGTTCTCTTTCAGCGCTTCTTCTTCAATCAGACGCAGAATGGAGAGCGCCAGCGATTCGTTATCACGCACAGTTCCGGTACCGCTGCATCGCGGACACACATGATGGCTTGATTCACCCAGTGACGGGCTCAGACGCTGACGGGACATCTCCAGCAGACCAAAGCGGGAAATGCGGCCAATCTGGATACGGGCGCGATCCTGACGGACAGCCTCGCGCATGCGGTTTTCCACTTCGCGCTGATGACGGACCGGGGTCATATCGATAAAGTCGATAACGATCAGGCCGCCGAGGTCACGCAGACGCAGCTGACGGGCGATTTCATCCGCCGCTTCCAGGTTGGTGTTAAAAGCGGTTTCTTCAATATCACCGCCGCGCGTTGAGCGGGAGGAGTTGATATCGATAGCGGTCAGGGCTTCGGTAGTGTCGATAACAATCGCACCGCCGGACGGCAGACGGACTTCGCGCTGGAAAGCGGATTCAATCTGCGACTCAATCTGATAGTGACTGAACAGCGGTACTTCGCCCTGGTACAGTTTGATTTTGCTGGCAAAATCCGCACGGCCGATAGCGGTGATGTGCTTGCGTGCCAGTTCCAGAATTTTCGGGTTATCGATGAGGATTTCACCGATGTCCGGGCGCAGGTAATCACGGAACGCACGGACGATAACATTACTTTCCTGATGGATCAGGAACGGAGCAGGGCGGCCTTCAGCAACTTTTTTGATGGCTTCCCAGTGCTTGATACGGTACTCGAGATCCCAGCGCAGGGCATCGGCCGATTTACCGACACCGGCGGTGCGGACAATCAGACCCATACCATCCGGGATATCCAGGGCAGACAGGGCTTCTTTCAGCTCGGTGCGGTCATCCCCTTCGATACGGCGGGAGATCCCCCCGGCACGCGGGTTATTCGGCATCAGAACCAGATAGCTGCCGGCCAGACTGATAAAGGTGGTGAGTGCCGCGCCTTTATTACCGCGCTCTTCTTTGTCCACCTGTACAATGACTTCCTGACCTTCTCTCAGGACATCTTTGATATTCGGGCGGCCGGAAGCGTGGTAATTAGCAGGGAAATACTCGCGGGCAATTTCTTTGACGGGAAGGAAACCGTGACGCTCTGCGCCATAGTCAACAAAAGCAGCTTCTAAACTCGGTTCAATACGGGTGATTTTCCCTTTATAGATGTTTGCTTTTTTTTGTTCGTGACCGGGGCTTTCGATATCCAGATCATACAAGCGCTGCCCGTCGACAAGGGCAACACGCAACTCTTCCTGCTGAGTTGCGTTGATTAACATTCTTTTCATTATAAGTTACTCAATTTTTTTCATTTAATTAGTGCGCTGCGGGCAATTTCGTTGCTACCGGAACCGATGACCTCGTGGCTTTTACCGCACCGTCAGCCTCACGGCTGTCGATCGTATAGAGGTGCAAATTGTGTCGGTGAGGTTCAGTCTTGTCTGAATCCCCGTTGCCGGCTGAAAATCACGTTTATACGCGATACCGGCCCGGTAAGCTGCAACCCGCAGCCCGCTGATTATCTGACCGGAAATAACGTCTTACGCCATTGCTGCGTTGTCATCGGTCAGACAAAGATAAAATATCTGTTTTGCCAAAATCGGCGCATGCATTATTCCATTGCCGGTGTGGTTATAGCAAGGTGACATTGCATGTTTCGGTGAAAATTATGCAGAAATTTGTTAATGACGTTAATCCTTGGTCTTTTTCCGGAAAAAATGGGAAAATAGCCGCGTAAAACATTGATGCACATTTGCCGCCTGTTTCACCGGAAAAATATGCCGGTTTACGGAGCAACGGTTCAGAGGATAGCCCCCCGTTTCATGAAAACTGATAATCAGACAGTTCAATTTGTTGTTGTGTCCGGCGATGAAGCCGGCCAGCGTATTGATAATTTCCTGCTCGCGCGCCTCAAAGGGGTGCCGAAGAGCATGATTTACCGCATCATCCGCAAAGGGGAAGTGCGTGTCAATAAAGGCCGGATTAAGCCGGAATACAAAATCGCGGACGGGGACAGCATCCGTATCCCGCCGGTGCGTGTGGCTGAGAAAAATGATGCCCCGGTATCAGCGAAACTGGATAAAGTATCTGCACTCGCAGAGTGTGTATTATATGAAGATGATCATATCCTGGTGATTAATAAACCGGCGGGCACCGCGGTGCACGGCGGCAGCGGTCTGAGTTTCGGGGTGATTGAGGCAATGCGCGCACTGCGTCCGGAGGCGCGCTTCCTGGAACTGGTGCACCGGCTTGACCGCGATACCTCCGGCATTTTATTGATCGCCAAAAAACGTTCCGCTCTGCGGGCACTGCATGAGCAACTGCGTCTGAAACAGATGCAGAAAGATTATCTGGCACTGGTGCGCGGCCAGTGGCAGTCTTCCGTAAAAGTGGTGCAGGCACCGCTGCTGAAAAATATTCTCCAGAGCGGTGAGCGCGTGGTGAAAGTCAGTCCGGAAGGCAAACCGTCGGAAACACGGTTTAAAGTGGAGGAGCGGTTTGAGACTGCCACACTGGTCAAAGCCAGTCCGGTCACCGGTCGCACACATCAGATCCGTGTACACACACTGCATGCGGGGCATCCGATCGCGTTTGATAACCGCTACGGTGATGCGCAGTTTGATGCTCAGCTGAAAGGGACAGGGCTTAACCGGCTGTTTTTACATGCGGCGGCACTTGCCTTCACTCATCCGTCCACCGGTGAGGCGATGCGCCTTCAGGCACCGCTGGATGAAAAACTGCGCCATTGCCTGACAGTACTGCGGTCGAAACAGGCAAAATAAGCAGAGAACAGAAATAAAGAACCCGCGCTGATAAACGCGGGTTTTTTCTTATACAGAGGGTATTCTGCGGTTACTGCGGCTGTACACCGATAATCTTTGTGGTACAACTCTGTGCAATCTCACCGATAGCCTGAGAGTCCTGTCCGGTCAGCGTCTGACCTTTGCGGACCCGGTCATCCAGTTTTTCCAGCCCGTCTTTGCCGAATTTCGCCAGTGAGTTGTCATACACACACTCACAGACTGCCGGGACTTTGCTGCGGTTCTCCGGGTTTTTCAGGTTGGTCACAGCGCCTTTTGTACAGTCGGCAACAAAGGTCGTTTTATCCGCCAGTGACGGGGCAGCCAGACCGGCAGCACTGAACAGCAGCGTTGCGGCAGCGATCATTTTCAGCTTCATGTCAGTTCCTCAGAATTATCGGATGCCCCGGCGTGTGTCAGCGGGGGATCCGCAGTGGGTTGTATCCGGCCTGAATCAGCAATTCTGTCAGGCGGATCAGCGGTAAACCTATCAGTGTATTAGGGTCATCTCCCTGCAGTTTTTTAAATAAGGCGATTCCTAAACCTTCGGATTTAAAGCTTCCGGCACACTGATAGGGCATTTCCGCCAGCAGATAGGCACGGATTTCGTCATCATCCAGTGTACGGAAATGCACACAGTAAGGTTCACATATCGTGTGATCTTCCCCGGTGGCGCTGTTGTACAGGGTCAGCCCGGTATAAAAGGTGATGCACTGACCGGAGGCTTTGCGCAGTTGTGCAAAGGCCGCGTCATAATGATGTGGTTTGCCGGTGATTTCCCCGTCCAGCACACAGACCTGATCAGAGCCGATAATCAGACTGTCAGGGTACTGCTGCGTTAATGAACGGGCTTTTTCGCGCGCCAGGCGCATGACCAGCGATTGCGCGTCTTCTGCCGGATGCGGGGTTTCATCCGTACCCGGGGCGGCGGATACAAACGGGATGCCGAGTTTTTCCAGCAAAGCTTTGCGGTACAGGGAGGTGGAGGCGAGAACCAGTGAGATCATAAATATTCCGAAAGTCGTGGTAAAAAGAATAAACTCATTCTAAACTATGCGCCGCTTATTGAGTGTATTTTTAGCGGGAAGGCAGGTTACCGCCCTCTTTGCTGTCTATATTTTCTTTGACTATATCGTCTTACGAATATAAGATGCGCGCCTTATGCAAAAGATAAAATTACCTCTGACTATTGATGCAAAGCGCGCCGCGCAGAAGCGTCTGGATTACCGGGGGTGCTATGCACCTGAGCAGGTTACGCGGTTAGCCGAATCGGTAGTCAGTGTGGACAGCGATGTTGATGTTGATTTGACGTTTGAAATCGATCCGCAGCGTCTGACAGTCATTAAGGGAACAGCAGAAACTGATGTTTCACTTGAGTGTCAGCGGTGTGGTAATATCTTCCCGCTTCATGTCCGCGCAACGTATTGTTTCAGCCCGGTTGTCAGCGATGAACAGGCTGAGGCATTACCGGAAGAGTATGAGCCAATTGACGTAAATGATTTTGGTGAGACAGATTTACTGGCAATGATTGAAGATGAATTAATTCTTTCTCTGCCTGTGGTTCCGGTACATGATTCTGAACACTGTGAAGTGTCCGACGCGGTGAAAGTCTTTGGTGAGCTTCCTCCGGAAGCAGAAAAGCCAAATCCGTTTGCCGCATTAGCCAGTTTAAAGAAAAGTACTTAAGGAGTAAGGTCAATGGCCGTACAACAAAATAAACCAACTCGTTCCAAACGTGGTATGCGTCGCTCTCATGACGCACTGTCAGCAACTCTGGTTTCTGTTGACAAAACCTCTGGTGAAACTCATCTGCGCCACCATGTGACCGCTGATGGTTACTACCGTGGTCGTAAGGTAATCAACAAGTAATCTGCTGCTTTTTAAGCACGTTGATATCTTGACTAATCTAACCATCGCGTTAGATGCCATGGGTGGGGATATCGGCCCCCATGTCACAGTGCCTGCCTCGCTGCAGGCACTGGCATCTAATCCAAAGCTCACCCTGTTGCTGGTCGGGCACCCTGACTCCATTTCTCCTCTGCTTGCAAACCAGAATGCTGAGCTGCTCAGTCGTCTGCGGGTGATCCCTGCCTATGAGACAATTGCCGGTGATGCCAAACCTTCTCAGGCTATCCGCCAGAGCAAAGGCACATCCATGCGTATCGCGCTGGAACTGGTGAAAGAGGGGGAGGCACAGGCGTGCGTCAGTGCCGGAAACACCGGGGCGCTGATGGGGCTGGCGAAACTGATGCTGAAATCGATTGAAGGCATCGAGCGTCCTGCACTGATGACCGTGGTGCCGAATCAGAAGAAAGGCAAAACGGTGCTGCTTGATCTGGGCGCAAATGCGGAGTGCAGCAGTGAGATGCTGGTGCAGTTTGCTGTCATGGGCGCGGTGATGGCAGAAGATGTGGCCGGGATCCCGCATCCGCGTGTGGCATTACTGAACATCGGTGAAGAAGAAACCAAGGGACTCGACAATATCCGCGAAGCAGCCACGGTGCTGAAATCGATACCGGACATCAATTATATCGGCTATGCAGAAGGTAACGAACTTCTGACCGGTAAAACTGATGTGCTGGTCTGTGACGGCTTCGCGGGTAACGTTACCCTGAAAACTATGGAAGGGGTGATTCGTGTGATCCTTTCTATGTTTAAATCACAAAATGAAGGCAAATCTTCATCCCTTCTGTACAAACTTGTGAAGAAAGTGGTGACAAAATGGCTGAATAAACGCTTCAGCCACCTGAACCCCGACCAGTATAACGGTGCTTCTCTGTTAGGATTACGCGGCATTGTGATTAAAAGTCACGGTGCGGCGAATGTAAGTGCATTCAACGCTGCCATAACGCAGGCGGTTCAGACTGTTGAAAAGCAGGTGCCTGAACGAATCGCATCCCGCCTCGCTATGGTATTACCCAAGAGTAACTAATTAATATGTATACGAAAATTTTAGGAACCGGGAGCTATCTTCCTGCACAAATCCGCACAAATGCTGATCTGGAAAAAATGGTCGACACAACCGATGAGTGGATTGTTACTCGTACGGGGATCCGTGAGCGCCGTCTGGCCGGTGATGATGAAACTGTTGTTACGATGGGGCACCAGGCAGCTCTGAACGCACTGGATATGGCGGGTATTCCTGCCGGTGATATCGATCTGATCGTTGTGGGTACCACTTCTTCCACGCACGGTTTCCCGAGCGCGGCCTGTGAAATCCAGAAACTGCTGGGCATTGACAGCTGCATCTCCTTTGATGTGGCGGCGGCGTGTGCCGGTTTCAGCTACGCTATCAGCGTGGTGGATCAATTCATTAAAACCGGTATGGCGAAAAAAGCCCTGGTGATCGGTTCGGATGTGCTGGCGAAAACGCTGGACCCTGAAGATCGCGGTACTGTTATCCTGTTTGGTGACGGCGCGGGTGCTTTTGTGGTTGAAGCCTCAGAAGAGCCGGGCATTCTCTCCACCCATTTACATGCGGACGGTCGCTATGGCGATCTGCTGACATTACCGAATAAAGATCGCAAAGACAGTGAAAAACCGGCGTACCTGACAATGGCAGGTAACGAAGTGTTCCGCGTGGCGGTCCGTGAATTAGCCAACGTCGTTGAAGAAGCGCTGGTGGCGAACAATATTGATAAATCAGAACTTGACTGGCTGGTGCCGCATCAGGCAAACCTGCGCATTATCAGTGCCACAGCAAAAAAATTAAATATGGGCATGGATAAAGTGGTGGTAACGCTTGATCGTCACGGCAACACCTCTGCGGCCTCTGTACCGACTGCATTCGACGAAGCGGTTCGTGACGGGCGCATCAAACGCGGTCAGCTGATTCTGATTGAAGCCTTCGGCGGTGGTTTTGCCTGGGGTTCTGCATTAATTCGTTTTTAATTTTTCAGGAAGCTAAATCATGTCTGCATATGCAATGGTATTTCCGGGACAGGGTTCTCAGTCAGTCGGTATGCTGGCGGACCTCGCGGCAAATTTTCCGGTCGTTGAGGCAACCTTTGCCGAAGCATCCGCTGAACTGGGCTACGATTTATGGGCACTCGTTCAGAACGGGCCGGAAGAAGAACTGAATAAAACCTGGCAGACCCAGCCTGCACTGCTGGCGGCCTCTGTGGCCATCTGGCGTGTCTGGCAGGAAAAAAACGGCGCAATGCCTGCCATGATGGCCGGTCACAGCCTGGGGGAATACTCCGCGCTGGTGTGTGCCGGTGTGATGGATTTTAAAGAAGCCATCAAACTGGTGGAATTACGCGGCCGCCTGATGCAGGAAGCCGTTCCGGCCGGTACCGGGGCAATGTATGCCATCATCGGTCTGGACAATGATGCTATCGCCAAAGCCTGTGAAGAAGCAGCCCTGGGGCAGGTCGTATCACCGGTTAACTTTAACTCGCCGGGCCAGGTGGTTATCGCCGGTGAAAAAGACGCCGTTGAGCGTGCCGGGGCATTATGTAAGGAAGCCGGGGCGAAACGTGCGCTGCCGTTGTCGGTCAGTGTGCCGTCACATTGTGCATTAATGAAGCCGGCTGCTGATAAATTAGCCGTTGCGCTAAAAAATATCACATTTAATACACCAATCTTTTCTGTTGTGAACAATGTTGATGTTAAGATAGAGACTTCCGCCGATGCAATTCGTGATGCATTAGTCCGTCAGCTTTATAATCCGGTACGCTGGACCGAAACTGTTGAGTTTATGGCCGCGCAGGGTATTGAAGATCTGCTGGAAGCAGGGCCGGGCAAAGTACTGACCGGGCTGACTAAGCGTATTGTGAAAACATTAACATCATCTGCTGTCAATGATATGTCATCATTGGAAACAGCACTTGAAAATCGCTGAGGTTGAGATGAGCTTTGAAGGCAAAATTGCCCTTGTCACCGGTGCGAGCCGCGGAATCGGCCGTGCAATTGCTGAGAAATTAGCAGCACGCGGTGCAACTGTGATTGGTACTGCAACCAGCGAAAGCGGTGCGGCTGCTATCAGTGAATACTTAGGCGCAAAGGGTAAAGGCCTTGCCCTGAACGTGACCGACAGCGCATCCATTGACCATGTATTAGAAAATATTCGCGCTGAGTTTGGCGAAATTGATATTTTGGTTAATAATGCAGGTATCACACGTGACAACTTACTGATGCGTATGAAAGACGATGAGTGGCAGGATATCCTCGACACTAACCTTTCATCCGTATTCCGACTGTCCAAAGCGGTTATGCGCGCCATGATGAAAAAACGTTGCGGGCGCATCATCACCATCGGTTCTGTTGTCGGAACGATGGGGAACGCCGGACAGGCTAACTATGCGGCAGCGAAAGCCGGGCTGATTGGTTTCAGTAAATCACTCGCCCGTGAAGTCGCGTCGCGCGGTATCACCGTCAACGTCGTTGCCCCGGGTTTTATCGAAACCGATATGACTCGTGCATTGACAGACGACCAGCGTGCAGGCATTTTATCTCAGGTTCCTGCTAACCGTTTGGGTGATGCTGAAGAGATTGCCAGTGCTGTAGCCTTCTTAGCTTCTGATGAAGCGGCTTACATCACAGGCGAGACATTGCATGTCAATGGTGGCATGTACATGATTTAATGTTTGAGCTAACCATTTGCCGTTTTTGTGTAAACACACGCAAAAGTGAGTATTTATATGGTTAGACCAGCCGGGATTGGGTTGCATCTTTTCCTGTATTTTATAAACTACGAAAACCATCGCATATAGCGAGTTTTGATAGGAAATTTAATAGTATGAGCGCTATCGAAGAACGTGTTAAGAAAATCATCGTTGAACAACTGGGTGTTAAAGAGGAAGAAGTAAAAAACGAAGCTTCATTCGTTGATGACTTAGGCGCTGATTCTCTTGACACAGTTGAGCTGGTGATGGCTCTGGAAGAAGAGTTCGACATCGAAATCCCAGACGAAGAAGCAGAAAAAATCACAACTGTACAGGCTGCTATTGACTACGTTGAGAACGCAGGCAAGTAAGCATCCCTCATGTCCAGGCGGTCACCCGACCGCCTTGTTTCTTTTATTTTCCCCCCCGGAGGATAAGCGTGTCTGAGCGTCGTGTAGTCGTGACCGGACTTGGCATGTTATCTCCTGTCGGTAATACAGTCGATTCATCCTGGAAAGCTGTGTGTGCCGGGCAGAGTGGTATCAGCCTGATTGATCATTTTGACACCTCTAACCATGCGACCAAATTCGCAGGTATGGTAAAAGATTTCAATCACGAAGATTTTAATATTTCGCGCAAAGATGCCCGGAAGATGGATCTCTTCATTCAATACGGTATTGCAGCCGGTATCCAGGCAATTGCGGATTCCGGAATCGAAGTAACAGAAGCCAATGCAACCCGTATCGGAGCTGCGATTGGTTCTGGTATTGGTGGTCTCGGACTGATTGAAGAAAACTGCAGCGCTCTGGCTGCCGGCGGCCCGCGTAAAGTGAGCCCGTTCTTTGTTCCCTCAACTATCATCAATATGGTTGCCGGACATTTAAGTATTATGTACGGCCTGCGCGGACCAAGCATTTCCATTGCCACTGCCTGTACATCCGGCGTGCATAACATTGGTCATGCTGCCCGGATCATCGCTTACGGTGATGCGGATGTGATGGTTGCCGGTGGTACTGAAAAAGCCAGCACACCATTAGGTGTTGCCGGGTTCGGTGCTGCGCGTGCCTTATCCACCAATAATGACAATCCTCAGGGCGCAAGCCGTCCGTGGGATAAAGATCGTGACGGGTTTGTGCTGGGTGACGGTGCCGGTATGCTGGTGCTGGAAGAGTACGAACACGCGAAAAACCGCGGTGCGAAAATCTACGCGGAGCTGGTCGGTTTCGGGATGAGCAGCGATGCTTATCACATGACATCACCACCGGAAAACGGTGACGGTGCCGCACTGGCCATGGCAAACGCGATTCAGGATGCGGGTATTCCTGCTGACAGCATCGGCTATATCAATGCTCACGGTACATCCACCTCTGCGGGTGATGTGGCGGAAGCGAAAGCCGTTGAAACGGTATTTGGTGAAGGAACAAACGTTCTGGTCAGTTCCACCAAATCCATGACCGGTCACCTGCTGGGTGCGGCCGGTGCGGTGGAATCTATTTTCACCATTCTGGCACTGCGTGATCAGATTGTACCGCCGACCATCAACCTGGATAATCAGGATGAAGCGGTCTGCAAACTCGACTTTGTACCGGGTAAAGCCCGCAAAGTGGAAGGTATGGAATACGCACTCTGTAACTCTTTCGGCTTCGGCGGAACCAACGGTTCCCTGATTTTCCGTAAGATCTGAGTCTGTTTTCTGAGAGAAAAGCGCCTGACGGCGCTTTTTTTTTACCTGACGGGTGACGCTATCGCAGTTTTGCACAAAAATCACAGCTGTACTATTATACAGGTCTGTCCGCATACTGAATGACGGTTAAATAATAACCGTTAAAACAATGAGTTGGCTATGACACAACAGACGCATTACTGGGTTAATGGTGTACCGCAGCACACCATTGCGATTTCTGATCGCAGTGTGCAGTTTGGTGACGGCTGTTTTACCACGATGCGTATTGTCAACAGCAAACCGTCGCTGCTGTCACGCCATCTGCACCGGCTCCGCAGCGGTTGTGCCGGGCTGGGGCTGACACTGCCGGATGAGACACTGCTGGTTCAGTGGATAATGCAGGCCGCAGAGGGTACAGCGGATGGCGTGCTGAAAGTGATTGTTTCCGCCGGTGAGCAGGGGCGCGGTTATCTGCGTGCTGGTGTACCGCCGGTAGTGATCCTGATCCGCTCCGCATATCCGGAAAGCTATCCGGCATTGCAGGAGCGCGGTTTATCGCTGGTGAAAAGCCCGGTGCCGTTGTCCGTCAATCCGTATCTGGCCGGTATCAAACACCTGAACCGGCTGGAGCAGGTGCTGATCCGCCGTTATACGGCAGAACAGCAGGCCGATGAAGCCATTGTCTGTGATACTGACGGCCTTCTGACCGAAGGATGCAGCGCCAATCTGTTCTGGCGCTGCGGTGATGACGTATTCACCCCATCACTGAGCAAATGCGGCGTGGCTGGTGTGATGCGCGCACATATCATGGATGTGCTGAAAGGCAGCCGTTACCGCTGTTATGAAACCGAACGTTTTCCGCAGGTGCTGGCAAAAGCGGATGAAGTGATTATGTGCAACGCGCTGATGCCGGTCATGCCGGTCAATGATATCCGCGCGGATGCCCGTCATCACTGGCATTATACCTCCCGCTCACTCTTTACCTGGCTTTTGCCGCATTGTCCGGCAGCAATACCCTGAATTAACAGAGTTAATGACTGATGAAAAAAACACGGATTTTCCTTGTGACATTTTTGGTGCTGCTTGCGGTTGCGGGCGGCGTAGCGTACTGGCTTTATCATCAGGTGAACGCATTTTCCGGACAAAAAATTTCTGTCACTGAAGAGACTATTTTTACCATTCCGCCGGGCACCGGGCGTGTGGCGCTGGAGAAAAAACTGGCGGAAAGCGGGATCATCCCGGAATCACATAATTATGACTGGCTGCTGCAACTGGAGCCGGAACTGGCAAAAATCAAAGCCGGTACTTACCGACTGACGCCGGATATGACAGTCAAAAGCATGCTGCAACTGTTTGTCAGCGGTAAAGAGGCGCAATTCAGTATCCGTTTTGTGGAAGGCAGTAAATTAGCGGACTGGCAGAAGATTTTGTCAGAAGCGCCTTACCTGAAACAGACCCTCGCGGATTTACCGGCAGATAAACTGACAAAAATGCTCGGTCTGCCGGCCGGCAGTCATCTGGAAGGGCGTTTTTACCCGGATACCTATCTCTATACAGCGGGAACGGAAGACACTCAAATCCTGAAACGGGCGCATCAGCAGATGGAAACCAAACTGGCGGCGGCATGGAAGACCCGTAACACCGACTTACCGTATGCCGATCCGTATGAAATGCTGATCATGGCTTCGCTGATTGAAAAAGAGACCGGCGTGGACGGCGAACGCAAAAAGGTGGCGTCGGTCTTTATGAACAGGCTGAAACTGAAAATGCGCCTGCAAACCGACCCGACCGTGATTTACGGCATGGGTGAGCGTTATCAGGGCACGATTTACCGCAGCGACCTGGCACGGGCAACGCCGTATAATACCTACCAGATTGACGGCATGCCGCCGACCCCTATCGCGATGCCGGGCAGTGCCTCGCTGGATGCGGCGGCCAGACCGGACACCACCGGTTACCTTTACTTTGTCGCGGACGGCAAAGGCGGACATGTATTTACCACGAATCTGCGGGATCACAACCGGGCGGTTGCGGATTACCGTAACGGATTAAAAAAACAATGACAGGCAAATTTATTGTAATTGAAGGGCTGGAAGGTGCCGGGAAAACCACGGCACGTCAGGTGATTGTTGATACACTGCGTGAAAACGGCATCACTGACCTGGTCTATACCCGCGAACCGGGCGGCACACCGCTGGCAGAAAAACTGCGCACCCTGATTAAAGACGGGATCGACGGCGAAACCGTCACTGATAAAGCGGAAGTGCTGATGTTATATGCCGCACGTATTCAGCTGGTGGATAATGTTATCAAACCGGCACTGGCGCGCGGACAATGGGTGATCGGCGACCGCCATGATCTCTCCTCGCAGGCTTATCAGGGCGGCGGGCGCGGTATCGATCGCAAACTGATGGAGTCACTGCGTGATACCGTACTGGGGGATTTTTATCCTGACTTCACTCTGTATCTCGATCTGCCGCCGGAAACCGGCCTGGCCCGTGCCCGCAGCCGGGGCGAGCTGGACAGAATCGAACAGGAATCACTGGATTTCTTCCGCCGCACCCGGGCCCGTTATCTGGAGCTGGCAGAGTCGGATCCGCGTATTGTGACCGTTGATGCTTCGCAATCAATGAATAACGTCCATCAATCAATCCGCACTGCCGTACTGAACTGGCTGGCACAGCAGAAAGAGGCGTAATGAACTGGTATCCGTGGCTTAATCCTGTTTACCGTCAGCTGGCAACCGCGTGGATGTCCGGTCAGGGTCATCATGCTCTGCTGCTGTACGGCATTCCCGGCACCGGCACTGATGAGCTGGCTTATGCCCTGACACGGCTGCGGATGTGTCAGCAGCCGCAGGGCATCAAAAGCTGCGGGGAGTGCCACAGCTGTAAACTGATGCTGGCAGGCACCCATCCGGATTTTTATCTGCTGCAGCCGGAAAAAGGCAAGTCCGCCACCGGGATTGATGCCGTGAGAGCCGTGACAGAAAAACTGTATGAGCACGCCCAGCAGAGTGGTGCCAAACTGGTGCATATTCCGCAGGCGGAACTGCTGACCGAAGCGGCCGCCAACGCCTTACTGAAAACCCTGGAAGAGCCGACAGAGAATACCTGGTTTGTGTTACAGAGCCTGCGGGCGGAGCAGTTGCTGCCGACACTGCGCAGCCGCTGTTTTGCTTATCATCTGGCACCACCGTCAGCGGATACCGGGGTACAGTGGTTACAGCGCGAGCATCCGCAGTCTGATGCGGTGTCGCGGCAGACGGCGCTGAATCTCTGCCACAATGCGCCGGCGGCGGCACTGTCACTGCTGACCACCGCTGACTGGCAGAACCGCCTGAATCTGTTTACCCGGCTGGCAGAATCTGTGCGCAGCGGGGATTTTCTGTCGCTGTTATCTGAACTGAATCACCAGGATGCGGAAAAGCGCATCAGCTGGCTGACCACCCTGTTTATGGATGCGGTAAAATATCAGCAGAATATGGCACCCGCCTGTCTGAATCAGGATCAGTCCGCTCTTATTGCACAACTGGCAGCACATTACAGCAGCGCACATTTACTGAATGCAGCGGAAAGCTGGCTGACCTGCCGCCACCGGCTGATGACCATCACCGGCGTGAATCAGGAACTGCTGCTGACAGAACAATTGTTACAACAGGAAACCCTGTTTTCTGCATCACCTAATTTAAAATAATGAGTTAATTATGTTTTTAGTAGATTCCCATTGCCACCTCGATTGCCTGGATTATGAAAAAAAGCATGAAAGTGTGGAGGATGTTATGCAAAAGGCCGCGCAGCGTGATGTGAAATACGCGCTGGCAGTGGCAACAACCCTGCCGGGTTACACAAGAATGCGTGAGCTGATTGGCGAGCGCCCGGATGTGGCTTTTTCCTGTGGTATTCATCCGCTGAATCTGGATGAACCGTATGATTTTACACAGCTGCGTGAACTGGCAGCGGATAAACGCGTGGTGGCTCTCGGCGAAACCGGGCTGGATTACTACTATCAGAAAGAGAATGCCGCGCTTCAGCGCGATGTTTTCCGCGAGCATATCCGTATCGGACGTGAGCTGAATAAACCGGTGATTGTTCATACCCGCGATGCCCGTGAAGATACCCTGGCGATTATCCGTGAAGAGCAGGCCGGTGAGTGCGGCGGCGTGTTACACTGCTTTACCGAAGACAAAGAGACGGCATCAGCGCTGCTGGATGAAGGTTTTTATATTTCCTTTTCCGGTATTGTGACTTTCCGCAATGCGGAGCAGATCCGCGAAGCCGCCCGTATTGTACCGCTGGATCGCATTCTGGTGGAAACCGACTCACCGTATCTGGCCCCGGTGCCGTTCCGCGGAAAAGAGAACCAGCCCGCGTATGTGCGCGATGTGGCGGAGTATATGGCGGTATTAAAAGGGGTGAGCGTTGAGGCGCTTGCTGAGATCACCACTGACAATTTCTGCCGTCTGTTTCAGGTGTCTGTCCGGTAAATCCGCACACATCTGTCAGGCTGATTAATTACAGGAGCAGGTTATGGCCGAAGAAACTATTTTCAGTAAAATTATTCGTCGTGAAATTCCGTCTGATATCGTCTATCAGGATGACAGTGTGACGGCGTTCCGGGATATTTCCCCGCAGGCGCCGACACATATTCTGATTATTCCCAACCATCTTATTCCTACCGTGAATGATGTCACACCGGAAGATGAACAGGTTCTGGGTCATATGATCACGGTTGCGGCTAAAATCGCACAGCAGGAAGGTATTGCGGATGACGGCTACCGCCTGATCATGAACTGTAACCGCCATGGCGGACAGGAAGTGTTCCATATTCATATGCATCTGCTCGGCGGCCATCATCTGGGGCCGATGCTGGCGAAATAACCGGCGGACAGGAGAACAGTGATGAAACGTCTTTTATGTGTGATAGCGTCAGTCTGGCTGCTCGCCGGGTGTCCTTCAACGGCGCCGGTAACACCTCCGGTACCGGTGGGTACCGTAACACCGCCGCCGGATACCACGCCGCCGCCACTGCCGCCGCCGGATACGGTGCCGGTTCCGCCGAAAATGAAAAAAATCGAGTGGGAACAGAGTATTACACCACTGGTTAATCAAATGGTTCACAGCGACGGCGTGAATCAGGGCAGCACGCTGCTGGTGAATAAAGTCGGTAATAAAACCAACAGCAGCCTGCAAACCAGCGTTGCGACCGGTGCGCTGATGAATACCATCGGAAAAACCGGGGTACTGAATGTGATCCCGGCCGGGGCGGTCAGCAGCGCCATGTCGGTGCTGGGCATGGGAGACAACGATACACTGACCCTGCGCAGTAAAGCTATCGGTCTGGCGCGTTATCTGAATGCCGACTATGTGCTGTACAGTGTGGTAACCGGTACCCGTGATGCCCGTCAGATGGAGATGCAGCTGATGTCTGTCAGCAGCGGAGAAATCATGTGGTCCGGTAAGGGCGCGGTGCTTGAGCAGTAACCGCGCGTTACTGTTATGCCTCGCTGAACACTTTCCCGCACTGCCTGCCGCAGGCTGGACAATCCGTCCGCTGAACGGGCTGACGCGGGAAAGTGTCAGTATTGAACAAAAAGGTGTGTCTCTGATTGGCAGAGCACAGACCGTACACAGTGCGGATATCGGTGTCAGCCGTCAGAAAGAGGCGCATATCCTGCACCGGCTGCGCGACAGCGGCCTTGCCCCGCGCGTTGCCGGGTTCAGCCACGGCTGGCTGCTTTTGTACCGTGTGGAGGGTGAAACACTCCCGCCGGAACGGATGCAGCAACCGGACTTTATCCCGCAGCTGGCGGCGCTGGTCAGCAATCTGCATAATCAGCCGCTTACCGGGTATCGTCTGCCGCTCAAAGCGCAGGCAGACCGGCACTTTCACCTGACCGACAAACGCCGCCGCACCCCGCAGCTGTTGCGTATTCATCGTCACTTTATGCGCGAAGCAGAGCCTCAGCCGCTGAAACTGGCGCCTGCTCATATGGATATCCACCCCGGCAACATTGTGACGGCAGCGGGAGAGCTGCATCTGATTGACTGGGAATATGCCGCTGATACCGATATCGGTCTGTCTCTCGCCACACTTTTTCGTGCCAATCACTGGTCATTGACGTTAATTCACACTTTTCTGCGTTATTATTCTGCTTATCACTGTCCGCAGCGCGTACTGGCGCAGACCTGCCGCTGGCAGGCACGGGCAGATTATATGATGGTTATGTGGTTTGAGAGCCGCTGGGGACAAACCGGCGACCCGCAGTTTCTGCAATACCCGGCCGCGCTGAAAGCCGCCGCCGGGCTCAGGTAAATATAACGAGGTTTCACCATGGGTCCTGTAATGTTAGATGTCGAAGGGTATGAGCTGGACAGCGAAGAGCGCGAGATCCTGCGCCACCCTTCAGTCGGGGGAGTGATTCTCTTTACCCGTAATTTCCATGACACGGCGCAGCTGCGTGAACTGACGCGGCAGATCCGTGAAGCTACCCGCGACAACCGGGTTGTGATTGCGGTTGACCAGGAGGGCGGCCGCGTCCAGCGGTTTAAAGAAGGCTTTACCCGTCTGCCGGCGGCACAGTCTTTTGCACAGTTTAATGACCTGCTTACCGGCTCTGCGCTGGCGGAAGAGGCAGGCTGGCTGATGGCGGCGGAAATGATCGCCATGGATATTGATATCAGTTTTGCACCGGTGCTGGATCTGGGGCACGGCAGCGCGGCTATCGGCTCACGTGCGTTCCATGAGGACGGCGACATTGCGGCGCAGATGGCGGAACGCTTTGTGCGCGGTATGCGCAGTGCCGGGATGTCGAGCACCGGTAAACACTTCCCGGGACACGGCGCGGTCAGTGCGGATTCCCATAAAGAAACGCCGCGTGATGAGCGCGATCCGGCGTTGATCCGCGGTAAAGACATGGCGATTTTCCGTGAGTTTATCCAGCGCGGACTGCTTGATGCTGTGATGCCCGCACATGTGATTTACACGCAGATTGATGATCGTCCGGCGAGCGGTTCATCCTACTGGCTGAAATCGGTGCTGCGTCAGCAACTCGGGTTTGACGGGGTGATTTTCTCCGATGACCTGTCAATGGAAGGGGCAGCGGTGATGGGCGGCTATGCGGAGCGTGGTCAGGCATCACTGGATGCGGGCTGTGATATGATCCTGGTCTGTAATAACCGTAAAGGTGCTGTGGCTATCCTTGATAATTTGCCTGTTATCACGGCACAACGTATTGATAAGTTGTATCATCGGGGTAAAGGTTATGATCTGGCTGAACTGCAGCGCAGTGAGCGCTGGCAGCAGGCAAACAAAACCCTATCCGTATTACACGAACAATGGCAGGAGCGAGCATGATTATTTATCTTCATGGATTTGATTCAACCAGCCCGGGCAATCATGAAAAAGTGATGCAACTGAAATTTGCGGATCCGGATGTCCGTTTTATCAGTTACAGCACGCTTCATCCGCGTTATGACATGAAATATCTGCTGACTGAAGTGGATAAAGCGGTAAAACAGAGCGAAGGACCGGCTATTGTACTGGGCGTGGGTCTGGGGGGCTTCTGGGCTGAGCGTGTCGGATATCTGTGCGGGATCCGCCAGGTAATGGTAAACCCGAACCTGTTCCCGTATGAAAATATGGAAGGCAAAATCGACCGCCCGGAAGAGTATCTGGATATCATGACCAAGTGTATCTCGGATTTCCGCGAACTGAACCGGCAGAATTGCCTGGTGCTGTTGTCCCGCAATGATGAGGCGCTGGATAACCAGCGTGCGCATGACACGCTGTCACCGTACTATCAGGTTATCTGGGATGAAGAACAGACCCACAAATTTAAGGATCTGTCCCGTCATCTGCAGGAAATCAAAGGGTTTAAAACCGCGTTTAAAAAAGCCTGATAACACCGCCTCTCTGTAAAACGGCCGCGCCTGCGGAAGGCGCGGTATTTTTTTCCCTGCAACTGAAGCGATTCCCGTCTCAAATCTGCCTCTCCTGTGATCTTTATCTTACGTATCTTTCCGGTCATTGCGTTATATCAATAACTTTCTGGTGCTGAATCAGCAAGATAACAGGCTTTTTTCATCTGCGGTCACGAAAAGTTAATCCGGTGATTAAAGAAAGCATCAGAGGTAAACCAAAAGTAAAATAGTTTTGTTAAGTTTAAAATAATGTTTGCATTTTTCCGCCGGATTACCCAGAATTTGATTATGATCAAATATGGTATGACCAAATTACCTGTTGTGGTATACCATGGTGTGACACGATTCAGTTTTATCTGATGTTATCTCACTGTTTTTCCTGAAGAGCCCTGAGATAACGTTAGATTATTTTTCAGAGGATGTTATGACTACACCGAATACGAAGATTGTGATTATCGGCGGTGGCGCAGGCGGGCTGGAACTGGCAACGCAACTCGGCCACAAATTAGGTAAGAAGAAAAAAGCGGAAATCACTCTGGTCGATCGCAACAGCAGCCACCTGTGGAAACCGCTGTTACACGAAGTGGCGACCGGTTCTCTGGATGACGGCGTGGATGCCCTGAGTTACCTGGCACATGCCCGCAATCACTATTTCAATTTCCAGCTGGGTTCAATGACCGGACTGGATCGCGACAGTAAAAATATCACCCTGGCAGAAATCCGTGACAACAACGGCGACTTGCTGGTACCGGAGCGTAACCTGGATTATGACATTCTGGTAATGGCGCTGGGCAGCACCTCAAACGATTTCGGCACCCCGGGGATCAAAGAAAACTGTATCTTCCTCGACAGCCCGTCACAGGCGAACCGCTTCCATAATGAGATGCTGAACCTGTTCCTGAAATACTCCGCCAGCCACGGCGAAGGCGACAAAGTGAATATCGCGATTGTCGGCGGCGGGGCGACCGGGGTGGAACTGTCAGCGGAACTGTATAATGCCGTTGAGCAGCTTCACAGCTACGGTTTTAAAGGTCTGAATACCGATGCACTGAATGTGACGCTGGTGGAGGCGGGTGAGCGTATCCTGCCTGCACTGCCGCCGAAAATCGCCGGTGCCGCACATCAGGAGCTCACCAAACTGGGTGTGCGTGTGATGACGCAGACCATGGTCACCAGCGCCGATGAATCCGGTCTGAACACCAAAGACGGCGAGCATATCACCGCGAGCCTGATGGTCTGGGCGGCGGGTATCAAAGCGCCGGATTTCCTGAAAGAGATTGGCGGGCTGGAAACCAACCGTATTAATCAGCTGATGGTCAAACCAACACTCCAGACCACCCGTGATGATGCGATTTTTGCTATCGGTGACTGCTCATCCTGCCCGAAAAAAGAGGGTGGATTTGTTCCGCCGCGTGCGCAGTCAGCACACCAGATGGCCACCCGCTGCTATCACAACATCCTTGCGGTACTCAATGATAAGCCGCTGAAGGATTATGTGTTTAAAGATCACGGCTCGCTGGTTTCTCTCTCCCGGTTCAGTACGGTCGGCAGCCTGATGGGTAACCTGATGCGCGGCAATATGATGATTGAAGGGCGTATCGCCCGTGTGATGTATATTTCACTGTATCGTATGCATCAGATTGCGCTGCACGGTTATATTAAAACCGGGTTGATGATGCTGGTTGGTGGTATAAACCGGATTATCCGTCCGCGGCTGAAATTACATTAATTGATCTCATCCGAAATGGCGCCTGCGGGCGTCATTTTTTTATAATAATAAACCCTGCTCAGAACAGGGAAATACATATTGCACAGATTTGATATAAAGCCGGAAAATGCATTATTTAACAGGGAGTCAGTACCATCACTAACAGATAATTCCGGTGGTAATGAACAAAATAAGGCAGATACTGCTCTTTATTAATTATTGTTGATCGTTGTCAGTACACACACAGTCAGGTTGAATTAATAAATTACAGGGACAGAATTATTGTTTCATCATCATTATTATTTAACTTTTATTTAGCGGTGCTGTGGGAATATAGTCCGGTAAGATTAGTCGTTAAAAATAAAACCGGGTCAGATAGGAATAGTCCTAATTATTGCCGCTGGATATTTATATAATTTGACAATGAATAAAAATGAACGAAAACCATTATCACGAATAACATTCACAGGACTTGTGCTTCTGTTTGTTATTTTTGCGGTAATCATTTCTTTTGCTGTGACAAAGAATAAGCATCCCGCTGTTGCTGAGGTTCTCTCATCCGAACCTATCATGGCAACGGTACCGGTACGCCATGAATACTGTGACCTGACAACCATGCCGGGTCCGTACAAGCGTGAACTCCTGGATATCGTCCACCCGACTGAGCAGGTCTGCACGCCGTATCTGCTGTATGAAACCCTGCTGCATGAACCGAGAGTGTACGGCGGCCCGACATACCGCTCCTGTACGACGGCATACACCTATGAGCACCGGATTGTCGGCTATGATGTGGTGTATAAAATCAATGACACCGTCGGTAAGGTCAGAATCAATTATAATCCGGGGGATGTCATGCCGGTGGATAATACCGGGCGGCTGATCATTTTACCCGGGCTGAATACAGTGAAATAAAGTGTGTTTCAGACAAAAAAAAAGAATACCGGTTTATGTCATAAACCGGTGTGCACCACGTTTTATTTAATGTAACTGAAAATTAAACCCAGCCCTTCTGACGAAACTGCTTTAATACCGCCACAAATTGCTGCATCTCTTCCGGCGTGCCTAATGTCAGGCGGCTCCAGCCGGTCACCGGCGGAAATTCACGGCCGACCATAATATGGTTCTCCTTCATCCGCTGCTGATAGGTTTTTACATCCCCGGTCACCTTATGGAAGATAAAATTAGCCTGCGAGGGGGCATAAGGCAGATTTAATTCCTTCAGTGCGGCAACCACAATTTCCCGCGACACATCCGTTGAATGACGGCTGTAATCAATAAACGGTTTATCATTCAGGGATGCCAGTGCGGAAACGGCACCAGCTATATTAGTATTATCGATAGAATTGAAAATATTTACCTGTTCTGTCACTGCCGGTACGGAAATACCATAACCGACACGAAGCCCAGCCAGGGCAAATATTTTCGAGAAAGTCCGCGTCACAATAATATTGGATTTTCCGGCAGCCACCCATTCAACCGCACTTTTAAATTGCGGATCAGACACAAATTCCGCATACGCCTCATCAATAATAAAATTCTGCTGCGGTGGTGCCCGGTTTACCCACTGTGCGAGTTGTGATGCCGGGGTGATCATGGCGGTCGGGTTATTCGGGTTACAGATATAGATAACGGAATGACCGGCAAAGTTATCCGCAATCGCCTGCATTGCCGCGAGGTCGAAAGAGAGATCGGCTTTCAGCGGCACTTTGACAATATTTACGCCCAGCGGCTCAGCATACAGTTCGGCATAATTGAATGTCGGATCCGGCACAATCAGCTGCACCGGCTGCTGTTTTTTCTGTGCATCCGCCACCAGCATCTGCACAGCTGCCTGAATGGTTTCTGAGGAACCATTTCCGAGACTGATGTGTTCCGGTGTCAGTGAGAAATGAGCGGCAATCTGCTCAATCAGCGCTTCGCGGGCAGCATCCGGATAGCGGAACGCGCCGGGAAGGGCATCAATAATTGCCTGACGGGCTTTCGGCGACATCCCCAGTGAGTTTTCATTGAAGTTCAGCAGCAGCGGATGTTCTGCACTGAGCGGTGCGGCTTTAACAGCGGGAGAAACGGTATCAGTTGCGGCATGACTGGTGCTGATCAGAGAAGCAGCCGTTAAGCCACCGAATGCGATCCCTGTTGATTTGAGAAACGAACGACGATCCATAGTATTTACCCTGTTGTTGTCATTATATTTTGGTAAATACTAACCGAACTAATAATCTCCTTGCAAATTAATATTCACAATAAATGGATTTTTATTCATTTTAAGGTGCCGGCCAAAACCGGCACCTGACAGAGCGAACGTTGTACGTTATACCGGATGAGCGGCAAATGCAGTCAGTAAATCCGCGACAAACTCAATGCGTTTGGTGCGGTCGGTCAGGTCACAGATAAACTTCAGTTTTGACGGGCCGTCCAGCCGGTACTGTTTCGGGTTATTTTGCAAAAGCCCGATAAGATACGCCGGGTCAACATGGTTTTTCTCACTGAACTCGACAAAACCACCTTTTTCCTGCGCTTCAATCCGGCGGATCCCCAGTTCCTGTGCCTGCAGGCGCAGACCCGCTGCCGCCAGCAGATGACGAC
Organism: Morganella morganii; assembly: GCF_041099235.1. GTDB lineage: Bacteria > Pseudomonadota > Gammaproteobacteria > Enterobacterales > Enterobacteriaceae > Morganella > Morganella morganii_E. The sequence continues at coordinate 567,642 of NZ_JBFZSO010000001.1, read as the reverse complement.
CGGCATCCGGCAGCAGACCGAAGCGGTCAATCAGCTCAATTTTCAGTTCGGTCAGTTCGGTATCGCTGCGCGCGCTGGCAATCCGTTTGTAGAAGGAGAGGCGCATGTTTACATCCGGCAGATAATCTTCCGGCAGCAGGGCCGGCATACGCAGCTCCACTTCGGTCTGACTCTGGGTGAGATCTTCCAGTGACGGCTCTTTGCCGCTTTTCAGGGAATCAACCGCACTTTCCAGCATTTCCATATAGAGTGTGAAACCGACGCTGGCCATCTGGCCGCTCTGATCCTCGCCCAGCAGCTCACCCGCACCACGGATTTCCAGGTCATGAGTGGCGAGGGCAAACCCGGCTCCTAAATCTTCCAGAGAAGCAATTGCTTCCAGGCGTTTATGGGCATCGGTGGTCATGGCTTTCGGGTGTGGCGTCAGCAGATAAGCATAGGCCTGATGGTGTGAACGCCCGACACGGCCGCGCAGCTGATGCAGCTGTGCCAGCCCGAAATGATCGGCCCGTTCGATGATAATGGTATTGGCGCTGGGAATATCGATACCGGTTTCAATAATCGTGGTACATACCAGTACATTAAAACGCTGATGATGAAAATCGGTCATGACCCGCTCCAGCTCGCGCTCACGCATTTGTCCGTGGCCGATTGCCACACGGGCTTCCGGCACCAGTTCCGCAATGCGGTCGCGGGCTTTTTCAATGTTTTCCACATCATTGTAGAGATAATAGACCTGGCCGCCGCGCAGTACCTCACGCAGAATCGCTTCCCGCACCACCAGCTCATCATACTGACGGACAAAGGTTTTCACCGCCAGCCGTCTTGCCGGCGGGGTGGCGATAATAGAAAGGTCCCGCATGCCGCTCATGGCCATATTCAGGGTACGAGGGATCGGGGTGGCGGTGAGTGTCAGGATATCCACATTGGCGCGCATTGCCTTGATGCGCTCTTTATGACGGACACCAAAGCGGTGCTCTTCATCCACCACCAGCAGGCCGAGATCATGCCAGTGCACATCGCTCTGCAACAACTTATGTGTGCCGATAATGATATCCACTTTTCCTTCTCTGGTATCATCCAGCACCTGCTGCTGCTCTTTGGCGCTGCGGAAACGGGACAGAACTTCAATCCGCACCGGCCAGTTGGCGAAACGGTCACGGAAGTTATCATAGTGCTGCTGCGCGAGCAGAGTGGTCGGCACCAGCACAGCAACCTGTTTGTGGTTATGGACGGCGAGGAAGGCCGCCCGCATTGCGACCTCGGTTTTACCGAAACCGACATCACCGCACACCAGTCTGTCCATCGCCACCGGCTGACACATATCACTCAGCACGGCATTAATAGCCTGCTCCTGATCCGGGGTGGTTTCAAACGGGAAGGACTGGCAAAATTCACGGTACTGTTCGCGGTCATGTTTAAAGGCAAAGCCGGGTTTGACAGCCCGTTGTGCATAAATATCCAGTAACTGTGCCGCCACATCGCGGACTTTTTCCGCTGCTTTCTGACGCGCTTTGCTCCAGGCTTCACCGCCGAGTTTATGCAGCGGGGCACTTTCATCCGCGCCTCCGGCATAGCGGCTGATCAGATGCAGCGAGGATACCGGGACATACAGTTTATCTTCCCCGGCATAGGTGAGGATCAGGTATTCCGCCTTGATCCCTCCGGCTTCCAGGGTGGTTAATCCCTGATAGCGGCCTACCCCGTGCTCCAGATGCACCACCGGCTGGCCGGGGCGCAGTTCCGCGAGGTTGCGGATCAGGGTATCGGTGTTAATTGTGCGGCGGGTGTCCTGACGGCGGCGCACCACACGCTCACCCAGCATATCGCTTTCGCAGATCAGGACGCGCTGACGGTCATTATCAACAAAACCGTGCTCAGCGGCACCGATCATGACATAAATGCCCGGCACGGTTGCATCCTGCAGGCTGCGGATTTCCGCCGGTTTGATTTTGATGCGCGCCAGCAGTTCCTGAACGCTTTCGCGCCGTCCCTCACTTTCCACCGAGAAAATCACGGCAGCGTCGGTGCTTTCCAGGAAGCGGCGCAGCGGGTCAAGCGGGGATTTCAGTTGCGGATTGACTTTCAGATCCGGCAGCGCGGTATACCCGAGGTTGGTATTGGCGGCTTTGCGCGGCAGTTTGTCATTATTGAGCTGCACACGCGGCAGCGTTTTCATCCGCTGACTGAGTTCTTCCGGCGTCAGCCACAGCTGTGATGGCGGCAGTAACGGCCGCATCGGATCCACACCCCTGCTTTCAAAACGCTGTTGCACATCACGGCGGAAACGGTCGGCGGATTCCTGTAAATCCTGGGTCACCAGCAGGGTGTTATCCGGCAGATAGTCAAACAGAGGTACCAGCGGCGCGGTGAAAAACAGCGGCTGCCAGTACTCGATACCGGCGGGAAGGGTACCTTTGCTGACCTGCTGATAAACATGCTCCGGGTCGCGGCGTACCTCAAAGGTTTCCCGCCACTGACTGCGGAACAGCTCGATAGCGTCTTTATCCGTCGGGAATTCGTGAGCGGGCAGCAGATTGATCGCATTCACTTCATCGAGGGTGCGCTGGGTATCGACATCGAAGGTACGCAGGCTGTCGATTTCATCATCAAAGAAATCAATCCGGAACGGCAGTTCGCTGCCCATCGGAAACAGATCCAGCAATGCGCCGCGAATGGCGAACTCGCCGTGCTCCAGCACTTGTTCCACACTGCGGTAACCGCCCTGAACCAGCTCTTCACGCAGCTTGTCCCGTGACAGTTTTTCCCCTTTTGCCATCACCAGGGCGTGACTGGTGAGAAATTCAGGCGGACACACTTTCTGCATCAGTGTATTGACCGGCAGGATCAGTGCGCCTTTTTCCAGAGTCGGCAGACGGTACAAGGTGGATAACCGGTTGGAGATAATCTCCTGATGCGGCGAGAAGCTGTCATACGGCAGGGTTTCCCAGTCGGCAAGGGTTTCTGCCGGGAGTGCGGTAAACTGGCGGATTTCATCCCGCAGCCGCAGGGCATTCTGCATATCGCGGGTTACCAGGATGACGGGGCCGTCGTGTTGTTCAATTATCGACGCGGTTTCCACCGCACAGGCTGCGCCGGTCATTTCACCGAGCTGGCGGGTGTCTGCGGCACGGGCCGGGAGTTCATAGCGTGTTTTCAGCGACATTCGGTTTTCCATCGGGCTGCGTGTTTCTGTCAGGTAACAAGGTTCTGCCATACCGGAGTGGCTTGTCCGGGCAATAAAAGGCCGCCGCGCTGCCGGTCCGGAGGAGGTCTGATACCGGCAACACGCTGACCGTCAATGAAAAAAAACTGCCGCAAACGGGCGGGAGTGGTTCCATTCATCAACCGGAGCCTTTATTATCCCTGAACACTTCGCTTTGGCAACAGGGGCGTTCAGATTTCATGTTTCAGTCTGTCTCATTTTTAATCGGTCTGCGTTACATGCGGGGACGCGGCACGGATCGCTTTGCCCGTTTTGTCTCGCTGCTTTCCGCCATCGGCATCACGCTGGGGGTGACAGCACTTATCACCGTGACATCCGTGATGAACGGTTTTGAACGCTCATTGCAGCAGAGTATCCTCGATTTTATGCCGCAGGCGGTAATCACCACCGGAAACGGCGTGCTGGATCCGCAGACGCATCCGGTCTCACAGTTAGCCGGGTTGCGTGATGTGGTAAAAACCGCCCCGATAGTGACCGGTGACGTGGTTTTGCAGAGCACCGGCAATGTGGGGATCGCCTCCGTGACCGGAATTGATCCGCAGGGGGATGAACCGCTGCTGGATTATCTGGTGAATACCCGGCCGTCCGACCTGGCGGCAGGACAATATCATGTGGTGGTTGGCGAAGGCGTGGCAAAACGCATGGGACTTAAGCGCGGGGATAGTGTCCGTATCCTGGTGCCGAATGTGTCACAGCTGACGCCGATGGGACGTATCCCGAGTCAGCGCCTGTTTACCGTGGCGGGCTTTTTCTCCTCCGGCAGTGAATCCGATAACACTCAGGTGCTGATGAATCAGGAGGATGCGGCGCGTCTGATGCGCTATCCGGCGGGTAATATTACCGGCTGGCGTCTCTATCTGTCACAGCCGTTACAGGTGGACAGCCTCAGTCAGCAGACATTGCCGGAAGGTCTGGTCTGGACAGACTGGCGCGTGCAGAAAGGCGAGTTTTTCCAGGCGGTGCGCATGGAGAAAAATATGATGGGGCTGCTGCTCAGCCTGATTATCGCCGTGGCTGCCTTTAATATCATTACCTCACTGGCGCTGCTGGTGATGGAAAAACAGACCGAAGTGGCCATCCTGAAAACCCTGGGAATGACACGCGGCAAAATTATGCTGATCTTTATGATTCAGGGCGCAGGGGCGGGGATCCTCGGCTCGGTGATCGGCGTTCTGCTGGGCACGTTGCTTTCATCACAACTGAATATTCTGATGCCGCTGCTGGGGCTGATCCCGAAAGGAATCGCTCTGCCGACGGTCATTGAGCCGCTGCGCGTAATCACTATCGGCGCGGCTGCCATGCTTATCTCTTTATTATCCACACTCTGGCCTGCGTGGCGGGCGGCAGCGGTACAACCCGCGGAGGCTTTACGTTATGAGTGAGTTATTACTGGCATGTCGTCAGTTATGCAAATCCTATCATGAGGGCACAGTGGAAACTGATGTCCTGAAACAGGTCAATTTTGAACTCCGGCGCGGGGACATGCTGGCGATTGTCGGCAGTTCCGGTTCAGGGAAAAGTACACTGCTGCATCTGCTCGGCGGACTGGATTCCCCGACCTCCGGTGACGTGATTTTCAACGGTACGGCACTTTCCGCCATGAGCCAGAACGCCCTGTCGGCGCTGCGCAATGAAGAAATGGGCTTTATTTATCAGTTCCACCATCTTCTGCCTGATTTTACGGCGGCGGAAAACGTGGCAATGCCGCTGCTGATCGGTGGTATGGCGCGGGATAAAGCGCTGGTGCAGGCGGGAGAAATGCTGGAGCAGGTCGGTGTGGCCGCGCGCGCTCATCACCGCCCGTCTGAGCTTTCCGGCGGGGAACGTCAGCGGGTGGCGATTGCCCGTGCGCTGGTGAATAAGCCGTCACTGGTGCTGGCCGATGAACCGACCGGTAACCTGGATCAGCGCAATGCGCAGAGCATTTTTAACCTGTTATCCGAACTGAATAAAACCCTCGGCACTGCTTTCCTGGTGGTTACCCATGACCTCGCCCTGGCGGCGAAAATGGGACGCCAGATGGAAATGCGCGACGGTATTCTGAATGCACAGCCGGAGACGGCGCTATGAATGCACTACCGCTGTCATTACTGACTGCGCTGCGTTTCAGCAAAGGACGGAAACGGGCGGGGATGGTCTCGCTGATTTCTGTCATTTCCACCCTGGGGATCACGCTCGGGGTGGCGGTACTGATTATCGGGCTGAGTGCCATGAACGGCTTCGAGCGCGAGCTGGAGAACCGGGTGCTTTCCGTGGTGCCGCAGGGGCAGATCTCCACCGTTGAACAGCCGTTTGATACCTGGGCGCAGAGCCTGCTGCGGATCAAAAATACCCCGGGTGTCGTGGCAGCCAGCCCGTATATTGAATTTACCGGACTGGCGGAAAAAGGCAGCAAATTACAGGCCATGCAGCTGATGGGGGTGGATCCGGTCACTCAGAAATCGGTGAGCGGATTGCCGGAATTTGTTGCGGATAATGCCTGGGCGGATTTTCAGGCCGGGAAAAATCAGATTATCCTCGGTGACGGCGCGGCGAAATCCCTCGGTGTTGCGCAGGGAGACTGGCTCACCATCATGATCCCGAATCACGACAGCACAGAGCGTCTGTTACAGCCGAAACGCATCCGTTTGCAGGTCGCGGGGATTTTCCGCTTAAGCGGGATGCTGGATCACCGGCTGGCGCTGCTGCCGCTGGAGGATGCACAGCAGTATCTGGATTACGGTGAGGGTGTCACCGGGATTGAAATCCGCGTGGATAATGTTTTTAACGCCAATGACGTGGTGCTGCGGGCGGCGGAAGCCAGCCGTGAACATGTCTTTTATAAAAGCTGGATCAACGAATACGGCTATATGTACAGCGACATTCAGTTAGTGCGCAGTATTATGTATCTGGCCATGATTCTGGTGATTGGCGTGGCGTGCTTCAATATCGTTTCCACCCTGATTATTGCAGTGAAAGATAAAAGCGGGGATATCGCCATTCTGCGTACCCTCGGTGCGAAAGACAGCCTGATCCGCGCCATTTTCCTCTGGTACGGACTGCTGACCGGCATGGTTGGTTGTATCAGCGGGGCGGTACTCGGCACACTGGCAGCACTGAACCTGACACCGCTTATCCGCGGTATTGAATTCCTTATCGGGCATAAATTGCTGTCCGGTGATGTCTATTTTATTGATTTCCTGCCGTCGGAGCTGCGGCTGACAGATCTGCTGTATGTGGTTCTGACCACCATTGTGCTGAGCCTGCTGGCAAGCTGGTATCCGGCGAGACGCGCCTGCCGCCTTGAACCGGCACGTATTCTGAGCGGGCAGTAAAGCCCGCAGGAATTGTAATGATTTTTGAATCCGAGGTTCGGATGCATTACCCTGAACGGAGACAGTGATGAACAAAGGCCGGATTATGCGCAGAACGCACCGATTAAGAAAGTTACGCAAACAGCGGCGGATCCTGCGCCAGCGTTTTCACTTACGCTTTTTCTATCGCGATAAATGGATGGCCGGAAAAATGGATCAGTTTAAACCGAAAGTTGTTGTGCTGACCGGCGCGGGTATTTCCGCCGAGTCCGGGATCCGCACGTTCCGTTCGGAAGACGGACTGTGGGAAGAGCACAATATTGAAGATGTGGCGACACCGGAAGGCTATGCCCGCAACCCGCGTCTGGTGCAGCAGTTTTATAATGACCGCCGCCGACAGTTACAGTCCCCTGAGGTGAAACCGAACCCGGCACATCTCGCGCTGGCGGAGCTGGAACAGGTGCTGGGGGATAACTTCCTGCTGGTCACCCAGAATATTGACAACCTGCACGAACGGGCAGGCAGTGAGCGGATTATCCATATGCACGGCGAACTGCTCAAAATCCGCTGTGCGATGTCCGGACAGGTTCAGTCGTGTACCGGTGATCTGTCTGCCGATGAGCGCTGCCACTGCTGTCAGTTCCCGTCACCGCTGCGCCCGCATATTGTCTGGTTTGGTGAAATGCCGTTCGGTATGGATGAAATCTATCAGGCGCTGAATGATGCGGATATCTTTATCGCCATCGGCACCTCCGGGCATGTCTATCCGGCGGCCGGGTTTGTCCATGAGGCGCGGCTGTGCGGCGCACACACGGTGGAACTCAATCTGGAACCGAGCAAAGTGCAGAGTGAGTTTGAGGAGTGTCACTACGGGCCTGCCGGACAGGTGGTGCCTGAGTATGTCCGTCAGTTACTCGCGCAGATTAACAACACTAAATCTGATTTGACGCAATAACTCAATTTATGTTTCCCCGATAATAAGAAATCAATGTTATTGGGGGAACACATGGATAAGTTATTAGAGCGCTTTTTCGGTTATGTCTCTTTTGACACGCAGTCGAAGCCGTCAGCCAAGCTGACACCAAGCAGCGACGGTCAGTTAAGGCTGGCGCGTGCTCTGGAAAAAGAGCTGAAAACGCTGGGGTTATCAGATGTCTCGCTGGATGATAACGGCTGCGTGATGGCAACGTTACCGGCGAATGTTGACTGGCCGGTGCCGGTGATCGGTTTTATTTCTCACCTTGATACCTCTCCGGATTTCTCCGGACGTAATGTGAATCCTCAGGTTCTGGAAAATTACCGTGGTGGTGATATCGCACTCGGCATCGGTGACGAAGTGCTGTCGCCGGTCATGTTCCCGGTGCTGCATACCATGCTGGGTAAAACCCTGATTATGACAGACGGTAAAACCCTGCTGGGTGCCGATGATAAAGCCGGTATTGCGGAAATCATCACCGCGATGGTGCGTCTGAAAAACAGCGATATTCCGCACGGGGATATCCGCATTGCTTTCACACCGGATGAAGAAATCGGCCGTGGTGCGCAGTATGTGGATCTGAAAAAATTCGGTGCACAGTGGGCTTATACCGTTGATGGCGGTGGTGTCGGTGAGCTGGAATATGAAAACTTCAACGCGGCGGCAGTCTCTATCCGTATTGAGGGGAACAATGTGCATCCGGGCAGCGCCAAAGGGGTGATGGTGAATGCACTGTCGCTGGCAACCCGCATCCACAGCGAATTACCGCCGGAAGAAACCCCGGAGAATACCGAAGGGTATGAGGGGTTCTATCATCTGCAAAGCATCAAAGGCACTGTTGAACGCGCGGAAATGAACTATATTATCCGTGATTTTGACCGTAACAACTTTGAAAAACGTAAAAGCAACATGATCGCGATTGCCGAGAAAGTCGGTAAAGGTCTGCATCCGGACTGCTATATTGAGCTGACGATCGATGACAGCTATTACAATATGCGCGACCATGTGGTGAAACACCCGCATGTGATTGAACTGGCCAAACAGGCGATGATTGACTGTGATATTGAGCCGGATATCAAACCTATCCGCGGCGGTACTGACGGCGCACAACTTTCTTATCGTGGTCTGCCGTGCCCGAACCTGTTTACCGGCGGGTATAACTTCCACAGTAAGCATGAGTTTATTTCGCTGGAAGGCATGGAACAGGCTGTTTCTGTGATTATGCGGATTGCAGAATTAACCGCACTGGATATGAAGAAATAAATAACTCGCATATCAATTAAATATCAATAAGCCACCTGAATAAAAGGTGGCTTTTTTATTAAATAAAGTTGCCTCATAAAACAGTAAAATCCTTTCCGGTGATATTACATTTTTTATTCTTCATTATCTGACTTTTGTTTTGTATTTGTTTAACTGATGCTGATATGTTTTTACGCCTGTCATATTTCGGTGCGGATAATCTTAATAAGATAATTCATGTCATTAAAATTATGTATAATTGATATACTTTAAAGGTAATTATTTATGTCTATGTTAAAAAATAAATTATTTATTTCTTCTTTATTCTTACTGTCAGTTAATTCATTCGCTGCAGATGGTGATGGAATTCTGGGTGAACAGCCTGCTGAAGATCCTGTTGAGATTAATGGTAATATTATATTTAAGGGCGAAATTACAGATTCAAGTTGTGATATCGCTCAAAAGGATATTGAGATTGACCTCGGTACCCATTCCGCAAAGTTGCTGAAAACCAGAGATGACAGAACACCGGAAAAAGAATTTGATATTGTTGTGGCTGATTGCTCATTATCAATGACATCGTTAAAAATTAAAATGACCGGTACTGCGCATGGAGATAACGCGACATTATATGCGCTGGATGCCGGTGAGAAAAGTGCCGGTAACGTCGGTATTATTGTAATCGACAAGCAGAATCAGCCGGTAATACCGGGCGCGGCTTACCAGGATATTACACTGAAAAATGATTCACGGGACTACACGCTGACCTATCGTGCAGCCTATCAGGCTACCGGACTGGCAACACCGGGCACAGGTAATGCTACCATTAATTACACCGTTTCTTACGAGTAACAGCTGATACCGGCGGCAATTATTATTGCCGCCACGGATAACGCGCACCATGAAAAACTATTTCACTTTTTTTATTCTTATATACCTTTCAATAAGCCAGGCAACCGCAGCGGTCGTCGTTGGCGGAACCCGGTTTATTTATCCTCAGGATAAAAAAATGATCACTATCCCTGTTGATAATACCGATAAAAAAACAGCGTATTTAATCCAGGGCTGGATTGAAAAAGAGGATGGCATTACAAAAAGCAAGGATTTTATTCTCACTCCGGTTATTTTTCAGCTGGATGCGGGAAAAAAAGGTATCCTGCGTGTCATGCTTAAACAAGCTGCTTTTCCGGATGACAGAGAAACATTACTCTGGCTGAATGTCCGCGGGATCCCGGAAACTGACGAACACAGAGAAAATAAACTTCAGGTTGTTATCAACTCAAAATTTAAATTTTTTTATCGCCCGGCAGAATTAACCGAGCCTGATTATAATAACCTGATATATGAACGAAAAGGAAATAAAATTAAAATCATTAATAACACACCTTTTCATATCACTGTCAGAGATATCACCGTTAATAATAAAGAACATACTGTTTCAGACATGATTGTTCCATTTGAATCATTAACTGTACCGGTAACGGCTATTCATCATAATGACACGATCACAGCCAGTTATATTTCTGATTTCGGCGGAATTATTTCTAAACCAGTGACGTTTAAAAAATAATAATATTATTATGCAACTGAAAACACCTTATTTTTTTCTTTTGGTGCTGCTTCCTGTTTTTTTTTCCGGAAAGACCCGGGCGGCACCGTATTTTAATCCGGCGGCACTGGGTCTGAACGGTGATAACCCGGTGATGGATCCCGTGCAGTTTCAGTATCTGCGTGAACGGCAGTTTCAGGAAGAAGGGCGCTATTTTGTGTCAGTCAGGGTTAATCAGCGCAGAGTAAGCAGCGGTTGGCTGGAATTTCATTATCATCCGCAACACAAAAAGTTGCTGCCGCAAGTCACCCGAAAACAATGGCTGATCTGGGGATTACGGCCTGATGCATCGCCGGCATTTGCTGAAACGGAAAACACGGCACCGGTTGCGGATATTACCGGGCTGGTCAGCGGTGTTGTGCTGAATTTTGATGCGGTACAACAGGCTCTGGATATTACGATCCCGCAGCGATTTTTTCTGACAGATGAACAACGGGCAGCGGATGCTTCATTATGGGAACCCGGGATTACTGCATTTATGCTCAATTATGATTACCGTGTCTCCCGGCAGAGCAGAAGATTCAGTGATCACACCGGACATACCCTGTTACTGCAGAGTGGTTTTAATACCGGATTCTGGCGGCTTCGCCATCACAGCAGAGCAGAATACCGGAACCGGAAAATGACATGGCAGTCAGAACGGCTGTGGATGTACCGCGCTATTGCACCTCTGCGCAGTGAGTTACAGCTGGGGGAGCTGTTCAGCGGTGATGTGTTGTTTGACAGCCGCGCATTCAGAGGGATCAGGCTGGCTTCACAAGGGGATATGTATCCGCTGAATCAGCAGGGGTATGCACCGGTTATCAGTGGTATCGCCGGGCAGAGTGCGGAACTGACTATCAGGCAGCAGGGTATGGTTATCCGCCGTGAAACACTACCGGCCGGTGAGTTTGTTATCGATGATCTGAACACGTCTTTTCAGGGAACGGAACTGGATGTCACCATTGAGGAGGCTGACGGCACTGTACAGCATTTTACCCGGCACGGAGCCGCAGTTCCTGTCATGCAACGGGAAGGCAGGCTCAGCTACACGCTGGATGCAGGAAGATACAGCGGGAACAGAAATAATAACAAGGATCTGTTTGTGAAAAGTACGGCGGCATACGGCATTAACTCTGTCCTGACGCTGTACGGTGGTGGTTATGCGGCACAGCATGCCCTGAGCAGCGGTGTGGGGGCGGGTGTCAATATGGGAGCGGCAGGCGGGGTTTCCGCTGATATTCTGATGCATCACACAACAGCAAAACACTATCCGCGTTACCGGCTGAATTATCAGAATTTTTTTCCGCTGACCGGAACGTTACTTAATAGCGGGGCGACTCATGATCAGCAATCAAGGCAATGGCAGGTCAGGCTGCTGCAACCGCTGCCGGGAGATAACGGTGCGTTATCGTCAGGATATGACTACAACCGTACCGGCCATGACGGGCGCGGATACCGGGTACTGATCAGCAGGGATGCCGGCTATTCCGGTCATATTGGCCCGGTACATTATGGTGTGCATGCACAATACCGTACCGGCGGGCAGTTTCGGAAAGCGGATAAACGAGTCTCTTTTTCGTTGTCAGTACCGCTGGATTTTGCCGGTCAGCAGGCGCGCAGCCATTTTCATTACCACCGGCGGGCAGGTAAATCCTCTCTGCAAACATCTGTTAATGGTTTGCTGGGTGAAGAGCAGCGCTTTGCGTACTCAGTTACACACAGTTATCAGCAGCAGAGTACAGCACATTACCGGGGGGCGGAACTGCGCTGGCGACATGATCTGGCGGATATCCGGGGGCGTATCAGTCACAGTCACGGACACAATACCCTGAGCGGGGATATTCAGGGCGGCCTGATTATTCATGACAACGGGATCACGCTGTCACGCCCGCCGGGGGAAACCAGCGGACTGGTGGATACCGGCGGCACCGGGGGAGTAAGCCTGACCTCACGGACAGCCGCACGGACTGACCATGCCGGGTTCAGCGTCATTCCTCAGTTGAATCATTATCATCAGAATATTGTCCGTATCGATCCGGAAACCCTGCCGGATAATGCGGATGCGGATGACCCGGTCGTTCAGGTGATCCCGTCAAAAGGTGCAGTGGTACCAGTCCGTTTTGCGGTGAACAGCGGTTTCCGTGCAATTTTTGCATTGAGAACCCCGCAGGGTGCCGTACCGTTCGCTGCCCGTGTCAAAATCAGAAAAGCAGACGGCAGCAGCGTCAGTGGTATTACCGGTGAGGACGGGGAGGTGTATCTCAGCGGATTACCGGCGCAGGGGCGCTTACAGGCTGTCTGGGGTAAAGGAGTGCACGAACAGTGTGAAGCGGATTTTTCAATCCCGCCGGAACAGCAGGGATTGATCACTTTCCCGCTGATGTGTCAGTAAAGGAATTTCAATGTTTATTCAGATCAACGCATTATGCCGTGCCGGGCTTTTTCTGTGTCTGACAGCCGGACTGAGCTTGTCTGCCACCGCAGAGGAAAATTGTACATTGATGACACCGGAAACCACACTCCGTATTCCCGGCGGGGTTATCAACGCGGCACATCATGTGCCGGTTGGCGGCGTTATCGGGGAGATAATACTGTCTGATAGTATTGATATTTATCAGTGCCGGATTGAGTCCGGTAAAAATATTGAATTTGTGCTGGTGGGCGGCATGCCGGGTAACAGAACACAAAATGTATCCGGACACACGATTTATGAACTCTCCGGAGGGATCGGCTACAGTCTGGGGGCGGTGGCGGAGCATCCGGAATGTATGAAATCGTCGCACTATGTGGACGGTCGTGATTCACCGGACAACAACACCGCCAATAAACGGCTGTGTACGATCAGCAACGGAATGGATCCGTCTCAGCCATACCGGGTCCGGGTTGTGGTCACCCTTTATAAGCTGAAGCCGCAAATAACGGCACATCATCCCGGGGGCTACCTGGGGCAGGTCTCAATGCGTGTTGACGGACAATGGCCGTGGGAACGGTATCATATTGTTGAATCCGGGTTACATCTGGGCGGATTTACGGTCCGGCAAAATTCCTGTGATCTTGATCCGCAGACAGACACAGAGATGGATTTAGGACCGGTATCGCGGACAGACTTCAGCGGTAAAGGCACTGTTGCACCGGGAAGTGTCCGTAATCTGGCCATCGCACTGCGGTGCAGCAAACTGACACAGGCGGATATTCGTCTGACCGGCAATGCATTTGCCGCACGTAACAGTCCCGGAACACTAAAGCTGCTGCGGAAAAACGGCAGTGCCTCAGGTGTGGGTGTCAGGTTGCTGCATAAAGGCAGACCGGTCACGTTCGGCGAGCCGCTTTTGTTTGATGAAGTCACTGCTCAGCGGGCTGTGCTCCGGTTGCAGGCTGCCTTTGTGCAGACGAAAGATAATATCGGGCCGGGCACAGCGGAAACGATCCTGAATTACACCATCCGTTACCAGTAAAAAAAGCGCTGCACGTCAGGTGCAGCGCTTTTATCTGAACAGTGAAGACTATTTTATGGCTGATTAATCATCAAAATACCAGTAGCCATTATTAATCAGCAGCGTCAGCAGGGTGACAAATTCCGGATCACTGAACGCATCCCCCAGCATGGCGGCGTTGATTTCATCATACTGGCAAAGCACATCCGCCGCTTCGATATGCCGGGTTATCAGGGCTTCGCCGTTAACGAAACAGGTATCACCGACACGCAGTACCCGCAGGCCATTCAGGCGGAACAGGGATTCCCCCTGTGACAGCAGTTCCTGAATTTCATCCGGGCTGTACGCCGGTTCCGGTGGTGCCAGATCCAGCTCATGGCGGGACTGGGAAATAAACTCACCGAACCATTTGCGGAACACATCCGGCTGGTCGAGCAGATCCTGCATCATACCGTGCAGCTTGGTCAGTTCGCCCTGCTGTATCAGTGCCGGGTTATCACGGAACGCCAGATCCGGGTCGCTGTAGCGGTAACTGCCGAGTTCATTGGCAATCACATAATCGGCAAAGCCGCTGAACAGTTCACGGGCGTTCGGGGCGCGGAAGCCGACAGAATAGTTCAGTGATTCCTCAATGGCATAGCCTTCGTGCGGGAATCCCGGCGGAATATAGAGGATATCGCCCGGCACCATTTCATCATCAATAATGGCATCAAACGGATCCACCTGTAACAGATCCGGATGCGGTGCGTGCTGTTTCATCGGGATTTTTTCCCCGACACGCCAGCGGCGGCGGCCCTGGCCCTGAATAATAAACACATCATACTGATCCAGATGCGGACCCACACCACCCCCCGGCACAGAATAGGAAATCATCAGGTCATCCATCCGCCAGTCAGACAGGCAGCGGAACGGCTTCATCAGTGCAGCGGACGGAAAATGCCAGTGATCAACGGCCTGAACCAGAATAGACCAGTCTTTCTCACCCAGCCCGTCAAACGCCTGAAACGGCCCGTGGCGCACATCCCATTTTCCGCTGAAACGGGTGACGATGCGGCTGTCGACTTCATCTTCCATTGCCAGACCCGCCAGTTCATCCGGGGAAATGGTGTCGCGGAAATTACGGAAACCGCCTTTGATCAGTAACGGACGTTTTTGCCAGTGGCTTTCCATAAAGGTCTGCCAGTCTAAATTCAGTTCATAATCCATGTGTTCGTCCTCAATAAACGCCGTGATCAGGCAGATGAAGGGAGTATAACGGAAAAAGACATATTATATTCATGCATATATTCATAACTTGCCGGCAACAACAGACTGGCTCTCAGTCTGTGTCTTCGTCGTGAACAGTCTGACGCCGGAACGTCACGGTAATACGGGCACCGCCCAGCGGGCTTTCGGTGACAACTGCGCCGCCGTCATACTGCTCCAGAATGTCGGTGACAATCGCCAGCCCCAGCCCCTGACCCGGCCGCAGGGTATCAACCCGCTGACCGCGGCTGAAAATCAGTTCCCGTTTCTCTTCTGGCACACCCGGGCCATCATCATCGACGATCAGAATAACTGCATCATGCTGCCACTGCGCCGTCACCTCGACAAACTCCAGACAGTATTTGCAGGCATTCTCCATAATGTTGCCCATGACTTCCATAAAGTCATTCTGCTGTCCCAGCCAGGTGATATCAGGCGGAATATCGACGGTAATATCCACGCCCTTGCGCTGATATACTTTAGAGAGTGCACTGGCGAGGCTGTCGATCAGCGCCGGAACGGAGGAAACGTCCCGCATCAGCACGGTATTATCACCGCCGATACTGGCGCGGTGCAGATAATAACCGACCTGCTGGGAAATCCGCCCGATCTGCTCAAGCATAACCGGCTCGGCGGTTTCAATCGTCATATCTTTACCGCCGCGCAGTGAGCGCAGGGTACTCTGCAACACCGCCAGCGGGGTTTTCAGGCTGTGTGTCAGATCAGAAAGCGTGCGCTGATAGCGGGTATAGCGCTCCCGCTCACTGTGCAGCAGCAGATTCAGGTTACGCACCAATCCGCGCAGTTCGCTGGGCGGGGTTTCATCCAGATCTTCCCGCTCACCTTTTTCCAGAGCACTGATCTGCCCGCTGAGGGCATTAATCGGCCGCAGGCTCCAGTGTGCCGCCAGCCAGATCAGCGGTGTGAGCAGAAACAGGTTGGCGAGCACCACGTAACCGAACCATTCCCAGACACGGAAGGTCTTCTGCAGATTTTGCGGAATGGTATCCACCACCACAATCGTCAGCGGCGGCAGGGTGTCGGTTTTGCCGTAACGGCTGACAGACACGGAGTGGATCATCCGCCCGTCGTGATCATCATCGAGGTCATTAATCCGGATATCTTCCGTGGCAAAGAGCGGGGTATTCACCAGCAGGGATTTGGTGGCTTCCAGCGAGGTATTCAGATCATACAACCCCTCTTTGGTCAGCCATTTGGCCGGAATGGCTCTCTCCAGCGCGTCAATATGATACTGCCGCCAGAGCAGATTCTGATTGTCATCATAAATCAGCACCACGGACGGGGCATTCAGGGAGAAATTCGGCGGAAAACGGATATTGAGTTTACCGTCATCCCACTGCGACAGGCTGTAAAACAGATTGCTCTGGCTGCGCAGCATGGTGTAGGTGGTTTTATCAAAACTGACCAGGTAACCGACCAGTGCCACAGCGCCGTAAGAGAGCGTCATGGCGAGGATCACGGCAAACGTTGCCAGTAAAAACCGGGTCCGCAGAGAGAAAGGGCGCGTTGTCCGCCTGGTCATGCGCAATACCTCAGTGGCTTAAGTGGCGTCTGTTACTTCCCGGCGTCGAAACGGTAGCCCTGTCCGCGGACAGTGACGATGGCATCAATATCGGTAATTGCCTGGATTTTCTTGCGCAGACGGCCCATCAGCACATCAATGGTGTGGCTTTCACGCAGTTCGGCATCCGGATAGAGCTGGCGCATCAGGGAATCTTTACTGACGACTTTACCATTATTCCGCATCAGTGTTTCAATAATGGTGTATTCAAACGCGGTGAGTTTAACGGCATTACCATCAACAAGAAATTCTTTGCGGGAAAGGTCGATAACAAAAATACCCAGTTCCAGGGTTTGGGAGGCGAGGCCGCTGTTACGGCGCATCAGCGCCTGCATACGGGCGACAATCTCTTCCAGCTGGAAAGGTTTGGTTACATAATCATCCGCCCCGGCATTCAGCGCGGCGACTTTTTCCTGCCAGCTTTCACGGGCAGTCAGCACCATAATCGGGATTTTGACCTGCTGCTGACGCCAGCGGGCGATCATCACCATGCCATCCTCACCGGGCAGACCGAGGTCAACCACCGCGATATCCGGCTGACTTTCCTGAAGAAAATAGTCTGCTTCTTTTGAATCTTCGGCCGCATCAACCTGATGTCCGAGGTCGCGGATCTGAACCGTCAGATGATGGCGGAGTAAATTGTTATCTTCCACGATGAGCACGCGCATACATAATTCCTTACAAAGACAGATATCCCAACAGGAAACGATGTGAATTGTAACAGTTTACATGAAGGATAGGGAACTTGTACGCCAAATAATACGCGCGATATGCGTTTAATCATAAAAAAAGAGGCAGATATCTTCTGCCTCTGTGTGATTAATTATCAGTGAGTTAATAATTATAACTCATCTGCCAGACGGATGGCGTCCCCGAGATAGTTTTGCGGAGTCAGGGTTTTCAGCCGGGCTTTTTCTGCGTCAGGCAGATCCAGTCCGTCGATAAAGACCTGCATCGCCTGCGCATCAACACGTTTACCGCGGGTCAGCTCTTTGAGTTTTTCATACGGTTTTTCGATACCGTAGCGGCGCATAACGGTCTGAATCGGCTCTGCCAGTACTTCCCAGTTCTGATCCAGTTCATCACGCAGATGTTTTTCGTTCACTTCCAGCTTGCTCAGACCTTTTTGCGTGGACTGATAAGCGATCAGCGAGTAACCGATCCCCACACCCAGGTTACGCAGCACGGTGGAGTCTGTCAGGTCGCGCTGCCAGCGGGACACCGGCAGTTTGGTCGCCAGGTGGCCGAGTACGGCGTTAGCCAGACCCAGGTTACCTTCTGAGTTTTCAAAATCAATCGGGTTGACTTTGTGCGGCATGGTGGAAGAACCGATTTCACCGGCAATGGTTTTCTGTTTGAAGTGATTGAGGGCAATGTAACCCCAGATATCACGGTCGAAATCGATCAGAATGGTGTTAAAACGCGCCACGCAGTCAAAAAACTCGGCGATATAATCGTGTGGCTCAATTTGTGTGGTGTACGGGTTCCACTGAATATCCAGCGAGGTCACAAAGTCACCGCTGAATTTATGCCAGTCAATATCCGGATAGGCAGATAAGTGCGCGTTATAGTTGCCGACTGCGCCGTTGATTTTGCCGAGGATTTCGGTTTGCTGTAACTGGCGGTACTGACGCTCCATCCGGTAAGCGACGTTGGCAAACTCTTTACCGACGGTGCTCGGGGTTGCCGGCTGCCCGTGGGTACGGGAGAGCAGCGGCAGATCGCGGTAATCCGCCGCCATAGCACGGACAGTATCGATCATCTGACGCCATGCCGGCAGCAGCACGGTTTCACGGGCGGTGCTGAGCATCAGGGCGTGAGAGAGGTTATTGATATCTTCGGATGTGCAGGCGAAATGGATAAATTCAGACACCGCGTGCAGGGCAGGCACGGCTTCGGCTTTTTCTTTGAGGAAATACTCCACCGCTTTCACATCGTGGTTGGTGGTGCGCTCAATCTCTTTGATCCGCATTGCGTCTTTTTCGCCGAAATTCGCGACAATTGCATCCAGGTAAGCGATTGCGTCATCATCAAAAGCCGGAACTTCGGGGATGTCTGCACACGCCGCCAGTTTTTGTAACCAACGCACTTCGACCTGTACACGGAATTTCAGTAAACCGTATTCACTGAAAATATCGCGCAGTGCGCGTGTTTTGTCACCATAACGGCCATCGACAGGGGAAACGGCGGTAAGTGAGGATAATTCCATTGGTTGCAACTCCCGGTAATTTTAGTGTTGAGCGAGAAGATATTTAGCGGTGTCCACCAGGCGTGAACGGGAAAACAGCAACTGTAAACGGTTGCCGCCGACCTGGCGCCAGAGCACGGCGCTGCGGATCCCGCTCAGTAACAGTGAGCGGACTTTAGCCTGAATCAGGGTGTTACGCAGGATCTCCGGCGAGCCGGTCACCTGGATGCGCGGGCCGAGGCCGCTGATGTTGTCCACATAGATACCGGCGATGGTATTGAGCATCGCTTCCTGTGACAGACCAAAATGGTCGCGCTGGTGTTCAAGGTTATCAATACGGCGGCCGAGTTCGTCCATCGCGCCCGGCGCTTTGTTCAGGCGGCGCTCCAGCAGCATCACACCCAGCATATAGCGGGTCAGCTCGGCATTAAGCCCCTGAGAACCGGTCATATTGAACATCCCGGCAAACGCGGACAGGCCGGTATGCAGGTTCTGCACATTGTCGCCGTAGACATTCAGGACAGAGGACGGATTATTATTGATGATGCTGTTGATCATCACATCAACCGCATCATTATCTGTCTGACCTTCATGCGCCAGCTGCTGCACCAGGCGCGCGGCCTGGCAGATCCCGGCCAGGGCGAGGGTTATGTCTTCGTAATTTTTAGCCATAATCACTCCGTAATACGCGCTTCAATGACGCCGCCGCCCAGGCAGACTTCATCCTGATAAAAGACAGCGGACTGACCCGGCGTGACCGCAGCAACCGGATTATCAAACCGGACACTGATTTTGTCATCACCGAGCGGGGTGACAGTACAGGGAATATCTTCCTGACGGTAACGGGTTTTCACCACACAGCGCATTGGTTGTGTCAGCGGCTCCCGCGATACCCAGTCCAGCTGCTGTGCGATAAGCCCGGCAGACATCAGACGCGGGTGTTCATGGCCCTGTGCGACAATCAGAATATTGTTTTCAACGTCTTTATCGACAACATACCACGGCTCGTCTGAACCTTCACGGGTTCCGCCGATTTTCAGCCCCTTGCGCTGGCCGAGCGTATGATACATCAGGCCGTCATGCTGACCGATTTCCTGACCATCAACGGTCATGATCGGGCCGGGTTTAGCCGGCAGATAGCGGGCGAGGAAGTCACGGAACTTGCGTTCGCCGATAAAACAGATGCCGGTGGAATCTTTTTTCTTCGCGGTAATGAGATCTAATTGCTCCGCAATGCGGCGGACTTCCGGTTTTTCCAGTTCTCCGACCGGGAACAGGCTCTGTGCCACCTGATCGTGACTCAGGGTATACAGGAAATAGCTCTGATCTTTATTGCTGTCCAGGCCGCGCAGTAATTGTGTGGTACCGTTGATATCACGGCGGCGCACATAATGCCCGGTGGCGATATAATCTGCCCCGAGATCTTCTGCGGCATATTCCAGGAACGCTTTGAATTTGATCTCTTTATTGCACAGAATATCCGGGTTCGGCGTGCGTCCCGCTTTATATTCTTCCAGGAAATGCTCGAACACATTATCCCAGTATTCCGCCGCGAAGTTGATGGTCAGCAGCTCAATGCCGAGTTTATCACAAACGGCCTGCGCATCTGCCAGGTCGGCGGCAGCGGAACAGTATTCGGTATCATCGTCCTCTTCCCAGTTCTTCATAAACAGCCCGGTCACCTGATAACCCTGCTGTTGCAGTAAATAGGCTGAGACGGAGGAATCCACACCGCCGGACATTCCGACGATGACTTTTTTCTGGCTGTTATCTGACATGGCTGATCTCGCGGCGATTCGGTCTGCTCCGCAAACAGTGACGCGAAGAAGAACCGGGGAAAAAAACAAGCGCCGTACTTTACCATGATACGCACAGCGGCGCATCACTCAGGTGCGGGTTCGGCACTTTTTTCGCAAAGTATTACGGTGTGACCGGTTCCCCGAATCCGTCGCCGAACGTTCCAAGCAGAGACAGCGGTTGCGGTTCGGCGGCAAACCAGGCAAACATACTTTCTTTTACCAGCGGGGAGCGCAGGATCGGGCTGTGAATAATCTCATCCGCACTGACCCAGTGGCAGCAGTCGATATCGCTGTCCTGCGGGTGTGTTTCACACTCACTCTCCAGCTGCACGCGGAACAGGAAACGGATAAATGGTGTGCCGTCCGGCGCAACCCACTGATGGATTTTCAGCAGGGCATCGGGCGCTGCATGGATCCCGGTTTCTTCATACAGCTCGCGCTCTGCGGCGGCAATCAGGGATTCTCCGGCTTCCAGATGCCCGGCGGGCTGATTCCAGGTCGCTTTGCCGTTAACGGTTTCTTCCACCACCAGAAATTTCTCACCGGCGCTGACCAGGCAGGCCACGGTAATATGAGGCTTAAATGTCATTAATACTTCTCCAGTCACCGGGTTTCAGTGCGTTCAGGGTATAGTCGCCGATCTGCCAGCGGATAAGACGCAGAGTCGGATGTCCGATATGTGCGGTCATCCGCCGCACCTGGCGGTTACGGCCTTCTCTGAGTGTCAGTTTCAGCCAGGTAACAGGGATGGATTTACGCTCACGTATAGGCGGGTTACGCGGCCACAGCCATTCCGGCTCAGCAACAATCTCCGCCCCTGCCGGGCGGGTCGGGCCATCATTCAGAGTGATACCGTTACGTAACTGATTCAGCGCATCCTCATCCGGTATCCCTTCCACCTGAGCGTAATACACTTTCTCTGCTTTATGATCAGGCTGTGTCAGCCGGGCCTGCAACACACCGTCATTAGTCAGGATTAATAAACCTTCGCTGTCGCGATCCAGACGACCGGCGGCATAAATATCTTTGATCGGAATATAGTCCTTCAGCGTATTCTGCCCGGGTTCACCGGTAAATTGCGGCAGTACATCAAACGGCTTGTTAAACAAAACCATTTTACGCGGACCGCGCTGACGGACAGGTTTATTCAGATGGCGCTGTGCCGCCGGGTGTGAATGTTTTTTTCCGGTCGTACGGATTCGGGGAGTTTTGACAGCCATGATATCTTTTTTATAAAAAATGAGACTTACATTATAGCTTAAAACAGTTAGGATTTGCGTGATGCAATTATTCAAGTAGTATTGACAGGGCCATTACAAAAAATTAACAAAGCATTGCGCTTACATAACATTAAGGAGAGGTTGATGGAAAGCAAAGTAGTTGTTCCGGCGAAAGGCGCTAAAATTACCATTGACGCACAAGGCAAATTAATCGTTCCGGACAATCCGGTTATCCCGTTTATTGAAGGGGACGGAATCGGGGCTGATGTAACGCCTGTAATGATTAAAGTTGTTGATGCTGCTGTAAAAAAAGCCTACGGCGGCAAGCGTGAAATCTCCTGGATGGAAATCTACACCGGTGAGAAATCCACTAAACTGTATGGCAGTGATGTCTGGCTGCCGGATGAAACCCTCGATTTTATCCGTGACTACCGCGTGGCTATCAAAGGCCCTCTGACCACCCCGGTCGGCGGCGGTATCCGCTCCCTGAACGTGGCACTGCGCCAGATTCTGGATCTGTATGTTTGTCTGCGGCCGGTGCGTTATTACGCCGGCACGCCAAGCCCGGTAAAACAGCCTGAACTGACTGATATGGTGATTTTCCGTGAAAACGCGGAAGACATCTACGCCGGTATCGAGTGGAAAGCCGGTTCTGCGGAAGCAGACAAAGTGATTAAGTTCCTGCAGGACGAAATGGGCGTAACCAAAATCCGCTTCCCGCAGGATTGCGGTATCGGTATCAAGCCGTGCTCCGAAGAAGGGACAAAACGCTTGGTCCGCGCTGCGATTAACTACGCTATTGATAACGACCGTGATTCCGTCACCCTGGTGCATAAAGGCAACATTATGAAGTTCACCGAAGGTGCCTTCAAAGACTGGGGATACGAACTGGCACGTGAAGAGTTCGGCGGCGAGTTACTGGACGGCGGCCCGTGGTTAAGCCTGAAAAACCCGAAAACCGGCAAACAGATCATTATCAAAGACGTGATCGCGGATGCGTTCCTGCAACAAATCCTGCTGCGTCCGGCAGAATATGACGTTATCGCCTGTATGAACCTCAACGGTGACTATATTTCTGACGCCCTCGCGGCACAGGTCGGCGGTATCGGTATCGCACCGGGCGCGAACATCGGTGATGAATGCGCACTGTTCGAAGCCACCCACGGCACCGCACCAAAATACGCGGGTCAGGACAAAGTCAACCCGGGCTCAGAAATCCTCTCAGCCGAGATGATGCTGCGCCACATGGGCTGGTTTGAAGCTGCTGACTTAATCGTTAAAGGAATGGAAGGGGCAATCGCTGCCAAGACCGTTACTTACGATTTCGAACGTCTGATGGAAGGCGCTAAGCTACTGAAATGCTCAGAGTTTGGTGACGCAATCATCAAACACATGTAATTAAGTTTACGGCGAAATAGTTAACGGGAACTTATTAGTTCCCGTTTTTTATTGTCCAGCCTGAAATGGTTATCAAAAAGTTTGCAAAATGATTTAGCAAAATTGTATGAAATTTGTATAGATTGTGGGTGGTTTGAGATTGAGATGTGTAGGGTTTTTAATTAAGGAGGTGCTTTGTGTGAAGAGTAAGTATTAACACTATTAGAACTGCGCTTATTTAGTAGACCTAGAGGCAATTTACCTTTGTTCGAATTTTTATCTCATATGTAGCATTGGTTATCCATTAGTTATTTGAGGGAGGTTTATGGTACGTTTTGCGTTCGTAGCAGAAGTCTAACACTTCGGTGAAACTAACTTCTTCTCTCGACAGCCGAATTTCAAGATCATCAAGTTTATCGACTTGAGGAAGATTATTTGTCGGTAGAATCGTAATGTGGAATTCTGCATTGTATTGACGGCCTACCCTTGTAAATTCGCTACTTAATTGACCTAGTATATGGTTACGCAAAATCAATTGATTTCTCCGAAACCGGATTAAGCGTTGATAAACGAAGAATTCTGAAATTTTTGACGAATCAGAGTTCCTGCCATTCCATCCCATATCCCGTGTGGCTCGATACAATATCTGCTCTTTCGTATCTTGCCAGACACGAAAATCAAAGTCGTTCTTTGGGGTTGGGTTTTCATGTGTTGCTTTAGGATAGAATTGAATTCCATCATATTGGTGTTTATCCAAAGCAGCCAAAGTTCGATTCTGTGCAGAAAGTATTTGTCTAATTGATTTTGGCATACTAAAACACATCAATTTATTTTTATCCAAGATACGTATTTCTCTGGGTAACAGTTCTATATTACTATTATGGTATTCTTCACGTCGTTTCGGTATCCATTGACAATAGGTTTTAAAAAAACGGAAGATACCGTTAGTATTGAATGATTTGATATAGATCTTTTTCTTTTCAGGTAAATCTTGAAGAAAATAGTAAGCTCTTCCAAACCAAACCAATGACTGAGCTATTTCTTCAACTAACTCACGCACTATTTCATCAATACAATTAGTGTTATATCTTGTTCGTATATTTTCAAACAATCTTTGTATTAATTCATTGTCATTAGACTCGATACTGAAAATATTTTCTTTTTGTCTGGATGTCGAACGAAAAATGTTTACAAAATCTTCATTAAACATTCTTTGATAGAAATCAGAAGAGTTATATTTAGATTGGATAAAAAGTTTGTCTATAAAATTGAGATGATTATCATCAAAGTGATATCGGTAAATTGGAGCTGCTTTGATAACCTTCATTACGAATCCTCTTTATTTTCTTTGCTCAAACGACGGGATAGGGAGGTGATTTTATCGTCAACCGTAAAGTCAATTGAGTCAAGTTGTGGAAGAATTTGTAAGGCAAAAAATAAATGAGATGCATCTGAACGAGAAATGAGAAACTCTCTAACAATCTTATTTTTATGTATTTTTTCACTACTAATTCCGATTCGATCTAAGAATCCATCGTGTTGTGCTCGTTGCTCAAATGCCATTTTCCAGTTTAACCGAATTATATTTCTAGGTGAGGTACTCCAGCTAAAACTGTACGAATTTGATAATAGGATCATTTTCTTTAGATAATGTTGTTTATCTGTTCTTTGAGCGATAAATAATTCGAACTGTTTGACTGCTACTTCAGACAATTTAGGATTATCAAAGTAAGCACTATAAAGAATGGCAAAGCCTAATACTGACGCTAAATCGTTGAACGTTGTTGAAATAAGATGCAATCGGAACTCTTCACTTACATTGAGTTCAGGGTCAATAAATTTGTTGTCTGAGGCGAGTAAGGATAGCGACATGAACATTGGGAAAATTTTTATGAATCTATCTTCGTCGTTCAGCTCAAGTGCGTGGATACACGCTTCTGCTAACTCGAAGTATATCTGCCCAAAATGGTCTGGTATCTTATCATTGTATTTTTGTTCAAAAATATGCTCAATAATTTCTGCTTTACTAAGCATTATAATTGCTTCATTGCGTGTAGATACAAGGCGGTTGATCATATCAGTAGTATCAATTTTTGGCAGCAAGTAGTATTTTTCGGAATAGTGTTCGTACTCCTCATATCTTATAAGAATTTGGGAAATATCATCAAACCAGTGCGGTAATTTCCAATGACTATGTAGGCTGGCGAGAATCACTTGAGTTGCAGCTTCTGACATCTTCATTTTTGTCAGTGAGTTAATAAAACTCGGCACCATACTTTCGTAAAAACTACATATTTTTGGTAGTAACTTGGCGTATTTTTGTAATAATTTTTGGACTGCCAACTGCTGGATATATTTTGGTTTAGACAACCTTTGCCCTTCGATCTTTCGTTCAAAATCGATATGTTCAATAATAAATTCTAGCTCAACTTGTAAAAAAGGAGGTAGAATTTGTAGGGATGTTGTCGTCCAGACATCGTCATCAAAAAACTGTCTCAGTTCCTTTTCAAAAGTTATCATGCGGCGCAATGTTTCAAGACAAAGATTGCTACCTAGAGCGGCCCACGAATCTGCAATTTCAATCTGCAGGGTTGTTTTTTCATTATTCGTGGCAATACCTTCCGAATAAAAAGCTTTCTCAATAAGCTCTTTTATTCTCTGAAGTTCTTGCATCCCAATATCGAACTGGAATTGCTCAGCATAAGTTGATATTCTCAATGATAGTCGACTGATAAGATTTAATCCTAGTTCAAAGTTGCCAGTTTCGAATGCAAGCTCGATGTGACCGGTTAATCTTTCAATGATCACATTTTCTAGCCATTGGTGATCTGCATCTTCTTCGATCATTAATTGGCTACTTGTTTTTAAAGCTGTAGTCGTTGCAGTATCACCAACTAAGAACCATTGTTTATGTTTTTTTCGTCTGGGGAACCAATAACTTTTATTATTGATTCTGTGTTTTTGATGAAGATAGTGTAAAAGCAATGCTATATAGTTATCACTCAAAGCTGGCAGGTTGTCACCAAGCCCTGCTTTATCTCCTTTCATACGGTCATCAATGTAGCAGAGTTGCTCAATAGCTGAGTGTGCTGCTTTCGAATGATGATTAGCTAGGGAGACTGAGTTATTGGGATTGGCCGCTCCCTCAATGTGACGTGCAATTCTTGGGAGTATTTCACTGCGCACCAACTGGTTCAGATTAAAAAAATTGAATAGCCTTTGACCTAATGGAAATAAAGCTAGAGAGCTTATAAGTGTTAAAAATGTACCCAGAATATAAATAAAGATGCCGGGTTCAAATCCGAACAACTGGAGAGCAGTTGCACTGAGACAGAAAGCCGCTGAAAGTACCAGAACCTGCGAATAAACACTGCCAACTTGTTCGGTGGTGAGTAGTTGTATAATGTCCCGCCTGAGTTTGGTGTAACCAGTACTTAGTATGATGCCAATAGTTGCAAAGTAAATGGAGAATATAGCTGTAAGTAGTTGTGCGTATAGTCTGAGCTGTTCGATAATAAACTTTTTATCATATGAACTAAATGAATTAAGTAAGGTTGTATTTTTCCTAATGTAATCCTCAGAGAAACCCAGAATTGATAATGCTAATGCAACCCAGAATAGGCTATTTAAGCCAATCCATGTGAAGGAACCAAGGATTCGTACATTAGCCTTCCCTTTGGAAATATACTTACGGCGTTTGTACGCGCTACGTTCGACAAGAAAGCTAATTTTTACAAGTCTAGTTCTTAACTTCCAAAACCAAGATTGGGAAATTAGCCAAACTCTTATTATATCAATCAAGAAATACCTGCCTCTCTGTCACCACACAGCATGAAGTAGAGTGTGGTGAAAATCATCATAATCAAGAGTAATATATCGGATATCATGTATCTATGTGAATTATCAATCGAAATGACCCATTAGTCAAATTCAGTATATGTAATCTGAAATAAGTGACTGTTCCGTACAGTTCTAATGAATACATTGTGATGCTTTAATGTCAGATGATGGTGGAAATTCAGTATATAACTCCGAGAGTAAGACACAGACTTAACTATAGATATATAAAACACTATACCAACACCCTGATCCAATCTTTGCCACGATCATCATGATATTCATCCGTTTGCTGCTGGTTTTTATGACCCAGCAGGTTTTTGGTATTAATGCCTTGCTCCCGGTATAAACGTTCTGACAATGATCGCATTTCATGAAATGTTGCAGGAGTGCCTTCTCCCCAATCGATATCGGTTTTATCCCTGGCTTTTTTAAAGTTGGTGGTCAGGGTATTTGCGGTTACCTGGCCGCCGGGCTGTGACTGTGATGTGTTTCGTGTGTAGTGAACTAAATATTTGCTGACATACAGATCACGGCATCCGGCAATCACATTGGGAATCGTTCTGACTAATATAGAAACCGGCACAAAAAATGCTGTTAACGTAAAACCTAAAGACTGGGTTACAACTACGATGAATATGGCGTAGTATCTGTCAGATATTAATTTTTATAGGTACTGTAATGAAAAAAATAACTTTTTTAATTTTAACTATGAGTGCATTGCTGTTTAGCTCAATGACTCTGGCTTCGAAGGTTAGCCTTACAAAGCCTTTTGTGTGTCCTGATGTGTCTCCGTTGCCACAGCATGTTACCGGAAGCGGGGATTTGGTTATCGAGGGAAAAACATATCGCTTGTATCGGGCGAATGCGGCTGATCCAACCGCTAAACTCACAACTACAATATGGCGTTCTGATGATGGCAAAACAGAAGTTGATATTTATCAATACAAAAATGGAAGTTTTAGCCAGGCGTTCACTACATTTGCAATAGAGATTGATAGATTACCGCTCAGTGATGTTGATTCAGGAAAGTATACAAAGGTGTACAAGGATTCATACTCAGATGGTGGGCGAGGATGCTATAATTAACTGTGTAAACATAGATATACAAGCTCGGAATGGGCTTGTATGCGAATAATTTAAATAGCTCTTTGAGTCGTCCAGTATTATAACTTTCACTATTACTCACTTCCCCTTATCTGAAACAGTCCGGATTAGAGTTTTAAGGTTACTTCCGGTAAAGCTCAGGCAGAAGATTATTCAGACTTTCGTGTGCCCGGTTACTGCTGTAATTCTCCGGTAGTTTTAAAATCATATAAAAAGAGAATGTAATTATAAATAATGAAAAAGTATCCGGTATATCTCTGTGGTAGGTTATTATTTGCTGTCATTTCGCTGTGAATTTATAAATACGAATTGTATATTTTTTTATAAGAGGAGGTGACTGTAATAAACATTATTAAATTCTATGTGACAGAGAGAGTACTGAAACCGAATAGAACCTATATGGGCTATGACGCTGACTGGCACTGAATATATTTATATTTCGTGTTATGTAATTTATATAGTACGGACAAAATACGGAAATGAAATGCCATGATGAATAGATTGATTAGTTATTTACTTTTTTTCTTTTCAGCAATAAATTCTGCCTTATCTTTTGCTGTGCCACCGGTACCTGAAGTAGTTTATCGCCTGGACTCAAGATCTCCGGATGAAATTTTTAATTCCGGATTCAGTTCCTGGTGGAATAACAGAGAGTTATAGCCACATCTTGTCGGGGATTCATCCAGGAACCACACTGATGGATTAATATCCACATCATCAAATGTAAGTGCTATTGAAAGAATAGCACAATATATCATGCCTCTGGATGATGATGTTGTCTGGTTATATACGACAGTTCCGGGAGACAATTTTTATGAAATAAATGGTTCATTATTAAATGCGTACAGCAATCCTAATCTGCCTGAATCTGTTCGTAATCAGAGTCTGAATATGCATACCCGATTTGGTTGGTAACATGAATATGTGAATGCTGCGGGACATATTGACCGCAGCACCATAATTAATGCGAGGCAGATCAGATGGGTTAATGGTTCGATTGATATGCATAACGGAGAAATCAGAGATAATCCAAATGTCGGCGATAATTTATTTCCCACACTCAATGCCAATTATTTAGTGCCTAATCAGGAGGTTACCAATCTGTCGGTTGGTTATTTCAGAGATTATGAAGATGACCCGACCAGTTT
Organism: Morganella morganii; assembly: GCF_041099235.1. Lineage (GTDB taxonomy): Bacteria > Pseudomonadota > Gammaproteobacteria > Enterobacterales > Enterobacteriaceae > Morganella > Morganella morganii_E. The sequence goes on along the minus strand of NZ_JBFZSO010000001.1, from coordinate 538,377 downwards.
GCCTTTTTCGTTGGATGGTTGCCTTAATTTACCTAAGAAAGATTCTGCATGTAAAAGCGTATCTTACTCTTTATTCAGGGAAAGTATAATAGATGAGCTGAATGGTCGTCTTTTTATTCTTTTTCTTAGTGCATAACTAATGGATGAACTATGAATAAAATTACACTTATATTTTTTCTTACTGTATTTTCGGTAAGTTCTGTATTCGCTGATAGTATTTCTCAGGATAATTCCCGAAAAATCAGAGATAAAGTCAGGATCATAGAGTTTGGATATGATTCAGCTCATAGCCGTCCCGGATATATTTGGATAAAAACGCCTGTTGGTACTGCAACAACGGATTCTGAGTTTTATCTGAAAAAATCAAGTGATGCTTTGTTATATATTTTTACAGTATACACACAAAAGAAATCAATAGAGATAGAATATGCGGCAGGGTTGAATAAATTCAACTTAATTGAAAAAATAAGTACTATAGATTAAAAATTGACAATCGAGGTTTACATGAAAAATATTATCACGATTATTTTGTTATTGTTTTATATTTCTCCGTCTTCAGTTTATGCTCGCGATAAGGGTAATAGTTGCTCGGCTTATATTAAAAGTATCCAATTAAAAAATGGTAATTACAGGTTCCGTGTTGTTGATGCGGCCGGAGTAAATATCAAAAAAAGCAATGACTGGTCATTTACAGCTAAAGACAAAGATATAGCACAAGTACTTAACCTGGCGTATATGTTAAAGCATCCGGTGTGTATTTATTTCAGCTATTATAATGATTATTGGGAAATAACAAATGTAGAACTGAGAAATTAACGTGGGTGTTACAGGGGTTGTTTCAAGTGATTATTATTCAGGCCACATATTATGTGACCTTTTTCATTCCCGATGCCATTGTATAAACCACCACATTATCCCTTAATATAAGAACGATGTGTCGATTTTTGTCCGCACATCTGGTAATACCCCCGGAAACAGTTGACCCATGAAATCAATCGATATATAACAAAGTATATATCGATTGGGGTGGGTAATAATGATGAAAAAGTATCTGATTGGTTTTATTGCTGTCATTTTTTCGTTCTCCGGCCAGGCGGCGCGGGAGTTTACAGATCAACTGGGGCGCAAGGTTGTTATTGATGATCATGTTGAGCGGGTAGCTGTTCTTCAGCATCAGACATTGAATTTACTGGTTCAGCTGGATGCAACAGACAAAATTGTGGGCGTGATGGGAAACTGGCGTGAGCAGCTTGGTCAGAATTATGAACGATTGGCACCTGAATTAGTGAAAGTGCCCAATGTGGGCGATCTGAAAAGTGTCAATCTTGAAAGTCTGGTACAGCTGAAACCACAGGTGGTTTTTGTTACTAATTATGCGCCACAGGAAATGATCGATAAAATCACGCAGGTTGGCATCCCGGTTGTTGCCATCTCATTACAGAAAGACAACAGCAGCCACGCCAAAAATAATGTGAATCCTGAGCTTGATAATGAAGAGCAAGCCTACAATGACGGGCTGAAAGAAGGGATTACCCTGATAGGTGATATCGTTAATAAGCCGGACAATGCAAAAGAGCTGATTAAACAAACCTTTGACAGCAGGAATATAGTTGCCCGTCGCCTGAAAGATATTCCTGAAAATCAGCGTGTCCGGGCTTATATGGCAAACCCGGATTTAACCACTTACGGATCAGGAAAATATACCGGTTTAATGATGCAGCACGCCGGCGCAATGAATGTCGCCGCTGCGACCATTAAAGGGTATAAACAGGTTTCTCTCGAGCAGGTTATCAGCTGGAACCCGGAAGTTATTTTTATTCAGGATCGCTACCCGGGTGTTGTTGACGAAATTAATAACGATCCCCGCTGGCAGGTTATTGATGCAGTGAAAAATAAACGTGTCTATTTAATGCCGGAATATGCCAAAGCATGGGGATATCCGATGCCGGAAGCGATGGCGATTGGTGAATTATGGATGGCGGCTAAATTGTATCCGCAGAAATTTGCCGATATTGACGTGGATACTGATGTTAATAACTGGTATCAGAAATTCTACCGCACTCAATATCAGGGCGGTCATTAATGCATATTATGGCGGCCGGCAGTCTGCGGGGAGCGCTGACTGCCATTTTAGCCCGTTATTCTGCTAATAAAATACCACCGGTAACCTGTGATTTTGGTCCGGCCGGCTTATTGCGGCAAAAGATTGAATCCGGGGTAAAGTGCGATCTGTTTTTGTCTGCGGATCGGGCACATCCGGAAGCATTACTCCGGAATAAGATAGCATTCAGGGTTGAGCCTTTTATTGCCAATTACCTGGGAATTACCACCACTACTGAATTAGCCGGACAGTATCCGGACTGGCAGCAATTACTCAGTGCTCCGGATTTAATTATCGGTACTTCAACACCGGTTGATGATCCCTGCGGGGATTATGTGGCGCAGTTCTATTCGGAGCTCAGTAAAAACCATCCGGAACTGGCGGAAAATATCCGCAATCGTACACGGCATCTGGTGGGCGGAAAAAATTCCCCTGTGATCCCTGCGGGACAAATGGCGTCTCAGTGGCTGATTTATTCTCATCAGGCAGATGTATTTATTGGATACCGGCACTATCAGAAAAAAACGTCAGAACTTCCCGGGCTCGCGACCATAGCTATCCCGGAGGCAGATAATATTAAGGCAATATATTGTATGGCTTTAATATCACCGGTAGCTCAGGCTTTTGCTGATTACCTGTTACAGGCGGAATCACAACAAATTTTCATTGAAAATAGTTTTATATCTCTTAGCTGAAGCAATTAAAAATATGACAGAAAATGTTATATTAAAACAATCTGATAAAATCAGTATGTTGAAAATTCAACCTGAAGACCGGGGCTGAGAGTGAAAGGAAAAAACGTTATTATTGTTCACGGTTATACTGCATCACCGGCAGATAACTGGTTTCCGTGGTTAAAAAAAGAGCTGGAATTGCTTGGTGCCACAGTTGCCGTTCCTGCGATGCCGGAACCGCATTCTCCTGATCCGCAAAAATGGCAGCAATGCCTTATCGGCAACAATCTAATCGCGGATGAAAATACAATTTTTGTCGGACACAGTCTTGGTTGTATTACGGTACTGCGATATATCGCTGAACATATTCCGGAAGGGACAAAATTAGGTGGCTATATTTTAGTCTCCGGTTTTGATTGCAGTCAGGAAACATTACCTGAGCTGGAGGCGCATGTTCAGTATCCGCCGGATTACACTAAACTGATTGCGATTTCCGATAAAAGAATTTCAGTCATATCTTCTGACGACTGGGTGGTCAGCCCGCAGGCATCGAAAACGCTGGCGGAGTCGTTGCAGACTCAGGTTATTATTGAAAATAACGCCGGACATTTTCTGGACAGGGAAGGATATACTGAGTTTCCGGCGCTGCTTAATATATTCAGAACTGTCTTTTCAGTTTCCTGAAATGCAATTTATATTATTCCTTATTATTCATATGGTTGTTATAACCATCCGGGTCTGATAAATTTCCGGAATACATCTTAAAATGAGTAATATGTTATGCATAAAGCTGCTGTTTCACTGATTTGTTTGGCCGTGCTGACAGGATGTTCCACCTGGCCGGAGGTCGGGCACAACAAAACGGAGTGGCCGCAACCCCATAAAAATTCACGTACAGCGGAGCAGAAAAGGGCTGACAGGGCACCGGTGCATGAACAGCAGCGGGCTGTTATGAGAGGGGAGCGCCCTGATTATGAGGTATTTGACCGCTACTGAACCTGTTTTGCGGAAAGAGAATATTTATCCTTTTTTTCATTGGATCTGAGTGAGTTATGGAAATTATTTCCGCCGGATGAATGGTAGATTATTTCTATAACAAACCGGAGGAACACATGAAAAATACACTGTATCTTTTAAAAATGGGATTTTCTGACTTAAATTATCCCGGTAGTCTCTTTCTTTGCCCTGACTGCACGCTGTTAGAAGGCGTTCTTGCCACGAATCCTGAATTGCGTGAATCAACAGATGTTGTTTATGTTGATTTTGAAAAACCAAGAAAACTGCTGGTGGAGCTTATCGGGGAAGAAAACCAGTCATTGCCTGTATTAGTTTTCGCGGACGGACAAAAATTTATTAATGACGTTGATGGTATTCTGGCCGAATTTGCCATGACAAACGGATGTCCTGCAAAACATCCGTAAGCGTCATCGATACACCAGAAATCAGCCTCACTTTCGGTGAGGCTTTTTCTGTGTCTTATCCGGCTTTACATCAGTCAATAACGGTTATTTTTAAAGGACGGAAATAACAGTAAACGCACCAATAAACACCGCCCAATCAGCACAGAAGCCGGCAGAGCCGTAATACCGGTGACTGGCTCCCCGTTTATTAATACAGTACCGTAGCCAAGTGCCCCCATAATCCCGCAACATATTGAAATAAACAGCATTGGAATGCTCAGGCCTATCAGTATCAGCTTATATATGACGAATATGTTTGTGCGGGCGTATAGCAGAACGCAATAATCTCACAAGCGGGAACAGGAAATCCTTATAACTGATTAAAATATTAAAAGACTTATTTTTGCGAAGCAATCGTCTGCTAAATGGATAAGCTTAAGTTATTTGTTTTATAGATAGAAGTAATGGTGGTGGAATTCATTTTATATTTTACTTAGCATCAGGTGGTATTATCAGTTGATAACGTGATGTTATTTTTCATTGTGTTTACATATAAAATAATCTTATGTAATAATGCCTGGGTTCAATTATCAGGAATTAACCTTATGCATTATGTAGTTATATCTCATTTGTCATTATGTCTTCTTGTCGGATGTGCTGAAGCAGGCAATAAAACTAACGCGGAATTAACCGTCGCCACCAAACAAACACCTGAAAATCTTATGAATAAGCCGACCGGTAAGCCGACCTATATGCTTGCCGGGCATTCGAAATTTGAACAGGATGCAGAGAAAAGCCGAAATAAACAGAATGAACTTTTTAAAGCCGGATTAAAGGAGAGCAGAAATACCGGCATCGATAGTGATTTTTCTTATAAGCCTGCGAAATTTCCTTCTTATGCATATGGCCAGTATGCATCGCCGGAATTTGTCTGGAATAGTGAAAAACAGCTCTATGAAGTAAAACCATCAGCCAGCATGACCTTAACAATAACCACCTGATTTGTTGTCCGGCCGGTCGCTGCATAATCTTCGTACAAAACGGATACGGTATTAAACCGCAAACCTATGTCAAATTTTTTAAATCCGGCCTTTGATTTGCGAACTGAAATCGCAGATGATGGCACTATAGTCACTGACAGGAGGTAAGTTGTTATGTTTCCGGAATACCGTGATTTGATTTCCCATCTTCGCCAGAATAGTCATCAGTTTCGCACGCTGTTTGATAAACACAACCAACTCGATCATGAAATTGCCCGTCTGGAAAAATCAGACAGAAGCGGCTACAGTGAGGAAGTGGTGGAACTGAAAAAACAGAAATTACGCCTGAAAGAAGAAATCCACCAGCTTCTTAAAGATCCGCCGGAAGATGACTGAATTTCCTTAATATGCCATCGGTTAATCCGGTGGCTTTTTGTTTACAGCGACAAAAAAGGAGGAATAAATGATTTGTTACCGGCAGATGGTTAATACAGATTGCGGGCAGGTAGCGGCATTATTGCAGGAGAATGCGCAGTCGCGGCAGGGCGGATTGCTGGGGGAATATCCCCTGAAGAAAGTTGAAAATATGTTTGCGCATGCACTGACGGTGATTATTGCGCAGGATGATGACGTGATTGCCGGGGTGGTGTTCAGTTTTCCGGTGCAGTCCGCACAAATATCGCCGGTGACAGCGGTGATTTCGCGGCAATTCGGTGAGTTACTGGAAAATAACTGGTTTTACGGCCCGGTCTGTATTGCGGCGGATTATCGCGGACAAGGCATTTTACCGGCGCTGTATCAGCGGTTATGTGCGGAAAACAGCGGAAAACCGGTCGCCTTTATTAATCAGGATAATGAACGTTCGGTTCGTGCACATCTGAAATCCGGTATGAAAGAAGCCGGTCATTTTATCTGTGATAATACCCCTTACTTGCTGATGATTGGCCGCTGAATATCAGCGGATTTTATCTTTTCCGGTTTTTATTTCCTGTTTTTACGTATTAGTGACTATACTGAAATCGTCATTATGATTTGCCGTATTAACATGATTTTCAACCGAGGAGCTTGTTATGGGGTATTACGAGTTAAAAAAATCAACCAAAGATACACCGCAGCCGTACTATTTCGTTCTTAAAGCCGGAAACCATGAAATTATCGCCACCAGCGAAATGTATGCCTCAAAGCAGGGGGCAATGAATGGTATCGCGTCTGTACAGAAAAATGGCCCTTCTGAAGTCATTAAAGATCTGACCTGATCAATAAGCAGCAGATTTATTAAGGCCCCTGAGCACATCAGCGGGCCTTTTCTTTTTCCTGTTCTGCTGAATTCATCCTGGCTGAAATACAATACCGGTTGTCCCGCATGCAAAAGCAGATTGCCCGTCAGCTGTTTATAGTATGGGTACCAATTATGTTCAGCGGGGCGGTTTCTGTGTTTTTACTCTTATTTGTGTGTGGCTGTATTGTCGGGTCGACAACGGTATTGTTTGGTTTTGGTGGTGGATTTTTTATTGTTCCGCTGCTTTATGCATTGTTAACAACCACGGCAGACAACCATACCGCGGCGGCGGCCATGCATATTGCAGTGGCGACATCCACCGGGGTGATGATATTCAGCGCATCAATGGCAACCCTTCGTCAGCACCGCGCCGGAATGATTAACTGGCCGCAGGTGCGGCCGCTGGCGGGATATATTGCTGCCGGTGCCGTGGCTGGTGCATTGCTGGCGATTGCGGTTCAGGGGATATGGGTTAAGTGGATGTTTATTGCTTACCTTGCCATCACTATTCTGGACAGTATTTTCCGCCCCGGGTTTATGACGCAGTCAGAATCTCATCTGCGGATAATGTCAGCGGGTACTACTGCGGCAGCCGGTACTGTGATTGGTGTGGTGGCAGCGTTTCTGGGGGTGGGCGGCAGTGTGATGACCGTTCCGCTTATGCGCCGCCGTGGTGCGGAAATGGCACAGGCGACAGCAATGGCCAATCCGCTGTCTTTGCCGATGGCACTGACCGGTACACTGACTTATATTTTGCTGGCCCGCCATGAGACGGCGGGATTCGGCAGCGGTTTTGCCGGTTATGTGGATATTCAGGCTTTTATTTTACTGATTGCCGGTTCCTGGCTGGGGCAGAAACTCAGTGCGCCGCTGATTGGCCGGATCCCGGATAAACTCTATGCTAAATCTTATCTGGCACTGCTGATATTTGTGCTGCTGGTGATGGTGATTGTACAGTAAGCAGGATATCTCCGCCGAAAAGTAATAATATGCAGCAAATTAACAGAGTACGGGTTGCCGGTTGATTTTGTGATCTATCAGCTTTACTTATATCTCCGGATGTCCTTAAATATCTGCGGGTTCTTTGTTTGTCAGATACTAAGTAAGGTTTACAGGAGATTCGATCATGTCACCAATGACGAAAAGTACGATGGTATACCCTATTGGTTTCTTCACCTGCATGGCACTCATTATCTTTATTGTTGCGTTAGTGATTTGATGACGGGTAATGAAGAAGAAAGGAAAACCTCCCGCGTGAACGGGAGGTTTTTTTACGGCCCCGGTATGGCGCCGGTTTAATCCGCGGATAACACCGTTATAATGATCAGATTGCGCCCTGTTTTTCCTCTTTAACTTTTTTCGCTTTTTTCCCTTTTTCACTTTTTACTTTTGCTTCATGTTTTACGGCTTTCGCATGGCTGTCCGCTTTAGTGGCGGTAATACCGGAATGCGCAGCGGAAACTGCCGGTGCCGGAGTCGATGCCATTGCACCGAAAGAGAATAAACCGGCCAGAGTTGCAACAATAAGGGCTGAATGTTTCATTATGATATCCTCAGGATTACGGGAGTATTTATACCTGCTCAGCGGGTATGGATGAAACATATTCCTGTTTTTTTCGCCGCACAACGGGATATACATAAACAGTGGCAATATTTTCAAATCTCCAAAAAACTGACAAATCCTGATATTTCACCATAGTTAATGATCTGAGGTTTTTTGTTTAAAATCAGTTTGTTATGTTGGTGTTTTTTGGAGTTTAAACGAATCATCAACAGGAAATAAATTTATTACTTTCCCGGATTAAGTTTTTTTTGTAATTCTTCTGTCAGCCGGACCAGTTGCATCTTGTCTTTTTCTGAAAGATATGCAGTGTAATTATCCGCGAAGCGGTTAATGCGCTCCATGCCTTTGATGATTTTTGCTGCGGCTTTATCGATATCACTCTGATTTGTATTCATTGTTTTTCCTTTACAGCGCCTGTGTTATTACTATTATCAGAAAAAATAGTAATTAATAGCTTAAATTGAATTAATCCGGTTCATCATAAAGAATTAAGGGAGTCTTCATTTTCTTTTTTCCGGAGAGGATTATTGTGAAAAGTTAAATAAGAAAATCCGTTTTTCCACATTGCATAATCCGCCTTCGCGCATTTCCATCGGGTGAACGAGCACCGCGTAGCGGGGAAGCCGGGTGTTGATCCGGATCTTGTCATTGACGTATTTCAGATCACTCACTACTATATTAATTCATTCAAATGAATTAATAATGGTGACTTATGAAAACAGTTAATACAGCAATACCGGCCGGGTTCTCTTTACAGGAGCGGGATCGCCGCTGGGATCTGGCGCGTGACATCATGCGCCAGCGTAATCTGGATGTTCTGATTGTTTATGGTGACCGGGAATCTGCTGCTCCGGCACCGTTCTGCGTGGATCACTATTTTACCAATGACCGCCTCGGATCTGTGGTGATCTTTTATCAGGACAATGACCCGGTTGTGGTGACATTTGCGCCGATGATGATTGCCGATCATATGCAGGCCGCATTACGCGGGGATAATCAGTGGTTGTCGCCGTCACAGATTATGGTCGGTAAAACCGGACGTAATATCGGGGCACTGCTCCGGGAGATGAATGTACCGGCGACGGCGCAAATCGGGGTGATCGGGCTGGAGCCGTATCCGCCATTCTATTTTGATGGTGCGATGCCGTTCAATACCCTGACCGGAATTAAAGAAGCGTATCCGCAGGCGGCGATTGTGCCGGTTTACCGTGACTTTTTTGTCCGTGCGTCGGTGAAAAGTGAAGAAGAACTGGCTCATATCCGTCACGCTGCGGCTATCGGTGAAGCCATGAGCGAAGCGATGCGTATGACAGCCGTTCCCGGAAGCAGTGAAGCGGATATTGCAGCGGCGGTGACGGCCACCTGTTTATCCGCCGGAGGGTTTACCGCAGAGATCCTGATGGGGTCCGGCCCGGAATATATCGGCTGGGGACAGCCTGCCTGGCAGTACCGTTCACAAAAACCGAGAGAAATTGAGCGCGGTGATATTGTGTTGTCAGAGATCTTTGCTTTGTACGGAATGTATGAAACGCAGCATCAGGCAGCAGTTGCGGTCGGAAAAATTCACCCGCAACTGGAAAAAGCTGCACAGGTTGCCCGGGAATGTTATGACATTGGTGTGTCGTATCTGAAAGAGGGGGTGACATTCGGAGAAGTGGTGGATGAAATGGAAAAACCGCTGCTGGCCTCCGGAGGATGGCACGTTCACCCGCTTATTCACAGTATCAATCCGTACGGCCCGATTGGTTTCGGTACTGCACCGGGCATTGAGTCTCTGCCGCTGGTATCCCGTTACCGTAAAGTGGAGCGTTTGCCGAATCCCGGCCGGGAACTGGTGCTGAAAGCGGGGATGAGCTTTGCATTTGAACCGAATTGTGCCTTTGGTTATCATCTGTGTAACCTTGGCGGTACGGTCATTGTCGGGAAAAACGGCGGAATTGAGCTTAATGATAATTCCACCCGGCTGATGCGTGCTGATCTCTGATTAAACCGGTGAATCCCGCAGATGACGGAAAAGATGAATAAACATACGCTCTCCTCAGAGCAGACCAGAGAAAAACTGATACAGGCGGGGATCCGCCTGTTTGCCCTCAGTGGTGTCAGTGGTGTCCGGACCCGGCAGCTGGCGGAAGAGGCGGGTGTGAATCAGTCAGCTATTCCGTATCATCTGGGCGGTAAGTCAGGCGTGTATGCGGCAGTGATCCGGAAAATCACTGATGACCTGGCCGCGGTGACGGATGTCAGCAGGATCGATGCTGCCACAGAGGCACTGACGGCACAGGCGCAGCCGGGCAAAACAGCACTGAAAACAGTACTGGTCAGTATGATCACAGGGCTGTGCAAGGCCTTGTTATCGCCTGAACACGCTCTGTATGGCACACTGATCCTGCGGGAACAGCTGGAGCAGACTGAAAATTATGATGTTATTTATCAGTCATTTATTGAACCTTTTCATCAGCGTCTCTCCCTGCTGGCACAGCTTGCGGATCCTCAGGCGGAAACAAAAGCAACCATTATCAGGGCGCATGCTCTGATAGGGCAGATTCTGGGGTTTGTGGTGGCACAGAAAGCGTATCTGCGCCGCAGTGAAGCGGAATCTGTCAGTGAGGATGAACTGGCGGAAATCACCGGTCAGATTGTACTGCTTTCCTGCCGGGCACTGGGACTGGATGAGGCGTGAATGACAGTGCCGGAGAGTATCCGGCACTGTATTGTCGTGATTACCAGCCGGGAACGGCGCCGCCGTTAAACAGCGTTTCTGCGGCTTTGGCAACTTCCGGTGACTGATAAGCTTTAATAAATTTTTGTACATTCTCCGCGTCTTTATTATCTTCACGGGTCACAATAATATTAACGTATGGTGATTCTTTATCTTCGATAAACACACTGTCTTTTACCGGTGATAAACCAGTCTGCTGAATATAGGTGGTACTGATAATGGCGACTGTAACTTTCGGATCTTTAATCACACGGGGTAACTGAGCGCCTTCCAGCTCCATGATATTCAGTTTCAGCGGATTTTCGGTAATATCCAGCGCGGTCGGTAATAAACCGGTGCCGGATTTTAATTTAATCAGCTTCTCTTTTTCCATTAATAATAATGCGCGACCCAGGTTTGTCGGGTCATTTGGCATGGCAATGGTATCCCCGGTTTTTAATTCACTGATATTTTTAATTTTATCGGAATAACCGGCCATCGGAAATACAAAGGTATTCCCCACGGCGACCAGGTTATAACCTCTGGCATTATTATCCTGAGCCAGGAACGGACGATGCTGGAAGACGTTGGCATCAAGATCACCATTGGCCGTCGGATCATTCGGTAACAATGAACCGCTGAAACCGACCAGTTCGACATCCAGCCCGTATTTTTCTTTGGCCACTTTTTTGGCGACCTCAGCCACATCCTGCTCGGCGCCATTAATCACACCAACTTTAATTTTTGTCATGTCAGTTGTGCCCTTATCACAACCTGACAGTAAAAATCCCAGTGCTAAAACGGCACCGGAAAAAAACAGAGAGAGTTGCTTTTTCATTATGTTCACCATTCTGTTTACTGAAAGTATGTACCAGTAAATAGCGGTAAAATGAAAGAAAGGTCAACGGGAAGGGTGATGCAAAAATTTCATCTTGACAGAAATAAAAAAAAGCCCGCAATCCGCGGGCATAATCACAACATTTCTTCAGGGTACTCTCTACTTGGATGAACTTACTATACCGGAGCGGATGTGTAGTAGTGTCCGGCTTTTTAAAGCTTGATTAATGTATTATCGGGATTTGTCAGCAAACCATGACAAAGTGTGACAGATCGCACATTAATATCCGAAAGTTATCATGATGAGAAAAAAAGAATATAGCAAACCGGAAAATGGCCGTTGTATTGAACAAATACGCAGTTACTGACCTGTTCAGGCAAATATTCCGATATACTCATTTCGGAAGCCTGCATAATGATAAGTAATGCATGTTGTTATTTATCAATGATAAACGAAGCAATAATATGCCAAATAAAATCTTTTCACCAGAATATAATCCGGTAGAGCGGGTCGCTTTTGATATGGCACTGTATCCTGAATGCTACAAAGCAGCTGATAACCAGCGTAAGCGGGAATATCCCGGTTCACACGTCAAACTGCATTCGGTCGGGTAATGTTGTCAATGCCGGACGAATTTACAGAGTTAAGTGCGGCGGACAGAGAGTGCTTTTGTGACTCTGTCCATCGGATGTCTGTTCAGAGATAAGACCGGCGGTTTTTCATTGCATTCTCCGTTGATGGCGGCTTTCAGCGCTGCATTGAGCCGGTATTCCGCCTGTAGTTGTTGTCTGCGTGCAGCCCGGCGGGCTCTGGCGCACTGATATCCGCGGCAACTCATTTTTACCTCCCTCTATTTCTGAGTTATCAGTATAAAAATACTTATGGTATTATTGTGAGGTATTATTTTTCCTGAAAAATAAATACTAAAGATATTGGTTGTAATCAGTAAAATGCCCTCCGGCGGGAGGGCGGCAGGAGATGATTACAGTTTCATCATCATCTGAACGGCAACACCGATAATTTTACAGTCACCGTTAACTTTCATGGCCGGCCACGTCGGGTTGAGTCCTTTCAGATACCAGTTGCCGCCATCGATCACCAGTTTTTTGAACGTTGCTTCGTTGGAATCCGTCAGCTTTGCGACGACCAGGCTACCGTTTTCGGAATCTTTGCCGGTGTCGATCAGGATCAGTGAACCGTCAGGCACACTCTTGCCGGTCGGTGCGGTCATGGATTCGCCTTCGACTCTCAGCCAGAATGCGGCTCCCTGAACATGGGTTTCCGATTCATACCATTCGTCGATTTGATCCAACCCGTAAGCTTCATTCGCCTCATTCCAGGCACCCGCCTGTACCCAGCTGATTAACGGATATCTCGGGGAGGGTTTGTAAGGGCGAAGGCCGGAAATATTGCTGTCAATAGCGGCACTCAGTGCCTGTGCCTCTGCGGCAAGAGACGGGCTGAAATCAGAAATAGGGACATTGAGTTGTGCGGAAAACACACTTGCTGTCTGTAAATTCAATGCATTACGGCCGTTAAGATAGTGACCGACGGCGCCCTGGCTGATATTCAGTATGTCAGCAATGCTCTGCTGGGTGATACCCAGCTCTTTTTTCTTTGACTCATACAAAGCTTTCAGTCTTCGGCAGTCTGCCAGCTGTTCTGTCGTCAGTTGTCGTTTTTCATTCATACAATATTAATACCAAAATCAGATTTTTTGTCAATACTAAAGATATTGACATGTTTAATAGTTATGGTATTATTTGTCTGTCAACAGTGATGTTGTCCCGCTCTTTAACAGACTGCGCTGAAAAATGCGCACCAACAGCCGGAATCACGCCACAGGTGTGAACAGGCTCCGGCGATGCTGAATGCATCGCTATCAAAAAAGCATCCCGTAAGCGGGATGGTCGCCGGTATTCTCCGGCACTATTTATGTTCAGTAACTTTATTTAAATTTGCCCTGCACATTATTTTTATTTAATAACATCCGGCACGGCCTCGTTTAATATGCGGCGCAACCGGTAATTACAGGATGATACTTCAGAGGATATATTATGACTGAGGAAAAACTTAAAATATACGTCAATATTATCCGGGCCTGCCGGGATTATGATTGTTTTACCAACAGTGATGCTGCGCGATATACGGAGACATCTGAAATCTTTATCCGCACATATACCACGATCCTGCATAAAATCGGCAGTCTGATAAAAATAGGGATGGTTAAGCAGGGGCGGCATTATATACCACAATATGCGGTGGCACCGTATGCTGTCACGCGTCTGTACCGCTATGTCCTTGAAATAAGAGGAGAACCTGAACCCGAACCGGTAATGAAATGTCCGTCAAAGGGAATGAAACGGATTAAATTCTGCGGGCGGGTGGTAAATAAAGCCTTTATTTCACCGGGATTCGGACGTTCTGCAATTACCGATATTGATTCACGGTTAAAAGCAGTAAGAAATAAAGAACCGGAAACGATTTTACATTAATTTTTATATTTCATACATTATCTGAGTTTACCTTTCAATAATATTTACGGAACACTCTGCAAGGGAGTGTATATGAGCATGTCAGATAAATATTCCGGGCCCGCAGCATATACCTGGGGGCTTATCACTTCCGTTTTGGGTGTGTTATCGCTGGATCAGTGGGCAGTCCTTATCGGGATTATCTGCACCATCGGTACATTTTTTATCAATTGGTATTACCGGCGGAAAGAGTTTCAGATAAAAGCCGGAGATCACCATGAAGAATAATCTGAGCAAAAAAGTGATTGCCGCAGCAGCAGGCGGCGCAATTTCTGCCGCTCTGGTGCTGATTCCGGCTTATGAAGGGGTGGAATACCGGCCTTACCGCGATGTGGCCGGGGTGCTGACTGTCTGTTACGGGCATACCGGCAGTGATATTCAGGCCGGAAAGATTTATACGGCGGATGAATGCCGGGCGCTGCTGCATCGTGATCTGGATAAAATCCGCCGTGCGGTTGATCCGATGATCAAAGTGTCGGTTGATGACACCACCCGGGCGGCCATCTATTCCTTTGTTTACAACGTCGGTCCGGGAGCGTTTTCCCGCTCTTCGATGCTGCGAAAACTGAACAACGGTGATATTGCCGGTGCCTGTGAGGAAATGAAACGCTGGACATTTGCCGGCGGCCGGCAGTGGCAGGGGCTGATTAACCGGCGTGAAACGGAGAATGCGGTATGTCGTGCAACCCTGTAGTGCTGATCATTGCTGCGATTCTCATACTGTCAGCCGCTGCCGGGACATCCGCAGGCGGCTGTTATCCACTATCAGTGTGAAACCCTATGAATATGCTGACAAAAATACTGGCCGGTCTCTGCATTGTGATACTGACCGGCCTGTTGCTGACACTGCATCTGTACAGCGGTGCAAAAGGTAATTACCTGATACTGAAAGATCAGTATGACCGGCAACTGGCTGTCAATAATCTGACCCGGATGATGTTTATGGCCGGGCATCATATTGCGCTCAGCAATATCAGAGCAAAGCAGGCGGAGGAGGCGGAACATATCAATGTTAAGACAATTATTAAAACCGTACTTAAAGAGGATGAATGTGCTGCCGTTCCTGTGCCTGGTGGCATTACCGGCGGGTTGCAGCAATACGAAAGAGATATTCGTACCCGCGCCGGTGGTGCCGGTTCCGGCTCATCTTCTCGCTGACTGCCCGCTGCCGGTTATCCCCGATGAACTGACTTACGGCGGCGCGATCCTGTTGCTGACGGATGCGATGAAAACAATCGCGGACTGTAATCACGATAAGCGGGCGATACGGGAGTTTGAGCAAATACGGGCTTCCGGAGCGGATTATAAGGCATTTCAATGATGCTGTATATTTAAACAGTTCAATGTTGAACAATGTTATTTGAGGACTAAAAAATGACAGAAGTGACAAAGGAAATGTGCTGTGAGGATGGGCAAACGGTTATCAGCATTGTTGTTAATAACTGCTGCAAATGCGGGTGTGAATGTAAAGAGCCGGAAAAACCGGAACCGACGTGTCCGCCGGTAACGCCGACATGTACACCGCCGGATACACCGTGGGCAACAACAACACCGTCACCGGAGACACCGCTGACACCAACAACACCAACATTTACAGATGGGATTACGATCGATTTTTGATGCAGCAATAGTTTTAAGCATTAAATCAGCAAAGCTTCGCTAAACAGCGGGGCTTTTTTATCCGGAGGATAGATTATAACTGCCGGATCACGGACAGAGGAATGGTGTTCTGGTGTCCCCTGCAGGAATCGAACCTGCAATTAGCCCTTAGGAGGGGCTTGTTATATCCATTTAACTAAGAGGACATGATGTCTGATGGTATGGCCGGTTTTGCGGCGGGTCATATGTTAACGCTCAACCCCGCATTCTATCAAGTCTTTATTTCCGCTTTGTTTTTTCTCCGTTTCCGGTTACCGGTGCATTTTTTATGTGGTGCGCCGGTCCCGGATGTACAGATTGAGTGCATTACCTGCGGGCTCCGGGGTGTCTGATTATATTTATGGTAATGTTTTCGTAACCTTTTGTTTTAGCCACGAAATAAAAATATCTGCTTTCGGATTGCGCCTGTCTCCGAGCATAGCAAAGTAATATCGCTGACTGCATGTCAGTGAAATATCGCCGAAGGGCATTACCAGCATCCTGCTCCGGATACGTTTTTCCACCAGTTGTTTACGCCCCATCGCGACACCGGCATGATTCATCGCGGCCACAATCGCCAAATCTGAACGATCAAAACACAGATTGCGCCGGTGAGGGAATAAATCAGGCTGATAGTGTTCACTCCAGGCTTTCCATTCGTCGTAATCCGAGTTACTGCTCCATGCCTGGCGGTCATGCAATAACATACAGTTCCTGAGCTGATGAATATTGTTATGCAGCTCATAGCGTTTTGCATATTCCGGGCTGCATACCGGCACGATCGATTCTGACATCAAATCTTCGCAACAGAGATTAGGTCTTGATATATCATCGTAATAAATTGCGATATCAATGCCATAGCCGCGAAAATTGACATCATCATTGCCTGTCAGCAGGTTCAGCTGAATAGCAGGATACTGCTCTGTGAAATCCGCGATCCCCGGAATCAGCCAGCATTGCGCCAGTGACGGGCGGGAATAGACCGTTAACTCGCCGGAAATTTCCTGATTTTTGATATCAATAATTTCCTGGTTTATATCATCCAGGTTTTTCCGTAATGCCCAGTAGATGCGTTCACCATCTGATGTGAGTTCAACCCGCCGGTGAAAACGCTCAAATAACCGGAAACCCAGTTCACTTTCGAGGGTGTTGATACGGTGGCTTACCGCACCAGGCGTCAGCGCCAGTTCCTGTGCTGCCAGAGCAAATGAACTGTGCCGTGCCGCCGCTTCGAAAGTATGCAGACGTGACAGCTGATGGCTTGATACCCGCTTGTTTCGCCGCAGGGATCCTGATGGTTCATACCGGTTTATATCTGATGACATACTCGCTCTCTTTTTATTACGCAGGATGTTTTTTGCATAAAGAATACTGCGTTTAAGGTGAATTTATATGATGCAATTCACGAAAAAAGTGCTGATTTTGACGAATGTCACGCATTTGAGTTAATACAGCTAATCCAAAGCCCTGGTTTCATCGTTTGTCACTCCTGAATATTTATTATCCAATGAATGCACAACAACAATATAACCAGGGGTAGGATATGGACTCTGTAATGTGGATGATCGGCACGCTGGTTTTCAGTATCTTGCTGATCATTATTTCAATTATTAAATTTAAGTTTCATCCGTTTTTAGCATTATTGCTCACCAGCTTTTTTGTCGGTATCGCCATGAATATGGAACCGCAGGATATGGTCAGCGCCATCGAAAGCGGAATCGGCGGGACACTCGGATTTTTGGCGGCGATTATCGGACTGGGGACCATACTCGGAAAGATGATGGAAATATCCGGCGCTGCTGAGCGAATCGGGATTACGCTGGAAAAGTGCCGCTGGTTAAGTCCGGATGTCACTATGATATTGATCGGCCTTATCTGTGGTATCACGCTGTTTGTTGAGGTCGGGGTTGTGTTACTGATCCCGCTGGCATTTTCGATTGCCAAAAAAACAAATACCTCATTATTAAAACTGGCGATTCCGTTATGTACAGCGCTGATGGCCGTACACTGCATTATTCCGCCGCATCCCGCAGCGTTGTTTGTCACCAATGAGCTCGGTGCGGATATCGGCACCGTTATTGTGGCCGGGTTAGCAGTGGGGCTGGTTGCTTCACTGATTGGCGGACCGCTGTTCCTGAAATTTTTGGGAGATCGTTTACCGTTCAAAGTTGTGCCGGCTGCGTTTGCTGACCTGAAAGTGCGTGAAGAAAAAGATTTACCCTCATTAGGCGCGGCGCTATTTACGGTTCTGCTGCCGATTGTGCTCATGCTGATTAAAACAACCGCTGATTTAAACATGAGCAAAGATAGCCCGTTATTCACCTTTTTACAGTTTATCGGTAATCCGATAACTGCGATGTTTATCGCCGCGTTTGCCGCTTATTACGTCCTGGGTATCCGCCGAAATATGGGAATGAGCGTGCTGCTCAGCAAAACGGAAGAGAGCTTTAGCTCGATTGCGAATATCTTATTGATTATCGGGGCGGGAGGTGCATTTAACGGCATCCTGAAAGGCAGCGGGCTGAGTGATTCTCTCGCGCTGGTGCTGTCCGGTATCGATATACATCCTATTTTACTTGCCTGGCTGGTGGCTATCATTCTTCATGCCGCAGTCGGATCAGCAACGGTTGCCATGATGGGCGCGACTGCAATCGTGGCTCCGCTGATGCCGCTGTACCCGCACATCAGCCCTGAAATTATGACGCTGGCTATCGGCTCCGGGGCAATCGGCTGCACCATTGTGACTGATTCCTTATTCTGGCTGGTTAAACAATATTGCAATGCCACGCTGACGGAAACGTTTCGTTATTACAGTGTTGCCACGCTGATTGCGTCCGTTGTCGCGCTGGCCGGCACTTTTGCACTTTCCTATGTGATTTAAAAGAGAGTAATGATGACTCAGATTAATATTGAAAAGTTAATTGCTGACTATCCATTAGTTCAGGAACTGATTGATTTAAAACAGGTGGCATGGTTTAACCCCGGCGTAACGACCACGGAAGCGGGTTTACCGTATGTGGGATTGACGCTTGAGAATGTGAAGGACGCGGAGGCCCGCTTAGCCCGCTTTGCCCCGTATCTGATGAAAGCATTTCCTGAAACGCAGGCCATGCAGGGGATCATTGAATCTGACACGGTAGCGATTCCTGATATGCAGGCCGCTCTTGCGGCGCGTTATCAGACTCCGCTGACAGGGAAAATGTATCTCAAAAAAGACAGTCATCTGCCAATCTCCGGTTCAATAAAAGCGCGCGGCGGGATCTATGAAGTGCTGACTCATGCGGAAAAATTAGCGCTGGAAGCCGGGTTGCTGTCAACCGGTGATGATTATGCGGTGTTATTTTCTGATGAATTCAGGCAGTTTTTCAGTCAGTATCGTATTGCCGTCGGATCAACCGGTAACTTAGGAATGTCCATCGGTATTATGAGTGCGAAACTGGGCTTCAGTGTCAGTGTGCACATGTCTGCGGATGCCAGACAATGGAAAAAAGACAAATTACGTTCTCATGGTGTCAATGTTGTTGAGTATGAGCAGGATTACAGTATTGCGGTGGAGCAGGGGCGTAAAGAGGCGGAAAAAGATCCGTCCTGCTTCTTTATTGATGATGAAAACTCCTCCACACTCTTTTTGGGCTATGCGGTGGCGGGGCTGCGGCTGAAAAAGCAATTTGCCGAAAAGGGAATTACCGTTGATGAGCAGCATCCGCTGTTTGTCTATTTGCCCTGCGGTGTCGGCGGGGGGCCCGGAGGCGTTGCCTTCGGATTAAAACTGGCATTCGGGGATGCGGTACATTGTTTCTTTGCAGAACCGACGCATTCACCCTGTATGTTACTCGGGGTGCATACCGGTCTTCATGATGCCGTCTCTGTTCAGGAAATCGGTATTGATAATATTACTGCGGCAGATGGTCTCGCGGTCGGCCGGGCATCCGGATTTGTCGGCCGGGCAATGGAGCGGTTGATCGACGGTTATTACACTATTGATGATGCGGAAATGTATAGCCTGTTAGGATTGCTTGATCAGACTGAAGCCATCAGGCTGGAACCTTCCGCGTTAGCGGGCATGCCCGGTTGTGTGCATGTGACCCGGAATGAAGCCTATTTACAGGCTAACGCCCTGACACCGGAAGTGATGGCAAATGCCACGCATCTGGTCTGGGCAACCGGCGGCGGCATGGTTCCGGAAGATGAGATGCAGAAATATTTATCACAGGCCAGAGGTAACTGACAGGGCGGTGATTAACTGAACAGACCGGGACCGGCGTAATTGTTGCCGGTTCCGGTATCAGGTGATTATTTACGGCTCATTTCCTGTGACTTTTCTGTCGCGCTGCGGACACCGGCTATCACCGCCTGACGTAAACCCATTTCTTCCAGTTTGGTGACCGCTTCAATTGTGGTGCCGCCCGGCGAACAGACCATATCTTTCAGTTCACCCGGATGTTTACCAGTTTCGAGAACCATTTTTGCTGCGCCCATAACGGTTTGTGCTGCAAATTCATAGGCCTGTTTACGCGGCATACCGCCGGCCACAGCCGCATCTGCCATTGCTTCAATAAACATGAAAACATATGCAGGAGCGGAGCCGCTGACGCCAATCACGGCATCAATCAGTGATTCCGGTACTAACTCAGCGCGGCCGAAACTGCGGCACAGTGACATCACCAGCTCAGTTTCTGCATCTGTCAGATAACCATTCACGGTAACGGATGTCATCCCGGCATTGACCAGCGCGGGGGTGTTCGGCATCAGGCGGACCACTTTGGATGATGGCGGCAGGGCGGCTTCCAGAACTTCCAGTGTGACACCGGCGGCCATCGAAACAATCAGGGTATCCGCTTTCAGACAAGGGGAAATATCACGCAATACACCGGGAACGGCATAAGGTTTTACACCTATAAAAATAATATCGGATTGTTCCGCCACCCGCTGAGCCTGTGCCTCGCCGTGAACACCGAACTCCTGCGCCACGCGGTCGGTACTGGCCGGGCTGTGGTTATGCACAAAAACAGTATCGGGAGAAATAATTTTTCCTGAAATCAGGCCGTTAAGGATGGCTTTCCCCATATTTCCGCAACCAATAAATCCGACTTTTTTATTCATGATGGCTCCTGTATTGCTGATAAAGACTGACCGGAAGAGCAGGATACCACTCTGCACCGCCGGGGTAACCCGGTAATTTCGGCATGATTTACATACACAAATATACAAAATCCGGGTAATATTGACCTATTATAAATACGTGAAACTGTAAATTTTGCTCACGTTCTGGCATGGAGAAACATATGAAGTATCAGGTAAGTGGCCTGACACTTGCTGCGGTGCTGCTGATTGGCGGGTGCGCAAGTTCGGATCAGACACCGGGAACGCGCAGTGATCCGCTCGAAGGATTTAACCGCTCAATGTTCAATTTTAACTATAACGTGCTGGATCCTTACGTGCTCAGACCGGTGGCGGTTGCCTGGCGTGATTATGTGCCGACACCGGCACGAAACGGCACCATCAACTTCCTCGGTAACCTCGAAGAACCGGCCAGTATGGTCAACAACTTTCTGCGCGGGGATTTTTACCAGGGATTTAAGCACTTTAACCGCTTCTTCCTCAACACGGTCTTTGGCCTGGGCGGCCTGATTGATGTCGCGTCTATGGCGAACCCTGAACTGGCGAAAACAGAACCGGCCCGGTTTGGTAATACCCTGGGTTATTATGGTATGGGTTATGGTCCGTATGTGGTGATTCCGGGTTATGGTGGCGCAACGCCGCGTGTGGATGGCGGCGACTGGCTGGATACCACATATCCGATGCTGAGTTATCTGACTATCTGGATGGGGGTCGGTAAATGGGCTATCGAAGGGATTGATAACCGTGCTCAGGCACTGGATGCGGAAGGGGTGCTGCATAACTCCAGCGATCCGTATCTGATGATGCGTGAAGCCTACTTCCAGCGTAATGATTTCCTGGCTTCCGGTGGCGCACTGAAAGTGCAGGAAAACCCGAATGCGGCAGCGATTGCTGATGAACTGGATTCTATCGACAGCGAATAATGTGCTGGTGGCAGACAAATAAAAAAGTTCTGGTCAGTGACCAGAACTTTTTTTATGCATTCAGACCGGAAAATCAGAAGCTGTAGTTAAAGTTAACACCGTATAACCAGGCTTTGCCGGAGGAGCTGAATTCGTAGTTTGGTAACTGCATATCAGCCATACCCGGCACTTTGCTGCCCAATGTGTTGAGCTGATCTTTTGATAACAACGGTTCAGAAATATTGACTTTACGTCCGTGCATATAGGCGACACCAACATCAACAGACGCGTCTTTATTAAATGCATAGGTTGAACCCAGGCTGAACCAGATACGATCCTGATCCGGAATAGAGATAGAGCGGTTGTTTGCCGGGACAGGGCTATCATCAAAGGCAATACCACCACGGAAAGTCCAGTTATCGTCATGATAATAAGTGGTACCTAATGCCACCCGGTAGGCATTTTTGAAACCTTCATGCTTTTCAAACAGAACGTTGCCGTTTCCTTTATCTGTTGCTTTCAGCTCCTGGAATGAATCCCAGCCGGTGTAAGCAAAGGTATAGTGAACCGCCCATTTTGGTGCAACGCGGTGATAAGCGGAGAATTCCCAGATATCCGGTAAATTCAGATCAAGCTTACCTTTTGTGGAACGGTCAACCACCCCCGGAATGTTTTGGGTGAAATCACCGTCTTTAAATTTCACAGTCACTTTAGAGCGATATGTCAGACTGAAACGATTGTTTTTATCCAGTTCATATAACATACCGGCGTTCCAGCCATAGCCCCAGCCGTCACCTTTGAGTTTAGCCAGATTTGAATCCGCCGGGACTGCTGCCATACCTTTTGCCATTGCAAGCAATCGCTCTCTTTTGAGTTGATCAGGTGTCTGCGCAGCCATTTTTTGTAGTACACCGCCTGCCACTGGACCCATCTCACCGGTATGACGCGAAATTTCCGCATCAGCGTAAACCGCATTCAATCCCAGACCAAAACTGAAGTTGTCATTCAGGCGGTAAGCCCCTGCCATATTAAAGTTAGCAGTCATCAGATCGGTTTTGCCGCCGATAGCACCGGCCGAATAGTTATCTTTGAACTCTGTCGCCAGACCGAAGTTGGATGTGGCGGAGGCACCAAAAAACCATTTTTCATTAATTGGTGTAATAAAATGCAGGTTCGGGACAACCGCATTTGGTGCGATATCTTTGGCATCCGTGCTGTTGCCGGTCAGCGGGGATTTTCCTTTGATATCTACTGCGGGATTGATCATGATCGCACCGGCGGACATGGACGGGCGATCAAATAATGTCATTGCTGCCGGGTTGCGGCTGCCGACGCTGGCATCATCTGCCACGGCACCTTCCCCTGAAAACGCACGTCCGAGTGCAGACGTGGAATACTCATTTAATTGAAAACCCGCCGCAAAAGCCTGAGTTGCTGTTAATGAAACTGCCACTGCTAATGCTGAACGAGTGAACAGGTTTTTCTGGTTCATGACCAAAACCCTCTTGTTTATTTTGTTTATGTACTACTTTGGTAGTTAGAAGTAGCGCTGGATTGTATGTTTGCTTGTGAATATGACAAATCAGACCAGTTGAGAGAGTATAGAATCAGTACACTGAAATGTTATTTTTTTGTACTGAAATAAGCGAATTGAGATGTGAAAATGCGATTTGGATTACAAAATTTTAACATTTGTGGTTTTTTTCAGGGCGAAAAGTGGCTTTAGCCCGAGTAGATCAAACAATAGATTGAATTTTTATGGTTTACTTTGATAAATGGTATGATTCAGTACTAAGACTGCAGGCTATTTTTAACTAACGGGAGACTGAAATGGCTGACGAAAAAAAACTGTGCAGCGCAGAAGAAACCGCAGCATGCTGCTGTGTGGATGTAGGCACGATTATTGATAACGAAAGCTGCACTTCTTCTTTCGAGCGCGTATTTGCATCTAAAGCAGATGCTGAGCAGATGATGGCAGCACTGACTGCCAAAGCAAATGCAGCAGCATCTGAGCCATGCAAAATCCACAGCGAATATAAAGAAACGGCTGACGGCGTTGAGCTGAAAGCGGATTTCACGTTCAGTTGCCAGGCTGAAACACTGATCTTTGAACTGGGTCTGCGTTAATTCATCAGAACAATACGCAAACTGAATTCAGGCCTCCGGTGAATACGGGGGCCTTTTTTTATTGTCTTTTTGTTATAAAAAGTTTATTTCCCTGAGCCACCTCGCAGTTTTCAGTTATTCACATTGCGTGAATGCAACACGATGTTAACAATGTCAGCAGGTCAGACCACCGGCGGTTCGTGATAACCTCTCATCATGTAAGGATGAACGAATGAAGCAGGCACAGGCAGAACGCATTGCAATTGTTGACGGATTACGGACGCCGTTTGTACGGCAGTCCACGGTATACCGTGATATCCCGGCGGTTGAACTTGGCCGGGCGGTGGTGCAGGAACTTCTTTTTCGCCAGTCGTTTCCGGCAGAGCTGGTTGACCTTGTCGTTTTCGGTCAGGTGATCCAAATGCCTGCCGCGCCTAATATTGCCCGTGAAATTGTGCTCAGTACCGGGTTGCCGGTGACCACCGATGCGTATTCAGTGACCCGTGCCTGTGCCACCAGTTTTCAGGCTATTGCTAATGCGGCACAGGCGATACAGTGCGGACAAAACCAGATAGCTGTCGCAGGCGGGGCGGATTCTGCCTCTGTGCTCCCTATTGGTGTATCGCGCAAACTGGCGGGTGTATTGCTGGATCTCAGTAAAGCCCGAAAATTATCGCAGAAACTCCGGTTGCTGGCCTCACTGCGGCCGCGTGATCTCCTGCCTGTTGCCCCTGCGGTGGCGGAATACTCCACCGGCCTGCGCATGGGTGATACCGCCGAACAGATGGCAAAACGTTACCATATCAGCCGTCAGGCACAGGATACATTTGCCCATCACTCACACCAGGCCGCCACGCAGGCGTGGACATCGGGTGTCCTGCGCGATGAGGTGATGACAGCCCGTTTCCCGCCGTTCAGCCGGGTTTGTGAAGAAGATAATACGTTACGGAAAAATTCACTGCCCGGCAGCTATGCACAACTGAAACCGGCATTTGATAAACGTCACGGCACGGTGACTGCGGCAAACAGCACACCACTGACAGACGGCGCGGCAGCCGTACTGATGATGACTGAAACCCGCGCACGTGAACTCGGGCTGACACCGCTGGGTTACCTGCGCAGCTATGCATTCACGGGCAATGCAGTGCAGGAAGATATGCTGCTGGGACCATCGTATGCCGCACCGCTGGCTCTTGATCGCGCTGGTCTGACATTATCTGATCTGACACTGATTGATATGCATGAAGCTTTTGCAGCCCAGGTTCTGACTAATCTGCACTGTTTTGCCAGCAGGGACTTTGCCCGTGAAAAACTCAACCGGACAGCCGCGTTGGGAGAAGTGGATCCGGCGCGGTTTAATGTACTCGGCGGGTCAATTGCTTACGGGCATCCTTTTGCGGCTACCGGTGCCCGGATGGTGACGCAGACATTACGGGAGTTGCAGCGGCGGGGCGGTGGTTTTGCAATGACCACGGCCTGTGCTGCGGGCGGACTCGGCGTGGCGATGATCTGGGAAACAGAATAAGACGGGAGACTGATGATGACACAACATGATGAAACACCTTCGGCCTTCCGCCTGACTGTGCGTCCGGATCACACCGGGGTCATCACGATTGATGTCCCGGGTGAAAAAGTGAATACCCTGAAGGCGGAGTTTGCCGCACAGTTTGAGGCCGTACTGCGTGATGCCCGGCAAATTCCGGGGTTACGGGCAATGGTGATTATCTCCGGTAAGCCGGATATGTTTATCGCCGGTGCGGACATTCATATGATCGCCGGATGCACAGAGGCCGCACAGGCGCAGGCACTGTCGGAATCCGGGCAGCGGTTATTTAATCTGATTGAAAACTATCCTCTGCCGGTTGTGGCAGCGATTCACGGCAGTTGTCTCGGCGGCGGACTTGAGCTGGCTATGGCCTGCCACAGCCGTGTTGTCACTGACAGCGATAAAACCCGGCTCGGGCTGCCCGAAGTTCAGCTGGGGCTGTTACCCGGTTCCGGTGGTACACAACGTCTTCCTGCTTTGGTCGGGCTGGTGGCTGCACTGGATATGATGCTGACCGGACGGCAGTTACGGGCAAAACAGGCAGTCAAAATTCGGCTGGCCGATGATATTGTTCCGCCGGACATTTTACTGGAAACCGCGGTAACCCGTGCTTTGTCGGCAAACCCGGCACAACGGGCTCCGGTACCTTTCCGGCAGAAATTGGAAAAAATGAAGGGGCTGCGGGATATCATCTTCCGTATGACCCGCAAACAGGTTCACCGCCGCAGCGGCGGACACTATCCGGCGGCTGAACAGATTATTGACGTGGTGCAGTGCGGCCTTGAAAAAGGCCGGGAGGCCGGGTATAAAGCCGAAGCCGTTGCATTCGGTAAACTGGTGGTTACTCCGGTATCCGGTGCACTACGTCATCTCTTTTTTGCCTCAACCGCACTGAAAAAAGAGGCACCGGATAGCGTGAAACCCGCAGAACTGCATCATGTGGCGGTGCTGGGCGGCGGGCTGATGGGGGCGGGAATTGCCACGATTACCCGTCAGCGTGCGGGGTTACCGGTCAGAATCAAAGATGTTTCGCAGGAAGGGGCAAATAAAGCTCTGGCTTTTTTCTGGCAGCACCTGAGCAAACAGGTTAAACGCAGACGACTCTCCCCGCGGGAGCGGACACAACTGGCGGGCGGCATGACCGGCACCACGGATTACCGGGGATTTCACCGGATTGATTTTGTGGCAGAAGCCGTGTTTGAATCCCTGGCACTTAAACAACAGATGATTGCTGAGATCGAGACAGTGACATCACCGGAGACTATTTTTGCCTCGAATACGTCGTCACTGCCTATCCGTGATATTGCCGCCAAAGCATTACGGCCGGAGAAAGTCATCGGACTGCACTATTTCAGCCCGGCCGAAAAAATGCCGCTGGCGGAAATTATTCCCCATGAAGGCACAGATGCCATGACACTGGCAACCACGCTGCAACTGGCGCGCAGACAGGGAAAAACAGCGATTGTGGTCGGTGATAAAGCGGGGTTTTATGTTAACCGGATTCTGGCTCCTTATATTACGGAAGCGCTGCGTTGTCTGACTGAAGGTGAACCGCCGGAAAAAATTGATAAGGCACTGACTGATTTCGGTTTCCCGATCGGGCCGGTAGCGCTGCTGGACGAAGTGGGCATTGATGTCGGCACGAAAATTATGCCGGTACTGGAAGCCGCATTTGGTGAGCGGTTTGCACTGCCGCCGCAACTGGAGGCGCTTTTCCGTGACAACCGCCTGGGCAGGAAAAACAAACGCGGATTTTATGATTACACCCCACTGCCGTGGTGGAAACGCTGTGTCCGCAAGGCACCGCGTAAGGCGGATAAAGCGATTTACCCGCTGCTGGATATCACCGTGCAGGAGCGTCTGACATCACAGGAAATTACAGAGCGCTGCCTGATGATGATGTTAAATGAGGCCGTCAGGGCGCTGGATGAACAGGTCATCCGTTCACCGGCGGACGGGGATATCGGTGCGGTGTTTGGTATTGGTTTTCCGCCGTTCCTCGGCGGACCGTTTTACTATATGGATAGTATGTCAGCCGTCGTTATGACAGAAAAACTGACGGCACTGGCTGCCCGTTACGGTGATCGCTTCACACCGTGTGAGGCATTACAGCAACGGGCTGCGGATAAGCGCTGTTTTTACTGATAAAGTGCTGTGAAGCCACTGAGAATACGGGGCGGTTGTTTTATTTTTCTGAACAGGTTCTGAACAAAATTCAGGTTTATCTCTGTGCTGAATCATTTTAATTATGATTAATTTGAGGCAGAATGCCTTTCACCTCCCCTGACGGGGACACAGAAATAACGATAATTTTAAACAGATCATTCTTTGATGTGATACGGCCCGGGGATTCAGACATGACCGTATCCGTCCTGTTCAGACGGTGACGTATGCAAGTTCTTATTATGCGACATGGCGATGCTGCTTTGCAGGCCGCCAGTGATTCAGTCCGGCCCCTGACCGCAAAAGGGATAACAGATTCCCGCTGCATGGCAAAATGGCTCGCCGGGCAGCACGTTCAGATTGATACCGTTCTGGTCAGCCCGTATCTGCGGGCAGAGCAGACACTGACCGAAATCCGTGATGCGCTGAGTTTACCGGCTCAGGAAGAGGTGATGCCGGGGCTGACGCCCTCCGGGAATGCGGAGAGCGTGGCGGATTATATCCGTTTTCTGGCGGAAGAGGGGCACAAAGGGGGGCTGGTGGTATCGCATCTGCCGCTGGTCGGTTATCTGGTGGCGGCGTTGTGTCCGCAGGAAACAGCACCGATGTTTGCAACATCGTCTGTTGCCTGTATTGAACTGGATGATGACGGACGCGGCACACTGCTCTGGCACCGCGGTCCCGGACAGATCGGCTGATTACTCGCGCCGGGCGGTTTCAGCAATCTCAATCAGAAGCAGTAATGCGGCAGTACCGCCCCATTCCTTAGGGGCCTGGTGAAAGGCGATCACATCCGGGTGCTGTGCCAGCCATAACGGTGTCTGTTGTTTCAGTACATGCTTGCCGTGCCCGTGCATAATACAGACACAATAGGTGTTTTCGCGGCGGGCTGCAGCTATCAGTGCACCAATTTCCTGCTTGGCCTGAAGCTGAGTAAGTCCGTGGAGATCCAAAAACAGCTCTGGTACATAATCCCCTCGACGCAGCTTTTTCAGCTCATACGGGCTGGCATTTTCCCGCAGATAGCGCGCCGGGCCGTCCATATCCAGGTTCGGGCGATATTCATCAGAGAAATAGAAACTGGCATCAATCTGATCCTGCAACAGCCGTTCAGGCGCAATTTTGGTCACACTTGTCCGTGATTTCGGGTGCACCACAATATCCTGTCTGATTTTACGTGTCCCGCTGATGGCCTCTTTAAACAGGCTCAGGTCATCATCAGTCAGGGGCGTCTTCTTTTTCATAACATCTCATCACTCAGTATTTTCCATAGTGTAACTGATTTTTTTACGGATGTTGACGCTATACTGCCGGTCACAGCTGACGGGAGTCACCGGAAAATTGCCGCGCATTTCACAAGATATGCTGATTTAGCAGCGACTTCATGGCAAACTACGCTATCAGATATTTTATTTTGTTTTACCCCGCCGGAGGCACTTTGGATAAAATTTACGTTGATGAAGCCGTCAGTGAGCTTCACACGCTGCAGGATATGCTGCGCTGGGCAATGAGCCGTTTTAATGCGGCCAACATTTACTATGGCCACGGCACAGATAATGCCTGGGATGAAGCCCTCCAGCTGGTATTGCCGACACTGTTTCTGCCTCTGGATTTACCCGCTGAACTGTATCAGTCCCGGTTGACCTCCTCAGAGCGTCACCGCATTGTGGAGCGCGTACTGCGCCGGATCACCGAACGGGTGCCGGTGCCGTACCTGACTAACCGTTCCTGGTTCTGCGGTCATGAATTTTATGTTGATGAGCGCGTGCTGATCCCGCGTTCACCGATTGGTGAGCTGATTAACAATCACTTTGCAGGATTGCTGGATGCTGAACCGGAAACGATTCTCGATCTCTGCACCGGCAGCGGTTGTATCGCAATTGCCTGTGCGTATGAGTTCCCGGATGCGGAAGTGGACGCGGCAGACATCTCAGCCGATGTGCTGGAAGTCACAGAAATGAACATTGAGAATCATGGCTTATCTCACCGTGTGGTGCCGATGCGTTCAGATTTGTTCAACGATCTGCCGGCGGTGAAATATGACCTGATTGTCACCAATCCGCCGTATGTTGATGCGGAAGATATGAGTGATTTACCGGATGAATTCCGCGTGGAACCAGAGCTGGCGCTGGCTGCGGGCAGTGACGGACTGAAACTGGTGCGCCGGATCCTCGCCAATGCACCGGATTATATGTCGGAAGATGCGGTGCTGATTTGTGAAGTCGGTAACAGTCAGGTACATCTGATGGCCGAATTCCCGGAAGTGCCGTTTATCTGGTTGTCGTTTGAAAACGGGGGTGACGGTGTCTTTATGTTAACTCGTGATCAATTAGCAGAACATCATGACGCTTTTAAACTTTTCAAATAACCGTTCCTCCTGTAGGAATAGAAACATAAAAACAGGTTAAAACCATTCACTTGCATACAATCAGAGACAGGATAACACGATGGCCGGAAACAGTATCGGCGAACTTTTTCGCGTAACCACCTTTGGTGAATCACACGGCCCGGCGCTGGGTTGTATTGTTGACGGCGTACCGCCGGGACTGGCGCTGACCGAGGCCGACATGCAGGCAGATCTCGACCGCCGCCGTCCGGGCACATCCCGCTATACCACGCAGCGCCGTGAGCCGGATCAGGTCAGAATTCTGTCAGGGGTGTTTGAAGGAAAAACCACCGGAACCAGTATCGGGCTGCTGATTGAAAATACTGATCAGCGCTCACAGGATTACGGTGCCATCAAAGATCTCTTCCGGCCGGGGCATGCGGATTACACCTATGAGCAGAAGTACGGCTTTCGTGATTACCGCGGCGGCGGCCGCTCATCAGCCCGTGAAACGGCGATGCGCGTGGCGGCCGGGGCTATCGCCAAAAAGTATCTGCACGAAAAATTCGGTGTGACAGTCCGGGCCTGTCTGACCCGGATGGGGGATATCAAATGTGATATCCGCGACTGGGCACTGGCGGAGCAAAATCCGTTTTTCTGTCCTGATGAACGTCAGCTGGATGCGCTGGATGAATTACTGCGCGGCCTGAAAAAAGAGGGAGATTCCATCGGTGCGAAAGTCACGGTAGTGGCGGAGAACGTCCCGGCGGGTCTGGGTGAACCGGTCTTTGATCGTCTGGATGCGGATCTGGCGCATGCGCTGATGAGCATCAACGCGGTGAAAGGCGTCGAAATCGGAGACGGATTCGGTGTGGTTAACCTCAAAGGCAGCGAAAACCGGGATGAAATTTATCAGACCGGCTTTACCAGCAATCACGCAGGCGGTATTCTCGGCGGCATCAGCAGCGGCCAGCCAATCATCGCACATATTGCCCTGAAACCGACATCATCGATTACCGTTCCCGGTAATACGCTGAACCGGCAGGGCGAAGAGGTGGCTATGATCACCAAAGGGCGTCATGACCCCTGTGTCGGGATACGTGCTGTGCCGATTGCCGAAGCAATGACAGCGATTGTGCTGCTCGATCACCTTCTGCGTCACCGCGGACAATGTGCGGACGTCACGCCGCCGTTACCGGCCTGGTCATGATTTAAACAGACGTCCCGGGTATTGCGCCCGGGATTTTATTGGCAGGTAAAAAATGGAATGGTTTCAGTTCGGTGTTGAAATCTATGTATTGCTGTTCTTTGTTGCGCTGATTGCCGGGTTTATTGATGCGATTGCCGGAGGCGGCGGATTACTGACGATCCCGGCGCTGCTGGCGGTCGGCGTACCGCCGGTGCAGGCACTGGCGACCAACAAATTACAGGCGGTGGGCGGCTCTTTCTCTGCCAGTTTCTATTTTGTCCGGCGCAAAGCAGTGGATCTTGTGGGGCAACGGGTGCCGATAATGATGACGCTGATTGGCGCTGTTATCGGCTCCGGGCTGGTGCAGTTTGTGAACCCGGAATTCCTCCGTCAGCTGTTGCCGCTGCTGGTGATTGCCATCGGCCTCTATTTCCTGCTGACACCCTCCATTGGTGCCGCTGACCAGAAACAGCGCCTGATGCCGTTTGCTTTCGGTTGTACCGCCGGTATCGGCATCGGTTTCTATGACGGTGTTTTCGGGCCGGGCGCGGGCTCTTTCTATGCACTGGCGTATGTGACTCTGGCCGGTTTTAATCTGGCAAAAGCCACGGCTCACGCCAAAGTGCTGAACTTTGCCTCCAACGTCGGTTCACTCTCATTTTTTATTTTCAGCGGTCATGTTATCTGGCTGATGGGCTTTGCCATGCTGGGCGGACAGCTTATCGGCGCCCGCCTCGGTGCCCGTATGGTGCTGAGCCGCGGACAAAAACTGATCAGGCCGATGCTGGTAACTGTCTCTTTCCTGATGAGCATCAAACTGATTTATGACAATCACGGCGATACTATCAGTACGTGGCTGTCTCAGCTTTTTTAATTTTTATTAGTGGTTCATATAATCAATGAGTACACATCAATATCAGCAGTTAATTGAAATTTTTGATAACGAATTTTTTGCTGATTTCAATACCCGCCTGATTAAAGGCGACGATGAGCCGATTTATCTGCCGGCAGATGATGAAGCGCCTTATAACCGTATCGTGTTTGCTCACGGCTTTTATGCCAGTGCGATCCATGAAATATCGCACTGGTGCATTGCCGGGAAAGAGCGCAGAAAGCAGGTCGATTTTGGTTACTGGTACTGTCCGGATGGCCGGGACGCACAAACGCAGTCAGAATTTGAGGTTGTCGAAATAAAACCACAGGCGCTGGACTGGTTATTTTGTCAGGCTGCCGGTTATCCGTTTAACGTCAGTTGTGACAATCTTGACGGCGATTTCGAGCCTGATCGCGTCAAATTCCGGCGTATTGTCCACGGGCAGGTGATGGAGTATCTGGCACAGAACTCAATACCCCCGCGTGCAGCAAGGTTTATTAATGCCCTGCAATCGTTCTACAATACGCCGCCGCTGACTGCGGACCAATTTCCATGGCCGGAAGATCCGTTTGCCTGACAAACGATTCCGGTGACTGAACTTTAAGGAACAAACATGCTTGCGGATTATGAAACGCGTATCCTCGCCCAGATTGATGACATGGTCGAACATGCCACAGACGATGAATTGTTTGCGGGCGGCTATCTGCAGGGGCATCTGACCCTCGCGGTGGCAGAACTGGAACAGTCGGGTGATCACTCTGTTGAGGCGCTTCACAACCGGGTGGAGGAGAGTATCCGTCAGGCAATCAGTGCCGGAGAACTGACACCTCCGGATCAGGTGCTGGTGCTGGAAACCTGGAAACGCCTGCTGAAAACCGCGCAGGAGCGGGAATGACAACCAAACCGCAATACCGCATCCGGCAGGCGCGTCCGGCGGACGCCGCATTGTTACCGGCTGTTGAATCCTCTGCCGGTGCGTTATTTGCGGCAGTGCCGGGCTATGAATGGATAGCGCACAGTGAAGGCCATTCCGAAACGGCATTCCGCAATTATATCGCCAACGGTAATGCGTGGGTGGTGGCGGACAGTCAGGATCAGCCGGCCGGGTTTGTGCTTGTTTCCAACCTCGGTACCGGGCTGCATATTGATGAGCTTTCTGTCTCTGCGGCGCATCAGCGGCAGGGGCTGGGACGTCAGCTGATTGAGCGGGTACAGAATGTGGCGATTGCACGCGGCTGTGCGGCAGTTACGCTGACCACATTCCGGGATGTGGCCTGGAACCGGCCTTATTATGAGCATCTTGGTTTCGAGGTGTGCGATGTTTCCCGCGCTCCGGCACTTGAGGCTGTTATGCTGAAAGAGGCAGAATACGGGCTGCAATTCTGTGATCGCTGTTCCATGATTTACCGGATTTTTTGAAAAAGTTGAATATCGGAAGTAATGAGAAAAGGTCGCATTAATATGTGGCCTTTTTTATTTATAGCGGGTTAATTATCTAACTATTAACATGTGAACAGATAATAATAAAAGAACTTGTGATTGTGATATTAACGGCGAAAATAGTGCCGTTTTTTTATGTCTCAGCGCTGAGTTTTGTATCAGATTATAGATTTTTCTGTTCAACAGAATGATTTTTAATCGTTTTCCGTATATACAATATGATGCTTATTTCTGAGACCACAGTCTCTTTTGTTGCTATAAAGTCAACAACTACGCAGATATGTTGAGTAAATAGCATAAACTATTAACTTGCTATTAACATTGGTTGTGTCAGAATGTGTTCGTCCCCACAAAACACAGGTATTGATTATGTTTGAATTACAACCGAAAAACGCAGCACAACAGGCTGTGACTATTTACACCAAGATAGCGGTTGCTGCGGTGGTCTTGCTGGCACTGTTATTTTCTTTCTGGTTTAAACTTGACGGAATGAGCGTCATTGAAAGAGCAGTCCCTTCCATCGGTATGATTTTATTTACCGGATTAATAATTTTTAATGCCAAACGGGAATTAGATTCGCTGTACCGTTCAGAGGATAAATGCGCGAAAAGCGTGGTTGCTCTGAACGCCTGACAGAAACAGGATCGCGTCACGCGGACTGATAAATATAAAGAAGAGACGATCACGGATCATCAGCAGCAATGCTGATGATCCTTTTTCTATGTCACATTACTGATACAAATCAGCGCCGGTTTCCTGAGCAATATAGCGGATAGCCGCCTGTGCTCTGACGCTGTTGCCTGCTTTATCCAGCGGCGGGGAATAGACCGCCACGGCATATTTACCCGGAACCACGGCCAGAATACCGCCGCCGACACCACTTTTCGCCGGAATACCGACCTGATACAACCAGGTACCTGAACCGTCATACAGCCCGGCAATGGCCATCTCTGCCAGTACTTTGCCGGTGTTTTCGGCACTCAGTAACTGTTTGCCGTTGTACGGGGATTTACCGTGATTAGCCAGCACAGCTCCCATTTTTGCCAGATCAACCGTTGTGGCATCCACAGAACACTGGCGGGTATAAAGGTCAACCGCTTCATCCGGATTGCCGTATAACATACCGTAAGATTGCATCAGCCGCGCCAGTGCCTGGTTGTGCTGGTTGGTTTCGGATTCGGAGCGGTATACTTCATCATTCACCGTCAGTTTTGTGTCAGCATAAGCTTCCATGTTCTCCATAATCTGCTGCCAGCGGTCGTCCGGGTTTTTGGCCTTAATCAGACTGACTGCGCTGATAGCCCCCGCATTGACCAGCGGGTTCTGCGGGCGATCCGGTCGCAGCTCAATCGCCAGTCCTGAGTTAAACGGCAACCCGGTGGCATTGGCACCCAGTTTCTCCAGAACTACCTCTGAACCCTGCTGATCCATCACCATTGCGAGGGTAAAGACTTTTGACAGGGATTCCAGCGGGAACAGCTTATCTTTATCCCCGGCGCTGTAGATTTTTCCGTCTACCGTGGCAATCACAACGGCGTAATTATCGGGGCTGTATTTGGCGAGAGCCGGAATATAATCCGCCACGTCACCGGTTTTTTCGCTTTTGAATTTCTGATATGCCTGCTCAGCAATCGTATCGTAGCGAACAGTATTATCGGGAATATTATTGTTCTTTGCGTAGGCAGAGGTAAAACAAAACAGCGAAAAGGTTAAGGCTATAACTATTTTATTCTTCATAATCTTCTCCGGTTATTATTTCCGGATGAAGCGTATAGGCGCACTGACTTTTCTGTAAATTGATCATTGGGCAAGAGAAATTGCCGCTGACAGGCGAACTGAGCCGGTTTTTGTGAGAATGAACACAAAATGACCCGGGTTTGTGGCGGTGATCAATAAAGTCTGCTGATGAAATTCCGTTTCACCGGCGGAAAAAATATCAATAATGTGATGAAGACCGGCCCGGTGGCCGGTCAGGTGCGGATTATGATTTTTGCGGCAGCGGACGGCCTTTCAGTAATTTGCGGACATGGAAACGGGCGGGATGGATGGCTGCGAGTGTTTCATCATCCAGCGGAAGCGCCTCACCGAAAATCTGTGCCACCAGCACTTCAGCCGCCAGCGGAGCGGTGCATAATCCGCGTGAGCCGAGTGCGGCCAGCAAAAATAGCTGAGGCAGATGCGGAACACTGCATACGGTTTCCGGGGATGATTTTTGTTCATCCAGATGCGTATAACGCGCTGTTAATTCTGCAAAATCAGGAACATTTCCGGCCAGAGGCAGATGATCGCGTAATGTGCAGCGGATCCCCTGACGGGACTCCCCGGCGCTGATATCCACCATCTCCGGCCAGCTGACATCGGGCAGCGAGGTGAGCAGCCGCTGTTTGTTGGCAGTTTGTTCCTCTTCGCGGTATTCCGTGCCCAAATCATTGCGCTGGTGGCTGGCACCAATACAGTGCAGGCCGTCAGCCGGATTCACCGGGGTCAGATAGCCTTCATAACACAGCACTTTTTTCAGCCCGGCAATCGCCGGTACCGACGGCACATGGCTGACCTGGCCGCGCACCGGCGTGACCGGCAGCGGAGCGGTCTGCGGGAACTGTGTGATGCAGTGGCCGTTGGCCAGTACCACTACATCCGCCTCTGCCGTACTGTTATCCGCAAAGCGGAGCTGCCAGCCCTGTTTTGCCGGGATCAGCGCTTTCACCTCACAGTTTAAATGCAGATGAAGTCCTTCTTTTTGTGCCAGTTCTGCGGTATTGCGCACCAGTTCCTGCGGGCAGATCCAGCCACCCTGCGGATAGTGCAGGCCGTCAAAATTGACATCGGTTCCGGCAAGTTCAGAAAGCTGTTCCCGTGACAGGCGCTGCACCATCTCATCCGGCCATGTGACAGATGAAATGTTATTGATTTTTTTACTGCTTTTTTCGTGATACATCAGCTGGATCACGCCGCACCAGTCATGGTCGTATTTCACGCCCTGAACTGACAGTGCATCGTATGTACGGCGGGCAAACGGGAATGCGGCGGTAAAAAAGCGCTCAAGCGGATCATCCCGTCCGGTCAGCAGCGGATAAAGCGCGCCCTGGCGGTTGCCGGAGGCATTAAGTGCCAGAGCTGCATCCGCACAATATAAGGACACCTCCGCACCACGGCGCAGCAGGGCGAGGGCAGAGAGTACTCCGGCGATCCCGCCGCCAATGACCGCTATCTTTTGCCGGGCGGCAGCCGGATGGCGATCAAACCACGGTGTCACGGACGGTGCTGCTTTACGGTGATTTATCCCGGCAAGGCATTCCCGCTTATGTGCAAAGCCTTTACGGCGCTCAACGGTAAACCCGGCCTGCTGCAAACCACGGCGGACAAACCCGGCGGCGGTAAAGGTGGCAAAGGTACCGCCCGGTTTTGAAAAACGAATCATCAAATCAAACAGCGACTGCTGCCACATATCCGGGTTTTTGGACGGCGCAAAACCGTCAAGAAACCAGGCATCGATCTTGTTGTCCAGCGCATGAGTGAGGGAAGGGAGCAGTTCATTAACATCTCCCAGCCATAAATCGAGGGTAATTTCACCGCCGGACAGCTGAATACGGTGACAACCGGGTAACGGCTGCGGCCACTGAGCGCACAGCTGTAAGGAGAAATCCGCGAACTCCGGCCAGTGGCGGTGGGCGGCCTGTAAATCAGCCACGGTCAGCGGGAATTTTTCAAAACTGATAAAGTGCAGACGATTCAGCGGATGCGTAGGATTGGTGTTCCTGAACGCCCGGAAGCTATGCCATAACGTGAGAAAATTCAGTCCGGTACCAAACCCGGTTTCTGCGACAGTGCAGACCGTGGTGGTCATGTGTGCAAATCTGTCCGGAAAACCGTTTCCGTTAAGAAACACATAGCGGGTTTCCGCCAGCCCGTCATCGTTCGAAAAATAGACGTCATCAAAATGTTGCGAAACAGGTGTACCCTGTTCATTCCAGGTTAAATGTGCAGTTTCAATTGCAGTTTTTTTCACGTTACGGCCTGAGGATTCTGTTCAGTTTTCCCTGATTTTACTCTGCTTTGCGCTGTACTGCCATGCCGGATGTGACACAGCACAACATCGGTATGTAAAGATGCGAAAAAACGTCTGATCGGACTTGTTCAGCTTACAGGTGTAAGCTAAAGTATCGCTAAAATCCCGTACTACTTAAAATGACAGAGGTATTGAATGAAGCGTGCAGTAATCACCGGTCTGGGGATTATCTCAAGTATCGGTAATAACCGGGAGGAAGTACTGGCTTCTTTGAGAGAAGGTCGTTCCGGGATCACATTCTCAGAAGAATTTAAAGAGATCGGCATGCGCAGCCAGGTTTGGGGTAACGTCAAACTGGATACTGCCGGTCTTATTGATCGTAAAACTGTCCGTTTCATGAGTGATGCTTCTATCTATGCGTATCTTTCCATGGAGCAGGCCATTGCAGACGCCGGCCTGACAGAAGAGCAGGTGTCTCAC
This sequence comes from Morganella morganii, assembly GCF_041099235.1. Classification (GTDB taxonomy): domain Bacteria; phylum Pseudomonadota; class Gammaproteobacteria; order Enterobacterales; family Enterobacteriaceae; genus Morganella; species Morganella morganii_E. The sequence goes on along the minus strand of NZ_JBFZSO010000001.1, from coordinate 500,515 downwards.
TACCGTACCGGTGTGGTTGCCGGTTCAGGCGGCGGTTCCCCGCGCACTCAGGCTATCGCGGCTGACGGCATGCGTGCCAAAGGTCTGCGTGGTGTCGGTCCTTACCTGGTGCCGCGTGCAATGGCATCCGGTGTGTCCGCAAACTTAGCGACACCGTTTAAAATCAAAGGCGTGAACTACTCAATCAGCTCTGCCTGCTCTACCTCTGCACACTGTATCGGCCACGCGGTGGAACTGATCCAGCTGGGCAAACAGGATGTGGTATTTGCCGGTGGCGGTGAAGAACTGTGCTGGGAAATGAGCTGCGAATTTGACGCTATGGGCGCACTGTCCACCAAATACAACGAAACACCGGACAAAGCGTCCCGTACTTATGATCAGGGCCGTGACGGCTTCGTGATCGCAGGCGGCGGCGGTATGGTCGTGGTGGAAGAGCTGGAGCACGCACTGGCGCGCGGTGCACATATCTACGCGGAAGTGGTCGGCTACGGCGCGACATCTGACGGCGCGGACATGGTTGCCCCATCCGGTGAAGGTGCGGTCCGCTGCATGCAGATGGCGATGCATGGCCTGGATACGCCGGTTGATTACATCAATACCCACGGCACATCCACACCGGTCGGTGATACCAAAGAGCTGGAAGCTATCCGTGAAGTCTTCGGTGACCATACCCCGGCACTGTCAGCGACCAAAGCCATGACCGGTCACTCACTGGGTGCGGCAGGTGTTCACGAGGCTATCTACAGCCTGCTGATGCTGGAGCACGGTTTTATCGCGCCGAGCATCAACGTGGAAAACCTTGATGAGAAAGCGGAAGGTATGGCGATTATCACCGAACCGACCGAACGCGAACTGACCACTGTGATGTCCAACAGCTTCGGCTTCGGCGGCACCAACGCCACACTGGTTATGCGCAAATATCAGAACTGATTTTGCCCTGTTGATCAGATAAATGCCCCGGTTTAATCACCGGGGCATTTTCTTTTGCGGCAAAGTCTGTCAGGGTATAACCGTACTGTTTATCTTTTTACTGCCACAGGGGTGATGAATGAAAAAGCTGACTATCGCAGAGATGACTGAGCCGCAGAAAATCCGTGTCCGCACCCGGCTGGCTCAGGAACAGAAAAAACTGGGGCGTCCGCTGACTAATGCGGAGCAGAATAAAGTCAAAGATCAGATTATCACCGAGATTTCCAAAGAAGTGGATGCCGCTGCCGCCAAAGTCAGAGCACAGAAAAAAAAGGATAAAATCAAACCCGGCAGCGGAACAGAAACATACAGCTGGTCAGCGAAAACGCATACCCGGGGATTGCGCTGAGCCTTACGGATAACTTATTTCAGTTCTTATTACGATATCCCGGCAGACAGCAGCAGGATAACGCATATCTGGGATCAGAATATTGCGGATATGAACACATCCCCCAATCCTGTATGGGATGATGCCGATGATGGCTGGATGCATCCGGTGGATGAAGAAATCAGAAAGGAACGCCGTGAAGGGTCGGCAAGGAAATTAAAATACTTAACAAAGCTTGAAGAAGATATAAATAAAGACATCAGTGAGATAATAAAAAATATAACTGAGGTAAATGAAAAAATAAAGAACGCAAGTGATGTTTTGGAAAGTGCCACACTAAACGTTATTGTGAAAAAATTTCAGTTACAAAAAGAAAAGATAATTAATTTACTGAATGAAGCAAGAAAAAGAAAATCTGACGCTGAAAGAAAGAGATTAAGTGATGAGGCATGGTTTTATAACAGTGAGCTTAACAGGCGTATGCAGGATAAAACCCTGGGTGAGATAAAAACAGAATGGGAAAAAGGAAAGAGTATAACAAAAGAAATTGTTTTACAGGATGAACGAATAAAAGCAGCAGAAAATGACGTAATAAAAGAAGAAGATGAGTTCAGCCAGGTTAAAACAGCCGTGAAATTTACAGCAGATTTTTATAAAGAAGTGTTCAGTGTATACGGAGACAAGGCGGAACAATTAGCTGGTACTCTGGCAGAGCAGGCAAAAGGGAAGAAAATCCGGGATATTGATGATGCATTGAAAGCTTACGAAAAATATAGGAATAACTTTAATAAGAAAATGAATTCTGAAGATCGCAGGGCTATTGTCGCGGCGTTAGAGTCAATCAAGTCAGCAGAAATCGCAAAAAATTTTACAAAATTCAGCAAGGGTATGGGAGTTCTGAGTCATGCAATCAATGCATTTGATTGGGTTGGTGAATTGATTAAATCTGTAAAAACAGATAATTGGCGGCCATTTTTTGTTAAAACCGAAGTCATCGCAGCCGGGAATGCTGCGACTGTTGTAGTTGCATTCATCTTCAGTGTATTGCTGGGAAATCCCGTCGGCCTTATAGGCTATGGCTTGATAATGGCCGGCACCGGAGTATTGATTGATGATGAACTGGCTGAAAAAGCTAATCTGTTTTGGGGGATTTAATTTATAAAAACAGAGGCTGCCTATTTCTGTGGTAGCCTTTTTATAAGAATAGCAATAATAAAAATTATTATTATAGGCAGTGATAATAAAAATACAGAGCAACCATATATGGCCAATAAACCAGTTCTTCCCGGTGTATCAATGAAAAAACCACTTTTCCAGAATTGTGGTGTCGTGAATTTAAGGAAAAAGTATTCAGTTATCCATTTTGCAACAGGATAAAAAATAAATCCAAATATGGATAATAGCAAAAAGATCAGTCTGTATTTAAAATTATCATTCCAGCAATAGTAAAAGAAAATAGAAGTATAAAACCAGCCCCAGCACATATTTTGAATATAATATTTTTTAGTCACTGTATGGTATTCCGTCGTTTGGTGTGCCATTGACAGGACTTTAACATAGTCATATATGATAATAAGAATCAATACTGATGCTGTTTTGTCACTTTGTGACGGATATGAAAAATTGCAAAGATACTAAAAAATAGCAGAGTAAAAATAACGCATTGATAAAGTTAGTAAAAAAGGGATAACAACAAAAGAAAATTATATGATTCATCAATGAATTAATGCTTTTTATTTTTGTTGGTTATCCCTGAAATGCCGGGCCCTGACGTTGTTTTTACCTATTCCCCGGCCTCACATCGCTGTGGCTGCGATTTCCTGCTTTTGCGGCGGATAATCTGTGTCAGTGGTGTGCGCAGACGCTGCGCCATAATGACCCCGATCAGTACCACGCCGCCGCCGATAATATGGTAGCTGTGCAGTTCCTCTTTCAGGAAGACTGCGGCGATAATGGCAGTCAGTACCGGCGCCAGATTCATAAAGATAGAAGCGGCGTTTGCGCCCAGCCGGGTGACGCCCAGGATCCACAGCAGCGGTGCGAAAATAGAAGCTGCAATCCCTGCATACAATACCAGCCCGATATTATCGCGGTTCAGTGTCACATCCCCGGCGCTGAGGAAGACCGGGATCAGCAGCAGTACGCCAAACACAATCTGCATATACAGCGAGTGAATGCTCGACAGCGGGATCGCCCAGCGTTTGGTCAGCACGCCGTAGAAAGCATAAGCCAGACCGGCGATAAACATCAGCATTTCACCCTGACCCAGCCCCTGATGCAGTAAATCTGCCGGATGTCCCTTGCTGATAAGCCAGGTCAGGCCGCTCAGGGAGAGAATTGTGCCGAGCACAATACCGATGGTCGGTGCGATCCGCAGTACCGGAATACTTAACACCACGGTCAGCAGCGGGATCAGCGAGGTGATAATCCCCATAAAGGTAGCGCTGACGGTATACGCCGCGTAATACGCCAGGCTCTGATACAGTCCCATGCCGAGAAAACCGAGGATAAACAGTTTCCATGCGTGTTGTTTGATCACCGCGCGCTGCTGCCAGATTGGCATAATCAGGAACGGCGTCATCACGGCGAGCGCCAGTGCCCAGCGGTAAAAGGAAATCGCTCCGGGGGCGATGGCACCGGCGGCCAGTTTATTCACCACGGCATTCACAGACCAGATTAATACAGCCCCGAGGGGTAAAAGCAGGTTTTTCATTCTTAAACTCATTTTCATTATCAGGCAGGTGGTGTAGTGTAATCTGTCTTAATTATTCTATATAACGATATCCCGCCAATTTATAGAGAGGATCTGACAAGATGGCCCGTAAGTCAGATATTTCATCACTGGGCGTGAAAGACCCGGTGACATTAATCTGCCGTCATGAACAGTTTTATTCGGAAACGGAATTTGCCCTTCATCATCATCCCTTCGGCCAGTTGCTGTATGTCGCCAGTGGTGTGATGGAGATGACCGTTGAGGGACAACGCTATCTTGCCCCCGCCGGCTTTTGTATCTGGATCCCGCCGGGAACGGAACATGCCAGTTATAACAAAGCCTGCGCCTCTTTCAAAATTATTGATATCTCGCCGCAGTGGGCGCCGCAGTTACCGCAGATGGCCTGTGTGATAGAGCTGACGCCGGTGTTCAGTGCCGTGATGCAGGATTTGTTCGGCCGCAAAGTCCGGGAGCCTGAAACTGACGCGGACAGACGGCTGGCGCTGGTACTGACCGATCAACTGCTGCTGTCGCCCTGTCAGCCGACCTATCTGCCGGTCACGGATGATAAACTGCTGGCTCCGGTACTCAGTGCACTGGAGAACGATCCGTCTGATAATACGTCGCTGGCGGAGTGGGCGGCGCGGCGCTTTACTTCAGAGCGGACATTATCCAGACGCTGTCAGCAGAAACTGGGAATGTCTTTCAGCGAATGGCGTCAGCGCCTGCGTTTTTTGCGGGCGGTGGCGTTATTACAGGAAGGCCGCAGCGTGCAGAATGTCGCGCTGGATGTGGGTTACAGCTCATCCTCCGCCTTTATTGCCATGTTTTCCCAGCTGGCCGGTGTCACGCCGGAACGCTTTCGTCATCAGCCTTAATTGCTCTCTTTAGCAACAATCGGTGTTCCGGGCGTAGGTTTTATCCCGCAGAAGTGGCAAAATAGCGGCCATCCGTTTCAATTCCGGTTGTGCCGCCGCACCGACAGGTCTCCGCCGGCCGCCGACAGTATGAAGGTGAAGCCCGTGAAAATCGTTGTAGATGAGAATATGCCTTACGCCGAAACCCTGTTTTCCCGTCTCGGGGACGTGGTGGCGGTGCCGGGACGTCCGTTACCGGACGGGGTGCTGGATGATGCTGACGCACTGATGGTGCGTTCTGTCACGAAAGTGAATGCACAGCTGCTGGAAAATACCCCGGTGAAATTCACCGGAACCGCAACCGCCGGTTTTGACCATGTGGATAAAGCCTGGCTGGCAGAGCAGGGAATTGGTTTCTCCTCCGCACCGGGTTGTAACGCGATTGCTGTGGTGGAATATGTCTTTTCCGCCCTGATGCTGCTGGCGGAGCGCGACAGTTTTCAGCTGACGGATAAAACCGTCGGGATTATCGGTGCCGGGAATGTCGGCGGCCGTCTGGCGAAGCGTCTGGAAGCACTGGGTGTTAATATTCTTATCTGTGACCCGCCGCGTGCGGATAACGGCGATGCCGGGGAATTTTATGATATCGATACCCTGGTGGCACAGGCTGATATCCTGACATTCCATACCCCGCTGAATAAATCCGGGCCGTACACCACACTGCATCTGATGGATGAAACCCGTCTCAATGCCATGAAAGACAACGGCATTCTGATCAACGCCAGCCGTGGTGCGGTGGTGGATAACCGGGCGCTGTTATCAGTACTGGCAGGCGGCAAGCCGCTGAGTGTGGTACTGGATGTGTGGGAACCGGAGCCGGATCTGTCAACTGAACTGCTTTCACTGGCGGATATCGGTACGCCGCATATTGCCGGTTATACCCTGGAAGGCAAGGCGCGTGGTACTACGCAGGTCTTTGAAGCCTTTGCGGAATTTACCGGACAACCGCAGCAGGTTGCGCTGAGCGAACTGTTACCGGCACCGGAATTCGGCTGTATCACACTGTCAGGTAAAGTAACGCAAAGTATTCTCAAACGTTTAATGCATCTGGTTTATGATGTCCGCCGTGATGATGCGGCATTACGCGTGGTGGCCGGTGTGCCGGGTGAGTTTGATAAACTGCGTAAGTTTTACCCGGATCGCCGCGAGTGGTCATCACTGACTGTTATTTGTGATGATGCACAGAGTGCGGCGCTGTTGTCTGACCTGGGTTTCACGGCAGAATACCGCGCATAAAATCATTTTTTTCATCATTCTTTTTCTGACTGTACCGCGCTGACGCGGTGCAGTCTTTGTTCCGGAGATAACTATGTCAGAAGGCTGGAATATTGCCGTATTGGGTGCGACCGGTGCTGTCGGCAGCGCCGTGGTGTCATTACTGGAAGAGCGTGAATTTCCGGTGGGAGAGTTGTATTTACTGGCCGGGGAGCGCAGCGCGGGAGAATCGGTGCGCATGAACGGCAAAAGCTATCTGGTTACCGAAGCCCGTGATTTTGACTGGTCACAGGTGCAGCTGGCCTTTTTCATGGCCGGTGCGGAAGCCACCGCTGCGTATTATGAAGCGGCGACAGACAGCGGCTGTATTGTGATTGACAGCAGCGGCCTGTTTGCGCTGGAGCCTGACGTGCCGCTGGTGGTGCCGTCGGTGAACCCGCAGGCACTGAGCGAATACCGTAACCGTAACCTGATTGCGCTGGCAGACAGCACCGTCAGTCAGTTACTGACTGCTATCCGTCCGCTGGTGGAAAGCGCCGGGTTATCCCGTATCAATCTGACCAACCTGTTCTCTGTTTCCCGTTTCGGGAAAAGTGCGGTGGAAGAGCTGGCCGGGGAGTGTGCAAAACTCCTTAACGGTATCCCGCCGGAAGCCGGTCGTTTCAGTAAACAGCTGGCGTTTAATCTGCTGCCGTTGCTGACCGATGAGCAGGGCAGTGTGTCAGAAGAGCGTCGTATCGCGGAAGAAACCCGCAAAGTCCTGCAGGATGCCGGTCTGCCGATCAGCGTGAGCTGTGTGCAGTCCCCGGTGTTTTACGGCAACGCGCAGATCGTGCAGCTGGAAACACTGCGCCCGCTCGGCAGTGAGGAAGCCCGTGATGAACTGGAACGGGCAGAGGATATTCAGCTCTCTGACGAGCAGGAGTTTCCGACTCAGGTGACAGATGCCTCCGGCAATCATCTGCTGAATATTGGTTGTCTGCGTAATGATTACGGTATCCCGGAAATTCTGCATTTCTGGTCAGTGGCGGATAACGTTCAGTTCGGCGGCGCACTGATGGCAGTCGAAATTGCCGAACGTCTGACGCAGGAGCAGTTTTACTGATGTCAGCGGTGATTTTGCCGGCGGAAGAGGGTAAAACCACGATCGCGCTGGGTATTGAATATGATGGCAGCCGCTATTACGGCTGGCAGCGTCAGTCAGAAGTCGCGAGTGTGCAGGGCTGTCTGGAAAAAGCCCTGTCAAAAGTGGCCGCAGAGCCGATCTCGGTTTTCTGTGCCGGCCGGACCGATGCCGGGGTGCATGCCACCGGCCAGGTGGTGCATTTTCATACGGCAGCTGTCCGTAAAGATGCGGCCTGGACGATGGGCGTGAATACTCATCTGCCGCCGGATATCGCGGTGCGCTGGGTCAAAACCGTGCCGGAGAGTTTCCACGCCCGGTTCAGTGCCACAGCGCGGCGTTACCGCTATGTGATTTTCAATCACCGCTTTCGTCCGGCTATTCTCAGTAAGGGTGTGACCCACTTTCATTATCCGCTGGATGAAAAGCGGATGCATGAAGCGGCACAGAGCCTGCTGGGGGAGAATGATTTCTCCTCTTTCCGCGCGGCGCAGTGTCAGTCCAGAAGCCCGTGGCGTAATGTAATGCATGTGAACGTCACCCGTCAGGGGCAGTATGTGATTGTGGATATCAAAGCCAATGCTTTTGTGCATCATATGGTGCGCAATATCACCGGCGCTCTGCTGGAGGTCGGCTGCGGTAATTTACCGGTCAGCCGGATGGCGGAACTGCTGGCACTGAAAGATCGGACACTGGCACCGGCGACAGCACCGGCGGAAGGTTTGTATCTGGTTTCTGTGGATTACCCGGAAGAATTTGCCCTGCCGTCACCGGCGATGGGGCCGCTTTTCCTGGCAGATTAATTTATTAGCCGGAGAAGCAGAAGCCTGCATCCGGCGGGGTGAAATATGGAATATATTAAATTTCTGATTGATTTTATTCTGCACATTGATTTGCATATGCAGGAGATGGTCGCGGCATACGGAATCTGGGTTTATGCGATTTTATTCCTGATCCTGTTCTGTGAGACCGGGCTTGTGGTCACGCCGTTCCTGCCGGGAGACTCGTTGCTGTTTGTGGCCGGGACACTGGCGGCACTGCCGACTAACGACCTGAATATTCATATCATGGTGCTGCTGATGATTGCAGCGGCAATTATCGGTGATGCGGTTAACTATACTATCGGGCACTTTTTCGGGGAGCGGCTTTTCCGCAATCCGGACTCAAAAATCTTTCGTCAGAGCTATCTGCGCAAGACCCATGCGTTCTTCGAAACCCATGGTGGTAAAGCGATTATTCTGGCGCGATTTGTTCCGATCGTGCGGACATTTGCCCCGTTTGTGGCCGGTATGAGTAAAATGTCCTACCGCCATTTTGCGATGTTTAACGTTATCGGTGCAATTGTATGGGTGGTATTATTTGCCTATGCCGGGTATATCTTCGGGGAAACCGAGATTGTACAGAAGAACTTGAAATTACTTATCGTGGCGATTATTTTCATCTCCATGCTGCCCGGTATTATCGAGGTATGGCGTCACCGCCGTGCGGCGAAAAAAGCACAGAAACGTGATGACGCCTGAGTGGTTTGAGCAGTTTTTTATCCACAGTGCATAAGCAATGTGGTTTAATGGCAGATAATAATTACACTGGCTGAGCCAGATTTCAGACGGAAAGGTCATTAATGAGCTGGATTGAAAAAATTCTGAATAAGACCCCAATGAACCAGACACGCAAGGCGAGCATTCCTGAAGGTGTCTGGACGAAGTGCGACAGTTGTGGTCAGGTACTGTACCGCCAGGAGGTGGAACGTAATCTTGAGGTGTGTCCGAAATGTGATCATCACATGCGGATCCCTGCACGTGCGCGCCTGCTGACGTTTCTGGATGAAGGCAGCACCACGGAACTGGGAACTGATCTGGAGCCGAAAGACGTCCTGAAATTCCGTGATTCCAAGAAATACAAAGACCGCCTGGTCTCCGCACAGAAGACAACCGGGGAAAAAGAAGCCCTGATTGCGATGAAAGGCACCCTGAAAACCATGCCGGTTGTCGCGGCGGCGTTTGAATTTGCCTTTATCGGCGGTTCAATGTCCTCTGTGGTCGGTGCACGGTTTGTCCGCGCGGTTGAACAGGCGCTGGAAGATAACTGCCCGCTGGTCTGCTTCTCCGCAAGCGGCGGTGCCCGTATGCAGGAAGCGCTGATGTCGCTGATGCAGATGGCCAAAACCAGTGCGGCGCTGGCCAAAATGCAGGAGCGCGGTCTGCCGTATATCTCTGTGCTGACTGACCCGACCATGGGCGGTGTCTCCGCGAGTCTGGCTATGCTGGGTGATATCAATATCGCCGAGCCGAAAGCCCTGATCGGCTTTGCCGGTCCGCGTGTTATCGAGCAGACTGTCCGTGAGAAATTACCACCGGGATTCCAGCGCAGTGAGTTCCTGATTGAAAAAGGGGCGATCGATATGATTGTCCGCCGCCCGGAAATGCGTGATACCGTCGCGGAAATTCTGTCAAAACTGACGAACTATCAGTTCCCGCAGGAAGGTGAAATCATTGAAATCCTGACCGCGGATGAAGCTGATACCGACTTATCTTCCGAAACAGAGACTGATGTCAAAAAACACGATGTCTGATAAGCGAGAAAGACCGACAGCCGCGTCATCGATGATGACGTGGCTTTCTTATCTGGGTGATCTGCATACGCAGGTTATTGATATGGGACTGGAACGTGTCGGTGCGGTGGCGGATATCATGAATCTGCGCTATCCCGCCCCGAAAGTCATTACCGTTTCCGGAACTAACGGCAAAGGCACCACCTGCCATACGCTCGAATCCATCCTGCTGGCTGCAGGGTTGCGGGTCGGGGTGTACAGCTCCCCGCATCTGGTGAATTACACCGAACGGGTGCGGATTCAGGGGCAAAACCCGCCTGAGGCGGATTTCTGCCGTGTCTTTGCGGATATTGACGCGCAGCGCGGCGATATCACTCTGACCTATTTTGAAGCGGGGACACTGGCAGCACTGCAGCTGTTCCGCGAAGCCAGCCTTGATGTGGTGATTCTGGAAGTCGGCCTCGGCGGGCGTCTGGATGCCACTAATATCGTCGATTCTCATATCACGGCTATTACCAGTATCGCACTGGATCACACCGACTGGCTCGGGGCTGACCGCGAGCATATCGCCCGCGAGAAAGCCGGGATTTTCCGCCCGCACTGTGTGGCGGTGATCGGTGAACCGGACGCGCCTTATACCATCGCCGACGTGGCAAATAAGCTGGAAACCTCGCTGTTCTGCCGTGCCGATGACTGGTCTTATAAAGAGCAGGGCGACCACTGGACGTGGCAGTGTGAGGATGAAACCCTCGAAAATCTGCCGCTGCCGAATGTGCCGCTGGCAAATGCCGCGACCGCTCTTGCGGTGATCCACAATCTGCGTCAGGTGAAAGACAAAACCGGCCGCGCCATCACCCGTGAGGCGATTGATACCGGGCTGCGTCAGGCACAACTGCCGGGCCGTTTTCAGATTGTCTCACAACAACCGCTGACCGTGCTGGATGTGGCACATAACCCGCATGCTGCCGGTTATCTGGTCTCAAAACTGGCACAGCTGCCGCGCACTGCGCAGAGCCGTGTCCGTGCGGTGATCGGTATGCTGGGCGACAAAGATATCAAAGGCACCCTGGCGGTGCTGGGTGAGCAGGTGACGGACTGGTATGTCGCGCCGCTGACCGAATTGCGCGGAGCCCCGGCAGAACAGCTGGCGGAGCATCTGACCAACCCGCAGCAGTTTGCCGATGTGGAAAGTGCCTGGGAACAGGCGCGCCGTGATGCCTCACCGGAGGATATCGTGGTGGTGTGCGGGTCATTCCACACAGTGGCTCATGTTATGGATGTTTTAGCGAAGGAAGGTGCGGGTGGCCAGTAAATTTCAGAATCGCTTAGTCGGAACCATTATCCTGGTGGCGGTGGGTGTGATTGTCCTGCCGGTGCTGCTGGACGGCGATAAGAAATATAACGAAGACCAGTTCGCAGCCATCCCGCTTATCCCGAAAGAAGGGGAGCAGGATGAGATTGATGCGGTGAATCCGATCAATCAGACTATGCCGACGATGCCGTCAGAAGGGGCATCCAGCGCCATGATTACCGAAGCGGCACAAACCGGGACGGAAGAAGCCCCTGCGGAAGCATCTGCGGGCAGCAGTACCACCTCTAATGTGCCGCCGGGTGCGGATCCGCTGCCGCCGGTGGTGATCCCGGATAAACAACCGCAGCCGAAACCGGAGCCTAAGCCGGAACCGAAACCTGAACCAAAACCGGAGCCTAAGCCGGAACCAAAACCTGAGCCGAAACCGGAACCCAAACCGGAAAAAGCACCGCAGGGACAGGCTTATGTTGTGCAGCTGGGTGCTTTATCCAATGCCCGTAAGGTGGAGGAGATTGTCGCCACACTGCGGTTATCCGGTTATCAGGTGTATACCGTGCCGCGCGGCAAACTGACGCTGATTATGGTCGGGCCGTCAGCCTCGCAGGCTGAGCTGAAGTCCTCGCTGGGGGAACTGAGACAGCTTACCGGGCTGGATGGCCGGGTGCAGTCTTATAAACCGTAGCGAATTTAAGGAATTAGCAATATCCGTTAATAAAATCAGTTAACTCTTTGCGGCGATTATAATTTTTTATTTCGCCGCAATTTATTTTCGGATGGAGCAAAAATCCGTTACGCAAACGTTTTCGTTTTCTGTTAGAATGCGCCCGTCACTGATGCCGGGGCATCAATTTGGATAGTGATATGGTTTGGATTGATTACGCAATTATTGCAATTATTGCTTTCTCGGCATTAGTCAGCCTGGTTCGTGGTTTCGTTCGCGAAGCCTTATCGTTAGTGACCTGGGTCTGTGCGTTTTATGTGGCCAGCGAGTTTTTCCCGCTGCTGGCGGACTATTTTACGCGCTTTGATGACCCGCTGGTCCGCAACGGAATCGCCATTGCGATTTTATTTGTTGCGACACTGATTGTCGGCTCGGTGATTAACCATGTTATCGGTTCACTGGTTCAGCGGACAGGCTTATCAGGCACAGATCGTGTTCTCGGGGTTTGTTTTGGTGCTCTGCGCGGGGTGCTGATCGTGGCGGCAATTTTGTTCTTCCTCGACAGCTTCACGCAGATGAGTCAGAGCAGCGACTGGCAGCAGTCACAACTCATCCCCCAATTCAGTCATGTTATCAGGTGGTTCTTTGACTACCTCCAGAATGCGTCAAGTTTCCTGCCGGAGAATTTTCCTTCTCCGCCCGGCTGATGAGGAAAAAACTACATGTGTGGTATTGTTGGTATCGTTGGTTTTACGCAAGTCAATCAATCAATTTATGACGCGCTCACGGTGTTACAGCACCGGGGCCAGGATGCAGCCGGTATCGCAACCATTGACAGTAACAATGGTTTCCGGCTCCGTAAAGCCAACGGACTGGTGAAAGATGTTTTCGAAACCCGCCATATGCTGCGTTTGCAGGGCACACTCGGGATTGGCCATGTCCGCTACCCGACCGCAGGCAGCTCCAGTGCATCGGAAGCACAGCCGTTTTATGTCAATTCACCGTTCGGTATCACCCTGGCGCATAACGGCAATCTGACCAATGCGCACACGCTGAAACATCAGCTGTTTGAAACAGCCCGCCGTCATGTTAATACCACCTCCGATTCTGAAATCCTGCTCAACGTGCTGGCGTATGAGCTGGATCGCTTTGATGCGCACCCGCTGGAGCCGGACAATATTTTTGCTGCTGTCAGCGCGATGCACACCAAAATCCGCGGCGCTTATGCCTGTGTGGCACTGATTATCGGCCACGGCCTGCTGGCGTTCCGTGACCCGAACGGTATCCGTCCGCTGGTGCTCGGTAAACGTGCCCTGAATGATGGCCGCGAAGAGTACATGGTTGCGTCTGAAAGTGTTGCGCTGGATACCCTCGGTTTTGAATATCTGCGCGATGTGGCACCAGGTGAAGCGGTGTATATCACTGAAACCGGGCAGCTCTACACCCGCCAGTGTGCGGCGAATCCGTCACTGACACCGTGCCTGTTCGAGTTTGTCTATTTCGCCCGCCCGGATTCCGTTATCGATAAAGTCTCTGTCTATAACGCCCGTCTGCGTATGGGGCAGAAGCTCGGTGCCAAAATTGCCCGCGAGTGGGAAGACCTGGATATCGATGTGGTGATCCCGATCCCGGAAACCTCGATGGACAGCGCACTGGAAATCGCCCATATGCTGAATAAACCGTACCGCCAGGGGTTTGTGAAAAACCGCTATGTGGGACGTACCTTTATCATGCCGGGTCAGCAGGAGCGGAAAAAATCTGTCCGCCGCAAACTCAATGCCAACCGCACCGAATTCAAAGGGAAAAATGTGCTGCTGGTGGATGACTCCATTGTGCGCGGCACCACGTCAGAGCAGATTGTGGAACTGGCACGGGAAGCCGGGGCGAAGAAAGTCTATTTCGCTTCTGCGGCCCCGGAAGTGCGTTTCCCGAATGTCTACGGTATCGATATGCCGAATGCCAACGAGTTAATCGCTCACGGTCGCGAAGCAGATGAAATCTGCCGTCTGATTGGCGCGGATGCCCTGATTTTCCAGGATCTGAGTGACCTTATCGATGCAGTGCGTGAAGAGAACCCGGATATCCGCGGTCTTGAGGCATCGGTGTTTGATGGTATCTATGTCACCAAAGATATCGACCAGGATTATCTCGACTATGTGGAAAACCTGCGCAAGGATGATGAATTAAAGTTGCGGGATCATAACGAAATTGAGAACCTTGAGATATATAATGAGGGTTAATCTCTTTTTTGTCAGGTGATGTTATGAAAAAACTGATTGTGGGGCTGACCGGCGCAAGTGGTGCTGTCTATGGTGTGCGGCTGCTGGAGGTCCTGCAAACGGTGCCGGAAGTGGAAACCCATCTGATTGTCAGTCAGGCGGCCCGGCAGACACTGGCGCTGGAAACAGCATACAGTCTGCGTGATGTGCAGGCACTGGCGGATGTGGTACATGATGAGCGTGATATCGCCGCCTGTATATCTTCCGGCTCTGTCAGAACACTGGGGATGGTTATCCTGCCCTGTTCGGTGAAAACCCTGTCAGGGATTGTTCACAGTTACACGGACACCCTGGTGACCCGTGCCGCGGATGTGGTGCTTAAGGAAGGGCGCAAACTGGTGCTGGGCGTTCGTGAAACGCCGCTGCATCTGGGACATCTGCGGCTGATGACACAGGCAGCGGAAATCGGTGCGGTGATTATGCCGCCGATGCCTGCGTTTTATCATCAGCCGGAAACCGTGCAGGATATTATTGACCAGACGGTCAACCGGGTACTCGATCAGTTTGATATTGAATTACCGGAAGATTTATTTACCCGCTGGAGCGGGGCGAAAAATCCCCGCTCTGTACAGCCGTAATCTGAATCACCCGGCCGTTTGTTTCCGGCCGGGTTCTGTATTAATAGTCCGCCGGACTGTCCAGCAAATCCCGCAGAGCTTCTTCCAGATTAATAAACTGACAGCTGAACCCGGCTTCTTCCAGTCGTTTCGGCAGGGCATTCTGACCGCCGAGTGCCAGTACCGCCGCTTCTCCCATCAGCGCCTTCACCACAAATGCCGGAACACGCAGCAGATGCGGGCGGTGCAGGATCTGCGCCAGTACCGCCGCAAACTGCTCGTTATGAGACGGATAAGGTGCGGTCATATTGAACGGGCCGTTCTGTGCGGGATCGTCGAGCAGAAACAGAATAGCGCTGACCATGTCATTGATATGGATCCACGGCATATACTGACGGCCGTTACCAATGGGGCCGCCAAGACCGGCGCGGTAGACCGGCAGCAGTTTTGCCAGCGCGCCGCCTTCCGGGGAGAGCACAATACCGGTGCGCAGCAGGCAGACCCGGGTTTTCTCACTTTGTGCTTTCATCGCCAGGGATTCCCAGCGGTCGCACAAAGTGTGGGTGAATTCCGGATTTGGTTCATCATCCTCCGTCACGACGGATTGTCCCTGATCACCGTACCAGCCCACGGCAGAGCCGGAGAGAAACACCGCCGGCGGCGTTTCACTGGCATTGATAAGCTCACTGAGCCGTTCGGTTATCTGCCAGCGGCTTTCACACAGCAGCTTTTTCTGCTCTTCACTCCAGCGTTTATCCGCGATAGGCTCACCGGCGAGGTTAATCACCGCATCGATGTCGTTCAGATGTGTTATATCATTGAGTGAGTTGAGATTTTCTGCGGCTGAGCAAAAACGGGAATAAACTTTCTGCGGTGAGCGGCTCAGAACCACCACCTGATATTTCCGGGCAATCAGTACCTGCACCAGCGGGGTTCCGACGAGCCCGGTGCCGCCTGTGATCAGAATACGCATAGATGCTCCTTCTGCCGGTAGATTTCTCTGACTATAGCAGTTTTTGCCGCCGGGGGATGTGATCGGCAAGAAAGAAAAACAATCATAGAACCGCTATCAATTCTTGATATACTGATTCAATGACCATAATGGCACACTATCATTATTAGTTTGGTATATAAAAGCGGTATAAAGCAGCGGCCCGCGGATTAACAGCGTGTGTCACTGAAAAAAACAGAAACAGCATCCGGAATGCTGATAAAAAGAAAAGGTTAGAGGATGGAACAAGAAAGCGCTATCGAGTGGGTGGACGTGGTCGATGAAAATAATGATGTCATCGGCCAGGCGACCCGCGAGCAGATGCGGGCGGAAAACCTGCGTCACCGGGCAACCTACATCGTTGTGCATGACGGCATGGGAAAAATTCTTGTCCAGCGCCGGACTGAGCACAAAGACTACTGCCCGGGTCTGCTGGATGCCACTGCCGGCGGCGTGGTGCAGCAGGGCGAGCTGATGCTCGATTCTGCCCGGCGCGAAGCAGAGGAAGAACTCGGGATCGCCGGTGTGCCGTTTGCCGAGCACGGCCTGTTTTATTATGAAGAGCCGGTCTGCCGTGTCTGGGGCGGGTTATTCAGCTGTGTGACACACGGGCCGTTCGCACTTCAGGAAAGTGAAGTATCGGAGGTTACCTGGCTGACTCCGGCTGAAATCACAGCCCGCTGTGACGAATTTACGGCCGATTCACTGAAAGCTCTCTCTCTCTGGCTGACCCGGAATAATCAGAATTATACCCCGGCAGAGCGGCAGAAGCCGGTTGCAACGCCTGAAGCTGAAATGAGCAGCGACAGCGAATAAAAAAAGAATAAAAACCGGAGAAGCCTGCAATATGCAGGCTTTTTTATATTTAAAACAGGGTGAAATAAAACGCAGGCAGTAAATATATCGGTAAAAAAGAATATCATCAGAGATAGTTCAGTATAATTTTTGTTATTCCGGTTTCTGGCTTTAATCATTTTCCTGTAGAATGCCGTTCTGAGTACAGATAATAATTTAAAACCATAAAAATGTCCGTTAACTATATGAATTACAATGATTTTATGTAATTTTATTTATGCTTTATTAAAGAAACATTAAATAACAAATCCCGGTTAATAAGAATTATCCGGAAATAAACGGAAGATAATAAAATACAACCTGAACGAGAATAATGATGAGAAATAAATTAGCAGGATGGCTGTTGTTATTACCACTGCTGCTCACCGCATGGGGTGCATTTCAGTATTGGCGCATCAGCGATGAATATCAGGCTTACCAGTATATTATGTCAGAAAAAGCGGAGCTTCAGCGTCTGATTGCTGAAGATCCGAATACACAGATTACCTACGATGACGGGGAAACCGTGTCTGCCGGTCAGCAACTGGGCATGATTAACCGTGATCTGAATAAATACAGCAGTGAGATTGCCATGATTCTGGCCGGGGCGGGTGTCAGCCTGGGGACTATCGCCACCGGGATTTTATCGCTGCTGTTTGGTGCAGGGGCGATTTATCTCTGCATCAGCAGCGGCCGGGCTGCCCGGCGCTCCCGCGATACGCTGCTGAACGTCTTTGCCCGCTGCCGCAAAATGCTGCCGTTTATCCTGACCGGGCAGATGACGCTGGTCGGCCTGAGTATCATTTGTGTGATGGCGTATGAAGCGCTGTGGTTCGCCGGTAATTTCGTGCTGAGCGGCGGCGGTGCGAAGATCATGATCTTTATTCTGATCAGTATCCTGCTGATTATCTGGTACATCATCAAAGGGCTGTTTAAGCTGCGCAAGAGCTTTGCCATGTTCCGCAGCGAACCGTCGGATGTGACAGGGCATGCCGTCAGCCGGGAGGAAGCGCCGGGGCTGTGGCAGTGGGTGGATGACATTGCCGCGAAAGTCGGCACGTCGTCACCGGATCATATTGTTGTTGGTATGACAGAGTGTTTTTATGTGACATCCCACAGTATCAGCCTGAATGAAAATCAGCTGATTGAAGGGAAAACGCTGTACTTCCCGCTGCTCTATTCCGCACTGCTCAACCGTGAGGAAGCCAGTGCGGTTATCGGGCACGAACTGGGGCACTTCACCGGCGAAGATACCACTTACAGTCTGAACTTTGCGCCAATCTATGCCGGAATGAGCCACAGTATTTCGCTGGTGGCCAGCGAGGTACAGGATTACTACAGTAAAGTGATTATGAGCCCGTCGGTGTATCTCGGGATCTTCTTCCTCGAGCAGTTTGATTTCGCTGTCAGTCACTGGAGCCGTATCCGTGAGCTGGAAGCGGATAAAGCGGGGGCATCGGTCAGCTCACCGGCGGCGGTGGCATCGTCACTGCTGCGTATCTCTGCGGTCAGTGAAGTGATTTCGGAAACGCTGGGTGAGTTGTATGAAGGCACCCTGAAAACGGATGATTTACTGCCGGTGGTGATGGCGCGACTGCGTGAGCGTGGTATGCCGGAAGCCGGACAGTTCCTGAATGAGGCAACCAGTCACCCGAGCGACACGCATCCGCAGACCCGTACCCGTATTGAAGCGCTGTCTCAGGATATCAGTGATGATCTGCTGGCCGCTGCTTCCCGTGAAGTGCAGTCAGATGATTACGGCAATATCGCGGATCTGTTCACGGATGCCAAAGCGATTTCCATGATGCTGACGGCGTCACTTTCCGGCATGGTCGCTGAGTACACCACCCAGCGGACAGCGGCACTGGAAACCATGTTGCATGAATCTGATGCGGCAGAGGAAGTGATCATCACCGAGCGGCGGAAAATGTTCCGGATGATGTTCATCTTTGGCCTGGTGGTTGCGGCCGGGATGGGGATTGCCACGGTGAAACTCGGTGCGGAAAATCTGATCGCATCCGGTGCGGTTCACGGCTTCTGGCTGTTACTGCTGTTCTGGGGTGTGGCCTTTATGTACCGCGACAGAGGTAAAGCACCACTGTTTGCTTTCCGTCACGGTCAGCTGGTCAGTGATAAGCTGACACAGCCGTATCCGCTGCACTACATCGTTGATTATGACATTGCGGAAACCTCCGGTGTGGCGACACTCACACTGCATGTGGCTGACGGGGCACCTGCACCGGGCATGGCAGTAAAAAGCCGTTTCTTTAAATATGATGCCAAAAAGCAAAAACTGATGATTGTGATGGCGGGTGTCCGGATCTGGCAGGGCAAATCATTATCCCTTCAGGAATTATCGGAACTGGTGCACAGCCAGTTGCAGACGGCACATGTGAAGCACGAGCTGCGGCAGTAATTTTTCTGCTGAAATACAGGGAACCGCCGCAAGGCGGTTTTTCTGACAGGATGTATAAAAAAATCCCGGCGGGGAAACCCGGCCGGGATTATTGTCTGTAACTTTTCAGTCAGCAGAACTTATTTTTTCTTCGCTTCGTCCTGCGCTGCCTGAATAGCAGTCAGTGCGATGGTGTACGCGATATCGTCAACTAACGCACCACGGGACAGGTCGTTAACCGGCTTGCGCATACCCTGCAGCATTGGTCCGATAGAGACCAGGTCTGCTGAACGCTGAACCGCTTTGTAAGTGGTGTTACCGGTGTTCAGGTCAGGGAAGATGAAGACGTTTGCTTTACCTGCAACCGGAGAGTTCGGTGCTTTGGTTTTCGCAACGTCAGCCATCACAGCAGCGTCGTACTGTAACGGACCGTCGATGCACAGGTCAGGACGTTTTTCCTGAGCAATGCGGGTCGCTTCGCGGACTTTCTCAACATCGTCACCCTGGCCGGAAGTCCCGGTAGAGTAAGAGATCATCGCAACGCGCGGGTCGATACCGAATGCTTTAACAGAGTCAGCAGACTGAATTGCGATTTCTGCCAGCTGTTCAGGGTTCGGAGCCGGGTTGATTGCGCAGTCACCGTAGACCAGCACTTCTTCAGGCATCAGCATGAAGAACACGGAAGAAACCAGTGAGCTGCCCGGTGCAGTTTTGATTAACTGTAACGGCGGACGAATGGTGTTCGCAGTGGTGTGAACCGCACCGGAAACCAGACCGTCAACTTTATCCTGCTCCAGCATCATTGTACCCAGTACAACGTTATCCTGTAACTGCTCGCGGGCAACGACTTCGGTCATGCCTTTGTTTTTACGCAGTTCAACCAGACGCGGAACATACAGCTCGCGGATGTCAGCCGGGTTAACCAGCTCGATACCGGTGCCCAGAGTCACGCCCTGTGCAGCTGCAACGCGGCGGATTTCTTCCGGATCGCCTAACAGTACGCAGGTCGCCAGACCACGTTCAGCACAGATAGCGGCGGCTTTGATAGTACGCGGCTCATCACCTTCAGGCAGAACAACGCGTTTTTTCGCTTTGCGTGCCAGTTCGGTTAACAGGTAACGGAATGCCGGTGGTGACAGACGGTTCGGACGCTCGGAATCCGCAACCAGGGAATCGATCCATTTGGTATCGATGTGGCTTGCCACGTAGTTCTGAACCAGTTCGATGCGCTCACGGTCATCAGCAGGGACTTCCAGGCTGAAGCTTTGCAGGTTCAGCGAGGTCTGCCAGGTGTTGGTGTTCACAGTGAAGATTGGCAGGCCGGTTTCGAACGCACGTTCGCACAGTTTGGCGATGCTGTCGTCGATTTCATAACCGCCGGTCAGCAGGATCGCACCGATTTCCACGCCGTTCATCGCTGCCAGGCAGGCAGAAACCAGCACGTCAGGACGGTCAGCAGAGGTCACCAGCAGAGAACCCGGACGGAAGTGCTCCAGCATATGAGGAATGCTGCGTGCACAGAAAGTCACAGATTTCACGCGGCGGGTTTTGATATCGCCTTCGTTGATGATTTTCGCGCCCAGGTGGTTCGCCATGTCGATTGCACGGGTGGCAATCAGTTCGAAGTTCCACGGTACACTGCCGACAACCGGCAGAGGCAGGGATTTCAGATCATCCGCGCTCAGGTGAGCGATAGTCGCTTTGGATGAGTCATCGAAGATTTCAGACAGATCAGGACGGGTACGGCCCTGCTCATCAACCGGTGCGTTAACTTTGTTAACGATCACGCCGGCGATGTTGGTGTTCTTGTGACCACCGAATTCATTGCGGATCAGTTCCAGACGCTCTTTGATTTCCGCTGCGGTGTCATTGCCCGGTGCTGTCACGAATACGATTTCCGCACCCAGAGTCTGGGCGATATCGTAGTTCAGGGACTGAGCATGCGGGTAGTTGCGGGTCGGTACCAGGCCTTCGATCAGGATCACTTCCGCACCCTGAGTATGCTCGTGGTAACGGGCAACGATTTCTTCCATCAGAATATCTTTCTGATTGGTGGTCAGCATGGTTTCGACATAATCCATATCCAGCGGCTCTGCCATCTTCAGGGAAGAGTGAGCACGTAAGATCTGGGTGGTCTGATCTTCAATACCTGCACGGCGCGGCTGTGCAACCGGTTTGAAGAAACTCAGGCTGACGCCTTTTTGTTCCATTGAGCGGACAACCCCGAGGCTGACGCTGCTTAAGCCGACACTGGTGCCGGTAGGAATGAGGATAATAGTACGGGACACATGAACCTCTTATTTTTTCACAATTCGGTGTTCAAAATAAATCCGCCGGCGGGGGCCGGCGGAGAGCAAAGATTATGCAGTCAGACGGGCTGCATCCTGTGCGATGACTAATTCTTCGTTAGTCGGGATCACCAGGGCAATGCTGCTGTCGTCAGTGGTGATTTTACCTGCGTTACCGAAACGGGCAGCCAGGTTACGTTCGTTGTCCAGTTTGAAGCCCAGCAGAGCCAGTTTCTCCAGAGTGTGTTCACGAACCATCGCTGCGTTTTCACCGATACCGCCGGTGAAGATGATAGCGTCCAGACGGCCTTCCATCAGTGTTGCATAACCACCGACGTATTTCGCCAGACGGTGGCAGAATACGTTCATTGCACGGGTCGCATCAGCTTGTTTACCGTAGTTTTCTTCAACATAACGGCAGTCGCTGGTGACTTCAGTCAGACCCTGCAGGCCGGATTCTTTGGTCAGCATTTTGTTGATTTCCTCAACGCTCATGCCCATTGAATCATGCAGGTGGAAAATGATAGCCGGGTCGATATCACCGGAACGGGTACCCATGACCAGACCTTCCAGCGGAGTCAGACCCATAGAGGTGTCCACGCACTCGCCGTTAACGATAGCTGCAACAGAACCACCGTTGCCTAAGTGGCAGGTGATCACGTTCAGTTCTTCAACCGGTTTGTTCAGCATTTTAGCGGCTTCACGGCTGACGAAGTAGTGGCTTGTACCGTGGAAACCATAGCGGCGGATACCGTGGTCTTTGTACAGGCTGTACGGCAGGGCATACAGGTAAGCTTCTTCAGGCATGGTCTGATGGAAAGCGGTATCGAAAACACCAACGTTTTTATCAGCCAGGTGAGGGAAGGCTTTCAGTGCTTCTTCCACGCCTAACAGGTTAGCCGGGTTGTGCAGAGGAGCAAAGGCAGAGCACTCTTCCATTGCTTTGATAACTTCGTCAGTGACGATAACAGAGTGAGCAAATTTCTCACCGCCGTGAACCAGACGGTGGCCGATGCAGCCGATCTGTGCGGACAGCTCAGGCTTGTCGCCCATGATATCTTTCACGATGAAACGCAGTGCTTCGCTGTGAGCAGCGCCCGCGCCTAATTGTGCTTCGTGTTTAGCACCATCCATTTTCCACTTGATACGTGCTTCCGGCAGGTTAAAGCATTCTGCCAGACCCGTCAGATATTCATCACCAGTTGTAGGGTCAATGATCGCAAATTTCAGTGAAGAACTACCGCAGTTAAGTACCAGTACCAGCTTACTTGACATGGAATTACCTATAATCTTGTTGTGGATAAGTCTTATGTATTAAGACAGTGGTTAAAACGTAATCTAACTAAGCGTAGCGCAATATTTCAGCGCCGTTCATGATTAACATCATGCAATTTTTATATTGAACGATAAATCATCGCTGCAATCTGTTGTCTGACGCCGGATGGTGTAAAAACACACATTTTGCCCTTGAAAAAGGCGGCATCAGACAAAATAATTAACTCAGGATTATTTCACCGTGATTAAACGGGCGTAGCATACCCGCAGATGACAGCAATTTCAAAATATACTTAATCCTACAAAAATATTTTGACTGAATGTAGCCATATTTTAATTATTATGTTTTTTATTGATTGAGGTCATAATGCCTGATAACACACCGGCAAAACCGGGTCTGTTCCGCGCACTGCGTCTCGGCAAACGTTACGCCGCCACCTGGCCGGCCGTGAAGCAGCTCGCCCCGGTTTTCCCGGAGAATCGTGTCATAAAATCCACACAGTTCGGTATCCGTTTTATGCCGCCGCTGTCGGTGTTTACCCTGACATGGCAGATAGCCCTCGGCGGGGCATTAGGTTCCGCAGTCGCCACCGCACTGTTTGCCTGCTCGCTGCCGCTGCAGGGGTTATGGTGGCTGGGACGGCGCGCCGCCACGCCCTTACCGGCCGGGTTGCTCAGCTGGTTTTACGAAATCCGCGCAAAATTTGCCGAAGCCGGGATCGCGATTGCGCCGGTTGAAGGCACACCGGATTATATGGCACTGGCCGAGTTACTGAAACGCGCTTTTAAGCAGCTGGATAACTCTTTTCTGGATGACCTGTAAGTTGCGCTGTTTTCCGCCCGCGGCTGCGGGCGGAAGAACCCCTTCCTTTATTAATCGATTCAGCTTCTGTAACCTCCTGTTTTTCCTCTCCGTAAAATTACCCGGGCGAAATTCCCCGCTGAGATCAAAAAAGGTGTGTATTTCACTATCTTATAGATTTGAGTAATGCGATGATTCTGACCATACCCCGGATTACTTTTTCAGGAGATACACCATGGAAATGACCAACGCACAACGCCTTATCCTCTCTAACCAGTATAAAATGATGGCTATGCTGGATCCGGATAATGCCGAGCGCTACCGCCGCCAGCAGACCATTATTGAGCGCGGCTTCGGGCTGCAGATGCGCGAACTGGATCGCGATTTCGGCGAGCTGCCGGAAGAAATCTGCCGCCGTGTGATTGATATGATGGAAATGTACCACGCACTGCGTATCTCCTTCGATAACCTGAAAGAAGCAAAAGATATCGACCCGCGCCGTATCCACTTCTTAGGTTTTGATGCGGCGACTGAAGCACGTTATTTAAGTTATGTGCGTTTTCTGGTAAATACGGAAGGGCGTTATACCCACTTTGACAGCGGCAGTCACGGCTTTAACTCCCAGACGCCGATGTGGGATAAATATGTCCGTATGCTGGGTGCATGGCATAACTGCCCGCGCCAGTATCACCTGAGTGAAGTGGAAATTAATCAGATCCTTAACGCATAATATTCCGGCATCCGCAACGGCGAGGCACGCATGGCACTGACTGCAAAAGGTTTTTTGTTTGATCTGGACGGCACACTGGCCGATTCCCTGCATGTGGTGGAGCGTGCCTGGCTGGCGTTTGCCCGCCGTATTGGTGCGGATGAGGATGAAGTAAAACATTTTATTCACGGCAAACCGGCGGTTGAGTCCATCCGCCATTTTCTGCCGGATGCGGATGAGAACGAAATCGCCGCACAGCTGGCGTGGGTGACAGAGCAGGAAATCAGGGAGAGTGATCAGGTCACGGATCTGCCCGGTGCGCAGGCACTGCTGGCGCGTCTGGTTTCTCTTGAAATTCCGTGGGCGATAGTCACCTCCGGTTCGGTGGCGATAGCCCGTCCGCGTCACAGTGCGGCAAATCTGCCGGAGCCGGATGCCTGGGTGACGGCGGATAATATCACCCGCGGCAAACCGGATCCGCAGCCCTATCTGCTGGGCGCGGAAAAGCTGGGGCTGGCTCCCCGCGACTGTTTTGTGTTTGAGGATGCTACCGCCGGTCTGCTTTCCGGGCTGGATGCCGGTTGTCAGGTGATTGCCGTGCATGTTCCGGCCGGAACACCGCGCACGGATGAACTGGCAATGCGGGTGGATTCACTGACAGAAATTGAGGTTGAGAAAGCGGCGGACGGTACGGTAACACTGACCCGCCGTCCCGGCTGACGGCCGGAACACCGCTGCACAGCACCGATCAGACGATGAGGGAAAACGGGTTGTGCGTTAACAAAAACGATGAGACAGGATGTTCGCTGTCCGGGCATTGACGAAAGAGGACGTTGGTGAATACGGAACTCGTGTGGGTGCTGACCCTGCTGTTTATCGCCATTGTTTTATTTACCACCAACAAAGTCCGGATGGATGTTGTGGCGTTGCTGGTGATCACCGCCTTCGTACTGAGCGGCACGCTGACGGTTAATGAAGCCGTCGCCGGTTTCAGTGATCCCAATATTCTGCTGATTGCTGCTCTGTTTGTGATCGGGGAAGGGCTGGTGCGTACCGGGGTTGCCTATCAGATGGGTGACTGGCTGGTGCGGGTGGCCGGTTCAGGTGAAACCCGCCTGCTGGTATTCCTGATGGTCAGTGTTGCCGGGCTCGGCGCGTTTATGAGTTCGACCGGCGTGGTAGCCATTTTTATCCCTGTTGTGCTCAGTGTTTCCGCACGTATGAAAATCTCCCCTTCACGGCTGATGATGCCGCTCGGCTTCGCCGGGCTTATCAGCGGCATGATGACTCTGGTGGCAACACCGCCGAACATGGTGGTGAACAGTGTCCTGGAAATGGAAGGCATCAAAGGCTTTAATTTCTTCTCGATTACCCCTATCGGACTACTGATCCTGCTGGCCGGTGTCGGCTATATGCTGATTGCCCGCCACTGGCTGGGCAGCAAACAGCCGGAGAAAGCAGGGGATAATGTACAGCGTACCTTTCGTGATCTTATCCGTGACTACAAACTGAGCGGTCGTGCACGGCGTCTTGCTGTGCGTAACGGCTCACCGCTGATCGGTAAAACACTGGATGAACTGCATCTGCGTACCCGTTATGGTGCCAATGTGGTGGGGATTGAGCGCTGGCGGCGTTTCCGGCGGGTGATGGTCGGCGCAACCGGTGGTATGGAACTGCGTGATCGCGATGTGCTGCTGATTGATATGTCAGCCAGTGATATGGATTTACGCGAATTTTGTGCCGAGCAGATGCTGGAGCCGATGATCCTGCGCGGCGAATATTTTTCCGAACACTCCCGTAACGTGGGTATGGCGGAAGTGTCCCTGAACCCGGAAAGTGAGCTTATCGGCAAAAGTCTGCGGGATATCGGCTTCCGTACCCGTTACGGGCTGAATGTGCTGGGTCTGCGCCGGGGCGGGGCCGCGCTTGACGGCAATATTGTGGATGAACCGCTGCAGCTCGGGGATATCCTGCTGGTGGTCGGGGACTGGAAAATTATCCGTGTGCTGGCGACCAAACGGCGTCACTTTATAGTGCTCAACCTGGCGGCGGAAGCGGAAGCTGTCGTACCGGCCGCCTCCCAGGCGCCGCATGCGTTGTTTTGTCTGGCGCTGATGGTGGCGATGATGGTCACCAACGAAATCCCGAATTTTATCGCCGCACTGATTGCCTGTCTGCTGATGGGGAAATTCCGCTGCATCGATATGGAAAGTGCGTACCGCTCGATCCACTGGCCAAGCATCATTCTGATTGTCGGGATGATGCCGTTTGCGCTGGCGTTACAGAAAACCGGCGGGATCACGCTGATTGTCAGCGGGCTGATGGATGTGGCCGGTGATCTGGGGCCGCATGTGATGCTGACAGCGCTGTTTGTGCTGTGTGCGACTATCGGGCTGTTTATCTCGAATACCGCAACAGCGGTTCTGATGGCACCGATTGCTATCCAGGCGGCATATGAAATGCAGGTGTCGCCGCTGCCGTTTGCGATGGTGGTGGGGGTGGCGGCCTCGGCGGCCTTTATGACACCGGTGTCTTCGCCGGTTAATACGCTGGTGCTCGGGCCGGGAAATTACACCTTCGGGGATTTCGTCAAAATCGGCGTGCCGTTTACGCTGGTGGTCATGGCAATCAGTATCGCGGTGATCCCGTTACTCTTTCCGTTCTGACGGCGTGTCCTGATGAAAGCGCAACTGCCCGGTTTTACTGGCTGATTTCATCCAGTGACAGACTGAATCCCGGAATAAACACGTCGCGGAAATAGTCCATTTCCGGGCTGCGGCGTTCTCCGAGGGTTTTTTCCAGCCGTGCTTTCGCCAGATGAAACTCGGTATTACCCGCACCAATTTCTTCCAGGCACTTAAGATAGGCACACAGGGCATCGGCCTGTTTGACGATTGCCGCATCTTCCGGTGAGTGGGCATCTTCATCAATCAGCGGAGCAAAATCCGCCTGTAACTCTTCGGGGATCATGGCAATCAGTTTCTTTTGCGCCATGCGCTCAATTTTTTTGTACTCATGGGCTATCTGCGGATTGTAATACTTGATTGGTGTCGGCAGGTCGCCGGTGATCACTTCACTCGCATCATGGTACATCGCCAGCAGGGCGATTTTTTCAGGATTGAGTGTGCCGCCGAATTTGCGGTTTTTAATCACGGCCAGTGCATGTGCCACAAACGCCACCTGGAGGCTGTGTTCAGACACGTTTTCCTGAATCACATTGCGCATCAGCGGCCAGCGGGTGATTAGTTTCAGACGGGAAAGGTGGGCAAAAAAGTAACTCATAGACAACATTCCTGGCGGCAATCTGTTGATAACAAGAGCGGATATTCTGCGGTGTTCCGGGCCGGATGTAAATAAAAACGGCTTCCCGGGGGAAGCCGCTGACAGCAGAAACGATTACTGATGGTAGTGGGAGAGGAAACGCCCGAAGCGGTTAATTGCCATCTCCAGGTCATCCTCGCGCGGCAGTGTCACGATACGGAAGTGGTTCGGTTCCGGCCAGTTAAAGGCAGTACCCTGTACCAGCAGCACTTTTTCCTGTAACAGCAGGTCGAGGATCATCTTCTGGTCATCGTGAATGTTAAAGCGCTTGGCATCAAATTTCGGGAACATATAGAGTGCGCCCATCGGTTTGACACAGGAGCAGCCCGGTATCTGGTTAATCAGTTCCCAGGCTTTGTTGCGCTGTTCATACAGACGGCCGCCCGGATGAATAAACTCGTTGATGCTCTGGTAACCGCCGATTGCGGTCTGGATAGCATGCTGCATCGGCACGTTGGCACACAGACGCATGGAGGCGAGCATTTCCAGTCCTTCGATATACCCTTTGGCGTGTTTCTTCGGCCCGTTCAGTACCATCCAGCCCTGGCGGAAACCGGCGATACGGTAGGTTTTTGACAGGCCGTTGAAGGTGACGGTCAGCAGATCCGGCGCCATCGCGGCGATAGAGTGGTGGACGGCATCGTCATACAGAATTTTGTCGTAGATTTCGTCAGCAAAAATGATCAGGTCATTCTGACGGGCGAGTTCGACAATCTCCTGTAACAAATCTTTGCTGTAGACAGCCCCGGTCGGGTTGTTCGGGTTTATCACCACAATACCGCGGGTGCGCGGGGTGATTTTCTTTTTGATATCTTCAATATCCGGCATCCAGCCCTGTTCTTCGTCGCACATATAGTGGACGGCAGTACCGCCGGAGAGGGAGACCGCACCGGTCCATAACGGGTAATCCGGTGCCGGCACCAGCATTTCATCACCGTTATTCAGCAGCGCCTGCATGGACTGCACAATCAGTTCAGAAACCCCGTTACCGATATAGACATCTTCCACCGTCATATCGCGCATGCCGCGTTCCTGGTAGAACTGGACAATGGCTTTACGGGCGGAATAGAGGCCTTTTGAATCGCTGTAACCCTGGGAGCTTGGTAAATTACGGATAACATCAACCAGAATTTCGTCCGGGGCATCAAAACCAAACGGCGCCGGGTTACCGATATTCAGTTTGAGAACTTTCTGGCCTTCCTCTTCGAGACGTTTAGCCTCTTTGAGCACCGGCCCGCGAATGTCGTAACAGACATTATCGAGTTTGCTGGATTTCTTTATTATATTCATCTGTTCAGGACCTTAGCGCGTTAATCTTATATTTTATCAGGTAAAACCCGTTATAACCCACTCTACTCTTACCGTACGGGGTTTTGAAGACAGTAAACGTCTTTTGGTTAAAAACAACAGGATTTGTTTTGGAAAGGATCGGGAGTGCCGGTTAATTACTGATATGGCAGATTATCATGCCTGGAATTGTGATTAATACAGAGCTTAAAGCTGGTGGGAGGAGGGGTATTGAGTTTTGTAAAGTTATCTATCGGAAGATCATAATTGGTAAAGTAATACAGTGTTTTTACTAAATAGTCAGCAGTTGTTGAAATTGTATAATCTTTTCTTATATATTAAACCCTGATGCTGGTAATTATTAGTAGTATAACTAATAGGATTTTACGGCATAATGTGGTTTTCAGAGTATTTGACCTTAAAGTTGCAGAATAATCAGGTTTATATTGCAGCAAGGCTTATTGGCAGCATGCATTTTCGTCAGTTACAAATTGTCTTATTTCGTAATATTCGGAAAACAGTGTTGTAAGATACGAAAAATTTGTGTGTTTGTACAGGCGGCCTGCTGTTTTAGTATGCAGCATTACATAATGGAGTTACTCACAGTTACGTATTTTTGTTAGTGTTAGTTATGTTTTACTCTACCCTGATGTATAGGGTAATGTCTTCGTTGGCGAAGCAATTTTTCACGCCAATAAACACCAGGTAGTTATTAAAAATCAAAATTAGTGAAGAAAAAACAATGATAAATTCAAACCGTCCAGTATTAAACCTGGATCTCGATCTGCTGCGGACGTTCGTGGCAGTCGCGGATCTGAATACCTTCGCAGCGGCAGCTGCGGCAGTATGCCGCACCCAGTCTGCCGTCAGTCAGCAAATGCAGCGCCTCGAGCAGCTTGTCGGGCGCGAACTGTTTGCGCGTCATGGTCGTAACAAATTACTGACCGACCATGGGTTACAACTGTTAGGTTACGCCCGTCAGATCCTGCGGGCAAATGATGATGCCACCGCATCACTGGCTTACAACGACGCAGAAGGGGAGTTACGCATCGGTGCATCCGATGATTCCGTTGACTCACTGCTGCCTTTCTTACTCAACCGTATTGCATCGGTATACCCGCGTATGGCGGTTGATGTCCGCATCAAACGCAGCCAGTACATTGAAGGTATGCTGGATAACCACGAGATTGACCTGGCGCTGACCACCGCGCGTATTGCCCATCACCCGCGTACTGCTCTGCGTACCGCGCCGGTGCTGTGGCACTGTGCGCCGGATTTTCAGTTACAGCCGAATGAGCCGATTCCGCTGGTGGTGATGGACGAAACCAACCCGTTCCGTCATCTCGCGGCTGAAACCCTGGATGAGGCAGGGGTGCAGTGGCGGATTGCTTACGAGGCCGCATCACTTTCTGCTGTCCGCGCAGCCGTGAATGCCGAAGTCGGGATCACCGCCCGTCCGCTGGAAATGCAGAATGCCGACCTGCGCATTCTGAGTGTCAGCGAAGGGCTGCCGCGCCTGCCGGAAATTCAGTACTGGTTATACCGTAACAGTGACGAACAGAGCGAGTCAGTACTGACGGTGTATCAGGCCATTGAAAACAAGAAGACACCGTATACTGTCACGCCGGTTGATGATGACAAAACAGCGGAGTAATGCTGTCATAATCTGACGTGCAGCTGACATAATTTGTGACAGTCAGACACACCGCCGGGGGATCATTTCCCCCGGCTTTTTTGTATCCTCTCCCCCCTGTGCGGAAATATCATATAAATGTTAACAGCATCACGCCGTGTTCAGGTTTTTGATGCCGTTTTAAGCGCCGCATCGCAGTTTTATTTACTTGTTTGTTACAATGTTAACAAAACTCATGTTCTGTGATTGCCAAAATTAACAGCGCTCATTACATTGCAATAAAACTTTGTTAAAAACCTGACTGTATTTATCAGGTTTTTATAAATGGTTATGAATTAATCATTTGTTAAATAATTTTCAGCCAAACTGTGATTGAGATCAAAAATATTGCCCCTGTTTACCGATGGAAAGACAGGTTTTTCCTGAGATAATGGGTTAGTAAAAGCGATGTATCCGTTAATATAATAAAGTTAATTTTCAATTTAGTTACTTACTGACACGTTTTAGCGATAAAGTCGCACAACGGGTTAATCTTAAGTTGACGGTTTGTAACAAAATTGGGAAGAGCGGGGAACAATCCGGGTTACCGGCTTTCTCATCACGATAAGTGCTGTATCCGCCACTGAGTTGTTCCTCTCGTGTGTCGCTGTGGTGCTGTATGCAGGTACGGCAGGCAACACCACCTTTAATGAGTAAGCAATGAGTATGTCAACAGCCACTGAAGTTCTGGCCCATAACTGGGCATTTGCCATCTATCTTTTAGGTGCTCTCGGGTTATGTGCATTTATGTTGCTGGGCGCCCGTTATCTCGGGGGCCGTGCAAAAGCACGCGCCAAACATCTCCCTTACGAATCAGGTATTGACCCGGTCGGCAGCGCACGTCTGCGGATGTCTGCAAAGTTCTACCTGGTTGCCATGTTTTTCGTGATTTTCGATGTTGAAGCCTTATACCTTTTCGCCTGGTCTGTTTCGGTCAGAGAATCGGGCTGGATAGGGTTCACCGAAGCCGCGATCTTTATTCTGGTGTTATTGGCAGGTCTTTTCTATCTGGCACGTATCGGCGCGCTGGACTGGACACCTGCACGTTCGCGCCGCGAGGTGAAACACCCGAGCGTTGTGAACAAAATCAATAACAATCAACCGTAGTCAATAGTGAGGCACAAGATGGATTATACGCTCACCCGCATCGATCCAAACGGTGAGAATGACCGTTATCCCCTGCAAAAACAAGAGGTTGTCAGTGACCCGCTTGAGCAGCACGTTCACCGCAGCGTGTATATGGGGAAACTCGAACATGCATTACACGATATGGTTAACTGGGGCCGTAAAAACTCCCTGTGGCCGTATAACTTCGGTCTTTCCTGCTGTTATGTAGAGATGGTGACCTCCTTTACGGCGGTGCACGACGTTGCCCGTTTCGGTGCGGAAGTGCTGCGTGCCTCCCCGCGTCAGGCGGACTTTATGGTTGTGGCCGGAACCTGTTTTACCAAAATGGCCCCGGTAATTCAGCGCCTGTATGACCAGATGCTGGAACCGAAATGGGTTATCTCTATGGGCTCCTGTGCCAACTCCGGCGGTATGTATGACATTTACTCTGTCGTGCAGGGTGTGGATAAATTCATTCCGGTGGATGTGTATATCCCGGGCTGCCCGCCGCGTCCTGAAGCCTATATGCAGGCACTGATGCTGTTACAGGAATCTATCGGAAAAGAGCGCCGCCCGCTGTCGTGGGTGGTCGGTGATCAGGGCGTTTACCGCGCCAATATGCAGTCAGAAAAAGAACGAAAACGCGGTGAACGGATTGCGGTGACCAATCTGCGCTCCCCGGACGAAATTTAAGGCTTTCGGGCCACCGGGCGCAATATTTGCAATGTGTTGCGCCCATTGAACCCTGAACAACTGTTGTGGTGAAGAATGATGACAGAAAGTAATACGCAGACCGCACAGCGTCCCGCGTGGCAGACTCACGATTACCTGGATGATCCGGTAATTGAGGAGCTGCGCCGTAAGTTCGGTCCTGACGCATTTACGGTTCAGCCGACACGTACCGGGATGCCGGTCGTCTGGGTGAAGCGTGAGCAGCTTCTGGAAGTACTGTTTTATCTTAAATCGCTGCCGAAACCGTATGTGATGCTGTTTGATCTGCACGGGACGGATGAGCGCCAGCGCACCCACCGCGAAGGTCTGCCTGCGGCGGACTATTCCGTGTTTTATCACCTGATTTCCATTGAGCGTAACCGCGATATCATGCTCAAAGTGGCGCTGAGTGAAAACGATCTGCATGTGCCGACGGTGATTTCCGCATTCCCGAACGCAAACTGGTATGAGCGTGAAACCTGGGAAATGTTCGGTATCATTATCGACGGACACCCGAATCTGCGCCGTATTATGATGCCGCCGACCTGGGAAGGGCATCCGCTGCGTAAAGATTATCCGGCGCGGGCAACGGAATTTGATCCGTTTGTCCTGACCAAACAGAAAGAAGATCTGGAAATGGAGGCGCTGACCTTCAAACCGGAAGAGTGGGGCATGAAGCGCGGCAACGAGAACGAGGACTTTATGTTCCTGAACCTCGGCCCGAACCACCCGTCTTCTCACGGTGCTTTCCGTATCATCCTTCAGCTTGACGGTGAAGAGATTGTCGACTGTGTGCCGGATATCGGCTACCACCACCGTGGCGCGGAAAAAATGGGTGAGCGTCAGTCCTGGCACAGCTACATTCCGTATACTGACCGTATCGAATACCTCGGCGGCTGCGT
This sequence comes from Morganella morganii, assembly GCF_041099235.1. GTDB lineage: Bacteria > Pseudomonadota > Gammaproteobacteria > Enterobacterales > Enterobacteriaceae > Morganella > Morganella morganii_E. The sequence continues at coordinate 467,596 of NZ_JBFZSO010000001.1, read as the reverse complement.
CAATGAAATGCCGTATGTGCTGGCGGTGGAAAAACTGGCGGGGATTGAGGTTCCGGCACGTGTGGATGTGATCCGCGTGATGCTGTCTGAACTGTTCCGCATTAACAGTCACCTGCTGTATATCAGTACGTTTATTCAGGATACCGGGGCGATGACGCCGGTCTTCTTTGCCTTTACCGACCGCCAGAAAATTTATGATGTGGTGGAAGCCATTACCGGTTTCCGTATGCATCCGGCCTGGTTCCGTATCGGTGGTGTGGCGCACGATCTGCCGAAAGGCTGGGATCGCCTGCTGCGTGATTTCCTCGACTGGATGCCGAAACGTCTGGAATCCTATGTCACTGCCGCACTGAAAAACTCCATCCTCAAAGGCCGTTCCGTCGGCGTGGCCGCTTACAACGCGAAAGAAGCCCTCGACTGGGGTGTGACCGGTGCCGGTCTGCGCGCCACCGGGATTGATTTCGACGTGCGTAAATGGCGTCCGTATTCCGGTTATGAGAATTTCGATTTTGAAGTACCTGTTGCCGCCAACGGCGACTGCTATGACCGCGTGATGCTGAAAGTGGAAGAAGTGCGCCAGAGTCTGCGCATTCTGGAACAATGTCTGAAAAACATGCCTGAAGGGCCGTTCAAGGCGGATCACCCGCTGACTACGCCACCGCCGAAAGAGCGCACGTTACAGCACATTGAAACCATGATTAACCACTTCCTTCAGGTGTCATGGGGTCCGGTGATGCCGGCTCAGGAATCTTTCCAGATGATTGAGGCCACGAAAGGGATTAACAGTTACTACCTGACCAGTGACGGCAGCACCATGAGTTACCGTACCCGAATCCGTACACCAAGTTATGCCCATCTGCAGCAGATCCCGTCGGTGATCAGCGGCAGCCTGGTCTCTGACCTGATCGTGTACCTCGGAAGTATCGATTTCGTTATGTCGGATGTGGATCGCTGATTATGCAAGAACTGAACCCTGAAGCAAAAAAAGCACTGCAAGGCGCAGTGAATGCGGCGCAGCCAGCCGGAAAACAACCTGATTTTGTGCTGAGTGACGAAGAGCGCGCCGAAATCGAAGCGGAAAAACACCATTACGAAGATCCGCGGGCCGCCTCCATCGAAGCGCTGAAAATTGTGCAGAAGCACCGTGGCTGGGTGGAAGACGGCGCGATTTACGCCATCAGCGATGTGCTGGGTATCCCGGCGAGTGACGTGGAAGGTGTGGCGACATTCTACAGCCAGATCTACCGTCAGCCGGTCGGCCGCCATGTGATCCGTTACTGTGACAGCGTGGTGTGCCACATCACCGGTTACCAGGGGATCAAGGCGGCACTCGAACGCAAACTGAATATTCAGCCGGGACAGACAACCGCCGACGGCCGCTTTACGCTGCTGCCGACCTGCTGCCTCGGGAACTGTGACAAAGGGCCGACCATGATGGTTGATGAAGATACCCACAGTCACGTTACGCCTGAAGCCATTGAAACGTTACTGGAGCAGTATCCATGACAGTGAAAACGGTTTGCCGTACTGCGGAAACGCATCCTCTCACCTGGCGGTTGCGCGACGACCATCAGCCGGTGTGGCTGGATGAATACCGCAGCAAAAACGGTTATGCGGGGGCGGAACGCGCCCTGAAAGGCATGGCACCGGATGAGATCACCAGTCTTGTCAAAGACGCGGGTCTGAAGGGCCGCGGCGGTGCGGGGTTCTCCACAGGTCTGAAGTGGAGCCTGATGCCGAAAGACGAGAGCATGAATATCCGTTACCTGCTGTGTAACGCCGATGAAATGGAACCGGGTACCTACAAAGACCGGCTCCTGATGGAACAACTGCCGCATCTGCTGGTGGAAGGGATGCTGATCAGCGCCTTCGCCCTGAAAGCATACCGGGGCTATATCTTCCTGCGCGGCGAGTACATTGAGGCAGCGAAACACCTGCGTCATGCCATTGAAGAAGCGAAAGCCGCCGGTCTGCTGGGGAAAAATATCCTCGGCAGCGGGTTTGATTTCGAGCTGTTTGTGCACACCGGTGCCGGGCGTTATATCTGCGGGGAAGAAACCGCGCTGATTAACTCCCTGGAAGGCCGCCGCGCCAATCCGCGCTCCAAACCGCCGTTCCCGGCCAGTTCCGGGGTGTGGGGAAAACCGACCTGTGTCAACAACGTCGAAACCCTGTGTAACGTACCGGCGATTCTGGCACATGGCAAAGAGTGGTACATCGGTCTGAGTGAAGGCAAAAGTACCGATGCCGGGACCAAACTGATGGGTTTTTCCGGCCGCGTGAAAAATCCGGGTGTCTGGGAACTGCCGTTCGGCACCACCGCCCGTGAAATCCTCGAAGATTACGCCGGGGGCATGCGTGACGGGCTGACCTTAAAAGCCTGGCAACCGGGCGGTGCGGGAACCGATTTCCTGACACAGGATCATCTTGATTTACCGATGGATTTTGAGCATATCGGCAAAGCGGGCAGCCGTCTGGGAACGGCGCTGGCAATGGCGGTGGATAATGAAATCAACATGGTGTCACTGACCCGTAACCTCGAAGAGTTTTTTGCCCGCGAATCCTGCGGCTGGTGTACACCGTGCCGTGACGGATTGCCGTGGAGCGTGAAAATTCTGCGCGCAATAGAAAAAGGGGAAGGCCAGCCGGGAGACATTGAGACATTAGAGCAATTATGTCGTTTCCTGGGACCGGGTAAAACCTTCTGCGCACACGCGCCGGGCGCGGTAGAGCCGTTACAGAGTGCGATCAAATATTTCCGCGATGAATTTGAAGCGGGGATCGTACAGCCGGTTTACGGCAACGTGCAGACCATTGCCGGGATCCAGCCGAATCTGCTGAAGCAGCGCTGGTGATCCCTTACGGATTTTCGTTTAACGCCTGCATAGCAGGCCTTTTGGAAGCATGCTGACTATGGCTACAATACATGTAGACGGCAAAGAATATGAAGTCGACGGCGCGGATAACCTGCTGCATGCCTGTCTTTCGCTCGGACTTGATATTCCGTATTTTTGCTGGCATCCGGCGCTGGGAAGCGTCGGCGCTTGCCGCCAGTGTGCGGTAAAGCAATATCAGAATGCCGATGACACCCGTGGTCGTCTGGTAATGTCATGTATGACACCGGCACAGGACGGCACCTTTATCTCGATTGATGATGAAGAAGCCAGACAGTTCCGGGAAAGTGTGGTGGAATGGCTGATGACCAACCACCCGCACGATTGTCCCGTCTGTGAAGAGGGCGGTAACTGCCATCTTCAGGATATGACCGTCATGACCGGGCATTCAGTGCGCAAATACCGCTTCACAAAACGTACTCATCAGAATCAGGAGCTGGGGCCGTTTGTTGCACATGAAATGAACCGCTGTATCGCCTGTTACCGCTGTGTCCGTTACTACAAAGATTATGCGGACGGTACGGATTTCGGGGTTTACGGCGCACACGACAACGTGTACTTCGGGCGTCCGGAAAGCGGCACGCTGGAAAGTGAATTCTCCGGTAACCTGGTCGAAATCTGTCCGACCGGGGTCTTTACCGATAAAACCCACTCTGAACGTTATAACCGCAAATGGGATATGCAGTTTGCACCGAGTGTCTGCCAGCAGTGCAGCGTCGGCTGTAACATCAGCCCGGGCGAGCGTTACGGCGAACTGCGCCGTATCGAAAACCGTTATAACGGCACCATCAACCACTACTTCCTGTGCGACAAAGGCCGCTTCGGTTACGGTTATGTCAACCGTGATGACCGTCCGCGTCAGCCGCAGCAGCGTCGTGGTGATGACTGGATCACCATCAATGCAGAACAGGCAGAACGTGCGGCGGCAGATATGCTGTATCACGCGAAACGCACCATCGGTATCGGTTCGCCGCGTGCCGGCGTGGAAAGCAACTTTGCACTGCGTGAACTGGTCGGGGCGGAAAACTTCTTCAGCGGCCTGTCAGCCGGTGAACAGCACCGCCTGGGAATGATGCTGGAAATCTTACAGCAGGGCGGAATCTATACGCCGTCACTGCGTGAGATGGAAAACTATGATGCGGTGCTGGTACTGGGTGAAGATCTGACTCAAACCGCTGCCCGTGTGGCACTCTCTGTCCGTCAGGCCGTGAAGGGCAAAGCCCGCGAAATGGCTGCTGCACAGAAAGTGGCGGACTGGCAGATTGCCGCTATCCAGAATATCGGCCAGCGTGCGAAATACCCGCTGTTTGTCACGGCGGTGGATACCACTCGTCTGGCAGACGTGGCGGCACTGCACTACAACGCTCCGGTGGATGATCAGGCGCGTCTGGGCTTTGCCGTTGCCAATATCATTGATAACACCGCGCCGGCTGTGGCGGATTTACCTGCGGATGTGAAAGCACAGGCAGAAATGATTGCACAGGCGCTGAACGGTGCGAAAAAACCGCTGATCATCAGCGGCAGCAACCCGGGCAGTGATGCCCTGATTGAGGCGGCGGCAAACGTGGCCTGGGCACTGAAAGATAAAGGTATTGACGCCGGACTGACTTTTGTCGGCGCGGAAGCCAACAGCTTTGGTGTTGCCATGACAGAAGCACAGCCGCTGGATAAAGCACTGGCTCTGCTGGCAGACGGCAGTGCGGATACCGTGGTGGTGATGGAAAACGACCTTTACCGCCATGCGGATAAAGCCGCCGTTGACCGCGCACTGGATGCCGCCGCGAATGTGATTGTGCTGGATCATCAGCGCACTGACATCATGGATAAAGCCTCACTTATCCTCTCCGCCAGCAGTTTTGCGGAAAGTGACGGCACACTCATCAACCACGAAGGCCGCGCGCAGCGTTTCTTCCAGGTCTATGAGCCATCCTTCTACGATAAGTCGATCATTATGCATGAAAGCTGGCGCTGGCTGACGGCGCTGTACAATGACCTCAATGAAAACACCCGTGACTGGTCACAGCTGGATCATGTGATTGATGCCTGCATTGAGCAGATGCCGCACCTGGCCGGGATCAAAGATGCCGCACCGGATGCTGCATTCCGTATCCGCGGACAGAAACTGGCCCGTGAGCCGCACCGCTACAGCGGACGTACCGCGATGCTGGCGAATATCAGTGTTCATGAGCAGCGTCAGCCGCAGGATAAAGACACGGCGTTTGCTTTCTCGATGGAAGGGAACAACAGCCCGTCAGCACCGCGTCAGCAAATTCCGTTTGCCTGGGCGCCGGGCTGGAACTCACCGCAGGCATGGAACAAATTCCAGGCGGAAGTGGGCGGTCATCTGCGTTTCGGTGATCCGGGGGTGCGTCTGTTCAGCGAAAAAGACGGCGGTATGGATTACTTCAGCACCATTCCGGCGGCATTTGTGCCGCAGCAGAATGTCTGGACGGTTGCACCGTATTATCACCTGTTCGGCAGTGAGGAGTTATCACAGCGGGCACCGGTGATTCAGGAACGGATGACGGACAGCTACGTGATGTTAAATGCACAGGATGCTCTGCAACTGAATGTGGCGGAAGGTCAGATTCTGTCGGTACAGTTGTCTGACGGCACACTGACACTGCCGGTGCGCATCAGCACACAACTGACAGCCGGGCAAATCGGTCTGCCGCTGGGCATGCCGGGCATTTCGCCGGTACTGGCGGGTGCGGTGGTTAATCTGCAGGAGGTGGCACAATGAGCAGCTGGTTTACGCCTGAATTAATCGATGTGTTGATTAATGTTCTCAAAGCCGTTGTGATCCTGCTGGTGGTTGTGACCTGCGGTGCCTTTATGAGCTTCGGTGAACGCCGCCTGCTGGGGCTGTTCCAGAACCGCTACGGGCCGAACCGTGTGGGCTGGGGCGGGTCGCTCCAGCTGGTCGCGGACATGATCAAAATGTTCTTTAAAGAGGACTGGACACCGAAATTCGCTGACCGCTTTATCTTCACCCTGGCACCGATGGTGGCATTTACCTCGCTGCTGCTGGCCTTTGCGATAGTGCCGGTCAGCCCGGATTGGGTGGTGGCGGATCTCAATATCGGGATCCTGTTCTTCCTGATGCTGGCGGGACTGGCGGTGTATGCCGTGCTGTTTGCGGGCTGGTCGAGTAACAACAAATACTCACTGCTCGGCGCAATGCGTGCATCGGCTCAGACGGTCAGTTATGAAGTGTTCCTGGGACTCTCGGTTCTTGGTGTGGTGGCGCAGGCAGGGTCGTTTAACCTGCTGGATATCGTCAACGCCCAGACCACAGTCTGGAACGTCATTCCGCAGATTTTCGGCTTTATCACTTTTGCGATTGCGGGTGTGGCAGTGTGTCACCGTCACCCGTTTGACCAGCCGGAAGCTGAGCAGGAACTGGCGGACGGTTATCACATTGAATATTCGGGGATGAAGTTCGGTCTGTTCTTCGTCGGGGAATATATCGGTATCGTGACAGTTTCCGCCCTGATTGTGACGCTGTTCTTCGGGGGCTGGCACGGACCATTCCTGCCGCCGTTTGTCTGGTTCGCGCTGAAAACCGCTTTCTTTATGATGATGTTTATCCTGATCCGTGCGTCGCTGCCGCGACCGCGTTATGACCAGGTGATGTCATTCGGCTGGAAAGTGTGTCTGCCGCTGACACTGATAAACCTGCTGGTAACAGCAGCCGTGATCCTGATAGCTCAATAAGGGGTGATTGAACCATGACATTGAAAGAGTTAGTGGTTGGTTTCGCCACCCAGGTACGCAGTATTTGGATGATAGGGCTTCATGCCTTCCATAAACGCGAAACTCAGATGTACCCGGAAGAGCCGGTTTACCTGCCGCCGCGCTACCGCGGCCGGATTGTGCTGACGCGCGACCCGGACGGGGAGGAGCGATGTGTTGCCTGTAACCTGTGCGCCGCGGTATGTCCGGTCGGCTGTATCTCTCTGCAGAAAGCAGAGCATGAGGACGGCCGCTGGTATCCGGAATTTTTCCGCATCAACTTCTCACGCTGCATTTTCTGCGGATTATGTGAAGAGGCCTGCCCGACCACCGCAATCCAGCTTACGCCGGATTTCGAACTGGGTGAGTTTAAGCGCCAGGATCTGGTGTATGAGAAAGAGGATTTATTAATCTCCGGTCCGGGTAAATATCCTGACTATAACTTCTATCACAAAACCGGGATGGCGGTTGCGGGCAAAGCCAAAGGCGAAGCCGACAATGAAGCCAGGCCGATTGATGTGAAAAGTCTGCTGCCATAAGGGGAGAACATACATGGAAATTACCTTTTATGTCGCCGGACTGATCGCCATTCTGGCCACGCTGTGTGTGATCACACAGACCAACCCGGTGCATGCGCTGCTGTATCTGATCACCTCACTGCTGGCACTCTCTGCGGTCTTCTTTGCCCTCGGCGCCTATTTCGCCGGGGCACTGGAGATTATCGTCTACGCAGGTGCCATCATGGTGCTGTTCGTGTTTGTGGTGATGATGCTCAACCTCGGGCGGGCAGTTGCCGACCAGGAGCGCAAATGGCTGTCCCCGTCTGTCTGGATGGGACCGGGCCTGCTCTCGGCGGTTCTGCTCGGCGTGATGATTTACGGCATCAGCTCTCTGAAAGATAACGGTATCGCCGGTGAGGTGGTTACCGCGAAACAGGTGGGTATCAGTCTGTTCGGCCCGTATGTTCTGGTGGTGGAACTGGCCTCCTTCCTGCTGCTGGCGGGTCTGGTGGTGGCATACCACATCGGGCGTGACGAAAAAGCGGGCGGCGATATTGTCAGTCAGCGCAACACGGAGGAAAAAGCATGATCCCTCTGCACCACGGATTAATTCTCGCGGCTGTGCTCTTCATCCTCGGTTTCACCTGTCTGGTGATCCGCCGCAATCTGCTGTTTATGCTGATTGGTCTGGAAGTGATGATTAACGCGGCGGCTCTGGCGTTTGTCGTCGGCGGCAGCTACTGGAACCAGCCGGACGGACAGGTGATGTATATCCTGGCCATCAGTCTGGCGGCGGCTGAAGCGAGTATCGGGCTGGCACTGTTGCTGCAATTGCATCGTCAGCGTCAGGATCTGGATATTGATAAAGTCAGTGAGATGCGCGGATGAACTTACTCTTTTTAACCATTTTGCTGCCGCTGATTGGCTTTCTGTTATTAGCCTTTTCACGCGGCCGCTGGTCAGAAAATGTGTCAGCCACCATCGGTACCGGTTCGGTGGGACTGGCGGCACTCACAGCGCTGTGGGCGGGGATGGATTTCTTCGCCAACGGCGGCGGGGTGTATCAGCAGACACTGTGGACATGGATGGATACCGCTTCCTTCTCCATCCCGGTCACCCTGGTACTGGACGGCCTGTCGCTGACCATGCTGGGCGTGGTTACCGGCGTCGGTTTCCTGATCCACATGTATGCCTCCTGGTATATGCGAGGTGAAGAGGGATACTCCCGCTTCTTCGCCTACACCAACCTGTTTATTGCCAGCATGGTGATTCTGGTGCTGGCCGATAACATGCTGCTGATGTACCTCGGCTGGGAAGGGGTGGGGCTGTGCAGTTATCTGCTGATCGGCTTCTATTACACCAATCCGGCCAACGGCGCGGCGGCGATGAAAGCCTTTATCGTCACCCGTATCGGTGATGTGTTCCTGGCGATCGGCATGTTTATCCTGTGGGATAAACTGGGCACCCTGAGCTTCCGTGAACTGGCGGTTCTGGCTCCTCAGCATATCGCGGCCGGTTCTGACCTGATTTTCTGGGCGACCCTGATGATCCTCGGCGGTGCGGTCGGTAAATCGGCGCAGTTACCGCTCCAGACCTGGCTTGCGGATGCCATGGCCGGTCCGACACCGGTTTCGGCACTGATCCACGCCGCGACCATGGTAACCGCGGGCGTGTATCTGATTGCCCGTACCCATGAGCTGTTCCTGTTATCGCCGGAAGTGCTGCATTTAGTCGGTGTGGTCGGTGCTGTCACTCTGGTGATGGCCGGTTTTGCTGCGCTGGTGCAGACGGATATCAAACGTGTTCTCGCATACTCCACCATGAGCCAGATTGGTTATATGTTCCTGGCGCTCGGTGTGCAGGCGTGGGATGCGGCGATTTTCCACCTGATGACCCATGCATTCTTCAAAGCCCTGTTATTCCTGGCCTCCGGCTCGGTGATCCTGGCCTGCCACCACGAGCAGAACATCTTTAAGATGGGCGGACTGCGGAAAAAAATTCCGTTTGTCTATCTTTGCTTCCTGGTCGGCGGTGCCGCACTGGCCGCACTGCCGCTCATCACCGCCGGTTTCTACAGTAAAGATGAAATCCTGTGGGGTGCGGTGGTTCAGGGGCAGAATCCGCTGTTTATCGCCGGTCTGGTCGGTGCCTTTATGACATCGCTCTATACCTTCCGGATGATTTTCATCGTGTTCCACGGCAAAGAACATACACAGGCGCATGCGGTGAAAGGCTTTACCCATACTTTCCCGTTACTGGTGCTGATGGTGCTGTCCACCGCAGCCGGTGCCTTTATCCCGCAGCCGCTGCACGGCGTGTTCCCGGCGGAAACCCTGACCGGTTCTGCCGACGGCAAACTGACCACCGAAATTATTTCCGGTGTGGTTGCTGTGGCAGGGATTGTGCTGGCCGCAATGCTCTGGCTGGGTCGTCGCACGCTGGTGACAGCGGTCGCGAATTCCGCGCCGGGACGCTTCTTCTCGGCCTGGTGGTTCCGCGCATGGGGCTTTGATGACCTGTATGATGCGATTTTTGTTAAGCCGTTCAAAGCGGTGGGCTGGTTGCTGCAGAGTGACCCGCTGAACAGCCTGATGAATCTGCCTGCGCTGTTTGCCCGCTGGAGTAACAAAGGACTGAGCCTGAGTGAAAACGGACAGGTCCGCTGGTATATCGCCTCTATGGGGCTGGGTGCAGTGCTGGTTCTCGCTCTGCTGTTTTTGGTTTAAATAAGGGACACATTGCGCCATGCTATTACCCTGGCTGATTTTACTTCCCTTCATCGGCGGCCTGCTGTGCTGGCAGGCTGAGCGCTTCGGCACTAAGCTGCCGCGCTGGATCGCGCTGCTGGCGATGGGGATCACGTTATTTCTTTCTCTGTATCTGTGGATGCAGGGGAACTACAGCTTAGTTAACCCGAAAGGTGTTCCGGACTGGCAGGAGCAGTATTTCCTGGAGTGGATCCCGCGTTTCGGCATCAATATTCATCTGGCTCTGGATGGTCTGTCACTGCTGATGGTGGTGCTGACCGCGCTGCTCGGCCTGCTGGCTATCCTCTGTTCCTGGGGTGAAAACCAGCCGTATCAGGGCTTCTTCCATCTGAACCTGCTGTGGATCCTCGGCGGTGTGATGGGCGTGTTCCTGGCGATGGATCTTTTCCTGTTCTTCTTCTTCTGGGAAATGATGCTGGTGCCGATGTACTTCCTGATCGCACTGTGGGGACACAGCGGTTCCGACGGCAAAACCCGTATCGGGGCAGCGACCAAGTTCTTCATCTATACCCAGGCGAGCGGTCTGGTGATGCTGATTGCCATTATGGCACTGGCGATTGTTCACTATAACGCCACCGGCCAGTGGAGCTTCGCGTATGAAGATCTGCTGAACACGCCGATGAGCTATGGTGTGCAGTATATGCTGATGCTGGGCTTCTTTATCGCGTTCGCGGTCAAGATGCCGGTGGTGCCGCTGCATGGCTGGCTGCCGGATGCACACAGTCAGGCGCCGACGGCCGGTTCTGTCGACCTGGCGGGTATTCTGCTGAAAACCGCTGCTTATGGCTTGCTGCGTTTCAGTCTGCCGCTGTTCCCTGAAGCCTCTGCGGACTTCACACCCATCGCGATGTGGCTGGGTGTCGCGGGTATCTTCTACGGCGCGTGGATGGCGTTTAAGCAGACCGATATCAAGCGTCTGATCGCCTACACCAGTGTGTCGCATATGGGCTTCGTGCTGATTGCGATTTACTCGGCGAGTATGCTGGCGTATCAGGGCGCGGTAGTGCAGATGATTGCACACGGTCTGTCTGCGGCGGGTCTGTTTATTCTGTGCGGTCAGTTATATGAGCGCCTCGGTACCCGTGATATGCGCCAGATGGGCGGTCTGTGGAAGCGGATTAAGTTCCTGCCTGCTCTGTCACTGTTCTTTGCGGTGGCAACGCTCGGGATGCCGGGCACCGGTAACTTCGTCGGTGAATTCATGATCCTGTTCGGCAGCTTCGGCAGCTACACGTTGATCACTGTGATTTCCTCGGCGGGTCTGGTGTTTGCCTCCGTTTACGCGCTGTGGATGATGCAGCAGGCGTATTACGGTGCACCGAAGTCGGAAGAGCCTATCGCGGGCATGAATCTGCGTGAATTTTCCATCGTGATGCTGCTGGTGGTCTTACTGGTGATTCTGGGTGTTTACCCGCAGCCGGTGCTGGATACCTCGTCAGCGGCGATGGCAAACATTCAGCAGTGGTACACTGCTTCAATTTCAAATACAGGGTTGTAACGCGCCATGACAATAACTCCTCAACAACTGATCGCACTCTCACCACTGCTGATTATCGGGTTGACAGTGGTGGTTGTGATGCTGTCCATTGCGTGGCGACGCGATCACTTTATTAATGCCACACTGACCGTCGTTGGTCTGAACCTTGCGCTGCTGTCTCTGTACTTTGTCGGGCAGCAGCAGCCGATGGATGTGACACCGCTGGTGCATATCGACGGCTACAGCATGTTTTACACCGGGCTTATCCTGATTTCGTCACTGGCCACCACGACCTTTGCCTATTCGTGGCTGGAGACCTATCCGGATAACAAAGAAGAGTTCTATCTGCTGGTACTGATTGCCACACTCGGCGGCATTCTGCTGTCGGGGGCGGATCACCTGGCGTCCTTCTTTATCGGGATTGAACTGCTGACACTGCCGCTGTTCGGGCTGATCGGCTATGCCTTCCGCCAGAAACGCTCACTGGAAGCGTCCATCAAATATATGCTGATGTCTGCGGCGGCGTCGTCTTTTCTGCTGTTCGGGATGGCGCTGCTGTACGCGGAATCCGGTGATTTATCCTTTGCCGGTTTAGGCCGCAGTCTGGCGGACAGTCAGATTCACCAGCCGCTGGTTCTGACCGGTCTGGGGATGATGATTGTCGGTATCGGCTTTAAGCTGTCACTGTTCCCGTTCCAGTTATGGACACCGGATGTGTATCAGGGTGCCCCGGCACCGGTCTCCACCTTCCTGGCGACCGCCAGCAAGATCGGGATTTTTGCCGCTGTGCTGCGCCTGCTGGTACTGGCACCGATGGCGGATTCCGGGACATTACAGATTGTCCTGACGGTGATTGCGATTGCCTCAATCCTGTTCGGTAACCTGATGGCGATCACCCAGAACAGCATCAAGCGTATGCTGGGTTATTCTTCGATCGCACACCTCGGTTATCTGCTGGTGGCCTTTATCGCGGTGAATGATCCGAAACTGGCGGAAGAGACCGCCGGTATCTATCTGGCCGGTTATTTGTTTGCCAGCCTCGGCGCGTTCGGTGTGGTCAGTCTGATGTCCAGTCCGTACACCGGGCCGGATGCGGATTCCCTGCATGCCTATCGCGGTCTGTTCTGGCGTAAGCCGGTTCTGGCTGCGGTCATGACCGTGATGATGCTGTCCCTGGCGGGTATCCCGATGACCTTCGGCTTTATCGGTAAGTTCTTCGTGGTGGCAACCGCCGTGAATGCGGAACTGTGGTGGCTGACAGCCGCTGTGGTGCTCGGCAGTGCAATCGGTCTTTATTACTATCTGCGAATGATGATCAGCCTCTATATCCGCGGTTCGGAATCACCGGCCCGTATGGCACCGTCCAACTGGGCGATGAGTGCCGGTGGTATTGTGGTGCTGCTCTCCGCGATTATTGTTGTCGTGCTCGGTATCTGGCCGCAGCCGTTTATCACCCTGACCGGCTACGCAGTACTGAGTTACTGATATCTGTACTGAGAAAAACCGGGCTGAAATCAGCCCGGTTTTTTTATGCCATCCCGATAAATGCCGAAAAGTAGCGGCGCTGGGCAAGGATAAGATCATCCAGCCCGGGAAGGGGCTCATCCTGACTGAAATACGGCTCATACTGTCTGACACTTTGCAGCCAGAATAACAGTACCGCACTGATCCGGTTGTTAAATTCCCGCAGTTTCGGAAGCAATGTCAGGGCACTGCTGATTTCCTGCATATGATCCTGCAACTGCTTCAGGTCTTTTTTCAGATTACGGATAAGTTTGCTGAGGTCATAGATCCGCTGACTGAGTGTCGTCCGGGTTTCGACCAGCTGAACATAACTCAGCCCTTCGGTTAATGTATTGATAACCGCTGAAATAATCCGGTGGAGCTCATCCATAATAAACCGCTCGGAAGAGGACATCTCCACATTCTTCAGCTGTTCGGTTGTCGGCAGCGTGGTGGTGCCGAAAAGTGACTGGAATCCGCGCTGATGAATAATTTCCTCAGACTGAATAATGACTGCCAGTTTTTCCTCCCAATAGAGTTTATCGCATTTAAATTTATCAATATCCGGCAGTGCATTGCTGATAGCCTTGTCCAGATAAGACTGATGGTGCAATAGCCCGCCCTGTAACAGCGGAATAGCGGTGGCATCAAATTCAGTATTAAACAGGGTATTAATGCTGTTCACCGAATGATAAATCGTATTCATCTGGTTAGTTAAAAATTCATAAATTTGTTTTTCATGGGGAAGTGAAAACAGATTCATCCCCGTATCCGGAGGAAATGTGCCGAGTAAATTTTCAAGATCAAAATTATGAAGATGAGAATAAATAATCGCAGACTCAGCGGAAATCATATTCAGTATTCTGGTCTGCCATTTTTTTATATCACGGATCTGAAAATGCAGATCCGCTGCGGGCAATGATAATGTTTCGGCATCGGTACTGATATCATGATTTTTAGCTCTTAAGTGTGTAAGAGTAATATGTTCAGGATTAATGTCAGAATGCGTCATGTGATTTTCCTTATTATGCTTCCAGATTAGCGGTATCAAAAATAGCAATGAGTTCTCTGGCATAACCTCGGACCCGTTGCCAGGGAAGAGTGATTTTTTTCAGCTGTAATGAAAATTGTAAAAGGCTGTATGCATCATTTATCTGCATAAAGGTATTGAGGGATTCATTAATTTCAGTCAGCATGACCTGCCACATAAAATCCAGATGATCGACGGCAATATGGGCATCAGCAAAATAGCTGTCCAGGGTATTCAGTTCTTTATCCAGCTTAATAATCAGTTTCTGTATGTTTTGCTGAGTGATAAGTTGCTCTTCCAGATCCGCGACTTCCTCAATCAGCTTATTTTTACGCCGCCTGACCTGTTCGGCCCGGTAGCCGAAAATACCGCCGGTGATGATAAGCCCGATAATACCGCCGACCAGTCCGGCGAAGGACAGCTTCACAAACTGGCTGTATTCCCGTTTGAGGATCTCAATCTCATCGTTTCTGACCCGGATTTGTGACTGCAAATCTGAGGTGTTATCGTCAGTCTGATTTTTTAATAAGACTTTCTGTTTACGTTTTACTTCATAGATCAGCGACGGAATTTCATTGCCGGAATCATCAATACCCCCGATCAGTTCCAGCCGGAATCTGGCGATACAATTTTTTACCCTCTGTGTCTTTTTTCTTTCTTCCGCGATATCATCCCGCATGACGGTTAATATCTTTGTCAGTTCACCGGAAATAATCCGGTCCTGTCTTTTATAGATAATATCTTTTAAATTTGACGGTGGTGTATCCTGCATCATTATGTTTGCCTGGGTAATAACCGGCATTTCATTTATTGCATTAAGAATATAATCCCCGGTCGTCGTGATACCGGCACCGGCAATTTCAAGATCAATCGCCTGTTGTTTGGTCATGGATTCAACCTGTTCCCAGCTCAGTGCATGCTGATAAATATGAGAAAACAGACGCTGAATATTATGGGGTTCAAATCCCGGCAGATCAGTATTGCGGTAGCCTATAAACTCAATAATATCTTCTTTTTCCCGGGGAAGTGTCATCCCGTAATTAATGTAGCGTTTGATATGAACCAGATCATTATGTGTGAATATACCTGCAGCCCGGAAAGTATCCTCCTCTTCATTGAGAAGTAACTTTAATGTGGCCGGGCCTATTTCATCAGCTGTAATAAGCCGGTCAGCCGGCATGGTTTGTGTGTGCATAAATATCTCCCTGTGATGAGATACATAACTCCGTGGTGAATGGGGCCGAAACAGCATCGGTTTCCGCATTAATTGCTTAAAATGCACAGCGGTGACAAGGATAAAAAAGAAGGATGGTTTTAATAATTTTTATCTCACCGTATAATCACAGTGACCCGCGCATTTTGCATATCCGGAGCAAGCAGTGACTCTTTTTTCTGATTTTATTTCTCAGGTCTGTACTGAAATAACGAATAACAAAAATAAACCCGATGGTATTTATCAGTACGCGGTGACTCTGCCGCCGTCACTGGCGGCAGTATTATCCCCGCCGGCTCTGACCGGCTGGCTGAATGCCCAGACCTGCTGGCCGCAGTTTTACTGGCAGCACCGCGACGGCACAGAAACAGCAGCGGTGTGCGGGGAAGTGTGTCGTTTCACGCATATCAGCGGGGCACAGGCGCTGCTGGATACCTTACCGGCACAGAGTCAAATCCGGATCTGGGGGCTGAACAGCTGGCAGTTTGATACCCCGTCTCCGGCACAGGGCACCGGCGGCAGTTATCTGTTTGTTCCCCGCGCCGAACTGCGGATATCCGGCAGTGAAACACACTTTCTGGTTAATATTGACAGCCGCCGCCCGGCGGAAGAAACCACGGAATTTCTGCATTCACTGGTCTGGCAAACTGCACTTCCGGCGTTGCACAGCACGGTTATCAGTGCCCGGCACCAGCCGGATGAAGCGGGCTGGACACAGTTGGTGACGGATGCGGTGACTGCCATTACCGGCGGAGAGATGGAAAAAGTGGTGACGGCCCGCAAAACCGCACTGGAACTCTCCGCGCCGGTCTCTCCGGCAGCCTTTATGCAGGCCAGTTGTGACTGCAATCACCACTGTTTTCACTATATGCTTGCCACCGGACCGGACACGGCTTTTGTGGCTTCGCCGCCTGAACGCCTCTATTTCAGAGCTGGGGCTCAGTTGTATACCGAAGCGCTGGCGGGAACAGTGGCGAATTATCCGGAAGATGACCGTGCGGAACAAGCGGCACAATGGCTTCTGGCTGATAAAAAGAATGTGCATGAAAACAGTGTGGTGGTTGATGATATTTGTCAGCGCCTGCAGGGGGCGGTCAGTGCGCTGGATGTGAGTGCGGCGGCGGTGATCCGCCTGCGCAAAGTGCAGCATCTTTACCGTGTTATTTCTGCCGCGTTATATGCCCCCCGTGACAGCGATTGTTTACAGCGTCTTCAGCCGACGGCCGCCGTTGCCGGTCTGCCGCGCAGTGCCGCACTGGCCTTTTTGCGGGATAACGAACCGTTTGACCGTGACTGGTATGCCGGCAGCGGCGGCTATTGCAGCCCGTCCCGCAGCGAATTTGCGGTGTCGCTGCGCTGTGCGAAAATCAGCGGCAGCAGGGTGGATTTGTATGCCGGGGCAGGTATTGTCGCCGGTTCGGATCCGCAGGCAGAGTGGTGTGAAATCGAAAATAAAGCGGCGGGTCTGAGAACACTGCTGGAGAGCGACGCTCACTGATTGTGCAACTTTCTGCTTACCGGGGCAGAAACCGTGAAATAATCTACCGGTTTATTGAACTACATTAAGGTATTTCCTGAGTCAATCCGTAGACTACGGAGAACTACAGGTCAGGAAAGGTGAGCTATGTCAAACAGTGCATTGAACCGCCGCTGGGCGGAAGTGATTTTGGAGGCGCTGAGCCGTCACGGGTTACGCCATATCTGTATCGCGCCGGGATCCCGGTCAACACCACTGACACTGGCTGCTGCCGCCGATGACAAATTTATCTGTCACACCCATTTTGATGAGCGCGGGCTCGCGCATCTGGCGCTGGGACTGGCGAAAAGCACCCGGCTGCCGGTGGCGGTGATTGTCACTTCCGGTACGGCGGTGGCAAATCTTTATCCGGCACTGATTGAGGCCGGACTGACCGGCGAACGCCTTGTTTTTCTCACAGCAGATCGCCCGCCGGAACTGATTGACTGCGGCGCAAACCAGGCTATCCGCCAGCCCGGTATTTTTTCCTCTCATCCGTTTGCCGCACTGGCATTGCCGCGTCCGGTTTTTGATATCCCCGCGTCCTGGCTGGTCTCTTCCCTCGATGACATCATGAACCGTCTTCAGCACGGCGCAGCACATATTAACTGCCCGTTTGCCGAGCCGCTGTATGATGATGACGGACAGACCGGTAAGGAATGGCAGGCACAACTCGGCAACTGGTGGCAGAGTGATAAGCCGTGGTTACAGCAGACCCGCTGTACCTCTGTGATCAGCGTGGATGACTGGTTCTTCTGGCGGCAGAAAAAAGGTGTAATTATTGCCGGACGTATGCAGGCCGCCGAAGGTAAACAGTTGCGCCAGTGGGCGGAATGCCTCGGCTGGCCGCTGATAAGCGACGTGCTCTCCCAGACCGGTCAGTTGTTGCCGCATGCCGATCTCTGGCTGGCGTCCCCGCGTTACCGCGAAGTACTGGCTCAGGCAGATGTGGTGATCCAGTTCGGCTCAAGCCTGACCGGCAAACGGCTTTTACAGTGGCAGGCTGCGTGTACACCGCCGGAATACTGGATTGTGGATACCATTCCGGGACGGCTGGACCCGGCAAATCACCGGGGCCGCAAATTTGAATGCAGTGTCAGCGAATGGCTGGATGACCACCCGGCACAAACCCGCACACCGTGGGCACCGCAACTGGCGGAATGGACGCGGGCACTGAACATCCATGTTACAGAAACTCTGGGCGATGGCTGGGGCGAAGCGCAGATTGCCTGCCGCCTGCCGGAACTGCTGCCGCCACAGGGGGTATTATTTGCCGGGAACAGCCTGATTGTCCGGCTGATTGATGCTTTTGCTCAGCTGCCGTGCGGCTATCCGGTGTACAGCAACCGGGGCGCGAGTGGTATCGACGGCCTGATTTCCACCGCTGCCGGTGTTCAGCGCGGCAGTGCCAAACCGGCACTTGCTGTCGTCGGGGATATCTCCGCGCTGTATGATCTCAACAGCCTGGCACTGCTGCGTTATACCTCCGGGCCGTTTGTGCTGCTGATCGTCAATAATAACGGCGGACAAATTTTCTCCATGCTGCCGACACCGGAGCAGGAGCGTCAGCGCTTCTACTGTATGCCGCAGTCGGTCAGTTTTGCCGGTGCGGCGCAGATGTTCGGCCTCAGCTACAGTGCCCCGCAGGACTGGCCGTCACTGAAAGCCGCGGTCAGCAAAGCCTGGTCACAGCATGCCGCGACAGTGATTGAGGTGGTGACAAACGGCGACGAAGGGGCAAAATACCTTCAGCAGTTGGTCCGTGAGGCAGCACAATGACGGTTCTGGCCGCACAGCGCTGTTATGCGGACAGGCCCGGCCCGTGGCTGGTCTGGCTGCACGGTCTGTGGGGAAATAAAGAAGAGTGGCTGACGGCGGCAGAAGAAGCCGGACACTTTCCCTCATTACTGATTGATTTACCCGGCCACGGCGGCTCACAATCCGTCCGCGCCAAAAACTTTCCGCATGTCAGTCAGTTGATTGCGGAGACACTGGCCGCGCATCAGATAGATGACTACTGGCTGATCGGTTATTCCCTCGGCGGGCGGCTGGCTATGTATCACGCCGCTTACGGCGACCCGGCAGGGTTGCGCGGGCTGATTATTGAAGCCGGAAATCCCGGACTTGCCACACTGGACGAGCGCAATGCCCGGTTGCTGCATGATAACCGCCAGGCACAACAGTTACGTGAACGCCCGCTGGCGTCTGTCCTGTATGACTGGTATCGTCAGGGCGTCTTTGCCGATCTCAATGAGGTTCAGCGGCAGCAGCGGGTGGAACAGCATCTGCATCATAATGCTTTTGCGATCGCGGATATGCTATCGGACACTTCCCTCGGGCATCAGCCGCAGCTGGCGGAAAAACTGCACGCCCTGAATCTGCCGCTGCTCTATCTCTGTGGTGAACGGGACAGCAAATTCCGCGCCATTGCGGAGGCACACCATTTTCCGTTACGGACTATCCGATATGCCGGGCATAACACCCATCAGGCAAATCCCGCCGCGTTTGCGGAGGCAGTCCGGACATTTTTATCATTACATTCTGTTTAAGGAACTCACCGCTATGATGTATCCGAGCGAAGAAAAGCTCTCTGCCCCGGTTGAATGGGTCGACTGCACCGGCGATTATCAGGATATTCTGTTTCATAAATCAAAAGACGGTATCGCCAAAATCACCATTAACCGTCCGCAGGTACGCAACGCGTTCCGTCCGTTAACAGTGAAAGAGATGATCAGTGCGCTGGCGAATGCCCGTTATGATGACGGCATCGGTACCATTATTTTTACCGGACAGGGCGAAAAAGCCTTCTGCGCCGGTGGTGACCAGAAAATCCGCGGTGACTACGGCGGCTACCGTGATGACAGCGGTACACATCACCTGAATGTGCTGGATTTACAGCGCGATATCCGTACCTGTCCGAAGCCGGTGGTGGCGATGGTGGCGGGTTATGCTATCGGTGGCGGCCATGTGCTGCACATGATCTGTGACCTGACCATCGCGGCGGATAATGCGGTGTTCGGTCAGACCGGGCCGAAAGTCGGTTCATTTGACGGCGGCTGGGGTGCTTCTTATATGGCGCGGATTGTCGGCCAGAAGAAAGCGCGTGAAATCTGGTTCCTGTGCCGTCAGTACAATGCACAGGAAGCGCTGGATATGGGACTGGTCAACACCGTGGTGCCTTACGCGGATCTGGAAAAAGAAACCGTGCGCTGGTGCCGTGAGATGCTGGAAAACAGCCCGATGGCGCTGCGCTGTCTGAAAGCGGCACTCAATGCGGATTGTGACGGTCAGTCCGGTCTGCAGGAGCTGGCGGGTAATGCCACCATGCTGTTCTACATGACCGAAGAAGGTCAGGAAGGGCGTAACGCATTCAACGAAAAACGCTCACCGGATTTCTCTAAATTCAAACGTAACCCGTAATGCGCCACGCCACATTATACAGTTTCAGCCTGCCGATGGAGGCAGGCGTTATTCTGCGTAATCAGCGCCTGAAAACCCGCGACGGACTGCTGGTCTGTCTGCGGGAGGATGACCGCGAAGGGTGGGGGGAAATCTCCCCGCTGCCGGAATTCAGCCGTGAAACCCTCGCCGAAGCACATCAGGCGGCAGAAGCGTGGGTAGCGGCCTGGTGTCAGGGCAGTGATCCGGCGGAAAGTCCGCTGCCGTCAGTCGCATTCGGGCTGAGCTGTGCACTCGCCGAGCTGGACGATACGCTACCGCAGATCCTCAATACCCGCAAAGCGCCGCTCTGTACCGGTGACCCGGATGACCTGATCCTTGCGCTCGATGCCATGGACGGTGAGAAAATTGCCAAAGTGAAAGTCGGGCTGTATGAGGCTGTCAGGGACGGGATGGTGGTGAATCTGCTTCTGGAGGCAGTGCCGGATCTGCGTCTGCGCCTGGATGCCAACCGCAGCTGGACCCGTGCCAAAGCGGACGGCTTTGCGAAATATGTGGCACCGGAACACCGCGCCCGGATTGATTTTCTCGAAGAGCCGTGCAAAACGCCGGAAGAATCCCTGTGTTATGCGCAGGACACCGGTATTGCCATTGCCTGGGATGAATCTGTCCGTGAACCGGGTTTTACGGTAACAGCACAGCCCGGTGTGGCAGCAATTGTGATCAAACCCACGCTGACGGGCAGTATCGCCCGCTGCCGTGAACTGATCACAGCGGCGCACCGCGAAGGGTTGCAGGCGGTGATCAGCTCCTCGGTGGAGAGCAGTTTCGGCCTGACACAACTGGCGCGTCTCGCCGGATGGCTGACCCCGGACACTCTGCCGGGGCTGGATACGCTCTCTCTGATGCAATCACAACTGGTGCGTCCGTGGCCGGGCAGCACACTGGCACTGATAACCGCAGATCAATTAACTCAGACAGGACAATGGTAATGACGGCAGCACAATGGCCGTGGGTTGCACATGCTCAGCAGGCACCGGACAAAACGGCGCTGCGCTGTGCGGACTCATCGCTGACATGGACAGAACTGACGGCTCTCGCGGATGCCCGCGCCGCCGGGTTTTATCAGCAGGGATTGCGGGAAAGTAACTGCGTGGTGCTGCGCGGCAAAAACAGCACAGAACTGGTGATTGATTTTCTGGCGCTGCTGCGTTGCGGGGCGGTGATTCTGACACTCAATCCCGCACTGCCGCGCGGATTACAGACAGAACTGGTCGCGTCACTCGATGCGGATTATGTGTGTGACCGGAGCGACAGCACAATCGCGCTGCCGCTGAAAACACTGGATCCGTCCGTGACCGGCACAGCACCGCCGGACGTGATCCCTCATCCGAAACGGCTGGCAACACTGATTCTGACATCCGGATCCACCGGGTTACCGAAAGCCATTGCCCACCGTCCGGTCGCGCATCTGGCTGCGGCACAGGGCGTGGTCTCACTGCTGAACTATCAGGCGGGTGACAGCTGGCTGTTATCGCTGCCGCTGTGTCATGTTTCCGGGCAGGGGATTCTCTGGCGCTGGCTGTTACAGGGCGGTGAAATGGTGGTGCGGGCAGACGGTGAAACGCTGGCAGAATCACTGCGCGGGTGCACGCACGCCTCGCTGGTGCCGACACAACTATGGCGTCTGCTGCAATCACCGGAAACTCTGCCGCCGCTGCGGGATGTTCTGCTTGGTGGTGCGGCTATTCCTGTTGCGCTGACAGAAGCGGCAGAAGCCAGGGGTATCCGCTGCTGGTGTGGTTACGGCATGACAGAATTTGCCTCGACAGTCTGCGCAAAACGGGCAGACGGCAAACCCGGGGTGGGAAATCCGCTGTCCGGTAAAAACATCCGTCTGGATGAACAGCAGCAGATCCTGATCAAAGGCGACAGCTTTGCCGCCGGTATCCGGCTGAATGGTGCTCTGCATACACTGCCGTCCCATGACGGCTGGTATCCGACCCGTGACAAAGGCCATATGCAGGATGGTGAGCTGGTGATCGACGGCCGGCTGGATAATCTTTTCTGCTGCGGCGGCGAGAATGTGCAGCCGGAAGTGACAGAAAAACAGCTGATGCACTATCCGCTGATCACGGAGTGTCTGGTGGTACCGGTCAGCAGTGACGAGTTCGGTGCTGTGCCTGTGTATCTGATCCGTGATTATGATGACTGGACAGACGAACAACGGCAGCATTTCAGTGACTGGTGTCTGGCGGAATTGCCTGCCTTTATGCGTCCGGCGGCCTGCTATGCATTACCGGAAGCGGATGCGGGCAGCGGTATCAAACGCACCCGTGCACCACTGATTCAGATGGCGCAGGATCGTTTTCATACCCGCTGAGTTCATATAAAAAAACCGCTGCGGTCACTGACTGCAGCGGTTTTGTTGTGTTATCACACGATTATTTTTTCAGTTTTGCGATCGCAGCTTCCACACCGGCACCGTATTCCGGATGCACCTGTTTAAACAGCGCTATCTGGCGGGCTTGTGTTTCTTCGGCTGCCTGCACCAGTTCCCCGGCGATACGGGCAAACATACGCTGATGTTCGGCGTCACTGAGTAATTCATACAGCGCACGCGGCTGGCTGAAGTAATCGGTATCTTCGCGGTGGTTCCAGTGGTCGGCGGCACCGTCAACAGACAGCGGCGGCTCGCTGAAATCAGGCTGTTCCTGAAAGAGACCGGCACTGTTCGGTTCATACGTTTCCGCATTACCGCTGTTACCGTCGATACGCATTGCGCCGTCACGGTGATAGTTATGGAACGGGCAGCGCGGTTTATTGACCGGGATCTGATGGTGGTTGACCCCTAAACGGTAGCGGTGAGCATCACCGTAGGAGAACAGACGCCCCTGCAACATTTTATCCGGCGAAAAACCAATGCCGGGAATCACGTTGGCCGGGCTGAATGCCGCCTGTTCCACATCGGAGAAATAGTTTTCAGGGTTACGGTTCAGCTCGAAATAACCGACATCCATCAGCGGATAATCTGCATGCGGCCATACTTTGGTCAGATCAAACGGGTTATACGGTACTTTTGCCGCATCGGTTTCCGGCATCACCTGAATTTGCAGGTTCCAGCGCGGATAATCGCCTTTTTCAATCGCATTGAACAGATCACGCTGTGAACTTTCACGATCTTTTCCGATTAACTGTTCTGCTTCATCATCCATCAGGTTGGCAATACCCTGCTGGCAGCGGAAATGGAATTTCACCCAGAAACGCTCGTTATTACCGTTGATAAAGCTGTAAGTATGACTGCCGAAACCGTGCATATTGCGGTAGCTCTGCGGCAGACCACGGTCACTGACATCGATGGTCAGCTGGTGGAGGGATTCAGGCAGATGAGAGAAGAAATCCCACTTATACGCCATATTGCGCAGATTGGTACGCGGGTCACGTTTTACCACGTGGTTCAGATCCGGGAATTTCAGCGGGTCACGCAGGTAGAACACCGGCGTGTTGTTACCGACCATATCCCAGTTACCTTCCTCAGTATAAAACTTCAGGGCAAAGCCGCGGATATCCCGCTCTGCATCTGCCGCGCCGCGCTCACCGGCCACGGTGGAGAAGCGGGCAAACATATCGGTTTTTTTACCGACCTGAGAGAAAATTTTTGCGCGGGTAAAACGGGTAATGTCATGGGTGACGGTAAATGTACCGAACGCACCGGAGCCTTTGGCGTGCATGCGGCGCTCAGGGATCACTTCTCGGTCAAAATGCGCCAGTTTTTCCAGAAACCACACATCCTGTAACAGCATCGGGCCGCGTTTTCCGGCAGTCATGACATTGTTGTTATCAACGACGGGTGCGCCCGCAGCCGTTGTTAATCCTTTCTTTTTCATCACATATCTCCAGTCGGTAAAGGAAAAAAGCACTGATTGCAGAAATTGGCGCGATGTGCAAAATCAGCATGGTGAGTCATAAATTGCACTGAGGGTTGTTGTTTTTATCTGTCTTTATGACCTGGTATAAAATATAGCACTGTCATAAAAAGAATGTGTCGATTTGATGGATTGGTGTGACCTATTGATGGGAGATATAGATAACTTTACATAAAAATCAGAATATTAACTTTCAAACGGTGACAGTTTCGGGGAGAATGCCCGAAACCCTGTCTGAATTTATGTGGTGGCAAAAATGAAAAAATATAAAGCGGCTGTGGCTGCAACACTGATGTTTGCGGCAGGCGCTGCAAACGCAATCTCTATGGATGTTGAAGCCGGTAAGAAATTTACCGATATCAATGTGGGCTTTGGTGACCCGTACTCAGGTCTGTCATTTGACGGTAACTGGGCACGCAGTGATCACCAGGGACAGTTAGGCGGCGCACGTGCCAAATTTGCTTTCCCGCTGGGCCCGGTTTCTGCGAGTGTCGGCGGTAAAGCTGTTTATCTGGATCCGGAAGTGGGTAAAAAAGGCATGGCCGTTGCACCGGGTGTCGGTGTGGCGTGGAGCATCCTGCCGTCAGTGCGTGTTTATGGTGAGTTTTACGGCGCACCGTCAGGTCTGACTTCCGGTAACGACTCTTATAAAGAAGCAGATGTCGGTGCAAACTGGACTGTATTTGCCCCGCTGAATGTGAAAGCCGGTTACCGTAAGATTGAAGTTGAATCTAATAACGGTCATGAAAACCGTATCGCGGATGGCGCTTATCTGGGCGCGGGTCTGAGTTTCTGATCCCCGTTTCACAGACAAAAAAACCCGTTCACTGAACGGGTTTTTTATACAGAAATCGTGTTATCAGGCGTGACGTTCACCGATTGGTAAAATTGTCCGGCCATACTGTTCATTCAGAACTTCAGCCATTGCCAGATAAAATGCAGTCGCACCACATAAAATACCTTCATAACCGGCAAATTTCAGTAATGCGGCATTACCGGTAGCATTACCGATAACGAGCAGGGCAAATAAAATCACCAGTAAAAAGAAAACCGCGCGCAGTGTCAGGTTTGCTTTTAGTGTGGCAATAAACATAAAGAACGAGAAAATGCCCCACAGTGCCAGATAGACAGCAAGGAATTCATGACTGGTTGCTTCACCGAATCCCATTGACGGCATCAGCAGTATGCCGACCAGACTTATCCAGAAAAAGCCATACGACGTAAAGGCAGTCGCACCGAACGTATTTCCTTTCTTAAATTCAAAAATACCCGCGATGACCTGCGCAATACCACCGTAGAAAATCCCCATGCTCAGAATAACAGAAGCCATCGGGAAGAATCCGGCGTTGTGGACATTCAGCAGGATAGTCGTCATACCAAATCCCAGTAAGCCCAGCGGGCCTGGATTCGCAATACGGTCAGAGCTCATAGAACCTCAATCAGATAAATAAAGGAGAGACACACTATTCAAAGGCGCGGATGATAAGGGGAAATGTACAGAAATACAACTATAAAAAACTGATTTTTGCAGGGTAAATGTTAAATATTAATATTTTGTAAAACAAGATGTCTTGTTTACGACAGATTTGTTTAAAAATATGGCGAATCAGGGGGTTGTCCGCTGATCAAAATAACCTGTTTTTTTGACCGGTAATAAGAGTATTCAAATTATGATTAGGCGTAATTACGATGAAACATTTTATTATCTTATTTAAATAAGGAAATAAAAATAATAGCATGGCACGATTTATTTATTACTGTTATTAATAAAAGAATGATTAAATAAATCATCATAACTACGTATTAAACGAGTTGCATATATCGGTTAATACTTATATGCGTATATTGTGTAAATACCTTTATTTCCACACAAAGAGTAAAGGAATAATGTGAATCACTGCCTGTTGAGGGAGCATTGAGATTTTATATGATTATAATAATCCATAAATGAGTATGGTGAAGTGATTTAATATATTTTATTTTCCGGATGAAAAGGACGTTATTTATGCAGGTAAAAATTTATAAATTTATGTATTTTAATAGCGAAAAAGCACATATCGCATGATATAGTATTAACCAATAAACAACGGAAAAGTAACAATTCGTAGCAATGATAATACGAAACCAGCATAACTATTTGATACTAGTCACTTTTCGATGTTTTTAAAAAAATATTCTCCGGAATAATATGTTTTTCTTTGAACATTAAACGTAATGTGACGATAATAAATCACAGGGAATTTTTAGATAATTCTTACCGGGGTGTCAGTCAACAGCAATGCCTTGATGTCTTAAGTAAAGACGGACGGGTAGTAGTTATATTAAAATAATAAGGCACAGATATGATTTCAGAACGAGTTAGCGACGCATATGTTTATGGCGAAATTTGCCAGGCAATCGGCAGAGCCGCTGTCCTTTTATGCAAAAGTGGCGAGCCGGTTACTAAAGAAGCCATTCAGGTGATGCTGGAAATATATTGGGAACAGCAGAATGATGACTTTATGAATGTCATCTATGAAAAAGCCATTAATGCACTGGACTGATTGCTATCAGTAATAATTCTGAGTATAGGAGAACTCTGCCGCATAATTCCTCCCTTTTTGTGGTTGCGGTTCTCTTTTATTATTCCGTTTTTTCCTTACCCGCCATATCCGCCGCCGTATTTGTCAGCGCGGCTACGCACTGGCACCTGAAATAAATGCATTATGGCAGCAGCATGGCAGTTCTCTGACATGGGGGCGGCTGATGCTTTTTTGTCTGGTGATGGCTGCGGGAGTATTGTGGATTTAAAACCTGTCAGAACAGAGAGAATAAAATGACCACCGGTAATGACATCGGCCAGGTCAGGGCTATCAGCAGGCAACTGAGCAGGCGGAAAAACGGGTTCGGATCTTTTGTCAGGAAAAAAGTCAGAATGAATGAAAGAAGACCACCTGTTGCGTAGATAGTCAGTAAAATTTGTGCAGAGGACATAACGGTTACATTAGTTAAACTGATGCGGGTAGTGTACCTCACCCCGCGTGATAAATCATGGCGGATCTGCTGCCGGTACAGGAATTTTTATGATCTCCTGTGCCGGCAGCGGCGTTTCAGAGCCCGGCTGATAAGAAAATGCTCCCGTAAGGGAGCAAAAATAAAGAAAAATAACGAAGAAATGCACGATTATCTGTTCTGATAATAATGATTAATGACAAAATTACTACACGGTTATTCCTGTCTTTATGCTGAATATCGGGCGGGATCACATTTTCAGTCGTCGTAATCAGAAACAGCAGTCAAAAAAATTGCCGGTCAGCTGACCGGCAAAAATATATTAAGAGCAATGTATACAATCCGGTATATAACAGATTATATAGCGCTATGTTAGCGGAAACGGGTCTGCGGTGAAAGCTTTTTTTCACCGTAGTGTGTCACAGAGCAAAGTTTGCCCCGGAATCAGAGCCTGCCTGAGATGAACGGTGATCGGCAGGATGACGGGCAGCCCCGGTGCTGCGGCAGGTTTCCGGTAATAAAAAATAATTATATTATTCTGTAATAACCTGGTTTTTTATTTCACGGTTTAATTTATCATCTGAATTTCATTATTATAGTTTCTGTTCTGTTTAACGGGGTTTTTTAAATTACCCCATGTTGTAATAATAGATGTTAATTAATCAGGGTGTTTTAATCCGGATTTAATCAGGTGTTTTAATGTCAGGTGCAAAAACAGAATAAGGCGGTAAATTGAAAGTATCAGAGAATGAATAAACACAGTAAGGTAAAATAATCATAACATTATGAAAATAAAGATTTTATGTGCTTTTTTTGGATGGGTTGCATTGAGTTAATAGTTCGGATTAAACGCGGTATTAATGCGAAAAAGTAACGCTGATAAATAGAACAAAAAAAAGAAATAAAAAAATATACAGGGAAATATTTCTTATGGTAAAGTCGGGCTGGTTCTTAATAAGGGGTGTCTTTTTTTTAAACAATCACCGTCAGATATGACAATACGGATATTACCTGTCATTCGTTAAGGGGCTTATTCGCCGCAAATCAGCACAGCAATATAAGAGGTATAACTTTGACCGATATAATTAATACATTAAACGGACTGCTCTGGAACCACCTGCTCATCTATTTATTACTGGGTATCGGACTGTACTTCACATTTCGTACCGGATTTATCCAATTCCGTCACTTCGGACACATGTTCAGCGTGCTAAAGCACAGTAAGAAATCGGATAAATCCGGCATCTCGCCGTTCCAGGCGCTTTGTACCAGCCTGGCCGCGCGGGTCGGTACCGGCAACCTGACCGGGGTGGCTATAGCCCTGACTGCAGGTGGCCCCGGTGCTATCTTCTGGATGTGGGTTGTCGCCCTGATCGGGATGGCAACATCCTTTATTGAAAGCACACTCGCACAACTCTATAAAACACGGGACGATCAGGGAAATTATCGCGGCGGACCGGCGTATTATATGGAACGCGGACTGAAAGCCCGCTGGATGGGCGTGCTGTTTTCTGTCTTCCTGATTATCGCGTTCGGGCTGGTCTTTAACGCGGTTCAGGCCAACTCAATTGCCCAGGCGTCCAAAATGGCCTTTGGTGCGGATGCCGGTTATGTCGGTGCCCTGCTGGTGGTTATCTGCGGCGTGATTATTTTCGGTGGTCTGCGCTCCATTGCCCGTGTGGCAGAGTTGGTGGTACCGGTGATGGCGGTTGCATACCTTATCCTCGCTTTCTGGGTGATGGGGCATTACGCTGAGCGTCTGCCGGACGTCTTTATGCTGATTATCAAAAGTGCCTTCGGGTTACAGGAAGCGGTTTCCGGTGCTGTCGGTTACGGTGTGGCACAGGCCATGATTAACGGCGTACAGCGCGGTCTGTTCTCGAATGAGGCCGGTATGGGGTCTGCACCGAATGCCGCCGCATCTGCGGCACCGTTCCCGCCGCATCCGGTTTCTCAGGGGTATGTGCAGATGCTGGGGGTCTTTATGGACACGCTGGTTATCTGCAGTGCCACCGCGATGATTATTCTCTCCTCCGGGGTGCTGGATAATCCGCCGGGCGATATTAACGGTATTGAGATCACACAGCTGGCGCTGAGCTCGGTTGTCGGCAGTTGGGGATCCACCTTTGTGGCGGTGGCTATCTTCTTCTTCGCCTTTACCTCCATTATTGCCAATTATGCTTATGCGGAGAGCAATATGGTGTTCCTCGAGCATAAACACACCAAAGGGCTGTTTGTGCTGCGTCTGGCGGCGCTGGGAATGGTGATGTTCGGGGCGTTGTCAGAAATGCCGCTGGTCTGGAAAATGGCAGATTTCTCGATGGGGCTGATGGCGGTGACGAATCTGATTGCGATTCTGCTGTTATCCGGCGTTGCATTTAAGCTGGCGAAAGATTATAACCAACAGCGCAAAACGGGGAAATTACCGCAGTTTGATATCAACCTTTATCCTGAAATCCGTAAACAGGTCGAAGACGGTATCTGGGAAGAAATACCGGAACCGCTGGTTGAACAAAAGGTTAACTGATGATGACACCCGCGAAAGCGGGTGTCAGGCCGTTGACAAACCCGCAGGGGGTGGCGACGACCGACAGAGGTTGTAAAAATAAACGAGGAAAATCAATCCATTGATTTTCGGCTGATAACACAAAGCAGGAAAAACCACGTTTTATCCTGCTTTGTCTGCAATCTCACACCCGCGCAAGCGGGTGTTTTTCTGTATGGGAGAGAATAATGGACAATCCCCGGCTGAAACGGGCGAGGATAACCCGGCGTGATGTGCTTTGAACGCGAGTGCATCACCACAGAGTAGCGTTCTGTGGTAACTATCCATTAAATAATGAGATTTACCATGAAACAAAAGCATTGGTCCGTTTGCGAACGGCTGCATGAAACCGTCACAAACCCGAATATTCATATCAAAGGTACACACAGTTATTACAGCGATTGCTGGGATAATGGTTTTGAAGCCTCCGTTGTCCGCTATTTACAGGGCGATGAAACCAGCCGCGACTGGCAGCTCAGCTGGAAAGTGGATGAGCTGTATATCGGGGATTATGTCTGCATCGGAGCTGAAGCCGTGATCCTGATGGGCGGTAATCATACGCACCGCCATGACTGGTTCAGCCTCTATCCGTTTCCGGATATGATTGATGAGGCTTATATCGGTAAAGGGGATACCCGGATTGGCGACGGTGCCTGGATAGGTATGCGGGCCATGATTATGGCCGGTGTGACTATCGGGGAGGGCGCGGTGATTGCCGCGAACAGTGTGGTTGTCCGCGATGTACCACCCTATGCCATTGTTGGCGGTAACCCGGCTGCCTTTATCCGCAGCCGGTTTGATGAAAATACCATCAGCGAATTGCTGGCCCTGTCGCTTTATGACTGGCCGCAGGCGAAGTTTGATGCCCTTAAGCCACTGATTTGCTCCGCAGATCTGGCCGGGCTGAAAGCGGCATCAGAGCAGTATGACAAGGCGCAAAACAGCATTCAACCGTAAATACATGATTGAATACCCGCTGCGGCGGGTATTTTTATCGTGCGTTTTCAGCTGCCAGTTGCAGAAAAACATCATGATGATCCACGTTCAGAGCATAGCACTGCCGCAGTGAAGTCGTCATAATACATAGCCGTGATATTATGTCCGTTGTGAATAATGCGGTCGTGATATTTTCCGGGCAAGGGGCTGTACCGGCATCGTGCCGGATAACATTGTACAGGACAAAAAAAGATGTGGCGTAGTGTGTGTCTGGTGTGCGCGCTGATACTAACAGGATGCAGTAATCAGAGCCAGTATATTGATCGCGGTGAGTTTATTGTTGATCAGCGAAATATCAAAGAGCCGTGGTTATCCAAACCGAATAATTATCTGGTTTTCCATTATACCGCACTGAATGATGAGGCATCGCTGCGTGTGCTGACTGCCGGCGGGGTGAGTGTTCAGTATCTGGTACCGACAATCCCTGCGGTGCGTGACGGTAAGCCGGTGGTATTGCAGCTGGTGCCGGAGGGCAGTGAAGCCTGGCATGCAGGAAAAAGTCACTGGCGCGGGGAAAGCAGCCTGAATAAAAGCTCAATCGGCGTGGAAATTGTCAATCCCGGCACAGTGAAAATGTCTGTCGGGCAGCGCTGGGTGCCGTATCAGACTGCCCAGATAGATCTGATTGTAAAACTGGCACAGGATGTGATAGCGCGGCATAACATTGCCCCGCAGAATGTGGTGGGACACAGTGATATCGCGCCGCAGCGCAAACTGGATCCGGGCCCGATGTTCCCGTGGGAATATCTGGCAAAACGCGGGGTCGGTGCCTGGCCGGATGCTTCTGATGTGAAACGTTTTCTCGGCAACCGGCATCCGTCGGATAAAATCAGTGTCGGTGAGCTACAGCAGGCACTGAAAAAATACGGTTATGAGATCCCGCTGACCGGTAAGGCGGACGGAAAAACCCGCAATGTGATCAAAGCGTTCCAGATGCATTTCCGTTCTCATAAAGTCAGCGGGGAAGCGGATGCGGAGACCCTGGCGCTGGTGAAAGCCCTTCTGAAAAAATACGGCGCACAATAACCCTGTTATCCTTCCGGTGATTCACCACTGACCCTGGCAAAACGTCATGGCTACCGTAATCTGGCCGCTGCTCTGGAACAGGCGGGAGCATACTGAACCGCCGCACATCATGAATAACGGAAAAAAAAAGCCCGGTCAGATAACCGGGCTTTTGTGTGCTTACGCAGCCACATCCGGCTGCGGTTTTGCCGGTCTCATGTTGCCGGCAACAAACGAGATGATAAAGGCAATCACGCCCGGCAATAACCAGCCGATCCCTTCTTTAAACAACGGCATCCGGTGTAACACCGCCAGCACATTTTCACTGAGCAGACCGATGTTGTTCAGGGTGTCGAACGCACTCATCACCACCAGTACCGCGACAGTAAAGCCGTAGGTAAAGCGCGGGTTACGCATTTTACGGCGGGCAAACTGCAGGAACACCAGCGCAACGGTGGTCGGATAAATCAGCAGCAGCACCGGAATGGTGACACGCAGCAGCGTATCCAGACCGAAGGTGGAGACAATGGTGGTCAGCAGTGTGGATACCACCACCCAGAAACGGTAGTCCAGGCGCGGGTTGAATGTCGCGAAGAAGTCCGCACAGGCACTGGTCACGCCGACAAAGGTGGTCATACTGGCGAGCAGTACGATACCGCACATCAGCCAGGTCCCGAGCGCACCGTAAAGGGCATCGACATAGCGGGAGAAAATCTGTCCGCCGTTGGTGGCTGTCTGTGAAACCGCATCACTGGTCGCACCCAGATAAAACAGGCAGATGTAGAGTGCAGCCAGCAGGCCGACCGCAATCAGCCCGGCTTTGATAGTGATAACCACCACGTCCTGCGGCGAAGTGATCCCGCGTGAGGCCAGAGCACGGGCAACAATACCGCCGAACGCCATTGCGGACAGCACATCCATGGTCTGATAACCATCGACAATACCGGAGAAGAACGCAAAATCCACATACTGATTGATCGGTTCATTAATCGGGGAGAGCGGGGTGCGCACCACGGCGATCCCCACGGCAACCAGCAGGAACAGCAGGGCCGGGGTCATAAACTTACCGATAGCGCTGATCATCGTTCCCTGTTTAAGCATAAAAAACATAGAAACAAAGTTAAACACAAAGGCAAAAATCAGATGGCTGGCGGTGCTTTTCTCCACGAAGCCGAGCGGCAGAAAACCCAGCTCATAGGCGGTGTTGGTGACACGCGGCATGGCGAATGTTGAGCCGAGGATCAGATAGAGCGCCACCCAGAATGTCACAGAAACCCAGCGCGGCAGATCGACAGAAAGCCGCTCACCACGGCCTTTGACCGCAACAGTAATCAGGGTGAGGAACGGCAGAACCACGCCGGTGACGATAAATCCGAGGGAGGCACTGAACCAGTCAGTTCCCGAGTGATAACCCGCCATCGGCGGAAAAATTATGTTGCCCGCACCCAGGAAAAGTGCAAAAACCATCATCCCGAGAACGAGCATGTCTTTTGTTGAAAACATAAAACAACCTGTACATGTTAAAATTAAATACTGTGATTTAGTTATTTTTTAAATGAAACCGTTAAAATAGTAACAAAATGCAGATTGATTAAAAGACTCAGAAGAGTAAACGGAACAAATTCATTAATTAGGGGAATTTGAAAAAATATAATCCCGGTCACACAAACTTTTCTATGGCTGCCGCCACACCATCCTCATCATTTGAGGCCGTTATATATCCGGATTTTTGCTTAATGTGGTCGGCGGCATTGCCCATGGCGACACCTACCCCGGCATACTCCAGCATGGAAATATCATTGTTCTGATCGCCGATACACATGACTTTGTCCGGTGTCAGCCCCAGTTTTTCGGTGATTAGCGCAACAGCCTGTCCCTTCGTGGCGTTTTTGGCCGAAATCTCCACAAAATGCGGTGCTGTCCGCAGAATATTGTAGCTGTCAAAGGAAACCTGCGGGATATACCCTGCGGCTTCATTCAGGCGCACCGGGTTATCAATCATCATAAATTTGCTGAACTGCATTTCGCTGTCCATTTCCGCCAGCGGACGATAGTACAGCTGTGTTTGTGTCAGGTAGGCATCCATCAGGGTGTAGTAGCTGATATCACGGTTTGTGGTGAACATTTCGCCGTTACTCAGCACATGGAAATGCACGTTAATATCACGGGCCAGCGCTTCAAAATAGCGGTAATCCTCAAAGTCCATCAGGGTTTCAATCACCGGCTCGCCGGTTTCGGCATCATGGATCACCGCGCCGTTGTTACTGATACAGTAATGATTTTCCTTATCCAGCCCCAGCTCCCGGAGGTAGGGCAGAATGCCGTTAAACGGGCGGCCGGACGTCAGGATAATATGCAGACCTTTCTCTTTTGCGCGGGTGACAGCAGCACTGACAGCGGGGGTAATCTGATGGTGAGAGTTAAGCAGGGTACCATCGAGGTCAATGGCGATAAGTTTTACGGACATGCAGGCTCCTGAAAACAGCGGCAACAAAATAACAGACAGTTAAAATGTTATGCCGCCATTTCGGGGCGATGTCAATAAAACCGCCTGTTGCGGGATAAGATTGCCGTTATTCATCAAAAACAGCCGGATACACTATATGTTGTGCTGCGGCAGGGATTTGTCCTGCCGATCCGAATGCACAATAAGATAGTTAAAATCATATGGCTAAATATAGTTTTGTTATTAATTGTTTAAGTTGCCTTAGTTACAGTCGTGACTGAAATGCCACGGCTCTTTGATATCCAGAGTGATATCCGGGTTCTGGCGGTAGTCGTAAGGGGTGATGTTATATTCTTTGCGGAACATATAGGTGAAATGAGATTGCGACCCGAAACCGAAATCAAGGGCGATATCAAAGATAGTCTGTTCACTCCGGCGCAGGGCGTTAACCGCACCGGCCAGACGGCGCTGACGGATGTATTTGCCGAGCGAGATCCCGGCAACTTCTTTGAAGATTTTCTGCATATGCCAGAGCGAGTACCCGGAATAGGCAGCCAGTTCTTCGAGGTGGATAACACGACCCGTGTGGTTTTCTATCCATTTACTAAGTGCGCACACAAGTGCGACATGATTATCTTGCGGCATTGATGATTTCGGCTCAGTTTCAGGGTTTTCCAAGTATACAAGTTTATTTCATTATGACAAAACAGGGTGTTATCTGTTTATGCGCTTCCTGCTGATGAAATGAATTTTTTTGTGAAACAGCACACTCATTCCGTTAAAGTATGTAACGATACCGGAATGTAACGAAATCTTGTTAACGGGTATAATTCAGATGAAAATAGGCGAAACATGAAAAAAATCATAATTATCCTGCTGCTGATTGTTGCCGGTGTATTTTTTTATATTGCGGCGCTCGATAAGTACTGTGATCAGCGCGAGGATTTTATGCTGGGAATCTGTGAGATTACGAAATTTATTCCGTCAGACAAGGGCTGAGTTTTGCCTTTTCCCTCTGATTATCTTGTTGCTAACGGTATTCAAGGCAGCAAAATGATGTTTTAATAACGGGCTTAAACTTTTCAGGATGCAGTGATGCACGACGCAGAATAATAATATAGCCGTTACAGAGGATCTAATGTCAGAAGTACAGCAGGAGCAGACGCTCAAGCGCGGATTAAAAAACAGACACATACAGCTTATCGCATTGGGTGGTGCTGTGGGTACGGGGCTGTTTCTGGGAACAGCCACAACGATTCAGATGGCGGGGCCTTCTGTCCTGCTCGGTTATGCAGTCGCCGGTTTTATTGCGTTTCTGATCATGCGCCAGCTTGGCGAGATGGTGGCGGAAGAGCCGGTTACCGGGTCATTCAGTCATTTTGCCCATAAATACTGGTGTGGTTTTGCCGGCTTTTTATCCGGCTGGAACTACTGGGCGATGTTTGTTCTGGTGGGCATGGCAGAACTGACGGCGGTCGGCGAGTATATTAAATTCTGGTGGGATGTTCCGACCTGGGTTTCTGCAGCGATCTTCTTTGTGCTGATAAACCTGGTAAACCTGGTGAACGTCAAGGTTTACGGGGAAACTGAATTCTGGTTTGCTATGATCAAAGTGGTGGCCATTCTTGGTATGATTGCCTTTGGTGCCTATCTGCTGATCAGCGGTAACGGCGGCCCGCAGGCCTCTGTCAGCAACCTCTGGGAATTCGGCGGATTTATGCCGCATGGCTGGGGCGGACTGATTTTCGCGATGGCGATCATTATGTTCTCTTTCGGCGGACTCGAACTGGTCGGCCTGGCGGCAGCGGAAGCAGAAAATCCGCGTTACAGCATTCCGAAAGCTATCAATCAGGTGGTTTACCGTATCCTGATTTTCTATATCGGCTCCATTACCGTTATCCTTTCTCTCTATCCGTGGACAAAAATTGTCGAGAACGTCAGCCCGTTTGTGCTGATCTTCCGTGAAATCGGCCATGCGTTTGGTGCTGCGGATTCTGTGCAGGGCAATATCAATCTGTGGATTGCTCATGTGCTGAACGTGGTGGTACTGACTGCCGCGCTTTCCGTTTATAACAGCGGTGTTTACAGCAACAGCCGGATGCTCTACAGCCTGGCACGTCAGGGTAATGCGCCTGCATTCCTGAAACGCATCAGTCCGCGCGGTGTGCCGGTGAACTCGATTATTCTGTCCGGCCTGGTCACCTCCGTGGGGATCCTGATCAACTACCTGCTGCCGAAAGAGGCATTCTCGCTGCTGATGTCGCTGGTGGTCACCACGCTGGTGATTAACTGGATCATGATCTGTATCTCCAACCTGAAATTCCGTCAGGCGAAGATGAAAGAGGGCGTGGAGCCGTTCTTTAAGGCACTGTGGTATCCGTGGGGCAACTATATCTGTCTTGCGTTCCTGGCCTTTATCCTGGTGCTGATTGCCCTGATGGATGGTCTGCGGATTTCAGTGATCCTGCTGCCGTTCTGGATTGGCTTCCTGTGGCTGACATACCGCTATTATGAACGCCGCCGTGCCGCGAAAGCATAACTGCAGATAATAAAAAACCGGGGAAAAATCCCCGGTTTTTTTATGTTCAAAAGTACTTAAAACTGCCAGCGGGCCCACATAAACAGGACGTTACCGTTATTGTAAGTGCCCGGAATATAAGTGGCCTGAATCGCCAGGCGGTTATATTCCACCGATGCCAGCGGCAGCGGTACCGGGATCGGGATATAGTGATAGTCATCCCGCGCGGTCACACCAATGGTAAAGCCGACACCGGCTTTGAAACCGTCCTGCCCGTGCGGCATCCACATCTTCTGGAACCCGTAACCGACAATCGGCTCCCATTTATTGTGTGAATCCTTAAATGCCATGGCGTACAGGCTGTGCCAGTCATTATCCTCATCATAGTAGGATTTACCGAACCCGGCACCCCACGGCTTTTCATTGTATTTATCGGTTTTTTCTTTGTCGTAGGTCAGGCGGTTATGCCACGTCCAGAACGGAACATATAAATCATACTGGTCTGATTGCCAGACGTTGGTGACGTTGCGTTTAAACGTTCCCCACAGTCCTTCTGAAGCCGCAGTATCATTTGTGACGCTGTCACTTTTTAATGTGTCCTGTTCCTGTGCTGCTGCGGGCTGTGCGGCCATCAGCAGGGAGGTGAGCGTCAGGGTGCTGATTGTGCTCAGAGAAAGCTTCATGAATGACTCCTGGTGTGACAATAATCATTTATCCTAAAACGATTATCTTGCTCATAACAAATGATGCTAATTAATAGATGGCAATTATAGTAACATAGATTTCATATTATTTTTATACTGCCAATCCGGCTTAAATCTAAACAAAATATCAACGGACGCCGGAACCAGGCAGATTCTTAGTGTGGTAATAATGAAGTAAAGCAGCTTATCGTTCTTGCAGGAAAAGAACAAAGTTGTAATTTTTTTATATGTTTAAACACAAGCGGTTATCAATTTTGCGTATAAATTTATCGGAACATGTTATTAATATTTCTAAATATGTGCACCAGATCTTCCCGCTGAAAAAATCGCTTGATTTCCGACCTGTCCTATGTGATAACTCAAATGGGTAAACGAGGTACGCTTCTGTTTTTTAAGCAGTAACGACTAGTTTGTATACGCCGGTTATCGGCAAATTTGTAGGATAGGAATTTTATCAATGGCTAAACTTAAAGGCACCGTTAAGTGGTTTAACGAATCAAAAGGTTTTGGTTTCATCACTCCAGCTGATGGCAGCAAAGACGTGTTCGTACACTTCTCTGCAATCATGACCGATGGTTTCAAAACACTTGCTGAAGGCCAACAAGTTGAATTTGAAGTGCAGGATGGTCCTAAAGGCCCTGCTGCTGCCAACGTCACTAAAGCATAATTATCTCCGGCAGCAATACTGCCTCTGATAGTTGGTTTTACCAGCGTGGTCAACGCGACAGCCTGATAGCCGTTTCAATAACGAGTGTATATCACTGACGCAAATTCAGACCCTGTGCCCTTACGGGCATGGGGTTTTTTATTGCCTGTTCTGTGGTGGTTTCCTGTCACCGGATGCGTATAATTCACTATACAGAGCGGTACAGCAAAACAGGAGATATCAGGTGAGAATCAACGCATTAACCATTGCAGGAACAGATCCGAGCGGCGGCGCGGGTATTCAGGCAGATTTAAAAACCTTTTCCGCACTGGGCGTTTACGGCACCACGGTGATGACGGCGCTGGTGGCACAAAATACCTGCGGCGTAAATTCTGTTCATTCTGTCCCGCCGGAATTTGTTGCGGCGCAACTGGATGCGGTACTGACGGATGTCAGAATTGACAGTGCCAAGATTGGTATGTTGTCTGACGGCGGCGTGATCCGCACCGTGGCTGAGAAATTGCGTCAGTATTCTGTGCCGTATGTGGTGCTGGACACGGTGATGCTGGCGAAAAGCGGCGATCCGCTGCTGAAAGCCGAAGCGGTTGATTTACTGATCTCTGAATTATTACCTCACGTTTCGATTATTACCCCCAATCTTCCCGAAGCGGCAGCATTACTGAAAACGGCTGTCGCCACAGATGAAAAAATGATGCAGCAGCAGGGCGAGGCACTGATGGCTGCCGGGGCAAATGCTGTTCTGCTGAAAGGCGGGCATCTGGATAACGCTGAAAGCCCTGACTGGCTGTTTCTGCCGGAAGGCCGTCACCGCTTTACCTCAACCCGTATTCCGACCAAAAACAGCCACGGCACCGGCTGTACATTATCTGCAGCAATGGCGGCGCTGCGGCCTCAGTGTGCGGACTGGGCGGAAACCACGGAGGCGGCAAAACAGTATCTGCACGGGGCGCTGGCGGCGGCAGACAGCCTCGAAGTGGGCCACGGACATGGTCCGGTTCACCATTTTTATCAGTGGTGGTGATATCGCACGATAATTGGTGTATATTGCGCGCTTTTCAGGGGGGAAGATATGGAAACGGGTTCATCTGTGCGTCTTAATAAATACATCAGCGAAAGCGGCATCTGCTCCCGCCGGGATGCGGACCGCTACATTGAGCAGGGATTGGTCCTGATCAACGGCAAACGTGCGGCTATCGGCTCACAGGTGATGCCGGGTGATGTGGTTAAAGTCAACGGTCAGCTGATTGAGGCGCGGGAGCAGGATGATCTGGTGCTGATTGCCCTCAATAAACCGGTGGGTATCGTCAGTACAACCGATGAAGGCGAGAAAGACAATATTGTCGATTTCGTCAATCACAGCACCCGTATCTTCCCTATCGGCCGCCTGGATAAAGATTCTCAGGGATTGATTTTCCTGACTAACCACGGCGATCTGGTAAACAAAATTCTGCGTGCCGGTAACGATCACCAGAAAGAGTATGTGGTGACGGTGAATAAACCGATCACCGATGATTTTATCCGTGGTATGGGCGCGGGCGTGCCGATCCTCGGTACGGTGACCAAAAAATGTAAAGTGAAGCAGGAAGCGCCGTTTGTTTTCCGCATCACGCTGATTCAGGGGCTGAACCGTCAGATCCGCCGCATGTGTGAGCATTTCGGTTATGAAGTGACGAAACTCGAGCGCGTCCGCATCATGAATATCAGCCTGACCGGGATCCCGGTGGGGGAATGGCGTGATTTGACCGATGATGAGCTGGTCGAACTCTTTGATGCGATTGAAAAATCCTCCTCTGAAGATAAAAAAGTCAAAAAGCCGGCCGCAAAACCACAGAAGCGCGATAACAAAATTAAAGTTGCTCCGCCGGTTTATCCGGGGTCAGACAAACAGCAGAAAAAGAAAGAAAGCAGCAGTGATAGCAACCGCCAGCGCTTTGCCCGGGCAGGGCGGAAGAAGAAGAAACGCTGATAGTTCGGGGCACGGCTCCGCGGACAACGGGCAAAACGAAAAGTCGCTGTAAATACATCCCTGTAAGCTCAGGCGCGTCATCCATGACGCGCATGCTTTTCGTTCGCCTGCCCGTTACCGCGAATCCCTCAGGATCAGCAGAACGGGTTGGTTATTAAGCAATCGTCACTTTCTTATCGAGATACACATCCTGCACTGCATTAATCAGTGCCACCCCGTCTTTCATCGATTTCTTAAAGGCTTTACGGCCGAGGATCAGCCCCATACCCCCGGCGCGCTTGTTGATCACCGCAGTACGGACCGCATCGGAAAGGTCATTATTACCGGATGCACCGCCGGAGTTAATCAGCCCCGCACGACCCATATAGCAGTTCGCAAGCTGATAACGAACCAGATCGATCGGGTTATCTGTGGTCAGCGTGCTGTAAACGCGCTCATCAGTATGACTGAAGCCGATGGCTTTAAAGCCGCCGTTATTCTCCGCCATTTTCTGTTTGACGATATCCGCACCGATAGTGGCCGCAAGGTGGTTTGCCTGACCGGTTAAATCCGCACTGGCGTGATAATCCACCCCGTCTTTTTTGAAGGCCGGGTTACGCAGATACGCCCACAGGACCGTTACCATGCCCAGTTCATGCGCGCGTTCAAAGGCCGCAGAGATTTCCTCTATCTGACGGCGGGATTCCGGTGAACCGAAATAAATCGTTGCCCCGACAGCCACCGCGCCCATTTCGAAAGCCTGTTCAACACTGGCGTACAGTGTCTGATCATACTGCGCAGGCAGGCTCAGGGTTTCATTGTGGTTGATTTTGACAAGGAACGGGATGCGGTGTGCATAGCGGCGGGCAACAGAAGCCAGTACGCCGTAAGTGGAAGCCACACAGTTACAGCCTGCCTCGATAGCCAGCTCAACAATATTTTTCGGATCAAAATAGAGCGGGTTAGCGGCAAAAGAGGCTGCGGCAGAGTGCTCAACACCCTGATCCACCGGCAGAATGGAAAGATAACCGGTTCCCGCCAGACGACCGTGATTAAACAGCGACTGCATGGAGCGCAGCACGGTATTTGGCCGGTTGTTATCAATCATCACACGGGTGACAAAGTCATCGCCCGGCAGATAGAGATTGTCTTTGGGAATGGTGGTGCAGGTGTGTTCAAGAAGAGATGATGAATCATTGCCTAACAACTTAACGATATCAGTCATGGTATGTAAACTCCGATTACTGTAGCGTGTTATAAAATTGTCACGGATTGTCGTGGATTGTGTTTAAGATAACAACCCGCAGTGTGGCGGTAACCGGCACTGGATCGCTTCAGGCAGCACGGAAAAGGTGAATTGCTGACCAGTCAGCGGTTCGCCGTCGAGATTAAACACCATCTCATGTGCCGCGCTGATGGTGATCCGTGTACTGCGCTTCATGATAACGCCTTCCGCTTCGCCCTCATTAAAGAGACTGTTCCAGAGTGAGCGCGGCCAGTTGCGTTCCGGCAGAATACTCAGGTTAAGCAGACCGTCATTGATCCGCGCATCCGGACACAGTTTATGCCCGCCGCCCGCCTGGCAGCCGTTGCCGACACCAATCACCAGCGCGTCATCCTGCCAGTGGAAATCATCACAGCTGATAGTACAGTGGTCCGCTTTCAGCAAATCGCTGCGTGTCAGGCCGTGGAGGAAATACGCGGCACCGCCGAAGGTGCTTTTCAGGGCTTCCGGGGTGTCTGTGGTGATTTTCGGGCCGAACCCGCCCGTGGCCATATTGATAAAATAATGAGATTCATTGATACAGCCGATATCAATGGCGACCGCGCTGCCTTTGGCGGCCAGAAGCAGGGCTTTGGTTTTATCCGCCGGTATTCCGGCTGCGGTGGCAAAATCATTGGCGGTACCGAGCGGCAGAATACCGAGGACCGGGCGCTTTTCAGCCGGATATGCCATCAGAGCGCTGCATACGGCATTAATCGTGCCGTCGCCCCCGGCGGCAATCACGGTTGCTGCTTTCAGCTGATGTGCTTCGCGGACAAAGCGGGGAATATCTTCCGGCTCCCATGTCACCCGCACCTGAATGTCTTCTCCGTTTTCCCGTAAATGCCGGACAGCCTGACGGATACCGTCATCACCGGCGCGTTTTCCGTTAAGAACCACTATATGCGTTTCCGCCATACCAGACTCCGTGTTCAGATTACGTCTTTTAAAGATAACAAACACGGACGGTTTATGCCGGGAAAAATGGGCGGAGAAAAAGAGGAGGACACAAAAAGAAAAGGTTGGCTCAAGGGAGATTGAGCCAACCAAGGAGGTGGTTCCTGGTATTACATGTTGCGTTTTAGTTCTTCATTTTCTTGTCCGATACTACGAAATAACCAAAGTGATTGTTGTGATCGGATTCGAAAATTCAGAATTTTACCCGTTTGTGGCCGCAGCGTCGGTAAATTCCGGCATATGCGGATTACGGGTGCTGGTACCCGGTAAGTTACGGATCAGCAATGCAAATTCCAGATTCACATCATCCGGCACCGGCAGATAGACAATATGCCCGTTACCCGGTGCGACACCGGTGGCTTCCCCTTTGCGGTTATTCATGGCATCGAGGGTAAAGCTGATATTACCGTTCGGGGTCATCAGTTCCAGGCTGTCACCGACAGA
The DNA here is from genome assembly GCF_041099235.1 of Morganella morganii. Taxonomy (GTDB): domain Bacteria; phylum Pseudomonadota; class Gammaproteobacteria; order Enterobacterales; family Enterobacteriaceae; genus Morganella; species Morganella morganii_E. The sequence continues at coordinate 425,153 of NZ_JBFZSO010000001.1, read as the reverse complement.
GAATTTGTTTTTCACATCCACTTCAGCAAGGCCGTTCACGCGGTTGCCGGTAAACTCGCCGACAAACTGCTGGGAATCAGAAACGGAATAGCCGTATTCATAAGTCTGATAAGAATCATGAGTATGGCGGCGCAGGAACCCTTCGGTATAACCGCGGTGTGCCAGGCCTTCCAGCGTGGTCAGCAGCGACGGATCAAACGGTTTTCCGGCAACAGCGTCATCAATGGCACGGCGGTAAACCTGGGCGGTACGGGCGCAGTAATAGAAGGATTTGGTACGGCCTTCGATTTTCAGGGAGTGAACACCCATCTGCGTCAGCTTTTCGACATGCTCGATAGCCCGCAGATCTTTGGAGTTCATAATATAGGTGCCGTGTTCATCTTCGAACGCGGTCATATATTCGCCCGGACGCTGTGCTTCCTCAATCAGGAACACTTTGTCTGTCGGGGCACCGGCACCGAGGGTCGGCTCAATGTTTTTCACCGGAATCGGCTCCTGCTTGTGGACGATATTACCGACCACATCCTCTTTGCCTTCCTCAACTTTATATTCCCAGCGGCAGGCATTGGTGCAGGTACCCTGGTTCGGGTCACGTTTGTTGATATAACCGGAGAGCAGGCAGCGGCCGGAGTAGGCCATGCACAGCGCACCGTGAACAAACACTTCCAGCTCAATTTCCGGCACATTTTTGCGGATATCGGCGATTTCTTCGAGTGACAGTTCACGGGAGAGGATCACACGGGTCAGCCCCATCTGATGCCAGAATTTGACGGTTGCCCAGTTCACGGCGTTGGCCTGAACGGATAAATGAATATCCATCTGCGGGAAATGCTCGCGCACCATCATGATCAGACCGGGGTCAGACATAATCAGTGCATCCGGGCCCATGGCAATCACCGGCTCCAGGTCACGGATAAAGGTTTTCAGTTTGGCGTTATGCGGGGCGATATTGACCACGACATAGAATTTCTTGCCCAGTTCGTGGGCTTCCTGAATGCCTTTGGCGAGGTTTTCGTGGTTAAATTCGTTGTTACGGACACGCAGGCTGTAACGTGGCTGTCCGGCATAGACCGCATCCGCACCATAGGCGAACGCATAGCGCATATTCTTCAGCGAGCCCGCCGGAGAGAGTAATTCGGGTGTAAACATAATGTATTCCGATCTGAGTTCAAGTCAGAACCTTCCCCGGAGGGGGAGGCGTAATCAAGGCGTTGGATTCTAGCGCGTCATCCGCCCGGTATCAAATGAATTACTGAAAATGGCATGAATATCGGATAACGATTTGATATAGTTTCGTTAAATTCAGTGGTGCGGCGGATAATTTCTGCCGCGCTATCATTTACTATAGTCTGTTACAGCGTGGATACATGGAAAAACGTCATATTGCAGTCTGGATCGGTCTGGCTCTTAACCTGATTTTCCTGGGGATTATCTCCTATATTCCGTCGGCACTTGAGCCGTACCGGGATCAACTGGATTATCAGATGCAGCAACTGATTGAAGTCTTACCGTACGTGAAAATTCTGATGACCGGCGGGATGGCCGCACAGCTGGCCAGTCTGGCATTTTTGCGCAACCAGCCGAAACTGGGCCTGGTTCTCGCCATGATCGGCGGTATTATTTTTATTCCGCTGGGCTTTGTCTTTATCGTCGGTTACCTCTACGACTACAACCGCGTGGTCTACCGTTCACTGAAAACAGTACCGAAACTGGCACAACTGCCGTTTGAGGTCCTGCTGAAATTCAATAAACAGCGCCAGATCAGCATGGCGGTGCTGTACGGAATACTCGGCGTGGCACTGCTGGTGTTCGGGATGGATATCGGCGGCATTATGGTCGCGGTGGCGATTGTGCTGGTGATTAACGCACGGCGTATTCAGTATTATCCGATGCTGGCGATTGCCGGTGATAACCTGCTGTTTACCCCGGGGCAGTATGCGGTCTGCTATGAAGCGCCGCTGAGTGCTTTCACCGTGATTACAGACAACCGCGCTGCGCTGAAACTGCATATCAGAACCGCTGAACTGGACCGGTCATTCCGTATCGCTAAAGCTGATTTATTGCAGGATGAGCAAAATACGCTCGATAAAATCCTGGCGCGGCTGAAGCGTCCGTCCGTCATTCAGTAACTGAGTTATTCAGTAATCAGAGAAACAATAAACGGCGGATATTCCGCCGTTTTTTATATCTGTCAGATAACAGCTGTCAGATAATGGTGGCGGCAATAATCTCCGCCGGTCCGCCTTCCCAGCGGTAACCCAGCCCGTAGACGGAATGAATAAAATCACGGTCACCGTCTAACTGTCCGAGCTTGCGGCGCAGGTTTTTGATATGGCTGTCAATAGTGCGGTCAGTTACCACGCGGTAATCATCATACAGATTATCCAGCAGCTGATTGCGTGACAGCACGGTGCCCGGCTGTGACACCATGGTGCGCAGCAGACGGAATTCAACCTGAGTGAGATCCAGACTCTGTGTCCCGAAACGCACCTGATAATTCACCTCATCAATAGTCAGGGTGTCACGCTTATCCTCTGACGTATCGTTATTGCGCTGACAGCGGCGCAGAATGGTTTTGATCCGTGCCACCACCTCACGCGGGCTGTAAGGCTTGCAGACATAATCATCCGCACCGATTTCCAGCCCCAGCAGGCGGTCAATCTCTTCGGTTTTGGCCGTGACCATCATCACCGGTACATCACTGAACTGACGGATTTCACGGCAGAGTGTCAGGCCGTCTTTCTCCGGCAGCATCAGATCCAGCAAAATCAGATCCGGTTTATTTTCCTGCACCCAGGCCGTCACTTCGCCGCCACGTGCCAGCCAGTGCGTGCGGTAATGGGCGGCATGCAGGTAATCTGTCAGTAACTGAGCCAGTTTCGGCTCATCTTCCACAATGAGAATCAGTTCAGCATTTTGTTCCATGCAGTCAACTCCTGTCAGTCAGAGCGGGGCAGAATCAGTGTGATGGTCACACCGCCGAGCGGGGACGCGGATGCACTTATCTGCCCGTGATGCGCTTCCGCGATTTTATCACAAATCGCAAGGCCGAGTCCGGATCCGCCGCTGGCCCGGTTGCGGGAGGATTCGCTGCGGTAGAAACGCTCAAAAATCTGTGAAAATTGCTCCTCAGTCAGCCCCGGTGCACTGTCTGACCAGTCGATACGGATCTGTGTTTCATCCTGCTGACCGCGTACCACAATCTGTCCGCCGCTGTCGGTGTAACGCAGGCTGTTTTCCAGCAGATTATGGAATAGCTGGCCGAGCCGCGCGTCATCCCCGAAAATCATCAGGGTATCCGGCAGTTCCGTTGTGACAGAGAGACCTTTTTCCTGCAGCCGGTGGCGGAATACGCCGATAGACCGGCTGATCACATCAGTCAGATTGCATAACTCTTTGCGGTAAGAGAGTGAGCCGCGATCGGATAATGACAGCTGATGCAGATCGCTGACCAGTTTTGTCAGGGTCTGCACTTCCGCCAGCAGAGACGCCAGGGTCTCCGGTGTCGGCTGGCGGATCCCGTCCTGAAGAGCTTCCAGTTCACCCTGTAATACTGCCAGCGGGGTACGCAGCTCGTGTGAGACATCCGCCATATAGTCGCGGCGCATCAGCTCATTTTTCTCCAGCGCGGAAGCGAGCTGGTTAAAATCATTGGCCAGCTGCGCGATTTCATCTTTACCGTGAACCGGTACGCGGCTGCTGAAATTACCCGCCGCCAGCTGATGTGTGCCTTCCGCCAGCCGTTTGACCGGACGCAGAAAGCCGCGTGTCAGCAGCCAGGTGACCACCAGAGTCACCAGCAGCACCAGCGCCGAAACTATCCAGCTGGTACGTGCCTGCTGATGTGAAAAGCTCTGGTCGGCGGCACGGTTGATATTGTCATCCGCCGGCATCACCACCCAGCCGACGATATTATTATTGTATTTTACCGGTTTGCGGTAGAGCTCGCCGGGCGGTACCGGTCCGTGCCCGAACAGGCGGCGGTCATCCTCATCCAGCAGCCAGAAGCGCATTTTCCAGCCGCGTTCCATATGTTCCATATGGCGGTCGGTATCCAGCGCCCGCAGTGCCTGCATAAAACCGCGCTGATTATTGCGCAGAAAATACCAGCTGCCGTAATCGGCATATTGTTCAGCGACAACATCGGCGATCATCTCCGTCCGGTCTTCGGCGGAGCGCTGAAGATAGCCGAGGAAGCCCTGCTCAAAACTGAAACGGATAGCCAGATGCATGGTCAGCACCACCAGCATACAGGTGGCAAAAATGGCAAGAAACAGTTTGTGACCTATTCCGGTTTTCATACATTTCCCTTCGTACTGAGAACGGATTGTCCGGCGGATTCTCCGGTTTTTTTGCGGCGCAGCCGGTCAAAGAACAGATAAATCACCGGCGTGGTATAGAGTGTCAGAATCTGACTGACCAGCAACCCGCCGACCACGGTTATCCCGAGCGGCTGGCGCAGCTCCGCGCCGTCTCCGCTGCCGAGCGCCAGCGGCAGTGCGCCGAACAGAGCGGCCAGAGTGGTCATCAGGATCGGACGGAAGCGCAGAAGGCAAGCCTGAAAAATGGCATCCCGCGCACTTTGCCCGCCACGCTGGGCGGCAATGGCGAAGTCCACCATAATAATGGCGTTTTTCTTCACAATCCCGATCAGCAGCATAATCCCGATCAGGGCGATCAGGCTGAACGGCGTATCAAAGAAGCGCAGCGCCAGCAATGCGCCGACCCCCGCTGAGGGCAGGGTGGATAAGATAGTCAGCGGATGAATAAAGCTCTCATACAGCATACCTAGCACCAGATACACCGTGATAATGGCGGCGATAATCAGCAGCACCTGAGATTGCAGGGTCTCCTGGAACAGCTGCGCGGTTCCGGCAAAAGTGCCGCGCACTCCGGACGGTACACCCAGCTCCACCATGGTGCGTTCGACCGCCGCCACCGCATCGGACAGGGAATAGCCTTCCGCCACGTTAAAGCCGATCGTTGAGGCCGCTGACAATCCCTGATGGTTAACACTCAGCGGTGCATTCGCCGGGCGCCATTGTGCGAAATACGCCAGCGGAACCGGTTGTCCGTCTTTATTGATAACAAACATCTTATCCAGCGCGCTGACATCCTGTGTATATTGCGGCGCGACTTCCATCACCACTTTGTACTGATTCAGCGGCTCATAAATAGTGGAGATCTGCCGCTGACCGAAGGCGTTATTCAGCAGATTATTGGCATCATTAACACTGATCCCGAGCTGTGCCATCACATCGCGGTCATAAGTCAGTGCCATCTCTGCGCCTTTATCTTCTTTATCCGAGTTGACATCGGTCAGCTGCGGCAGTTCGCCGAGTGCTTTGCGGATTTTCGGCTCCCATTCGCGCAGCAGGGATAAATCGTCCGCCAGCAGGGAGTACTGATAACTGGAATTGGACTGACGACCGCCCGCGCGCACATCCTGAACCGGGATCAGGAACAGATTAGCGCCCGGTTCATCCGCCAGAGTGACACGCAGCCGGTTGATTACATCCTGGGCGCTGTCTGTCCGTTCATCCAGCGGATTGAGCGAGATAAACATAAATCCGCTGTTCACCCGTCCGCCGCCGGTAAAGCCGGTGACACTGGCAACATCTTTATCACTGTGAATACGCTGCATAAAGGTGCGCATTTTCTGCTCCATCGACTGGAACGAAATGCTCTGGTCAGCGCGGACAAAGCCCAGCAGCCGCCCGGTATCCTGATCCGGGAAAAAGGTTTTCGGTACAGAGATATAGAGCCAGACTGCGAGAGCAATGGTGCCGGTAAAAATCAGCAGTACCCAGCGGCTGTGTGCCAGCACCACGGTCAGGCTGCGCCCGTACCATTGCTGGATGCGGAACAGGATCCGGCCTGCGCCGCGTTTGCGTTCCCGCGCCGGTGACGCGCGGTTTTTCAGCAGATGAGCACAAAGCATCGGGGTGAGTGTCAGGGAGATCACCAGCGAGATAGCAATAGCGGTGGTCAGGGTGATGGCAAATTCACGGAACAGCCGCCCGACGAGGCCATCCATCAGCAGCAGCGGAATAAACACCGCCACCAGGGAGATACTCATGGAAAGCACGGTAAAACCGACTTCGCTGACCCCTTTGAGCGCGGCTTCTTTCGGTTTCAGTCCGTTTTCAATATGACGGGCGATATTCTCCAGCACCACAATGGCATCATCCACCACAAAACCGGTGGCGACGGTCAGGGCCATCAGTGACAGGTTATTGAGGCTGAACCCGCACAGATACATGGCGCTGAAAGTACCGATAAGAGAAACCGGCACGGCCAGCGCCGGGATAATGGTGGCACGTCCGGAACGCAGAAACAGGAACACCACCAGGATCACCAGCCCCACCGCAATGGTCAGTGCGCGCTCCACTTCGGTCAGTGAGGCACGGATGGTGGGTGTGCGATCCTGGGCGACCTGTAAATCCACGCTGGCGGGAATGGCGTCCTGTAATACCGGCAGCTGTTCGCGGATACGGGCTACGGTGGCGATAATATTGGCACCGGCTTCACGGCGGATCACCAGCAGAATTGCAGGCTTGCCGTTGCTCATTCCGGCGGCGCGGACGTTCTGCACCGAGTCCTTCACGGTGGCGACATCTGCCAGCCGTACCGCCGCGCCGTCATTGTAATGCACAATCAGCGGACGATAATCCTCAGCCGTTTTCAGTTCACTGTTACTGTCAATCTGCCAGCGGCGTTCATTGTCAGACACCGAGCCCTGCGGACGCAGCACGTTGGCATCGGTAATCGCTTTGCGCACACTGTCGAGGGAAACCCCCTGGTTAAACAGCTGTGACGGATTAAGCTCAACACGCACGGCAGGCAGCGAGCCGCCGCCGACCGAAACCTCACTCACGCCTTCAATCTGTGACAGGCGCTGTGCCAGCCGGGTGGAGGCGATATCATAGAGTTTGCCGGTATCGAGGGTGTCCGATGTCAGCGTCAGGATCATAATCGGCGCATCGGACGGGTTGGATTTATAGTAACGCGGGCGGGACGGCATCCCGGACGGCAGCAGATTCTGTGCGGCGTTGAGCGCCGCCTGCACATCACGGGCAGCGCCGTTGATGTCGCGGTTAAGCTCAAATTCCAGGGTAATACTGGTGCTGCCGAGCGAGCTGGAGGATGTCATTTCCGACACCCCGGCTATCTGCCCGAGTGAGCGCTCCAGCGGCGTGGCGACAGACGATGCCATGGTTTCCGGCGAAGCACCCGGCAGTGATGCCGTGATATTAATCACCGGATAATCCACCTGCGGCAGCGGCGCCACCGGCAGGAACAGGAAGCTGATCGCACCGCACAGGGTGATGGCGAGGCTTATCAGCGTCGTGGCCACCGGACGGGCGATAAACAGGGCGAACAGCCTCATAATGAGGCTCCCGTGTTGTCATTTTCCGGGGTAAACCGGGCGTTATCGCGCCAGTGAGACAGGCGGTCAAACAGCAGATAAATCACCGGGGTGGTAAAGAGGGTCAGGATCTGGCTCATAATCAGTCCGCCGACCATACAGACCCCCAGCGGCTGGCGCAGCTCGGCACCGACCCCGGTACTGAGCATCAGCGGCACCGCACCGAACAGTGCGGCCATGGTGGTCATCAGGATCGGGCGGAAACGCAGAAGACACGCCTGATAAATCGCATCATACGGCGACAGCCCCTGTTCGCGTTCTGCCGCAAGGGCGAAGTCAATCATCATAATGGCGTTTTTCTTCACAATCCCGATCAGCAGAATAATACCGATAATCGCGATAACATCCAGCTCATTGCCCGCCATCATCAGCGCCAGCAGGGCACCGACCCCGGCGGTGGGCAGGGTGGAGAGGATAGTAATCGGGTGAATAAAACTCTCATACAGAATGCCGAGCACAATATACATTGCCACGACAGCGGCAAGGATCAGCCACAGGGTGTTGGACAGAGCATTTTCAAAGGCGAGGGTTGCGCCCTGGAATTGTGTGGTGATATCTTTCGGCAGGCCGATACGCTGCTCCGCTGATTTCACCGCATTAACAGCCGCTTCCAGCGAACCGCCCGCCGGGACATTAAAGGAGAAGGTCGCGGACGGGAACTGCGCCAGATGATTGATCGCCAGCGGCCCGAAGCGCTGCGAGACAGTGGCAAAGGCTGACAACGGCACGGAGTTGCCGTCTTTATTGGTCAGACGGATGCTGCTGAGGGCATCCGCGCCCGGTGTCAGCGCGGTGTTATTTTCCAGCACCACGCGGTACTGACTGGCCTGGGTATAAATCGTGGAGATCAGACGCTGACCGAACGCATTGTACAGCGCGTTATCAATATTTGTCATGGTCAGCCCCAGCCGTGACGCGGTGTCGCGGTCGATATCGATATAAGCCACCAGTCCCTTGTTCTGCCAGTCATTACCGGTGTCGGTCAGGGCATCACTGCTCTCTAATTCTGTCATCAGACGCGGCACCCACAGATCAAGCTCCTCAAGGGAATTCGCCTGTAAGGTAAACTGATACTGCGTGCGGGAGGTCTGGGTATCGATAGTCAGATCCTGAGACGGCTGGAGATACAGTTTCACGCCGGGCAGGGTATCAGCTTTCTCCTGTAACCGGGTGATGATAGCTTCCGCACGGTCAGCCCGCTCAGACAGCGGTTTCAGGGTGATTTGCAGACGGCCGGTGTTCAGTGTGGCATTGCTGCCGTCGATACCGGCGAAGGCGGCGATATTAGCGACAGCCGGGTCATCCGCCAGCAGACGGCTGACCGCCTGCTGTTTCTCACTCATGGCCTGAAACGACACGGACTGCGGTGCTTCCAGCGTGCCCTGAATCAACCCGTTATCCTGGATCGGGAAAAAGCCTTTCGGGATAAACAGATAGAGCATGACGGTGATCGCCATGGTACTGAACGCAACCCCGAGTGTCAGCCACTGATGGCGCAGCACCCATGTCAGCCAGCGGCCGTAACCGGCAATCACCCGCTCAAAAAAGTGTTCAGTGGCGCGGTTAAAGCGGTTATGGCGGTGAGCAGATTCCGGTTTCAGGAACCGGGCGCACATCATCGGTGTCAGTGTCAGTGACACCACACCGGAAATCAGGATAGCCACCGCAAGGGTGATGGCAAACTCACGGAACAGGCGGCCGACAATATCCCCCATAAATAACAGAGGGATTAACACGGCAATCAGCGAGAAGGTCAGAGAGATAATGGTAAAGCCAATCTCACCGGCACCTTTCAGGGCTGCGGTCAGCGGTTTGTCGCCTTTTTCAAGATAGCGGGCGATGTTTTCCACCACCACAATTGCATCATCCACCACAAACCCGGTGGCGATAGTCAGCGCCATCAGAGTCAGGTTATTGACGGAAAAACCACAGAAATACATCACCGCGAAGGTACCGACCAGCGAGAGCGGCACCGCCACGCCCGGGATCAGGGTCGCGGCCATATTGCGCAGGAACAGGTACATCACCATGATCACCAGCGCGATCGCCAGGAACAGTTCAAACTGCACATCTTTGACCGAAGCGCGGATAGCATCTGTCCGGTCAGTCAGAACCGTTACGGTCACGGATTCCGGCAGCGTTTCCACCAGTTCCGGGATCAGAGCACGGATGGTATCAGTAGTGGAAATCACGTTTGCACCGGGCTGGCGCTGCACATTAATGACAATGGCCTGTTTATCATTAACCCATGCTCCCAGATGGGTGTTTTCCGGCCCTTCCTGTACGGTTGCCACATCCCGCAGGCGGATCGGTGCATTGTTTTTGTAGCTGACAATCAGGTTCTGATAATCTTCCGCCGATTTCATCTGGTCGTTGGCGGACAGCGTCACCGAACGCGCCGGGCCGTCAAGGCTCCCTTTGGCGGAGTTGACGTTGGCGTTGTTAATCGCGGTGCGGATAGTTTCACTGTCCAGCCCGTAAGCGGCGACAGCATTGGCATTTAACTGTACCCGCACAGCAGGGCGCTGGCCGCCTGCCAGTGTCACCAGCCCGACCCCTTCCACCTGGGAGATTTTCTGGGCGATGCGGTTCTCCACCATATCCTGTAAACGCGTCATCGGCATGGCATCGGAGGTGACGGCAAGGGTCAGCACCGGCGGATCCGCCGGGTTCACTTTGCTGTAAATCGGCGGATAAGGCAGATCATTCGGCAGCAGATTGGTTGCCGCGTTGATGGACGCCTGCACTTCCTGCACTGCAACATCCAGCGGCAGGGAAAGCTGGAACATCAGGGTGATCACCGAAGCGCCGCCCGAGCTTTGCGATGACATCTGTTTCAGGCCGGACATCTGCCCGAACTGGCGCTCCAGCGGCGCGGTCACGGCGGAGGTCATCACATCCGGACTGGCACCGGGATAGAGTGTCACCACGCGGATAGTCGGGTAATCCACTTCCGGCAGCGAAGAGACCGGCAGCATGCGGTAGCCGACAATCCCCGCCAGCAGGATCGCCAGCATAAACAGGCTGGTGGCGACCGGACGCAGAATAAACAGGCGGGACGGGCCGCCGGCACGGGTTTCAGGGGTGTTTCCGGACATCAGGCCTTATCTCCGGCTGCGGCTTTTTTCTCACCGGACACCACTTCCACCTGCGCGCCGTCAGTCAGGCGATCTATTCCGTCAGTCACCAGGGTATCACCGGCGCTGACGCCGCTTTTGATCACCACGCGTTCCGGGGTCTGTAATTCCACATTCACAATCTGTTTACGGACTTTATTCTCGGCTTCCAGCAGCCAGACATAATTACCTTCGGTGCCCATCTGCAGTGCGGCATTCGGGATCACCACCGCATTTTCCAGCTGCCCGACCTGCAGCAGTATATTGACAAACTGGTTCGGGAACAGCAGATCATCATCATTGGTAAACCGCGCTTTGGCTTTTACTGTGCCGGTGGCGGCATCTATCTGGTTATCCAGTGTCAGCAGTTTGCCCTGTGCCAGACGGATGCTGTTATCTTTGCTCAGCGCGGTGACTGTGAGTTCCGGCATAGTGCGCTGCGCCATGCGGATCAGCGGAATATTATTTTCCGGAACGGTAAACAGCACATCGGCCGGAGCGGTCTGGTTGATCACCACCAGCGGCATGGCAGTTCCGGCGGTAATAAAGTTGCCGGTATCCACCTGACGCAGACCCATTTTTCCGCTGATAGGCGCGGTGATGCGGCTGTAGGTCAGTTGCAGTTTTGCGCTGTCGATAGCAGCCTGATCCACCTTAATACCGGCTTCCGCCGATTTGACGGTTGCCTGCTGGGTATCCAGCTCCTGTTGCGAAATCACATTGGTGGCCGCGAGTTTCTGATAGCGGCTCAGGTCACGGCGGGCATTGGCGAGCGTGGCCTGATCTTTGGCGAGTTGTCCCTGAGCCTGTGCCAGCTGGATCTCAAACGGACGCGGGTCGATGGTGAACAGCAGATCACCGGCATTCACTTTCTGACCTTCCTCAAAATGGATTTGCATCAGCTGGCCTTCCACGCGGCTGGTCACTGTCACAGAATTGGCCGCCTGCACGGTACCGAGTGCTGACAAGGTGCGGGGAATGGTTTCAGAAACGGCTTTCGCCACCTGTACCGGCGCCAGCGGCGGACGACCCGGGCGGTTGCTGTTTTTGCCTGCGGAAGCCCCCGGCGTTCCGGCAGCAGGCGGGGTGGCCGGTGCCGCAGAGTAAAAGTAATGATAGGTGCCGTAACCGGCTGCGCCCAGAAGGAGAACGGCAATCGTAATGCCTGTGCGTTTCTTTCTCTTTTGTACATTATTCATTTTGGGATTACTCATCATTCCTTTTTACCCGGCGCTGCCGGGGTACGCGTAAGGGCACAAAACAGCCTGAAATATGATGGGGATAGTGTACCGGTAAATCTGATCGTAAAAATGGAAGAATTGTGAAAATAACGTTGATACAGGTAAATATACGTGGTTTCAGCGGAGTCCGCCTTTATGTCAGTCGCTTTATCATCCCTTAAGGAAATATTACCGGTGCGGTTTACTCAATTTATGATGTGCAGTAATATTACGCGTTCTTAACAAGCTGATAATACACACTATAATGATGAAAAACAGACTTATTCTTGTCTCTGCACTGCTGCTGTCCGGCTGTTCATCTGTCTGGGTGGAAGTCCCGGGCGGCTCTGAATACACACGGGCAGAGGCAAATGCCTTCTGTGAACCGGAATCTCATAAGCTTTACCCGGTCAAAAATGAAGTTGCCCAGCGCAGTGTGATGCGGGACGTGGAGAAACGCTGTAAAAAGGATGATGACTGCGGCAACAGCAAAACCTACAAAGAGCAGACTCCGGTAACGGAAAGTTATGTGATGGATGTGAATGAAGACAGCCGCAACCGTTATTTCTACAGCTGCATGAAAACAAAGGGCTGGGATCGGGAAGACCGCTGGATGTGGGAATAAACAGGAATATCAGGGCAGATATTGCACTGCCCTGACTGACATACTTAAAATGTCGGCAAATTTCCCAGGTTGTCGAGCGTGGTGCCATTGGGGTCGGTTGTGATATAGCCAGCAGACGTTACACGGACTACTGCGCCTGCTTTCCATTTTCCATTCATATGGATGGCTGTTCTAAATTCAATTTTTCCGGTATTTATTAATTCGCCAATAAATTGTCGCGAACTGACAGACATACTTTTTCCTGGTTCAAAAACCTTTACAAATTCAATATGCTGACTCGTTTTATCCATGCGAATAGCTGAGATATAAAAATCTGTCATAGCAAGATATCCTTTTAGTGAATGGCTGATGTTACTGTATATATATCATGCCTTCTGCTTTTTATAACCCGGGCAGAATACTTGTGATAAATCCGATAGTTCATGAGTGAGCGCACCCGTCATAGCAATAAAATAAGTAAATTTTTTTGATGGTTATCTTCAGATAATTTGATAAAAACGACACGATACGTTGTTAATAAACTGATAAATAAGACCTTATTGATATTATTGAAAAAGATAACATGCGGATATTGCAAGAAAATATAAAGAATAAAAATTCTCTTCTGTCATCAAATTATTAACAATTAAAATGAATAAAATTTCCCGGTTTTCACCGTCAATGAATGTTTCCGCTACCGCTTTGCGTATCACTGCGTATACTCACAATGAGTAAGATTCTCATTCAACAGGGGTATATTATGACGGGTGTAATCAACAGGCTGTTATCACACGACGATGCCGGAAAATTATTACTGCGGCTGGCGGTCGGCGGGTTAATGTTGTTTCACGGTATCGGTAAATTACTCACCGGTGCGGCAGGGATAAAAGGGCTGCTGGCCTCTTTCGGGTTACCGGAGTTTATTGCTTACGGCACTTATTTCGGGGAAATTGTCGCGCCGGTCTTTATTATTCTCGGTATTCTGACCCGGCCGTCCGCATTGCTGGTGTCCTTTACCATGATTGTTGCCTGGCTGATGATCGGTGTGAATAAGACCTTTATGCTGGATCCGACCGGGGCGTGGGCGATTGAAAGCCTGATGTATTTCTTTATCAGCGGTATTGCACTGGCCTTTATCGGCCCAGGTAAATATTCGGTAATGAAAAACCCGGCCTGGCGCTGATTCAGAAGACGGAAAAGAAAAAGGGCGGATAATCATCCGCCCTTGCTGTTTCATTTGTTTCGTTAAGACTGCTGTGCCGCGACAGTTTTCATATTCTGTGCTTTACGCGCGGTCCAGCCTTTGTGTGCCAGCGGCAAGAAGCCGATGACAATCGCCAGTACGGACACGCCTGCCACATAATACGCCGGTGCCATTGCACTTTTCTGTAACCAGGCACCGGTCAGCATCGGCGTTAAGCCGCCGAATACCGCGTAAGCCATGTTGTAGGCAAAGGACAAGCCGGAGAAACGGATTGCCGGCGGAAATGCCCGTGTACTGATGATTGGCGTGGTGGCAATCGCGCCGACAAAAAAGCCCATCACTGCATAGTTAATCACCAGTGACGCCGCTGCGATATCCGGTGACAGCGCACTGTAGAAGTGGAATGCGGTGATCGCTAATCCGCCCCAGGACAACGCCAGTGTCACACGGCTGCCGATCTTATCTTCCAGCCAGCCCCAGAAAATACAGCCGAGGGTTAAGGTCAGCGTGGCCACACAGTTTGCCTGTAATGACAATGTGCGATCAATGCCGTACATCTTTTCCACCACAACCGACGGGGTCATCAGAATGATCACCACGATAGCGGTGGATAACGACCAGGTCAGCCCGGCGGTGACAAAACAGGCCATTTTGTGGTTTTTCAGAACCGTTTTCACCGGCATTTCTTCGGATAATGTCCGTTTGGCGGCCATTTCTTTAAAAATCGGCGTTTCCTGCAAAAAGCGGCGCAGATAAACAGAAATCAGTCCGAACACACCACCGAGGATAAACGGAATACGCCATGCCCATGCGGTCACCTCCGCTGCAGTATAAGACGCCTGAACTGCGATAGCGACCAGCGAACCGAGCAAAATACCGCCGGTGATCCCGGAGGTCAGCGTACCGACACCCAGCCCGTAGCGCTGTTCCGGTGTGTGCTCCGCGATAAATACCCATGCGCCCGGCATCTCACCGCCGATAGCCGCGCCCTGTAAAATCCGCATCAGCAGTAACAGGACAGGCGCCGCCACACCGATACTTTCGTAGGTAGGCAGCATACCGATGACCAGTGTCGGTACTGCCATCAGGAAAATACTCAGGGTAAACATGCGCTTGCGGCCGATAATATCGCCGAAGTGCGCCATGATGATCCCGCCGAGCGGGCGTGCCAGGTAACCGGCGGCGAAAATCCCCAGCGTTTTCATCTGGGCGATAAATTCGTTATCACCCGGGAAAAACAGGTGGGTTAGTGTTCCGGTAAAAAAGACAAATATGACAAAATCATAGAATTCAAGCGTGCCGCCGAGGGAAGATAATCCCAGTGTTTTATAATCGTTTTTATTTAATGGCCTTGCCTGAGGCTGACTTAATGGCGATGTATCGGTTGTCATAATTATGTCCTTTTATTTACTCATTTATTCAATGACGGGGGTCGTGTCATTTTTTTTCTCATTTGTGTTTCCCAAAAGAGAGGTGGCGGCAACACAATCCCGGTTATCACGGGGATAACCGGAAATAAAAAACGGGAATTGTCTGTTACCGGAGGGTATGCTTTGTTATAGCAAGAAGTTCCGTATATTGTAAACAGCACCGGTTAAAACAAGATGAACATTCTTGTTGTATGCCATAGGTTGGATTATTGAGCTAAATATGATTTGCGTCACGGATGATAACGTTAAGGAATCCGGAATGACAGCATATTATGAAAACCGGAACAGATAATTAACGGAATAATTAAAGATTCAGCCCTTATTATTATTTACCCGGAATACTGGTTTATAAAATACGATTAATAGCATTATATGAATAAGGCTTATCAATATACACCCGGGTGAACAGCGGTAAATAAATATAAATAAGTGTGAGGGGCATGAAGATTATTTCAGAGCAGCAGTGCAGAAGTGATCATATTCACCGGATATTGCCAGTCCGGCATCATAATCCTCTGCGGCGGGATAATGACAAGAGGGCGGAAACGCAGCGGGAAGAGACAAAAACGGCCACGGAGAGCAGAAGCAAAACTTCTCTTTCCGTGGCCGCAGAGGACTATCTGAGCAAAAATCAGACCAGGAACAGCGTGGCGAGGCCCAAAAAGATGAAAAATCCGCCGGTATCGGTGATCGCGGTGATCATCACACTGGCACCGAGTGCCGGGTCGCGTCCGAGTTTCATCATCGTCAGCGGGATCAGCACCCCCATGATGGCGGCCATCAGCAGGTTAAGCACCATAGCCAGCGTCATCACCGCACCCATGGCGATATCGCCGTAGAGCAGGTACGTGACGACCCCCATAATCCCGCCCCAGACCACGCCGTTGATAAAGGCAACGCCCAGCTCACGCAGCAGCAGGAAGGAAAAACTGCCTTTCTGGATCTGGTGAAGCGCGAGAGCGCGGACAATCATCGTAATGGTCTGGTTACCGGTGTTACCGCCGATACCGGCAACAATCGGCATCAGGGTGGCGAGTGCAACCAGCTGGGAAATGGTATGCTCAAACACACCAATCACGCGGGAAGCCACAAACGCGGTACAAAGGTTAATCGCCAGCCACGCCCAGCGGTTTTTCACCGCCTGGCCGACCGGGGCAAAGACATCCTCTTCCGGGCTTAACCCCCCCATACGACGGATGTTTTCTTCACTCTCTTCATTCAGGTTATCAACGATATCCTCAACGGTCAGTCGTCCGAGCAGCCGCCCGTTATTATCGACAACCGCGGCGGAAATTAAGTCATAACGTTCGAACGCACCGGAGGCATCTTCGCCTTTTTCGTCCGGCAGGAAGGTGACCGGCTCAGTTTTCATTACATCAGAGACCAGTTTGTCCGGTGACTGGGTGAGAATGGTGGTCAGCGGCAGTTCGCCCTGCAAAATATTATTACTGTCGATAACAAAGATTTTATCGGTGGCTTCCGGGATATTGCTGCGGTAGCGCAGAAAACGCTGAACCGTTTTCAGAGGGACATTGCCGCGTACGGTGACAAACTCAAAGTCCATCATCTGGCCGATACTGTCCGCAGGGTACTGAAGAACGGTGCGGATGCGGTTACGCAGGCTCGGTTCCAGATAGGTCAGCAGGCGGCGCATGGTATCGCGCGGCAGGTGCTCGGCGATATACGCCTGCTCATCCACATGCAGGGTGGCAACGGCGCGCAGCAGTTCTTTGTCTGACATATCTTTAATCAGGCTGTCCCATACGGAGACAGAGGCTTCCACCAGCACTTCCCCGCGCTGGTGGTTATCAATCAGATGCCAGAGCGCGAGACGTTCATCATAGGGCAGGGCTTCCAGCATATCCGCAAGGTCAGCGGCGTGGAGGTCAGTCAGCAGATTTTTGACTAACTTCGATTTTGAATGCAGCTCATCATCACTGAGCCTGGCATGTTCATCGGCGGTGCCCAGAATGGTTTCCACAAACTGTGTGTCGTTGAGAAACAGGGGCAAAACCTGCTGACGAATGTGAGCCAGCCGCTGGGAATGCGGATTGACCGGTGATGAATTGTCAATGGAGAAACTGTGTTCAGACATGATTTTCCTTTACACATAAAACTTTTAAACAAATAAGACTGGCCGGGGATTCTCCCTGTTAGACGTCTTCTTCTTTTATACCGAGGTGCCAGCCGGGCACATCATCCCAGTAAGCCTGCTCTTTTTCCAGATCAAGCTGCATTAATGTATTGATAGTCAGATAGTGGCGCGGAAAAAACAGGGTCCAGTGTCCGTCCCTGGTTTCCAGACGCAATGTTGCACGTTTGGTGGTGGATTGACGCTGATTATTCAGTAATACCGCGAGGCGCAGGATCTGTATCAGGGGGATGACCTGTTTACGTTTAAACAGTGTGAATTTCGGGATATCGTCACTTTTTACCGCTTTGCGGTGGTAACGCACCAGTGTGGCGAGCAGCAGCTGCTGTTCCTGGGTGAATCCCGGTAAATTGGTGTTCTGCAGAATATAGGCCGAATGACGGTGCAGGCCGGAGAGGTTGATGCTCAGCCCGACTTCATGCAGCCAGACCGCCCAGACCAGAATTGCTTCCAGCTGCGGATCAACCAGGGACGGATTCTGCTCCGCCCATTGCCGGTACAGGTTTTTCATGGTGGTCAGGACACGCAGCACCTGGGCGTTGTCCACATTATAGTGTTCCACCAGGCTTTGTGCGGTGCGCTGGCGGATGTCCTGATGGCGGAAACGGCCTTCCATCTCATACAGCACCCCTTCACGCAGGGCTCCGGCAGACAGGCGCAGTTCGGTGATTTCCAGTGCATCAAACAGGCCGCACAGAATCGCCAGGCCCGGCACAAACACTTTTTTGCGATCGTCAGACAGCCCCGGTAAATTCAGGGCATCAAACCGTTTATAACGCAGCACCTGTTTGACCAGCATTTCCAGGCGGACAGGGGTGATAATACCGTCCCGCTCCCCGAGTTCACGCAGGATCTCACAGGCCGCTTTGATGGTGCCGGATGCGCCGAGGCAGACATCCCAGCCCTGTACCCGGAAGGCAATTGCCAGGTTTTCCAGTTTGGAAACGGCCATCAGCCGGGCGCGGTTAAAATTGGCTTCGGTGATTTTACCGTCCGGAAAAAACTGACGGCTGAAACTGACACAGCCCATACGGCGGCTTTCAATTAAAATCGGCTCAAAACGTTCGCCGATCACCAGCTCGGTTGAACCGCCGCCGATATCGATCACCAGTTTGCGGCCTTTTTCCGGTTGCGTGTGTTCAACACCCATAAAAATCAGGCGTGCTTCCTCGTGACCGGAAATAATTTCAATCGGATAGGGGATAACGGATGCGGCGCGTTCGAGAAACTCGTGCGCATTGACCGCCTCACGCAGACTGTGTGTCCCGACAATCGTGACCTGTGCGGCGGGAAAACCCTGAAGGCGCTCGGCAAACAGCGCCAGACAGGCCAGCCCGCGCTCCATGGCTTCTTCACTCAGCTCATTCTGATCATTTAAACCTTCAGCCAGATACACCCGCTGTTTCAGGCGGCTGAGAACCTGGAGTGCACCGTTGACAATACGGGCAATCACCATATGAAAGCTGTTCGACCCGAGGTCGATGGCTGCAATTTCCAGCGGACGATCTTTTTCCGTGATCAGTGATAATGGCATGAACGGGCCTTTTAGTTATCCGGTTGTTCCAGGGAACGAATATAGTCATAAACTGCCATCTGCGAGCGGACTTTCCGCTTGTTGCCGCGCGGCACATAATGGTTGGACATCTCTTTGTCGAGATAACGCGCCTTCTCATTATCACTGAACTGAATATCCAGAATATCGAGCACCCGGCGGCGCAGCACCGGATCCAGCAGGCGAACCGCCACTTCAATCCGGTAATCGATATTGCGGGTCATCCAGTCCGCAGAGGAGAGATAGACTTTTTCATCCCCTTTATTGGTGAACACATACACCCGGTCATGCTCCAGGAACCGGTCAACGATACTGGTCACCTGGATATTTTCACTGTACGGCACCTGTCCCGGTACCAGCGCACACATACCGCGCACCAGCAGACGGATTTTCACCCCGGCTTCTGAGGCATCATAGAGACGCTCACTCAGCTGCTTATCCACCAGGTTGTTGATTTTCAATGTAATTCCGGCTTCATAGCCGGCCAGTGCATTGGCAATCTCATCATCAATCAGCTGATTCAGCATTGCCCGTGAATTCTGCGGTGACACCATCAGGTTATCAAAGGAGACCGGGCGGTACGGGTTCTCAATAAAGTTGAACACGCGCCGGACTTCATTGGTGATCTCTTCGTTGGCCGTCAGCAGCGAGTAATCCGTGTAGATACGCGCGGTTTTTTCGTTGAAGTTACCCGTACCGATATGGGCATACCGGCGGATCACATCCCCGTCTTCCAGACGCGAGATAATAAACAGTTTGGCATGGATTTTCAGCCCCGGCGCGGAGAAAATAACATGCACCCCGGCAGCGGTCAGGTGTCTCGCCCAGTGAATATTGGCTTCTTCATCAAAACGCGCCTGTAACTCCACCACCACGGTGACTTTTTTGCCGTTGTGTGCCGCGTGGATCATGGAATCGATAATGCGGGAGTCCTTGGCGACACGATAGATATTCATCTTGATGGAAATCACGCTCGGGTCAAAGGAGGCCTGACGCAGCAGTTCCAGCACATGCTCAAAAGTGTGATACGGATAATAGAGCAGTACATCCCGTTCACGGATAGCATCAAAGCCGTTGCGGTGATGATCAAACCAGACATGACGCAGACGCGGCAGCGGTTTGTTTAATAAATTCTTATTGCCTTCATTCGGGAAGCGGATGAAGTCCTTGAAGTTATGATAGCGCCCGCCGGCAATCACGGAGTCATCATTGGTCAGGCCGAGTTTTTCGCGCAGCAGTGTCACCATTTCATCCGGCATATCGCGCTGATAGACAAAACGGACCGGCTCGGCGGTCAGCCGCTGTTTCAGGGTCGAAGACATCATTTCCAGCATGCCGGATTCCATCTCGGTGGCGAGGTCATATTCGGCATCGCGCGTCATTTTCATGGAATAGGCATTGAGGGCATCGAAATCGAAGAAGCCCTTGAAGATTTCGTCCAGGCAGTAGCGCAGAATATTGTCGATAAGGATCATCGACTGGCGGCGGCGGCCGTTTTCGGTCGGCAGATTGACAAAACGCGGGACTTTATCGGACGGAATTTCCAGCAGCGCATAGCGGGTCTCACGGCCGGATTTGACAATCTCCACCACCAGATAGGTGTAATCGTCTTTGAGAAATTCGACCAGATCGGTGCTGGTCTGGATCATAATCGGCGTGATGTGCTGGCGCAGATGCTGACGGAAATACTGACGCAGCCAGATTTGCTGTTTCGGTGAAATCTGGCGCTCGTTGATCAGGAAAATCTGGTTACGCGCCATTTCCAGCAGCAGATCGTTATACAGGGTATCAAATGCCTGATCCTGTTTTGCCACTTTGTTTTCAATTTTACGCAGCAGATGACGCCCGCTGGCACCGGAACCGCGCTGTTCCTCATTAATCAGGATGCGGCGTTTCACATCCGCATAGCGGACTTTATAAAACTCATCCAGGTTATTTGAGTAAATGCCCAGAAAACGCATGCGCTCGATCAGCGGGTTGCGTTTGTCGGCAGCCTCCTGAAGAACCCGCTCGTTGAACGACAGCCAACTGAGTTCTTTTTCCATATAGAGCCTATCTTGGGACATTGTTACTCCGGAACGGGTTACTCTGAATCAGGGTTAAACACAGCGTACAGTTTACTAAAAAATCGTTACAGGTTCTGCTTTACGCGGGCATTTTTTTCAACGTAGCTTTCCGCATCTGCAGATTTATTTTTCATGACCAGATATTCCGGCTGAAAAATACACATACGGATGGCAGTGCGGTATTCCCCGTTGACGAAAAACTCATCAATTAACTGGCCTTCGGTATGAAAACCGAGCTTTTTATAAATGTGGATCGCTTTTTCGTTTTCGATATCCACAATCAGATACAGTTTATATAAATTGAGGACAGAAAACGCATAATCCATAGCCAGACGGGCGGCGCGGGATGCAAACCCGTGGCCCTGATGTGACGGGGCGATAATAATCTGGAATTCAGCACGGCGGTGTACATGATTGATTTCCACCAGTTCCACCAACCCGACTTTGGTACCGTCGCTTTCCACGATGAAGCGGCGTTCTGACTGATCGTGAATATGCTTGTCGTATAAATCGCTTAATTCAATAAAAGCTTCATACGGCTCCTCAAACCAATAACGCATAATGCTGGCGTTATTATCCATCTGATGAACAAACGCTAAATCTTCACGCTCAAGCGGGCGCAGTTTTACAGGCGGAACAGCAGTACCACCGGACATAAATCACCTCAGTATTGGTTGTATTTTATCAGTCAGTGTAACACATAACAGAAACGGAATTATCCGGGGATCCGCTTTTCCGCGTCATGACAGGCACAGCCGTGTAAAATTATGACAATTACGTGTTATTTGAGTACCGGTCACAGCAGACAGATGATAAAGTATGTGGTAATACGCATATCATTAATAAATACCGGATATTTCCATGAACCCGACAAAAGTGTGCCGCACCCGTCTTAATACGCTTACCGACCTGCCGAATATCGGCGAGGCGATGGCGGAAGATCTGCGTCTGCTGGGGTATGAGACGCCGCAGGATATTACCGGTTCAGATCCGGTGATTATGTATGAAATGCTCTGTGCGGTAACCGGTGTCCGTCAGGATCCCTGCGTTATTGATGTGTTCTGGTCAGTGACCGATTTTCTTGCCGGACAACCGGCACAGCCGTGGTGGAATTATACCGGGCAGCGCAAAGCGTATCTTAATGAGATGGCGAAACTGCGGTAGTGATGAAAAAACGCCCGGGAAAAACCGGGCGCAGATTATCAGATAGTATTGTGAGAGTGTAATTTCCCGTCCAGATACACACCATCGTCTTTCAGCGCCAGACGCCCCTGCACAAACCAGTTAACCACCTGCGGATAGATGCGGTGTTCTTCCTGTTGTATCCGTGTGGTGAGGGTGTCCTCGGTATCATCCGGCAGAACCGTAATGCGTGCCTGCAAAATGACCGGGCCGCCGTCCAGTTCTTCCGTGACGAAATGTACAGAGGTACCGTGTTCGGCATCGCCGTTTTCCAGCGCTTTGCGGTGAGTGTGCAGGCCCGGATATTTCGGCAGCAGAGACGGGTGGATATTCAGCATTCTGCCGTGGTAATGGCGGACAAAGGCCGGTGTCAGAATCCGCATATATCCGGCGAGAATAATTAAGTCCGGCTGATACTCATCAATCTGTACCTGTAATGCGGCATCAAAATCATCCCGTGAAGAGAATTCCGCCGGGCTGAGCGCCAGTGCGGGAATACCGGCCTGTTGTGCGCGGAGTAACCCGTAAGCGTCCGCTTTATTACTGAAAACCGCAACAATCTCCGCATTGAGGGTTTGTGCACTGCAGGCGTCAATTAACGCCTGCAGATTACTGCCGCTGCCGGAAATCAGAACAACAAGGCGTTTTTTCATCAGCGGATGATGACCTGCGGTTCATCTTCGCGGCAGACCGCGATATCACCAATCAGCCATGCATTCTCACCCGCTTCTGTCAGCAGGGCGAGGGCGGCTGGTACAGATGCTGCCGGCAGCGCAATCACCATACCGACACCACAGTTAAAGGTGCGGTACATTTCATAGTCTTCCACATTGCCGGCTTTTTGCAGCCAGTTAAAGACAGACGGCCACTGCCAGGAGGAAGCATCAATCCGCGCCTGGGTACAGGCCGGTAATACACGCGGGATATTTTCCCAGAAACCGCCACCGGTCAGGTGAGCGATGGCGTGAACATCGGTATTTTCGATCAGTTTCAGCACAGATTTAACGTAGATTTTGGTCGGTGCCAGCAGATGATCCGCCAGGGATTTGCCGCCAAGCTCTGTGGCTGCCGGGTCAGTTTTGCTGACTTCCAGGATTTTGCGGATTAAAGAATAGCCGTTGGAGTGCGGGCCGCTGGATGCCAGCGCGATCAGCACATCACCGGCACGGACTTTGCTGCCGTCAATAATTTCTGATTTTTCCGCCACGCCGACACAGAATCCGGCTACGTCATAATCATCACCGTGATACATGCCCGGCATCTCAGCGGTTTCACCGCCGACCAGCGCGCAACCTGCCTGTTTGCAGCCTTCGGCAATACCGGTGACCACACGGGCGGCAGTATCGACATCCAGTTTGCCGGTTGCGTAATAGTCGAGGAAGAAGAGGGGCTCAGCACCGGCGACGACGAGATCGTTCACACACATGGCGACGAGGTCGATACCGATTGTGTCATGACGCGCCAGATCCATCGCCAGGCGCAGCTTGGTGCCGACACCGTCAGTGCCGGAAACCAGCACCGGCTCTTTATATTTCTGCGGTACCGCACACAGCGCACCGAAACCACCCAGCCCGCCCATAACTTCAGGACGGCGTGTCTCTTTGACAACATGCTTAATACGGGAAACTAAGGCATTACCGGCATCAATATCAACACCGGCATCTTTGTAACTCAGGGAAGTTTTGTCAGTCACTGCGGCCCCCAACGGCGATTGCAAGTAAGTGGGTGTATCGAAAACGCGGCTATTCTAACAGGCCACGCAAACGTTTGCGAGAGGATTTACGCCGGTTTTTGACAAAATGCGTCAGATCACACTTATTCATGTAACGAACATGAAACGCGTGATAATTGACTATAATCAACAAATCCGGGGTGGCGCTGCGAAAGAAAAGCGGTATAATCTCGCGATTTTTTTGTCCGCCAGGGCTTACACAGTAGGAGAACCCATGAAAGTCGTCGAGGTAAAACACCCGCTCGTTAAACACAAACTTGGCCTGATGCGAGATCATGATATAAGCACAAAACGCTTTCGTGAACTGGCCTCAGAAGTCGGTAGCCTGCTGACCTATGAAGCAACTTCAGACTTAGAAACTGAGAAAGTGACAATTGACGGCTGGTGTGGTCCGGTCGAAATTGAACAAATCAAGGGTAAAAAGATTACCGTCGTACCTATCCTGCGTGCGGGTATCGGTATGATGAACGGTGTGCTGGAAAGCATCCCGAGTGCCCGTATCAGTGTTGTCGGTGTTTATCGTGATGAGGAAACACTGGAGCCGGTACCGTACTTCCAGAAATTAGCCTCTAATATTGAAGAGCGTATGGCGCTGGTGGTTGACCCGATGCTGGCAACCGGCGGTTCAATGATCGCCACTATCGACCTGCTGAAAAAAGCAGGCTGCACCGCGATTAAAATCCTCGTGCTGGTTGCGGCGCCGGAAGGTCTGAAAGCGCTGGAAAAAGCCCATCCGGATGTTGAGCTGTATACCGCATCCATCGACGATCACCTCAACGAACACGGTTACATTGTGCCGGGCCTGGGTGATGCGGGCGATAAGATATTTGGTACGAAATAAGTTAATGAGCCGACTGAGAAGTCGGCTTTTTTTTGGCATATCCCTGAGTAATCATTTAAGAGGTTTAAGATGACGCGCCGCGTTATTGAAGTCGATGAACGCCCACCACTGCTGGTCACCATTCCGTTAAGTTTACAGCACCTGTTTGCGATGTTCGGTGCCACCGTTCTGGTGCCGATCCTGTTTCAGGTAAACCCGGCCACGATCCTGTTATTTAACGGTATCGGGACGCTGCTGTATCTGTTTATCTGTAAAGGAAAAATCCCGGCGTATCTGGGCTCCAGCTTTGCCTTTATTTCACCGGTGCTGATTTTACTGCCGCTCGGGTATGAGCTTGCCCTCGGCGGGTTTATCATCTGCGGGCTGTTATTTATGCTGGTGGCGGGGATTGTCAAAATCGCCGGACGCGGCTGGATCAACGTGCTGTTCCCGCCTGCGGCCATGGGGGCGATTGTGGCGGTTATCGGTCTTGAGCTGGCCGGTACCGCTGCCGGTATGGCCGGGCTGAAATTCGAGAACGGTGCAACACCGGACAGCACGACGCTGATTATCTCTCTGACCACACTCGGGGTGACGATTCTCGGCTCTGTGGTGTTCCGCGGTTTCCTGGCGATTATCCCGATCCTTATCGGGGTGCTGACCGGGTATGCGCTGGCCTTCTTTATGGGCGCGGTGGATTTGACCCCGGTAAGTGAAGCACCGTGGTTTGCACTGCCGACGTTCTATACACCACGTTTTGAATGGTTTGCCATTCTGACCATCTTACCGGCCGCGCTGGTGGTGATTGCCGAGCACGTCGGTCACCTGGTGGTCACGGCGAATATTGTCAAGCGAGATCTGATGAAAGACCCGGGCCTGCACCGTTCGATGTTTGCCAACGGCTTCTCGACGGTATTGTCCGGCTTCTTCGGTTCCACACCGAACACCACGTACGGCGAAAATATCGGTGTTATGGCGATCACTAAAGTGTACAGTTCCTGGGTGATCGGCGGGGCAGCGGTACTGGCGATTCTGCTCTCCTGTGTCGGTAAACTGGCTGCCGCGATTGCCGCTGTTCCGGTTCCGGTGATGGGCGGGGTATCACTGCTGCTGTACGGGGTTATCGGTGCATCCGGTATTCGTGTGCTGATTGATTCCAAAGTGGATTATAACAAGCCGCAAAACCTGATCCTGACGGCGGTTATCCTGATTATCGGTGTCAGTGGGGCGACTATTCATATCGGTGCCGCTGAACTGAAAGGGATGGCACTGGCAACGGTTGTCGGGATTGGTCTGGCACTGGTGTTCCGTCTGGTGAATATTATCCGTCCGGAAGAACGGGTGGTGGATGTGAATCTGGATGAAGTGAAGAAAGACAGTTAATACGATACCGGTGAAGCCGTAACGGCTTCACCGGTATGATTATTTAACACTGCTGTGAAAGATTTTTCCTTTAGTGAGCATCATTCAAAACAGTGATTAAAAAGATTGACCGCTTTTAAACTTAATTTTTCCGTTTCCGGATACATTAACAGCATCACGCAGAGTAAAGGAGATATTATCTCCGGATATTTTCCCGTCATTAACGATATCTGAAACAAGAAGTGTTCCGTTTACATTACCATTGATGGTGCCGTAATTAGAGATATCGGTATCGATAATATTAAGTTTGATATTGTTGGATTTTATCGTTGATTGCTTATCAAGGGTTATGCTGTTTCTTAACGGGCTGCCATTCATATGGTTAAACATATTAGAAAGTTGAAGATAATCCGTTTTCACCCGGCTGTTACGGATTTCAATATGCTTGCCGTTAAGTATCAGGCGGTTTGCAATTTTTTTTGTAGTATCTTTGATAATCAATTTGGCATCACCCGGGGAACGCCCGATAACCCGGCCATCGGCAAGCATCATTTTTCCGGTAACCAGATTCACTGAAGCTATATTTCTGAAGCTGCATGCGTCGGTACAAATAATTCCGTTAGGATTTATCAGTGTGTATTTAGCCTGTTTGCCTTTGATACGGATTTCACCATTCAGTTCAGATACGGATTGGGAAATGACTTCGTTGATAATCGTATCAGCACCGACCTGGTTATTGAAAATCACACCTTCGCTGCCGACATTAAATTTATCATATTTAATATGAGACAGATTGGAATTGTCTTTTTCTGAAACAGTAATGATATTTTTATTTTCACCATGACTAAGTTTCGCTGCATCATTTACAATGCTGATGTCTGTTATCTGTGCCAGAGACGATGATAACGGAGATAAAACTAAAAGTGAAAGTAACAGTCCATTCTTTTTCATTGCATATCCTTTTATGTGTTTGAGTGTATTTTTTATCATAAAAAGACATCGTGTTGTAATAAAAAAATAATTATTTAAATAATGCGGTTGTTATTTTAAATTTAAATGGGTGTGATTTCTGTTTTATTTAAAACAGTAATGAAGGTGTGGGAAACTCAACCCGATAGTTAAGTTGTTATGTGCGATATTTGATTGTGATAAACAAAAACAGGCAACAATTTAGTTGCCTGCTGAATCCTGTTTTTTAATTACCAATGTCTAATTTACTGTAATTATTTTTGTAGCTGTTATATTTATAAATTTTCCCCTTGTTTTTAACTTTGAGATTCTCACTATCAAACTCACCAGAAGCCGGGTTTATACCGGAATAATCAATCAGGTCAGAAAGGTAAATGGTTTTATTGTTTGTGAGTTTGGCATCTCCTGTATGCTCAATAGTCATCCCTGAGGTCCGGATATAATGGTTGTTAATGAATTCGGAATTTCTCATTTTCAACTTAATACTTCCGCCAATATCCTTATTCTTTCTTATAACATTATTGTTAATGAAAGTGCTGTTATTCAAATCAGCATTTACATGACCGGTAATGAATCCATCATTAACAAATGTACTCTTTGCTGTAAATACATCGTTTAATGAACTATCAGATGGTGTTGTTTTTATATTTAATATTTTACTGTTTATTTTACCTTTATTAAGCATAGTCATTTCAGGTACAGCTAAAGGATTGTGGTGGAAGCTATCTTTCCTGATGGTATTTTCAATCGTCAGGTGGTTACTCTCTAACGTTCCTTTATTGATGAATAATGATTCGCTAAGATTAAGGTTTATTTTATTTGCCTTTAACGTGGTGTTTTTATTAACGGCTAATGATGATTTAACCGTGTTGGCATCTCTGGATGAATTAAATTTTCTTCCACCATCGAGATAAGCCGAGCCAAATAAAGAGCTCCAGCTAACATTGTTCCCATCATGGCTGATTAATTCAACATTGATTTCCGGGGCATTTATTTTACTTCGTGAAATTGAAATATTATCAGAGATAAGCGATAGTTTTTTCAGGCTACCCCCTTGCGTGTTTGTATCGATATCAGCATCAGTGATGTGAATCCCGCCTTTGCTGTTCTTAAAGAGATTCAGACCAGAATAAGAGGATAATTTTTCGATACCGGCATTTGCAAGTGTCACGTCAGCGATATTACTGAAATTACATCCGTTGCAGGTAATGCCATTAGGATTGGCAATAATCAGAGTGCCAAGCTTACCGACGATATCAATATTACCTCTCAGCAATGACGGGGAATGGCTGACCACTTCGGTGATGATAGTATTGGCGCCTTTGTTATTGCCAATATACATACCTTCTTTACCGACATTAAATTCATCAAAGTAATTATGAGATATTTTTCTTTTATCAGGGTCAGCAATCGCCAGAACCGGCTTGTCTTTGTAAATCCGTAAGTCAGACCCGGTGCTTTTTTCATTCAGTTTAATTTTTAAACCATCAGAGAATGTCTGTTCAGTTGCAGAGAAAGCCGTGGCAGAAAGTGCAGTTAAAATAACCGCAGATAATAATTTAAACTTCATTATATATATCCTTATATAAATATTGTGCGTCATGCAGATGCTACGTTAGCAGAGCGGGATAAAATAAAGTATCAATAATCGTTGAGCCATTCAGAGGTGGATGTTTTATGCAATTATTGGTGATCTGAATTATTGATGATGAAACCAAACAGGGATTAACTGTTGCAATTTTCTGCATCCGGTGAGGTTTTACCCGGAACGGGTTCATTTAGCCGGTGAATTTATGTTAAACTAGACATGTTTGTTCACCCGTTGGCCGAGGTAACTCTGAACACGCCATCACAACTGTCACTACCGCTCTCTCTCCCTGATGATGAGACTTTCAACAGTTTCTACGCGGGGGAAAACGCATCTCTGTTATCCGCCATTCAGACGGCGATCAATCAGCCGCACGGCAGTTATCTCTATTTCTGGTCCCGCGACGGCGGCGGAAAAAGCCATCTGCTGCATGCCGCCTGTGCCGAAGTCTCTTCCAAAGACCGTGCGGTCGGTTATGTGCCGCTGGATAAACGCGCCTGGTTTGTGCCGGATGTACTGGAAGGCATGGAACATCTGTCGCTGATCTGCATTGATAATGTGCAGTGTATTGCGGGGGATGAAGAGTGGGAAATGGCGCTGTTTAATCTCTACAACCGCATTCTTGAGACCGGCAAAACCTGTTTATTGATCACCGGGGACAGACCACCACGTCAGATCCCGCTGCAATTACCGGATCTGGCTTCCCGGCTGGACTGGGGGCAGATTTACAAACTTCATCCGCTCAGTGATGATGAAAAAATTCAGGCACTGCAACTGCGGGCAAAACTGCGCGGGTTTGAGCTGCCGGAAGATGTCGGGCGCTTTATCTTAAAACGCCTCGACCGTCAGATGCGCACACTGTTTGATATGCTGGACCGGCTCGATCACGCGTCGATTGTCGCGCAGCGTAAGCTGACCATTCCGTTCGTCAAGGATATTCTGCGGCTGTGACTGTCAGTTAAGCAGGGCAATCACCGTTACCCCCCACTGAAGCACCATACAGAGTGCTCCCTGCTGAAACAGCCGTTTTGTGCCGCGCCAGCGTTGTGAGAAGTGGGTGTGCTGTGCTCTGCCGGGAAACAGAGTGGTCAGGGATTCATCAAAAATATCCGTGTCGGACGATTGCGCCAGGCGGCGGAACAGATGGTGATCCAGCCACAGCCGGAAGATAAAGTACGCAGCACACAGAAAGAACAGGATCCCCGCTGCCATCGGATACTCACCGGAAAATCCGGAAAGATAAAGCAGAAACTGCGTCAGAAAGGCCATCACCGATAAGGCGGCCAGAAAACGCCAGCCCGCTGTAAAAATCACAATAATCTGTTCGTCATGAGGTCTGTTATTCATCGTTTTTTCCGTAACGGGCTGCCCAGCGGGTCAGGGCGGCAATTGTCTGTTCCCGCAGGACAATCTGCGGACGGGCCTGTCTGACGGCTGCCAGAGCCTGTTCCACATTGTCTGCCAGCCCGGCGCGTATCAGCCAGGCGACCACGACGGTCGTACTGCGGGTATAACCCAGTTTACAGTGTACATAAACCTGACCGGATTGCGCCAGGCGAATGAGATTGTTCACCGCCGTTTCAATCTGCATTTCTGTCAGCGGAAACAGATCCAGCTGCGGCTGACAGTGATAAGCCAGCCCGGCGGTATAGCGGCTGCGGGGAAATTCCCCGGTCATATCCAGTACGGCGGCGGCAGTCAGCGGTGCTGCGGGGTAACCGCCCAGCGCGATATGTTCATTGACCACACTGGTGTGACGGCACTGTTTTGCATACCAGTAATAGCTGATTTGTGCTGCAATCCGGTAAGGCAACAGCAGGAGTGCTGCAGATGGCGAAATTTGTCCGGCGCTGTCTTTCTGGAATACCGATGCGCCGGCGCCGAGATAACCGGCAGTGATACATAAAAATGCCAGCCCCGGCCACAGCAGCCACCAACCCTGGCCACCAGTCACGACAGCCGCCGTTATCAGCACCAGCGAAATAATGGCGTACCGTCCGGCCAGCTGATAGCCGCGGCGGATACGGTGCGGGACCCACTGCCAGCGTGTGCTTACCGGCAGCAGATAGCTTATCACCACACCGGCGGCGGCACCGGTGATCACATCAATAAAATGGTGCTGCCAGGTGGTCAGTACAGAAATTAAGATCAGAATTGACCACAGATGCAGAAACCAGCGCCATTTCTGTGGTGTATGCGCCCGGAAACGCAGCCACAACAACCACAGCAGAATGATATGCAGAGAAGGTGCCTGGTTAAACGGCAGATCAAACATCTCCAGCTGGTCAAACATCCAGCCGGCGGTGCCGTCCGTCTGCGGGCGGGGAAAACTGAATTTCAGCGGAAACAGCAGAAACCCGGCACAGGCTGCGAGTGACGCAACTACCAGCCGCAACCCGTGAATACACTGTTCGCGCAGAGAGGTACAGATAAACAGTGATAAACCGTAGAAGAGATCGATGCTCCAGTACGGGATGATTGTCCACGGCAGAAACGGAATATGTGTTTCCCAGCTGAACGCAAAAGAAGGAACTGACGGCAGCGAAGCGGTATAGGTATTGACCTGTCCGTAAGTCAGAAAAAAGAAAGGTGCCAGAAACAGCAGCCAGAGCAGGGCAAATCCCCACCGTTTGCGGCGGGAAACAGGCAGCGGCAGAGCGGCATCAGTCATCGTTTTTCATTCCCTGTAAAACAGAAGATGCGCGGAAAGGCACATCTTCATTCAGTATGATAACAATCAGCGGCGTCTGGCGACTGAGACACTGAAAATGCCCCAGTTATCAATGAGCTGATCCAGTTTTTCAAACCCGGCCTCATCCACCAGCGCATCCATTTCCCCCTGGCTGCGGCAGCGCATCACCCAGGCTTTACCGCCCTGATGGCTTGGCAGAACGCGGGCTATCATCTCTACCTGCGGGTGCCACGGCTGACAGGTGTAGACAAGATAACCGCCGCTTTCAATCGCCTGTGCCAGCCCGGCAAGGGAATCGCGCAGCAGATGGTTTTCCGGGAACAGTTCATATAACCCGCTCACCACGCCGAGGGTCGGTTTCGGGGTGACCGCTGCCAGATCGGCGGTATCAAAGGCATTGCCCTCTTCAAAACGGATTTTGTCTTCCAGAAAGCGCTCTTTGATCTGCAAACGACCCTGTTCCACATTGATGGTGCTGTAATCACGCATCAGAACAGACTCTATCCGGCTGTAATCATTAATGGCATCAAAGAGATAGCGACCCTGACCGGCGGCGATATCCATGATCCGCACCGGCTGGCCTTCTTCCTGTAATGCGCGGATGGTGCGGCGCAGGATTTTTTCGATATTCACTTTGCGCTGGCGGATCCCCTGCCAGCCGATACTGTTGAGATACTGGCGGTCAACAATGCGGCCGAAAATCCCTTTGCCCTGAGCCTGATTGCGGTAGACATAATCGAGTGTAGAGCCGGAATCAAAGCCTTTATCATAGCCGATACTGACCCCTTCTGAAGCTTTGCCGAGGGTGGACATCGCTTTGCTGAGCAGTTTATAGCCAAGGTTTTTCGGGCAGTAATCCGGCAGCGGAGCCTGCAATTCACGATAAGCATCGGCACCGGCGCTGCACACATCCTCAAACCGGTAGTCGTGCTGATAGCGCGGCTGTTCAAACAGAGTGGTGACAAAGCGGCGGATTTCTGCCAGCGGGATATGACGATCTTTTTCGCCCAGGGTGTCGTGATAGAATCCCGGCAGAATATGTTTTTCTTTATACGGCGTATTAAGCCGCGCATAGAACTGATTCTGCGGCTTGCGGTGTACCACGTGGTCACTGCCGGAGATAAACAGCTGAGTCGGCACCGTTATCGCGGCAGCATCCGCCACCAGGCGGTCAGCGGTTTTGTAGAGCTCCAGCAGGATATTGACGGCAATCGGCCGCGTGATCAGCGGATCCCGCTCAAATGAAGCGATACGCACCGGGTCGTGGGTCAGATATTTGGCTTTGACATAGGAATTAACATAAAACAGCCCGCGTATTTTCTGCATCAGGGCCAGCCCGCTGCGGGCAAATGGCACATAGAGTTTGACTTTAAAGGCCGGAGAAGCCAGTACCAGACCCCGGATTTTCGGTGCGAAATCATGCACCCAGCCGGTCAGGGTGACAGCGCCGACACTTTGTCCGAGCACGACCATATTTTCGACCGGAATTTCATATTCGGATGAAATGAAATTAATAAATTCATTGATGTCACTGATTGATGTGCCCATCG
The DNA here is from genome assembly GCF_041099235.1 of Morganella morganii. Lineage (GTDB taxonomy): Bacteria > Pseudomonadota > Gammaproteobacteria > Enterobacterales > Enterobacteriaceae > Morganella > Morganella morganii_E. The sequence continues at coordinate 392,485 of NZ_JBFZSO010000001.1, read as the reverse complement.
ACGGACTGTAGCCTCTCGGTCCATCGTTACGGCCGTGACCCCGGGCATCCCAGGCAAATACCGCGAAATCAGGCAGCGCCAGCTCATCCGCCAGATGCGCCACCCGTCCGGAATGCTCATGTCCCCGGTGAAACAGCACAATAGCTTTCTTTTCCGCCGTTGCGGAAGGCCAGTGGCGGAAAAACAGCTGCTGCTGGTCACTGGTGGTAAAGTGAGATTCAATGCATTCACGCTGAGTCGGATAATCAGAAGATACGCTCATAATCAGTCCTTTTGAGATGCGCTTTGTTGCGCAGATTCCTGCAACGCACGCCGGATACGGTGATAACAGGTAAGAAACAGCAGGGCGGTAAAGAGCGCAAACAGCACCGGAAACAGGACGGAGTCAAGGGATGCGGGAAAAACCGCCGCCCACAGACCCAGTGCGCCGAACAAAAAGGCGCGGTCACTTTTTCCGGCAGGGCCGTCATAGCGGCGTGATGCCCCGATAGTTTGTGCCAGTACACCAATAAATTCAGTCAGTACAGAGAGAAACAGGATCAGCAGTATCCAGATGGCGGCTCCCGGGAACAGCAGGACAAACGGGAAGTAAAGAATGGTATCGGATACCACATCACCCAGTTCATTGAGGATCGCGCCGAAGCGGCTTTTCTGGTGATGTTCGCGGGCCAGCATGCCGTCAATGGCGTTCAGCGCCATCCGGATAAACAGTACCGGCGGAAGCAGCAGAAACAGACGCGGATCGGGAAACAGGATCAGGATGAAACCGGTGAGCAGGGAAAGAAACATCGCCGCCAGGGTGACCTGGTTGGCCGTGATCCCGGCATTATACAGGCGGATAACAACAGGGCGCAGTAAGTTCTGAAATTTCGGTTTTAGATCATAAATGGTCATTTTTTTCCCTGATGGCACACAGTCAGTTATCTGTATTATCAATACGTTATTCTGTGATCACCGCAATAAGAGTTTTCTTAAGTTAATACGGTGTGATCACAGGGCTGTGTTGTTACAGGTATGACAATCAGGGGCAGGGAAAGTTTCGGCTGATAACACAAAGCAGGAAAAACCACGTTTTATCCTGCTTTGTCAGCAATCGCAATACCGCCGTGAATACGGCGGTATAACAAGGGTCAGCGCGGTGAATTTACAGAAATATTGTGGCGGATATCCGTCAGACGGTCTGATTTACCTGTTTGTTTGCGGGCATCAAAAACCACATCGTTATTCTGCGCGGTATTGATAATCACCGGCAGTGTTTTGCGGTGAGAATAGAGAGAGGTATTGGTTGAGCTGCAACCCTGACAGACCACACCATTCGGGTTAACAATCAGCAGGCTGGCCTTACCGCCTGCAACGAGGGTATTACCGCGCAGACGGGTTTTATTGTCACCGATCACTTCATTAATAATGGTCTTGGCATTTTCTTTATTATGAATAACCAATCCTTTTTTACCGACATTATAGTCTGAGAAGACATTGTGAGAGATCCCGCGACCATCCGGTGAATTAATGACCAGTACCGGTTTTCCTGATTCATCTTTAAACAGTTTGGTTTGGACTTCCGGGCTGACTACACGGATTTTATCGCCGTTTTTGTAGGTATATTCAGTGCTCCCCGGCCCGGCAACGGTGTGTGCGGAAAATAATGCGGCGGAAATTAATGATAATGCAACTAATGTTTTTTTCATGATTTATTCCTTTAATCATTATGTTAAGTGTAAATAACCAAACGAACTTTAGCACTTGAAATAAATGACGATTTCATAAAAAGAACATGTGCATAAAATAAAGCTGAATTATTAATAAATATAACTATATGCAAGATTGTTATTTTAAAAATGAATCAATCATTATTGATAAGGTCATCATGAGTATCAGCAATGATTGTTCATAGGATATCTTTCGGTGAGTATATGACTGTATTGCTTAATTAACACACCGGAGGTGTTATGTGTTTATCAGAAAAATGAAAAAATTATTTATTATATTATTTTCTGTTTTTCCCTGTTGTCTATATGCATCGGGAATAATTTCATCTGATAACCGATTAAAAGTAAATATCAAAAGAGATGTAACTATTGTTGATATTTCAAAGCCGGATGAAAATGGGTTGTCACATAATCAATACAGTAGATTTAATGTTCCTGAAACTGGTGTGGTATTAAATAACGGAACAAAAGACAGTCAATCTGATCTGGCAGGTAAAATAGAGGGAAACATAAATCTGCGAGGGAGGAGTGCCAGTTTAATTATTAATGAGGTAATCAGTGATGAACCATCTGACTTGTCGGGGGCTATGGAGGTTTCCGGTAATCCGGCATCAGTTATTATCGCTAATCCTAATGGTATTATCTGTGATGGCTGTAATTTTATTAACACGTCAGATATTACACTTGTCGCGGGGAATGTTAATTTTAATCCTGAAAATAAATTTTCATCTCTCAATGTAAGAAATGGGTCAATCACGATAAATAAAAAAGGGATGGATACATATGCACAAAAGAACACTAATCTTATCAGTGCTGATGCAAAAATAAATGGAAAGATAAATGCAAAAAACATTGCCATTATAAATGGCGCAAATAAAATTAATTACCAGGATGGTATTCAGGAATCTATATCCGGTTTTATGGGGAATCAATCATCATCAGTAAATATGACTGAAGGTGGTGGGATTTTGGCTGAAAAAATCCGCATTGTTAATACAAACAGTGATGGCAATGTACAACTAAATAATATTGAGTCTGTTAATAATGGTATAAGTGTAACAGCAAAAAAATCGGTATTATTATCAGGGGATATAACATCAAAAGAAAGAATAAGAGTAATAGCCGACAACATTATTATAAAAGATAAAGCAAAGGTTGCTTCCGGTCGTGATACTACTCTTATATCAAATGATATTTTAAATGCCGGAGAGGTTATATCGAAAGGTAATGTACGTATTTTTTCTGATGTTGTTAATAATCAGGGTCACGAAGCAATTATACAGGCAGAGGAAAATTTATGGATACAAAAAAATCCGGAAGGTGATTTTAGCAAGAGTGTTGTTAATAAATCAGCTTTACTAAAGTCTGAACGTGGTAATTTAATTATAAAAGCGAAGACATTAACTAATGTCAGTAACTCAGAGCCTGTTGAGTTTCTTAAAATTCCGGCGGAATCTACCGAAGTGCGCAGCGTCGGGAATCAGTTGCGTTATTTGCCTATGTGGCGGCGAGATGGGTTGTTGATTGTATATCCGGAATTAAAAAACTTTAAATATGAAAAATGGTTTGATGAAATAGATTTATTATCTAATGACAGTGTTAATGTTGAAAAGTATGCAGTGAGATATAAGAGTGATTATCATCCTGCGCATATAGATTCCGGCAAAAATATATATATAAATGCGAATAATTTTGACAATAATGATTCGTTTTTATCTGCGGGGGAAAATATAGTTTTAACCGGCAAGGATATCAATATTAAAAATCATAGTCTGGGTGTTCTAAAACTATGGGAAAGATATGAACCGGAAGATATTAACAGTGAATGGCTGCGTTTTTCTGTTGAGCCGGATACTATTCCTCCCGGGGTAATGGTTAATGATATTAAAATTCCCTTTCAGAAAAAGGAGCAATTTTATACATGGATTAGCCATGGGGTGGCTGACAGTCCATCTGTAAGTTCAGAAAATCTGATTATAGATTATAGCAATAAAATTAATGTAGAGAGTAAGATTCCTGAAAAACACTATCTGGTAAATGAGATTGTCAGAGATGGTTTTAGTCATCATTTAGCTGCGGAAAATATATTGTTGAATTCTTCATTAATAGATTTGAAGTCAAAAGTAGGTGCAATTAATAACTTAAATGTTCAGGCTAAAGAAAAAATATATTCACGTGAAAGTACATTGGCAGCAGGTAAGTCATTATCATTAACAGCAGATAGTATTGAACTTGAAAATACCAATATAAAGTCCGGTGAACTGTCTCTTATTGCAAAAAAAGGAGACATAATATACTCAACAGGAATCCGGCCTGTATTTACATCTGACATTTCTGCTCTTCCTCTGTTACATGCACCTGGTGGTATTTATGCAGATGCAGGAGGTGATATTACATTCAGGAATATAGCACTTACGTTAAATAGTCATGTGGATTTATCTTCCCGTAAAAATATACGGATTGATTTTGACCCGAAAGCGATATCAGGAATATCGACAAAAAGGACAGATTATGAAATAAAATCATTGTCTGATAAATTTCAGGAATGGACACTTTCAGATTATATCACCCTGAATGCCGGAAGTGATATTGCTATTAACGGTACAGATATCAGCAGCAAAAATGATATAGGTTTTTATTCCGGCGGAAATGTAGATATTACCTTTGATAAAAAATGGGAAGGCCGTAGTGATATCTATGCAAGATATTTAAGGCCTAAAATACGCATTCATTCAGAAAGAAATTTTATTATTAATTCTGCCGGAGATGTAAATCTATTAAATGCAGGCCTGCATGCTGATGAATCTTTATTGTTGTTTTCTGGCGGAAAATTTAATCTGACAGGCATTCCCTATTCAGCAATAAGGTATTCTTATGATGATTACATTGATAATCGCTATGTAAGTTCTTATCTTACCGCAAAGAAAAATATCACATTAGTGGCGGAAGGTGATGTTAATCTGCATGCGGCAATACTCTCCTCTGATGATGATATATATATTCGTAATAGTGGAAATATTCAGTTGGGGTCTGAAAAAATACACTATCGTCAGAAAAGACGTGATTATCTGGAAGATACATATCGCCATGTCAGCACACTGGTAAAAAGCAAAAACAAATTAACACTATTATCTGAGGGCAGTATTTTATTTCAGGGCGCTGAACTTATCTCAGACGAAGTAATGGATATCTCGGCAAAGGGCGGGTATTTATATGCACAGGCAATGGAAGAAACGAGTCATTATGAAGATAAGAAAAAGAAATGTAATCGTTGGACATTCTGTATAACAAAAAAAGAGGTTACAAAGGTAAAACATGAAGTAAAAAATAAAACGACAGAATTTACATCGAAAGAAGATATTAATTTAATCGCCCTGGATGATATCACACTTGAAGCTGCAAAAATTTCAGCAGCTAAAAATGCCAGGCTGAAAAGTATCTCAGGAAAAATTAATTTTAAAGCCATTAACGACTCACTTTATGAGCAAACCATCAGCCATTCAAAGGGTTTTTACATTACCCGCCGGGATCAGGGGCACTCGCTGAGCCGCTGGCGGTTGCCGCAGATTTATTACGGCGGAAATTTATCTGTTGATGCAGCAAAAGGCATAACCGCAGACAGTAAAACTTTCAGCATTCCTGAATTTAAAGAATCCGCAATGATGCTGAGCAGCCATACCGGAACAGGTTGGCTGAAAGAACTGATAACCCGTGATGATGTTCAGTGGAACCGGGTCGCAGATGCCTATCAGCGCTGGGACTATAAAGAGCAGCACCTTAATCCGGTTGCATCGGCTGTTCTGGCTGTCGCCGTCACCGCTGCGACATCGGGCTCCGGGCTGGCCGCATGGGCGGGGAGTACCGCATCTTCCGCAGCCACAGGAACGGCTGCCGCTGTTATTTCCGGAGCCGCGCATTCCGGAATGATAGCACTGACAACACAGGCTGCGGTTGCACTGGCAGAGAATAAAGGTGATTTATCTGAAACATTTAAGTCACTGGGACGCAGTGAAAATGTTAAATCTGTTATTGGTCAGATGGTTGTCGGAGGGGCGTTCAATGGTCTGGATAAATCGATGGGCTGGCAGAACGGAAATCCGGCACAATCGCGGATTCCGTTACTGAGTGACGGAGACTGGCACAAGGTTGCACAACGTGTTTCCGCACAGTCCGTAATCAGCTCAGCGGTGGGCTCAGCAGTATCAGAAACAAGCTTCAGGGAGAACTTTATTACTGCGCTTCTCAGTAACACGGGAAATCAGTTTAGTGCTGAGGGCGCAAAATTAATTGGTGACCACGGTGAAATATTAACGGAACCGGGCAAAGCAATTACGCATGCTGCGGTTGCCGCTGTCAGAGCTGAGCTGACCAACCGGAGTGTCAGGGGAGCGGTTACCGGGGCGCTGGCGGCGTCGGCAGCCGGTATCATATTAGGTGACACTTTAAGCCAGACAGCGCAGGAACATGAACACCAGGCACAACTGGCCCGGATGACAGGTGCTGTTGCCGGATTGATTGCAACAGGTCATATCAACGGGCTGACCACCGCGGCGGATGCTGCTGAGATCGTTGAACGTTATAACCGTCAGTTTCATTTGCAGGAATTAAAAGCGATAGAGGAACTGGCTGACGGTAATCATTTTAAAAAAGAGCGTCTGCTTGCAGCAGGTTGCCGTCTGATCAACTGTACTGTACAGGAATCTGCAAATTCACCGGATAAATTACGTTTTGATGCGTTAATGGCAAAATATCCGGAGACGTATCTTGAAGATAATTTACTGACAAATTACTGGGTGACAAAAGCGGATGACGGCATTCGTTATTATCCCTGGTCAGTTGCACCTGAAAAAGTACAGCTTTTTACTTACAGTGAAACTGAACGACATGATGATATTGATGATTTTGTCCGTAATCAATATGCGGAATATATAACAGATTTTACCGGTCTGAAAAAAGCAACTGCCGAAATTATTATCGACAGTATATTGATGTCATCAGTGAATGGCAGGAGAGGTAATCCTGCCAGAATGCATAAACATATCAGAAAGGTCAGTTATGCAGATTTAAATAAAATCTATACCACCGATAAAAAGGGCAATAAAATCCCGATGGAGTGGTATCAGTCAGGTTCCTCTATCAACCAGCAGGGTATGCCGTTTGAGCATTATATTGGTACACAATTACCGCCAGGCTCAAAACTTCCGGATGGATTCAAAACCTTTGATTATTATGACAGTAAAGATAGAATAGCGATTAGCGTAAAAACTATTAACACTCAAACAGATAGTAGACTAAATAAACCTGATGCCATAAAATATACCATTAATGGCCATGTTAATGAAATAATGAAATTCTCCGAAGACGATAAGGAGGGAGTATCGTTAAAACCTAATATGATAAATAAAAAGATATTACACATTGGCATCCCAGAGAAAACTACGTCAGAGCAATGGAAGTCAATTAGTAGCTCAGTAAAGAATGCAAATGATAAAAATATAGAGATTAAAATAACCATTATAAAAGGTGAATAAATATGAACCAAAATACTGAACAGGGGTTAAATGCCAAAATAGGTTTTAATGGCGATTTTTATCACGTTGATACCATGTCCGGGCATGGTATTTTAATTGTGGATAATTTATTTGAGTCTTGTCTGTTATCAAAAGATACTACGCCGGAAATTCTTGGTTTATGTTTAAAGAAATGCCTGAAACAAAGCCGGATAGTAGATCCGGGAAATTATGATTTCTTTGACTATAAAAAAGTAAAAGAAAGATATGAAGGATGGATTAAAAATATCATCAAATTACGTGGATATAAAAATAAAAAGTCAGTTTTTAAACAAATGAATAAATGCAGTGTAGTACAACTTGATGAATTTATTACAATAAGTCCTCTGAATCACGTTAAACTTGAATCCTGGAGAGGTGATGGTATATCAGAAACTGATTATGTCATTATTCCGGTATCGGCTTCAGATGAAGAGTTGGGTCATGCCGTTATTGAGGCGTTTTCCCGTTGTAAGGGAAGGCAATTCTGAGTTTTTGTCCCCGGCAGTCACCGGGGACAGAAGGCTCAGATAATCTCCAGCACCTGCTCCGGCGGACGGCCGAGGCGGGCTTGTTTACCTTTAATCACCACAGGGCGCTCAATTAGTTTCGGGTGATCATGCATGGCCTGAATCAGTGCTTCCTGATCAGTGACCGCTGCGAGGCCCAGCTCACTGTAAAGTGCTTCTTTGGTGCGCATCAGCTTGCGGGCATCATCAAATTTCAGTTCGCGAAGCACGGTTTTGATTTCCGCTACTGACGGCGGGGTATCCAGATAGAGCATCACTGCCGGAGATACGCCATTTTCTTCCAGCAGCGCCAGAGTTTCACGGCTTTTGGAGCAGCGCGGGTTGTGCCAGATGGTGACAGTATCAGTCATGGTTTCCCTCATTATTTAAATTGTTTGAATTGCAGCTGTAACTGGCGGATCTGGTCAATCCGCGCATCATAACGGGCCTGATCATAACTGCCGGGTTTCGCCTGGCGGGCGGCTTCGGTCAGGCTGCGGATAGCACCGTCAAAGTTGCCCATTAAGTTCTGATATTCCGCCCGGGCGGCCAGTTCATCCGTGCGGCGGCCAGCTTTTCCGCCTGCTTCGGCCAGCAGATCCCAGCCGCTCGGATCGGACGGATGGTCAAAGGTGTAATTGCGCAGAATCTTCGTCGCCTTATCATACTGTTTATTCTGAATATAGGCGTTGCCGAGGTTTATCTGATACACCGAATTCCCCGGCTCCCGTTTCAGGGCATTTTCCAGCCGGGTTACCGCCTGAGAGGTTCTGTTCAGGCCGATATCCACATCTGTCATAACATCGATAAACCAGACATTGTCCGGGTCGGCGGCCAGTAATTTCGTCAGAATTTGTGAGGCCGGCTCATATTTGTTGTCACGGTAAAGCAGAATGGCGCGGGCATAATCTGCCGCCATCTGCTCCTTATTATTGCCTTTGCTGTAGTTCTCAATCATCTGGTCAGTTGCATTGCGAAGAGGCTGTCCGCCGTACATTGCCATTGCCCGGGCGCGCGCCAGCAGGAAATCAAAGGATTGCGGCGGATTTTTACGCGGCATCTGACTGGCGCGGTTACGCGCATCCGCCAGACGGCTGTCCGGCAGGGGGTGAGTCAACAGCATTTCCGGTGGTTTGGAACTGTAGCGGGACATGTCCACCATGATGGTCATAAAGTCCGGCATGCCCTGCGGATCAAACCCGGCGCGGCTCAGTGTACCCATGCCGATGCGGTCTGCTTCCTGCTCGTTGGACTGTGTAAAACTGATCATATTCTGCTGGATCCCGGCCATGGTCGAGGTCATGGCTGCGGCACCGACCGGGGTGCCGGTCATCAGCAGCAGAATAGAGCCGAGTGTTGCAGCCCAGGCCAGCGGTGCTTTGTTCTGCTGATCTTCCATCATCCGCGCGAGGTGGCGCTGGGTGACGTGAGCTATTTCGTGCGCCATGACAGAAGCGAGTTCACTTTCTGTCAGGCTGTAGCGGAACAAAGAGGTGTGCAGCACCACATTGCCGCCGAAGAAAGCAAAGGCGTTAATGTTCGGGTTGGCTATCAGGAAAAAATTAAACGGGGTTTTGACCGAGTCAGCGTTTGAGACCAGGCGCTGGCCGAGGTTATTGATATATTGCAGCAAAACAGGATCATAGACCATCGGGGAGCTGCTGCGGATCATCCGCAGATAAAAATCCCCCATCAGGTTTTCCTGTCCGATACTGAGTGTACCGCCGGCAGTCGTGCCGATTTCAGGTAATGCATCCTCAACCGCAGCCTGTGCGGCAGGCAGCACCGGGAAGGTCAGGGCAAGGCTCAGTAAGACGGCTAACGGTTTTTTCAGAAACGTATTCATAGGATGACGCTTTCCCCGTTGATTATCACTGGTAATAATTCGTGTATCATAGCAAACACTCAAGTAAAATCCTCACACAGTCTGCCCGGTGGGCAGGATTTGTCATATTTTTGCCGCTAATCCCGGGAGCAGAATAATGTTAGATTTGATCATTCAGTGGTACCGACGACGTTTTGCCGATCCGCAGGCAGTTGCTTTGACCGTTATTTTACTGGCGGGTTTCGGAATTATTTATTTTTTCAGCGGTATCTTAGCGCCGCTGCTGGTGGCAATTGTACTGGCGTACCTGCTGGAGTGGCCGATTCATCAGATGGAAAAGCGCGGCTGCTCACGCAAGCTGGCGATTATGCTGATCCTGACGCTGTTTATCGGGGTTAGTGTGCTGGTGATCTTTATCCTCGCGCCGACGGTCTGGGGACAGGGTCGCAATCTGCTGCTGGATATGCCGAATATGTTCAGCCGTTTCAATGAGTTCGCCCGCGAACTGCCGAACCGGTTCCCGGCACTGATGGATGTCGGGCTGATGGATATGATCCTCGATAATGCCCGCAGCAAGCTGCTCTCGGTCGGGGATTCGGTGGTGAAAATGTCGCTGGCGTCGCTGGTGGGATTACTGGCGCTGACGATTTATCTGATTCTGGTGCCGCTGATGGTGTTCTTTTTACTGAAAGATAAAGAACAGCTGCTGCGGGGTTTTCAGCGTGTTCTGCCGCGTAACCGTTCGCTGGCCGGAAAAGTGTGGCTGGAGATGAATCAGCAGATTTCCAACTATATCCGCGGTAAAGTCACTGAGATGATTATTGTCGGTGTTTGTACTTATATCGTCTTCGCGGTGGTCGGTCTGAATTATGCGTTACTGCTGGGTGTGCTGGTGGGGTTGTCAGTCCTTATCCCGTATGTGGGGGCAGTGATTGTGACGGTGCCGGTGGTTCTGGTCGGGCTGTTCCAGTGGGGACTGGATTCGGATTTCTGGACCATGTTTATTGCCTATCTGGTGGTGCAGGGGCTGGACAGCAATATCCTGGTGCCGATCCTCTATTCTGAGGCGGTGAATCTGCATCCGCTGGTCATTATTCTGTCGATCATTATTTTCGGCGGATTGTGGGGATTCTGGGGGATATTTTTCGCGATCCCGCTGGCAACCCTGATTAAAGCCGTGATCCACTCCTGGCCGGAAGAAAAAGTGCCGGATGACAAAATACCGGATAAGAAAATGTCAGGGCAGGCGTAATCTGACACGATAAGAAACACCGGTATGATGCCGGTGTTTTTTTATGTCAGATAACAGCGATAAAAAAACACCATGGTAAGATGGTGTTTATATCAGGGCAGACTGACTAATCAGCTGTGGGCTTTGAGGTATTCAAGCACAACCTGGTCGTGGTCGCTGGTTTTGAATCTATCAAAAACATGCTCGATTTTACCGTCAGCACCGATTAAGAAGCTGATGCGGTGAATACCGTCATAGGTTTTCCCCATAAACTGTTTTTCACCCCAGACACCAAATGCTTCAGCAACCGCGTGGTCTTCATCTGACAGCAGGGTGAAATTCAGTAACTCTTTTTCCGCGAAACGGGACAGTTTTTCGGGTTTGTCTGTACTGATCCCCAGCACTTCAACATTGAACTGTTTCAGTTCATCCATATTGTCGCGCAAACCGCATGCCTGGACAGTACAGCCCGGCGTCATGGCTTTGGGATAAAAATACACCAGCACACGCTGACCGGCATAATCGGCCAGGCTGATCGATTCACCATCCTGGTCGGGAAGGCTGAACAGGGGCGCCTTATCACCGGCGTTCAATGGGCTCATTACACACTCTCCGTAAACGTAATAATAAACACAAACATTAATGATTCATCAGGGTAATAGTGCCTTCGGCCTGTAACTCAGCACAAAGACGGTAAAATTGCTGCTGCAGCACCGCGTTGTTTTCCCCTGTCGGGTGATGCGCGGTGATCTGAATCTCCAGCAGTACTGCGTCTGTATCATCCTCCGGCCGGGTTTTGGACACCAGTTCAGCCAGGGTGTAATCCAGTCTCATAAACAGATTGGTAAAGCGTTCCACCAGCCCGGCGGCATCAGGTACAGTGACCTGTGCACTGACTCCGGTGGTCGCAGCAGGCTGATGCCCGCGCTGTGTCCGTTTCATGACCGTCAGCAGATCAAGTTCCGCCGCCAGTACCGGCAGGGTGGCTTCCAGCATGGCAATGGCATTCCAGCTGCCTGACAGCATCATAATAAACGTGAACTCCTCACCGAAAATCGCCAGACGGCTGTCTTCGATATTACAGTCACACTCTCCGGCATGACGGGTAATCGCATTCACAATCCCTGCGCGATCCCGTCCCAGTGCAGTGATAACCAGATATTGCTGATCGCGTTGCGGCAAACCCACATTCCTCTTCATGACACCGTGAATGTGTTAAACATAAAGAAAGATAAGGCCGATAGCAATAACCTGTTGTGTGCTCTGCGGTAATAATCAAATGATTGCGGCATATCAAATCTGCCGGATACAGACACGCTATCATGTGTTCCGCCGTTTTACCGGTGAAAAAAGCGGACATTATTACTTCTTTTTAAGGTGTGCCGCCGGGTATTAACAAAATTCATTAAAAACGTACAGTTAGGGTGTTTTTTTCTGTGCTCTGAACAAGTACCATTAAAATGTTGTCCTATATTTATCCGATTATGAGGGTTTCGTACATGTCACACATAAATGACGTTTTAAAAGGCAGTATTGTTGCGATGGTTACACCACTGGACACACAGGGTCGTGTTGATAAGGCGGGGCTCCGGAAATTAGTGGATTACCATGTCGCGGCAGGTACGTCCGCCATTGTGGCTGTCGGAACCACCGGGGAGTCCGCCACCCTGTCACATCAGGAACATGTGGATGTGGTAATGGCGACACTGGAGTTTGCGGAAGGCCGTATTCCTGTTATTGCCGGTACCGGCGCTAACGCGACCAACGAAGCCGTCTGGTTTACTGAGCAATTTGAAAACAGCGGCGTGGCGGCATGTCTGACCGTTACCCCGTATTACAACCGTCCGTCACAGGAAGGTCTGTATCAGCACTTTAAAGTGATTTCAGAGAATACCGCATTACCGCAAATTCTGTATAATGTGCCAACGCGCACCGGCTGTGATATGTTACCTGCCACGGTTGCCCGTCTGGCAAAACTGGACAATATTGTGGCAATTAAAGAAGCGACCGGGAACTTAAGCCGTGTAAATGAAATCAAAACCCTGGTGAATGATGAAAACTTCATTCTGCTCAGCGGTGATGACGCGTCAGCACTGGATTTCACTCTCCTGGGCGGCAAAGGTGTGATTTCTGTGACAGCCAACGTGGCTGCGGCAGAGATGGCACAGATGTTTGATCTTGCCCTGTGCGGGGATTTTGACCGTGCGCGTGTGATTAATAATCAACTGATGGACCTGCATCACACATTATTCTGTGAGCCAAGCCCGTCACCGGTAAAATGGGCCTGTCATCAGCTGGGTCTGATCGCAGAGCAGACACTGCGTCTGCCGCTGTTACCGCTCACGGAAGCGGGGCAGAATACGGTCGGCCGTGCCATGAAGACGGCGGGCATACGATAATATTTTAGGGAATCTGAATGGCAACACTACTGCAAAAATCAAAGGTTACGAAGCTCGCTGGTCTTTCCGTGGTTTTATTACTGGCAGCCTGCTCCGGCGATCAGCACTATAAGCGTCAGGTCAGCGGCGATACTTCGTACCTGGATGCGCCGCAGTTACAGGCGCTGAATGTTCCTCAGGGGATGATCCTGCCGTTACAGAGCGGCCAGTATGATATTCCTCAGGTTAAGCAGGATGGTGCGACCGGTCTGGCGCTGGACATCCGTCCGCCGGTACAGACTGTCAGCCTGTTAGCAGGTTCCCGTACTGAAACAGCAGGAGACGCAAGCCGTCTTCTGCTGGAGAATTCAGCGGAAAACAGAACGCTGTGGGCTCAGATTAACCGCGTTCTGGCCGATCGCTCAGTGCCGGTCAGCCAGCGTGATGAAGCCGGTGGCGTGATTGTCACTGACTGGATTGTCTGGCAGCGTGCGGATGAAGATCTGCCGTTACAGTCCCGCCAGCGCATCAAAATTGAACCGGCCGGTTCACAGGTGGCGGTTGTCGTGACCAGTGAAGGTCTGAAGCAGGGCGAAAACCCGGTGACAGACAAAACGGAAATCACCCGTTATAACAACCTGACGCTCAACGAGCTGGTGGACGGCCTTGACCGTATGCGTAATGCCGCGCGCCAGGAAACCAATGCATCACAGTATGCCGCACCGGACGTTCAGAGCGGCAGTGATAAGACCGGTCTGCCGCAGATTATTGTCCGCGCGCCGTTTGATGTGGTCTGGTCCCGTCTGCCGGTTGTGCTGGAAAGCGTCGGCATGAAAGTGGGTGACCGTACCCGTTCGACCGGGAATATTGAAGTGACATACAAAGGGCTGAGTTCTGCAGAGTGGAGCAGCCTGGGTATGGATGATCCGTCAGTGGCCGAAGGTGATTACACCTTACAGGTCGGTGATCTGGATAACCGCAGCAGCCTCCAGTTCATCAGTGCCAAAGGGAAACCGCTGACACAGAAAGAAAATGATGAAATGGTGAAAGCACTGGAAGCGGCATTCAGCAAATCATCTGTAAAATAATATATTCACGCAACATATAAACGCGTAAATATAATTATCGGTACCGGTCATTGTTAATGGCCGGTATTTTTTTATGCCGTTATTATTTTGTAATAAATTGATACACAACCGAATAATTTTTAAGATAAATTCTTATTTTCCTGTCTGTCATATAGCATTATTAGCCACGTTTATACCAGACTCTCCGGTTATATTTAAAAACTTATAATTATTTTGTCGCTATATTCAGCCGCATTGTCTGCTGAATATCAGGCTACCCGGAATTGACAGGGCTGACATGGATTTATCTTCGGATTCTTCACGACCTTTACTGAGCATTGTTGTTGCCGTCTATAACGGGGAAAAATTTCTTCCTCAGTTTTTTGACTGCCTGCTGAAACAAACACTTCCTGCCTGGGAGTTGATCCTCGTTAATGACGGCTCCAAAGATAATACGGATGCTGTACTGCGTGAATGGCAGGATAAATTCCCGTCAGTCACTATTCTGGAACAGGCAAATCAGGGCGTCTCTGTGGCGCGGAATACCGGTTTTGCAGTGGCAAAAGGGCAATACATCACTTTCCCGGACATTGATGATGTGATTCACCCGCAGATGTACGGCCGCCTGCTGGAGATTGCACTTGCCGGAAAACTGGATGTGGCAACCTGCAACGGCACCTATGTTTATGAAGACGGGCGTGAGCCGCGGCCGATTTTCCCGCCGGATCGTCTGCGTTCCACCGGGGTTATTTCCGGACCGGACTGGCTGAAAAGGGCGCTCAACTCCCGTAAGTTCCTGCATGTGACCTGGCTGAACCTGTACCGCACTGATTTCCTGCGTGAGCAGGGCTATTATTTTGAGCCCGGGCTGCACCATCAGGATATTCCGTGGACAACCGAACTGCTGATGACCGCAGCACGGGTGGAATATATTGATGAACGTTATTACGATTATCTGATCCATTCCGAATCGGTTTCGCATACGCCGCCTGATGACAAAATCCGGGTGCGGACAGTCCATAATTACATGAAAATTCTGGAAATGCTTAACGATATCAATCAGCGCCATGCGGATATCGCGAAGCAGATCCCGGCTTGTTACTGGCAGATTTCCAAAGAAGGACTGGGGATCCTGCACACCATCAGTGAGATAGAATCGCCGGAGGTGAAACAGGAGATTGTGCGTGAGCTGTTTGATCGCGGGATCTGGTCGCTCATCTGGGATAACGCCAAAGATTTGCGGCTGCGCTGGCGGCTGGCCCGCCGTTATCCGCGTCTGAAAGCAATTCTGAAAGACGCTGCGGAGAATATAGCAACACCGGTCTGATACCTGTTATATCATGATTATCTGAAAAAACGGACTTCCCCTGCGCGGGCTGTAACCGGGATTATCACTGAGTATAAATAAGGTGTGCGGAGTTACGCCGTACACCGGCCATGTTTTCTGTCTGTATCTTTTCTTACGCAAACGATTGCTTATTGCCTCGTTCTGAGGGAGAATATTGCGCGTCAGGCGATACGCCTATTATTAATCCTGTCTGGAGAGTGCAAGATGCAAAAACATGCTGAACTGTATCGTGGGAAAGCCAAAACGGTCTACACCACGGATAATCCCGATCTGCTGATTCTGGAATTTCGTAATGATACATCAGCACTGGATGGTGAGCGCATCGAGCAGTTTGACCGCAAGGGCATGGTCAATAATAAATTCAATCACTTTATCATGGGCAAATTGGAAGCCGCCGGTATCCCGACTCAGATGGAACGTCTGTTATCCGATACCGAAATTCTGGTGAAAAAACTGGATATGGTGCCGGTGGAGTGTGTCATCCGCAACCGCGCTGCCGGTTCGCTGGTGAAGCGTCTGGGTGTGGAAGAGGGGATGGTGCTGAATCCGCCAATCTTCGACCTGTTCCTGAAAAATGACGCCAAACATGACCCGATGATCAATGAATCCTACTGCGAAACCTTCGGCTGGGTCAGCCGGGAAAACCTCGCGGAAATGAAACGCCTGAGTTATATCGCCAATGACGTGTTATCCCGCTTGTTTGATGATGCCGGTCTGATTCTGGTGGATTTCAAACTGGAATTCGGTCTGTATAAAGGTCAGGTTGTACTCGGTGATGAGTTCTCACCGGACGGCAGCCGTCTGTGGGATAAAGAAACGCTGGATAAAATGGATAAAGACCGCTTCCGTCAGAGCCTGGGCGGCCTGATTGAAGCCTATGAGGAAGTGGCACGCCGTCTGGGTGTGAAACTGGATTAATCATTGACTCAATGAATGCATTGCCGGTGATAACAGAACCCGCTTATCACCGGCGTTAAGCTGATTTATTACTCCCCTGAAAGAAAGAAGCATTTTTCCTCACTTCATTTTCTCTGTACTATGTGGTTATCCGACTATTATCCGATAAGCAGAGAATCATCATGCGTTGGCAAGGGCGTCGCCAGAGCGACAATATTGAAGACCGCCGCAGTGCGGGGGGCAGAATTCCGGGCGGATCCGCAGGCGGGCCGCGTATTCCGCTGCCGCGTGGCAAGGCCGGACTGGTTGTGGTCGTTATCGTGGTCGTGGCCGGTTTTTACGGTATTGACCTGACCGGCCTGGTTACCGGTGACCCGGTTAATATCGGGCAGACCACCTCACAGCAGCGTCCGGCACAGAGCAGTGCACAGGAACAGAAACAGGCGGAATTCACCGGCGTGATGCTGGCGGAAACCGAAGCGGTCTGGGGACAAAAATTCGCACAGATGAACCGGCAGTACCGCGAGCCGAAACTGGTGCTGTACCGCGGAGCCACTCCGACCGGTTGTGGTGCGGGGCAGGCGGTGATGGGGCCGTTTTATTGTCCGGCTGATCAGAAAGTCTATATCGACCTCTCTTTCTATGATGACATGCGCACCAAATTAGGGGCGGGCGGGGATTTCGCGCAGGGATATGTAGTCGCTCATGAAGTGGGACACCATGTTCAGCATCTGCTCGGTATTGATCGTCAGGTACGTGAACGTCAGCAGCGCAGCAGCCAGAAAGAGGCAAACCGCCTGTCAGTGAAAATGGAATTACAGGCTGACTGTTTTGCCGGGATCTGGGGTCACGAGATGGAAAAAGCCGGGATCCTCGAAAACGGTGATCTGGAAAATGCCCTGAATGCGGCGCAGGCTATCGGTGATGATCGCCTGCAAAAACAGAGTCAGGGACGGGTTATCCCGGACAGTTTCACACACGGAACATCCGCACAGCGTTATGAGTGGTTCAAACGCGGTTTTGACAGCGGTAATATTGCGCAATGTGACACATTTTCCGCACTGAAATAAGCCTTTCTGCCGGTTTTTCCTGCAAAACCGGCAGAGTTTGATTATCATCGTATAACGGCATACTATTGGCGGCTTTCATTCCCCCCGACACGCAGGATCTGCTATGAGTAATATTGACCCGACCCTGATTATCCTCCTGGTCTTAGCCGGGCTCGGGCTTATCAGTAATAACATGACGGTAACCCTGGCTATTCTTTTTCTGCTGGCTGTGCGCATCACGCCGCTCAACGGCTATTTCCCGTTTGTGGAAAAATATGGCCTGAAGCTGGGGATCCTCATTCTGACCGTTGGCGTGATGGCACCGATTGCCAGCGGAAAAATCAGTGCTAATGACGTTTTAGGCTCCTTTCTGAACTGGAAATCCCTGCTGGCGATAGCGATTGGCATACTGGTGTCCTGGCTTGGCAGCCGGGGCGTCACACTGATGAGTAACCAGCCATCCACGGTTGCCGGCTTACTGGTGGGTACCATTATCGGTGTTGCACTGTTCAGAGGGGTACCGGTCGGACCGCTGATTGCGGCAGGGATCCTGTCGCTGCTTGTCGGTAAGATGTAGCGGTTTTCTATGTTACCCGCACTGTTTCACGTCTGCACAGAACAGCTCCGCATACAGGGTATCCGCCGTCTGTGGGTACTGAGCGGCAGCGACGACTGGTGTGAATCGCGGCTGCGGGAAATCAGAGACGCAGCGCCCGGCGACTGGCCGGTGATTTCCGCTCTGCTGCCCGGCGGCATCGCGGCGGAAAAAGCCCGTCTGTTGTTGGGACAGGAGTTCCGCCACGGTGTGTTTGATGCCCGGCGCGGGCTTCACAGCGAAGCACTGGCTATGCTGACAGGCACATTGCAGGCAGGCAGCTGGCTGATCCTGCTGCTGCCGCCGGAATCACAGTGGCAGACCCGGCCGGATGAGGACAGCCTGCGCTGGAATGACGGCGGGCAGATGATCCCCGCGCCGCATTTTATGCGCCACTTCGCCCGTACACTTATCCATCCTGCTCATCTCTGCCGCTATGAAGACCGGCCATTTGATATGACACTGCTGCCGCCGCAAAACGGGTGGCAGCCCCCGGACGGCACCCCGACCCCTGCGCAGCAGCAGATACTGGCACAGCTCCGCCGTGCGGAAAGCGGTATTTTCTGTCTGACCGCGGCCAGAGGAAGGGGCAAATCCGCCGTGGCCGGTCTGTTCCTGGCAGAAGCGCCGGGCCGTCATTTATTATGCGCCCCGGCAAAAGCCACGGTCACGGTGATACAACGCTATCTTCATGATTCACAACAAACGGAATTTATCGCCCCGGATAATTTACTGACGCTGGCAGAAACGGCGGATGTCAGCGCTTACGGCTGGCTGGTGATTGACGAAGCGGCTATGATCCCGCTGCCGCTGCTTACCCGTTTTACGGCGGTATTTCCCCGGGTGCTGCTGCTGACCACTGTTCAGGGTTATGAAGGCACCGGACGGGGTTTTTTACTGAAATTCTGTCACTCACTGCCGCAGTTTACCCCACTGACGCTGACGCAGCCGGTACGCTGGGCAGAGCATGACCCGGCAGAAGCCTGGCTGAATGAGGCACTGCTGCTCACCGAACCGGCAGAGAAAATTACACCGGCGGGTGAGTGTGAATATCAGTCTGTAACACAGCAGGCGTTATGTGATGACCCGGATTTACTGTCCGGGTTTTACGGCCTGCTGACGGCGGCACATTACCGGACGTCCCCGCTGGATTTACGGCGGCTGGCCGATGCACCCGGACAGCATTTCGCGTTATTCAGCCACCGGCAGCAGGTGACAGCGGCCCTCTGGCTGACAGACGAGGGCGGCTTACCGCCGGCACTGACACAGTCCGTCTGGGCGGGTACGCGGCGGCCGCGCGGAAACCTGCTGGCACAGTCGCTGGCGGCGCACAGTTACTTCCCGCAGGCGGCACAACTACACTCACGCCGTATCAGTCGTATTGCCGTACATGCGGGTTACCGGCGCAATGCGCTGGGACGTCAGTTATTACAGCGGGCGGCTGAGGCGGCAAAAAACAGCGGTATAGACTATCTGTCAGTCAGCTTCGGCTACACCCCGGAACTGGCTGCATTCTGGACATCCTGCGGCTTTCGTTTTGTCCGCACGGGCACCCACACGGAAGCAGGCAGCGGATGTTACACCGCGATGCTGCTGCTGCCGCTGACCCCGGCCGGACAGGCACTGACGGATGCAGCAGAACAGCAGTTTGCCCGCGACTGCGCGGTTTTTTCCCGGATATGGGGATTTGCGCCGGTACCGCCGGCGCAGGCAGAATCACTCAATGAACGGGAATGGCGGATGCTGGCCGGGTTTGCGTATGCTGCCAAACCACAGGCGGTGGCAGAGCCGGCACTGGTACTTCTGCAAAGGGAATATCCGGTACAGACAGCAGAGTTATCACAGTTGCTGTCCGGTAAACCGGAGATACTGAAAGCGCGGCATATCAGCGGGAAAAAGGCATTACTTAGTGCGCTGAGGCTGGAAACGGCAGTGATATTACAGACACTGCGCCCGAAGTGGGCGCAGCAGACAGCAGAAGAAATCAGGGCTTTTTAGATTTATTATCCGGCCAGTCATCCTCATCATCCCACTGCGCGTTATTATCACGGTGAGGCGGCAGTTCCCTGCGGTTCTGCAGATATTTTTTGTGATCCACGCGTTTGAGATCTTTAATGGCGTTCAGGATCACGCCGACAAACAGCACCAGGATGACCCACCAGTAGTCTGCTAACCAATGCATTGTTGTTACCTTTTTTGTCTGTATCGCCAGTATACTGCCCGGCATCCGGTAAACGTAAGATTATCACACTCACTCTGCACTGAATAACATTTCTTAATTTTATCCCTGATATCTGTCCGGTTCATTTTGCTGCACGGGTAACAGTAAAAAAGCCCATGGAAAACGGGTAAATAAAGGCAAAATGAACATTAAAATGTTTCCCAGCCATCATCTGAATTATCTGCCGGTTTTTTGGGAACAGATTGTTGCAGCGGCGCTATAATGCTGGTTTTCGCAGCGGTCTTCTGCTCTCCGGCCTGTATCTGAAATACGGATACTGCCCGCGTCAGCCTGCCCGCCTGTTCTTCAAGAGATGTGGCAGCCGCTGCTGATTGTTCAACTAATGCTGCATTTTGCTGAGTTACCCGGTCCATTTCTGTCACTGCCACGCCAATCTGGTTAATTCCCCGGCTTTGCTCATCCGATGCGGAGGCAATCTCGCTCATAATATCTGTCACTTTGGTGACGGCACTGACAATTTCATTCATCGTCCCCCCGGCACGTTCAACCAGTACAGAACCGGCATCCACGTTGCCGGCAGAATTCTCAATCAGTGTTTTGATTTCAAGGGCAGCCTGTGCGCTGCGCTGGGCAAGACTACGGACCTCACCGGCCACGACTGCAAACCCCCGGCCCTGTTCACCCGCTCTGGCTGCTTCCACCGCAGCATTCAGCGCCAGAATATTTGTCTGAAATGCAATACTGTCGATTACACTGATGATATCCGCAATTTTTTTCGAGCTGTCGCCGATACCACGCATGGTATCCACGACATCATTAACCACCTTACCACCGCGCTCTGCTATCCCGGAGGCTGTCAGTGCCAGAAGACTGGCCTGACGGGCATTATCAGCATTCTGACGGACGCTGGCTGTCAGCTCCTCCATACTGGCTGCGGTTTCTTCGAGAGAAGCGGCCTGCTGCTTTGTACGGGCAGATAAATCATTATTACCGGCTGCGATTTCACCGGCACCGCTGTAAATGGTATTTGCACCATTACGGACATCACCAACAGTTTTTGAAAGCTCGTGCTGCATGTCGCGTAATGTTTCAGCGAGTTTTTTGATTTCATAACTCCCTGTAACATTAATCGGTCTTACCAGATCACCTTTTGCTATATGCTGAATACTCTCCAGAAAGTGATTCATCGGTAAAATAAGTAAGCGACGAATACCAACCCAGACCAAAACAATAGTAATGCAGATACCGGAAAGCAGTAATATTGTTATCCATACTGTCAATTTTTCATTGTCACTACTATTTTGAATAAGTTTTTGATAATGATTCTCATCTGCCGCATAGTAATCCTCATATAACTTTCCGAATGCATTTTGATAGTCACCGGTGGGGTGGTTATCAAAATTATCCAGCATGTTGTTTCGTAAATAATTAACTAACTCAAGCTGAGCGTTGTAATATTCATTGAAGGCAGATTCCATGTTTCTTTCGATTTCGGTGCCGGTTTTTGTTGGTGTTGATTTGAATTTCAACCAATCCGATTCTGTTTTCTTTATCTGTTCTTCAGCATAATCCAGTCGTTTGTTTTTTTGTGCGTCATTTTCATAAACACGTTTCATCAGCCCTTTGGATATAATGTTAAGTAATGATCTGTTTTCTAAAAACCCAATCCATACCTTGTCAAGAGCATAGTTTTTTTTCGATTGAACGGTTATCGTATTATTTATTTCATTCTGTGAGTTTATAAATCGGAAAAAATAAAATGATGATATAAATTGAATCACAAGAAATACTATTAAAATTATAAGGATGCCTGTTGATATCTTTACTTTTTCTGACATATCGCTACCTTTTGTTAACATTCTGACTGTATTGAGCGGCAATGGGATAAGTTTTATGGCTGAAGGTAATTAAAGCGGATATTCACTACGGATATCTACACTAAAAACAGGGGTAATTTTTATTGAAATGAACAGAGGGAATGAAAAATTAGCGAAAGTAAAAAATAATATTACAATGCAGGGTTTCATCAGGAATATGAAATAAAAATCCGGGGGGGGTCTTTGTGAATAAAAGCCGGTAATTACCGGCTTTTATATGAACACAGTCATCCGATATGACAGGATCACTATCAATATAAATGACTGATAAATTATGAGGGAAGTCAGACTCAACCCCCCGTGACTGAGCCGGGTTAAAAGCCGATGCCCGTACCGATTCCCACAGAAGCGCCTTCAGAACCTCCGGATGCGCCAACACCGACTCCGGCACAGCCTGACAGAAGAATAACAGTAATAAAGCAGAATATTTTCAGCATATGGCCTCTGCATATAAATGGTCCGGATAATCAGGATAGTATACCGGATGCACAAAAAAAAAGCTCTCTGCACCCGCAGAGAGCCGAAAAAAAAGCCAAAATAACCAATTGGTACCACGCGGCAGACAATAACAGTTGCGGGTTAAACGATACTGTAACGGATTCACAAACAGACAGCATGTTATCGTGTTATTCACTCTCAATTGGCCCGGGCAGGTGTATTTCACTGACTTTTTATGATGCCGTTGTCTGGTCTTACCTCTATCTTTCTGCTTTATATCAGAAATCATGAACCACCCGGCCTGATAACCCGGCTCCGCAGTACAATGAGGCGGTTTGATCTTTATTTTTCACTGTAATAGAGTCTGGATATCTGCGTTTTTCCGTTTTCTGTTAATGTATATTTCCTTGGTTTGTTATTGTTATTTCAGTAAAAAATGTCGTCAGACAGATAATACAGGCTGCATGCCTTTTTGCGTTCGCCGGTATATTCAGTACCAGCGGAATAATGATTTCACGGGAGCATTATGATGGGAAAAACAATCCGTCAGGTAACATTTGAATTACTCCGGCAACTGAATATCACCACTGTCTTTGGTAATCCGGGGTCGACAGAAGAAACCTTTCTGAAAAACTTTCCGGCAGATTTTCGTTATATCCAGACATTACATGAATCCTCTGCGGTTGCTGTTGCTGATGGCTATGCACAATCCACCCGTCATGTCGCACTGGTCAATGTGCATACCTCCGCCGGGCTGAGTAACGCGATGAGTAATATTCTTACCGCGTATATGAACCGCACGCCGCTGATTATTACCGCCGGTAACCAGACCCGCGACATGCTGCTGATGGAGCCGTGGCTGACCAATATTAAGCCGGAAACACTGCCGGAGCCGTGGGTGAAATGGAGTTATCAGCCGGTGAGGGCGGAAGATGTCCCGGCCGCCTTTATGCGGGCGTATGCGATGGCACTGCAACCGCCGGCGGGCCCGGTATTTTTATCGATCCCGCTGGATGACTGGGACAAACCGGCAGAAACGGATGCCGCCGTTGTGCGTACGGTATCTCACCGCATCAGCGCCGATCCGCTGCGGATACGGGAATTTGCACAGTGCCTGTCAGAAGCGAAAAATCCGGTGCTGATTTACGGCTCATCCCTTGCGCGGGGAGAAGGCTGGGACGCCGGGATCCGGCTGGCAGAAAAACTGAATATGCCGGTGTACTCAGCTCCCGCCTCCGAGCGCCCGCCGTTTCCGGAATCACATCCTCTGTATGCAGGCGGCCTGCCGTTTGCCATGAAACCGCTCTCGGACAAACTCGCCGGGCATGATGTGGCGCTGATCATCGGTGCACCGGTCTTCCGCTATTACCCGTATGTGGCCGGTGACTATATCCCGCAGGGACTCAGGTTGCTGCATATCACTGATGATCCGCAGGAAGCGGGACGGGCACCGGTCGGGGACAGCCTGTTATGTGATGCGGTACTGGCGGTTGAGCAGTTAACTGAGCTGGTGAATGCACGACCGGTGCGGGCAGCCGCCGTCAGTAAACAGCCGCACGGTATGGCACCGCATCCTGCCGCGCCGGAAGCGGCATCAGACGGGTTACTGAGTGCTTCACAACTGTTCCGTGCGGTCAGAAGCGCGATGCCGGAAGAAACGATTCTGACCGAGGAATCCCCCTCTAACCTCGGGGAGCTGCATGCGGCCTGGCCGGTGGATAAACCGGACTCATTCTATACCTTTGCCAGCGGGTCACTCGGCTGGACATTACCGGCCAGTGCGGGGATTGCTCTCGGTGAACGGGACAGCGGACGTAACCGTCCTGTGGCGGCGATTATCGGTGACGGCTCTATGCAGTATTCTGTGCAGGGATTATGGACTGCCGCACAGCATCAGTTACCGATCCTGTTTGTCATTCCGGAAAACAGGCAGTACGGCATTCTGAAATCTTTCGCGGTGCTGGAAGACACGCCGGGCGTGCCGGGTCTGGATATTCCGGGGCTGGATATTGCGGCTCTTGCCACCGGTTACGGCTGCACCGCAGTCCGGGCAGAAACCGAAGCTGAGGTGATTGCGGCCTGCAAAGCGGCACTGGAGCGCAAGGGGCCGACCGTGCTCGTTGTGCCGATCCGGCCTTCGGTGCCGCCGCTGATGTGATATCAGTATCAATCATTTGATTTTCTGCCGGTAATAATACTGCCGGCAGCCTGAACGGCGCTCTGTGTGGCACAGAGCGCCGTTTTGTCGGCAGATTATCATTTGTGATCACAAGCCGGTTGAATAAGGTGTTACACAACGATAACATTGAGTTGCATTCTCATTACCGGAGACTCAGGACGTGAAGCCGTTCACCCGTATACTGCTGCTGTTATCAGGCTGGATTGCCGTCATCCTGGCAACGCTGGGGGTTGTGCTGCCGGTTTTGCCGACAACGCCGTTCCTGCTGCTGGCAGCGTGGTGTTTCTCCCGTTCATCCCCCCGGTTCCATCACTGGCTGCTGTACCGTTCCTGGTTCGGCGGGTATATCCGCCACTGGCAGACACACAGAGGTCTGCCGCGCAAAGCAAAGCGGCGTGCAGTGATCGTGATCCTGCTGACGTTCGCGGTGTCGCTCTGGCTGGTGAAACTGATTTATATCCGGCTGTTACTGCTGTGTATTCTGGTCTGGCTGCTGATCTTTATGCTGCGTCTGCCGGAAACAGATGAAATGACGCCGGAGAATACCCCGGCGTCAGAGAGGAAATCACCGGATTAATGGCTCTCCGGTAATGTGACATATTGCTGATAAATTGCGTCAAGATTAGCCAGTAACCATGTTTTACCGGCGATATCCTGTGTTTTCAGCACTCTTTCAAGCGTTTCCGTGGTGTAAAGCTGCTCCGCCTCATAAGAGAGCGGCCAGTAGCTGATGTGCCACGGTTCATAAGCCACACCGCCGGTCTGACGCTGTGTGAACGGCAGATAAAAATCAAACTGTGCCATATTGTCCGCCAGCCAGGCGGAAAGGGCGGCAAAATAGCCGCCTTCCTCATACTCCCAAGGCTCGAGCTGAAGGGATGTGTCAGCAGGCAGACGGAACGGATCGTAATAATCGACCTCTGTTCCCCAGTGGTGACGGCTGGCACCCGGAATGGCTGACCAGCGCAGGATCGCCTGACAGCGTTCCGCTTCTGACAGTCCGGAGACATCCAGCGGGCGGTTTTCTGTATCATTCACAGTGCGGACCCCGGCAAATTTTTCATTCCAGATAATCTGCTGACGGGAAAAATCGCGGAAGGAGCTGGCGGGCATCAGCTTAAATCCGGCGGTTGCCGCCGCTTTCTGCATGGCGAGAAACGCTTTGGTGGCATTAAATTGCAGATGATGATTACCGGAAAAATTAATGACATGATCTCGGGTTTGCCCGGTCAGCATTTCAAAGGTCATCATAGCAGGATCTGCTCCATAATCCGTTGATAGATACGGCTGAGTTGCTGCAAATCAGCGGCACTGACGCATTCATTCACTTTATGAATGGTGGCATTGACCGGACCCAGCTCCACAACCTGTGTGCCCATCCGCGCAATAAAGCGTCCGTCAGAGGTTCCGCCGCTGGTGGAGAGTTCCGGTGTCAGATTACAGTACTGACCGATGGCACGGCAGACCGCACCGGTCAGCGGGCCTTCCGGGGTCAGGAACGGATGTCCGGACAGTGACCAGTGAATGGTGTGTTTCAGCTGATGTTTTTCCAGCAGCGCGGCAATACGGGCTTTCAGTGATTCGGCGGTGGATTCGGTGCTGAAGCGGAAATTGAACTGAATAAACAGATCACCGGGAATGATATTGTTACTGCCGGTACCGGCACGGATATTGGCTATCTGCATGCTGGTCGGCGGGAAGAACTGATTGCCGCTGTCCCAGTGCTCTGCCACCAGCTCCTGTATAAACGGCGCGGCGCGGTGAACCGGGTTATCAGCCAGATGCGGATAAGCCACATGGCCCTGGGTGCCGTGAATGGTCAGATTTGCGGTAACGGAACCCCGGCGGCCGTTTTTAATCATATCCCCTAATTGTGACTGGCTTGACGGCTCACCGACCAGGCAATATTCCACCTTTTCATGGCGCGCCATCAGCGTTTCCGCCACTTTCACTGTGCCGTTAACGGCTGACGCTTCTTCATCTGAGGTGATAAGAAAGGCAAGGCGCCCCGGATAGTCCGGATAGCGTTCAGTGAAACGTTCGGCGGCGACAATCATGGCCGCCAGCGAGCCTTTCATATCGGCAGCACCGCGCCCGTACAGCATGCCGTCAATCAGTGCCGGTTCAAACGGCGGGGTGCGCCAGTGGCTGAGGTCACCAGGGGGTACCACATCGGTGTGACCGGCAAAGGCCAGTGTTGTGCCGCTGCCGCCCCGGTATGCCCAGAAATTTTGTGTGTCGCCGAAAGGCATGTGTTCGACGGTAAACCCGGCGGCAGTCAGGCGTTCAGCCATCAGTGTCTGGCAGCCTTTATCATCCGGGCTGACCGATTCCCGGCTGATAAGTTGTTTTGCCAGTTCTGTTACAGGACAATGCATGGTGTTTCCTTTGTATCAGGCAGGAAGACTGAAGAACTGCTGATAATCATCAGCTTTAAAACCAAGGTGATAACGGCCGTCCGCAGAGATCAGCACCGGGCGTTTGATCAGCGCCGGTTTCTCAGACATCAGGCGGATAGCGGACTGAACATCTGTCACTGCATCCTGCTCTGTTTTATCCAGCTGACGCCAGGTGGTGCCGCGTTTGTTGAGCAGTTGTGTCCAGTCGATATGACGGGCGAACTCACTGAGCAGTTCTGTATCCGCGCCATCCTGCCGGTAATCATGAAACTCATACGCTATCTGATGAGCATCCAGCCATGCCCGGGCTTTTTTCATCGTGTCGCAGTTTTTAATCCCGAAAATCCGGCAGACGGAGGTTGTATTTTTCATCTTTTATCCTTTGTCGTGAACACGAAAAATAGCATAATGCGGGAATTTGATGCAGTTATCCAGAATCTTACGTGCAGAGAGTATTCGATAAATGCAAAAAAGTGGGGTAGCATTACGCCATAACCATGACAAAAACATCCGGAAGATGTTGAGACAGGATCGATGAAAGAGTACTTAGCCGGAAGCACGCTGTTATTTGCCAGCTTTACCCTCGCGGGACAAACGGACGTGTATCTGAATGAACTTCAGCTCAAATTTACGGAAAACAGCGAACTGTGCCTGGATGAACACAAATGGCCGCAGTTCAGCTCAAGTCAGTCAGAGCCATGGATGATTTCACGGCTGAATGCACTGGCTTCCGTCGGTTTTATCAGTGCGACTATTGA
The DNA here is from genome assembly GCF_041099235.1 of Morganella morganii. Lineage (GTDB taxonomy): Bacteria > Pseudomonadota > Gammaproteobacteria > Enterobacterales > Enterobacteriaceae > Morganella > Morganella morganii_E. The sequence goes on along the minus strand of NZ_JBFZSO010000001.1, from coordinate 364,495 downwards.
ATCGTCCGGCGTGGAATATCAGCTGACGGACAAAGGTAAAGAAGCCTGGCAGGCGCACGAGGATTTTTGTTACGGCGCACTGCGTATCAGTAAAATTAAGGCGATAGAGCCGCAGGGCAACGGCATCAGTACCGTGTACTTTTACTATGGTGTGACCGGCATGCCGGACTGGGCACGGGATAAAAATATCCGCTACGCCTACAGTGAAGTGGATACGATCCTCCGGGGGATGAATAAAGAGGTGATCCAGGTGGATGTCCGCGAAAATCCGGACGGTACCCTGGAGCTGCTCAATTATCCGACACCGGCGAGTATCGATGAAGAAAGCGAATAACCCCCGGAAAACGTTCCCGGGGATCGCTCTCAGCGGGGCAGCCGGTATTTCAGATAGAGCAGGCTGGCGGCGAGCCGTGTGGAAACATTCAGCTTTTTCAGTATATTGCGGATGTGTACTTTCACTGTCTCTTCCGAAATAAACAGTGCCCGTGCAATTTCCTTATTTTTCATCCCGCAGGCCAGTTCTTTGAGAACATCGGCTTCCCGCTGTGTCAGGTAACTGACCGGATCGTGATAGTGTTCACGTTCCTGCAAAATTTTATAAATTGCCTCACTGAAAATCTTTTTTCCTTTAAAGGCATTTTTAATCTGACTTAATAAATAATCAACATCGCAATTCTTTAATAAATAACCATCAGCACCGGCATCAATAGCAGCGTATATATCATTCCGTTCCCGTGATTGCGAAAACACCAGGATATAACTGGATATTTTCTTATGGCGTAATTTTTTAATAAAATCAATACCGGAAAAAGCACGGACATTGATATCTAATATAATCATTCGGGGGGTATTCTGATGGATATGACTGAACAAACCATTGTTGTCAGTGAATTCCGGCATAATGGTTAATGCATAATCCGGCTGTAAAAGCATTTTAAAACCATAACGTAACAACGGATGGTCATCAATAACCATAATAGTGTGATGAGGCATAGAGTTCTCCCTTGCCGGGTGTACGGTATGAGATAATATTAATTAAAACGATTTAATTGATATATTAATTATTTAAATGCAAAATATACCATAATCGCCAGGACAATTAATTTTTACGCAAAAGTGTTATATGTGCAAATAACAAAGTATTTAAAAATAATAATGTCCCTAATAACATGGAGCATATTATAAGGATGAAGTTCAGGGTTTAAGACAGGAAGATATAATTGGCGGTATAGCCGGAGAAGGTCGCTATTATCAGATAACCAATAAGAGATATGTTGTTTTTTTCAACAGGTTCAGCACATTAACTACATGAATATTACACTTTTTTCACTATTCCGCTATTTATCAGTATACTGATTATGTAGCGCTGAATAACGTGGCCGGTGGCAGAGCTTACGCCGCCGGTCCGCCCTGACCCTGTTATTAACGCCTGTAAAGGATCCTGAAATGGACGAACAATTAAAACAAAGTGCCCTTGAGTTTCATCAGTTTCCCTCTCCCGGTAAAATTACCGTCACCCCGACAAAACCGCTGACCACCCAGCGTGATCTGGCTCTGGCCTATTCACCCGGGGTGGCGGCTCCCTGCCTCGAAATCGCGGATGACCCGCTGGCAGCCTATAAATATACTGCCAAAGGTAACCTGGTCGCGGTAATCTCCAACGGTACGGCGGTGCTCGGTCTCGGTAATATCGGGGCGCTGGCCGGTAAGCCTGTGATGGAAGGAAAAGGGGTTTTATTTAAAAAATTCTCCGGCGTGGATGTTTTTGATATTGAAGTCAATGAGACCGACCCGGACAAACTGGTGGATATCATCGCTTCTCTGGAGCCGACATTCGGCGGTATCAACCTGGAAGATATCAAAGCGCCGGAATGTTTCTATATTGAAAAGAAACTGCGCGAACGCATGAAAATCCCGGTCTTCCATGATGACCAGCACGGTACTGCGATTATCAGTACTGCAGCCGTACTCAACGGACTGCGTATCGTCAATAAAGCGATCGGTGATGTCCGTCTGGTGGTCTCCGGTGCGGGTGCCGCCTCTGTTGCCTGTATGAACCTGATGGTGCTGCTGGGCCTGAAACGCGACAATATTATTGTCTGCGACTCCAAAGGAGTTATCTACAAAGGCCGTGAGGCCAATATGGCGGAAACCAAAGCGGCGTATGCCATTGACGATAATGGCATGCGGACACTCGCGGATGCGATGCCGGGCGCGGATATTTTCCTCGGTTGTTCCGGTCCGGGTGTGCTGACACCGGAGATGGTTAAAGGCATGGCGCGTGACCCGCTGATTCTGGCACTGGCTAACCCGGAACCGGAAATTCTGCCGCCGCTGGCACTGGCCGTCCGTCCGGATGCCATTATATGTACCGGGCGCTCGGATTACCCGAACCAGGTCAATAACGTGCTCTGTTTCCCGTTTATTTTCCGTGGTGCGCTGGATGTTGGCGCAACGGCGATTAATGAAGAGATGAAACTGGCCTGCGTGAAGGCGATTGCCGATCTGGCACTGGCAGAGCAGAGCGAGCAGGTTGCCTCCGCTTACGGCGGTCAGGAATTATCTTTCGGCCGTGAATATATTATCCCGAAACCATTTGATCCGCGTCTTATCCTGAAAATCGCTCCGGCTGTGGCAAAAGCAGCGATGGAAACCGGCGTGGCGACACGTCCGATTGAGGATTTCAGTGTCTATCTGGAACACCTCAATGAGTTTGTCTACAAAACCACCCTGTTTATGAAGCCGATTTTCTCCATGGCACGCAAAGACCGCAAGCGTATCGTGCTGGCCGAAGGGGAAGAGCCGCGCATGCTGCATGCGACACAGGAACTGGTCAGCATGGGGCTGGCGTATCCGATCCTGATTGGCCGCCCGGATGTGATTGAAATGCGAATCAAAAAACTGGGACTGCAAATTGTGCCGGATCAGGATTTTGAAATTGTTAACAATGAAAGTGACCCGCGTTTTGCTGAATACTGGCAGGAATATTATCAGCTGATGAAACGCAAGGGCGTGACTCAGGAGCAGGCCCGCCGTGCCATTATCACCAACCCGACCAGTATCGGTGCCATCATGGTACACCGTGGTGAGGCGGACGGCATGATCTGCGGAGTAGTCGGGGATTACCATGATCACTACCGGATTGTGGAAAATGTGTTTGGTTTCCATGACGGTGTGCACACGGCAGGGGCTATGAATGCGCTCAGTCTGCCGACCGGCAACACCTTTATCGCTGATACCTATGTGCATGATGAGCCGACAGCCGAACAACTGGCGGAAATCACCCTGATGGCCGCAGCAGCAGTGCGCCGGTTCGGTATCGAGCCGAAAGTGGCGCTGTTGTCCCGCTCCAGCTTCGGTTCGTGTCCGTCACCGTCTGCAGAGAAAATGCGCGATACTCTGGCGCTGATCCGCGAGCGGGAACCATCACTGGAAATTGACGGGGAAATGCACGGTGACGCGGCGCTGGTGGAAGCTATCCGCCGTGATCTGATGCCGGACAGCCCGCTGAAAGGCGCGGCAAACCTGCTGATCATGCCGAACGGGGAAGCAGCCCGTATCAGTTATAACCTGTTGCGTGTGACCACCTCGGAAGGGGTGACAGTCGGTCCTGTGCTGATGGGGATTAACAAGCCGGTGCATATTCTGACGTCTATCTCCTCCGTGCGGCGTATTGTCAACATGGTGGCGCTGGCAGCGGTGGAAGCACAGACTCAGCCGTTGTAAAACAGAGCGCGTTAATCAAACGCCCCGGTAACGGGGCGTTATACAGGAAAGATATGCTGAAGATTGAAAAAGTGGATCATATCGCCGTGATTGCTTCTGACCTCACGGCCAGTCTGGCGTTTTATTGTGATGTTCTGGGATTTACCGTGCTCAGTGAACACTACCGTGCGGAACGGGATTCTTACAAGGTGGATCTGGCACTGAACGGAGAGTATCTGCTGGAACTCTTTACCTTTCCGGCAAGTCCGGTGCGGGTATCACAGCCGGAAGCCTGCGGTCTGCGCCATCTGGCATTTGCAGTGCAGGATCTGACCGCATGGGAAACACATCTGAAACAATGCGGTGTCCGTTGTGACCGCATTCGCACGGATGAATTTACCGGCAAGTCATTTTTCTTCTGTTTTGACCCGGATAATCTGCCGGTGGAGTTTTATGCCCGCTGACGGATAAAAAAAAGCCAGCGCGATGGCTGGCTGAGAAACTTCGAAATACTGGAAGCAATGTGAGCAATGTCGTTTGCCAATACCTTAGTAATTTACTCAGGTACCGACAACGAGAATGATAATTTTTCCCATTTAAAAAGTAAAGTGTTTTTTTAATAAAAAACGCTGATTATCTGCACAGCAAACCAAACCGCACAAAACAGCAAAAGATCACTTTATTAAAATTAAGTGTAAAGTTGTTTAATAATTAAAGTTATTCGGTTAAAAAGCCTTGAAATATGGCAAAATGCCCCTATTTTCTGAGGCATATGATGGGCACACTATTTAAAGGATCATACTGATATGATGCGAATTGCATTATTTTTACTCACAAACCTGGCCGTAATGGTCGTCTTCGGCATTATTCTGTCGCTGACCGGCGTTCAGAGTCAAAGTGTGACCGGACTGATGATTATGGCAGGGTTATTTGGTTTCGGCGGCGCATTTGTGTCTCTGCTGATGTCAAAATGGATGGCGCTGCGCTCTGTCGGCGGACAGGTGATCACCAATCCGTCCACTCAGACGGAACGCTGGCTGGTGGAGACGGTACGCCGTCAGGCACAGCAGGCCGGTATCGGCATGCCGGAAGTGGCGATTTACCACGCACCGGATATTAACGCCTTTGCAACCGGCGCGCGCCGTGATGCGTCACTGGTAGCGGTCAGTTCCGGGTTACTGGAAAATATGAGCCGCGATGAGGCGGAGGCGGTTATCGCCCATGAGATCAGCCATATCGCGAATGGTGACATGGTGACCATGACGCTGTTACAGGGCGTGGTAAACACCTTTGTTATCTTTATTTCCCGTATTCTGGCACAACTGGCGGCAGGTTTTATGTCAAACAACAATGACGAAAATGCCGGCAGCCAGGGCAACCCGATGATTTATTTCGCGGTATCGATGGTACTGGAAATTGTGTTCGGCATTCTGGCCAGCATTATCACCATGTGGTTCTCACGCCGCCGTGAATTCTACGCGGATGCGGGCTCGGCAAAACTGGTGGGCCGCGAGAAGATGATCGCCGCACTGCAACGCCTGAAAACCAGCTATGAACCGCAGGAAGAGGGCAGCATGATGGCGTTTTGCATCAACGGCCGCAATAAATCATTCAGTGAACTGTTTTTATCACACCCGCCACTGGATAAGCGTATTGAAGCACTGCGCAGCGGTGAGTTTCTGAATTAATCTCAGACACAATGATAAAAAGGCCGTAACGCCCTGCGTTGCGGCCTTTTTATGGTCTGGCTGTGTGACGCGGGTGATTAGTCTGCAGGCGCCATTGTGATATCAATAAAAAGCCCGTATTCATGTCCTGAATACGGGCTTTCTGTTATCTGATGATAATCAGCAGCGGGATATTATCCCTGCTGTAAATCTTCGTCGTTATCGTTATTAAACAGGGTTTTGTCTGTCTGGCCCAGGATCTGGCTGGTAACTGTCCCGGCAGTCATGGAACCACTGACGTTCAGGGCGGTACGGCCCATATCAATCAGCGGCTCGACGGAGATCAGCAGCGCGACCAGAGTGACCGGCAGACCCATTGCAGGCAGAACAATCAGTGCCGCGAAGGTGGCACCGCCGCCGACACCGGCAACACCGGCTGAACTGACGGTGACGATACCGACCAGTGTGGCAATCCACAGCGGGTCAAACGGGTTGATACCCATGGTCGGGGCAACCATTACCGCCAGCATGGCCGGGTAAATCCCCGCACAGCCGTTCTGACCGATAGTGGTACCAAAGGAAGCCGCGAACCCGGCAATAGAGTCAGGAATACCGATACGGCGGGTTTGTGCTTCCACACTCAGCGGAATACTGGCCGCACTTGAACGGCTGGTAAAGGCGAAAGTCAGTACCGGTGCGATTTTACGGAAGAATCGCAGCGGGTTGATACCGGCAATACCGACAATCAGGCCGTGAACCACAAACATCAGCAGGATCGCAATATAAGAGGCAACGACGAAAGTCCCTAATTTAATGATGTCCTGAATGTTTGAACCGGCAACCACTTTGGTCATCAGAGCAAATACGCCGTACGGGGTAAAGCGCATCACCAGACGCACCAGTTTCATCACCCACGCCTGCAGGATATCAATCGCGCTGAGCACTTTGGCACCGCGCTCTTCATTATCTTTAATCAGCTGAAGTGCGGCAACACCCATAAAAGCGGCAAAAATCACCACGCTGATGATGGAGGTCGGGTTAGCGCCGGTCAGGTCAGCAAACGGGTTTTTCGGAATAAAGGAGAGGATCAGCTGCGGCAGTGTCAGGTCAGACACTTTGCCTGCGTACTGAGATTCCAGCTGGGTCAGACGCGCGGTTTCTTTCACGCCCTGAATCAGACCATCTGCGGTTAAACCGAAAGCGAGGGTGATCAGAATACCGATTAAGGCGGCAATTGCCGTGGTGATCAGCAGGGTGCCGATCGTCAGTACGCTGATTTTACCCAGTGAAGATGCCTGGTGCAGACGGGCAACCGCGCTGAGAATAGACGCGAAGACCAGCGGCATAATCACCATCTGTAACAGCTTCACATAGCCGTTACCGACGATATCAAACCACGGCAGCGCCTGTTTTACCGCGTCGTGTTCCGTGCCGTAGAATGCATTCAGCCCGAGGCCGAACAGAACACCGATCACCAGACCGGTGAGTACCTTTTTGGACAGACTCCAGTCCTTATTACTGCTGAGCTTCATCAGCACCAGCAGCAGAATAACGAATATGGCGAGATTGCTGATTAATGGAAAGTTCATCCCGGTCTCCGATACCTGTTGGTATGTTGTTATAGTGTGTTGACTAAATCGCATACAGTTATGCAGATGCTAAAACTGTAAAGGATGCGTTATAGATTAACAGGAGTTTTCTGCAGTACTTATAATTAATCTGAATTATTTATAGCTATATTGTAGATCACAGGGATTAATTTAGCCTGAATAGTCATTAAACAGACTATTTTCTATAGCGGATGGTTATATAAAACTGATTATTTATAGTCTGGCCGATATCTGAGCCAGCACCAGCTCCCGCAGGTGATCCCACCAGGCTTCCCAGTGTGCAGGCAGATAGAACGAAGCTACCAGTACAATCAGCGCCACACTGCGTTCCGCCCGTTTATTGGCCTTGCTGCCCAGCAGCGGAATGCAGAAACGCCAGCGTACCGGCCATAACAGCGGGATCCCGGCGGTCGTCAGCATATCGCCGGCCAGGTGGCTGAGATACCCGACAATCACGGCCTGATAAAAATCCGCAGGAACAGACCAGCTGACCGGCAGTTGTGTGCGGAACAGAATAACGCCGGTCAGAATAGCCAGCAGACTGTGGGTGAAGCCCCGGTGGCCGCACAGACGGGAGATTGGCACTGAAACAAAGCGGACCCACTGTCCCAGCATGGATTTCGGATGGTCAATATCCGGCAGCAGTGCACCGGCAAGGGCGCCGGGGATCAGGTGCAGCCAGTCCCCCTGACTGATATCAGGCGAAATCTGAAGCTGATGAACCATCACTACAGAAGCGACAGAGAAAAGCAGGTGACCCTCAGCCGTCATGATACCGGGTAAATACTCAGGTGTTTATTTATACAGTGTTACAGTATAAAGTTTTTTATGACGCCCGGCCAGAGGGTAAGAAAGAAAAAGGCTTATTTATTAATGAATAACTCCGGAATATTTCACTAACGGAGCAGGGCGGGATATTTCCCGCCACAAAAATAATCAGCTGACCATCGCCGCAGTCAGTTCGCTGAGCGATGACAGACGGTAATCCGCCAGAGACCAGCGCGGGTCGGCGGCCATTTCAGCGGACGGAACCACAATGGAGCGCATGCGGGCGGCTTTACAGGCAATCATGCCGTTAACCGAATCTTCCAGCGCCACACACTGCACCGGCAGAACACCCAGCGCTTCAGCGGCATTCAGATAAACCTGCGGATGCGGTTTGCTGTAAGGGAGATCACCGGCGGACACCACTGCATCAAAATAATGGCGGATATTAAACATTTCCAGCACGGATTCCAGCATATAGAGCGGTGAAGCGGAGGCCAGGGCGATTTTCAGACCCTGTGACTGACATAAAGACAATGCATGTTCCACACCGGGCAGAAGCGGACGCTCTTTTTCCACCATGGCAATCGTGGAATCAATAATCCGCTGAATGACATCTTCTTTAGAGGGGGTCTGCCACGGCGAAACCTGATACCACAGCTCCACGACCTGATCGATACGCAGACCCAGCATATCTGGCAGCTTATCACGCAGTGACATATCCAGTCCGATGCTGCTGAAAATCTGATTTTCGCTCTGAAGCCAGAACGGCTCGGAGTCAATCAGTAAACCATCCATATCAAAAATAGCGGCCTGTACCGGTAAGGCGTGGGACATAGTGTATGCTCCTGAGATCCTGCAATGAATTAAAACATTCTCTGATTGTAACAAGCCGGGGCAGAGAGTTCATTAAGTGACTTAATTATTTACGGGGTAAAAAAGTCAGGAATAATGATAATGATCTTCTCCTGATTTCTGCGCTATGATGACAGGGAAAAAATCAAATGAGGAAAGCGCATGACGCTGCAACAGGCACGCTGGGTTGCTGTATTTAAACGGGTGGCAGGCTGGGTGGTTTTTATTCCGGCCCTGATCTCAACCCTTGTTTCGTTACTGAAACTGGCCCATCAGCAGAGTACCGGCAGTGATAAAATTAATGCCGTTATCGGGGATTTTATCAATGTGGTGACGGAAATGATCCGTGTGAATACACCGTTCCTGAACACATTCTGGAATAACTCTCCTGTACCGGATAAATTACTCGGTTTTGAAGGTCACAATCTGAGTTTTTTACTGATTTATATCCTGATGTTTGTGGGGCTGGCGCTGAGTGCATCCGGTATCCGTATGTCCCGGCAGGTAAAATTTATCCGCGAGAATATTGAAGATCAGGCCATTATTGAAAATGCCAGAGAGAGCGGAAAAACACCGGCGGATTTAATCGCGAAAATACGTATTCCGAATCACACTATTTTCCGGCAAATTTTTGTGCTGTATGTGCTGCCGGTATTTATCGGCGCGATTGCGTGGTTCTTAATTAAGTTTCTTAACTGGTAAGCAAAACAGCCTGAATAAAAATACCCCGCAGAGTCTCTGACGGGGTATTTTTTTATCTGCAAAACAGGGATTAGCCGGCGAGAATATCGTCAATAATCGTCTGTGCACTCTGATAATAACGATCACCAAATAAATGACTGCGGTGAAGCTGATAATAGAGCTGATAGAGCGGCTGGCGCTCTAAGAAACCACTTTCCAGCGGCCAGATCTGCTGATAGCCGTCGAGGATTTGCATCGGCAGTTCAGGGAAAAAGGAGAGCATCGCCAGGTCACACTCGCGATCACCCCAGTAACACGCCGGGTCAAACGCAACTGTTCCGCCGTCAGCCACCGCAGCACAGTTTGACGGCCACAGATCACCGTGGAGCAGGGATGGCTGCGGCTGGTGGTCAGACAGCCTTTGCTGTACACGCCGGATAATGCTGTCAATATCGCCGAAGATGATACCTTTTTCTTTCGCCAACTGTAACTGCCAGCCGATCCGTTTTTCAGCAAAGAAAGAAGCCCATTTTTTATCCCAGGCATTCGGCTGGGGATTGGTGCCGAGCAGATTATCTTCATCGAAACCGTAACGGGGTTGTTCATGCCACTGGTGCAGACGGGCCAGCTGCTGCCCGAACATATAGGCGGAATGGGAATCAAAAGGCTTCAGCGGCAGATATTCCATAATCAGGAAGCTGAACTCTTTTGTCGACCCGACACCATAAACAGCGGGGGTTGTCAGCGTACGACTGCGGCTGAGAGCATCAAGCTGCTCCGCCTCGGTTTTGAATACCTGCAACATGTCACGCCGGTTATATTTGATAAAAACCGGATGATCGCCGTAACGGGCACTCCGGGAACGGTGGATTTCACCGCCATCGAGTTGTTTCTTGTCAGAGAACGAGTGTTCGCCGAAATGTTCACTGAGTATACGTCCTGCTGCCTGCCACATGAGCCACCTCACTAAGCCGTCTATCAGTCAGTCTATCTTACCGCCGGAAAATAAAAGAAAAAAGCGGACATCTCACACAAATTACACAGTAAGAGCAGGGAAATACAGAAAAGGACAAAAACGGATGGTTGTTTCGGAAGAGTCCGGAAGCGGGGGATATCCCGGTGACAGAATATCCCCCGTGATGCAGAAGGTCAGGCAACCTGTCTGCGGCGTTTGAGGGCAGATAACCTCAGCTGGTTATAAATCAGTGCCAGCACAAAATAGAGTGCCTGTACCAGGACAATACAGGCGCCGGTAGCGCCGTCGATATGGAAGCTGACGACAGTGCCGATATAGCTGGAGCTGACAGAGACCATAATCGCCACCAGAATCATTTTACCGAAGCTGCGGCACAGCAGGAAGGCGATGATACCCGGTGAAATAAGCATGGCGATCACCAGAATAATCCCGACAGCCTGGAGAGAAGCGACGATAGTCAGTGCCAGCAGCGATAACAGCCCGTAGTGCAGCATACGGACCGGCAGCCCGATAACCCGTGCCTGGTTGGGATCAAAGCAGTACAGCATGAAATCTTTGTATTTCACCATCAGTACCACCATGGTCAGCCCCGCGATAATCAGGGTCTGACGCAGTTCTGCCTGAGTGATCCCGAGGATGTTACCAAACAGAATGTGTGTCAGGTGTTGTTCGGTATCAATGCGGGTAAACAGCACCAGACCGAGGGCAAACATGCCGGAGAAAACAATCCCCATTACGGTATCTTCTTTGATCCGGCTGTGTTCTTTCAGGTAACCGGTGGCAAAAGCACAGAAAAGTCCCGATACAAACGCACCGATAATCAGCGGAATGCCCATCACGAAGGCCAGTACAATACCCGGCAGGACCGCATGGGAAATCGCATCCCCCATCAGCGACCAGCCTTTGAGCACCAGGAAGCAGGAGAGAACTGCACAAACTGCACCGGTCAGAATAGCGGCAAACATGGCACGCTGCATAAACGGAAAGGCAAACGGGTCAATAAACAGAGAGGTCAGAAAATCACTCATGAGTTTGCCTCCTGACGCAGTTTTGCTGATTCACGGCGGGCACGGCGGCGGGCAGAGAGCATGCCGTGTTTTGGTGCAAAGAAGAAGGCAATCAGGAAAACAATAGTCTGTAAGGTCACAATCATGCCGCCGGTCGCGCCGTTCAGGAAATAACTGATGTAGGCACCGGTACTGCTGGTGACTGCCCCTAAAACGACGGCGATAATCAGCAGCTTTTTAAACTGATCGGTCAGCAGATAGGCGGTAGCTCCCGGGGTAATCACCATTGCAATTACCAGAATTGCCCCGACTGTCTGGAGTGCCGCGACGGTACAGGCACTGAGCAGAGTAAAGAAAATAATTTTCAGTGCCAGCGGGTTCAGGCCGATTGAGCGGGCATGGGTTTCATCAAAGAATACCACCAGAAGATCTTTCCAGATAAACATCAGCACGAGGAAAGAAACAGCAATAATAATTTCCACCTGCAGCATGTCTTCATCGGCAATACCGAGGATATTCCCCATAATAATGGTCTGCACATTCACAGAGGTCGGGTTCAGGGAAACGATCAGCAGACCGGCGGCAAAGAAGGTGGAAAATATAAACCCGATCACCGCATCTTCCCGCAACCGTGTCAGATGACGGACAAAGGTCATGGAAAGGGCAGCCAGCATCCCGGTGAAGAACGCACCGACAGAGTAGGGAAAGCCGAGAGCGTAAGCTCCCGCCACGCCGGGAACTACGGAGTGGGAGAGGGCATCCCCCATCAGTGACCAGCCCTTGAGCATCAGGTAAGCGGACAGAAAGGCACACACGGCACCGACAATGCCGCTCACCCAGATAGCTTTCACCATATAATTGTATTCAAACGGCTGGAGTAACAGCTCTGTCATGGCTGCTCGTCCTTACTGCCGGTTTTCACCGTCAGATTATCCTGATGGCCGTAGAAGACAGCGGCGCGTTCGTCATCCGTAATAACGGTCAGTGAACGCGGGTCATCGTCGTCATGCAGATCCGGCCCGGACAGATTGATATGACGCAGCACACCGCCGAAGGTTTTTTCCAGGTTTTTCTGTGTAAATGTGGTGGCAGTCGGGCCGCTGTCGAGCACAGTACGGTTTATCAGGATCACATGATCACAGAACTCCGGCACACTGCCGAGGTTATGGGTGGAGACCAGTACCAGATGCCCCTCTTCGCGCAGTGAACGCAGTAAATCGATAATCGCATTCTCTGTTTTGACATCCACACCGGTAAACGGCTCATCCAGCAGCAATACTTTGCCGTTCTGTGCCAGGGCGCGGGCCAGAAATACACGCTTTTTCTGGCCGCCGGAAAGCTCGCCTATCTGGCGGTGACCCAGCCCGGTAAGACCGACACGTTCCAGTGCATCGGCGACAGCTTTTTTGTCCTCTTTACCGGGAATGCGCAGAAACCCCATTTTTCCGTAACGGCCCATCATCACCACATCAGAGACCAGAACAGGAAAGTTCCAGTCCACTTCTTCTGTCTGCGGGACATAGGCAATCACATTCTTTTTCAGCGCGGCACGTACTGGTTCATCATTCAGTGTCACCCGGCCCTGTGTTGGTGTGACCAGCCCCATAATGGTTTTAAACAGGGTGGATTTACCGCTGCCGTTAATACCGACGAGGGCACAGATAGAGCCGCCCTCTATGCTGAAACTGGCATCAAAAATCGCGGTATGGCCGTTGTTATAAGTGACAGTGGCGTTATCGACAACCAGCTGTGGTTTGCTGAATTGATCACTCATTGATGAAATCCTTTGGCGATAGTATCTACAGTGGTATTGAGCAGATCAATATAGGTCGGAACAGGGCCGTCAGCGGCAGACAGGGAATCCACATACAGTACACCGCCGTACTCTGCGCCGGTTTCTTTGGCGACCTGTTTAGCCGGTTTGTCAGAAATGGTGCTTTCGCTGAAGACGACCGGAATTTTATATTCACGGACGGTATCAATCATGTGGCGGACCTGTTGCGGGGTACCTTGCTCTTCTGCGTTAATCGGCCACAGGTATACTTCCTGAAAACCGTAGTCATTCGCCAGATAACTGAATGCGCCTTCACTGGTCGCAAGCCAGCGCTGGTTTTCCGGAATGTTGGCCAAACGGGCACGGAGCGGGGCATCAAGTGCTTTTATCTTCGCGGCATACTCAGCTGCGTTTTTATTGTAGGTTTCCGCATTCGCGGGGTCATGTTTTACCAGCGCAGCCCGGATATTTTCGATGTACATCAGCGCGTTGGTCGGGGACATCCATGCATGCGGGTTCGGGTTACCGTTATATGCGCCGCCGCGGATGGAATTAGGGGTAATACCTTCGGTAATGACAACCGCCGGGACATCCTGTAAATTTTCAAAAAAGCGCTCAAACCAGCGTTCCAGGTTCAGGCCGTTCCACAGGATAAGATCCGCATCCTGCGCCCGCATGATGTCTTTCGGGGTCGGCTGGTAATCATGAATTTCGGCACCGGGTTTGGTGATGGATTCCACAACAGCGGCATCACCGGCCACATTCTGCGCCATATCCTGAATAATGGTGAAGGTGGTTACGACCTTAAATTTTTTTTCCGCCGCTGCAGCATACCCGCTGACCGCGCACAGGGTAAGCAGCAGCACAGCATGGCGGAATATCTGTGCCAGGGACGGAAGGGAAAAGGTATTTTGTTTTTTGTTCATTTTATCAGCCTGCCTGGTTAAAGTGTGACAATCACTAAGGATATCGTTATTGATAATGATTATCAATATCATTTGATGATGTCAAGCACTTCCGTAATATCTTTATAACATTCAGTACGATCGATTCACACTATGCTATGAATCACATAAAATGTAAAAGTTAAGTAAACTCCTTTTGGTTTATGTGTGTTTTCAGTATTCTTAGCTTCGTCAGAATGCCGGATTAAGGGTAACAGAGTGAAAAAAACCGTTAGTGTGATTGCTTTAGCATTATTGTTGGCGGGCTGCTCAGGAAGCAGCAAACAGTCCCGTACCGGTTCCGGTGGCTGGATAACGCCGCCATCGTCCGGCATCGGTGACTATTCCGCCTATCCGGCAAAGGGCAATGGTGCCTATCCGGCCACTCCGTTTGATCAGTTTATCCGTCAGGCATCCAACCGTTATGAAGTCGATGAAACACTGATCCGCGCCATTATTGAGGTGGAATCCTCTTACCGGCCGGATGTGATCAGCAAATCCAACGCGGTGGGTCTGATGCAGATTAAAGCCTCAACCGCCGGGCGCGATGCCTACCGTGTGAAAGGCCGCAACGGCGAACCGAGCACCCGCGAACTGCTGGATCCGCAAACCAATATCGATATCGGTACCACCTACATCCGGATTATCCGTGACCAGCATCTGGCCGGAATTACTGACCCGCAAACCCTCAATTACGCAACGATTGTCTCTTATGTTAACGGCGCCGGCGCATTGCTGCGGACGTTTGATAACAACCGTGCACTGGCGATTGAAAAAATTAACGCGCTGTCAGCCGATGAATTTTATGAGCATGTGCAGAGCAAACACCCTGCGTCACAGGCTCCCCGTTATCTGTGGAAAGTGAAAAACGCGTACCGCGCGCTGGCAATGGCCGACTGATCCTCTGACTTTTCCTTCATAAATTATTTCTCCGTTGCAGATACTGCGCTGCAGTGTGAATCTGCAATGGACATTGTCCCGCAGAATTTCCCGCTGCCAATAATCGGTCAGACCTTTTTACATGGCACGCCCGTTTCCTGTGTATAAAAAGCATACGACCTGCATCATTAATAATGAAGAAAAGAATGGGGGAGTGTGAGGAATTGTGTGTTGTGCGGAAAAAATGAAAAAAAAGCCCTGATTCAGGATCAGGGCAAGAGAAATACCAAAAGTTCACTTATCTCTACTACGGACGGAGTATAACGGACAACATTTTACAATTGGTGAATTAACAATGATAAATTGTATCAATGTTTTACCTGGTAGTTCTGTGATGTGAATAATTGAGGGCCGTGATTGTTACAAAGCGGTCGTCCCCGGAGGGAAATCCCGCTATAATGCGGGACTTTCTCTGTACTGATAATTAAAATTGCCGGGTATGATGACAACACGTGTGTTACGGATTTTTATTGCGACAGCCGGACTCTTTCTGTTTCTGTCGGTTCTGCATTTAAGTTTTGGTTATGAATATAAGTTTATTTATGTTCTCAGTGCGGCAGCACTGTTTACATTCTGCCTGTCATTCAGCCGGGTGCTGTATGTTCTGCTGCTGACGATATATTTACTTTCGGGCCTTATTTACGGGGCGGTGGGGATCAATTACGGTTATCCCGATGTGAATGCGGTTGGTTCACTGATGTATACGGATAACGGGGAATCACTGGAATATATTGCCGGGCTGCCGTTTAAAACCTATCTGTATCTTGCCGGACTGCTGGTATTTGCGGGTTGTGCGCTGTTGATGAAGCCGCTGAAAAAACGTCATCAGCGAATTGTATTGTTTACCGTCTTTTTTATTACCGCATTCTGGTCATCCTCAAAAGATTATATTCAGGGGAAATCGGAAGGATTTGTCTCGGTATTTAAGTCCGGTTTGCCGGAAATCCGTTTTTTCCGTGACAGTTATGAAAGTTATGTGCAAATCCGCAAAGACAATCTGCGTTATGCCAAGGTTATTGAAACCAGTGATCACTGGAATCCGCAAGTCACAGAGACCGGTTATGACACCTATATTCTTGTCATCGGTGAAAGTGTCCGCAAAGACTTTATGCATGCCTTCGGTTTTGAGTTACACCCGAATACACCGTGGATGAGCAGCCGCAACGGCCTGTTTTTCGATAACTATATTTCGGCATCCGGCTCCACCACGTTGTCTCTGACAAATGCACTGGCTGTCCGTGAAGGGAAGGTGACAAACCTGAGTGATAATCTGGTGGCACTGGCCAATAAAGCCGGTTTTCATACCTACTGGATTTCAAATCAGCATATGAAAGGCATTTATGATTCTCCGGTGGGGATCATGGGGAAAAAAGCCGGTTTTTATCATTTTCTCGCCCCGAACCGTTCGGATAAAGGCGGGCCGGATGAAATGCTGCTGCCGTTCGTCCGCGATGCGCTGGCAGAGAAGAACGGTAAAAAACTGATTGTGGTGCATTTGATCGGTTCCCATCCGCAACCCTGCGGAAGGCTGACGGAAAATTTCGATAAATTTATCGGTTCCCGTAATATTTCCTGTTATATCAAAAGTATTGAGAATACCGATAAATTACTGTCCGGTATTGCCGCGATGGCAGGGCAGGAGCATCAGCGCTGGACAATGGCTTACTTCTCTGACCACGGTCTGCTGTTTACGGATAAGGGCACTGAGAATACCAATCTGACACACGGCGACAGCATGAAACAAAATTTCCAGGTGCCGTTTTTTATTACTGCGTTTGATGCACAATCACAAAACCGTATAACACATTTCCGCAGCGGATTATCGATGCTGCCGCTGCTGAGCCAGTGGATGGGCATTAAAGAGGCTAAGCTGGATAACCATTGTGACTGGCTGCGGGATACGGAATGTGCCGGCCAGAGAAATGTGGTGGATTTTAAAAATGAACTGAAATCATTTGATTCATTACCTGAAGACAATCCTGTTCTTCCCTGAAAACGGTCTGCGGCGGATTCCGGCAGTACAAAAAAATGATTTAAAATCCGCCGCAGGCACTGTTTTAAAAAGGAAATGTTCATAATTTCTGCATTCTTTGTGACACGGCACACTTTTTCAGATACCTGGTCACATAAATCTATTAATCCTTATTTGCTGTGCTAGTATGGATTTTGAGTTCCGGCAAGGGCGCCCGGCAGATTATGATCCGCTGGTGTGACCCGGCTTGCAATGTACGCAAGAAATTGCCGGTAACGTACTGAAAATCAAATAAATGAGATTTCTATATGTGATCTTACGTATGGGTCACCACTGTAGATAAGGATTTAAAAATGCCTGTAATTACTCTTCCTGACGGCAGTCAGCGCCAGTTTAACCATCCTGTTTCTGTCCTTGATGTTGCGAACGATATCGGTGCCGGTCTGGCGAAAGCCTGTATCGCGGGTCGTGTCAACGGTACGCTGGTCGATGCCTGCGACATGATTGAACACGATGCAAATTTAGCCATTATCACCGCCAAAGACGAGGAAGGACTGGAAATTATCCGTCACTCCTGTGCTCACCTGTTAGGTCATGCCATCAAACAATTATGGCCGAACACCCGCATGGCGATTGGTCCGGTAATCGATAACGGTTTCTATTATGACGTTGATCTTGATGAGTCACTGACCCAGGAAGACCTCGAGAAACTCGAACAGCGGATGATGGAACTCGCCAAAAAAGATTATGACGTCGTTAAAAAACGCGTCACATGGGGCGAGGCCCGCGAGACGTTTGTTTCCCGCGGCGAAGATTACAAGGTTGAAATTCTGGACGAAAATATCGGTCAGGATGAGCATCCTGCACTGTATTTCCATGAAGAATATGTCGATATGTGCCGTGGTCCGCACGTACCGAATATGCGCTTCTGCCATAACTTCAAATTACAGAAAGTGGCCGGTGCCTACTGGCGCGGCGACAGCGAAAACAAAATGCTGCAGCGTATTTACGGCACAGCGTGGGGCGATAAGAAGCAGTTAGCCGCTTATCTGCAGCGCCTGGAAGAAGCCGCAAAACGTGACCACCGTAAAATCGGTAAGCAGCTTGACCTGTATCATATGCAGGAAGAAGCGCCGGGTATGGCGTTCTGGCATAACGACGGCTGGACAATTTTCCGTGAGCTGGAAGTGTTCGTCCGTGTGAAACTGAAAGAGTACGATTACCAGGAAGTGAAAGGTCCGTTTATGATGGATCGCGTTCTGTGGGAAAAAACAGGACACTGGGAAAACTACAAAGAGCACATGTTCACAACCTCTTCCGAGAACCGTGAATACTGCATTAAGCCGATGAACTGTCCGGGTCACATTCAGATCTTCAACCAGGGTCTGCGTTCTTACCGTGATCTGCCGCTGCGTATGGCGGAGTTCGGCAGCTGCCACCGTAACGAATCTTCCGGTGCACTGCACGGCCTGATGCGCGTCCGCGGCTTTACTCAGGATGATGCGCATATCTTCTGTACCGAAGAGCAGGTGATGGACGAAGTCAGTTCCTGTATCCGCATGGTCTATGACATGTACTCCACTTTCGGCTTTAAAAAGATTGTGGTTAAACTGTCCACCCGTCCGGAAAAACGCATCGGTTCTGATGTCCAGTGGGACAAAGCCGAAGCTGACCTGGCAAGTGCACTGAAAGAAAACAACATCGAATTCGAATATCTGCCGGGCGAAGGTGCCTTCTACGGGCCGAAAATTGAATTTACTTTGTATGATTGTTTGGATCGTGCATGGCAATGTGGTACAGTGCAGCTCGATTTCTCTCTGCCGGCTCGTCTGGGGGCAACTTATGTTGCCGAAAACAATGAACGCGTGACCCCGGTGATGATTCACCGCGCGATCTTAGGCTCGATGGAACGCTTCATTGGTATCCTGACTGAAGAAACTGCCGGTTTCTTCCCGACATGGTTAGCGCCTAACCAGGTAGTGGTGATGAACATCACTGATTCTCAGGCCGATTATGTTCAGAAAGTCGTCAAAGAACTGCAGGATGCCGGAATTCGTGCAAAAGCAGACTTGAGAAATGAGAAGATTGGCTTTAAAATTCGCGAACACACGCTACGTCGTGTTCCGTATATGCTGGTCTGCGGTGATAAAGAGATGGAAACAGGCGAAGTGTCTGTTCGTACCCGCCGCGGCAACGATCTTGGCAGCATAAACGTGAGCGAATTTAAAGACGCACTGCTTGAAGAAATTCGCAGTCGCAGACTTGAAGAACAACCGGAGGAATAAGGTATTAAAGGCGGAAAAAGAATTCAAACAGCACGTCCGAACCGTATCAATACGGAAATCCGTGTCAATGAAGTTCGTTTAACTGGTCTTGAAGGCGAGCAGCTTGGTGTTGTCAGCCTGAGAGAAGCTCTTGAGAAAGCCGAGGAAGCCGGGGTTGATTTAGTTGAAATCAGCCCTAATGCCGAACCGCCCGTTTGCCGTATCATGGATTACGGCAAATTCCTCTACGAGAAAAGCAAATCGGCTAAAGAGCAGAAGAAGAAACAAAAAGTTATCCAGGTTAAGGAAATCAAATTCCGTCCTGGCACAGATGAAGGCGACTATCAGGTCAAACTACGCAACCTGGTTCGTTTTCTTGAAGATGGCGATAAAGCCAAAATCACACTGCGGTTCCGTGGTCGTGAAATGGCGCACCAGCAGATTGGTATTGAAGTGCTTAACCGCATCAAAGACGATCTGAGTGAATTAGCTTCCGTCGAATCCTTCCCGTCGAAGATCGAAGGTCGCCAGATGATCATGGTGCTCGCTCCTAAGAAGAAATAGTCCGGCAATCCAAGTAATAAATGCCGGGGGTAACCCCGGCTTTTATTCGCCGGATTAATTCGTTGTTTAACAATGCGAAGTGGAAATAAAAATGCCAAAGATTAAAACTGTACGTGGTGCAGCGAAGCGTTTCAAAAAAACCGCTAAAGGTGGTTTCAAGCGTAAGCATGCTAACCTCCGTCATATCCTGACTAAAAAATCAACTAAGCGTAAACGTCATTTACGTCCGAAAGGTATGGTCTCCAAAGGGGATCTGGGTTTAGTTGTCGCTTGCCTGCCATACGCATAAGCAAGTTTTTTAGCAAAGTTTACGACTTTAGGAGATTAGTATGGCTCGTGTAAAACGTGGTGTCATTGCTCGCGCACGTCACAAAAAAATTCTGAAACAAGCGAAAGGTTACTACGGTGCCCGTTCGCGCGTTTATCGTGTTGCCTTCCAGGCAGTAATCAAAGCTGGCCAGTATGCTTACCGTGACCGTCGTCAGCGTAAGCGTCAGTTCCGTCAGCTGTGGATTGCACGTATCAACGCAGCAGCTCGTCAGAATGGTCTGTCTTACAGCCGTTTCATCAACGGTCTGAAAAAGGCATCCATCGAAATCGATCGTAAGATCTTAGCCGATATCGCTGTATTCGATAAAGCCGCATTTACTGCGCTGGTCGAAAAAGCAAAAGGCGCTCTGGCGTAATTGTTCAGACAGAAGAGGGAGCTTGCTCCCTCTTTTGCTATCCGGCAGAAAAAATCTGCGGAATGAATAATTTGTCATTGTATATCCGCATGTTTTTCGCGTAATATGACAAAATACATCCGGTTAACTGATAAATAGTTGAGAAAATGAATAATATCGTTTCTTTCCGCTTCTTTTTTTACTTTAGCGCCTGAACTCAGGGGGCTTTGCGCGTAAAAAAGAAACGAAAAGTAACGCCGTAAGCCTCCAGTTTGGAGGCTTTTTTGTTTCAGGGGTTTGCCGGAACGGGTGAGATAATCACGTCCGGCAGCACCGTCGTCATAATTGAAGACCACAGGGTCAGAGGAATAGGAAAACATGCCACATCTCGCTGAACTGGTTGCTCAGGCAAAAGCAGCCGTCGAAGAGGCAAAGGATGTTGCAGCGCTGGAATCGGTACGTGTTGAATACCTGGGTAAAAAAGGGCATTTAACCTTACAGATGCAATCGCTGCGGGATCTGCCGCCGGAAGATCGTCCTGCTGCGGGTGCAGTGATTAACGAAGCCAAACAAGAAGTTCAGACTGCACTGAATGCCCGTAAAGATTCCCTGGAATCTGCGGCGCTGAATGCCCGTCTGGCTGAAGAGCGGATTGATGTCTCTCTGCCGGGACGCCGCATGGAAAATGGCGGTCTGCATCCGGTCACCCGTACCATTGAGCGTATCGAAACCTTTTTCGGCGAACTGGGCTTTTCTGTTGAATCCGGCCCTGAAATTGAAGATGACTATCATAACTTTGATGCACTGAATATTCCGGCACACCATCCGGCACGTGCTGATCACGATACCTTCTGGTTTGATGCCAAACGCCTGCTGCGTACACAGACCTCCGGTGTGCAGATCCGTACCATGAAAGATAAACAGCCGCCAATCCGCATTATTGCGCCGGGCCGCGTTTACCGTAATGACTACGACCAGACTCACACCCCGATGTTCCATCAGACAGAAGGTCTGATTGTGGATACCGATATCAGTTTCACCAATCTTAAAGGCACACTGCATGATTTCCTGAATCATTTCTTTGAAGAAGAAGTGCAGGTGCGTTTCCGTCCGTCCTACTTCCCGTTCACTGAACCGTCAGCGGAAGTGGATGTGATGGGTAAAAACGGCAAATGGCTGGAAGTGCTGGGCTGCGGGATGGTGCATCCGAATGTGCTGCGCAATGTCGGCATTGACCCGGACATTTACTCCGGTTTCGCCTTTGGTATGGGAATGGAGCGCCTGACTATGCTGCGCTATGGCGTGAGCGATTTACGTGCATTCTTCGAAAATGACCTTCGTTTCCTCAAGCAATTCAAATAAGGCGGGATACTCTCATGAAATTCAGTGAACTCTGGTTACGCGAATGGGTAAACCCGGCTGTCAGCAGCGACGCATTATCTGATCAGATTACTATGGCCGGCCTGGAAGTGGACGGCACAGAAGCCGTTGCCGGTCAGTTTAACGGTGTGGTTATCGGGGAAGTGGTTGAGTGCGGACAGCACCCGAACGCTGATAAACTGCGTGTAACAAAAGTGAATACCGGCGGTGACCGCCTGCTTGATATCGTCTGCGGTGCGCCAAACTGCCGTCAGGGGCTGCGTGTGGCTGTTGCGACAGTCGGTGCGGTCTTACCGGGCGATTTCAAAATCAAAGCTGCCAAACTGCGCGGCGAGCCGTCAGAAGGTATGCTCTGCTCATTCTCTGAGCTGGGTATCAGCGCTGATCACAGCGGCATTATTGAATTACCGGCAGATGCGCCGATCGGTACTGATCTGCGTGAGTATATGAAGCTGGATGATACCGCGATTGAAATCAGCATCACGCCGAACCGTGCGGACTGCCTGAGCATCCGTGGTGTGGCCCGTGATGTGGCGGTTCTCAATAAGATGGATTATCAGGCTCCGGATATGTCCCCGGTCGCCGCTGTTCATCAGGACACGTTCCCTATCCGTGTTGATGCGCCGCAGGCGTGTCCGCGTTTTACCGGACGTGTGATTAAAAACGTCGATGTGACAGCAAAAACTCCGCTGTGGATGGTGGAAAAACTGCGCCGCGGCGGTATCCGCTCTATCGATCCGGTCGTGGATATCACCAACTACGTTCTGCTGGAGCTGGGGCAGCCGCAGCATGCTTATGATCTGGATACCCTTGAGGGTGAGCTGATTGTCCGCATGGCAGAGCAGGGTGAGAAACTGACGCTGCTGGACGGCAACGAAGTCACACTGACAGATAACATTCTGGTGATTGCAGATCGCCGTGGTGCGCTGGGTATGGCCGGTATTTTCGGCGGCGATCACTCCGGTGTGTCTGACACCACTAAAAATATCCTGCTGGAAACTGCATTCTTTAACCCGCTGGCTATCACCGGCCGTGCACGTCAGTATGGTCTGCATACCGATGCGTCACACCGTTTTGAGCGCGGCGTGGATCCGCAGTTACAGCGTATTGCGGCAGAGCGTACCACCCGTCTGATTCTGGATATCTGCGGCGGTGAGCCGGGCGAAATCATTGAAGTGGTTTCTGAAGCGGATTTACCGAAAGCGGCAACGATTACACTGACCCGTAACAAGCTTGACCGTCTGATCGGCCATTATGTGGATGATGCGCAGGTAACGGATATTCTGACCCGTCTGGGCTGCGATGTGAAAATTTCTCAGGATCAGTGGCTGGTGACTGCGCCGTCATGGCGTTTCGACATGGAAATTGAGGAAGATCTGGTGGAAGAAGTGGCCCGTATTTACGGCTACAACAATATCCCGGATGTTCCGCTGCGCGCTGACCTGATTATGACTTCCCGTCACGAAGCACATCTGCCGCTTAAGCGTGTGAAAACACTGCTGGTTGACCGTGGTTTCCAGGAAGCGATTACCTACAGTTTCGTCGACCCGAAAATTCAGGCGCTGCTGCATCCGGCTCAGGATACGATTATTCTGCCTAACCCGATCTCTGCGGATATGTCAGCGATGCGTCTGTCACTGCTGACCGGTCTGTTAAGCACGGTTGTGTACAACCAGAACCGCCAGCAGAGCCGTGTCCGCCTGTTTGAATCCGGCCTGCGCTTTGTACCGGATACGGCCGCAGACCTCGGAATTCGTCAGGAAACCATGCTGGCAGGCGTTATTGCCGGTAACCGTTATGAAGAACACTGGTCATCAGAAAAACAGGTCGTTGATTTTTATGATTTAAAAGGTGATCTGGAAGCCATTTTGGAATTGACTGGCAAATTAGATCGTGTATCGTTTAAAGCAACGACAAATCCGGCCCTCCATCCGGGACAAGGTGCTGAGATTTATCTGGAAGATGAGCATATTGGTTATATCGGTGTGGTTCATCCGGAACTGGAGAAAAAACTGGATCTCAACGGCCGTACGGTTGTCTTTGAAATCCGCTGGGACGCACTGACAAACCGTATTATTCCTGAGGCTGAAGCAATTTCACGCTTCCCTGCGAACCGCCGGGATATCGCCATCGTTGTGCCGGAAAACGTCGCTGCACAAGACATTCTGAACGAATGTAAAAAAGTTGGCGTAAATCAGTTAGTTGGCATAAACTTATTTGACGTGTACTGTGGTAAGGGTGTTGCTGAGGGTTATAAGAGTCTGGCGATCAGTCTGACCTTACAGGATACAGAGCGTACACTTGAAGAAGATGAAATTGCAGCAACCGTAAACAAATGCGTTGCCGCGTTGCAACAGCGATTTAAAGCATCCTTGAGGGACTAAACCTATGGCGCTTACTAAAGCTGAAATGTCAGAAAATCTGTCGGAAAAACTGGACCTGAGCAAACGCGATGCGAAGGACCTGGTTGAACTGTTTTTTGAAGAGGTACGCCGTTCTCTTGAGAATGGTGAGCAGGTGAAATTATCCGGTTTCGGAAACTTTGATCTGCGGGACAAGAATCAGCGTCCGGGCCGTAACCCGAAAACGGGTGAAGATATTCCTATCACAGCCCGTCGTGTTGTCACTTTCCGTCCGGGGCAGAAACTGAAAGCCAAGGTCGAAAAATCGACACCGAAAGAGTAAGACCTGAAACGACCTCTTATGAGGTCGTTTTCTTTTCTGTGGTTTGTCAGACATTAACCTCCTTCTGACTCAGGTATACTATCTCCCGTCTTGATTAATGACAGGGATCTCATGCATATTCACAACCCCATCACCAAGCTGGTACAGACGCGGAAAAAACGGGATGTACAGCGCATAATTCTTCTTTCCGTTACCTTGCTGATAATGATCGCTGTTGCACTGTGCGCCGGTGAGATGTGGATTTTACCGGACCAGTGGTTATCTGAAACCGCGCAGTTGTTTGTCTGGGATCTGCGTTTCCCGCGTGTGCTGGCGGTGATTGCCGTGGGGGCCGGGCTGGCAATGGCCGGTGCGGTGATGCAGGCCATTTTTGAAAACCCGCTGGCGGAACCGGGGTTACTCGGCGTAAGTAACGGTGCCGGGGTGTTTGTTGTTTTTATCGTCCTGTTTTTTAAAGGCATGCCGCCGCTGTGGGTGCTCGGGGGCGGGGCGGTGATCGGGGCGACACTGCTGACACTGATTTTACTCTATTTTGCCCATTTCCGGCGGCTGAGTAACAGTCAGCTGCTGCTGGTCGGGGTGGCACTCGGGGTTATCTGCGGCGCATTTATGACCTGGATGGTGTATTTCAGCACCAGTCTGGATTTACGTCAGCTGATGTACTGGATGATGGGGAGTTTTTCCGGGGCGGACTGGCGGCTCAGCCCGTTACTGGCGGCGATAGCGGTGGTGGCGGTGTGGCTGCTGTGGCAGGCACCGGTGCTTAACTATCTTGCACTGGGTGAGGTCAATGCCCAGCAGCTCGGGGTATCGGCACACCGCTGGCGCAATGTGTTTATTATTGCCGTCGGGTTGCTGATCGGCCTGAGTGTGGCGGTGGCCGGCGCTATCAGCTTTATCGGGCTGATTATCCCGCATATGCTGCGATTGATGGGTATTACTGATCACCGGACATTATTACCTGCCTGTGCATTATTTGGTGCCGTCAGTCTGTTGCTGGCGGATCTATGTTCACGGCTGATTTTATCCAATGCCGAAATTCCGATCGGTGTGGTGACCGCAACCATCGGTGCACCGGCCTTTATTTATCTGCTGACCCGTCATCACGGAGGGCGCCGCTGATGGATAATCTGTTACTTGATGTCAGCGGGATCCGCATCGGTCGCCGTCTCTCCTGTGATGCCCTGCAATTTTTTGCCGGACAGCAAATCCATCTGCTGGGGCCGAACGGCTCCGGTAAGAGCACACTGCTGGCGGCACTGGCGGATGCTGTCCGCTATGAGGGGCAGATCCGCTACCGTGGTACGGATTTGAAATCGATCCCCAAACGGCAGCAGGCGCAGTTCCGCGCCTATCTGACCCAAACCACCGACTGTGTCCCGGTGATGACGGTGTTTCAGTATCTGCAGCTCTATATGCCGGCGGTGCAGGAAAATACACAGCTGATTTATCAGCTGTGCGGCGATTTTCAGCTGGAGCTGTTACTGCCGCGCATGCTGACGCAATTATCCGGCGGCGAATGGCAGCGGGTGAAAATAGCGGCTATATTTCTGCAATTATGGACAACGGATGATTTGTCCGGGAAATACTTATTACTGGATGAACCGCGTAACCACCTGGATATTACCCAGCAGGCGATGCTGGATAAATGGATAGCCCGGTTTTGTGAGCAGCAGGGGACGGTTATTACCAGCGGTCATGATTTAAACCACAGTTATCTGCATGCCGATGCCGTGGTGTTACTTAAAGCCGGTCAGTTACTTGCGGCCGGTGAAACTCAGATAATTATGACTGAAGATATTTTGAGCGAACTTTTTCAGTCCGAAATAAAAAGTATCAGACCAACGCAAAAAACACAGTGGCAAATAACAGATTGGCATCAACAACAGCGCTGATTTTTGTTATGCTGTCACAAATATTTGTTGTTATGTCGTCGCCGTAAAGATTAAGAATTGTTTAAACGAAGCCCTGGTGTTGAGCGTCAATTGAATCAATTCAGGATATAATCATCACTTCCGATTCTTATTAGGTTGTATTTATGCTTGAGTTTCTTCCGTTTTCCCGGCCTGCTATCGGGGAGTCAGAGATCGCGGCTGTTGAAAAAGTACTGCGTTCCGGCTGGATCACCACCGGCCCGCAAAATCAGCAGCTGGAAGCGGATTTCTGTCAGCGTTTCGGCTGTAAACACGCCATCGCTCTGGCATCAGCAACTGCCGGTATGCATGTTGCGCTGATGGCACTGGGTGTCGGCCCGGGAGATGAAGTGATCACGCCTTCACAGACCTGGGTTTCCACCATCAATATGATCGAACTGCTCGGCGCAGTGCCGGTGATGATTGATGTTGACCGCGACACACTGATGATTCAGCCGGATGCCGTCCGTGCGGCCATTACCCCGAAGACCAAAGTCATCATTCCGGTTCATTATGCCGGAGCTCCCTGTGATTTGGTTGCTTTACGTGCTATTGCGCAGGAACACAATATTTTCCTGCTGGAAGATGCCGCACATGCCGTCGGTACCCGTTACCGTGACGAGTGGATCGGCGAAAAAGGCACCGCTATTTTCTCTTTCCACGCAATTAAAAATGTCACCTGCGCGGAAGGCGGATTAATTACTACAGATAACGATGAACTTGCACAGCGTATCCGCTGTCTTAAGTTCCACGGGCTGGGTGTGGATGCGTTTGACCGTCAGATGCAGGGCCGTAAACCGCAGGCGGAAGTGGTCGAACCGGGGTTCAAATATAACCTGTCAGATATCCACGCCGCGATTGCGGTGGTGCAGCTGAGCCGGATGGACGAGCTGAACGCACGCCGCGCACACCTGGCACAGCTTTACCGTGAAGCCCTGGACGGGCTGCCGGTTAAATTGTTATCCGTGCCGGATTACCCGCATCTGCATGCCAATCATCTGCTGATGATCCGTGTGGATAAAGCGGTCTGCGGCATCGATCGCGATACCTTTATGGAGCAGTTAAAAGCGGTCAATATCGGGACGGGCCTGCATTTCCGTGCAGCGCATACCCAGAAATATTACCGGGAACGGTACCCGTCATTGTCACTGCCGAATTCGGAGTGGAACACCGCGACATTATGTTCGCTGCCGTTCTTCCCGGATATGAAAGACAGTGATGTGACCCGTGTGACAGACGCAATCAGAGCTATTCTTGCGGAGCAGAAATAAGTGTCATTTAACGAAATTAAGAAAGTCTCAGTGGTGATTCCGGTTTATAACGAGGAAGAGAGTCTCCCTCAGTTGCTGGAACGTACAATCAAAGCCTGTCAGTCACTGAAGCAGGCGTATGAAATTGTGCTGGTGGATGACGGCAGCCGTGACCGCTCAGCGGAAATGCTGACGAAGGCGGCAGAAATCCCTGAAAACCATGTGGTTGCTGTCCTGCTGAACCGTAACTACGGCCAGCACTCCGCAATTATGGCGGGTTTCAGACAGGCCGACGGTGATCTGGTGATCACCATGGATGCGGATTTACAGAACCCGCCGGAAGAGATCCCGCGTCTGGTTGAAAAAGCAGAAGAGGGTTATGACGTGGTCGGAACACGCCGCGCAAACCGTCAGGACTCCTGGTTCCGCAAAACCGCCTCAAAAATGATCAACAAAATGATCATCGCCGCAACCGGCAGCGCCATGGGTGACTACGGCTGTATGCTGCGTGCGTACCGCCGTCATATCATCGACGCGATGTTACAGTGCCATGAGCGCAGCACCTTTATTCCGATTCTGGCAAACACCTTTGCCCGTAAAACGATTGAAATTGATGTTAAACATGCAGAACGTGAGTTCGGGGACTCAAAATACAGTTTCCTCAAACTGATCAATCTGATGTATGACCTGCTGACCTGCCTGACCACCGCGCCGCTGCGCCTGTTAAGCATTGTCGGCAGTATCATCGCCGCGTCCGGTTTCCTGCTGGCGCTGTTACTGATTATCCTGCGCGTGGCTTTCGGTGCGCTGTGGGCGGCAGAGGGCGTGTTTACCCTGTTCGCCATCTTATTTATGTTTATCGGTGCACAATTCGTGGCAATGGGTCTGCTCGGGGAATATATCGGGCGGATTTATAACGATGTTCGTGCACGTCCCCGGTATTTTATTCAAAAAGTGGTCGGCGCTCAGGCGAAAGAGACCAGTGAAACTGAAACTCAGGAAAAAAACTAATGAAAGCAATCGTATTTGCCTACCATGATATTGGTTGTGTCGGATTGAAGGCCCTGAAAAAAGCGGGCTTTGATATTCAGGCCGTCTTTACCCATACGGACGACCCGGGTGAAAACCATTTCTTCTCATCGGTGGCCCGCGTCAGTGCGGACATGGAATTGCCGGTTTATGCCCCTGAAAACGTTAACCATCCGCTGTGGGTGGATCGCATCCGTGAACTGAAACCGGATGTCATTTTTTCTTTCTACTACCGCGATATGCTGAGCGAAGATATTCTGGCGCTGGCACCGAAAGGCGCATTCAATCTGCACGGTTCTTTGCTGCCGAAATACCGCGGCCGCGCACCAATCAACTGGGCTGTGCTGAACGGTGAAACCGAAACCGGTGTTACCCTGCACAAAATGGTTGCCAAAGCCGATGCCGGCGATATCGTCGCGCAGGAAAAAGTGACTATCGGTGGTGATGATACTTCCCTGATTGTTCACGGTAAAGTCCGTGAAGCCGCAGAAACACTGCTGAACAAAACCTTACCGCTGATTGAGGCCGGTACTTACAAAACCACCGTTCAGGATGAATCTCAGGCAACTTACTTCGGCCGCCGTTGTGCGGAAGATGGCCTGATCGACTGGAATCAGTCTGCGGCACAGATCCACAACCTGGTCCGCGCGGTGACAGAACCGTATCCGGGCGCATTTACTTTCCTGGGTGAGCGCAAAATGATCATCTGGCGCAGCCGTGTGCTGACCGATAACAAAGGCAAACGTCCGGGAACCGTTATCTCTGCTGAACCGCTGGTGATTGCCTGCGGAAACGGCGCGCTGGAAGTGATCAGCGGCCAGGGTGAATCCGGCCTGTATGTGCAGGGTGCCCGTCTGGCAGCGGAAATGGGTATCGTGACTGATGTCCGCGTCGGCCCGAAAGCCACTGCGCAGGTTGCCCGCCGCAAGCGTGTGCTGATCCTGGGTGTGAACGGTTTCATCGGTAACCACCTGACAGAACGTCTGCTGGAAGACGGTAACTACGATATCTATGGTATGGATATCAGCTCTTCCGCCATTGACCGTTTCATCGGTGACGAGCGTTTCCACTTTATCGAAGGCGATGTCAGCATTCACACCGAGTGGATTGAGTATCACATCAAAAAATGTGATGTCATTCTGCCGCTGGTGGCGATTGCCACACCAATCGAGTACACCCGTAACCCGCTGCGCGTGTTCGAGCTGGACTTCGAAGAAAACCTGAAAATCGTCCGTTACTGCGCGAAATACAACAAACGCATCATCTTCCCGTCCACCTCTGAAGTGTACGGTATGTGTGATGACAAAGAGTTTGACGAAGATAATTCACGCCTGATTGTCGGCCCAATCAACAAACAGCGCTGGATCTACTCTGTTTCCAAACAGCTGCTTGACCGGGTTATCTGGGCGTACGGCGCGAAAGAAGGTCTGAAATTCACTCTGTTCCGTCCGTTCAACTGGATGGGGCCGCGTCTGGACAGCCTGAACTCTGCGCGTATCGGCAGCTCCCGCGCTATCACTCAGCTGATCCTGAACCTGGTGGAAGGTTCTCCGATTAAACTGGTTGACGGTGGTGAACAAAAACGCTGCTTTACTGATATCCATGACGGTATCGAAGCCCTGTTCCGCATCATTGAAAACCGTGACGGCAAGTGTGACGGGCAGATCATCAACATAGGTAACCCGGTGAACGAAGCGAGTATCCGCGAACTGGCAGAAATGCTGCTCGACTGCTTCGAGAAACATCCGCTGCGTGATAACTTCCCGCCGTTTGCCGGCTTCCGTAAAATCGAAAGCAGCACTTACTACGGTAAAGGTTACCAGGACGTGGAACACCGTAAGCCAAGCATCAAAAACGCTGAGCGCTTACTGGACTGGAAACCGACTATCGATACCCGCCAGACTGTGGAAGAAACTCTCGACTTCTTCCTGCGCGGTGCGGTTGAAGAGCTGAGGAACGACGAGTAATGAAAAATGTCGGCCTGCGGGTTGACGTGGATACTTACCGCGGCACACTGGAAGGTGTGCCGCAGTTACTGAAGGTATTTGCGCAGCACGATATTAAAGCCAGTTTTTTCTTCAGCGTCGGGCCGGACAATATGGGGCGTCACTTGTGGCGCCTTTTGCGTCCTAAGTTTCTGTGGAAAATGCTGCGCTCCAATGCGGCTTCATTGTACGGCCTTGATATTCTGCTGGCCGGTACGGCATGGCCGGGTAAGAAAATTGCCCGAGACCTGGGTTACCTGATGAAACAGACACTGGATGCCGGTCATGAAGTCGGCCTGCATGCGTGGGATCACCAGGGCTGGCAGGCGAAAATCGGCCGCTGGACACCGGCACAAATCACAGAGCAGATTCGCCTGGGAACCGATGCCTTATCACAGGCCACCGGACAGCCGGTGCAGTGCTCTGCGGTAGCGGGCTGGCGTGCGGATGAGCGTGTGATTGAAGCCAAACAGGCGTTTGGTTTTGCCTACAACAGTGATTGCCGCGGTACACATCCGTTTCGTCCGCTTCTTGCAGACGGGACTACCGGAACCGTGCAGATTCCTGTTACACTGCCGACCTATGATGAAGTGGTGGGACCGCAGGTGGCTGATGCGGATTTCAACGACTTTATCCTCGATGCAATCAGACGGGATCAGGGCGTACCGGTCTATACTATCCACACTGAAGTGGAAGGCATGTCCAAAGCCGCACAGTTTGAGGCATTACTGGAACGGATTAAAAATGAGGATTTCCGCTTTTGTCCGCTCAGTGAACTGCTGCCGTCTGATTTATCAACATTACCGACAGGCAAAGTGGTACGGGGTGATTTCCCCGGCCGGGAAGGGTGGCTGGGCTGCCAACAAGAGGGATAGCATTGCATGCTGAATAACCGGGCGAGTAAAATCGGAGCCTTTCTGCTGGCTCTTTTTTTCGTGTTAACTTACCTTTTCCCGATCAATGATCGTCTGCTCTGGCATCCGGATGAAACCCGGTATGCGGAAATCAGCCGTGAAATGGTGACACAGGGCGACTGGGTTGTTCCCAAATTACTCGATCTGCGTTATTTTGAAAAACCGGTGGCCGGTTACTGGGTGAATAACGTCAGCCAGCTGGTCTTCGGTCATACCAATTTTGCTGTCCGTGCAGGCTCTGTCTTCAGCATCCTTATCAGCACTCTGCTGGTTTACTGGATGACCCTCCTGATGTGGCGCAACCGTCACACGGCATTTGTTGCGTCGCTGGTCTTTGTCTCCATGTTTCTGGTATTCAGTGTCGGCACATACAGTGTGCTCGACCCGATGTTTGCCATGTGGGTGATTGCCTCGATGGCCTTCAGCTTCAGGGCACTGAAAGCCGAAAATGTGAAAACCAGGATAACCTCCTGGTGCCTGCTGGGTCTGGCCTGCGGTATGGGCTTTATGACCAAAGGCTTCCTTGCGCTGGCGATCCCGGTGGTGGCAATGCTGCCGGTGATGCTGTACCAGCGGCGTTTCCTTGAGTTACTGAAATTCGGTCCGCTGGCGGTGATCTGCGCAGTGCTGATCAGCCTGCCGTGGGCGATTGCGGTTCATCAGCAGGAGCCGGATTACTGGCGCTATTTCATTGTGGTGGAGCACTTTCAGCGTTTCTCCGGTGAAGATGCCCAGCACGCCTCGCCGGTCTGGTACTACATCCCGGTGATCCTGCTCGGTTGTCTGCCGTGGCTGGCATTACTGCCCGGTGCATTGTTTAAAGGCTGGAAAGAGCGGCGCAATAATCCGCCGATGTTTTTCCTGTTCTGCTGGTTTGTTGCCCCGTTCCTGCTGTTCAGTATTGCCAAAGGTAAACTGCCGACCTATATGCTGCCGCTGATGGCACCGCTGGCGGTCATGATTGCCAAATACGGCGTTGACTGTGTGCGCAAACACCGGATGAAAGCGCTGCAGGCGAACGGTATTCTGAACCTGACCTTTGGTGCGGTGGCGGTTGCCGGACTGATCGTTGCCAGCTATCTGGTGAAAAAACCAATCTATCAGCCGGATGAATGGTCCAAAGTGGTACTGGGCATTGTCGCCTTTACTATCTGGGGCATCATCGGGTATCTCTGTTATCTGCTGAAAGCAAAACACTGGCTGTGGGCGGCTTCCTGCTCACTGGTGATCAGCCTGACATTCGGTAGTGCGGTACCGGATCGTTCTGTGGATTCCAAACTGCCGCAGGCGTTTATCCGCCAGAATATGGCTGATTTGGAAAAAAGTTCGTTTATTGTTAGTAACAGTGTCGGCATCGGTGCCGGGCTGGCCTGGGAGCTGAAACGCGGTGATATTTACCTGCTGAATAATTCCGGTGAGCTGACTTACGGCCTGAAATATCCGGACAGCGAATACCGGCTGCTGAATGATGCGACTTTCGCTGACTGGCTGGCAGAGACCCGCAAAAAAGGGCAGGTCGCACTGCTGGTAACAGATAAAAATGACACCTATGATGCCAAACTGCCGCCGGCGGACAAACGGACCGAAAACAGCCGGATGACCCTCTATATCTATGATAAACAGCCATAAGGTGTGATGGTGTTCGGTCAAATTGTTTTACTGATTATTGTCAGTTTTCTTACCTGCGGCGGTCAGATCTGCCAAAAGCAGGCAGTGGATGTCTGGCAGGCGGCGCAGGAAAATGCGAAACGCAAAGGCCTGTACTGGCTGGTGCTGGCGGTATTTCTGCTCGGCCTGGGGATGCTGCTGTGGCTGAAACTCCTGCAGGTGATGCCGCTGAATATCGCTTATCCGATGCTGAGTATCAACTTTGTGGTGGTCACCCTGGTGGCACAATTTTTATACGGTGAGCGGGTGACCCGCAGACACTGGTGCGGTGTGGCCGCGATTGTCACCGGCGTGATTCTGATGGGAGCGGGACACTGATGCGCGGATATCTCTGGGTGCTCGGCAGTGTACTGTTTGTCACCGCCGCTCAGTTGCTGCTGAAGCTGGGCGTGACACAATTACCCGATATTGCACTGAGTTCACAATGGCTGGATATCCGCCGGCTGTTATCTCAGTGGCAGCCGTTTGCAGTCGTTTTCGCCGGATTGGTGGGGTATGTCCTGTCAATGGTGTGCTGGCTGCTCGCGCTGCGGGATTTGCCGCTCAATAAAGCCTATCCGCTTATCAGCCTGAGTTATGTGTTTGTCTATCTGCTGGCTGCCTTTCTGCCCTGGTTTAATGAAGGTGTGTCGCTGATAAAAAGCATCGGTATTATTTTTATTCTGTTTGGTGTGCGTCTGATCCACAGTAAAGAGAAGCCAGCCGCATAGTCACGGGGCGGTTTACTGTTTTATTAAGCCGCCATTAACCGTTAAGCCTGAATTAATCCTCCCTTTTATTCTTTCTTGTATAACAAAAATATCCTGTTCTTCCGTGAATTATTCTGCAGGGCTCTGGTCTTAATGGAAGTAACAGAGATGGTTACCTTATTGTCATAAAATTGTATCCCTGTCCGGAGGTTATATTGGACGTTAACAGCCGTAAGTCCGCGTTTAATGTGGCGTATCCGTCTGCCGCAATGTGGACTGTGTTATTTCTGTTGTTTATTGCAGTGACTTATTTTATTCCTTTGGAATTCCGTGCGTTATGGCAGCCGGATGAAACCCGGTATGCGGAAATCAGCCGGGAAATGCTGGCTGACGGCAACTGGGTAGTGCCGCATCTGCTGGATATCCGCTATTTTGAAAAACCGGTGGCGGGTTACTGGGTAAATAACATCAGTCAGATGCTGTTCGGTCATACACAATTTGCAGTGCGTTTTGGTGTCCTGTTCTCGACGATGGTCAGCACATTGCTGGTTTACCGGCTGGCAATGAAAATGTGGGATGAGAAAGTCATCGCCCGTACAGCGGCCTTCCTGTATGCCAGTATGTTACTGGTGCTTGCTCTCGGGACCTACAGTACGCTGGATCCGATTCTGACCATGTGGGTCACACTGGTGATTTACCTCAGTTATGGCCTGACCACCGCGCAATCACGCCGTGCATTGCTGGGCTACTGGGTCACCTTCGGGCTGGCCTGTGGCATGGCACTGATGACAAAAGGTTTCCTGGCACTGGTATTACCGGTTATTGCACTGATCCCGGTGCATATTTTCTACCGCCGTCTTAAAACTATGCTCTGCTATTGCTGGGCAGGAATTGCGGCCGCCGGGCTTATCACACTGCCGTGGGCGCTGGCGATTTATCACGCCGAGCCTGATTTCTGGCGCTATTTTGTGATGGTTGAGCACATCCAGCGTTTTATGAGTAAAGAGGCACAAAACCTCTCACCGTTCTGGTTCTTTATTCCGATTTTGTTTGCCGGTGTTTTACCCTGGAGTGGTTTTTTATTCGGGGCATTAAAACAGGGCTGGCAACAGCGCCGTGAAAATAAGCCGTTATTCTTCCTGCTGTGCTGGACAGTATTGCCGTTCTTATTTTTCAGTATTGCCAAAGGAAAATTACTGACCTATATTCTGCCGGTTATCGCGCCGCTGACACTCCTGATGGCGGCGTATATCCATACCCTGATAAAGAAACAAGCCGTATCAATCTTTAAACTGAACGCGGTGATCAATATTATTTTCGGTGGTTGCGCAGTTATTGCCCTGCTGGTGATAAATAATCTGGAAAATGCTCTGGTATATTCTGCGGATGAGCGCGGGAAATTTATCGGAGCCATTGCGATTTTTCTGTTCTGGATTGCTGTTTCGGTGTTCACCCTGATAAAGGGGTGTCGTTACTGGATGCTGGCAGCATTTTGCACCGTAGCGATCAGTTTGTCGGTCAGCTCACTGCTGCCGGCCCGCACAGAGCGGGCAAATTTACCGCAGATTTTTATTCAGGATAATATCGCACTTCTGAAAGATGCCCGTTATATTCTGGTTAACAGTGTGGGTGTCGGCACTTCAGCGGCCTGGGAATTACAGCGCAGTGATATTTATATGTTTGACCGCCCGGGAGAACTGAAATACGGGCTGAGCGATATTTATCCGGATACAAAATCAAAATTTATTGCACATGATGATTTTGAATCCTGGCTGAAGAACGCCCGTAAAACCGGTAATGTTGCGCTGATCCTGCGTGACCGTCACGGGCTGGATGAAGAGGATGTTTCTCCGGCGGATGAATTTATTACTGATGAAAACCTGACACTACTTTATTACCGGAAAATGCCTTAACACCCGGTAAAATACGGCAAATATTGACTTTCACCCGCAGATATTAATACAGTATTGCGGGTTGAAGGTCTGCCGCACCGGGGATAATACAATGAAAATCATATTCCGTTCTCTGCTTTTTATCTGCGTATTAGCCGTTGTCGGCTGTTCATCGACGCCGCGTAAATATCATGCACCACCGGTCAAAACAGAGTTATCAGACCCGATTATGGTGATTGCCCAGTTACGGGAACAGTTATCACAATGGTACGGCACACCATATCATTACGGCGG
This sequence comes from Morganella morganii, assembly GCF_041099235.1. Lineage (GTDB taxonomy): Bacteria > Pseudomonadota > Gammaproteobacteria > Enterobacterales > Enterobacteriaceae > Morganella > Morganella morganii_E. The sequence goes on along the minus strand of NZ_JBFZSO010000001.1, from coordinate 328,408 downwards.
AATGGATTTAAACGGTATTGATTGTTCCGGCTTTGTCTACCGGACATTTAATGATCGCTTTGCTATTTCTCTGCCGCGCACCACCAAAGCGCAGACAACTTACGGTACCCGGATTGATGTTGCGGATTTACAGCCCGGTGATCTGGTGTTCTTTAAAACCGGCGGCGGCGAAAACGGGTTACATGTCGGTATTTATGATTCTGATCGCGCCTTTATTCATGCTTCGACCAGTAAAGGTGTGATGCGTTCCAGCCTTGATAACGTCTATTGGAAAAAAGTCTTCTGGCAGGCGCGCAGACTTTAAAATCACCGGGATAAATATGCTATCTTATCGGCAGCCTATTTTCTCCGGGGGACAACATGTCGTCACTTCGTCTTTTTATTTCTGATTCCTTTGATCCGTGGTTTAACCTTGCCGTTGAAGAGTGTATTTTCCGGCAGATGCCTGCTGACCAGCGTGTGCTGTTTTTATGGCGGAATAATGACACAGTGGTTATCGGCCGGGCGCAAAACCCGTGGAAGGAATGTAATACCCGCAAAATGGAATCCGACCATATTAAATTAGCCCGGCGAAGCAGTGGCGGCGGGGCGGTATTCCACGACAAGGGAAATACGAATTTCACCTTTATGGCCGGGAAACCGGAATATGACAAAACGGTTTCTACTAATATTATCCTCAACGGCTTATCCCGGCTCGGTATTTCGGTATCAGCATCCGGCCGTAATGATTTGGTGGTTAACTGCGAAGACGGTGAGCGGAAAATTTCCGGCTCGGCGTACCGGGAAACCAAAGATCGCGGCTTCCATCACGGCACGGTATTAATCAATGCGGATTTAAGCCGCCTGGCGGATTATCTCAACCCGGATCCGAAAAAACTGCAGGCCAAAGGGATCACTTCTGTCCGCTCGCGGGTGACCAATCTGACGGAAATTATTCCCGGGATTGACCATGAACAGGTTTGCGAAGCGATTAAAGCTGCATTTTTCGACTATTACGGCGAGAAAGCGGAAGCGGAACTGATTTCGCCGGATTCACTTCCCGATCTGCCGGGATTTGCAGAGACCTTTGCCAGACAAAGCAGTTGGGACTGGAATTTCGGCAATGCTCCGGCCTTCAGCCATCTGCTGGATACCCGCTTTAAATGGGGCGGTATTGAACTGCATTTTGATGTGGAGCGCGGCATGATCAGCCGGGCGCAGATTTTTACTGACAGTCTTGACCCGGCTCCGCTGGAGCAACTGGCACAACTGCTGACGGGTCAGCGTTACAGTGCTGATGCGGTGACAGCGGTATTTACTGAGCTTATGGCCGGTTATCCGGACATGCACGATGAACTGATCCAGTTGCGGGACTGGCTGGTGGCAGAGCTTCAGTAAAATATGCCGTTAATCTGAAAGACAATCCGACCCGGTGCCGTAGGATAGGTCAGGAATAATAAACTGAAGGAGCATATGATGAAAAAACTTATTCCGTTGTTAATCCTGATGGGGGCATCAACCTCCCTGGCGGCAACTGAGCGCGTTACCCTGCATGAAGCGACAGAAAAAGGTACCGGGAAGATTGTCGGCACTATTGATATTCAGGAAACGGATTATGGTTTGCTGTTTACACCGGCGCTGAATGGGTTACCGCCGGGCGTGCACGGGTTTCACATCCACGAAAATCCGTCCTGTGATGCTGCAGAGAAAGAGGGTAAACCGGTAGCTGCTCTGGCCGCAGGCGGCCATTTTGACCCTGCAGGTACAAAAGTTCATGCCGGGCCATATGCAGACGGCCATTTGGGCGATTTACCGGTGCTGTATGTGACAGATGACGGTAAAGCGACCACTCAGGTGCTGGCACCACGGCTTAAAAAACTCAGCGAAATTAAAGGGCATGCCATTATGGTTCATGCGGGCGGTGACAATCATTCAGATTCACCGGCACCATTAGGTGGCGGCGGAGCACGGATTGCCTGTGGCGTGATTGCAGCAGAATAAAAAATATCCCCGTTTGGCCGGTTGCGGCAGACGGGGGTATTTTTTCAGCCGTTTAGTGTGAACCACACTCCATAAAACAGCGCGGCTCCGGCAGCTGACCGTGATCACGGAATTTTGCCGGCGTGGTATTGAAATGCTTTTTAAAGATGCGGGTAAAAGTTGCCTGTGAGCTGAAGCCATACTGTAACGCGATATCCAGAATAGACATATCGTTATCGCGCAGAGATTTTGCTGCTTCCAGCAGGCGGCGCTTACGGACATACTCACCTAATGTGCATCCCTTGATATCTTTGAAAATACGCTGGAGATGCCATTTTGAATAACCGCTCTTATCCGCAATAGTATCAATTTTGATCCCTTCATTGCGCTGTAACTGAGTTTCCAGCCATTTGATAATATCGTTCACTACACTTTCTGACATGTTCACCTCCCAAAATCGGGCTTACAATCTATAAATTCTAATAGTCACATATGTTATTAACCATATTTTATGAATTTTCCAAGAATTGTGTAGGCAAATCGTGCCTTTCATGATTGAGAATCATTATCAGACCAATAGATTAAACCAATTAGTTTATCACCAGCATATAGCACCATATGTCACCAATTATAGTTTCAAAATCGATAGAATCTGCCGACGATAAATATAATTTAGGATGGTTATGTCACAGCAATTTCGGTTTCTTTTTGGGGCAATGGGACGTTTTTTTATGTTGGCACTGATTATGGCTGCCAGTACAGGTCTGTTGTTTATTGATATTCTGGTTCTTAAGAATGATTTGGGTGAAGACTCGGTGACAGAAATTGTTGCCGAGGTGATGCTGCTGGCAGTGATTGTACTGTTTTTCCGCAAAGGGCTGCGGGAGCCGGAGGACAGGGCGGGTTTTTTCCTGATTGCGGGGTTTTTTGCCAGTATGCTGATCAGAGAATTGGATCAGATTTTTGATTATATTTCTCACGGGGCATGGTTCTGGTTTGCCGTTCCGGCCTCACTGATTGCGATTATTTATGCCTTCCTGCATCCGCGCACGGCAGTTAACGGACTGTATCGCTTTGTCTCACATCCTGCATACGGAATGATGGTTACCGGTTTGCTGGTGGTTCTGGTCTTTTCCCGGTTGTTTGGCATGGGAATTTTATGGCGCGGAATGATGGGCGATGATTTTAACCGGCTGGCAAAAAACATGGCCGAAGAAGGCTGTGAATTACTCGGCTACACTTTATGTCTGCTTTCGGCAATCATGTTTTGCCGTAAACAACGAGTTACGGCAAAACCTGATCAACATTAAGGTGCAAGTAACACAGATGTATTGCCGGTAAGCGGATGGCGGAGTGTTATCAGGTCTGCCTGATAAGTTTCCGCCAGTACCGTTTTTTGCAGCACCTCTCCCGGTGTTCCCTGACGGACAATACGCCCGTTATTCAGCATGATGACGTGGTCAGCATATAGAGAGACCAGATTCAGGTCATGCAGAATACAGAAAACTGCCAGAGAGGTCGTGCTTACCCGCTGTTTCAGCATCCGCATCAGATGCTGTTGGTGGTGAAGATCCAGTGCAGCAGTGGGTTCATCCAGTAATAACAGGCGGGGGAGAGGCAGCGGACAGCTTAGTTGCATCAGCGCGCGCGCCAGATGAACCCGCTGTTGTTCACCACCGGAAAGCTGATACCAGCGTTTCTCCAGCAGTGGTTCACAGGCCGTCAGGTGTATCACTTCATCAATAGTTACCTGGTGTGTGTACTCTCTGTGCAAATCCCCCAGCGCAATAATATCTCTGACCCGGTAAGGGGCAGAGATAACACTTTGTTGTGTCATTACCGCCCTGATTTGTGCCAGAGCACCGGAAGACCAGGACGCCATTGGTTTTCCGCGCAGCATGATCTGCCCGCTGTCACAGGGGTAATAGCCGCTGAGTAAACGAAGAAGGGTTGATTTCCCTGCGCCGTTCGGGCCGGTAACAGCAGTGATGGTTCCGCAGTGTAAAGCCAGGGAGATATCACTGACTACCGGCTGTCCGTGGCGGGAGAAACTGGCATTCTCTGCAACCAGTACCGGTGGCGGATTATTGGCGGTTATACGGGGCATATCATTCCTTCACAGAGAAAATCAGCCAGAGAAAATAAGGTGCGCCGAGCAGTCCGGTCAGTAATCCGACCGGAATTTCTGCCGGTACCACCAGTGTGCGGGCGAGTGTATCGGAGAGCAGTAACAGCAGTGCACCGGCAAGCGCTGATGTTACCAGCAGAAGCCGGTGGTGCCAGCCGAAAATCATGCGCATCAGGTGCGGGATAACCAGGCCGATAAAACCGATAATTCCGCTCATTGCCACAGCGATACCGGTGAGCAGGGCACTGATCAGCAGGACACACTGTTGCGTCCGGCGGACATTCACCCCGGCATAATGCGCTTCTTCTTCCCCCAGCTGAATCATATCCAGCGGACGTGCCAGTCTGAATGCAGCATAAAACACAGGGAGAGCCAGCAGAATAGCCGGCAGCAGCAGTATCCAGCTGATATGCCCTGTACTGCCCATCATCCACAGTGAAAACTGACGTAATTCTTTATCATCACTCAGGTAATTGAGCACGCCGACAAAGGACATACTGATTGCGTTAACGGCAATGCCGCACAGTAACAGGCGAAGCAAAGGCTGACGGCGGCGGTTGAGCAGAAAAATCAGTCCGCTGATACAAAGTGCGCCGCTGAAGGCTGTAATAATATGCAGATACAATGTGACTGCACCACTCAGATAAGGCGCGATAAAGACAATTCCCAGTGCCACCGCAACCGCTGCGCCACTGCTTATCCCGAGCAGACCCGGGTCTGCCAGCGGGTTGCGGAATAATCCCTGCAATAATACCCCGGCGGTGGCCAGTGCCATGCCCACCAGAACCGCCAGAACAATCCGTGGCAGACGGACAGATAACCAGATCTGCCAGAGTTGCGGGGTTATTTCATCCCGCAGGAATGCGCCGGCGGAAACCGGCAGTCCGCCGGTATTCATGGCAACCAATATCATGAGCACCAACAGAAAACAGAGACACAGGCGGCGCAGATGAAAAGCGGGCGGATTGTTCATAACACGGCTGCCGCCTCCATCGCTTCACGTAACTGATGCAGTGTATCCGGGGTTTGTAACCCGAAGCCGAGAAATCCCATATCATCAGCCACCAGCACCCGCTTATGTTTTCCTGCAGGTGTCCGGGCCAGTCCCGGCAACTGCCAGAGATTGCCGGTGCTGCCGAGAGAAGCCAGACCGCTGCGGGTGATCACCACTAAATCGGGCTGAGCGGCAATCATTCCTTCTGCGGACAGCGGGCGATAACGGCGGAAAGAAGCCGCTGCGTTTCTTCCGCCTGCACTACGGATAAGGCTGTCTGCTGCCGTATCTGTACCGGCTGCCATTGGGGCGGTACCGGCGTGGCTGAGCAGAAACAGTACATTCACCGGCAGTGGTGTCTGCGGTACAGCATCCAGTTTCCGGTTAATGTCAGCGACCAGTCCGGCGGCGGCTGACTGCAAAGCCAGCGCCTCCGCAATCTGACGGACTTTCGCTGTAATGGCCGGCAGCTCTGCAGCGGCACTGACAGTGACGACAGGGATACCCGCCGCACTGACCTGTGATAAAACGGCAGACGGATAAGCCAGTTCACTGGCGAGGATCATTGAAGGCTGAAGCGACAGCAGACCTTCCGCATTCAGAAGTCGCAGATAGCCGACATCCGGCAACTGAGTGACCTGTGGCGGATGCTCGCTGGTGGTATCACGGGCAATCACCCGGTCACCGGCACCGAGTGCAAAAACAATCTCCGTGACATCACCGCCAAGGGTAATAATGCTGCCCTGCATACTGTGTGCAGACGGAAAAAAGCAGAGCAGTAGCAGGAGGACATATTTTCTCATGCCGCTGCCTCACCGCCGCAGTCTGTCAGCAGGGCATCAGTCTGACTGCGCCAGACCGTTTGTTCCGGCTCACCCTCGGTACGCTGTCCGAACAGCTGGGCGATAGCCCGGCCGTTTTTATCAAATAATTCCAGGCTGGTGACAATACCGTCTGTGGTGGGTTTGCGGGTAATCCAGGATTCCGCAACAGCCGATTCGACCAGATGGAGAGTGAACGTCGGATTGAAAATATTGATCCAGTGCTGTCCGTCGCGGGGACTGATATAAGGCTCAACACGGCCAACGGCACCGGTAAAAATCTGTACACAGCCCCGGTTGGCGACAAAAATCATAATATCATTCTGTTCTTCCGTACACTGTGCGAGCAGACGTGACAACGCGCTGTTATCCACCCGCTGAGCCAGGGTGTTATCCACACAACGGAATGCCTGCAAGCGGCTGATATTAAATCTTTTTAACAGAACAAAAAATTGGTGGACGTCCGTCATCTGCTGCCAGTGGCGGGTAAATTCGGCCTGTTGTTCCGGTGTCAGCGACGCGCTGGCCGGGATGACAGCCGGTTCCGGAACAACCGGCGGGTTATCATATGCGGCGAACTGTGCCGTCAGATGATGCCAGACACCCATATCTGTATCAGCGGTGGTGTAAATTTTGTGGACAGCATCGCCGTGGCGATCAAAAAACTGAAGGCTGTGGCGCAGGCCGCGCGGGGTATTTTCCGCGAAGGCAAATACCGTCTGCCACTGAGACAGGAAAAAACGTAAATCCAGCCCGTACGGATTCAGCAGCAGGCAGGCGTGTTCCCCGAATTCAGCATTATCATAGGTGCCGGTATGTTCATGGACCGCGTGGTCATTGCGGGTGATGCCTTTAAGTTCCCCGGCGGTGCCCAGCATCCGGAAAATGGCGGGAATATCCGGGGTGAGGCGGCAGGCGTCATAACCGGTCCGGCAGTGTGCGAGTTCCGCTTCGGATATGCCCATCTCAGCGGCGATATCACGGGCGTGGATCAGATGTCCCTGTTCTTTCAGGGCGAGGTAACGGGAGAGTGCTTCACTGTGCATAGCAGATCCTTACTTTTTCGTGATCTGCACCAAACCGGCGCAGACCGGGTAACCGGTATTAAAAAGTAAGCTGGCTGCCTTAAGGAAACAGGTGGCTGGCCTGTGTGTTATTTGGTCAGAATGAGTTTTCCGTTTTTGGTCCGGCGCAGGTGATATTCCTCATTCTGGTGGCAGATAATAACCTGTGTTAATAAACAGTCATTAATGGTAGTGGATATATATGAAATGTATTTTATTCTGTTGTTTTTACGTATAATTTTATTAATTTAGTATCATGGATAGTCACAAGCAGTCATCTTGTTTTTCCTTAAATCATGAAAAATGTGTACATATCTGTGTACATAAAATATCATCTTAGCAGCTAATTTTTGAGGTTAAGAGATATGGCATTAACAGATTCATGGCTCCGTTCAGTATCAGGTAAAACTGCGGAAAAAATAGTAACAAAAGCAGACCGGGATGGGTTATCAGTCAGGGTAACCCCAAAGGGAAAGGTTATATTTCAGTTTCGTTACCGCTGGGATGGAAAATCCGAAAGAATTGATGTAGGGACATACCCTGCTACCAGCCTAAAAGATGCCAGGGAGGCCGCTCTGTTTTATCGCGGTGAACTTGAGCAATTGCGAAACCCGCGTGTCGTAAAGCAGAATAAAATACAGCAGGCAGTTACGGCGAAAACTGTTGAGGGAGTAATTCGTTTATGGTGGGAAAAATCCATGGACGGTGTGAAGGTTAACGCCAAACAGATCCTCCGCTCCTTTGAGATTCATGTATTTCCAAAAATAGGGCAGTATCCGCATGATGAAACTGATCTGCATATGTGGCTTTCATTGATTGAAGCACTGGCCGAACGGTATCCGGCAGTGGCTGATAAAGTATTACAAAATACGAAACTGGCCCATGCATGGGGGATCAGACGCGGGATCATCAATAATAGTCCGTTGGCGAATGTATCATCTGCCGATCTTGGTATTGTTGAGAATCAGGGGGAAAGGGTTCTGTCTGATGACGAAATAAGGCTGTTATTTTCATTGATAGATGAGCCGAGCTACAACCTCAGAAACCGCTGTATTATTAAATTGTGTCTACTTTACGGGAACAGGATTGGTGAGTTGATGAAGGCCAAAGTTAAGCATTTTGATTTCACCGAACGGGTCTGGACTGTTCCACCAGAAAACCATAAAACCGGACGCAAAAGTAAAAAGCCAATTTTAAGGCCGATAATTGATCCGGCTGAGGTGTTGCTGCGTGAACTGATAGCCATTAACAATGGTAGTGAATATCTTTTGCCATCTCCTAACGGTGGAAAATTAACACAGGGTGGGCACCTTTATATTCCCGTATTGCTTAATAAAAAAATGGCCCCCCATTTTGATGAATACACTACATGGTCTATACACGATCTGAGAAAAACTATGCGGACCCGCATGTCAGAAATAACTGCGCCACATGTTGCAGAAATTATGATCGGCCATAAATTACCGGGGGTATGGCAGGTGTACGATAAGTACACCTACCTGAATGAGCAAAGAAAAGGGTATGAGGAGTGGTGGGATAAACTGACTAAAATCGCTTACCATTCTCCCAGTCAAAAATATCCTGCTTGAGAAAAATTAATTCTTTTGATTTAAATTTTGGCTTCGGGAAACCTTCGCGTTTTTGTTTTCCGTTGCCTGCCCAAACCCTGATAGTGTGAGGTTTCACATCATACCGATCTGCCAGGTCGCTGGTTTTAAACCACGGTGATTCCTGTTTGCTGATATCGCTCATTTTTCACACTCCTTTTTATACCCGTTCACCAATACCGCATTTGCCACTGCTGCAGGCGTACCTTCCCACTTTGCTTCAAAGATAATCCCATTCAGATGGTACTGACTGAGGTCATCCTGCGTTTTAGGTAGTGTCTCAACAGGGAAGCCGCTCAGCACCGTATCGGCGGTCTGATTAACCGCCATTTCGATAACCTGCTCAGTGGTAAAGTCTGTTTTCCGGTAACCGGCACCCCAGACAGCATCTGTAATATCAGACGGGTCGTGACCGGCGGCCGTGATAATTTGCACCAGGTACTGATCAGTTGTTTTCATCATTTGATCCCCTTAGCAGCGCGCCAGACTTCAAACATACGGCGAACAATTTCACGGGCGTAATTGCCTTCCATATCCCGCTCTAAGCTGTACCGACTGCCGTACATGCGGCGGATCGTGGCTTCAAATTGTTTGTTCATGGCTCACCTTCCTGACTTTCTTATTCCGCTTTTTACCCGCTATTGTCGGGGTTAACTTCGGCGCAACGACCTGTGGTGCTGGTGGGCGGGGAAGGTATATCCCCGCTCTGATGTAATACCGTTGCCGCATATCGTGAATAATCCGCTGGCTGTAATCCCGTCCGTCATCCACATGGTGGATCGCCTTTATCAGCGGGTCGTCGTACACACCGATTTCGTAATCTTCTTCCTGCAGGCTCATCGTGACACCTCCCGGCAGATAATCTTATGTGCCCGGCGGACATGGTTCTGCTTGCCGTAAATCGTTGTTACCCGGAAAAAGAATCCGGTGGTTGATTCCTGCACTTCTTCACGGAGAAGGGCAGCATCAATCAGGCGATACAGTTTCCGGTTTTCAGTGATGAAAGAACGGATCACCACCTTGGCTATGTTGCCGTTTGAGATAAATTCAATTTTCATTCGTCCCCCATACCTTCTTCACGGGCGGCACGGCATGCATCGAAATACTTCGGCATAACTGCCATAGCAACGAGCTGCGGGTCACCATATATTTCATTGGTCAGCGGCCCCATGTTGAACAGAACGGCTTTCCCGTCTTCTGTGCACATTGCATCCACAACACCGGCACCGAACATCAGGTGAGGTAATGCCAGGTATTTGGCACTAACCGGCGGCAGGGCGTTTTTTACAAATTCACCTTTCAGGAAAATATCGAAATCAGGATATGTCTCTGTTCTGCGGGTCAGTGCAAATATTTCGAACGGGACAAACTCTGCTTCTGTTTCCTCGCGGTAATACACTGCAACGCAAAGGCCATCATCGAGCACTTTGATTTCAGCAAAATCAGCATCATCAGGGACGGGGTCGTTAAATTGCACAACGATATCATGGTGAAAATACGCATTGTGCTTCATCCGAACCAGGGCGTGTCCGTTGGTTGACTCGATAAATTCACCGTTAATGTGAGCGGCTTTGGTTACCGGTCGCGGATCGTCTTTTGCGGCAATCAGGATAAGAGCAGCACGCAGCAATCCGGCATCTATGAATGGTAATTTTTCTTTCATTGTTATTTACCTTCCGCTGTGTAAATGGCTTTATCGTGGCTGTATTCGCCGTTCCATGTCTTTTTCATCGGTAATTCACCTTTCATATAAAGCTGAAACAACCGCTGACAGCCTTTTTCCAGTAACACCGGTGTGAATTTGGTAAACTCATCCATACCGTGCGGGGTGATCTGGGTTTCTTCCTCTGTCAGGTATTTGTCACGCGCATATGAGGAAACACGCCATTTAGGGCTTTTGCTCTGGTCACGCCGTGAATTAAACACCCAGTTGCGTTCACCGGCCCACGACATCACCTTACTGACGTTGACGCCGTTCAGCGATTTGCAAAATGAAGTAATTGTCATGCCTTTGCGGAAGCGTTTTTCGAGGTTTTCAACGGTGGCATTAAGCTGTTTATTTTCGATTGAAAAAGCCTCTGCACGGTCTTCAGCTTCAATTACCATAAGGGCTAACTGTTTGCGGCTGATTGATGACTGATCAGGTAAAGCTGCACCGGTCTCTAATGCATGCCAGCGGTCGATGATGGCCGCACGGCGAACAATGTCGTAGCCAGAAATCAGGATTTCCGTGTGACGGCGATCCAGGAGAAACTCGTATACATACCCTCTATCGTCAAAATTAACAATAACCCCTTGAATTTTATAATGAAGCAAAAACGAGTTCATATCTTCTTTGCTGGTTCCCCAACTGTATGACCTGACGTCGTTACCGTTATCAACGGCATACAGCGCGGGAACCATAGCCCTGATATCTCTGTGGACGTCGCCGATACGCTTACCTGTCAGATCTGCTATTTCGCGACTGGACATCATCGGCTGCTGATTTTTCGCCACTAATTCATTTTTCATGGTTACACCTCAGTGAATAGTTGTGTTGCTGACAGGTTTAGCCAATAGACTTGTGCCTTTCGCAAAAATGGAGTCGATAAAATCTTGCATCCATTTATGACCAGTCTCTTTCTCGTATTGGTCATTAGCCATATAAAAGCGCCACAGAGCCTGATATCCGTCATCAGGGTGCTTGCTCAGGATCAGGTTGTCTATTTGATGAATAAGTAGTGTTTCAATTACTTCTTCATCAACCGCAATAACATTATTGTCGTGGCGGAATGCAAAGGTAGTATTTACGCCGTGACCGAACCGGTAAAAACAGGACAGCAGATATTTACCGGTAATAATTTTTCTGAAGTTTTTAATTGAGTGTTTCATGTACTCTGATTTTTCATCTTCCGTTAATGGCGGATAATTAGTTCTGAGGCGTTCCGCATCTAACAAAAATGATGGGGCACTCGTATCCTTTAAATATTCAACAATTTCTTCTGGTGTCATTTCTTTATCTTTCATTACAGACCCTCTACGATTTTGATTTTTGATTGAATCAGGTCATTAAACAGGCTCATTCTTTAATTCCTTTCTGTGCATGTTTTCAGCAATTAACTCTGTAATTAAACTGATGAACATTTCCCCGTCTGGTGTGATGTTTCCGTTTTTGTTGTAGTAGTTGGCATATGAATCAAGTATCTGCTGAACGGTATAACCCGCGTCTTTACATGCCTTATTTTCATAGAGCGATATCAATGCCTGTGTCAGCACCTCAGCATCTAAATCAATCTGATATTTCACACCATCCACAGAGCGTTTAAATGAAGCCGATTTACCTTTCTTTTTCAGATGGTGAAAGAAAGCGTCAGTGAATGACTTTCTTCTGTTTGATAAAATTTTGTTATTTTCCATAATCGATATCCGGATTTAAGATAAAAGGATTCCACAGCGTAGGCGCTGTAATTAAAAATTGATTAAGTGTTTTGTTATTTGTTTTTAGCGGCTGACTGCAATTTCCATTTGGCGACAGAAACTTTTTCCTGAGCGGAAACTAATTTTTTATTCGCTTTATGATACTCAGCTTTCAATTTCACAATTTCGTTTTCATGGCGCAGCGCTGCTTTTAATTCGTTCAGCACTTCGTTTTTTCGTTCGATAAATTCATCCCGTGGTGCTCCTGCTTTCCATGCGGTCGTACCATCCTCAAATTGGTGTGGTTGAGCCGGTTCGTTCGTCTGCTTACCTTCCGCACGAAATTGCTTTTCAGCGATAATGTAGGCGAGTTTATTCAGTGCGCCACCCTGACTGAGGTAAGCATGATTGGCACCTGATACAACATACACAGGGCGCATTTCGACAGTGATTTCACCCTTTGATGCTTTTTCGATTGCTTCAAATTTATTAGCCATGATTGTTTCCTGTCATTTTTTCCAGTTGGTCTAATGAACCACTTAACTTAGATGCCACTAAATCAAGCTGTGCGAATATTATTTCTTTCTCTGGTTCGTTTTCGTATAAATCACTTTTAAGTTGCTGTATTGATAATTCAGCGTTGTTGATATCGCCAATAACACCAATAATTTCATTTCTCTGTTCATCAGGTTTTTGATTGCGCAGGGGGGCTAAACGGGCTTTGCAATCAAGATCATTAACCTGTTCAGTCAGTGTTCTGGCAATCAAGGTTATTTGCTTTATCATCAGACCGATATTGGCACTATCTTCACGAAAATCAGAATAATCATCATTAGCCGAAACCCAAAACATGATATTACCTAATGAGGAAATGCCTGATAATATAGAATCAGCAGTGAACTCCATGTTATTCATTGCTTTTTGAATTTCTATCGCATTAAGTCCAGAGAAATCCAAGCGAGAAATGATATTTTGAATATCCATAATTAGCCCCGTACCGCAATGTATTTGCAGATTGAATCCATATTTATTTTTACGGATGCAATCAATTCAATTAAGGTTGTGGCGTTTACCTTTAATGAGTTACTTTCAAAAATTACACTCATATTTTCAATAGCTACCAGTGTTCCAAGTACGGAGTTAAGTGATGATTCTAAATCCATACCGAAAAACACATCGCAATCTTCATTGCTGGAGTCAGCCTGTTCTGTACTGATACTGGCAACATTTTTTAATGCCCGGTCTATTTGTTCAACCACACCCTCGACCGTATTAAATGCATGTGTATCAAATGGCACATCATTATTAATAATTAATGATAAGGTTGATTTTGCATAAGTTAAATCATCGCAGGCTGCTTCTTTTAATTGTGTATTATTCATTTTCAAGCACCTCATCAATTTCGGCCTCTGCCTGGCAAAGTAATTCCAGTGATAACCGGCGTTCTTCTTTATCGCGGGTCAGGTATTGCGCAGCCGTTGTAAATGCCTTAACTCGGGTTAATACATCTATGAGCTGCGCACGGTCGGGAATTGCTTTCTGTGACATGTCACGACTCCTTTCTCTGTGCGTTTTCTTCAATCAGCCAGCAGGCGACGCTGTCAGATAACTCATGAGCCAGTTCGATGAGATTGTCGGTTATTGGGTTGCCTGTGAATTCACCGCTAATCGTGAACAATAAGGCGTTTAATTGAGCTGCTTTATTGGTCACCGTCTCTAATTTAATTTCATGCGCCATGTCACACCGCCAGCGGAAACGAGCCGCAAAGATATAGTCAGAACCAACGATATTTTGTGCACTGATATCGTTTTTGGCTTCAATATGTCGGCGCTTATTCCAGTTATCGCGGTTTACGAAGATATAAGTGAACATGGATGCACCAACTGCTGTACGGATATCCACTTCTGACACATCGCTATTTGACATACAATGTATAGTCAGCATTTTTTAAACCCTCACTTTGTGTTTGTAAGGTGATTTAAAACCAAAGTTGTATTTGTGTCAACAACCAAAGTTGTTTGTATGTGAGGATATATGCTTTTATTTAGTTAATTGGTTGTTTTCTATTGTGTATTTTTTTAAGAAAATCGTCACGATTGGACGCAGATCACACGGGCGGGGGGAATTGCAGGCACAAAAAAGCCCTCGCGGGGAGGGCTGGGGGGTTAATCCTGGTCTTCAAATAGGAAGTTAAATTCTCCCAATGCCATGAGCTCAGGGTCATATATATACCCAGCTTTTTCTATAATTCTTTTCTTTTTAAATAGCTTGTGCTGCCTATCCGCGTGCTCGTTGGCTTCATCTCTAAGCATTTTACCGTGTGAATAATCAGGCATAAGAACATATTCGTTAAAAACCAACAGTTTGTCTACATACTCAATGAGTGAGCTCATTGTCATTTTTTTTCCTTGAAGAGCTGTAGACTCCGCATATAGCAAAAATTGTTCAGACAACAAGTTCATTCTGTATAATTCATTTTCCTTTAGGTAATTCTTACCAACCTTGGCTTCTGATAAATTTGGTGAGACACCACTAAAAGTGCTTAACCCCATATTATCATCTTCATGGTTCGCCCTATCTAGTATTAATTTTGCGCTAACCATGCCTGTTATTGCGTAATGAAATTTGTCTTGCATTTTTGCATAAAAACTTCGAACTTCTGGCGCGGAAGCATCATAGTCAGAGGCACTTTCTTTTAAGCAATCCTTTAATTTATCATATACGTGTCGCTCATTGGCCCGAATGGCTCGGATTTTTGCAGCAAGCTCATTGGCTTTTTCAGGGGAGTCACGTAATGCTTTTTCGTTTAATACGAAGCCATCACGGAGATATGATTTTATTAATTCAGAGGCCCACTGCCTAAACTCGACGGCTCTACGACCATTAACGCGAAATCCTATGAAGTTAATCATATCTATACTGTAGTGGTTTATTTCTCTATAAACCTTGCGATTACCCTCATTTCGAACTAGTCGGAGAGACCGACTAGTTGAATTTCTGTCTAGTTCTCCATCAGAATATATATTATTTATGTGTTCTGTTATCGTGTTTCTGGCTACATTGAATAGCTTGGCGATCTCTTTTTCAGTAACCCATATTTCTTGAGTTTCAGTGTCTACCCTTACATCAATAAGTTGGTCATCTTTTTGATAAACCTCAACTTTGAAATTCACTTCATCATTATTGCTCATCTACCTTCCTTATTGAATTAAAACACCACACCCTAAAACGTGTCGTCAGGCCATCAGGTAGTTCACGCTCTCAAACACCACTACAACTGACAGCAGGAACTTAAACCGGTTATTACGCATCCATTGTAAAGCTTGCATACACCCTCCAGTGTTAGACCTCAGACAGCCAAATAAGAACTGGTATCAGCGTACATTCAAAGATAAGCTCTAAAACTAAAGCGCCGGCAGCTATCAGCGCAACCAGTAGTGTGAGTAACTTATTGCGTCTGAACCAGCCGCTTATTCTCTTCATCAGAATGTGTCGTCAGGCCACTGTTAGCCGTGGAACTTATATTTGATAGACTGGCTAACCAGCACCTTGGCTTGTATGAATACGCCGTCAATAGCCTCTTCGTTTAAGTGCCATGTTTCATATTTCGCGTTGTCAGAGATAACGGCAAGGCGCTTGTACTGCATTTGCAGGCGCTTAATGTAGAGTTGATTATCCAGTATGAAGACATAAATTCCGTCACCGTCAAAATGGTTGACAGTCATATCAACGAATATCTGATCGCGTGGTTCGAAGGTGTCCGCCATAGAGTCACCTTTCACGGTGATCATCTTGATTGTTTCAGCTGGTCTTCCGCCGAATAGTCTCTTTGCCTCTTCTGCCGAATACTCAATTGCCGTAATGGTTTCAATAAAATCATCAAGCACCATCACACCAGGGCCAGCGCTGGCTTCAACATCGAGGATTTCCACTTTATAAGTCTTTATAACAGCGGGAATCGCCTGCTCAGCCTTAACTGAATAGGTATCGCCGACCGGAAGTAGCGGGTTATCCCCGTCGCCGTATGCCAGCCACTCTACAGGTACAGACAGTGCTCCGGCTATCTCAATCAGCTTTGTTGATGTCTGAGCGCTTCCGGATTCAATTTTTTGGATTGCTGCCTGCGATACGCCAATAGCATCACCAAGCTCTTTCTGAGAGAGATTGGCATGCTTCCTGGCTAGTTTTAATCGTTGTGCAAGTGTCGTTTTCATAATCGAAATATACAACCTCGGTTGTTTTTAGGCAATAAGATTTTGGTTGTTGATTAAAAACAACTATAGTTTTATTATGTGAAAATAAAACGGAGGTTGTTATGAATGTAGCGATTAAAACCGCAATAGGTTTGCTCGGCACTCAGCAAAAACTTGCAGATGCTTGTGGCGTGACTCAGCAGGCGGTTTACAAGTGGTTAAAAAATAAATCGCGGGTATCCCCTGAGATTGTCCCTCTGATTGTGAAGTCAACGAACGGCATCGTTCGTGCCTGCGAAATCCGCCCTGATTTACCTGAGTTATTTGGGGAATGTTATGCATCCGAACCAAAACATACTGATGCCTGACAGCTATTTTCCTGATGACAGTAAATGGATTCAGGAAATGCTGTTGCAGTTATCACCGGGAGCCAGAAACAGGGTGCTGGTGGCTTACTCAGCGGTGTATCAGGAGCAGTGGGAAGCAGAGCCTGTCCCGTACAGGAAAGACAACACAGCACGCAGGGAAGCGAATAAACGGCTCAGGGAATACGTCAGGAAGTTTAACAGAGCCATGCAGGGTTACACCGCAGACCCACAGAAAGTTGCGTGATAAAAATTATCAGGAGGTGTGGAAGTTAAGACGTTTAGCCGTCCAGATGGTTTTCCGGTTTGGGGAAGAGGGGAAAACTTTCTAGGGGGGTAAGGGGGGTGATCTTTGAAAGGGGTGTAGGGGAAGGCACTGCCAAGGGAAGGACTCAGATCTTAAAGATAGATCTCTGTAGGGGTTAAAAATGGCATCAGACGTATAGACGTCCGTTTTTTAAAAATACCCCTCTCCTTGGCAGTGCTACCTGGTCGATAAAATTGAGGTAATGGCATGTTAACTATCACACCAAATTTTGCACAGGAAAGAGCACTGCGGTTATTGCGCAGCGAGTGGAAATCACACCGCACGTTCATGATCAGCAGTCCGACCGGCAGCGGTAAAACAGCGCTGGCTGCATTCATCACGCACGGTTGCAACAGCCGTGATATGCGGGTGATGTTTGTTGTGCCGTATACGATCCTGATTGAACAGACCGCAGTACGGTTTATCGATTACGGGATTCCGATGGAAGATATCGGTTTTGTCTGGCGTGATCACCCGAACTATGACCCGACACGGCTGATCCAGATTGCGTCAGCCGATACGCTGATCCGCCGTGAATTTCCGGACAACATCGATCTGCTGTTTATCGACGAAGCCCATCTGCGCCGTAAAAAATTGCTGGAAGTTATCCGCGATAATGAATTTAAGGTGATTGGCCTGTCCGGCACACCGTTTTCTCCGTTCCTGGGGACGTATTACGAAAGACTGATCAAACCCACCACGATGAAAGAGCTGATCGAACGCGGGGACCTGAGTCCGTATGAGTTTTACGCCCCGACAAAGCCGGATCTTTCTGCGGTTAAATCTACCAGCAGCGCAGAGTATGGCAGCGATTACAAAGAGGCTGACATTGCTGAAATTATGTCGGGTGCGGATCTGGTCGGTGATGTGGTCGATAACTGGCTGGCCAACGGTCAGAACCTGCCGACCATCTGTTTTTGTGTGACCGTCAGCCATGCAAATTTTGTCACGATAGCGTTTAACCGGGCGGGTGTGAATGCTGAGATTATTACCGCAGATACCCCGCATGAAGAGCGTCAGCTTATCATCCATCGCTTCGAACAGGGCGCAACAAAAATCATCGTGAACGTCGGCACACTGGTTGCCGGGTTTGACAGTGATGTCCGGTGCATCATTTACGCCCGTCCGACGAAATCGGAGATCCGCTGGGTGCAGTGTCTCGGCCGCGGACTGCGTAAAGCACAAGGCAAAGATAAATGCCTTATTTTCGATCACTCCGGATCTGTGCACCGCCTGGGTTTTCCTGATGATATCGAATATGACGAATTGCCGGGTAAAAGTGACGGCATGGAAGAATCATCTTCTGCCCGTGACCAGGAAAAGCGGGAGAAAAAGCCGAAGGAATGCACATCCTGTCACTACATGAAGCCTGCCGGTGTTTACGTCTGCCCGAAATGTGGGTTCAAACCGCTGGCCGGTGAAGATATCGACGTTGATACCTCCCGCAATATCAAAAAAATGGGTAAATCCGAAAAGGTTTACACCACAAGAGACAAGCAGAGCTTTTACTCTCAGCTCAAATATTACCAGAACATCCGCGCCACCGAAGGAAAGCCGGTCAGTGACGGGTGGGTCTCAAATACTTTCAGAGATAAGTTCGGTGAATGGCCGCGCAGCCTGCATGCCACACCGCAGGAAATAACCCCGGAGGTATCCAATTTCATCACACACAAACGTATTCAGTGGGTCAGGCGCAAACAGAAAGCCGAAGCACTGATGCCGCAGAGAATCGCAGATTTAAAACAGCAACTGAATAAAAACGCACAGCAGGGAGAATTATTGTGAACACAGTTGAAGCAGCAAAGGGGCAGTGGGATAAGATTTTTGCATACTACGGGCTGCCGCCGATCACCGGGAAACGGCATTTTACAGGAAAGTGCCCGATATGTGAGAAAAAGGGAAAATTTCGCATAGACGACCAGGATGGGCGGGGAACGTATATCTGCACCTGCAGTTCCGGCACAGGGTTTCAGTTACTGGAAAAAACACAGGGTAAGAGCTTTAAGCAGCTGGCTGATGAGATTGATCGGCTGCTCGGAAATGAACGGGAAAAAGAGGTTCCGAAGCCGGTCGGCAGCAATACCCGTTCAGACCGTGAAAAATTTATCAGTTGCTATGCTCAGATGCCGGATCTGAAAGACACCTCAGCGGCGGCCTACCTGCAAAACCGGGGCATATTTACGCTGCCGGCAGATCATATCCGGTTTTGTGAGAGACAACCGACCCGTAAAGGCATGGCGGTTATCAACTATCAGGCCATGTGGGCGCTGGCCACGGACTCAAAAGGCCAGTTGTGTTACCTGCACCGCACGTATCTGGACGGTGACCGGAAGGCCGATATCAACGTGGTAAAGCGCATGACAAAGCTGCAGGAAGATAATTATCTGGATTATGCCGAGTCAGTGGCGATCCGCATGTTTCCGGTAGCATCCACGCTGGGAGTGGCAGAGGGAATAGAAACAGCGCTGTCCTGTAAACAGGTTTACGGGGTAAACACCTGGGCAACGATTAATGCCGGATTTATGGATAAGTTCACTGCACCGAAAGGAGTGACTCACCTGATTGTTTTCGCTGATGCTGACTGGGGCAGCGCAACCGGACATGCTGCGGCTTTTGCCTGTGCCAAGCGTAACCTTGTTGCAAACAACGATGTGGAAAAAGTCAGTGTCCGCTGGCCGGATAAAGGTGATTTTAATGACCTGATCCGTGACGGAAGTGAAGTCCGTGAACTGACATTTTACCGGGAAAAGCACCAGGAGGCTGCGTAATGAAACTCGAAAGCGCATTAAAACAATTTCATCCGAAGTCACCGACATTCAGTGACAGCTCCAATTCCACGGCTCCTGACAGACTGAAAGGCATGGATTCGGCAGCGGCAATGGGTATGGCATCACAGCGGGCCGCATTCGGCATGCATGCGTTCTTTGGTAAAAATGATGTCAGTGTTGAGGATAAATTCAGGACTGTTGAAGCACTGACGCAGTACGCCCTGCGCACGGTGCCAAAGCTGGTGGCAAAAGCAGCCGGTAACCGTGTTGCTCAGTGCATGAAGATTCTGGCCACAATGGCATTTGAGGATTACGCCCGTTCAGCGGGTTCTGTATGCCAGTGTCAGGACTGCGGCGGAAAAGGGCTGATTTATCGCCGGAAAGAGGTGGTGAAGCATCCGGGTATCACCAATATAGAAGGCACTGTGATTGTTGCGCCTGTAGTCCGTAATGAGCTGGTAAATGAACTATGTACGACCTGCAACGGAAAAGGGCAGTTAACCCACAGGTGCCGCTGCAAAGGACGGGGTAAAGTGTACGACGAAGAGCAGAGCGAATTACAGGGTGCGCCGGTATTCAAAGACTGCCCGAAATGCTCAGGGCGCGGGTATAAGCGAGTTCCGTCGTCAGTGGCTTATCAGGCGATAAAACATCTTGTACCAGAGTTAACACAGCCAACCTGGTCACGGAATTGGAAGCCATTTTATGAGAGCCTGGCAGGAAAGTGCTACACAGAGGAAAGCGAGGCTGAGGCATTTTTCGGTAAAATCACACGGTAACTGTATATCTATACATTGAACTTGCTTTTTGCATAAAATTGCCTTATTATCTCTCAATAGTGGGATTTCTATACATATCCGCACTACACAAATTCTAAACCTCGCATTTGCGGGGTTTTTTTATGCCTGTAACATCCTGTATGTTTGTTATGCCCCTCTGTAGCTCGACACTGCACCGGGGCGTTTTTGTATCTGGTGCATTCTCTCTCACAAGAACAAAGCACAGCCAATGCACCGGGCTTTTTATTGCCTGAAATAAACATAAGACTTGCTGTTACGTTTGGTCAGAGTTACATGTGTATTTATGCACAATAACTGACCAAAGGTATAAAATATCATGTTAAAACAGAGTGATATGACAACAGCAGCGGCTTGTTTTTTTGAGGTGTTACCGGACGGGGTTTTCTCTGTCAGTGATGCGGCTGCCTTGTCAGGGCTTTCCCTGCCGCGTTGCCAACTGCTTCTTACTCAGTTCAGCCTTGCTGGTCTTTTGAAAGACTGTGGCAACGGTGAACTATTCAAGCGACTTTAAACTGTGAAATGGGCGGCTGGTGGGTGTTGGTAGCACCTTCCCAGCCATTTACCCGTTTGTGAGATCACGGATAAACCAAGGCCCACTGCTTGTGTGCACAAAGCAAAGGGAGCTTAACAAAAAAGGTTACCCGGATCTATGAAAAACACTGTTAATTTAAACAGTATTAATTTAGTCAACGACGACTCACTCAGCTATATCAAAACCCTCCCGGATAATTGCATTGATTTAATCGCCACTGACCCGCCGTATTTTCAGGTAAAAACATGTGCCTGGGATAATCAGTGGCCGGATGTTTCTGCTTACCTTTCCTGGCTGGACGAAATGCTGGCTGAATTCTGGCGGGTACTGAAACCAAACGGCAGCCTGTACCTGTTTTGTGGTTCACGATTGGCCTCAGATACAGAAATACTGTTACGGGAGAGGTTCAGCGTTCTCAGTCATATCATATGGGCGAAACCTTCCGGCCCGTGGCGGCGGCAAAACAAAGAAAGCCTGCGTTGTTTTTTCCCGTCTACTGAGCGGGTTCTGTTTGCGGAGCATTATCAGGGGCCGGTAAAAGGAAAAGGCAGTGAGTACCATCAGCTGCGGGATGAACTGAAGAAAAATGTGTTTACCCCGCTGATTGAGTATTTCCGGCAGGCGCGTGATGCATTGGGTATCACGGCAAAAGAAATTGACCAGGCAACCGGCAAGCAGATGTCTTCACACTGGTTCGGGTACAGTCAGTGGCAGTTACCGAATGAAGCGGATTACCGGAAATTACAGGCACTTTTTCAGCGGACAGCTGCAGAGTGTCAGCGAAATAACCCGTTATACCGTGAACATAATGATCTGGTCAGTGAGCAACATACACTCAGGCATGAATATCACGAACTGGCAGATCAGTATTCGCTGTTACGTCGATACTTCACGGTATCAGTTGATGTGCCTTATACCGATGTGTGGACATTCCCGCCGGTTCAGTATTACCCCGGAAAGCACCCCTGTGAAAAACCGGCTGCAATGATGGAGCACATCATAAAAGCCAGCAGCCGCGAAGGTGATTTGGTCGCTGATTTCTTTATGGGATCCGGAGCGACATTGAAAGCCGCACTGAAGCACAACCGCCGCGTTCTGGGTGTAGAGATGGAAGCAGAGCGGTTTGAGCAGACTGCAGCGGAACTGGCGTGTGCTGAGGTATTATTCAGGTAAGTTCGGGCGGAAGTTCATGGTATGTAATCCATGTACTTCCGGAGTTTCGGATATTATAGAATGCAAAATTTTTATAAAGTTTAAAATATAATTTGCTTAAGCGGAAGGTTTGTGGCTTAATGGTGTCACTGGTTTGGAAGTACAGGCCTATTTATGTTAGTCAGTTTAAAGTTTTTCACCATTTAGCGTTATCCCTGATACCACTTCATTGCGAATTCCTTCTAATTAATTCCCATAAGTAAAAATAAAAAACAAACCTCATATGCCTTATGGCAATCAAAAAAAATTAAAGGAAATTCTATGTCTAATACAATGACTGGCTCAGTAAAATGGTTTAACGAATCGAAAGGTTTTGGCTTCATCGCACCGGCTGATGGCAGCAAAGATGTGTTTGTTCACTTCTCTGCGATCCAGAGCGACAGTTTCAAAACGTTATATGAAGGTCAGAATGTTACCTTCAATATTGAAGACGGGGCAAAAGGTCCGTCTGCTGCAAATGTGGTGGGTCTTTAAGGCGCACCGGTGATGATAGCACTGTTCTTTCAGTGCCCCTGTTGCAGTGGAACACAATACCGAACTTCGCACTTTGATGTTTCTGCATCAAATCCGCATGGAGCAAAATGCATTTTTTGTAAAACGGTGATGCTGTTGTCCAGGCAATAGAAAAACTAAATTCCAAGGCCTGATAATATTATCAGGCCTTTTTATTATGTAGTAATTATTACTTATCAGGAAAAAATGTATTCTCTGAATAAATTTTCTATCAGGCTTCTTCACCCAAGGTACATTTTAACCTGGATTGGTATCCTATTGCTTTTCTGTTTGGTTCAGATGCCTTATCCATGGCTTGTGTTTTTAGGCGATAAGTTAGGTCGTTTTTCTGGTTTATTCCTGAAAAGGCGGGTATCCATAATTAAAAAAAATTTAGAATTATGTTTTCCTGACAGAAATAAAATCCAGATAGAGAGTATGGTCGCAAGTAATCTATCATCTTTAGGGATTGCATTATTTGAAACCGGTATTGCCTGGTTCTGGAATGACAAAAGAATTAATGAAATATTTAGAGTAACGGGTTGTGATAACTTTAATGATGTATATGACAGAAATAATGGTGTTTTAATTATTGGTATTCATTCCATGTCGCTGGAACTTGGGGGCAGAGTTATGGGGCTGTGTTTTCCTGTAAATGCGATGTATCGTCCCCACAACAATAAAGCAATGGAGTATATACAAACAAGATGCCGAAGCCGTTCCGGAAGTGGGATGATCGACCGTAAGAATCTGAAGTTTATGGTATCTGAACTAAAACGCGGGCAGGCTATTTGGTTTGCTCCTGATCAGGATTTTGGAACGAAAGGCACTATCTTCGCCCCTTTCTTTTCGGTAGCGAAGGCTTCAACATCAAAAGGTGTGGCAACTATAGCCAAATTATCAAAGTCCCCGATACTTACTGCAACGATGGTAAGAAATAATGAAAGTGGTAAGAGGCCTTACGAATTAATAATTGGTAAAGAAATTACTGATTTTCCGCGTGGAGATGACTCGGCAGATGCTGAGAAGCTAAATCAAATTATTGAGACAGAAATCATGCATGCTCCGGACCAATACTTGTGGGCACACAGAAGGTTTAAGACCAGACCTCCGGGAGAGAATTCTCTGTACAAATAAGTTACAGAGATTGCCATTGGGTGATCCCTGCTGTATCTATTGCTTATAAGCTTAAATTTCGCACTCACAGGTTTTTTATTGCCTGAAATCCAACTCGTAAGAGTTACTTACAGGTTCAACTTTCCGGAATTTCCGGATAGTTCACATGTTCGGTTATTCCGAACAACTGAATTACGGAGTCGTTAATGCGAAGTAAAGCAATAAGACGCCATCACGAGAAACGCCTCAAATCTAAGCGCAGCAAATATTACAATGCCGGATACGCCACTAAGCGCAACATCGGTATGTGTTACCGTACTCCCGCATTGTGTGGTTGCTGGATGTGCGCTAATCACAGAAAAGTATTCGGCATGAGCATCAAAGAAGTTCGTGACCGGCAGCGCTGCATTGATACAGAGCAACTGCGAGAAAACTTTTCGTAGTTCAAAATATCGAATGGTCCCAGGAACAACAGGATACTTTGCTGTGAGGCTCTGGTAGCGCGGGGCAGTCCGGCTGAACTAAATCAGCCACTCATTTCAGGTACAAAAAAAGCCGGTTTGGGAATAACCGGCATAAAGAATAAACGACATATAACTTTAGGTTTTTGTTACATTTCGATTATAACCTGAAAATGCGCATTTATCCGTAATAAGTTTGAAAAACGATTAAACATGCGAACGTGTCTTTTATAGACTTATCAATCAGATATTTATTGTGTGAATTAAAAGTATACGTATTACAAAGGTCGCCATGTGCGGCCTTTTCCGTTTACGTCGCCACAGTATCAATCACCTCGTTATCACTTAACACAAGAGCTGTGTGCGGCTTTTTACCATTAGCAACAATAAGAGCATTGGAATAAGACAGGCTCATTACCTAATCCGTATTCGGCCACAGTGCTCTTTTTATTGCTTTCCCGCCGCTGGTGGGATTACCAGAACAATGCCGCAGCCACCTCATTTTAACCTGTTTAAAACATATAACCCGGTTGCGGCATTACCCCTATCACTCAACATACGGAACACTCCGCAGGGGGTGGATATGCGCATGCCTGACAAATATTCCAGCCCTACAGCATACGCCTGGGGACTTATAACCTCTGCTTTTGGCGTTTTATCTCTGGACCAGTGGGCTATTGTCGCCGGGATCATCTGTACTGTCGGGACGTTCCTGGTGAACTGGTATTACAAACGGAAGGAATTCCAGCTGAAAGCCGGAGAACATCATGAATAACCGATTATATAAAAAAGTAATGGCCGCTTGTGCTGCTGGCGCGATTGCCGGTGCGTTGGTGCTGATTCCCGCGTTAGAAGGTGTCAGATATGAGCCTTATCAGGATGTGGCAGGGGTTTGGACGGTTTGTGCAGGAATAACCGGCAGTGATGTCATTCAGGGTAAGAAGTACACACAGAAAGAATGTGATGACCTTCTGGTAAAACACATGCAGCCAGCAATCAGGGCTGTAGATACGCTGGTAAAAGTCCCGCTGAATGATTACCAGAAAGTTTCATTGTACTCACTGACATACAACATCGGTGTCGCTGCATTTAAAAAATCAACATTGCTTAAAAAGCTAAATGCCGGCGATCAGGTTGGTGCTTGTAACGAACTCAGACGATGGATTTATGCCGGTGGCGTTAAATGGAATGGCTTGGTTACTCGTCGTGAGATTGAGCGCGAACTCTGCATGATGGAGTAATAGACATCAACACCTGGCAATTATCCGAAATAGCACCTGAAGGTGCTTTTTTTATGTCTTTTTTCTGAGTGTTCAGTAAGTGAGGCGGGATGACCATTGATTTGTTTTTATTGAGAAATGTTCTGCATTATGACCATGACACAGGAATTTTTACTTACAAAATCCAAAGAGGGCAGTCAAAACCCGGTGACAGGGCTGGTTATGTCCATAAGAGCGGGTACCGGTACATTGGTTTTTGTGGCAAAAGTTTTAAAGAGCACCGCCTTGCGTGGCTGTATGTGTACGGAGTATGGCCAGCGGGTGACATTGACCACATTAATGGTGAGCAGGCTGATAACAGGATATCGAATCTCCGTGTCACTAACGATGCGAAAAACTGCCTGAATAAGAACTGGCAATCATCTGTAAACAGGTCTGGCTTCAGGGGGATCTCATACCATAATCCGAAAACCGGCAGACCAAAGTGGAGGGTCCGAATTACACATGGAAAGAAAAGGTTGTCGGTAGGTAACTTCTATACATTACCGGAAGCTATAGCGGCGCGGATAGAGGCGGAAAATCGCTACTATGGTGAATATGCACCGTCAAAAGGATGCATGAAAGGTACGGAGAAAGCGGTATGCCACGGAACCCTTTAACGCTGATCATCATTGCTATCATTCTGCTGACTACCGCTCTGTTGGCGGGTTGTTATCTGTATTCACTACCGAATCACTGTAGTCCGCTGCCGGGTAACCCGCTGGACGGTGTGATCCATTATGAGTGTGAAGCGCCATGAACTGGAAAGAAGCGGTAATTGCTGCGCTGTTTATTACTGCTGCCTGGTGGGTATATGACACCTACCGGGATAACCAGCAGCTGAAGGTGAATAACACAACGTTGTCCGGACAGCTGTCAGCACAGCAGACGATAAATACCATCACGCTTTCAGCCGTTGCCATCAGACACCGCGCAGCACTCGACAATATCAAAGCCAAACAGGTTGAGGACATAGAGCATGTCAACGTTAAAACTGTTATCAAAACTGTTTTCAAAGACAGTGAATGCGCTGTTGCTCCTGTTCCCGCTGATGCTGTCAGTGAGTTGCGCAGATACGCGACCGGAATTAATACCCGCGCCAGTGGTGCCGCTTCCGCCGCAACTGACCGCCGATTGTGAGCAGGTAGAGATACCGGATGATCTGACGTTCGGTGGTGCCGTAGAGCTGCTGGCTGATGCTATGAAATACATTGCCAACTGCAATCACGATAAACGGGCAATACGGGAGATTGAAGCGGAGAGGCAAAAAAAAGCCCCAGAATAAAGGGGCGCATATGGAAGATTCAGGAAATAGTTATTGTTATTTTCGTGCTGAGTATATCCCCGATAATTCCGTAATTTCAATATGCGGAACAAATAAAAAATGCCCTGCTTTACAGGGCAAATAAGCAATTGATAAAGGATGTTTACTCTAACTACCGTGTTCAATATACAGGCAATTTTGTGAGTTAATCAATAGCGCTTCGCTAAATAGCGGGGTGCTTTTTTATGCGCGGCGTTGTCGCAGTCTCCCTGTGTTAACTATGACCCGTCCACCTTATGCGGTGAGTGCACGGGGAGAATCAAAAACAACGAATCCACGGTCAGCTACTACCGAGGTAGGCAGCAACGTCAGCTGCCGGAGCAGCAAGGCGTGACAGCCGGAGAGACGGCGGTATTCCGGTCATCATTTACGAGTGGTGAGCGGAATATAAAACAGAGGTGTCTATGGCAAATCTCACAGACCTGAGCAACCAGCTCCGAACCCTGCGGAAGCAGATACCCTTTGCCACTGCGCAGGCTATGACATCGGTCGTCAGAAAGATTGAGGGTGCTCAGAAGGTTGCTATGCAGCGCAATCTGGATAATCCGACACCATTCACGGTGAAGAGTGTTAAAAGCCGCGGTGCCAGAAAAAGCGACCTGAAAGCGAAAGTGTTCGTGATGAATACCGCTGCTGCATACCTTGAGCCGTTTGAAACCGGCGGGGTGCACAAACTCAACGGGTCTGCACTGCTGAACCCTAAAGACATCAAGCTGAACAAATACGGTAACCTGCCGCGCAATAAACTATCCAGCCTAAAGAGCAAAGAAAACACTTTCATCGGTGATATCGGTGGTGTTAATGGCGTGTGGCAACGGAAGAAAGCGAAGAAGGGTAAGAAAGGCCGGAAGCGCCTGCAGCGGTCACCTAACGGAACCCGCAGAGACAGGAAGAAACAACCAATGCCGAAACTGTTAATCCGTTTCGGTGATGCCCTGCCTGTTGAACCTGTGCTCGGATATCAGGACAGAGCAATGAAAATGACACAGTCGCTGCTGCCGCAGGAGATTAACCGGGCAATAGCAGAGGCGATACGAACAGCGAGGTGAATAATGAAAGTGACAGGAAAGTTGACTACTGAACCGGAAAATAAAGAAAATCATCCGATTTTTCAGTGGGGCAAGTGGCAGCGTCACCCATAGAATTTTTTGGGTCCTTCCTAAGCCTTTGATATTACACGGGCATTGCGCGCCGCGTTCTGCGGCTAGCTGTGAAATTTTGATTTTGTGTCCCATGTCCCATGACAGCGGGCAGGTGCTTTCATTTCTGATTCAGTAAGTTACGTAAAAAATTTCTGAGTTTTGTGTCCCATTAAATGTGGGACATGTCCCGCGCAATGTCCCATGTGTCCCGATGTCCCACGTCAGCAGGAAAATGTCCCATGACCACGATGAATATTTCCGACTATGCGAAGCATGCGGATGTGAACCGCAAGACGATCACCCGGTGGATGAAGTCCGGAAAATACATTGTGATGTCCGGTGATGAAATCGACGTGGAGGCCAGTGACCGGAATCTGAAAAAGTACCGGGACAGCAAAGACCCACGCACGAAAAATGCAGCGAAAAAATCCAATGCTCCGGAGAAAAAACCGGCAAAAGAAAAAGGCAGTTTTCAGCAGCGCGCCGAGTCGGTGTATGCCGGTCTGGTTTCTGGTGATGTGAAAGTCCGGGATCTGGAAGAGTCGAAAGCTATCAAAGAGCACTACTTTGCAGAGCTGGCCCGGCTGGAGTACGAAGAGAAATCCGGTCTGGTTCTGCCGTGGCAGGACATGATCGACAAGGTGGGGGAGGAGTACCACGCCATGCGCACCCGCCTGATTGCTATAGCCCCTGAACACGGCCCCCGCCTGCGGTCGCTGGCACTGACTTCCTCTGATACAGAGTTTGTGGCCGCGCTGCAGGATATTATTCATGAGGCGATGGAGGAATTGAGCCTTGACCACAGTGAACAGGGGGGATAATGCATGGCAACAATTCACCCGTGCACTGAGTCAGAAACGCGCTGTCGTCAGACCTCCGGAAGCCTTATCGCTGAGCGAGTGGGCGAACAAATACGCGGTGCTGTCGAAAGAAAACGCCGCACAGACCGGTCGCTTCCGGTCATTTAAATATCAGGACGGCATTATGGATGCCTTTACCGATCCTTCGGTAACCCAGGTGTCCGTGATGAAATCTGCCCGTGTCGGGTATACCAAGATTCTCGACCATGCTGTTGCTTATTACCTGTCGCATGACCCGTCCCCGATCCTAGTGGTTCAGCCCCGCGTGGAGGATGCGGAGGATTACAGTAAGACCGAAATTGCGCCGATGCTGCGTGATACCCCGGCACTGAAAGCCATTGCAGGTGAGGCCAAAGCTAAAGACAGCGGCCAGACCATCCTCAAAAAGCAGTTTTCCAACGGAGCCAATTTAACGCTGGTGGGTGCAAATTCACCCGGCGGGTTTCGTCGTATCACCTGCCGGATCATCCTGTTTGATGAAGTGGACGGTTATCCGTCCGGCGGTGCCGGTTCGGAGGGTGACCAGATTGCTCTGGGTATCAAACGCTCGGAAACATTCTGGAACCGGAAAATCGGCCTCGGTTCAACGCCGACCGTAAAGAATGTCAGCCGTATCGAGAAAGCCTATAACGAAAGTGATCAGCGGCACTACTGGGTACCGTGTCCGCACTGCGGCGAGTTTCAGATTCTGGAATGGGGCGGGCCCGATACACCGTACGGCATGAAGTGGGATAAGGATACTGACGGTAACGGCCTGCCGGATACCGCCTATTACGTCTGCCGCCACAATGGATGTGTTATTCACGACAGCGACAAACCGCTGATGATTAAAAACGGGGAATGGCGCGCTGAAAAGCCGTTTACCGGTCACGCCGGATTTCATATCTGGGCGGCGTACAGTCTGTTCCCGAATGCATCATGGCCGAATTTGGTGAAAGAATGGCTGCGGGTGAAAGATGATCCGCTGATGCGGCAGACCTTTATCAACCTGGTTCTCGGTGAGCCATATGAGGACCGGGGCGAAAAAGCCCTGAGTGAGCAAAAACTGCTGGAACGCTGTGAAGTGTGGGCGGCGGAAGTACCGGACGGCATCACGCTGCTGACTGCCGGTATCGATACACAGGATGACCGTTTTGAAATTGAGGTGGTCGGCTGGGGGCGCAGTGAGGAAAGCTGGTCAGTCGCACATGATGTGATTGAGGGGGATCTGGAAACACCGGAGCCGTGGGAGCGCCTCGATGCGTACCTGAAACAAATCTGGCGGCGTGCTGATGGTCGTGGGTTTGCCATCATGGCGGCCTGCATGGACTCCGGCGGACATCACACCCAGGCCGTTTATGATTTCTGTAAAGCGCGTCTCGGTCGCAGGATTTGGGCTGTCAAAGGCGAATCCGCCCGTGGCGGTAAACGCTCACCGATCTGGCCGACAAAACGCATTACATCCCGTTCGAAAGCCGGATTTAAACCGGTAATTATCGGTGTGAACGCGGCCAAAGATGCGGTGCGCGGTCGTCTGCATCTGGAACCGCCGGCAGCAGGCGAACCGGCACCGGCGTATATGCACTTCCCGGTTGATCGTGATTTGCAGTATTTCGGTCAGCTTCTGGCCGAGCGGTCAGTAATTAAAGTGTCCGGCGGTCAGCGGTACCGGGTCTGGGAGCAGATACCGGGGCGGGCAAACGAAGCGCTGGACTGCCGCGTGTACAGCTATGCCGCGCTGTGCGGCCTGATGTATATGGGGCTGAAACTTAATGCGCTGGCTGACGCTGTCGCCGGTAATCCGGAACGGCTTATTGCACCGGCAGAGAATCCGGAAACCAAAGTTAACCTTCGCTTCCCGGGGGCCATCATCCCGGAGGAAACCAATGAAAAGCCTCAGCGGAAGCGGATATCCCAGCTTTTGCCATAAGGAGTGTCAATGTCACGAATTACCACGCTGCTTACCGGCATGAGTGATGCGCAGTTAAAGCAGGCGCTTGTTCAGGCGCAGCAGGCCTATATCGATCTGTCAACCGGTGCCAAAGGCGTTTCATTTTCCTATACACAGGGTGACGGAACGCGGTCGGTGTCCTATCAGCAGACCAGCCTGGGGGATTTGCTGGCGCTGATCCAGACAATACAGGCCATGCTGGGGATATCCCGCAGGCGTCCAATCAGGGTGAGGTACTGATGACTGTACAAATCTTAGGGGCAGACGGGCGCCCGTTGCCACCTTCTGCCCCGAAAATGAAGTATGGAGCACTGTCCGGCAGTGGCAGAGTGCCGTATGACGCGGCGGATTCATTCAGTGATCAGATGGCGAACTGGCAGCCAGCGCTGTGGTCACCGGATAATGAAATTAACATCTACCGTGACCGCATTGTGTCACGTATGCGTGACCTGGCGCGAAATGACGGCTGGGCGTCCGGCTCAATAACCCGTGTCCTGGATAATGCGGTGGGCGCCTGTTACCGGCCGGTATTCAAACCCGATTACCGGATGCTCAGGCAACTGACCGGCAATAAGGCATTTGATGCGGTGTGGGCAGCTGAATACAGCCGGTTTATTACCGCGCACTGGCGCTCATGGGCGAATGACAAAGGCCGGTACTGTGATGTTGAACGTAAACAGACCGTATCGCAGATGCTGCGGCTGGCTTTCCGTCACAAGTTGCTGGACGGTGACGCGCTGGCGGTTCTGCAGTACCGTCCTGACCGGCTTGGTCACGGTAAGGCCCGTTATGCGACGACAGTTCAGATTATTGATCCCGACCGCCTGAGTAACCCGCAGCATAATTTTGATATGCCGAATATACGCGGCGGGGTGGAGATTGACAGCGACGGTGCCCCGATCGCCTATCACATCCGTGAAGCCCATATGGGCGACTGGTGGGCGGGTAAAAAAACCATGACCTGGAATCGCATTCAGCGTGAAACCTCATGGGGTCGTCCGGTGGTGGTGCATGATTTTGATATGGAGCGCGGTGCTCAGCACCGGGGGATCGGTATTCTGGCCCCTATCGTTCAGAAGCTGAAAATGCTGATTAAGTACGATGAATCAGAACTGGAGGCGGCAATCCTCAACGCTATTTTCGGGGCGTATATCGAATCCCCGTATGATGCGCAGATGGTGGCTTCCGCCCTGGGGGATACCGGCGATTTTACCGGTGATGAACTCAGCGCCTACCAGACACAGCGGACAGAATACTATCAGGACAAGCGTCTCAATCTTCAGAACGGCGCACGGATCCCGCACCTGTTCCCGAATGAAAAAATAGTCACACTGTCCGCTGCCCGGCCGACCAGTAATTTTGACGGTTTTGAGAGTGCGGTGCTGCGGAACATCTCTGCGGCAACCGGCCTGTCAGCCCAGCAGGTCACACAGGACTGGTCTGATGTTAACTATTCCTCAGCCCGTGCCGCCATGCTGGAAGCCTGGAAAACCCTGACCCGGCGCCGTGATGACTTCTCAAACGGTTTCGCACAACCGATAGCGGTGGCCTTTGCCGAAGAAATCCACGATGTGGAAGATGTTCCGTTACCGAATGATGCCCCGGACTTTATGGACGCATCAGCATCCTACTGCCGCGCGCGGTGGATGGGGCCGGGTCGCGGCTGGGTGGATCCGGTCGCAGAGAAAAAAGGCGCCATCCTCAGTATGGAAGCCGGTTTCTCAACACTGGAAATGGAAGTGGCTGAAAACATGGGTGAGGACTGGGAAGAGCTGGTCGATCAGCGCAGCTATGAACTTCAGCGGTTTAAAGAGCTCGGATTGCCGCCGCCCAGCTGGGCAGTGGCAGAAGAGTTTGCACCAAACCCCGATAACAAACAGGAGGCGAAGTGAATTTACCCCACCTGGCACAGAAGCTGTTTAACACGCCTCTTGCTATACACCCGCAGAAAGCGGAAGTGATTGTGTCATCACTGACAGAGCGGCTCGGTATCACGCAGATCCGCAGTACCATGATGGAAGACGATGACGGATATTTCAGTCGTAAAGCCCGGAAAGACAGCGGGTATGACGTGCTGGAGGGCATCGCGGTTATCCCGGTCTACGGCACGCTGGTTCAGAAACTCGGCACACTGCGGCCGTACAGCGGTATGACCGGTTATGACGGCATCCGCCGGGTCTTCCTGACCGCTGTTAACGATCCGGAAGTGAAGGGTATCTGTCTGGATATCGATTCTCCCGGCGGTGAAGTGGCCGGTTGTTTTGACCTGGTTGATTTGATTTATGCCGAACGCAGCAAAAAACCCATTCACGCCATTCTGTCCGAAAATGCCTTTTCCGCTGCTTATGCCATTGCCAGCGCTGCGGACAAAATTTGCGTCCCGCGCACCGGTGGTGTCGGTTCGGTCGGGGTGATCGTTATTCACTGTGACTGGTCACAGCGTATCAAGGATGACGGGCTGAAAGTGTCCATTATCACCTACGGGAACCGTAAAGCGGAAAGTAACCCGTATGTGGCGCTGAGTGACGAGGCGAAAGCGGCCATTCAGCACGATGTCGATGAAATGGGGCGTCTGTTTGTGAGCACTGTTTCCCGTAACCGCGGACTGTCTGAGACAGTGATCCGCAATACACAGGCCGCCTGTTATCTGGCAGCCGAGGGCGTACAGATGGGTCTGGCTGATGCGGTTGCCAGTCCTGATGTCGCATTTCAGGAACTGATGAAAGAATCCGGAGTAATTTAACTATGGCAGACAATAAGTTTACCTTTGCACATCTGATTGGCCTGGGTAAAAAAGCCAGAGCCTCGGAAGAGGATGAAAATAAAAAAGTGCGCAAAGCCAAAGGCCGCAAAGCGGAAAAGGACGAGCGCGACGAAGATGCGGAAGACGATGAAGATCGTGAGGATGCAGAAGAACAGGACGACGAAAAGCAGGGCCGCAAAGCCAAAAAAGCTGAAGGTGATGACGACGACCCTGACGCCGAAGATGATGAAGACGCGGAAGGTGATGACGAAGACGCCGAAGACGACGATGAAAATAAAGATGTGAAAAAAGGCCGCCGCGCTGAACGCAAGCGCTGTGCCCGCATCTTTGGCAGCAAGGCTGCTGCCGGTCGTCCGGATATGGCTGCACATCTGGCATTCAATACCCGCATGTCTTCATCTGAAGCTATCAGCACCCTGAAAGCGATGGGTGCGGTACAGCCTGCAACACAGCGCGCATCGCTCGACAGCCGCATGCGGGCAGAGCAGCAGGTGCGTATCAGTCCGGATGCACAGGCACCGGCTCGCGGATCTGCAGATGCTCTGGTGCAGCAGATGACCCGTCTTTATAACAGCAACAAGGGAGCGAAATAATGGATCAGTTCTCACAGAACCCGTTTCAGCCGGGAGTACGCCAGGCGGTATTTAATCCGGATCAGCTGATTTCCGGTCCGTTACAGACCGTGACAGATACCGGCATGATTGCCAAAGCCGGTATTCTGAAACGCGGTACCATCCTCGGTAAAGTCACTGATTCCGGTGAGTATGCGCTGAGCAAAAAAGGGGCGGCTGACGGTAGTGAAATTCCGTGTGCTATCCTGGCGGATGATGTCGATACCACTGACAGCAGCGTTTCCGGCGGTGTCTATCTGATGGGTGAATTTAATCAGAACCGCATTATTCATGATGAAAGCTGGACTGCGGCAGAGCTGAAAGATGCCCTGCGTAAGTTCTCCGTCTTCCTGCGCGACAGCATACAGGCCTGATCCCTCCCTTTAATACAGACGTCCTGATGCCGGTCACGGCAGGCGTTGTGACGTCTTTTATACGAGAAAAAGCATGAATATTTTCGATACCAATGTATTAATCCAGGTTGTTCCGAATCTGATGACCAGTCAGAACTGGCTGCTGGATAAGTTTTTCCCGAATATCACGGAATCCGATACCGAAGAGGTTTCCATTGATGTTGATGTCGGTCTGCGCCGTCTGGCTCCGTTCGTTTCGCCGCTGGTGGAAGGTAAGCTGGTGGAAGCCCGTAAGTTCCAGACCAACAGCTTTAAACCAGCGTACATCAAAGACAAACGTGCACCGGATCTGCGTAAACCCATCCGCCGTCAGATTGGTGAGCGCATCGGCGGTCAGTATTCTGCCGCTGAACGTGAAATGCTGAACCTGCAGTTCGAGCTGACTGACCAGATTGACATGATTAACCGCCGCCTGGAATGGATGGCGGCCAGCGCACTCCAGACCGGCACGGTGACAGTAACCGGTGAAGGTTATGAAACTCAGGTGGTGGATTTCGGGCGTTCGTCCGATCTGACTATTGCCCTGAGCGGTGCCGATAAATGGCCGGAAACCGTGGAAGCAGGAAAAACCAACACCAAACCGAGCGCTGACATCGAAGACTGGGCGCAGCGTATGCTGAAGGAGTCCGGTGCGGTGGCGACCGATATCGTGTTCACCACCAAATCGTGGAAAGCTTTCCGTCTGGACACTTCGGTTAAGGATAGCGCCATTACCTTCCCCGCGCTTTCTCCGTTCGGTAACCAGATTAACCCCGGTGCGCAAATCAAAACAGGTGCTGTATACAAAGGCCGCTGGGGTAACTATGACCTGTGGGTATACAACGACTGGTTTATTGATCCGCTGGACGGTAAAGAAAAACCGATGATTGCTGACGGCTCGGTGATTATGTCAGGCGCTGACCTGATGGGGACCCGTGCATTTGGTGCCATTATCGACCCGGCATTCAATTACGGCCCGATGGCATATGCGCCGAAGTCCTGGCTGCAGCACGATCCGGCGCAGCGTTTTATTATGGTTCAGTCTGCGCCGCTGGTCATTCCGAGCCGTGTTAACGCATCACTGTGTGCCGTTGTGGTTTAACAGGGGGATTTGATGGTGAATAAAAAAAATACGCCGGAGAAACCACAGGAGCCGGGCGGCCTGCCGCCCGAGCTGATGGTTCCCGGTCAGGTTAATCCGGTGAAGGATCCGGAGACTGCCGGCAATGAGCCGGTAACCGAAACTGTATCAGCGCAGAATTTCACTCCGGAACCTGGCCCGGAATCCGATGGTGTGTATGTGGTGGTCAAAGGCCGCAGTGTGCAGCATGACGGTGAGTTTTACCGGGAAAACCAGCAAATCACGCTGGATGATTCTGATGCTGTCCGCCTGATTGAGCTGGGCGTGGTGATGTCTCTGGAGGCAGTGCGGGAAAAACTGGCGAAAGCCAACCCGCCCGGCACTGTAACCATCAATGGGCATTGACTGGGATAAACACCTGCTGGGGCCGCTGCATAACGTCTTTGCGGAAAAAGTACGCTGGGAACCGGTGAAAAGTGCCAAAGGCGCCGGATTTTACGACATCGACGGCATTTTTGACCGGGCCTATTTCCAGAACTATGAAAGCATGGACGGTGAAAGTGGTATCAATACCACCCGTCCGATCCTCGGTGTACGCGATGTTATTTTTACTGTGCCTCCGGCGAAAGGGGATCGGGTATTTGTCTACAGCGTCAGCACTCTGTTTGTGGTATCCGATGTGCAGCCGGACAGTCACGGCGGGACACACCTGATCCTGAATAAGGTGAAATAATGAATGCAGCCAGAGTTCGTGAGCTCGTTGTCGCGGCCCTGAAGGGGAAAACCAGCGCGGAAGACCGTGTGTATTCCCCGCAGGACTGGCCGACAACAAATGCAGAATACCCCTGCATTATCGTGCAGACCCCGTTTGATGAAAAACATTCACTCGGCCGTAACGTTCCGCAGTTTAACACCGTGACCACGGTCCGGGTCACCGGCCGCCTGGAAGAGTTCGATGAGGCAGACCGGAACGGCGCCATAAAAGCAGAGCTGGCTCTCGAAGCCCTGCGGGAACAGATTGAACGGGCGGTAATTAACAGTTATGAGCTGACCCGGAAAATCCAGCAGTTCCTGAATATCCGATCTCAGATAAACATCAGTGCTGCCGGTGAAGGCCATATGGCGCAACTGCTGATGGATCTGGATATCGAGTATTACCAGGGGCCGGAGGAATTCTACCCGGTTGATGCGGATCCGCTAACCGGTATCGACATCAGCGTTCAGATGCCTGACGGCAGCCCGGAACATCACGTCTCCATCGACCTGACTAATCAGGAGTAACCATGTTTGTAAAACCTGTAAAAGGCCGCAGCGTCCGCTGTCCGGTCAAAGGGGAGCTTTTGCCTGAATCCGGGCAGGACGTCCCCGATAATGTTTTCTGGCGCACCCGTCTGAATCAGGGGGATGTCGTGCCGGGTAATCCTCAGAAAGTGAAGGAGCAAAAAGCATGACCGTGCCATTTGCCACTATTCCGCAGAATTTGCGGACCCCGCTGTTTTTCGTTGAGTTTGATAACTCGATGGCCAACACCGCAACCGCCACCCAGCGCACGCTGTTAATCGGCCAGATGCTGGACGGTGCGGCGGGAAAAGACAGCATTCCTGAGCGCATCACATCCGGGATGCAGGCCGCAGAGCGTTTCGGTCGCGGATCCATGCTGCACACAGAGGCTGATGCGTATTTCCGCAATGATACCGCCGGTGAGGTGTGGGTGTTACCGCTGGCAGATACTGAATCGCAGACAGCCGCCGCCGGTAAACTGAAAATTACCAGTGCTGCCAATGATACCGGTGTGATTTCACTGTATATCGCGGGTATCCGTGTTCAGATGGCCGTTGTGGCCACGGACACAGCGGAAGCTATCGCAACCGGACTGGCTAAAGTGATTAACCGCAATGCGAACCTGCCGGTAACGGCAGCAGCCGAGACAGATACGGTGACGCTGACGGCCAAAAACAAAGGCGTTCACGGTAACGGGATTGATATCCGGCTGAACTACCTCGGGCTGACCGGGGGCGAGTCGACACCGTCCGGTTTTGAAATGACCGTCACGGCGATGTCCGGCGGTAACGGCGCTCCGGATTTGCTTAATGGTCTGGCGAACCTGAAAGACCGATCCTTTGATTTTATCGTGAACCCGTATACCGATACGGCGTCTCTCGATGTGGTGAAAACCTTTCTGGCAGACCGCTGGGCGTGGGACAAACAGTTATACGGACACAGCTACGGGGTGATCACCGGCACTTATGGTCAGTTGGCTGATCTTGGTGAAAAGCGGAACGACCAGCATGCCTCACTGCTCGGGGTCAACGGTTCACCCTCACCGGATTATCAGTGGAGTGCGGCATATACCGGTGCCATTGCCCAGAGCCTGCGTAATGACCCGGGCCGCCCGTTACAGACGCTGGTTATCAGTGGTGTGCTGCCGCCGGACGACACGAAGATTCTTGAACTGACCGAGCGTAACAATCTGCTGCACAGCGGCATTTCCACATTTACCGTGGACGATGACGGTACCGTGCGGGTTGAGAATATCATCACGACCTACCAGAAAAATGCCTACGGCGACAATGACGACAGTTATCTGCAGGTGGAAACCCTGTATCTGCTGATGTTTGTATCACGCTATCTGCGTACCCAGGTGACCAGTAAATTCGGGCGTATGAAGCTGGCTGAAGACGGCACCCGTTTTGCGCCGGGGGCTGCAATCGTCACGCCGAATATCATTAAAGCAGAACTGATCGCCCAGTATGGCTTCCTGGAATTTAACGGTCATGTGCAGGACGCGAAAGGGTTTGCCAAAGGCCTGAAAGTCGAGCGCAACAGCCAGAACCCGAATCGTGTTGATGTCCTGTGGACCGGCACCCTCATTAACCAGCTGCGCGTGTTTGCGTTGCTTAACCAGTTCCGCCTGATGCCGGGCAACTAAGGAGAAATCATGGGCGATACATCCAACCGTCTGGCGGGAACGGCTCACGTCTCCGTCAACGGTATGTCAATTATGGTGGCGGCGGACTTTAAATACAGTCCGTCCACTGTCACCCGCGAAACCCTGAGCGGTATGGACTTTGTCCACGGTTACAAAGAAAAGCCGGTTGCCGGTTTTATCGCGATGCGTGTCCGTGATTCCGGCGGTACCACCGTGGCGGATTTTAACGGCATGACCAATGTGAACGTGGTGGCCGAACTGGCGAACGGCAAAACCATCATCGGTCAGGGGCTCTGGGTTGTTCAGACTCAGGAAGTAAACAGCGAAGACGCTGTATTTGACGTGCGTTTTGAAGGTCGTTCGGTAACGGAGAATTAATTGTGGAAACAACAAAAACTATCACCCTGAGTAAACCGCTGGAATCCAATGACGGCAAAGTCCGTTATGAGGAAGTTAACCTGCGTGAGCCGTGCCTTATCGAAGTAGAGCAGTTTTATGATGTACAGAATAAGGCCAGCAACTCGCTTCCCGGTATGCGCCGGCTGATTTCCCTGGTCAGTGAAATCCCGGAAACAGAACTGAAAAAAATGGCGATCACAGACTTTAAACAGTGCCGTGATTTTCTGACCCCTTTTTTGGCATAAATGCTCTCCGGTCATGGCAGCGGCTGGCGGCAAAGGTGACATATTTTTACAGGTGGGGGCCGCGTGATGCGTGGCTCCTGTCAAAAAGCCGTCTGCACTGGTGGGTTGAGCAGGCCGAAGAGATTAAAAGCGGAGATTAATTATGGCGGGTAATGCCTTTGATTTTGAACTGAATGCGGATGATCGAGCAAGCGGTCAGATTACGGTTCTTGAGGAAAAGATCCGTAGTCTGAATCCGGCACTGGATGAGGCGCGGGATAAACTGAAACTCGGCGGTGATGAATCAGTAACCGGGCTGCGTGGTATCGGTGATTTACTCCGTGATGTATCCGAGGAGGCGAAATCCGGCGTTCAGAGTATCGGAGACATGATCCCGCCGCTGAAAAACTTCGGTGCGCTGGCCGGGAAGCTGGCTGGTATTGGTGGTATCGGTGCAATTATCGCCGGTGGCGGAAAGCTGATTACGGGGATGGCGGAGGAAGGTAAAAATATCACTACATCAGCCGCCAATACTGGTATGACGGTAGAGGAAAGTACCCGGCTGAGCGGAACTCTCCATCAGCGCGGTGTTAGTGTGGACGATTCCCGCAATATTATTGAAAAGCAGTTTGAGCAGTTCAGCCGCGCTCAAAATGGCGATGATAATGATTTACGGGCTGCCATTCGCAGTATTGGCGCTGAAATTTCCACCAATAAAGACGGCAGCGTTAATATGGTTGAGACACTAAAGAGTCTTGAAGCCGCGATTAAAATACTGCCGGAACATCGAAACTGGGAGCTTCGGGATAAACTAAAGTTACCACCGGAGCTTATTGCCCTGTTACGGGAAGGAAAACTCCAGGAGCGATTGGATAACTCGGACAAATTTGGCCTGACCATGGATGGGGAGTTCGCTGAAAAAATGACTGAGGTGGATACTCAGTTAAGCGAAGCTGGTGCTAAATTGACCGGTAAAATGAATCAGATACAGAAGTCGCTTTATGAGTTTATTGATTCACCCAGCATAATCCCTGATTTCGGTGATCTTGATGGTGCTATGAAAAATATCCGTGAATCCGAGCTGCGTATAAATGATACGGAAGATAACTTTTATCATGGTGATAAGCGTCAGGATATTATTCGTTGGGCTGCTAAAGACAAGGAGTACAGGGATTCACTAAGTTGGTTTGAGGACTTGCGGATGACCGCCCTCGACCCGGACGACAAAATGTATACTGATATCTATAACAAATGGAGTGATAAATGGGAGGAACAGAGGGAGCGAGCTGAAGCCGGTAAAAACAAGCCAGCATTAAATAGCAAGGTGCCTGATAACTGGGTGCAGGATGAAAAATATAACCCAAACCGGCGCGGATTGAGAAATAACAACCCTGGCAACCTGATCGCTGCACCAAACAGCACGGGGTATGATTACGGTAACGACCATCGGTACGTCAAATTCGGGTCATCCAGAGACGGAATAGCAGCAATGTCACGCCAGCTAATGCTTGATGCTGAAGATGGGCTGAATACTTTCGACGGACTCCTGAAGAAGTACGCACCAGCTAAGGCAAAAAATAACACTCAGGGATACATAGATCGGGTATCAAAAGGCACTGGATTTGGTCCGCATGAGCCGCTTAATATGCATGATCCTAATGTACTGGCTAAGGTCATTCCTCATATGATTAAGGTCGAAAACATCGAGCAGCCGTACAGCTACCAGGAGGTAATGGATGGCATAATGGATTCAATTATGGATGATCGCTGGAAAGGGCTTCGTAACCCCGATAGGGTCAGAGAACAGCGTGACATGATAGCCATGCAGCAGACTCAACAACAAGAGACTGCATCAGCAGCGACTGACTTTAAAATAGACAAAGACCCGACCCAGGCATTACTGGCCTTCACCGAGCAATTATCACAAGTTCTTCAGGAAAACAAGGCGGGCGGCACATTGGAAATTGTCCTGACTAACGCGGAAACCGGAACAAAAAGTACCGTAAACGTGAAACCGAAAGGCAGGGTGACAACTGCGATGAATATGCCGTAGTGGTTGTAACCGGGGGAAATGGTGCCATGTTTGTCCAAAAAAGACAAAAACAAGTAACCAAATTTAGGTATTGATGGTTAAATAAGGTATATGGTATTAACTGCTTGGTATTGATATGAATGATTCATCCAAAATCATGTTTTTTTATACAGTACTTGATCGTGAGCAATTCAATATTAGGGAGGGGGCATTGCCACCACCCAGCCCGACTTACAATTTACCCAAAGGTGGAGTGATCACCGTTGGTTTTTCTTTTGGTGTCATGTTGTCTATTGATAACAATTATCATACCGTAATTTTTATTGCCGATGATAGTGGAAACCAGCTATCAAGCACGGAAGATCAACGTATTGCTGTTGATGGATACAATATATCTTCGGAAATTAAAGAATACGAGAAAGAAGTGATAGCTTTGGCAAAAATGGATGTTGATACTAATATTTTGAAATCAGGGCGACACAAAGCAACTATAGAGCTGCGGGAAGGGCTTACACCAAATGAAGGGGATGATGTTGCCAGAGAAGTCATCCATACATTGGATACATATTTTTACATAAATATGGAGAACCAATAGATGGGACCCAGTAATATTAGTTTTGCTGATTTTAAAAATAAAGGTTCCAGAGAAAAAATTAAAGATGGAAAAAATAACTCTGGAGGGGGAGGCGGAGATATGGAATCACGAGTAGCTCGGCTGGAGTCTGATGTCAGCCATATCAGAACCGACATTTCAGATATAAAATTTGATATCAGAAAACTGTCCTCAGATAACGCTGATCTTAAAGCAAACATGTTAGTCCTGATACAAAAAATAGATGGACTCACTGATGCAACATCTGACATAAAAAGAATGGTTATCGGCCAACCATCATCTGAAGAAACCAATGGTAAATTTGATTTAATCAACAGTACATTAGCCGAGATGACGGACAAGGTATCTAAGCGCCCATCAGAAGATAAGTTAAATGTAAAATTCACTGAAATGAGCAGCGAAATAAAACTGCTTACTGAAAAAACTGAAGGTAAATTAAAAGATATCAGGCTTAATATTATTTTGTGGATTCTCGGGCTGCCATCCGTGATCTTTGGGGTATATAAATTATACCAGGCATTAAACGCTTCGGCATAAAGACCCGTTCCGGCGGGTTTTTTGTTGGTTTAGCTTTACGTCCGACATTCTCCCGCCAGGGAGTTATCATCTAGTACATTCGATTAAAGTCATCGTCGTTTCTGTCGAGAAAGCATTCGGTGCGCTCAGATTGGTTTTTTATCCGGTTGCATTTTCTGGATACATTAGCGTTCTTATCATGCATGATTCTGACCTCTGCTTTTTCTGCCGGAGTTAATTCCCAATAATTTTTTCCCTGGCATCCGGTGAGGAGTAATGGCGTCAGGAGTAATGGCGTCAGTAGTAATAAGGTGTATTTCATATTCTTGCGTTGCTTAAAGTATTCAGGTGGCGAATTTTAATCTAAAAAAAGAAATTTGCATAATGAATAAGCAAGGCTATCTGAAGGAAAGTGCATTATGTGACCATGATTAATTTAACAGTCACTTTCCTCAAATAACTCCCATAATTTATGCTCCCCGCTTAACTGCGGGTTTTGTCGTTGGAGCCCACATGCCAATTATCAAAGACGCCATATCTGATGTACTCGGCATTGAGCCGGACTGGAATTGGTCTGAACACCTGCAGCAGGCTTCATTCCGTGGTGTGCCGTTCGGTGTGATCAGTGGTGAAAGTGTTTTCGGCCGCCGCCAGGCTATTCACGAATATGCCTACCGCGATCAGTCCTGGATAGAGGATATGGGGCGCAGCAACCGGCGGATCACCATAAAGGGATTTCTGATTCAGGACAGTCTCGTTTATGACGCGCCGGATGTTATCACCCAGCGCGATAATCTGGTGGCCGCCTGTGAAGTTGGTGAGGCCGGAACGCTGGTTCACCCGACACTCGGAGAAATGACCGTCAGCGTGACTGAGAGCGGCCTGCGGGTGTCTGAAAACGCAGAAAGCGGTCGGGTGTTTGAGTTTGAGCTGGTGGTTATCGAGTCCGGCCTGAAGGTGTTCGCCATCACCGGCAGTGAAAAAACCGGTGAACTGACGTTCGGGCAGTGGCTGAAAGAAGCAGCGCATACCACCCTGAAAACGATCGCCATGATTAAAGGCGAAGTCCGATCTGTTACGCAGATGATGAAGACGCTGAAACAGACTGCGGATTTCTGGGTAAATATGGTCAGCAGTTCAGTTGATGAGGTCACTAATCTCAGTAACTCGCTGAACAGCGTATTCGGCAGCAATA
Organism: Morganella morganii; assembly: GCF_041099235.1. Taxonomy (GTDB): domain Bacteria; phylum Pseudomonadota; class Gammaproteobacteria; order Enterobacterales; family Enterobacteriaceae; genus Morganella; species Morganella morganii_E. The sequence goes on along the minus strand of NZ_JBFZSO010000001.1, from coordinate 284,921 downwards.
AATACGGTCGCTATCAGAAAGGCAGCGCGGGCGGGGCGGTGTCCGGTGCGACCGGCAAGCGCATACATCAGGGTGATACTGATGACCGTGAAATTATCGATAAAACGCTGAATCAGGCCATTATTGACCGGCAACGGCTGGATAAAACACTCAGCGCGGTCAGTGATGCTGAAACCCCCGAAGATGTGATTGCACAGATACAGCGGGTGTTTGTCATCCTGATAACAATGGATGGTGACACCGGCCAGAAGATGCGGATCCTGAATACATTATCCCGTTTCCGCAATCTGGAATATCAGCAGACGGAGCAGGATAAGAGAATTGCCGCACTGACTGAAATGATGCTGGTTGTGCTGGCTGCATCGGCACTTTCCGTGGTGGCCGGTCAGTCTGACCCGACAAACAGCACTGAGTCCGCCGGATATCAGCGGGAAGTCTGTGAATCCCTCGATGATGCCATGACTATCACCGGGGATCTGGCGCTGGATGACATCTATCTTACCCTCCTGAACCGGCGCGAACAGGTTGTCATTTTCTTCACCGATAAAGGCTCTGAACGCGGCCGCCTGTCGTCTTACGCTCTGCCGTCGGTGCTGCCGTCTCTCAATGTGGCTAACCGCCTGTATCAGGATGCAACCCGCAGTGACGAACTGGTGATGGAGACTCAGCCACGACATCCGGCGTTTATGCCGGTCAGATTTAAGGCACTGAAAAAATGACGGAAGAGACGAAAAAAACCGAAGAATTATCCCTGGTAATAAACGGCAAGCGTATTTCCGGCTGGGACAGTGTCCGGGTTACCCGTGGTATTGAACGGCTGCCGAACGATTTTGAAATCAGCCTGATGGATTACTACCCGGCAACGGATGAAAAACAGCTGTTTAAACCGGGTGATCCCTGTGAGGTGTTTCTCGGTCAGGATCGGGTTATTACCGGTTATATCGACACGTGGAACGGGCAGATCAATAAAAACCAGCACCAGATAAGCGTCTCCGGGAGGGGTAAGTGTCAGGATTTGGTGGACTGCTCTGCCAACTGGCCGAACAACGTGATCAGCCAGTCTAACGCCCTGCAAATCGCACAGAAACTGGCGAAGTGGTACGGCATTGAAGTATCGAGCACCGTTTCCGATGGCGGGTTACAGATTGTCCCGCAATTCACCCTGAACTGGGGTGAATCCTCACAACAGGTGATCGAGCGCTGCTGCCGGTATTCTGCGCTGCTGTATTACGAACAGCCGTCCGGAAACCTGCTGCTGACCCGCGTCAGTGACAAGGTGGCGGCCAGCGGCGTGGAGCAGGGGAAAAATATCGAAAGTGCTGATTTCTCGGATTCTATGGCAGAGCGCTATTCCGATTATACCGGCGTGTCATTGTCTGTTACCCCGTTTGCCGGAGATGTGTCAGCGGTACAGAACGCCTCGGCGCGGGATCCGGAAGCGGGAAAAATGCGGTACCGGAATTATATCACCATCATCGAAAGCACCCTGATCACCGCTAAACGTGAGCAGGAAAGTATCGACTGGGAAATGAACCGCCGTTACGGCCGTTCCAAAATCCTGAGTGTGATGGTGGACAGCTGGCGGGACGCCTCAGGGAAGCTGTGGGAACCGAATACACTGATCCCGATAGATATCCCCGTTCTGGGTGTGACGGATAAATTCTGGACACTTTCTGATGTGACCTATCTGCGGGATGCCGGCGGGACACGCGCGACATTACAGCTGATGCCGCCGGAAGCCTTCATTGCTGAACCGTATGAATTTTACCAGGTAATAAGGGTGTAATGATGAGTGATCAGGTCCGCGATTTAACAACCCGGATGTCAATGATGATCGGCGCCGGTAAATCCAGTATTACCAAAGATGACGGAGCGATTCAGACCATTCAGTACAGCACCGCGCTGGAAGTCCGGGACGGCACTTACCGTATGACGGAATTTGGTTTTTCGTCTTCTCTTCCGCCGGGGTCGGATGTTCTGATTGCCTATCTCGGCGGAAACCGCTCCAGTGCGGTGGTCATCGGCAGTAATCACCCCGGTTCCCGTCATACCGGACTCTCACCCGGTGAAAGCGTGATGTACAACCTGTGGGGTATGTACATCCACATGACAGAGGACGGCATTGTGATTGAAGCCAAAGATAAAGACGTGACCATCAATAACGCCGATAAGGTGACGGTCAATGCCAAAACAGAAGTCGTGCTGAATACGCCGATCCTGAAAGTGTCCGGTGATGTCATTGATAACTACGAAAGCAACCCGTCCACACTGAAAGCACTGCGGGACAGTTATAACAAGCACGACCACGATGTGGAAAATGTGGAACCGGGTAGTGCCACCAAAACCAGTAATCCGATTAAGGAGAAAGTCTGATGTCTGATATTTCTTCCTGGTGGAACGCGGACACACTGCGGGCGGACTGGATAGCCGGAAACGGTGACCTGCTTTCCGGTGATGATTTACAGTCAGCGATTATGATCAGTCTGTTCACTGACCGGCTGGCGCACAGTGATGATGATTACGACGATGAGTACCGGCGGGGATGGTGGGCAGATACAGGAACTGATGGGTTTATCGGCTCCCGTCTCTGGCTGCTGAGACGTCAGAAACTGACTACGCAGGTGGCAAAGAAAGCCGAGGATTACGCCCGCGAGGCGCTGGCCTGGCTGATAACCGACGGGGTCGTGTCTGATATTCAGATCCGGACACAAATCGTGTGGCCGCAGCGACTGAACATGGTTATCCGTTATCACCGGCCGGACGCCGGTGCGGAAGATCTGCGTTTTTACTGGGTATGGGAGAAACAATAAATGCCGTTTAAGCGTAAAACACTGACGGAGCTGCGGGAGCAGAACCAGAATTTCCTGCGCAATGAACTGAAAGAGCCCGGTGCGCTGCTGCGGTATTCCAATATGCGGGTACTGGCGGATATGGATGCCGGTATGGCGCACCTGCATTATGCCTATCTGGATTACATTGCAAAACAGGCAACTCCGTTTACCGCAACGGATGAAAACCTGGCGGGATGGGGGGCGCTGAAACGGGTGTACCGCAAACCACCGAACAAAGCCACCTGTACAAAGGTGCAGTTTGACGGCGTGCCGGGCAGTATCATTCCGGCCGGTACGGCGATGACCCGCGGAGATGGATACCGGTACCAGTTTGTTACTGAGGTCCATATTAATGCTGACGGGAAAGGCTTCACGTCTGTTGAAGCCATTCTGCCCGGCATTGACGATAATATTTACGGCGGCGGCGCGGCGGGTAACTCACCGGCCGGGACAAAACTGACGCTTGAGATAGCGATATCCGGAGTGTCTTCAGATTGTATTGCTGTTGATCCGATCACCGGCGGCAGTGATATTGAGAATGAAGAGGCTTTCCGGCAGCGGGTCCTGCATGCGTACCAAAAACCACCGCAGGGCGGCAGCGATACAGACTATGAAGGCTGGGCGAAAGAAGTGCCGGGCATTTCCCGCGCCTGGGTAAAACGCCGCCTGCTGGGGGCCGGGTCGGTCGGCATTTACATTATGTGTGACGGCAACAGCAACGGCGGCTTTCCGCTGGGAACAGACGGACCGGCTACCAAAGAAACTTATTCAGTGCATGCGACCGGTGACCAGTTGCGTGTTGCAGATCATATCTGGGGTGTGCAGACGGTAACGGCGCTGGTGTGGGTCTGTTCACCTGTTGCGAAAAAGATAGATTTTGAAATTGAAGGGCTGAGCCGGGCAACCTCGGAATTACATCAGCAGATAGCCAAAGCCATTGATGATGTGTTCTTCCGGGACAGTGACCCGACCGGCGGCACAAAAATCTACCTTTCTGACCTGCAGTATGCGATTGCTGATATCCCCGGCACCACCGGCTTTGTCCTGAAAAAACCGGCTGAAAATATAGTTCTGAGCACCGGTGAACTGGCGCAGCGCGGGGAGGTGTCATACACATGAATTACACCGCTGACGATTACACTCAGGCGATGATCGGACTGGCACCGCAGGGCATGGCGTGGGACTGGCGGCCGGGGTCGAATATGCATGCTATTCTCCGGGCACTGGCGCGCGGTTATGAGGCTTCGGATATTGACGCTGTTCAGCTGCTTGAGGGAGCATTTCCGAAGACGGCCACAACGTTATTACCTGAGTGGGAAAAAACACTCGGTCTGCCGGATGATTGTGGGATCGGGGAGATGGACACCATTCCGAAACGACAATCCGCGGTTCTTTCAACGCTGCTGCGTACCGGCGGGATGTCAAAGCCCTATTACATCAGCCTGGCGGCCGAGATGGGTTACACCATCACCATTACCGAATTCCGGCAGGCAAGGGCGGGGCTGTCGGCCTGCGGTGATGCACTGAACGGTGATGAATGGCCGTTCGTCTGGCGTATAAATGCCGGAAACACCCAGGTGACATATGCGGTCGCCGGCGGCAGTTACTGTGGTGATCCGCTGCGTTCGTGGGGGGAACATTACCTCGAGTGCCAGTTTAACCAGATTTCCCCCTCTCACACGATCCTTCAGGTCGGTTACGGCCAGTAAACCCTGATTATCAACAACTAATTATCACCTTCACTGAGTGAGGCTTTGTTATGAAAAAAATTGGTGATGTCACCAGTACCGCCGATAAAAACGGCGAGTGGACAAACGGCAACGTGGCCGCCGGTATCGCACCGACAATTCTGGAAGCGGGCTGGCTTAACTCCGTCCAGCGGGAAATTCTTGGTGTGCTGATTGAAGCTGGTATTTCACAGGATAAAAATAATGATAACCAGCTGAAGGAAGCGATCAAAAAAATAATCTCCAGCTGGAACTACGCCACGCTTGAAGACCTGAAGAAATATCTCGCCAAAGACCAGAACGGCGCAGACATCCCAAATAAAGAGACCTTTATCAAAAACCTTGGTTTACCGGAAAAATATCAGCCGAAAGGTGATTATCAACCAGCAGGTGATTACGCATTGCAAAGTGAGGTGAATAAAAAACGCAGTCTTGATAATAATTCATTTCCTGATATTTCGTATCAAAATAAAGACTACCCGAATGACAGGATTTGGTTTTATCGTTCAGTGTCAGGTGGTTCAGGCGTAGCCAGAACAAAAGACGGTGTTGTTGGATACAACAATTTCAGGGAGGGAAAAACTGGGGATGTGGCTCATACAGATGAACTGTTCGGTGCCGGACAGCGGTGGGTGAATGTTACTGCATCACGGCAGCAGGGGGTTGTTTATACCAACACAACACCAAAAACTATTTTTATTGCAATAAGCCACATTCACTCAAACAAAGCGAATGGCGAATATGTTGGTTTTGGTTTTGGGGTTGACGGGGAAGTACTTTACTCCGCTACCGCGACAAATAACATGTGGATGGAGGCGCTATCGGTGCCAGTCCAGCCAGGCGGGGAGTATGTCTTTAATGCCGACCCTACTCAAATAAATTACAAAAAATGGATGGAATTTCGCCCATGAACTACTACAAAGATAAATCAGGCACTGTTTATGCATACGATATTGAACAAATGGCTGTGATTGACAGAATAAATGAGCCTGATTTTGATAATGAAAAAGAGCAGGTTCCGGCTATTTTCTTTGAAATTAACGAGAAAATTAAAGGTATGCACAAAATGACAGCCAAAGAGGTTGATGCACACATCAACCCGCCGGTAACTAAAGAGCAACTGACTGCAGAGGCAGAGGCCAAAAAGCAGGCACTGATTGCGGAGGCCAGCCAGAAAACCCAACTCTGGCAGACTCAGCTTATGCTCGGCATCATCACGGAAGAAGATAAAGCCAGCCTTAAAGAATGGATGCTGTACGTGCAGGAGGTTCAGGCGGTAGATCCATCCCTCGGGGCTGCTGTGGTATGGCCTACACCTCCGGCTTCACCGGCCAGATAATATCCGGGGCGGTGGATACGTCCACCGCTTCCAGTTCGTCCAGATAGTCCAGCCAGGCGATTAACAGCGCCTTTTCATCATCTTTGATGCGGCCAAGTGCCAACTTTGTCCGAAGCATTTCTGTTTCGGAGGTGACTTCCGCAATCAATATTTGCTTTTCAGCCTCTGCCAGCTCAACCAACTGTTCTTTTGTCGGCGGTGGGTTGGCTATACTCATCGCATCATCTTTGCTGATTTCAGTCCATCCGTATTTTATCTCGCTCTCCCAGCTATCTTCATTCATCGGCATGATATCCAGGCAAAAAACATTATCATCCGCATCTTTAAAAAATTTCTGACCTATAATCTGAGTATTCATTGTGTTGTCAGCTCCGACCATTGAAATATAGTACTACCTTCCACAGACACCTTATAACTTGATTTATCCGGAATAACCGCAGAAACAAAAGCCTGAGCGCCAGAGCCAGACACCCGGTTTGATGATATAACAAGACCATCACATTCAAGCGTGATTCCCGCCACACCACTTCCTGTTAGTCGCTCTGTTCTTACGTTAACTTCGATAGACCTGTTTTTATTGTTTGGGTATGCCACTCCCGCGCTCCTGGCGAAAGTCACATCTCGCCATGACTGCCCCATGCCGAGCGGTTTTTGTTTATCGAGTGCGTCACTTACCGCTTTTTCGCTTGGTATCGTATCCGTGCCACTGCCCAGAGATTGTTTAAGCCCGGAAATTTTATCTGTTGGTATCTCGCCCTTCGTCATTTTTCCGGTTTTATCAAACGAGACAATTGCCACGCCGCCATCAGTAAGATATGAACCAAATGCACCATCATTAAAAACAACAATTCTGTATGTTTTGTTGGGTGAATATATAACTGTGTATTCATTTGGCAGATAACGAAAAAATTCAGATGATGCGAATGCTTTTGTCGCACCATCTTGACTGATCACTGATATTTTTGATGATCCAGCCACCTGAACCACATCACTTTTTGCCGCTTCTCCCAAACCAAGGTTTCCGGGAATGCAGCCATAACCGGATAAATCCGTAATAATCCCGTCATTACAGTAAACATGAGGGAAAACAATGGCGGTCATCGGTTATATCCGCGTATCAACAACTGACCAAAACAGCGATTTACAGCGAAATGCGCTCATCAGCATAAATTGCGACCAGATTTTTGAGGACAAAATGAGCGGTAAAACCGCCGTCAGGCCGGGACTGAAACGGGCATTAAAGGCCATTCAGCCGGGCGATACACTGGCAGTGTGGAAACTGGACAGGCTCGGGCGCAGTGTCAAAAACCTGATAGCGCTGATATCTGATCTGCACGAACGCGGCGCACACTTCCGATCACTGACGGACAGTATCGACACCAGTACGGCTATGGGGCGCTTTTTCTTTCACGTCATGTCAGCACTGGCAGAAATGGAACGCGAACTGATAGTAGAGCGGACATTAGCAGGGCTGGCCGCAGCGAGAGCACAGGGCAGAGTCGGCGGAAGACCAGCGGCACTGACACAGAATGACCGGGAGCAAATCGGCCGTCTGCTGGATAAAGGGCATTCACGGCAGCAGATGGCGATTATTTATGGTGTGGGGGTATCGACAATTTACCGGTATTTTCCTGCCACAATGTAAATAAACAAAGCCGCGCTGGTGGACGTCCGGTGTGACTATTTTTCTGTATTACGATTGCTCATCAAAAGCATGATGTCACTGTACTCTGAGGAAAGGTAATCACTCAGTAATTCATTTACAGAGACATTAAGTACATGAGCAATCATTATAACCGTGTTTATGGTCATTGGCGTTTGCCCGGATTCATAACGCGATACCTGCTGCTGTGAGACACCAATCTTTATGGCAAGGTCATTCCCGGACATTCCGGCAGATATTCGCGCGTCTTTAATTTTACAACCTATGTTGATGTCCACGCTGTTTTTTGTATTCGTCATTGTTAGAGAGATCAGATAGATAATTTTTTTTATTATAATCTCCTTTTCTGAAATATGTAACAAAATATGAATTCAATAGTGTTATTTATCAAAATAATCTACATCATCAGAGGCGCCTTCCATTTCAGGCACCCAACTGCCATCCTCAAAAATCTCCTGCACTATCTCTTTTATTTTTTTACTATCTTTATCATTTTTCCCGCCGGTTACTGACATTGCCGCATTGGTTCCCCACACAATACGAATGTTCATATCCTGATACTGAGCCCGTAGCTTTCGGTCAATTTCCTTTTCCAGTGCTTCAAATGTGCCTGGTGGTACCATCTCTTTTTGGTTGTTGCTGAAAATAACTTCAATATGTAGCATGTGAGCACCTCTTAATTTACTGGTTAAATATACAGTTCCAATTTAGATTTGTAACCGGTAGATGTCAAGAGTAGTCACCAGCAATCACTAGACATGTGTACATAATGATGCTCATAATCATATTTTTTGTTGATATTCTATTATGTATAACATTGATAAATAATGTATTTTCTCCGATCATGCTCATTCTGGTGGCGGATAATAATCCGCTGCTGCGGCCCCAGGAGTGCCTCACTGCTGATAACCGTGATTTTATCTGTTGCTGTATTTTTATATCCGGCAAGTCCGGATATCACAGAATTCTGATTATTTTCAGTCATATGATTTTATTTGATATCAATTCGTATTCGCAAATTATTATCAGCAGCTGACGAAACCGGTTCAAGTGATTTTTTCCGGGAGAGTGAATTTACACGGAAAAAGTGAGCGGCATCTCAACTATATGGGGGAGGAATGATAACTGCGGGTGATGAATAAACAGGATGCGGGCGCATCCTGTTTCATAACAAGGGAATAGATTCAGCTGAAACGGGCATCCGCCGCGTCAGCCAGAATATCCAGCATGGTGACGGTATCTGCCCAGCTCAGGCACGGATCGGTAATTGACTGCCCGTAAACCGGCGCTTTGTGATTCACCAGTTTTTGTGTGCCTTCCTGAATAAAGCTTTCGGCCATAACACCGGCGATAGCCCGCGAACCATCTTTAATCTGCTGTGCGACATCTTTGGCGACATCCAGCTGACGGCGGTGGATTTTCTGACAGTTGCCGTGGCTGAAATCAATCACCAGATGTTCCGGCAGATCAAACTGGCGCAGCTGATCACAGGCGTGAGCAATATCACCGGCAGCATAGTTCGGTGTTTTGCCGCCGCGCATAATAATGTGCCCGAACGGGTTGCCTTTGGTCTGGTAAATGGTCATCTGCCCGTCTTTATCCGGTGACAGGAACATATGACCGGCCTGTGCGGCGCGGATGGCATCAATCGCAATTTTGATATTACCGTCAGTCCCGTTTTTGAAGCCGACAGGGCAGGAGAGCGCGGAGGCCATTTCACGGTGGATCTGGCTTTCCGTGGTCCGGGCACCGATGGCCCCCCAGCTGATGAGATCAGCAATATACTGCCCGGTGACCATATCGAGAAACTCGGTGGCTGTCGGGACATTCAGTGCGTTAACGTCGATCAGCAGTTTGCGCGCCAGCCGGATACCTTCATTGACCTGGCAGGAGTTATCCAGGCGCGGATCTGAAATCAGCCCCTTCCAGCCGACCACGGTACGCGGTTTTTCAAAATAGGTGCGCATCACGATTTCAAGGCGTGAGCTGTATTTCGGCAGCAGTTCGCTCAGGCGCTGAGCGTAATCCAGCGCGGCAATCGGGTCATGCACGGAGCAGGGGCCGACAATCACCAGCAGACGCGGGTCATCACCGGTTAAAATACGTTCAATACGGGTTCGTGATGTGGTGACATTCTTATTAATTGCTTCTGTGGCCGGAAACTCACCGGCCAGCGCGGACGGGGTGATCAGTTTGTCTATCGCCCGTGTGCGCAGTTCATCCGTTTTTTCCATAGATTAGTGCTGTCTCTGAATTCGGTCAGTTGCTGTGTTAAACCACAGTGATACCGATCACAATAAACGAAAACGTGATGATTACAAGGTACAATTGCAGAAAGTGGATCACCGGGGGAATGTGATCCACTTAACCGTTTCCGCTGTCAGAACATACGGCGGTTTAATCCCAGAGAATCGATGATTTTTGTCGATATCTCTTCCACCGAATAGTTGGTGGTATTGAGGTAGCTGATTTTGTGTTTACGGTACAGCGCTTCCACCTCTGCCAGCTCCATCCGGCACTGGCGGATTGAGGCGTAGCGGCTGTTTTCGCGGCGCTCTTCGCGGATAGCGGCAAGACGTTCAGGATCAATGGTCAGACCGAATAACTTATTATTATACGGCTTCAGGGCAGCAGGCAGCTGCAGGTTATCCATATCATCTGCGGTAAACGGATAGTTGGCGGCCTGGATACCGAACTGCATGGCCAGATACAGGCTGGTCGGGGTTTTACCGCAACGGGAAACGCCGAGCAGAATGACCTGCGCCTGATCCATATTGCGCAGGGAGACACCGTCATCATGTGCCAGTGCGAAATCAATGGCCGCGATACGGGCATCATACTGGCTCAGATTGCGCTTGGATAAGCCGTGGGTCCGGTTGAATATCGGCTGCGGATCCATCTGAATCTCTTTCTGAATCGGCGCGACCAGGGTTTGCACTATGTCCTGGCAGCAGCCCTGGCTGCCGGTAATGGCTTCGCGCACGTCCTGACAGATAATGGAGTAGAACACCAGAGGGCGTAACCCGGTGGTTTCAAAAATGGTATCGATTTTTTGTCTGATTTCCAGCGCGCGCTCGACAGTTGCCACGAAAGGCAGGGTGTAAGAGATAATATCAATAGGGAACTGTGACAATACAGCATGACCTAATACTTCCGCCGTAATTGCCGTTCCGTCAGAAATAAAGAAGACACTCCGTGTTTCTTTATTTTGTGTATCAGAAGATGAGCCGGTTGTGATAGACATGTTATTTATTTTCCTATGTTTTTTGCTGAATCGATAATCCGGAGCAACGGCACAAATAAATTAAAACATGATTATAAAGGATAAAAAAATATTGTAATCGGGTTGATCGATTCACCTGTCTATATTCTTACAAACATTGTGATAATCTGTTTCTGATGCTCAGCAGAGCCCGTATTTCCGATTTTACCTTCTTTTGAATGTTAAAAGGATTGCTTGCAATGTCCAACAATGGTCAAACCCCGTGTAATGTACTTTGGTATAACCAGTTAGGTATGAATGACGTACCCCGTGTCGGTGGTAAAAATGCGTCTTTAGGCGAAATGATAACCAATCTTTCCGGATTAGGCGTGTCTGTTCCCAATGGTTTTGCCACCACGGCACAGGCCTTCAATGACTTTCTTGAGCAAAGTGGCGTCAACCAGCGCATTTATGAGCTGCTGGATAAAACGGATGTTGACGATGTCAACCAGCTGGCGAAAGCCGGTGCACAGATCCGCGCATGGGTAATTGATACCCCGTTCTCCGCGGAATTTGAGCAGGATATCCGTCACGCGTATGAGCAGCTGTCTGAAGGCGAGAAAGGCGCATCTTTTGCTGTGCGTTCTTCCGCAACGGCTGAGGATATGCCGGATGCCTCCTTCGCGGGACAGCAGGAAACCTTCTTAAACGTGCAGGGCATTGATGCGATCATGGTCGCCATCAAGCACGTATTTGCTTCATTATTTAATGACCGTGCGATTTCTTACCGCGTGCATCAGGGCTATGACCACCGTGGTGTTGCACTGTCTGCCGGTGTTCAGCGCATGGTGCGTTCTGACCTCGCGTCTTCCGGCGTGATGTTCACTATCGATACTGAGTCCGGTTTTGACCAGGTTGTCTTTATCACATCCGCTTACGGGCTGGGTGAGATGGTGGTGCAGGGCGCGGTAAACCCGGATGAGTTTTATGTCCACAAACCAACCCTGGAAAAAGGCCGTCCGGCCATTGTCCGCCGCACCATGGGTTCCAAGAAAATCCAGATGGTTTATGCGGATGACACCAGCCACGGCAAACAGGTGCGTATTGAGGATGTGGATGCAGAAAAATGCAAACGTTTCTCACTGACCGACAGCGAAGTGGAAGAACTGGCAAAACAGGCTGTTACCATTGAAAAACACTACGGTCGTCCGATGGACATCGAGTGGGCGAAAGACGGTAACAACGGCAAACTGTATATCGTTCAGGCGCGTCCGGAAACTGTTCGTTCTAACCAGCAGGTGATGGAACGTTATCAGCTGAACGGCCAGAGTAATGTGCTGGTTGAAGGCCGTGCAATCGGTCACCGTATCGGTGCCGGTGTGGTCAAAGTTATCCATGACCTGAGCCAGATGGATCGTATTCAGCCGGGTGATGTATTAGTCACTGATATGACTGACCCGGACTGGGAACCGATCATGAAGAAAGCGGCAGCGATTGTTACCAACCGCGGCGGCCGTACCTGTCATGCAGCAATCATTGCCCGTGAGCTGGGGATCCCGGCGGTGGTTGGTTGCGGTGATGCCACCGAACTCCTGAAAGAAGGCCAGGAAGTGACTGTTTCCTGTTCTGAAGGGGATACCGGTTACGTCTACGGCGGCAAACTGGATTTTGATATCCACTCTTCTGAAATCGATAAAATGCCGGAAGTGGGCACCAAAATCATGATGAACGTCGGTAACCCTGACCGTGCATTTGACTTTGCCTGCCTGCCGCATGAAGGTGTCGGCCTGGCACGTCTGGAATTTATCATCAACCGTATGATTGGTGTGCACCCGCGTGCACTGCTGGAATTTGATCAGCAGACTCCGGAATTACAGGCTGAAATCCGCAGCATGATGCAGGGCTACGATGATCCGGTTGAATTCTATATCGGCCGTCTGGTTGAAGGGATTGCCACTATTGCTGCGGCGTTCTATCCGAAGAAAGTGATTGTCCGTCTGTCTGACTTTAAATCCAACGAATATGCCAACCTGGTCGGCGGGGATATCTACGAACCGCATGAAGAGAACCCGATGCTGGGCTTCCGTGGTGCAGGCCGTTATGTGCATGATGATTTCCGTGATTGTTTCGCGCTGGAATGTGAAGCAGTAAAACGTGTGCGTAATGATATGGATCTGACTAACGTCGAAGTGATGATCCCGTTTGTCCGTACTGTGGCACAGGCAGAAGCCGTGGTGAATGAACTGGCGGTTCATGGTCTGAAACGCGGCGAAAATGGCCTGCGCCTGATCATGATGTGTGAAATCCCGTCAAACGCACTGCTGGCAGACCAGTTCCTCGAATATTTTGACGGCTTCTCTATCGGCTCTAACGACATGACACAGCTGACACTGGGTCTGGATCGCGATTCCGGTGTGGTTTCCACTCTGTTTGACGAGCGTAACGATGCAGTGAAAGCGCTGCTGTCGATGGCTATCAAAGCGGCGAAAGCACGTAACAAATATGTGGGAATCTGTGGTCAGGGACCATCCGACCACCAGGATTTCGCTGCCTGGCTGATGGAGCAGGGAATCGACAGTGTTTCTCTTAATCCGGATACTGTAGTGAAAACCTGGATTTCATTAGCAGAAAATCACTGATTCAATCATTTAAAATGATTAAAAGCCCGGATTATTTCGGGCTTTTTTTTATCATTCGGTGTTAGAATGTCTGTGAGCACTTAAGGCAAATCAAAATAAAACCAAATCAGATATCCTGAATTTCAGGCAAAAAAAAGCCTATCATGGGCTGACAGGCAAAGACTACACACAGCAATATTTGTATTCGGAAGGTATCATTGTAATGAATAACAATACCTTTTAATTCGTTACTTGATGGCTGATATATTAAAATAATTAAGATATGCCTGCATTAAGAATTGTCTCAATATATATATTTACTGATTGTTAGATAAGTGAAATATATTCAGAACCTCTGTCCGTATCCGGAATAAGTCCGGTGTGGTTCTCGCAATCTATATTAATATTTCAAATTATTAATGCTATTTATGAACCATAATTGAATAATTAATTAAATATATCAGAGGTGCATTTCTGCACCTCTGATTAAAAACTTATTCTTTTTCTGAGAGTTGTTCTTCCATATAAGCGCGAACCTCGGTCAGGTCATCTGACGGCTTCGGCACATCATTCATCCACGCCTTCAGCAGTGTGTAGGATACCGCCAGCACGACAGGGCCGATAAAGAGCCCGATCATTCCGAGCGATAACATCCCGCCGATAACACCGGTCAGAATCAGTACCATCGGTAAATCCGCCCCCATTTTGATGAGGTACGGGCGCAGTACGCCATCCATGGTGGCAACAATACCGGCCCAGACAATCATGACGACAGCCCAGGTGGTATCTCCGGTCCAGAACAGATAAATGATGGACGGGATCATAATCAGCAGCGGGCCGAGTTGTGCCACACAGCAGATAAAAATAAGCACCGTCAGGATAGCGGCAAACGGCACACCGGCCAGCCCCAGCCCCAGGCCGCCGATAATTGCCTGTGTCAGTGCGGTGACCACCACACCCAGTGCCACGGCGCGTACAGACATCGCTGCCAGCAGTACGGCGGCATCACCGCGCATGCCGGCGAGACGCAGAGCAAAGTGACGGAAGCCGCGCATCGCTTCTTCGCCCTGGAGATAGAGCAGCGCACTGAACAGCAGCATAATCGCCAGATGGAACAGGAATTTACCGGCGCTCAGTAACTGAGTCAGGAACCAGGCCGCGCCCTGTCCGAGATAAGGCTGGATTTTGGCCATCATCGCGTTGCCGCCGCTGGCGACCAGGGTTGTCCAGCTGGCAAACAGTTTCGGCCCGATAACCGGGATTGAGTCAAGCCAGTAGAGCTCCGGCAGTGTCAGTTGCCCCGGGGATTTGACCCAGCGCATCAGAGGCTCACTGTTTTCGACGATACTGTTGATAAGCAATGCCAGCGGAAAGACAAACAACAGAATAATCAGCATGACCATAATGGATGCGGCTATCCAGCGGCTGTTGCGGACACGGCGGCGGATAGCGGTATAAACCGGCCAGGTGGCAATGACTATCATACCCGCCCAGACAAAGCCGGGAAGAAACGGACTTAATACCCAAAAACTAATGACAATGAGAATTGATATCGCTCCGACGGCGAATATTAGTTTAGGTAAATCATAACCCGGTTGCGATTTTTCCACGGATAAGTTTCCCTTTGTAAATGAATTAACTGGTTGTTCCCGATAAAGGAGCGCAAATATTGCGTTATTTTATTGCAGGCGCAAAATGAATACATTGTGTGTTAAGGTGAATATTCTCGCATGAATCATGCATCAGAATGAAGAGTTAACCACATAATTATATTGTCAGATTTGCAATGTGACCATTTATGATAAAAGAGCCGCAGATAATGATCCCACGATTAACGCAATCCCCACAGGTAAGCCCGGCGGTTGAACGTTATATTCACGCCCTCAATGAAAGCGGATTTACCGGCGATACCACCACCCGCTATGGCGACCGGCTGACACTCGCGACCGACAACAGTATTTATCAGCTTCTGCCGCAGGCAATCGTTTTCCCGCGTTCGACCGCTGATGTGATTCTGGTGATGCGCCTTGCCGCACAGGATGAATTCCGATCTGTTACCTTTACCCCGCGCGGCGGCGGTACGGGCACTAATGGTCAGTCGCTGAATAACGGGGTGGTGATCGATTTATCCCGCTATATGAACCGCATTCTTGAAATTAACCCTGAGCAGGGCTGGGTGCGGGCGGAAGCGGGCGTGATTAAAGATCAGCTCAATGCGTATCTGAAACCTTATGGCTATTTTTTCGCACCGGAGTTATCCACCTCCAACCGGGCGACCCTCGGCGGAATGATTAATACTGATGCTTCCGGCCAGGGCTCACTGGTGTACGGCAAAACCTCTGATCATGTGCTGGGACTGCGTTCGGTACTGCTTAACGGTGATCTGCTGGATACCGCGCCGCTGCCGGTCAGTGAGGCCCGGCGCTGTGCGCAGGAGGAAAGTACTGCGGGAGAACTTTACCGAACCACACTGGAAAGCTGCGAAACTCACCGGCAGACCATTCTGGACAGCTTTCCGAAGCTCAACCGCTTTCTGACCGGCTATGATCTGCGCCATGTCTTCAGTGATGATATGCAGACCTTTGACCTGACCCGCATCCTGACCGGCTCGGAAGGCACACTGGCGGTGATCACTGAGGCAAAACTCAACATCACGCCGCTCCCTGAAGTGCGCCGCCTGGTGAATGTCAAATATGATGCATTTGACTCTGCGCTGCGCAATGCGCCGTTTATGGTGGCGGCTCAGGCGCTGTCAGTGGAAACCGTGGATTCAAAAGTGCTGAATCTGGCGCGGGAAGATATCGTCTGGCATTCCGTCAGTGAACTGATCACGGATGTGCCGGATAAAACCCTGCTGGGATTAAATATCGTTGAATTTTGTGGTGATGATGAAGCGCTTATCGACGGACAGGTTGCGTCGCTGTGTGAACGCCTGGATTCATTAATGGCAAATAATGAAGCGGGTGTGATTGGCTATCAGGTCTGCCGTGAACTGAGTGGTATTGAGCGTATTTATGCAATGCGCAAAAAAGCGGTAGGCTTGCTCGGTAACAGTAAAGGGGCGGCAAAACCGATCCCGTTTGTGGAAGATACCTGTGTGCCGCCGGAACATCTGGCGGATTACATCACTGAGTTCCGCGCGCTGCTGGACAGCCATCATCTGGAATACGGCATGTTCGGCCATGTGGATGCGGGTGTTCTGCACGTGCGTCCGGCGCTGGATATGTGCTCTCCGGAACAGGAAATACTGATGAAGCGGATTTCCGATGATATCGTTGCGCTGACCGCCAAATACGGCGGGCTGCTGTGGGGTGAGCACGGTAAAGGGTTCCGGGCGCAGTACAGTGAGGCTTTTTTCGGTGACACGCTGTATCGCGAACTGCGCCGGATAAAAGGGGCATTTGACCCGGAAAACCGGCTTAATCCCGGCAAAATCTGTGCGCCGTTAACCAGTGACGCACCAATGATGCAGGTGGATGCTATTAAGCGCGGCACCTATGACAGAACGATCCCCGTTGAGGTCAGAAATACCTTTTCCGGTGCGATGAACTGTAACGGCAACGGCCTGTGTTTTAATTTTGATGTCAAAAGTCCGATGTGCCCATCAATGAAAGTGACGCAATCGCGCTTTCATTCACCGAAAGGCCGTGCCGGACTGGTGAGAGAGTGGCTGCGGCTGCTGGCAGAGCAGGGCACGGACCCGGCGCTGTTATCACAGGCTGTACCGCAGAGCCGGATTTCTCTGCGCGGACTGATTGAAAAAATCGGCAATACGTGGCGGGCATCCCGCGGGGAATATGATTTCTCCCATGAAGTGAAGGAATCGATGTCCGGTTGTCTGGCCTGCAAAGCCTGCTCCACACAATGCCCGATAAAAATTGATGTGCCGGAATTCCGTGCCCGTTTTCTGGCACTGTATCACGGGCGCTATCTGCGCCCGATGCGTGACCATCTGGTGGCCAATGTGGAAACCGGCGCGCCGCTGATGGCGAAAGCACCAAAGGTGTTTAACTTTTTCCTGAAACAGCCGTGGGTGCAGAAACTCAGTGAAAAAACAGTGGGTATGACCGATTTACCGCTGCTGTCGTCACCGTCACTGAAACAACAGCTGGCAGGCAGTAACGCCGTTTCTGTCACACTGGAAATGCTGGAAAGCATGAGTGAGGAACAGCGCCGGGCCGGACGTTATCTCTTTATCGTTCAGGATCCGTTCACCAGCTATTTTGACGCAAAAGTGGTGGCTGATTTTGCCGCGCTGGCGAAAAAGCTTGGTTTTCAGCCGGTGCTGCTGCCGTTCAGCCCGAACGGAAAAGCGCAGCATATTAAAGGTTTTCTTTCCCGGTTTGCCCGCACGGCAAACAAAACAGCGGATTTCCTCAACCGGGTGGCGCGGCTCGGTTGCCCGATGGCGGGTGTCGATCCGGCGCTGGTGCTCTGTTACCGTGATGAATACAAAACCGTTCTGCCACCGGAGAAACAGCAGTTTCGCGTGATGTTAGTCCATGAATTTCTGACGGAATATACGGATTTATTACCGGTGAAAGATGTCCGTGAGGATACTCCCCCCTGGTATCTGTTCAGTCACTGTACCGAGGCGACTGCGCTGCCGGACAGTGTGAAAATCTGGCAGAATCTGTTCCGCCGTTTTGGCGCAACATTGCAATCGGTCAGCACCGGCTGCTGTGGTATGGCGGGGACTTACGGCCATGAGATGCCGAACCTGGCGCGTTCGAAAGGGATTTATCAGCTTTCCTGGGCACAGCCGTACCAGTCGCTGCCGTCAGAGCGCTGCCTGACCACCGGGTACTCCTGCCGCAGCCAGGTAAAGCGGATGGAAGGTAACGTGATGCTGCACCCGTTGCAGGCGCTGCTGACACTGGTATCCTGACAGCGGGATAAAACACGACGCGGAGAGCTTATTAATGATATGGAAACGACCTGCAACACCGGCAGAACTGAATCGCATCTCGGAAGGCAATATGCTCAGTCATCTGGGCATTCTGTTTACGGCGGTGGAGCCGGAACAACTGATTGCCTCAATGCCGGTTGATGACCGGACCAAACAGCCGCACGGGCTGCTTCACGGCGGGGCATCGGTGGTACTGGCGGAAAGTCTCGGCTCAGTGGCCGGTTATCTGTGCAGTGAAGGGGATGAAACCGTGGTCGGTGTTGAGATTAACGCCAACCATGTGCGTGCGGTGCGCAGTGGTGTTGTCACCGGTTATTGTAAGGCGGTACATCTGGGGCGTAACCAGCAGGTCTGGTCTATTGAGATTTTTGATGAACAGCAGCGGTTATGCTGTATTTCACGTCTGACCACTGCAATTCTGCGCGGGTCAAAAAACTAACATCTGAGCAACATATCAGCCGGTATTGCGTGAATTCCGCCCGGAATTTCCGTGTACCGGCACTTCTCTGCAAAAGTCGTATTTATAATGATCCTTTTGTGCCATTGATACTGTACTACCCGGTACGGTAATAAGCATTTATCATTGATAAATAATCTCTTTTATAAACAAAAGATTAATTCATTTTCCGCTCAAAAATGATAACGCCTGCCTGACATGGTTGTCTATTATTTAATCAATAATCGGAATATCCTTTCAAAGCAAGTGGTTGAAGTGAGAAATATTATCATTAACATGATGTTTACGGAGAGCTCCCGTCGAATTTTATGAGGTCAATAATGACAACACACAGCACCAACCCGGTGGAAACCTTTTCACTGAATGATAATGACTGGACAGGTATCACACTGACAGCGGCCGCTGCAAAACAGATTGTGACACTGATGAAGAACACCCCGGACAGTATCGGGCTTTGCCTGAGTGTCAAACAATCCGGTTGTGCCGGGTTTGGTTACGTTTTTGAAATGATTACTCAGGCAGAGGCAGAGGATATGCTGTTTGAGCGCGACGGCGCCCGGCTGTATGTTCCGCGCAAAGCCATGCCGTTTATCGACGGCACCGAAGTGGATTTTGTCCGTGAAGGGCTGAATCAGATATTTAAATTCAATAATCCGAAAGCTCAGCATGCCTGCGGGTGTGGTGAAAGCTTCGGGGTTTAAGAGCGAAGCCATATTATGTCTCAGAGCAATGCAGAGATTGGTGAAGACGTTCAGACCTGGCTGAATGACGGGCGCTATAAAGAGGGCTTCTTCACGAACGTCGCCACGGACGAACTGGCGAAAGGGATCAATGAAAATGTGATCCGCGCCATTTCCGCCAAACGAAATGAACCGGAGTGGATGCTCAATTTCCGGCTGGAGGCTTTTCAGCACTGGCTGGGGATGGAAGAGCCGCACTGGCTGAAGGCGAAGTATCCGCAGCTGGATTATCAGGATTACAGCTATTACTCCGCGCCGTCATGCGGCTCGTGTGATGATACCTGCGGCTCACAGCCGGGGGCGGTGCAAAGCCCGGCAGGCAATTTCCTGACCAGTGAGGTGGAAGAAGCCTTTGAAAAACTCGGCGTACCGGTCCGCGAAGGGCAGGCGGTGGCAGTCGATGCGATTTTTGACTCCGTATCCGTCTCAACCACTTACCGTGATGAGCTGAAAAAACACGGTGTGATTTTCTGCTCATTCGGGGAAGCGATTCACGACTATCCGGAACTGGTGCAGAAATACCTCGGTACCGTGGTATCCAATCACGATAACTTTTTTGCCGCGCTTAACTCGGCGGTTGCCTCTGACGGCACCTTTGTCTATGTCCCGAAAGGGGTGCGCTGCCCGATGGAGTTATCCACCTATTTCCGCATTAACGCGGCCAAAACCGGCCAGTTTGAACGCACCATTCTGATTGCGGATGAAGGCAGTTACGTCAGCTATATTGAAGGCTGCTCCGCACCGGTGCGTGATACTTATCAGCTGCATGCGGCGGTTGTGGAAGTGATCATCCATAAAGATGCGGAAGTGAAGTATTCCACTGTTCAGAACTGGTTCTCCGGCGGTGACAGCGAAGGCGGGATCCTCAACTTTGTCACCAAGCGGGCACTGTGTGAGGGCGAAAACGCCAAAATGTCGTGGACACAGTCTGAAACCGGCTCAGCTATCACCTGGAAATACCCGAGTGTGATCCTCAAAGGGGATAACTCTGTCGGTGAATTCTTCTCTGTTGCCCTGACCAACGGCACACAGCAGGCGGATACCGGTACCAAGATGATCCACATCGGCCGCAATACCAAATCTACCATTATCTCGAAAGGGATTTCCGCCGGGAAAAGCCAGAACAGCTACCGGGGACTGGTGAAGATACTGCCGGGCGCGGAAAACGCCCGTAACTTTACCCAGTGTGACTCGATGCTTATCGGCACAGAGTGCGGCGCGCACACTTTCCCGTATGTGGAAGTGATGAATAACAGTGCGCAACTGGAGCATGAGGCCACCACTTCGCGTATCGGTGAAGACCAGCTGTTTTACTGCTTACAGCGCGGGATCAGCGAAGATGACGCCATCTCAATGATTGTAAACGGTTTTTGTAAAGACGTGTTCTCTGAGCTGCCGCTGGAATTTGCCGTGGAAGCACAGAAACTGCTGGCGATAAGCCTGGAACACAGTGTCGGTTAATCCATCAGAATCAGCGCCTGCGGGATAACCGGCGGGACGGAGTAGTACATTATGTTAAGCGTAAAAGATTTACATGTCAGCGTGGAAGGTAACGAAATCCTCAAAGGGTTATCACTGGACGTGAAACCGGGGGAAATCCACGCCATTATGGGGCCGAACGGCTCCGGTAAAAGTACCCTGTCTGCCACACTGGCCGGCCGGGAAGAGTATGAAATTGACAGCGGATCCGTCACTTTTAAAGGTAAAGACCTGCTGGAGCTGGCACCGGAAGATCGTGCCGGTGAAGGCATTTTCCTCGCCTTTCAGTACCCGGTGGAAATTCCCGGGGTAAGTAACCAGTTCTTCCTGCAAACCGCAGTCAATGCAGTGCGCGAATATCGTGGTGAAGAGGCGCTGGACCGCTTTGATTTCGCTGATTTTATCGAAGATAAAATTGAGCTGCTGAATATGCCGCAGGATCTTCTGACACGTGCGGTGAACGTCGGGTTCTCCGGCGGTGAGAAAAAGCGTAACGATATCCTGCAGATGGCTGCCCTTGAGCCGTCACTCTGCATTCTCGATGAAACGGATTCCGGACTGGATATCGATGCCCTGAAAACCGTGGCTAACGGCGTGAATCAGCTGCGCAGCCCGGAGCGTGCCTTTATTATTGTCACTCACTATCAGCGCATCCTGGATTATGTGAAGCCTGACTTTGTTCATGTGCTGTATCAGGGCAAAATTATCAAATCCGGTGATTTCTCACTGGCGAAAAAACTGGAGGAGCAGGGATATGGCTGGCTTATTGACCAACAGTGAACGTGCGCTGAAACGCCGTGAGGTCAGTGAGCGCAACCTGGCTGCCATGGGCCGGATAGAGCAGCTTATCGCGCAGCATCCGCTCTCCGGACACGCGGCGCAGCACTGGCAGCAGGCACAAAAAACCGGCTTCCCGGTGTTTCATCAGGAGGATTGGCACTATACCTCACTGGATACGCTGCTGACGGCGGATTATCAGCAGCAGACCGGCACACTGAATGCGTTACCGGACGCGGTGCTGACCTCGCTGAATGCCTGCCGGGTGGTGCTGGTGGATGGCGTGTTTGCCCCGCAGTGGAGTGATACGGATTTGGGGGTGTTTGAATTGTCAGTCGCTGACAGTCACCGCGAATTTCCTGAGCCGGTTAACGGTGAGATTTTCCTGCATCTGACAGAAAGCCTGGCGCAGTCACCGCTGATGATCCGTGTGAAAGCGGGTGCGCAGGCGGAAAAACCCCTGTATATCGTCAATATTTCAACGGCACATAATGATGCACTGAATATGCGTCACAGCCGTTATCACCTCGATATCGGCGCGAACGCGGCTGTATCGGTGATTGAGCACTTTATCAGTCCGGATGAGCAATCAGCGCATTTCACCGGTGCCCGGATGACTGCCGCTATTGGTGAAAACAGTGACTTCCGCCATCTGAAACTGGGGTTTGAAAATCCGCAGGCGTATCATTTTGCCCATAATGACCTGGTTATCTCAGCACACGCCCGTGTGGAAAGCACCAGTTTCCTGTTCGGCGGTAAACTGACCCGGCATCACACCAGCACACAGCTTAACGGCGAAGGTATTGTGCTGGCCATGAACAGCCTGGTATTGCCGAAACACGGCGAAATCGCTGATACCCGCACGTACCTGGAACATAACAAAGGGTATTGTGAAAGCCGCCAGCGTCATAAAACTATCGTGATGGATAACAGCCGTGCGGTATTTAACGGCATGATCAAAGTGGCACCGCATGCACTGAAAACAGACGGCCAGATGACCAACAATAACCTGTTGCTGGGACGGAAAGCGGAAATCGATACCAAACCACAACTGGAAATTTATGCCGATGATGTTAAATGCAGCCACGGTGCGACGGTCGGACGGATCGATGAGGAGCAGTTGTTTTATCTGCGCACACGCGGGATCGCGGAAAAAGCCGCGAAGCAGATGATCATCCTTGCGTTTGCTGCAGAACTGACGGATGCGATCAGCGATGAAGTCCTGAATAACGTGGTGATGGCGCGTATCCGTCAGTCGCTGGATCAGGGGGATAAACAGTAATGAGTTATTCAGCACAACAGCGGCGGGCTGACTTCCCGGTGCTGGCCGGGGAGGTGAACGGCAAACCCCTGGTCTACCTCGACAGTGCTGCCAGCGCCCAGAAACCGCAGCAGGTGATTGATGCGGTGAGTGATTTTACGGCTCACCATTACGCCGCGGTTCACCGCGGCATTCACACATTAAGCGCAGAGGCAACAGCGGCTACGGAAGCGGTGCGGCAGAAAGCGGCGGCGTTTATTAACGCGCCGCAGACGGAAGAGATTATCTTTGTCAAAGGCACCACGGAGGCTATCAATCTGGTGGCGGACAGTTTTGGCCGCGCGTTCTGTAACGATGGTGACAATATCGTTATCACGGAGATGGAACATCACGCCAATATTGTGCCCTGGTATATGCTGGCAGAGAGTGCGGGGATTGAAATCCGTGTATTGCCGATGGCGGATGACGGCACCCTGGTGCTGAGCAAACTGCCGGCGCTGATCGATAGCCGCACCCGTCTGCTGAGCTTTACCCATCTTTCTAATGTGCTCGGCACCGTGAACCCGGTGAAAGCGATTATTGCACAGGCGCGTGAACTGAGCCGTGCCGCCGGAGGGGAACTGGCGGTGCTGGTGGACGGTGCCCAGGGCGCAATGCATCAGCCGGTGGATGTGCAGGCGCTGGATTGTGATTTCTATGCATTCTCCGGCCATAAGCTGTACGGGCCGACCGGCATCGGTATTTTGTGGGGACGCAAATCTCTGCTGGATAACATGCCGCCCCGCGAAGGCGGCGGTGCGATGATCGCAGAGGTCAGCCTGACAAACGGCATTACCTATGCGGATGTGCCGTGGCGTTTTGAGGCGGGAACACCCAATATCCAGGGCATTATCGGCCTGGGAGCTGCGCTGGATTACCTGAATAACATCGGGATGGCGGAGATTGCCGCGTATGAGCACACACTCATGCAGTATGCACTGACCCGGCTGGCAGAGGTGCCCGGTATTGTTTTATACGGCAATGCACAGCGGGAAGGGGTGATCGCCTTTAACCTCGGAGCGCACCATGCTTTTGATACCGGTGCCTTTCTGGATCGCTACGGCGTGGCTGTCCGCACCGGCCATCATTGTGCACAGCCGCTGCTGGCGCACTATGGTGTCAGTGCCATGTGCCGTGCCTCACTGGCGCTCTACACCACGGAAGCTGATATTGATATACTGACGGACGCACTGAAACGTACCGCAAAACTGCTGGGTTAAGGATCCTGATGAAAATTACGCTGCCGGATCAGGCAAAATTACTGCGCAATTTTTCCCGTTGCCATGACTGGGAGGAGCGTTATCTGTATCTGATTGAGCTGGGAGAGAAATTACCGGTGCTGACTGAGGAGCAGCGGCAGCCGCAGTATAAAATATCGGGTTGCCAGAGTCAGGTTTGGATCATCCTGCAGCAGGATGAGGAAGGGCGGGTCTGGTTCGCCGGTGACAGCGATGCCGCGATTGTCAAAGGCCTGGTGGCCCTGGTTATCGCGCTGTATCAGGGAAAAACGCCGGCGGAAATCCATGATCTGGATATCGCGCAAATCTTCTCGGAACTGGCGCTTTCTGTCCATCTGACCCCGTCCCGTACTCAGGGACTGAACGCCATGGTCAGAACAATCATACAAAACACGCAGCAAATGAGATAAAACATCGTTCCCTTTTACTTACTCTGCTAATAATATATTACCTGGCGTGGCCGGAAAGCGGCCACGTATTTTTTTATACCATCAGCTGAGGATCTGGAATGAAACGAATTCTCCCGTTGCTGGGCGGGCTGTTGTTAGCGGTTACTGCGTTAACAGCCCGGGCAACCGAATATCAACTCCCTGCGGATAAGGGCCGGGTCATCGGTGAAAACGTCACCTATGTTGTGCCGGATGACGGACGCTCACTGGAAGCGATTGCCGCCGAATACGGTATCGGCCTGCTGGCGATGCTGGAAGCTAACCCGGGGACGGATCCGTATCTGCCGAAACCCGGCAGCGAACTGATTATCCCGTCACAACTGATCCTGCCGGACACTCCGCATCAGGGTATTGTGATTAACCTGGCGGAACTGCGTCTGTTCTATTACCCGCAGGGCACCAATACCGTGCGGGTCTATCCGATTGGTATCGGTCAGCTGGGGCGTGATACCCCGGTCATGACCACCTCAGTTTCCCAGCTGATCAAAGATCCGACCTGGACACCAACCACAAATATCCGCAAAGCCTATGCGGCTCAGGGGATCACCTTACCTGCCGTTATCCCGGCCGGTCCGGAAAACCCGATGGGGCTGTTTGCTCTGCGTCTGGCGCACGGTCGCGGTGAATACCTGATCCACGGCACCAATGCGGACTTTGGTATCGGTATGCGTGTCAGCTCCGGTTGTATCCGTCTGCGTCCGCATGATATCGAAGCGCTGTTTAAAACCATTCCGAAAGGTACCCGGGTTCAGATCGTGAATGAGCCGGTGAAATATGCCATTGAACCGGATGGTCAGCGTTATGTGGAAGTGCATCAGCCGCTGTCCCGTAATAAGAATGACGATCCGCAGACTATGCCGATTGCGCGTTCAGCCGGGCTGACAAGCTTTATTCAGTCTCCGGACACCAACAGTGCTATCGTTGAGCAGGCGATTGCACGCCGCTCCGGTATGCCGGTCAATGTCAGCCGTGATGCACAGTATAAGCAGGAAGCGGTACCGGCAGAGAAAACCAACTTTGCACCGGTGGAAATGGACGAAGAAGCGGAAGTGAAAGCACTGAACCTGAAACCGGCCGATTTTGCACCGGGTCAGTTAACCCAGCCGGGTCCGATTGTCCGTGAGGAAAACACTGCGGAGTAATATCGCTCTTACGCTGTGACAGATGAAAACCGCTTCCGTTGTGAGGCGGTTTTTTTATCCCCGGCATAAATCTCAGGCATAAAAAAATGGCGTAACATAATTTATGCTACGCCACCTGTTCTTCAGATCGTGATTACAAATTATTTTTTGTAAGAACGAACCTGGTTGTCTAAGCGCTGGTTAGCGCGTGCTGCTTCGTCTTTAGCCTGCTGAACATCAGCGCGGATTGCGTTAACGTCGTTGCTCAGTTGATCAACTTTGGCATTCAGCGTCTTAACGTCGTTGTCCAGTTGGTCAAATTTAGCGTTAGAAGAACAACCTGCTAATAATGCAGAAGCTAAAACTACAGCACCTAATACAATCTTAGAACGACCCATTTTAATACCCTCTAGATTAAAGTTAATCACCAAGTAGCAGTAATGATATTACACATTTCAATAAGGAAAGAGAATAGAAATTCAGCGTTTACAAAGATTATTTTCCTGAAACCGCAAAATAAATCAAAAAAAAACGGCAATTGCGTAATTCTCAACCAAATAATCTGATGCGGGGTCTGATAAGACAGCGCAGTATCATCCCGTATTCAGAAAGCGACAATTATTCTGCGGCCCGTTGCTTCATTTCATATTCCTCTACAGTTTAGAATAAAAAAAGCACCCGTGCAGCGGGTGCTCTCATTAATTCAGATAATGCTGAAAAATATTACAGTAATTGTACGGATGAGGTATTGGTGGTGCCGCTTGGCACTAATGCACCGGAGACCATCACCACGATTTCACCGTTGGTGGCCAGACCGCTTTCCAGCGCCGCTTCACGGCCGATACGGTAGAAATCATCAGTTGATAAGATTTCGCTGACCAGTTTGGTGGTCACGCCTTTCACCAGCAGTAACTGACGGGCAGTGGTTTCGTTGGTGGTCAGGGCCAGAATCGGGGCTTTCGGGAAGTATTTGCGGACAGATTTCGCGGATTTACCACCGGCGGTTGCCACCACAATCAGCGGGGCATCCAGGTTTTCTGACATTTCAACCGCACCACGGCAGACTGCTTCAGTCACACGCAGTTTTTTACCGGCCTGTAAATCGCCGAGACGGCTGTGCATCACGCGGTCAGTGCGCTCACAGATAGTCGCCATAATGCTGACAGCTTCAACCGGATATTTCCCTTTCGCACTTTCACCGGACAGCATAACCGCATCGGTACCATCGAGGATGGCGTTGGCAACGTCACCGGCTTCCGCACGGGTAGGGCGCGGGTTTTTGATCATGGAGTCAAGCATCTGAGTTGCAGTAATGACCACTTTACGGGCGGTATTACATTTTTCGATCATCAGTTTCTGCGCGAAAATCACTTCTTCAACCGGAATTTCCACACCCAGGTCACCACGGGCAACCATGATACCGTCAGAGGCTTCGAGGATTTCGTCGAAGTTATTCATCCCTTCCTGGTTTTCAATCTTGGAGATGATCTGGATATGTTCGCCGCCGTTGGCTTTGAGGTGAGCGCGGATTTCGTCCACATCGGAACGTTTACGGATAAAGGAAGCGGCAACGAAGTCAACATTCTGCTCGCAACCGAAAATCAGATCCTGTTTGTCTTTCTCTGCCAGGGCCGGGAGGCCGATAGACACATTCGGCAGGTTAACCCCTTTGTTTTCGCCGAGGTCACCGTTATTCAGAACTTCACAGATAACCTCTGTTGCGGTGGTCTCTTTGACACGCATGCCGATCAGGCCGTCATCGACCAGAACGATATTGCCCGGTTTCAGATCCTGAGCGAAGCCCGCATAAGTGACGGCAACACGCTCATTGTTACCGATGACAGATTTATCCGTGGTAAAGGTAAAGGTTTGACCCGCCACCAGTGCGACATCATTGCCGCCTTCCAGTTTGATGGTACGGATTTCAGGGCCTTTGGTATCCAGCAAAATGGCTGCTTTCTTACCGGTACGCGCACAGACAGCACGCAGATTTTTGATGCGCTGACCATGTTCTTCGTAATTGCCGTGGGAGAAGTTCAGACGCATAACATTCATGCCGGCATCTAACAGTGCTTCGAGTTTCTCTTCTGATTCGGTTTTAGGTCCGATAGTACAAACAATTTTGGTCTTTTTCATGACAGCCCATCTACAGTTATTGAGAGTAAATAGTGAACAACTGCCTGTATTCACACCGCATGAGTAAGAATAGGCAATTGTCGGGATCCCCGGTTATTAAAATTAGTCGTTTTTGTAAAAAAACAGATTCAGTATAGCGTGTTTTTTATCACGCCTCTCTGTTTCAGTGCTTGTAAATCAGCAAGCTGAATCCATTCAACAACTATGCAGGCATTATAGAGGGTTATTAGTGTGATTTGAATCATAAAATCAGAAATAAATTAACATTCTTGCGGTAACGCAAGAAATCAGCCGTATTAATACGCAGAAGTACCATGAAAACAGAAGAGGGTAACTGACTGAAAACCGGATGAATTGAAAAGGGAGGTAAAACGAAACTGCTGAGAAATGGTGCGTCCAAGTGGACTCGAACCACCGACCCCCACCATGTCAAGGTGGTGCTCTAACCAACTGAGCTATGGACGCACTGTGTGAAAATTGCTTTGCGAAGTAAATGGTGCGTCCAAGTGGACTCGAACCACCGACCCCCACCATGTCAAGGTGGTGCTCTAACCAACTGAGCTATGGA
>NZ_JBFZSO010000001.1:0-256267 GCF_041099235.1 Morganella morganii | reverse complement strand
CGCATTCTTTAATATCTTCGCTGACAACGGGGACGAATATTAACGATCCGAACCGACTCTTGCAAGGGGAAAAACACATTTTCTTGTCCGACTGCTCGTATTTAATGCTATCGGACTGAAAACTGTGCATTTCCCCCGTCAAAAAGCCGTCAACGACCGGCGCGTTGCAGGATAAAACTGTCCGGCTGTTTCTGTAACCACAGGATCCGGCATGCCATACCGATGGCTGCGGCGGTTAATCCGATGATAAAACCGATCCAGAACCCGGCAGGGCCCATCGCCGGTACCACCAGATCCGTCAGTCCGAGAATATAACCGGACGGCAGGCCGAGCACCCAGTAAGCGGTAAAGGTAATATAGAAGATGGCGCGCGTATCTTTATATCCGCGCAGCACACCGGCACCAATTACCTGAACGGAATCCGACAGCTGATAAATACCGGCAAACAGCATCAGGCCGGAGGCCATAATCACCACTTCCGGATTGTCGTTATACAGCAGGGCGATAGGCTCACGGAACAGCACCGTAAAGAGGGCGGTGACCGCTGCGATCATCAGCCCGACACCCAGCCCGGTATAGGCGGATACCCGTGCTTTCTCCGTGGAACTTTTTCCGAGGTTAAAGCCGATACGGATAGTGGTGGCGATCCCCAGTGAAATAGGGAACATAAACATCAGGGAGCTGAAGTTCAGGGCAATCTGATGTCCGGCTACCGCCGTTACACCTAATGGCGCAACCAGCAGGGCAACAATGGCAAACAGCGTGACCTCAAAGAACAGCGCCAGGGCAATCGGCAGGCCGAGCTGCGTGATCCGCTTCATTACTGCCCAGTCCGGCGGGGTAAAGCGGCTCTTCGGCTGCACATCGCGCTGTGAACGGGCATGTTTCACATACCAGCGCATAAACAGGAACATCGCCCAGAACACGGAAGCAGTCGCGACACCACACCCGACACCGCCGAGAGCAGGCGCACCGAATTTCCCGTAAATAAAGATATAGTTGACCGGGATATTCACCAGCAGGCCGAGAAACCCAATCACCATCCCCGGTTTGGTTTTCGACAGTCCTTCACACTGACTGCGCAGCACCTGATAAAACAGGTAACCCGGTGCACCCCACATAATTGCGTGGGTGAACCCGACGGCTTTTTCAGCCAGAACCGGGTCAATATGCGGCATATTTTCGATAATGTACCGGCTGTTATAGAGCACCGCGATGACCAGGACGGATAAAAATGCCGCCAGCCACATACCCTGGCGGATCTGATTGGCAATCAGCGGGCGGCGGCCGGAGCCGTTAAGCTGCGCGACCACCGGGGTCAGCGCCATCAGCAGACCGTGACCGAACAGGATAGCGGGCAGCCAGATGGAGGTACCGACAGCCACGGCGGACATGTCTGTCGCACTGACTCTGCCGGCCATCACAGTGTCAACCACGCCCATCGCTGTCTGTGTAAACTGCGCGATAATAACGGGAATACCAAGAGCCAGCAAAGTACGCGCTTCTTTCAAATACTTCTGCACGTAATACACCTTATTTATTCTGATAAAAGGAGGAGGAAAGACTTTCCGGGATTCGTAATACATTTACCGGATCAGGCGGAAAAATCATTCTAGCGATTAATCAAATACAAGCCAATACAATTAAATGTGCGGGATGTAACGGGAAGGGCTGTTTAATTCTTTGTTTCAGGATAAACTGCATAAATCTATCCGAATACTGACTGGAGATCCGCATGTTTACCGGGATTGTACAAGGCAAAGGCCCCGTCGTCGCCATCGAAGAAAAAGAAAACTTTCGTACCCACACTGTGAAATTCCCGCCGGATATGCTGGCCGGGATAGAAACGGGCGCATCAGTGGCACATAACGGCTGCTGTCTGACAGTCACCAAAATAGACGGGGATTTAATCAGTTTTGATCTGGTTAAGGAAACCTTAAGACTGACCAATCTCGGCAGCATTAAAACCGGAGATGTGGTCAATCTGGAAAGAGCGGCTAAATACGGTGATGAAATCGGCGGGCATATAATGTCCGGCCATATTGTCACTACGGCTGAAATTGCCAAAATCTTTGTCTCTGAAAATAATTATCAGATCTGGCTGCGTATCGAAGATAAAGCCCTGATGAAATATATCCTGCATAAAGGCTTTGTCGGTATTGATGGTATCAGCCTGACTATCGGGGATGTGGTCAATAACCGTTTCTGTGTGCATCTGATTCCGGAAACCCGTGAGCGCACCACGCTGGGTAAAAAACGGCTGGGCGATAAAGTGAATATTGAGCTGGATCCGCAGACGCAGGCGATTGTTGATACCACCGAGCGGGTGCTGGCGCAGAAAATGCAGCAGTTGCAGGAAAGTCTGACACCGCCGGCACCAACAGAAAAACCACAGGTCTGATATTATTGAGATAAAAAAATCCGGTACTGATTTTTGTCAGACCGGATTGTTTATTACGGATAGTTCATTGCGGATATGATATTCAGCGCGGAACGCGTAATCCGCCCTCGCAACCCTGCGGGCTCCATAATATCTGCCACAGCTGGATATCACGGGCACGGAATGCACCGGCACAGGCGTTGAGATAATAGGTGAACATCCGCTTAAAGCGCGGGGTGTAATTATTTTCCAGTGACGGCCAGGCCGCCTGAAAACGGGAATACCACGCCATCAGTGTCCGGTCATAATCAGCCCCGAAATTATGCCAGTCTTCCATCACTAATTTATTTTCACTGCTGTCGCCGATATTCTGCACCGACGGCAGACAACCGTTCGGGAAAATATATTTGCCTATCCAGGCATCCACATTCACTTTATTGCGGTTTGAACCGATAGTGTGCAGTAAAAATAAGCCGTCCGGTTTCAGATTGCGTTTGACCACATCAAAATAAGTGGCGTAATTTTTCGGCCCGACGTGCTCAAACATCCCGACAGACACAATGCGGTCATATTGCTCATGCAAATCGCGGTAGTCTTCCAGGATAATATTTACGTCAAGATCCGCACAACGCGCCTGAGCATATTTTTGCTGCTCAGCGGAAATGGTCACACCGGTCACCGACACACCGAAGTGCTTCGCGGCATACGCCGCCAGTCCGCCCCAGCCGCAGCCGATATCCAGCAACTGCATACCCGGTTTCAGCTGTAATTTTTCACAGATGAGATGCAGTTTCTGCTCCTGCGCCTTCGCCAGATTAGCGGGGTCATCACTGAGACCTTTCCAGTAACCGCAGGAATACTGCATATACGGGTCGAGCATCAGCTCAAACAGGTCATTACCCAGATCATAATGTTCTTCGCCGACAATCCGCGCCCGTTTTTTGGTTTGCAGATTACGCAGACGGGCCATGGCGATTTTTATAATATCGTTGATATTCTGCGGCAGTTTATTTTCCAGCCCGGCGCGTAACACCCGCTGAAAGAAAATATCTAGCCGCTCACAGTCCCACCAGCCATCCATATAGCTTTCACCCAGTCCCATAGAGCCCTGCTGCAAGACCCGTTTAAAGAACTGCTGGTTATGCACCTGAATATCGAAAGGGCGTGAACCATTAATCTCAATGCCGGCTTCGTCTAAAAGATCGGAGGCAATCCGCTGCCAGGAGTCGGCAGGCGTTTTTTGATTTTCGACACAATCAGAACTCATATTATCTCCAATTTTTATCAAAGCGGGATTCTGAGTGCTTTATTTATGACGTTTTGCGCGGGAACAACAGAACCGGTGTGATTGGCCGTCATCAGGTGACAGTCTGCGTATTAACGTGATCGTTAAAACAAAAACAAAGCTCAAAATCCGGATTTAAAACGAATTGTCAGAAAAGTATAGGAGCCTGAAATTAAAATTCAATGACAAAAAAGGCCGTACATGAGTACGGCCTGTAATTAGGAATATTCCTAATTCACGCTGCAATCTATTGATTTTGTTCCGCAATAGTCACGGAGGTGCGCGAAGGGCGGCGCTGGATAATATAACCGCCGATGGTCAGCACCACCGTTGCCGCCATCACTGCCGTGGTGGAGAGCAGCGGCTCATGCATCAGGGCAGAAACCAGGAAACTGATCGCGGAGCATAAACCGAGCTGAATGGCATTCTGTAATGCCGCTGCTTTACCGCTGTGTTCCGGGTAAACTGCCAGGGCGTTTGATACCGCAATCGGGTAAGACGCGCCATTCATTGCCGCCATAAAGCAGAACGGGATCAGGATCGCCACCAGTGACGGATTACCGAATTTTGCCATGGCATACAGGCCAACCATGCTGACAGCATAACCGGCCAGCAGGAACGGCAGCAGTGTTTTACCGTTAATCCGTGACAGCAGGGCACGGCAGCCGTAGCCCCCGACCATAAAGGCGATAGTCTGCGGAATATAGCTCAGACCGATATCATTCGGGTTATAACCCATATCGCGCAGAATAAACGGCGAGCCGGTCAGCCAGGCAAAGAAACCGGCGCTGCACGCGGCATAAATCAGCACGTTACCGCTGTAAACCGGGGATTTCAGCAGACAAAAGAAGGAGATTTTCTGTTTTTCCGTTTTGACCGCATCCGGCGCGATATGATGCTTTTCTTTCAGCATCAGGGTCGGGATCAGTACCAGCAGGGTGATACCACCGAGCACGAGAAAAATTTCATGCCAGCCGCCGTGGTTGAGCAGCCATGCGCCGAGTAACGGCGCCAGTGCCGGGGAGAGCGCCACCAGCGGCATAATCGCGGCAAAGACACGCTGTGCGCGGTGATCATCATAACGGTCAATAACCAGCGCCTGCCAGGTGACCGCTGCGGAGCAGACACTGACCGCCTGCACAAAACGCAGTAATAATAACTGGGCCGGGGTGGAAACCCAGACCATGGCCAGACAGCTCAGAGCGAACAGGCTCAGGCCCATCAGCAGAACCGGCTTGCGGCCGATTTTATCGGAGAGTGGTCCCCATAACAGCTGGCCGATGGCAAAACCGACCAGGAAGATACTCAGACTGGCGCTGATAGCGCTGGCAGTGGAGTTCAGAGAGTCCTGCATCATACCGAATGCAGGCAGATACATATCAATCGCGAGATAACCCAGCATGCTGAGTCCGGCGAGATAAAAGAGAAAGCCGCGGGAAGGCGATTTGTTGACAGTCACAGAGAAATACCTGAATGTTAAATAAGTGTAATGCGTGAGTTAGTATTTTAACTATTCGAGTTTTCCCTTGTAAAACGTTATTATTTGCACACTGCTGTGAAATTTTTTGAAAGGAAGGATTATGTGGTCAGAATATACGCTGGATGTGGTGGATGCTGTGGCGCGGACAGGCAGTTTCAGTGCGGCAGCAGAGGAACTGCACCGGGTGCCTTCTGCCATCAGCTACAGTGTCCGCCAGCTGGAAGAGTGGCTGGCGGTTCCGTTGTTTGAACGGCGTCACCGGGACGTTGAACTGACACCCGCCGGGGCGTTATTTGTCAAAGAAGCGCGTGATGTCATCAAAAAAATGAAATCCACACGCCACCAGTGCCAGATGATTGCCAACGGCTGGCGCGGACAATTCAGTATCGCTGTTGACTGTATCGTAAAACCGGAACGGATAACGCGACTTCTGCTGGATTTTTACCATCATTTCCCGGATATCGAGTTGTATATTTATCCGGAAGTGTTTAACGGGGTGTGGGATGCGCTGGTGGACAGACGGGTGGATGTGGCAATCGGTGCGACACGCGCATCCCCTATCGGCGAGCGTTATAATTTCCGTGACATGGGGTTTATGCCGTGGCGTGCGGTGGTCAGTCCGGATCATCCGCTGGCCTCTGCCGGTCATGTCCTGACCAATGAAGAGATGGTGCCGTACCCGAGTTTATGTCTGGAAGATACCTCGCGTTCTCTGCCGAAACGCGACACGTGGGCACTGGATAATCAGCGCCGCCTGGTGGTGCCGGACTGGGATCGCGGGATTGCCTGTGTGGAATCGGGATTATGTGTGGCAATGATGCCGGCGCACCGCGCCGATCCGCTGATTAAAGAGGGGCGGCTGGCAGCGCTGAAGATAGAGCAGCCGTTACCGGACAGCCCGTGCTGTATCACCTGGGTGGATAAAGATACCTCACCGGCACTGAGCTGGCTGCTCGATTATCTCGGGGACAGCAATACGCTCAATGCCGAATGGCTGCGCTGATCCTCAGCGGCGGTAGTCGATAAACGGACCATCCGCCACGGAGCGGCGCTCGACCAGACGCGGGTGCACTTCAATGGTTTGTGCATCTTCGCGTTTATTGACGATACGATCGAGCAGCATGGTCAGTGCCATCTGTCCCAGGCGCTCTTTCGGCTGGTGGATGGTGGTCAGTGCCGGGGTGAAGTAACGGGCGTTACGGATATTGTCATACCCGATCACAGAAATATCCTGCGGCACACGCAGACCCATTTCATCAGCCGCGCAAATCGCGCCCATCGCCATAGCATCACCGCCGCAGAATACTGCTGTCGGGCGCTGTTTGCCGGATAAAATCTGCGTCATGGCCTGATAGCCGGAGTCCGGTTCAAAATCGCCCTGAACAATCCATTCATCGCGTACCGTGATACCGGCTTCTTTCATTGCTTTGCGGAATCCTTCCAGACGGTTGCCGCCGGTGTTCCGCTCAAGCGGCCCCGGAATAACCGCGATATCGCGGTGACCGCGTTCAATCAGGTAACGGCCGGCGAGATAACCGCCGTGCAGGGCGTTATCAATAATCGCATCGGTGAAATCCCCGCGCGCTTTGCCCCAGTCCATCACCACCATCGGGATATTGCGGTAGCCTTCCAGCATGGCAATCAGCTGATCCGGATATTCTGAGCACATCACCAGCAAACCATCGACCCGCTTTTGTGCCAGCATCGCCAGGTAGGCTTTTTGTTTGTCAGGATTATTGTGCGAGTTACACAGCACCAGGGTATACCCTTTGCTGTAGCAGCTGTTTTCCACCGCCTCAATCACTTCCGCAAAATACGGCGCTTCACTGGAGGTGGCCAGCAGCCCGATGGACTTGGTGTTATTGACTTTCAGACTGCGCGCCACGGCGCTCGGTGAATAGTGCAGTTCTTTGATAGCAGCCCAGACAGCCGCCTTCGTTTCTTCCGCAACGAAACGGGTATTATTAATGACATGGGAGACGGTTGTGGTGGAGACGCCCGAGCGCTTAGCCACATCTTTAATCGTTGCCATGATGAAAACAACTCCTGACCTGCCGGTCTGTATTTTATTATTCGGTTAATCGATTGCTATTATAGTGCCATTATGCGGTAACAATAGAAAAATTTCTGTAAAAACAGGCATTGTTGTCTGATCCGGGTCAAAAGTAAAAAATATTACCTGTGCTATGGTTATTGATATGGTCAGCTATTCGGGTTTTCCGGTCGGACCATCCGTTTTAATTAATTTGATGATTCAGGATGTCAGGTAATCATCATCAGGTCACTAAGCAGCTATTTTGGAGATAAGAATGGATACAGATCTGAAATATGGTTTGTCAACAGCGGTTGCAGCACTGGTTATGATCGTACTGTTTTCAATTATGCTTTTCTGATACACCCCTTACAGTACAAAAGGGCGGAAAATTCCGCCCTTTTTTGATCAACTGTATTGTGTTACCGGATTACGCCAGGTTTTCTTCCGCAAATTTCCAGTTCACTAATGCCCAGAAGTTTTCCAGGTATTTAGGACGGGCATTACGGTAGTCGATATAGTAAGCGTGTTCCCAGACATCAACGGTTAAGATTGGTTTGTCGTTACCGCTGACAGGGGTTGCCGCGTTAGAGGTATTGACGATAGCCAGGTTGCCGTCTGCTTTCTTCACCAGCCATGTCCAGCCGGAACCGAAGTTTTTCACTGCGGAATCGGTAAACTGCTGTTTGAATTGGGCAAATGAACCGAACGCTTTGTTAATCGCGTCAGCGATTTTACCGGTTGGTTCGCCACCGGCATTTGGTGCCAGGCAGTGCCAGTAGAACGTGTGGTTCCAGACCTGAGCAGCGTTATTGAAGATACCGGCATCAGAAGTTTTGATAATCTCTTCCAGTGACTTACCTTCAAACGCGGAGCCTTTAATCAGGTTATTCAGATTAACCACATAGGTGTTGTGGTGTTTACCGTAGTGGTATTCCAGTGTTTCTTCAGAAATATAGGGCGCTAATGCATTTTTTGCATAAGGCAGTGCAGGTAATTCAAACGACATTGCATTCTCCTTGTTAAGGTTAAATCAGTAACCTCGTCACAGACGGGTTACTGTTATTATTCTGCGAATTATCTTAACAAGTTTTGTCATAAAAAACAGCGTGAAATACCGGAGTAATGTTATTCACATGGTGAAAGACAAAATCGCCCACAGAATGATATCCGTCACAATAAAGGCGATAAGCAGGGTGTACAGCTTATGGCGGCAGATCCAGTTATAATAGCGTTTCATTCTGTCTTCCCCGTATGACTGCGGAATCTTAAATATAACGGGTTTACCGGCTGAAATCCGCGCAAATTTAACAATTTTACAGAATGCGTGACAACGGCCGCCGTTTGTCAACCGGCCGCAGACCCTTTACAATCCCCGCTATGACAAAAGTACAAGAATGATCACGATGCTGGCAGACTATATTTCCCGCGCGATACAAAACCATACTGATTGCAATGTTATTTGTGACCATTATCAGAAAGATGAACTCTCTGAAGTGATCCGGCGGGTCCGCAAATGGCAGTTTTGCGATGGTATTGAGCTGATGTGCAGTGAAGAGATCGAAACTGCCGTACAGACCGGAGACGAGCAGTGCCCGGAGCAGTGGATTGTCTGGTCTGTCGCCGGGGATAACGCGAAAACGGTTTCTCCGCAGCACAAAGAATTTTTCAGTCTGTGCCAGCAGGGTTACTGGCTGAAAATGCAGCTGGCCTGACGTGCCGGATACAATCCTGAAAATTACCGGTATAATTACCCGCAATATTAAATTGATTCAGAAAAAAAGATGACGAAACTCACATTACAAGAGCAGATGCTGAAAGCCGGACTGGTGACCAGCAAAAAAATGGATAAAGTCCGCAGAACAGCAAAAAAATCGCGTGTTCAGGCCCGTGAGGCCAGAGAAGCGGTGGAAGAGAATAAAAAAGCGCAGCTTGAGCGTGATAAACAGCTGAGTGAGCAGCAAAAACAGGCTGTTTTATCCAGAGAATATAAAGCTCAGGTGAAACAGCTGATTGAAATGAACCGGATTATTATTTCAAAAGGCAATATTGATTTTAATTTCACCGACAACAACGTGATTAAAAGCATTGCCGTGGACAAAACCACACAGTCTCAGCTGATCAGCGGCCGCCTGGCGATTGCCCGGTTAAGCACGGAAAACGGCAGTGTGAGTGAATATGCCATTATCCCGGCGGTTGTTGCGGATAAAATCACACAGCGTGATGCGGAAAGCATTGTGTTAAATAATGCGCTGGCGCAGGACGAAGCGGATGAAGACGATCCGTATGCTGATTTTAAAATCCCGGATGATTTGATGTGGTGATCTGCATCTGCCTGCTTCCCTGTTCAGAACGGACAGGGGCTGCGGGCATTGATCGGTTCGCCGCTGACCGGATGCACAAAATCCAGTTCACCGGCATGCAGCATCAGCCGCGGAATATTTCCGGTGCCCGGCAATAATTTCCCGCCATAGAGATCGCACCCTAAAATCGGATGGCCCAGATACTGACAATGAATGCGGAGCTGATGCGTGCGGCCGGTTTCCGGTGTCAGTGTCACCCGGGTTACCGGCAGAGAGATCCCGTCTTCAGTTTCATAATAAAAGCGCTCAGTTACCTGATAATGTGAACGGGCCGGTTTTCCCCGGAGAGCACATATCGTCATGCGCGGAAACAACGCCGGATCTTTGGCAATCGCCGCATCAATGATTCCTTCACTCTCATTCAGATGTCCGCACAGCAGGGCACTGTAACCTTTCTGCACTGTACGCTGACTGAACTGACGACAAAGCGCGGCATTGATAGCTTTATTGCGGGCCACCACCAGCAGCCCGGAGGTGCCGAAATCCAGCCGGTGCACCAGTGCGCAGCCGGGAAACAGCTGTACCAGCCGGTAATGCACAGAATCCAGATTCTGCGGATTTTTTCCCGAAAGACTGAGAAGCCCGGCGGGTTTGTCAATCAGCAGCAGGTGTTCGTCCTGATACAGAATATCAATCTGCTCAGGGCATGGCGGGGCGATAAAGGTATCGTTAATGTCAGACATCGGGTTATCCGGGTAAAAAGCGGAAGAGGATGATAACCAATTTTCTGTACAGTGGCGAATCATGTTGTCCGGATATCCTATTGCGTAATTCTGCGGAATGATCAACGCTCATTATCAGTATTAATACGCAGAGGTTGTGTTATGCGCAGATTGACACAGGTATGTAACGCAGTGCTGTTGATGACCGGGCTTTCAGTGATTCCGGTAGCGTCTTATGCGGATCGGGGACATGATAAAGGGCATAGTCACCGGCATGAGCATCATCATGGTCATTATAAGTACAGAGATAATCAGGATGAGCAGGGAGACCACTATTACCGCAAGTACAGAAAGGATCTGAGTTACGCACAGGCACGCCGGCTGGCGTCAGAAAGCGGATTACTCGGATATCATGCGCTGCCGCCGGGAATAGCGAAAAACCTTGCCAGAGGAAAACCACTTCCGCCGGGCATTGCAAAACGGTCAGTGCCTGTCCATATGCGTGACCGCCTGCCGTACTATCCGGGCTATGAGTGGAAAATTGCCGGTGATGATTTAGTGCTTATTGCACTGAGCACCGCAGTGGTGACCTATATTATTAATGATGTTTTTGAGTAGCGATATAACGCCCCGCAAATAACGGGGCGTATTCCGGTTCAGGCCGGACGGGTAAAGGCCAGCAGGGCACCGACCAGCATAAATAATGATCCGAACACTTTATTCATGGCGCGGGTTTGTGCCGGGCTTTTGATAAATACCGCGATTTGCCGCGCGAGTACGGCATACCCTGTCATCACAATAATATCAGCCGCCACCGTGGTGATCCCCAGAATCAGATACTGCATCAGCTGGGGCTGGTGCGGCATAATAAACTGCGGAAACAGCGCCGCGAGAAAAACAATGCTTTTGGGATTTGAGATATTCACCAGCACGCCGTTCTGATACAGCTTTTTGCGTGACAGCGTTGCTGCCTGTGTATTCAGTTCAATGGTTCCCGCTGCCCGCCACTGGCGGATCCCCAGCCAGATAAGATAGGCCGCCCCGGCCCATTTCAGTATTTCAAAGGCCAGAACCGATTGTGACAGTAATGTCCCCAGGCCGACACCAACCAGTATAATCAGCATCATCAGGCCGGTCTGCAACCCGGCAATGGCCGCAATCGCGCCCCGGTAGCCGTGATTGACCGACGTCGTCATGCTGTTAATGGCGCCTGCGCCGGGAGACAGACTGACAATAACGGATGTCATCAGATAGGCAAACCACCACTCAAAGGTCATTTTCAGCTCATCAGATTGTTAACAGAAAACACAATGTGCGGATTATGGCATTACTGCGTAAGATAAAAAATGACGGTGGTCTTGTTTACCAGAAGAATATGCCGGAAATAACCGATTTAATGTCCGGTTTTTTCCGGAGTACTTTCAGCGGAAATGTACGGAATTAATATTCCTGTCTGATTTTAACAGTATGTTAAAACCAATATCGCTTTGCAGGGAAAAGTGGTATTCTGCGGGTAAGTTAATACCGGTGCTAACCGATCTGAAGTAAGGACGTTTTACATGACGACGACTATTGAAAAAATCGAACGCCAGATTAAAGAAAACCCGATTCTGCTGTATATGAAAGGCTCTCCGAAGCTGCCGAGCTGCGGCTTCTCTGCCCAGGCTGTGCAGGCGCTGGCTGCCTGTGAAGAGCGTTTTGCTTATGTGGATATTCTGCAGAACCCGGATATCCGTGCTGAATTACCGAAATACGCTAACTGGCCGACGTTCCCGCAACTGTGGGTTGACGGTGAGCTGGTCGGCGGCTGTGACATCATTATGGAGATGTTCCAGCGCGGTGAATTACAGCCACTGATTAAAGAAACCGCAGCAAAATACCGGACTGAAAACGAAGAATAATCACGTCCCGTACTGTTTATAAAAGCCCCGCAGTGTCACCACTGCGGGGCTTTTGTCTTTCTGATGGCGGTGAAATGAAAGTTGTTAATACGGTTATTTTTTAGAGTGGCGGTATCAATAACACAGAAAGGAAAAAAGATGCAGCCAATATCAACAGGACAGAATGTCAGATTAACCGGGTATATTTCATATCAGGGTACCGATGGTATGATCGGTGACTTAAAAGAATCAGCATCCGTAAAACAATCAGGTTTATCTGAACGGTTCACTGAGATCCGTAACAGTGCAGCAGAGTTTTTTACAGCAGTGAAAGGCAAAATAAACAATGTATTTGAGCCATTAGGGAATTGGATAAATAAAGTAACAATCCCGGAGGACAAAACGCAATCTGACGCTAATCAGAACGCACGGATGGTGCTGAAAATAGCGCAGGAAAATGTGCCTGGCTATTTAAATAAAGCCAGCGCATTTCTGGGTAAAAATGAACCTCTGGATGCCGCTTCACTGAAGATGTTCTCAAAAGACATACTGAGACCGTTAGTCACATTTCTGAGTGGCGCGGATAAAATAAAAGGTGCGGATAAACCAGCAGAGAAATTCATGGCCGAATTTATTCACAAAGTAAACAGTGGGTTATCCGCGGCTGCCGGCTGCGGCCCGAGACCCTTTGAAAAAGTAAATCAGCTTGCGTCAATCTGTGATGATGACAGGGCAAAGGAGTATTTAGACACAAAGAATTTTGAACAGGACTTTAAAGCAAGAATGATGACACTGATGACGGATATTGAAGGGTCGATTCTGCCTGATTTGCTGTCTATCAAACCTGCAGAGATAATCGCCCGGCATAATCAGCAGCAACCGGAGGAAACCTGGCGCCGGTTACCTGATAACTGACAGAAAAACGCCACCTCACGTTGAGGTGGCGTTTTCTTACTGATTACTTTCAGCCGCCGGCGGCCAGCCGCCCAGCTTCTTCCAGCGGTTGACGATGTCACAAAAGAGCAGGGAGGTACGGTCGGTATCATACGCCGCGCCGTGAGCCTGTTTGCTGTCAAACGGGATACCGGCGGTGATACAGGCTTTCGCCAGAATGGTTTGTCCCAGTGATAATCCGCTTAATGCCGCCGTATCAAAGGTGGCAAACGGATGGAACGGGTTGCGCTTCAGCCCGCAGCGTTCTGCTGCTGCCATCACAAAGCTGTGATCAAAATTTGCATTGTGCGCCACGATAATTGCCCGTTTGCAATCCGCATCTTTCATACCTTTGCGCACCATTTTAAAAATGGCATGCAGCGCTTCATATTCCGTTACCGCATTACGCTCCGGGTCAGCCGGATTAATCCCGGTGAAGGCCAGAGCGGCGGGATCAAGGTTTGCACCCTCAAAAGGCTGCACATTAAATTCAAGCCGCTGATCCGGCATCAGCCAGCCATTGTTATCCATTTTGACGGTAATGGCGGCAATTTCCAGCATACCATCCGTTTTGGCATTAAAACCGCCGGTTTCAACATCAATAACGACAGGGTAATAGCCGCGGAAACGTGCGCTCAGAGCATTGTGATTTTGATTTTCAGACATGGGACTCTTAATTAAACAAACAAAACGCACTATTCTAGCGCGGCTTGCCGGAGGGAGAAAGGGCTGAGCCGGAAAAGAAGGATCGTTCTGATCCTTCTTATGGAGTTACTCAGTTACCGAGAGCAGCCCCGGCACTTTTATTTTCAATTAATTCAATTTTATAGCCGTCCGGGTCTTCCACAAAAGCGATAATGGTGGTACCGCCTTTAACCGGACCGGCTTCACGGGTCACATTGCCGCCTGCCTTGCGGATAGCGTCACAGGTCGCCGCGACATCATCCACACCGAGTGCGATATGGCCGAATGCGGTTCCCATCTCATAGGAATTCGTGCCCCAGTTATAGGTCAGTTCGATAACAGAGCCCTCACTTTCGTCACTGTAACCCACGAAAGCCAGAGAATATTTATATTCCGGGTTTTCACTGGTGCGCAGTAAACGCATGCCGAGAACCTTGGTGTAAAAATCGACAGAACGTTGCATATCACCCACGCGGAGCATGGTATGGAGTACACGCATAAAGTAACCTCTCAGAGTGCTTTCAGTTATTTATCAGTAATGGCTCACACTATAACGTGATAATTGACTACAATTCAAATTATCAGGATGCTGATGGTTACAGGATAACCATGACCTGTCCGGCAGGGCATCAGACAAAAGGACATCAGCCGATGGCAGAACAACTTCACTTTTTTGATATCCCTTCACCTTGTGTGGGGATATGTCAGCTGAATGAAAAAGGCTACTGCCGGGGATGCTACCGGAGCCGTGATGAGCGTTTTCAGTGGCTGTCGCTGAGTAACGCGCAAAAAGAAAATGTGATTCGTCTGTGCCGTCAGCGCCGTTACAGAGCCACGAAAGGAGATACACCGCCGGAAGCACCATCCGGACAGCTGGATTTATTTTAAAAAAATAATTACAAATCGATATATTAGGTATGAATTAATATATGGGTGTTATTTAGTACGAAGAATTTATATTGCAGGTAAATAATATTTTAAAGTTCATCTGCATTTATAATCAAGAATGAAATAATATAAATTAAATATAAAATTAATGCATTGCTG
The DNA here is from genome assembly GCF_041099235.1 of Morganella morganii. GTDB lineage: Bacteria > Pseudomonadota > Gammaproteobacteria > Enterobacterales > Enterobacteriaceae > Morganella > Morganella morganii_E. The sequence goes on along the minus strand of NZ_JBFZSO010000001.1, from coordinate 241,521 downwards.
GTCAGGGTGATCATAGCTTCGTAACTTATTGTTTAATATTGGTAATATAGTGATGCAATTATTTTTTGTTAAAAATAAAATGGTGGTTATGTAAAAAAATATAGATCCGTTCAGTGATGATCGCTATTCTTAATATGAAACAAGTTCATCAGCTTAATCAATTAAATTTGTATAAAAAGCTAATTATTTCGTGCCTATTAAATTGACTATGACATAAGGATGAACTGTTTTTGTCTCACAGCAATATTGCGCCCGCTGTTAATGAACATCGCAGCGCTGCGTTTCTTTTTTCGGGTGATTGAAAGACATGATGGCGTGTATATGCGTCCGTACCGTATTCACATAAGGAGAAATTTGTGGAGTTAACATTGGGATCAGACTTAGCGAGGTTAGTGCGGATTTGGCGATCACTGATTGACCACCGGCTCAAACCACTGAAACTCACACAGACACACTGGATTACACTCTACAATATCAGCCTGCTGCCGCCGGATCAGTCTCAGATTCAGCTGGCAAAAGCGATTGGTATTGAACAGCCGTCGCTGGTCCGCACGCTGGATCAGCTGGAGGAAAAGCGGTTAATCACACGGCATATCTGTATTAATGACCGCAGAGCGAAACGGATAAAACTGACGGAGGAATCCGAACCCTTTATCCGCGAGGTGGACGCGGTAATTGAAAAAACACGGCGTGAAATTCTGGGCGGGATCACGCAGGATGAATTATATACGCTGGCGGAGATTGTCAGGAAACTGGACAATAATATCGTGCAGCTGCACAACCGTAACTGACGGCAGGTAATAAAAAAGGCGAAACGGTTGTTTCGCCTTTTGCCGGTAAACCGTGAAAATTAACGCGGAGATACGGTATAGGTTGAACCGGATTTCGCGATACGGACACGCTGACCGACGGAGAACGGGGTTTTACCTTGTTTTTGTACAACAACAATGATTTCACCGTTATCCTGTTTCAGTTCCAGCTCAACACCGGAGGTGTTGTTCATTGCTGCCTGAACGTTCTGACCTGCAACACCACCTGCAATTGCACCTGCTGCGGTAGCCAGGGTCTGACCGGTGCCGCCGCCGACAGTACTGCCTAAAATACCACCCAGAATCGCACCACCTGCCGCACCGAGGATATTTTCGTCACTGCCGCCCTGGATAGTTACCGGACGGGCGCTCATCACTGTACCATAGGTAACGGTCTGAACACGTTTCGCCTGGTCTGCACTATAAGTGTCACCACTCAGTGTGTCCATATTCACACAACCGGAAAGGGCCACGACGGCAAATACACCGACGAGAAAACGCTTATACATACTTAACTCCTGATTATTGTATTCACAGATTCAGATGTGTTCATTATCTGTAGTGTAATATCTTATCTATTATCGCAGAATAATTTAGCATTAAAAACGTTTTATTTTCATCTTCATTAGGAACAGCTTAAAGCGAAACGTTCCGGCGGCAAGGTAAATCCTCTTATTTCACAAATGTGAGGCGTGCATCAGATTGAGGATTAAGTGGGGTCACGGTACGAAAAGTGATGAATCTGCGGAGCGCCCTGATTATAGTAGTCACACGGAATATGAATACTATATTTTTATCAGACGGTTATTGATTAAAAGGAACAGGTTATGCGTTCGGGACGTTATATCGGCGTGATGTCAGGAACCAGCCTTGACGGGGTGGATGTTGTTCTGGCTGCGATTAATGATTCAGTGGTGGCGCAGCAGGCGGCGTATTCACATCCGTTTCCGCACGCGCTGAAAAAGCGCATACTGGCGGTATGTCAGGGACAGCAGACGACGCTGTCGGAAATCGGCCGTCTGGATTATGAACTGGGCACACTGTTTGCTGATGCTATCGGCGGGCTGCTGGCACAAACCCGGCTGAATCCGCAGGATATTGCCGGTATCGGCTGTCACGGACAGACCGTCTGGCATGAGCCGGACAGCGAAACGCCCTTTACCATGCAGCTCGGGGATAACAACCGGGTTGCCGCGCTGACCAATATCATGACAGTCGGGGATTTCCGCCGCCGTGATATGGCTTACGGCGGGCAGGGTGCGCCGCTGGTGCCCGCCTTTCATCAGGCGGTGCTCGGTGTGCCGGATGAAAAACGGATTATCCTGAATATCGGCGGGATCGCCAATATCACCACCCTGATCCCGGGGGCGGAGGTCAGAGGGTATGACACCGGCCCGGGCAATATGCTGATGGACAGCTGGACATGGCGGCACCGCGCGGAGCCGTATGATAAAGACGGCGAATGGGCGAAAATCGGGCACGTTAATCAGGATTTACTGGCACAGATGCTGAGTGATCCCTATTTCCGCCGTCCGGCACCGAAAAGTACCGGACGTGAATATTTCAATATGCAGTGGCTGACCACTCAGCTGGACAACTTCCCCGGCCTGAAACCGGAGGATGTGCAGGCGACCCTGCTGGCGCTGACCACGGTCAGCATCAGTGAGCAGGTTACGTTGTGCGGCGGTTGTGAGCGCCTGCTGGTATGCGGCGGCGGCGCGCGCAATCCGCAGATTATGGCGCAGTTATCCGCACAGTTGCCGGGCACTGAAGTCAGCCCGACCGATAAGTACGGCCTGAGCGGCGATGATATGGAAGCCCTGGCATTTGCCTGGCTGGCGGCGCGGACACTGGCCGGTGAACCCGGCAATCTGCCGTCTGTCACCGGTGCAGACCGGGAAACCGTATTGGGCGCGGTATATCCCGTTATCCGCCGGCTGCCGTAACAAAAGACAACACAGTTTCAGTTATTAAAAAGATAAGATAAGAGGATAAAAAGCATGTCAGATGAGTTTACTGACGTTGCGGATCTGCGACGTGAATACACCAGAGGGGGCTTGCGCCGCCGTGATCTCAGCGACGACCCGCTGGAAATGTTCGAACGCTGGCTTAAACAAGCGTGTGAGGCGAAACTGACCGACCCGACTGCCATGTGTGTGGCGACTGTGGATGAAACCGGCCAGCCGTATCAGCGCATTGTGCTGCTCAAGCACTTTGATAAAGACGGGCTGATTTTCTACACCAATATGGGCAGCCGCAAGGCGCAGCATCTGGCAAAAAATCCGAAAATCAGTGTGCATTTCCCGTGGTACAGCCTGGACAGACAAGTCTGCTTCCTCGGCGAGGTGGAGCGTTTATCCACACTGGAAGTGGTGAAATATTTCCACAGCCGTCCGAAAGACAGCCAGATTGCCGCATGGGCATCCCAGCAATCCTCGCGGATTTCCGCCCGTGGTATCCTGGAAGGCAAATTTCTCGAACTGAAACAGAAATTTAAGCAGGGCGATGTTCCGCTGCCGAGCTTCTGGGGTGGTTTCCGGATTAAATTCAATTCTGTTGAGTTCTGGCAGGGCGGTGAACACCGTCTGCATGACCGTTTTCTGTATACCCGCACTACAGACGGCTGGGATATTGACCGTCTCGCGCCGTAACCGGCCGTTGTCAGAATTTCTTCAGTAAAATCATTTTAATTGCTGGCACTTCACGGAGTGCCGCTTTATGCTATAGCCTTCATATTTCCAATCCACAATTTTTGCATAGACAAAACAGAACTGACGGAGTCATTGATGTCTGGTACGAACCTGATAAAACAACTGCAAGAGCGGGGCCTCATTGCCCAGGTTACGGATGAAAAAGCGTTAGCAGAGAGACTGGCGCAGGGCCCGATCTCCCTCTATTGCGGTTTCGATCCGACCGCTGACAGCTTGCATTTGGGCCACCTGGTTCCGTTGCTGTGCTTAAAGCGTTTCCAGTTAGCCGGACACCGTCCGGTGGCACTGGTCGGTGGGGCCACGGGGCTGATTGGCGACCCGAGCTTTAAAGCAACGGAGCGCAAACTGAATACACAGGATACGGTTCACGGCTGGGTGGATAAAATCCGTCAGCAGGTTTCCCCGTTCCTCGATTTTGACTGCGGTGCGAACAGTGCTATCGCGGCAAACAACTATGACTGGTTCGGTTCGATGGATGTGCTGACCTTCCTGCGTGACATCGGTAAACACTTCTCTGTGAACCAGATGATCAACAAGGAAGCGGTTAAACAGCGCCTGAACCGTGATGATGTCGGTATTTCGTTCACCGAATTCTCTTACAACCTGTTGCAGGGTTATGACTTTGCCCGTCTGAATAAAGATCACGGCGTTGAGCTGCAGATCGGTGGTTCCGACCAGTGGGGCAACATCACCTCCGGTATCGATTTAACCCGCCGTCTTAACCAGCAGCAGGCCTGGGGTCTGACCGTTCCGCTGATCACCAAATCTGACGGTACCAAGTTCGGTAAAACCGAAGGCGGTGCGGTATGGCTGGATCCGAAGAAAACCAGTCCGTACAAATTCTATCAGTTCTGGATCAACACCGCGGATGCGGACGTCTATCGTTTCCTCAAATTCTTCACCTTTATGAGCCTCGAAGACATCGATGCACTGGAAGCGGAAGACAAAGCCAGCGGCAAAGCACCACGTGCCCAGTACGTTCTGGCAGAGCAGGTGACAAAACTGGTTCACGGCGAAGCGGGGCTGACGGCTGCCCGCCGTATCACTGACAGCCTGTTCAACGGTGATGTATCAAGCCTGACTGAAGATGACTTCGCGCAGCTGGCACAGGATGGTATGCCGCATATCGAACTGGACAGCGATGCGGATTTACAGCAGGCGCTGGTGGTTGCGGAACTGGTTCCGTCACGCGGCCAGGCCCGTACCATGATCGGCTCCAATGCGGTGTCTCTCAACGGCGAAAAACAGTCTGATGCGGAATACCGCTTCACTGACAGTGACAAGCTGTTCGGACGTTATACACTGTTGCGCCGGGGCAAAAAACATTACTGTCTGATCTGCTGGAAATAATAGTTTACGGTAAACAAGGGCAACGAAAGTTGCCCTTTTTGATCTGTCAGCAAGATCTTTTCTGCTTCACAGAATATGATATGCGCAGTAATAATAAAAAATCAGGTTGTATCAATGAAAAATATTCTCTCTATCCAGTCCCATGTTGTGTATGGTCACGCCGGTAACAGTGCGGCTGAATTCCCGATGCGCCGCATGGGCGTTAATGTCTGGCCGCTTAATACCGTCCAGTTTTCTAATCACACACAGTATGCACAAGGCTGGACCGGCTGCGTGATGAGCGCGGAGCACATCACGGAGATTGTGGACGGCATTGATAAAATCGATCAGCTGACCCGCTGTGATGCGGTACTCAGCGGCTACCTCGGCTCGGCAGAGCAGGGCAAGCGTATCCTGGATGTGGTGAAAAAAGTCAAAACCCGCAATCCGCAGGCATGGTATTTCTGTGATCCGGTCATGGGGCACCCGGAAAAAGGCTGTATCGTCGCACCGGGTGTGGCGGATTTCCTGTGTCAGGAAGCGCTGGCAGTCAGCGATATGATCGCGCCGAACCTGCTGGAGCTGGAAACCCTGAGCGGACAAACTATTCATAATGTGGATGAAGCCGTTACCGCTGCCCGTGAACTGTGCAAAAAAGGGCCGCGTCTGGTGCTGGTCAAACACTTGTCCCGCGCCGGTTACCGCGCTGACCGCTTTGAAATGATTCTGGTTACTGCTGATCACGCCTGGCATGTCAGCCGTCCGCTGGTGGACTTCGGCGAGCGTCAGCCGGTGGGTGTGGGCGATTTAACCAGTGGTCTGATGCTGGTGAACCTGCTGAAAGGCGAAGAACTGCCGAAAGCACTGGAACACGTGGCTGCCGCTGTGTATGAAGTGATGCTGAAAACCAAAACCATGAATGAGTACGAACTGCAACTGGTTGCGGCTCAGGATGAAATGGTGCTTCCGGCACACAAATTCTGCGCTGAGCAGATCGACTGAACCGGTCTGAACACCGCATCAGTATAAAAAAACGCCGGATTTGCATTGTCCGGCGTTTTTGTCTCTGTGTATCAGAACGATTAAATCAGACCTTCCGCTTCCATCGCATCCTGCACATGCGGACGATGAGCGATTTTCGCCAGATACGCCTGTAAATGCGGATACGGCTCAAGTGAAATCTTCAGATGCGGTGCCCAGCCGCAGACAGTAAACAGATAAGCATCTGCCACGGTAAAGTTGTTGCCGGTAATATACGGGCTTTTCGCCAGCACGCCGTCCACATAGGCAAACTTATTCATCAGATTGCGCAGCGCGATTGGCCGGTAATCTTCCGGGGTTTCCGGAGAGAACAGCGGGCCGTAGCTTTTATGCACTTCGCTGGCAATATAATTAAGCCATTCTATCTGATGATAACGTTCCATCGTTCCTGCCGGGGCAATAAGCTTGCGATCCGGTTTCTGATCAGCAAGATACTGCACAATCGCCACACCTTCGGTCAGCAGCTGACTGTCACTGATACTCAGTGCGGGGACTTGTCCTTTCGGATTGATTTTCAGGTAATCATCACCGTTTTCGGTTTTTTTTGCTTTCAGATCGACACGGACCAGGGAAAAATCCAGGCCGGTTTCACGCAAAATAATATGGGGTGACAGTGCACAACTTCCCGGGGTATAGAACAATTGCATGGTATGCTCCTCAGTTAAAACAAAAGAACGGACATGGCAGTAGTGATGAAGTATAGACCGGTATTCGCGGGCGGGATGTATTCAGAATGCGAATTATTTGTCGGTTAACGCTATCTTTCCATATAATCGCCACAGATTCAATTTATGGGAAGATTTTGTAATTCATTGTTACAAAACAATAAAAGGTAAAGCACACATGAATAAAATCCGTATCGGGATCGCCGGACTGGGCGGGATAGCACAAAAAGCGTATTTGCCGGTTCTGACCAGAACGGATAACTGGGTGCTGTCCGGCGGGTTTTCGCCGAATCAGGAAAAAGCGCGTCAGGTTTGTGATGCGTACCGTTTCCCTCTGTTTCCGTCACTCCGCGCGCTGGCGGAACAATGTGATGCCGTGTTTGTTCACAGCAGTACAGAGAGCCATTTTCAGGTTGTCAGCGAATTACTGAAGGCAGGATGCCATGTGTATGTTGATAAACCGCTGGCAGCATCGTATGAACAATCAGAGGCACTCGTCAGCCTGGCGGAGAAAAAACAGCGGGCACTGATGGTCGGGTTTAACCGGCGCTTTTCACCGTTTTATCTGCAGCTCAGAGAACAAGTTGCCGGAAAAGCGGCATCGATCCGTATGGATAAACACCGCAGCAACAGTGTCGGCCCGCATGATGTGGCTTTTACAGTAACCGATGATTATCTGCATATCGCGGATACCCTGCTCTGGCTGGGACGGGATGGTAATGCGGCACTGAAAAGCGGTCATATGCAGGTGAATGAGGAAAATCAGCTGCTGTATGCGGAACACCATTTACAGACAGATAACGGCACCTGGCTGACAGCCTCTATGCACCGCTGTGCGGCAAGTCAGCGGGAGCAGATCAGTGTGACCGGGCGTGACGGCTGTTATCAGGTGACGAATATGAATCACTGGCGCAGTGAAACTGCCGCCGGGATACAGGAACAGCACCCGAAAGCGTGGGATCCGGTACTGGTTCAGCGCGGGTTTGACGGCGCGGTGCGGCATTTTATTGAATCTGTTGCCAATCAGACACAACCGCTGGTCAGCGGTGAAGAGGCGCTGTATGCGCAGCGATTGACGGAGAAACTGTTAGCGGAAATGGTGTGATTTTAAAGACAAATATCATCAATATCGCATAACACCAGGGGATAGCAGGCAAGGGAACGAAAAGCATGCGAGCCATGGATGGCGAGCCTGAGCATACAGGGAGTGTATTCACAGCGACTTTTCGTTTTGCCTGCTATCCGCCATGACACCGAACGTGCAGAAAACACAGCCTCTGCGATGCAGAGGCCGGTTGCTTTATTTCAGTTCCAGCTCATTCATTGCCGCGATACTGAAACCGCCGTCAACGTGCAGGATTTCACCGGTAATACCACCGGCCAGATCAGAACAGAGGAACGCTGCCGCGTTACCCACATCTTCTGTGGTGACTGTACGGCGCAGCGGAGTGACTGCTTCGCAGTGTGACAGCATTTTGCGGAAATCTTTAATCCCGGATGCTGCCAGTGTGCGGATAGGCCCGGCAGAAACCGCATTAACACGGATGGTTTCTTTCCCCATCGCGTTCGCCATATAACGGACGTTCGCTTCCAGAGAGGCTTTTGCAAGACCCATGGTGTTGTAGTTCGGGATAGCGCGTTCCGCACCCAGGTATGAGAGGGTCAGCAGGGCGGAGTTCGGGTTCAGCATGGTGCGGCAGGCTTTTGCCATCGCCACAAAGCTGTAAGCGCTGATGTCGTGGGCAATACGGAAGCCTTCGCGGGTTACCGCATCCACATAGTCGCCGTCTAACTGATCCGCAGGGGCAAAGCCGATGGAGTGAACAAAACCGTCGAATTTCGGCCAGACTTTGGCTAATTCCGTGAACAGGTTTTCAATACTTCCATCTTCTGCCACATCACAAGGCAGAACGATGGAGGAACCCAGAGACTGAGCGAACTCTTCAACACGGGGTTTCAGCTTGTCATTCTGGTAGGTGAATGCAAGTTCCGCCCCCTGGTCACGCATTGCTTTGGCAATACCGTAAGCAATCGATAATTTGCTTGCAACCCCTGTGATCAGGATGCGTTTACCGGTCATAAAACCCATAGCAGTTTCCTTGTGTTTTCTCTGTCACCTTCTGCGCCTTAACCCGGCAGGTGACGCGGTTAGTAAAAATCCGGCTGATGTTAACACGCTGCCGGAAATTAAGATGTAACCGGCCTGAATGATCAGAATACCGGCAGTTAATCCACATCCTGACGCCAGGCTTCGGCGGACAGTGCTTCACCAAAGTGGCTGGTGATAAGGCGGCGCGTGACATCGTGCAGTGGTGATGCCAGTACCTCGGCAGTGTTACCGCGCTCGACAACTTCACCGTTGTGCATCACCAGTATCTGGTCGCTGACATGTTTTGCCATGCCCAGATGCTGTGTGACATAAATATAGGCAATTTTTTGCGTTTCCTGGAGTTCAAGGATCAGATTTATGATCTGTGAACGTAATGACATATCCAGAGAGGCGAGAGCTTCATCCGCCACAATCACTTCCGGCTGCAAAATCAGAGCGCGGGCGAGGGCTACGCGCTGTTTCTGTCCGGAAGCCAGCATGTGCGGATAATAATCTGCATGATCCGGCAGCAGACCCACCTGGCGCAGTGTTGCGTTAATGCGCAGACGACGCCCGGCAGCATCCAGATCCGTATTGAGCATCAGCGGCAGTTCAAGGATTTGTCCGGTGCGCTGGCGCGGATTAAGCGAGGTGGCCGAATCCTGGAATATCATGCGGATGCGCTGGCTGCGGTAGCTGTAATCACCGAAGGTCAGCTTGTGCTTATCGATCAGAATTTCCCCGTCACTCGGTTCGATCATCCCGGATAACATCCGTGCAAGGGTGGATTTACCGGAGCCGTTTGCGCCGGTAATGGCGAGTGTCTGGCCGGGTTGCAGCGTAAAACTGACCGGTTTGACCGCCTCAAGCTGATGACGGCGGAAAAAACCATCCCGGTAACGGAAGGTTTTGCTCAGGTTTTTGACTTCCAGCAGCGGACCGGGCATTACACATCCTCCATATTCAGCGGGAAGTGACAGGCAAAACTGCGGTTTTTGACTGTCCGCAGACGCGGCGCATCAATACACACCTTCTGGGCATACGGACAGCGCGGCCCCAGGCGGCAGCCGACCGGCAGGTGCTCCAGCGACGGAATCGCGCCCGGCAGGGTATTCAGGCGGCATTTATGAGCCAGCGCCTTTTCAAAATCAGGGATAGCCCGCATCAGCGCCTGAGTATACGGATGGTGCGGTTTGAGCAGCAGATCATCCGGTTCGGCACTCTCCACGGTCTGGCCGCAGTAGAGTACATTAATACGATCCACCAACTGGCTCATTAACTGCAAATCGTGACTGATCAGCAGGATAGTCATATTGTTGTTTTGATTCAGCCGGGTCAGCAGACGGAAAATCTGCGCCTGAGTATCGGGCTCCATGGCGTTTGTCGGCTCATCGGCGATCAGCAGACGCGGCTGATTGGCCAGCGCAATGGCAATCATCACTTTCTGACATTCCCCTTCGGTCAGCTCATAGGGGTAGCTGCTCATCACATCTTTGTGATCCTTAATACCGACACGGTGCAGCAGTTCAATCGCCCGGCGTTTACGCCAGTTAAAACGCTGCCACCAGCGGCCTTTGTAAGTCCAGCCGGGGATGGTCTGAATCAGCTGTTTACCGATATTTTCTGACGGATCCAGACAGGACTGCGGCTCCTGGAAAATCATTGACACATTGTGGCCGATCACCCGGCGGCGCTGGCGGGGTGTGAGTTTCAGCAGATCGATATCATTAAAGCGGAAACGGTCTGCCGTTACGCGCAGATTATCTTTGGTAATACCGGCAATCGCTTTAGCGATAAGACTCTTACCTGAACCGGATTCCCCGGCAAGGCCGCGGAATTCCCCTTCGGTCAGGGATAATGTCACGCGGTCAACGGCCTTGACCGGCCCTGCGGCGGTCATAAATTCAATGGTTAAATTGCGGATATCCAGTAACGGCATTATTCAACCCCCGCATTAATGGCGCGCTGTAACCCGGTACCGAGCAGATTCACCAGCAGAACACTGATAAGAATAGCGGTTCCCGGCAGAAGTACGGTCCAGGGCGCGACATAAATCAGTTCCAGAGAATCCCCGAGCATAGCTCCCCATTCCGGTGACGGCAGTTGTGCCCCCAGTTCAAGAAAACCAAGCGCGGCAATATCAAGGATAGCAATCGACAGGGCGCGGGTCAGTTCGGTGACGGTCACGGCACTGATATTCGGCAGCACAGTATGGATCAGAATATTAAGGTTGGATGCACCGTCGAGCCGGGCGGCAATCACGTATTCCTTATCAAGCTCATCATGTACTGCGATATAAATCATCCGCACAATACGCGGCAGCAGTGCCAGTGCCACGGCAATCATGGCGTGGCTGAGACTGGCACCGAAAAAAGCCACCACAATAATTGCCAGCAGCAGAGAGGGCAGCGCCAGCAGGGTATCAAACATATGGTTAAAGATGGCCGAGCGCAGGCCGGTGGTCATCCCTGCCAGACAGCCGATGATAATCCCGGCGACGGCGGCAATGATGGTCACCAGCAGTGCGCCTCCGAAGGTGGATTGTGTACCGAGGATCAGACGGCTGAAAATATCACGGCCGAGATCGTCCGTACCGAGGAAGAAGGCGACATTCCCGTAATGGGACCAGGAGGGCGGCAGTAACTGGTGACCGGCAAATTGCTGGTCGAGCGCATAAGGGGCTATCCAGGTACCGCCGATCGCCAGTGCAATCAGAAACAGCACGCCGTAAAAACCGATCATGGCCGGAATATCTGAGGTGAAATGCTGCCAGATAACCCGCCCCGGTGACGGCATCCGGTCTTCACGGTAAAAATTATCTGAAGGCATACCATTCCTTATGTTTCAGCGGGCTGCTGACGGCACCCAAAATATCGGACAGCATATTGACAATAATCACCATGGTACCGACCAGCATGACACCGGCGGAAATCGCGGCAAAATCCTGCTGGCGGATAGCGGTGATCAGCCAGCGGCCGATACCCGGCCAGTTAAATACCACTTCTGTGACCATTGCCAGCGTCAGCATGGTGGAAAACTGTAATCCGAGTTTCGGGATCACCGGCGGCAGTGCATTGTGCAGCACATGACGGCGGATAATGGTCAGCCGGGATAAACCACGGATAGCTGCGGCTTTAATATAGTTCTGGCTGATAATCTCTTCGGTACTGGTGCGCATCAGGCGGATAACTTCCGTCATCGGCGCAATGGATAGCGTGATCACCGGCAGCACCATATGGGACAGCACATTGAGGATCATCGCCTGCCGGTACGGTGAGTCCGACAGCCAGGCATCAATTACCGCAAACCCGGTAACCGGTGTTAAATCATACAGCAGGTCAATACGTCCGGAGACCGGCAGCCAGTCCAGCCGCAGAGAGAAGAACAGGGTAAGCAGCAGCGCCAGCCCGAACACGGGAACAGAAAACCCGACCAGCGCAAAGGTGCTGATGGTGATGTCCGCCATTTTATTACGCCAGACCCCGGCAATAATCCCGGCAGGAATACCGATCACCAGTGCCAGAAGAAACGCCAGGCCGCACAGTTCCAGGGTGGCGGGGAGTGCTGCCCACAATTGCCGGCTGACAGGCTCGCCGTTAATCACGGAACTGCCGAAGTCCCATGAAAACAGGCTTTTATAATAGAACAGCACGGCATCCGTCAGGGAAGCACCGCTCAGCGGCGCGTTCGCCGGGAAGTAGCTCAGGCTGAAACTGAGCACTGACAGAAAACAGAGGGTGATCAGCACCAGCAGCAGACGGCGCAGAATAAAAATGATCATGGTTCAGCCTCCGGTTCCGGGGTATCGCCGGTATCACGGTAGACACCGGCAAAAGAGGTATTACCGAATGCGCTCAGTACCAGCCCTTTAATATCATAGCGGAATGCCTGCAACCGCAGTGAGTAGGCCAGCGGCAGTACCGGCAGATCCTGTGCCAGAATCTGCTGTGCTTTGTGATAATACTCAATCCGGCTGCTCAGTTGCTGCTCAAGCAGCGCCTGGTGGATCACATCATCAAATTCCGGGGAACACCAGTGGCTCAGGTTGGTTTGCGAACCGATAGCCGCACAGCTGAGCAGCGGACGGAAAAAGCTGTCCGGGTCATTACTGTCAGTTGACCAGCCCGCCAGGGTAATATCGTGACTGCGATCCATCAGGCTGTTTTCCTGAAAACGCCCCTCAACCGGGCGGATATTCATTTTTATCCCGACACGGGCCAGATCGGCCTGAATCAGTTCGGCCATTTTCAGCGGGCTGGGGTTGTAAGATTGTGAGGCAGTCGGTACCCAGAGATTCAGTGTCATGCCGCTGAGTCCCAGCTCATTGAGCATCGCTTTGGCTTTTTCGGGATTATATTCCGTCACCCGGGCCTGGTTATCATACGCCCAGGAGACGCGTGGCAGAATAGATGCAGCGGTTTCTGCCGTGCCGTAATAGATGGATTTCATCAGACGCTCATTATTAATCGCGAAAGCAATCGCACGGCGCGCCTGCGGATTATTAAACGGCGGTTTGCTGGTATTAAACGCCAGATACGCGATATTCATTCCCGGGCGCAGCATCAGGCTCAGACGCGGGTCGTCGCGCAGCACCTGTAACTGGCTGGCGGCTGGATAGGCCAGCACATCACACTCGCCGGTGATCAGTTTTGACATCCGTCCGGTACCGCCCGCCCCGAGATCAACCACCACTTCCTGCATGCGCGGTTTGCCTTTGCGGTAATTATCATGGCGCTGCAGACGGACAAACTGGCCGCTCTGGTAATCATCCAGATAATACGGCCCGGTGCCGACCGGTTTCCAGTCTAACTGTTCCTGACGACGGGCTTTCAGCAGATTATCGGCATACTCTTTGGACAGAACCGGCGCGTAATGGGTTGCCAGATGCCACAGGAAGGAAGCATCCGGCGAATTCAGTTTAAATTCAACGGTATAATTATTGATTTTGCGGATGGATTTAACATTGGACGCGAACTGCAGACTGTCAAAATAAGGATAACGGCCGCCGTTGATATAGTGATACGGGTTCTGTTTATCCACCACGCGGGAAAAGCTGAACACCACATCATCCGCATTCATTTTTCGGGTCGGTTTAAACCAGTCTGTGGTCTGAAAATCGGTATCACGGCGCAGATAAAAACGGTAGGTCGCGCCGTTATCCAGCACGGTCCAGCGGGCGGCCAGTTCCGGGATCAGGCGGTAGGTGTAAGGGTCAACATCCAGCAGGCGATCATAAATCTGTGCCGCCAGCGGCTCGACAATCAGCCCGCTGCTGGCCAGCTGCGGGTTAAATGTACTGATGTTGCCGTTCACACAATAGACAAAACCGGTATCGCGGACAGGCGGCAGTGCGGCGGCCTGAGCCGTGACCGGTTTTACCGGCTGCTTTGTCTGCGGGGCGGGTGCGGCGGCAAAGCCTGAAACAGGCAGAAGAACCGCGCAGGCCCGGATAATCCAATGGCGCATAAATCAGTTACCGTTAAAAATGAACAGGGCATTGTATCGCAATTTGTGCGACTAACCAAAAACGGAAGCATTTAATCCGGTTGCGGACCGCCGGCATGTTTTTTCAGTAACCCGCGAAACTGATGATAGGTCAGATTCAGTAACTGTGCTGCTTCCCGCTGATTATATTGCGCGCTTTGCAGCGCGGCATCCAGCGCGTCCTTCTCCTGTGTGTGCTGCCACTGCTTCAGGGAGAACGGCAGCGGCGGCAGGGACGGTGATGCCGTGTCTGCAGAAGGCACCGGTGCGGTGACAAACGGATTGATCACCAGTTCCGCCAGCAGTTCGGTGGTATCCCCCTGACGATACAGGGATCGCTCAATCACATTTTTCAGCTCACGGATATTGCCCGGCCAGTGATAGCTCTGCATCTGTTGCAGAGCATGCGGGGAGAAACCGGCAAAAAACGGCGTGCCCATCTCCTGGCACATCTGCACAGCAAAATGACCGGCGAGTTCAGTCAGGTCGCGCGGACGATCGCGCAGCGGCGGGATATTGACGACATCAAAAGCCAGCCGGTCGAGTAAATCGGCGCGGAATTTTCCCTCCGCCGCCAGTGCCGGTAAATCCGCATTGGTGGCGCAGACAATCCGCACATCCGCTTTCAGGGGCTGCTGCCCGCCGACACGTTCAAATTCCCCGTATTCAATCACCCGAAGCAGCTTTTCCTGCACGGTCAGCGGTGCGGTACCGAGTTCATCAAGAAACAGGGTGCCGCCATCCGCCCGCTCAAAACGCCCGTGATGGCGGCGCTGAGCTCCCGTAAAAGCCCCGGATTCATGTCCGAACAGCTCGGAATCGAGCAAATTATCGTTAAGTGCCGCACAATTCAGCGCAATAAATGGCTCATCCCAGCGGGGAGAGAGATAATGAAGACGGTGAGCAAATAATTCTTTACCGGTGCCCCGTTCTCCGCAAATCAGTACCGGACGGGCAATTTTTGCCAGCCGCGACACTTTTTCCAGTGCATCGAGAAAGGTATTATCGATACCGAGCAGGGTTTCTGTGTTATTTTTCATGATTAATTTGACCACCAAGTGGCGAATATCACCACTTTACAAAAAGTCATGGCAAAAGGGAAATAAATAAATCTGAGAAAAAACAAGCGGGTAAAAAAAATTACGGAGTTGGCACGTATCTTGTAATAGTAAACGTGTCATAAGACATAACTACTGATAAAAGGACATCAATCATGGGAATCTTTTCACGTTTTGCCGATATCATTAACGCCAACGTTGCATCACTGCTGGATAAAGCGGAAGATCCGCAGAAAATGATCCGCCTGATGATTCAGGAAATGGAAGATATGCTGGTGGAAATCCGCTCCACTTCTGCCCGTACCCTGGCGGAACGCAAAAATCTGTCACGTCAGATTGAAAGCGGTGAGCGTCAGGTAAGTGACTGGCAGGAAAAAGCGGAACTGGCGATTGTCAAAGGAAAAGAAGATCTGGCCCGCGCCGCACTGCTGGAAAAACAACGTGTGGAAGGCCATGTCGATACACTGCGTCATGAGCTGATTATTCTGGACGAAACTATCGCCCGGCTGAAAAATGAAATTAACGAACTGGAACAGAAACTGACCGAAACCCGTGCCCGCCAGCAATCCATGGTCGTGCGTCACGAAGCGGCAAAATCATCCCGTGCGGTGCGCCGTCAGCTCGACAGCGGCCGGATGGATGAGGCAATGGCCCGTTTCGAGCAGTTTGAGGCGCGGATTGACCATATGGAAGGTGAAGCCGCAAGCTATGGTCTGGGGAAAGAAAAATCACTGGAACAGCAGTTTGCCGAGCTGAAAGCGGAAGATGAGATCAGTGCGCAAATCGCGGCCATCAAAGCACGTCTTGAAAAAGAAGAAAAGGGCGAATAAGGTCGGTAACAGGCTTTCCTGAATTAATACCATTAAGGACAAAAATATGGCATTTGTATTTTTAGGTATACCACTGACAATTTTCGTGTTGTTCGTGCTGCCGATCTGGTTATGGCTGCACTATAACAGTCAGCGGGGAAGCCGGGCCGGTGAATTCGAAACCCGCCGCCTTGCGGCGCTGGCGGAAAATGCTCAGCAGATGGAAGCGCGGATCAAAACCCTGGAAGCGATTCTGGATGCGGAAAATCCGGGCTGGAGGCAATCATAATGGAATTTCAGTCACGTAAACTGTACCGCTATCCGGATGAAGGTATGTTCCGGGGCGTATGTGCCGGTATTGCCAACTATTTTGATGTACCGGCCTGGATGATCCGCATTATCGCGGTGGTGGCAACATTTACCGGCTTTTTCTGGCTGACTATTACCCTCTATATTTTGATGGGAATGATTCTGCCGGTGGTGCCGCGTGATTACCCCGGCCGCGACGGCGGAGTGAATGCTGCCATGCTGCTTGAACAGACAGAGCGCAGCCAGGCGCGCACCGAAAAACGGATCCGCGACATTGAGCGCTATGTGACCTCGGAACAGTATGCGCTCAACC
Source organism: Morganella morganii (assembly GCF_041099235.1). GTDB lineage: Bacteria > Pseudomonadota > Gammaproteobacteria > Enterobacterales > Enterobacteriaceae > Morganella > Morganella morganii_E. The sequence continues at coordinate 224,904 of NZ_JBFZSO010000001.1, read as the reverse complement.
GCCGCTTCCGTGACCTGTAATCTGTCAGACGGAGAACAGTATGAAGTGGCCGGATAAACACACCCTGCTGCGCGCCGGAAAAACCGGGGCGCAGCTGTTAACCACCGCAGCACTGGCGGCAGCACCCGGCGGTATTGCCGCGGTGATTCTGAAATCGGTAACCCGTCCTGCTCTGCGCGGGGCGGCAATACTGGTACTGGAGCCTGTTATCCGTGCCGGTATGAAAAAAGTGATTGGCCGTTTTACACCGGAGAATTATGAAACGACTGCAAAATGAGCTGAGTGCCCTCGTTAACCGGGGGCTTGATCGTCATCTTCGTCTTGCCGTTACCGGACTGAGCCGCAGCGGCAAGACCGCGTTTATTACCTCGTTTGTTAATCAGCTGATGAATGTACAGAGCGGTGCGCGCCTGCCGCTGTTTTCAGCTGCCCGTGACGGCCGCATTCTCGGCGTGAAACGCATCCCTCAGCGGGACCTGGGTGTACCGCGTTTTGCCTACGATGAAGGACTGGCCTCGCTGTACGGCACACCGCCGGACTGGCCGGTACCGACACGCGGTGTCAGCGAAATCCGCCTGAAACTGCGTTACCGCACTCAGGACAGTTTGCTGCGCCACTTTAAGGAAACCTCCACGCTCTACCTGGAAATCGTCGATTATCCGGGGGAGTGGCTGCTGGATCTGCCGATGCTGGAACAGGATTACCTCACCTGGTCGCAGCAGATGAAAACCCTGCTCAAAGGTGAGCGGGGGGAATGGGCAGAGCCGTGGCTGGCGCTCTGCCGTCAGCTTGACCCGGATGCGCCGGCGGATGAACAGCAGCTGGCCGCTATTGCACAGGCGTATACCGATTACCTTCACCGCTGTAAAGCCGCAGGGTTCCACTTTATCCAGCCCGGACGTTTTGTGCTGCCGGGGGATATGGCCGGTGCGCCGGGACTGCAGTTTTTCCCGTTTATTACCGACCTGATGCCGGATCCGTCCCGGCTGGCCAAAGCGGCAAAAAGCAGTGTCCTCGGCATGCTGCGCGATCGCTATCAGTATTATTGTGACCATGTGGTCAAAGGTTTCTATAAGCACTATTTTCAGCATTTTGACCGCCAGATTGTGCTGGTGGATTGCCTGACCCCGCTCAACAGCGGACCGCAGGCATTTACGGATATGCGTCTGGCCCTGACCCAACTGATGCAGAGCTTCCATTACGGCAAACGCACGCTATTACGCCGCCTGTTTTCCCCCTGTATCGACAAACTGTTGTTTGCCGCCAGCAAAGCGGACCATGTCACTGCCGACCAGCACGCTAATCTCGTGGCACTGCTTCAGCAGCTGACACAGTCAGCCTGGCAGCAGGCTGCTTTTGAGGGGATTAAAATGGACTGCACCGGGCTGGCGTCGGTACAGGCTACGGAATACGGCATGGTGATGCATAACGGGGAAAAAATGCCCGCACTCAAGGGCACCCGGCTGGCAGATAACACCCCGCTGACTTTCTATCCCGGCGAAGTACCGAAACGGCTGCCGGATGCAGACTTCTGGCAGCAGCAGGGGTTTCAGTTTGAATCCTTCAGACCATTACCGATGCGGATGGACACGCCGCTGCCGCATATCCGGATGGACAGTGCGATGGAATTTTTACTGGGAGATAAACTGTCATGAGTGAGCCTATCAAATCCCGTATTGATTTTGAGGAAGCGCCGCTGTCGCCGCCGGTACAGGACACATTGAAACCGGCACAGCAGTTTGCGGACGATGACAGCATACAGTTTGAACGCACGGAATTCACGGCAGAACAGGATACAGACGGGGAAGCGGAAGCATTGCTGATTCAGGCATTGAAACCCCAGCGCAGCCTGTGGCGCAAACTGGTGTTTGTCGCGGGCGGATTGCTGGGGATCAGCGCGGTCGCGCAACTGATTCAGTGGGTAAATGATGCGTGGACAGGCAATGACTGGACTGCTCTCGGCGGCATCGCCGCTACCTTTCTGGTGCTGATTGCCGCCGCCGGGTCGGTGATTACTGAATGGCGGCGCATGTACCGTCTGCGCCAGCGTGCGACAGAGCGCGAAGCGGCAGAGGAATTGCTGCAAAGTCACCGCATCGGTGACGGACGTGCGTTTTGTGAAAAACTGGCGAAACAGGCCAATATCCCGTCACATCATCCCGCATTACAGCAGTGGCAGAGCCTGTTACAGAGCAGCCATAATGATCGCGAAGTGGTGACGCTGTACAGCCAGCTTGTCCAGCCGGTGACAGATGAACAGGCCCGCCGGGTGATCAGCCGTTTTGCGGCGGAATCTGCCCTGATGATTGCCGTCAGCCCGCTGGCGCTGGTGGATATGGCCTTTATTGCCTGGCGCAATATCCGCCTGATCAACCAGGTGGCAGCTATCTACGGTATTGAACTGGGGTATTACAGCCGTCTGCGTCTGTTTAAACTGGTGCTGCTCAATATTGCTTTCGCAGGGGCATCCGAGCTTATCCGCGAAGTGGGGATGGACTGGCTCTCCCAGGACATCACCGCACGGTTATCCGCCCGTGCCGCACAGGGCATGGGGGCCGGGCTGCTGACCGCCCGTCTGGGGATTAAAGCGATGGAACTGTGTCGTCCGCTGCCATGGACTGCAACAGATAAACCTAAACTCATGGATTTCCGTAAGCAGTTGTTACAACAACTTAAACAGGCTGTACCAAAAGGGAAGAGTGCGGAAAAGTCTGCCCTGTAGCCGATAACCCGGCCGGATGCACATTTTGTGATGTCATCCGGCTTTTTTATGCAGAAACCCGTGCCCGGTCACTGTTTTTTTCACGGCGTTCCCGTTATGCTCCCTGCGGGTTATTGTATCACCTCTCCGGCGCGGTTTGCCGTCCGCGCTGAATAAAGCTTCGTTAACCGATTGACATATCTGTACTTTCATTGCCTTTTCACACGGAACTGTGGAGAAACACCGCAGGAACGCATTTATTGTGTCAACAAATCGTGACAGTTTTCATTTTATACCGTAAAATCAGTTTCAATTAACGGGAAAATAATAACTTAAGTGTAAATAGGATCGTAACGATGCGATTGGAAGTAATTTGCCAGGACCGAATCGGACTGACGCGGGAGTTATTGGATCTGCTGGTATTACAAAATATCGACCTCAAAGGCATCGAAATTGCCCGTAATGGCCGGATATACCTCAATTTTATGCAGATCGATTTTTCTGTGTTTCAGTCTCTGATGGCTGAGATCCGCCGGATTCAGGGCGTGGTGGATGTCAGAACTGTTCACTTTATGCCGTCTGAGCGCGAACAGCGCGCCATGTGGGCATTACTCGAATCCCTGGAAGACCCGATTTTATCCCTCGATCTGCGCGGGAATATTGAACTGGCCAACAGCGCGGCACTCTCCCTGTTTGCCACCACCGAAGAGCGCATCCGTCAGCGCAATATCACTTACTATTTCAGCCAGTTTAACTTTACCCGCTGGATTGAGGATGATGAACCTGCGCCGTACAAGGAAACCATCACTCTCAAAGGCCGCTCTTACACCCTGAGTGTGACGCCGATTAATTTTGATGAGAAAGATGACGCATCCGCCACTATCGGCGCGGTTGTGCTGCTGCGCGCTGTCAGTGAGAGTACCAGCGGGCAGAAGCGCCGTATGCAGGTGATGCATTCCGGCAGTTTTGATGACCTGGTGGCGAAAAGCGCCAAAATGCGTCATGTGGTCGAACAGGCACAGCGCATGGCAAAAATGGACTCTCCGCTGTTACTGGTCGGTGAAACCGGCACCGGGAAAGATGTGTTCGCCAAAGCCTGTCATCTCTACAGTGTGCGCGGTAATCAGCCGTTCCTCGGGCTGAACTGTGCCTCGATGCCGGATGATGTGGTGGAAACAGAGCTGTTCGGTTATGCAGCCGGAGCTTACGCCAACAGCACCGAGCCGAAAAAAGGTTTCTTTGAGCAGGCTAACGGTGGCACAGTTCTGCTGGATGAAATCGCGGAAATGTCCCCGCAGATGCAGATCAAACTGCTGCGTTTCCTGAATGACGGCACATTCCGCCGTGTCGGGGAAGAGCATGAGGTGAAAGTGGATGTGCGGGTTATCTGTGCGACCCAGAAAAATCTGCTGGAGCTGGTGAAGGAAGGCAAATTCCGTGAGGATCTCTATTACCGCCTCAATGTGCTGACGCTGACCATTCCGCCGCTGCGTGAGCACCAGGAAGATATCCTGCCGCTGACCCGTGATTTCGTGAAACGTTTTTCCGAAGAGCAGGGCTGTGAAGAACCGCGCCTTGCGCCGGAGCTGGGGCAGTTCCTTTGTGCTTATCACTGGCCGGGTAACGTCCGTCAGCTGCGTAATGTGATTTATCAGGCGCTCTCTTCACTGGAAGGCTCGCTGCTGCGTCCGCAGGACATCGTTCTGCCGGAACTGGAAGCGGAAATCGGCTTCAGTGAGGATATCCTCAGCGGCTCGCTGGATGATATCACCAAACGGTTTGAGTGCTCTGTGCTGACACGGCTGTACCGCCACTATCCGAGCACCCGTAAGCTGGCGAAACGCCTGAATGTCTCACATACCGCGATCGCCAATAAACTGCGCGAATACGGGCTGAGTCAGCGGCGCGGCGCGGCAAAAGATGATGAGGGAGAGGAAGAATAATTTTTTCCCCGGTAAAAAATAACCCCGCGACCGTCACCGGCCGCGGGGTTTTTTTACAGATACGGGTAACTTATTTCAGTGCATTCAGCGCGCTGTCATAATCCGGCTCTTCGGTGATTTCACCGACCAGCTGGCTGTAAATCACAGTATCGTTCTCATCCAGCACGATCACCGCACGGGCGCACAGACCGGCCAGCGGGCCGCTGCCGATACCGACACCGTAATTTTCACGGAATTCCGGATCACGCAGAGTAGAGAGCATCACCACATTCTCAATACCTTCCGCGCCGCAGAAACGGGACTGCGCGAACGGCAGATCAGCGGAAATACATAACACCACGGTATTGGACAGTTTTGCGGCAGTTTCATTGAATTTGCGCACTGAGGTGGCGCAGACACCGGTGTCCACACTCGGGAAAATATTCAGAATCTTACGCTTCCCGGCGAATTTGGTAAGCTGGACATCTGACAAATCATTAGCGACTAATTTGAATGGTACGGCTTTTTCACCGGCACGCAGCAGTGCGCCGTAAACCAGAACATCATTACCCTGAAGTTTTACAGTTTGTGTCATTTTTATCATCCTCTGAACGGGCTCATAATTGTTGGTATAAATAATACCTGGCAGGTGTTTTCTCACCGGATATCGTTAATAAAAATGTAATATCCGGTTGTTGTGTTTCGGTAATCATCAGATAATCTATCGGTTTACCATTTTTAATACAAGGCGCCCGTTATGTTCAGGCCAGCAAAATTTTCCCGTTCCGCACTTCTTGCCGGGACGTTTTTCACTTTTTCTTCACTGTTTTGTGCAACGGCGGCGGAGATCCCCGCAGGAACACAGCTGGCAAAAGAACAATCTGTTTATCGTCATCTGAAGGATGAACCCGCGTCTCTGGACCCGATTAAAGCGGTCGGGCTGACCGAAGCTCAGATTTTACGTGATTTATTTGAAGGGCTGACCAGCCAGGGCGCAGACGGCAAACCGGTACCCGGTGTCGCACTCTCCTGGGAAACCCGCAACAATCAGGTATGGACATTCCGCCTGCGTGACGATGCCCGCTGGTCTGACGGCTCACCGGTGACGGCACAGGACTTTGTCTACAGCTGGCAGCGGCTGGTGAACCCGGAAAATCTCTCTACCTTTGCCTGGTTTGCACCGCTGGCCGGGATTAAAAATGCGCAGGCGATTATCGACGGCAAAATGCTGCCGGAAACCCTCGGCGTGGAAGCGGCTGACAGCCGGACTCTGCGGGTTACGTTAGATCGCCCTGTGCCGTATTTCCCGAACTTAGCGGCAAACTTCAGCCTTTTCCCGGTACATCGTGCCACAGTGGAAAAATACGGTGACAGTTGGATTCGCACCGGGCATCTGGTCGGTAACGGCGCGTTTGTTCTGCATGACCGCGTGGTGAATGAAAAAATTGTCCTGACACCCAATAAGCATTACTGGGATCACAAACACACAGTACTGACATCGGTCACCTTTGTACCGATTAACCATGAATCTCAGGCCACCAAGCGCTATCTGGCCAATGATCTGGATATCACGGAATCGTTCCCGAAAAATCAGTATCAGAAACTGAAAAAGGCGATCCCCGATCAGATTTATATTCCGGATCAGCTCGGTACCTATTATTACGCCTTTAACACGCAGCGCGCGCCGACGAATGACCCGCGTGTGCGGCAGGCGCTTTCCATGACTATCGACCGTGCGGTGATCGCAGAGAAAGTGCTGGGTACAGGCGAAAAACCGGCCTGGCATTTCACGCCGGATGTCACTGCCGGGTTTACACCGGAACCCGGCCTGTACCAGAAATTCACACAGGATGAGCTCGACAGCCAGGCGAAAACCCTGCTGGCCGCTGCCGGTTACGGACCGCATAATCCGCTGAAATTATCCCTGCTGTATAACAGCTCGGAAAACCATCAGAAAATTGCCATTGCCGTCGGGTCGATGTGGAAGAAAAAATTGGGCGCGGAAGTGAAACTGGTCAATCAGGAATGGAAAACCTATATCGACAGCCGCAATACCGGTAATTTTGATGTGATCCGCGCCTCCTGGGTCGGGGATTACAACGAGCCGTCAACCTTCCTGTCTCTGCTGACCAGCACACACAGCGGCAATATCGCGCAGTATCATAATGAAAAATATGATGCGCTGCTGAAAACCGCTGCTCTGGAAACGGATGATAACGCCCGTAATACCGATTATAACGACGCCGAAAAACTGCTGGCGGAAGACATGCCGATAGCACCAATCTATCAGTATACCAACGGCCGTCTGATTAAACCGTGGCTGAAGGGATATCCGGTCAATAATCCGGAAGATGTGGCATACAGCCATAATCTCTATATTATTAAACACTAAGCCTGCCTCCGGTACCTGCTGCGGACGGCGGCAGGTACCGGCTGAACACACTCAGCCGCTGTTTTCACGGACAATGGGGAGAGACGCATGAGCGCTTTGTACGGATCCGCTTTTCAGGGAACAGATCCCATCTGCCGGGTGCAGTTTGACGGAGAGGGCGGCTGTACGCCGGTGGACGTCAATGCAGTTGCCGGAATAAAAGAACCGGTGTGGCTGCACCTGGACTATTTATCCGCGGATAACCAGCGCTGGCTGCGTGAAACGGAACTGCTGCTGCCGCAGGCGCGTGACGGGCTGACAAACAATGTTATCCGCCCCAGGACACTTCGTATTGGTGAGGGCGCATTAATTACCCTGCAAACCATTAACAACAATGACGGCGACCGGCCTGACCAACTGGTGGCATTCCGTGTCTGGATCTGCGGCAGTTATATTATCTCCACCCGCCACCGCAAAGTGCACTCCATTCAGACCATTCAGGATGATTTACAGAACGGGGAAGGGGTAAAAAATACCGGAGAATGGCTGGCAGAAGCCGCATTCTGTATCACCGACGAAGTGGCGGATTTTATTGAAGATCTGCACGACACCCTGATTGATATGGAAGATGCGATACTCGATCAGCATATTCCGGCACGAGGGGAGCTGGCACTGCTGCGCAAGCAGCTGATTGTCCTGCGCCGCTACATGGCTCCGCAGCGGGATGTGTTTTCCCGGCTGGCTTCCGAGCGTTACACCTGGCTCTCAGAGCAGGACCGACACCAGCTGACGGATGTCAGTGACCGCCTGGGGCGGATTATTGACGATATTGACTCCTGTATCGCGCGGACATCGGTTATCTCGGATGAAATCACCAATATGATGGCGGATGCCATGAACCGGCGTACTTACACTATGTCGCTGCTGGCGATGGTTTTTCTGCCGACAACCTTTCTGACCGGATTGTTCGGGGTCAACCTCGGCGGGATTCCGGGGGGCGATTTCCCGTTTGCCTTCAGTTTGTTCTGTGTGGGACTGGCGGGTGTTGTCGGATTTGTTGCCTGGTGGTTACGTAAGAGTAACTGGTTGTAAAAACGTGTATTTTTATATGATTTTACGTACCGGACTTGAGATATATCAAGAAATGGCGCGCCCGGTTAGGGCACTATTACTCCCGCAGGTGAATACAACGTTGAGCGATGAACGTTGTGCTCCATAATTGTAGTTTTTCTCATATTGAGTTCTTATACAGAATATTGACCATTATCATGCCGGTGTATTTTATACATCGGTTTTTTTTTTGCCTGAAACAAACCCGGCAATATTCAGGCCGTGCCTTCCGTGGCACGGCACTATAACAGCGTGATTATTTCACTTCCGTCACATCCAGACGTAACTCTGTGAAATCCGGGCTTTCGCCGTCATCATCCTCATCATCCCATACCGGCTGTACCGGCAGGGTTTCGCGGTCAAACGCGAGATCACCGCCGCCGACGACTTCACTGCCGTGATGGATAGATTTGAAATCGAATAATTCAGTGTCACATAAATGTGAAGGCACAACATTTTGTGTGGCGCGGAACATGGTTTCAATCCGGCCCGGATAGCGTTTATCCCAGTCGCGCAGCAGATCTTTGATCACCTGACGCTGGAGGTTCGGCTGAGAGCCGCACAGGTTACACGGAATGATCGGAAATCCTTTGGCTTCGGCGAAACGCTCAATATCTTTCTCGCGGCAATAGGCCAGCGGGCGGATCACCACATGTTTACCGTCATCGCTCATCAGTTTCGGCGGCATGCCTTTGAGTTTTCCGCCGTAAAACATATTCAGGAACAGGGTCTGCAGAATATCGTCACGGTGATGTCCGAGGGCGATTTTTGTTGCACCCAGTTCAGTCGCGGTACGGTACAAAATACCCCGGCGCAGACGGGAACAGAGGGAGCAGGTGGTTTTCCCTTCCGGAATTTTCTCTTTCACAATCCCGTAGGTATTTTCTTCGACGATTTTGTATTCAACGCCCAGTTTTTCCAGATATTCCGGCAAAATATGCTCAGGAAAACCCGGCTGTTTCTGATCGAGATTCACAGCTACCAGGGAAAAACGGATTGGGGCGCTCTGCTGCAGGCTCTGCAGAACAGAAAGCAGGGTGTAACTGTCTTTGCCGCCGGACAGGCAAACCATAATGCGGTCGCCGTCCTCAATCATATTAAAATCTGCGATCGCTTTGCCGGTATGGCTGCGCAGGCGTTTTTGCAACTTATTGATGTTGTACTGTTCTTTCGGTGTATTCATGTCTTACTGTTCTTAACGGGTTTGGCTGGTGCCTTGTCAGGCCGGCCGCACGGCAACGGAAATCTGAAATAAGGACGCAATGATAGCAGAAGGACAGGGGATTCGGATACGTATGGATTAAAAAGGATGACAGCCCGGAACGGAATGATCCGGGATGACGGGAGCGGGCTGTTGGTACTTTCTGGTGTGGTTATTTTTTACTGCGGATTTTACCCCTTCCTCTGTTCTTCATATCAATAGTGATCATGTCATAGTCAGTTTCCTGACTTTTTTTCTCTTTATAGTTAAGTGAACTCAGTCTGTTGTTGTTTTCGATACAGTCAGTAAAAAAACTTTTTACGTCAACATTAAACAAAAAAGCGATTTGCAGTAATGTGCTGGCTCTTATATTGGTAATACCCTGTTCATAGCGGGATATTTGTTGCTGACTTAAACCCAGTAATTCGGCAAGTGCCATACCGGATAATCCCAGTGATTTCCTTTTTCGTGAAATTTGCTGACCGATAAAGAGACTGATTTCTCTCTCATTCATGATGTGAACCCTTAATTAAAACGCTGTGTGTAATCTTAAATATGTTAATTGTGTTTATATTGTTCAAATGTCTCCAGGTAATTACTGTCAGAACACATGTGAAAGTAATTTGACATTGCTGATAATAATTTTCCGGATTCAATATCTCTGTTTGCCAGAGATAGTATTCTGTGAATGAATTTTTCAGGCGATATATTAAATAGCCTGAGTATCAATATTAATGTGTCTATCTGAATGGCACTGTCGCCACACTCATAGCGTGATATTTGCTGCTGGGATATGCGGATAATATCGCCTAGCTCATAACCACTGATGCCTTTGGATTTCCTTAATGATTTTATCTCTTGCCCTATAATAACCTGAAGTTTTTTTTTGAAGTTCCGTTGCTGAATAAGCAGCTCTTGATATTTATCAGAATGCATAAAGATACCGTCGGATCAAAATTAATCCCATATATAAATAGAAAATGTTTATGAGACATTTATCATATGATTCATAATATGCAACCCATGGAATAGTTGTCAATAAATAAAATTCACACAGAAAACAATGTTCTGATAAAGAAACTAATTAAAACTGAAAAGTATACAAAGTTTATAGCTAACATAAGATTTAAGCGGCCTCAGGAGATGGCTTTTTCATTTTATTGATTTTTAAATAAAAAATAATCGCTGCAATGCAGGGAATCAAAATAACAACAGTCACGAGTATTTGTACTTATCTTACAGGTTTTTATCCGGACTGTATCGGAGGATGATCATCTTTTTTTAGTTATTTTAATTGAATACACCATCATTTCTGATGATGTCATCAGATTATCTGAATTATAGTTTTTGCTTAAGTGGAATAATAAGACTTTAATTTGTTGCGCAATGCTGTTTTTTTTGCCGGGAAATGTTTAAAAGATGTAAAAACAAGGTATTCGGGACATACAGAGAAACATAACGGCAAAAGTATCAATATCTTTAGTGTTTTTTCTTAATCAATTGTTCTATTTAGCTTTTGTCAGCACTATTTTTCAGATGATACTTTTATTTTGTTACCGGGAATATTTCAGCAGATGGTATTGGCATGACGGATTCACATAGAAAATAACAACATTATTTTTACCGGCGAGTGACAATCATTCAAAAAAATACAATTTTCATCATAAATAAAAATATATTAGCCAATTCGGTAATTCGAGTAATAATCACCTGATATATTATTCGCTATTACCTAATGATCGTGATTTTCGGTGTTCAGCACTATTATCAGAATATGGGTAATACCAGCGGTGATGCACGACCTGAAAATGACAGTACTCATGGCTGATGCCTGCGCCCGGTGACAGCCATGAGAACGGACAAAATTTAAGCGTGGCTTTGCATAATAGAATTGAATGTTTTTACAACCAGCAGATTACCGTTTTTCAGTGCAGCGTAGTTTTCCTTTATTTCAGACGCAGCGTATTCACGGATTGCCGTATTCAGATATTCAATCAGCTCAATTTTGCAGTCCTTGTTTGTCTTATCCAGTGCTGAAAACGGTGTGCTGAGATCTCTGTTTTCTTCAATCAGTCGCTGAAGGAGTGATTTATCTGTTGCCCGCTCAAAATACTGGCCGACAGTAATAACCCGCTCAAGGCCGGTCAGCTTCATAACCATCAGGGTTAATCTGGAGCATACAGAATAAACAGTCTTATTGCTGACAGACATACTTACCTCATCTACGAAAATCATATGATTTATGCTGGTGTGAAGGTTTACAGTATTTCCCTTTTTTTAAAAGGTAGAATAATCTGAATGTTGTGTAAAATGAGCAAATTATACCAATACAGATTACGTATTGGTGCGTAATATCCGTTTATTCACGTAGCCATATTATTATGAGGAATAACAGAGTGACTAAAAAAACACTGAGCCTGTTTATCGTACTGATTCTGTCCGGATGTGTTTCACCGGGTACACAACCGGGAAAATATGAAAAGAATAATGATGACCCTTATAAAAACAGCACAGTAAACACTATCCGTGAAAATCAGGAGATTTACAGGGAGCAACTGAGAATAAAACAACACACCGGCGGAGAGGGATAATGACAGTTATTGAAAATAATCATGAGTATACCGGCAGCCGGTTTGAAAAAGCAGATCTCAGTGATCAGACCATCCGTGGCGTGGTATTTGAGGACTGCACCTTTATCCGCTGTGATTTCAGTTCGGCGGTTGCACAGCAGTGCCGTTTCACTGATTGTGTGTTTGAGCAATGCAATATGAGCCTGCTGGCAGTTCCCGAAACCCGGTTTTCCGGGACTGAATTTACCGGGACGAAAATGATTGGTATTGACTGGACAAAAGCATACTGGCCGAAGTTTGATTTTTATTCTCAGCTGGTGTTCAAAGAGTGTATTTTAGACAGCAATAACTTTTTTGACCTCAGATTGCATGAATCGCACTTTGCATCCTGCCGGATCCATAATGCGGATTTCAGACAGGCGGAGCTGAATAAATCCGTTATACAGGACTGCGATTTAACCGATACGCTGTTTATGCACACTAATCTTGAAGGGGCGTATCTTTGCGGTTCTCACTCTTTTTATATCGATATCCGTGAAAACAAAACCGCCAAAGCCACATTTTCCGCATACGAAGCCCTGAATCTGCTGCGGGTACTTGATATCCGTCTGGCTGACTAAATCGTGCGGAACCGGGTATATATACCTGATATCTGCTGAATAAAGCGTATAATTACGCGGTAACATCTTCATCAAATCTGATTTTGATGAATAAAGCGACAGTAAGGCTTCTGGTCACTTGCCGGTCTTTGGTATGATCAGTAATAAGTAACTCAATGTATACGGGCGGGGCAATGAGAAAATTTATTCTGTCAGGGATTATGGCCGCATTATTATCCGGCTGTGCAGGTACAGGAAGTAAAACACCGGAAGCACCCTGGGGCTTTACATGGGGGCAGACGCCCGCAGAATTAAAAGCACTGAATCTGGACGATTTTGACTGCACAAAAACCCGTGACGGCGGGCAATTATGCAGTTCACTGGCATCACCGGATGTTGAAAAGCAATTCTTTATGATGGTCTTTTCACCGGAAGGGCAAAAATTAAATGCAATATCCCGCTTCGGTGTCTGGAGCCGTGATCAGGCCGCATTGCTGAATGAATACGATAAAGTGAATGCGGAAATGGAGAAAATCTACGGCAAACCGGCCGGGGTCAATGAAGAATATGATCGCAAAACGCCGTTCCTGGCAAAAGTCGCCAAAGGAAAAATCGGGCAGTTTAAGCGCAAATATGAATCAGAAGATACTGAGGTTGTGGTGGGGGTGGTCAGTAATGCCAATCTGGTACAGATAAATGATGAAAAAGATGTCACTTATACTGTGCTGACCATGTATACGCTGAAATAAACAGGTACTTGCGGTGCTGAACACTATTATGCTGATTCAGCACCGTTTTTAATTTCCGCTTCATATTTACTATCAAAGTGATCACTCATGAATTTATCCGCTGTAAATAACCGGTTTGTGACTGGCCTGATAATATCACGTAACCGGCGGAACGGACCGGGTAAAAGAGTGTGATCAATTTCGCTTAATGCTATCCGTTGCTGATTTTTGATACAGCAAAAAAATAGCCTGTGGTATCCCTTTTATCAGTTTTTTTATTTCAAAGGGGATTATCAATGAAATTTATTAATCGTTACAGTGCAATTGCACTGGCTGTTGGTATGTTGTCACTGAATATGACTGCTCAGGCTGAGACTGTTTCCCTGAATGCCGCCGCAGTACCGCAGGCTGTGACAGAAATAGCGGTGTTACAGCAGGGCCAGTGGGACAGTTTTAATAAACAGCGTCTGGATGCCATGATTGCCAAAGCAAAACAGTCACCGGCACATACCTATTATGCGGTGTTTGACTTTGATAACACGACGGCATTTCTGGATATTGAAGAAGCGGTGATGATTTATCAGCTTGAGCACCTGTTATTTGCCATGACACCGCAGGAACTGAAATCCGTTATTTTCAAAGATATTCCGGCCGGGAATTTTTCCGCTGAGTTCAACAATAAAGACGGTAAACCGGTCAATATTGAGAAGGTCGGTACCGATATTCTGGAAAGTTACCAGTGGCTGTATGACAACTATGATGGCCTGAAGGGTGATAAGCCGCTGTCTGAAATCAAAAAGTCGCCGCATTATCAGAATTTCATCACCAAAATGCGCTATTTATATGCGGCAATCGGCGGCACATTTGATCATGCCGTTTCCTATCCTTGGGTCACCTATTTATTTATGAATATGACACCGGAGCAGGTTGCGGATATTACCGCCCAAACCATTGAATGGCAGAAATCAGAGCCGGTTGAGGGTGTGGTATGGGAAAGCCCTGAATCGTTACCGGGACAGGCGGGTATTGTTGAAATTGACTGGCATAATGGTTTCCGTCTGGTGCCGGAAATGCAGGATTTGTATCAGGTGCTGCAAAAATCCGGTATTGATGTCTATGTGATTTCTGCGTCGAATCTGGAAGTGATTAAATCGATTGTCACACAACCACCATATTCTGTGCCGGAGTCACAGGTATTTGCTATGCATTTACTGCGCACCAAAGATAATAAACTGACATCTGATCTGGATCCGGTTTATCCGCAGACGCAGGGTAAAGGGAAAACAGAGACTATCAACAAGTTTATTCAGGATAAATATGCCGGTAAAGGACCGTTATTAGTCGCCGGTGACAGTGAAGGTGACCAGAATATGATGTCCGACTTCCCGGATACGGAAGTGGTGCTGATTATTAACCGTCTGCGTTCACCGGATACCATTATCGGGCAGTTATCAAAACAGGCGGTTAAAGAGCACGGTCAGAAGGACGCCAAAGTATTATTACAGGGACGTAATGACAGCACCGGTGTATTTGTGCCGTCACAGCTCCATACCCCGTTGGGTGCAAAAGAAGGCCGGGCATTAAAATAACAGCGGTGTCCGGCAGTTTAAGGAAATACTGATAACCCCGGCCGGTAATACACACTATGATAGGAAAATTATCATTACAGGGAATTCAGAAGGATATGGATAAGTATATTGTGTGTTATGAAGGTCTGGGGTTAACCGGCTCGGTATTATTCCGCAGCCATGTGGCCATTAATACCGATATCAGCAGAACGGAAGCAGAACGTTTTGTCGCGCTATTTAATAATGCCGCTGCCGCCGATGCGGAAAAGCATAATATTAATGCGGCACGTTATGTTATCGTGAATATCTGTAAACTGTAGCAATACGGCGGTGATCCCGCCGTATTCTTTTTCAGGCTAAGGTCAGTGTATGGGTAATGGCACAATGTTCAGTAAATGCCTCATCATGGCTGACCAGTAATAATGCCCCTTTATAACTGCGCAGCACATTTTCCAGTAATAACCGGGAATCGAGATCCAGATGGTTATCCGGTTCATCCAGCAGTAAAATATCCGGCAGAGGTTCGGATAATGTTAATGCCAGCAGCGTGACTTTCAGCTGCTCACCGCCGCTTAATTGTGACAGCGGAATTAACCCCTTATCACCTCTGATCCGCAACGCTCCGAGATGGGTACGCCAGGTTTGTGCCGGAATGGACGGATCAAACTCACACAGTGCTTCTGTAACCGGCAGGGCTTTATTCAGCAGCGCCAGGTGTTGATCCAGATATCGCAGACGACCGTGCAGGGAGTAATCCCCGGATTTTGCAGTGAGCAAACCTGCCAGCACTTTCAGTAATGTGGATTTTCCGCAGCCGTTGCGCCCGGCAATATGCCAGTGTTCACCACCGGAAATGGTCAGTGACAGCGGCTCTTGTGTGCCAAACGGTAAAAGCAGATCACGGGCGTTAATCCGCACCCGTTTTTGCTCTCCGGTATAATTAAAAGCCAGCATTTGCGGGGTGATATGCTGTATTTTCTCATTCACTTCCCGGCGCTGGCTGTCCAGCTGAGTCATAACCCGGTCATGGCGGCCGGTTATTTTTGATTGCTGCTTCTCCGCTTTATTCTTTTTCATATCGAGCAGCAGGGCAGAGGAGGAGCCGGATGAACGCACTTTCTCACCCTGACGGCGGCGCTGCGCTTTCTTTTCCAGTGCGCGCTGCAACTCCGTTTTTTCTCTGTTCAGCTGCGATTGTAACTGCTTCTCTTCACTCTGTAATGCGCAGAGCTGAAAGGCTTTCTGCTCCGCATAATGGGTATAATTGCCACCGTACTCTTCCAGTGCGGACGGCGTGAGTTCAAAAATCCGCTGCATGGTGTCGAGCAAACGGCGCTCGTGGCTGATCACAAGTGCTCCGGCCGGGTGATTCCGCAGTTGCTCACTCAGCCAGCAGCGCCCGGCGGCATCCAGATGGTTTCCGGGTTCATCGAGTAACAGGAAGGCGCGCGGCTGTAAAAAGGCGCGGCAGAGTGCCAGCCGGGTTTGCTCACCGCCGCTCAGGTTTGTGCAGAGAGTGTCCGCCGGGAGATGCGACAGCTGTGCACTTTCCAGCAGGGATTGCTGCTGTCGCGGCATATCCCATTTATCCGCCAGAAAATCATAATCCTCTGCGGTGGCAGTGCCGTCTTCTGTGCGGCGCAGTGCAGCCTGAATTTCTGCGGTTCCGAGTGCATCCGCCAGTGTGATACCGGAAAGGCGGGTCAGTTGCGGTACGTAATAAAACGGTACCTGCCAGCTGACCGTGCCGGTTGCCGGCTGCCGCTGCTGCGCGAGCAACGACATCAGCACTGATTTACCGCGCCCGTTATGACCGGTAAGCCCCTGAACCTGACGGGTTAATGTGCCGCTGATGTTGTCAAACAGCGGAATATCGTTAAATGTCACTGATAAGTGAGAAAAATGGCATTGTACGGACATACAAAAGCTCCTGAATAAACAGGGGCAGGCGGATTTACCGGATAAAAAAGAAAACGATGATGAGGATAGCTGCCTGCCCGATATCAAAACAGCGCATTAGTAAAAATGCGGATGATACAGCAATGGGATTCAGGCAATTAAATCATGTCGGCAGACATCCTCAGGGGAAATGAACTGCGGCAATGGTGTCAAATAAAAGCAGGATTGTAAACCCCCTGTTTCCGGGATTTCCGCAGAGTACGCAGGAATGATTTTTTCACGGAATGTTACTGTCAATCGCCGGTATTTTCGTTATCCTGTCCGGCCTTGATATTTTTTTATTTTCCGGCAGCGGAAATTCAGCAACAGGATGGGTTATGAGTTCAGCAGAAACGGTATATCAGGTTGATCAGAAACGCAGAATTATCACCTGTATCATTACATTCTTTGTGGTTATTGTGCTTTATATCGCACTGGCGTACTTATTCCAGACACGGATGCCGGGCGTGGCTGCCGCGCTGGGTCTGACGGTATATGTCTATATCGCGCAGTTCCCTGTGATTAAAGTGTACGGTGATAAACTGACCTCCAAAATTGCGGTCGGTAAAGTGGTATCTATGCCGTTTGACGGCGGCCATTTTTCCCTGCAGGAAGTGAAGGGGCTGAAAGCGTTAATGGTCTCTTTCTCCACGGACTCTTATATTCTGAGTTATCATCCGGCAAACAGCCGCCGTGTCCGTATTGTCGGGCCGACACTCAAAAAAGCGCAGTTAAAAGCGATTTTTGATGCCATTCCGGAACAGTCAAAACGCGCGTTATAATACGGTTGTCCGGCGATGATGCCGGGCATTTGCTTTTGTTCCCGCGTTTCCCGTGAAAACCATATGTGTTACCATGGTCACACTTTTCCGCTCAAAAGCTGTATCGATACAGCTTTTCTTTACGGGGGACCATAATGACTGAAACCCTGTCACGAAATCAGGCCTGGCTGCGGGTGATGGTACTTGCGGTGGCGGCATTTGTATTTAATACCACTGAATTTATTCCGGTTGCGCTGCTGAGTGATATCTCGGCGGGCTTTGCGATGCAACCCGCAGAGACCGGACTGATAATCACCATTTATGCCTGGGTGGTGGCGCTGACGTCGCTGCCGCTGATGCTGCTGACGGCGCGTATTGAGCGGCGCAAATTGCTGCTCTGGCTGTTTACCGTATTTGTGATAAGTCACATTGTGTCCGGGCTGGCGCAGCGTTTTGATGTGCTGGTGGTCAGCCGGATCGGTGTGGCGCTGGCGCATGCGGTGTTCTGGTCGATCACCGCATCTCTGGCGGTCAGGGTGGCACCGCCCGGTAAAAAATCCCAGGCGCTGGGATTGCTGGCGACCGGTACGGCGCTGGCAACCGTGCTGGGGCTGCCGATAGGCCGTGTTATCGGGCAGTGGGTCGGCTGGCGGATGACGTTCTTCTGTATCGGCGGCCTGGCGCTGATCACGATGGCGGCGATGGCGCGTTTTCTTCCGCTGTTGCCGAGCGAGCATTCCGGTTCCCTGAAAAGTATTCCGGTTCTGTTCAGACGGCCCGCGTTAGTGGGGATTTTTGTGCTGACAGCGATTGTGGTCACCGGGCATTTCACCGCTTATAACTATATTGAACCGTTTGTGCAGACCGTTGCCGGGAAATCACAGGATTTCGCTACGCTGTTTCTGCTGATTTTCGGAGCAGCGGGGATTATCGGCAGTGTGATTTTCAGTCGTTACAACACCCGGCTGCCGTTGCTGTTTCTGCCTGCGGCGATAACATTACTGACGGTATGTCTGATGCTGCTGCTGACCAGCCGTGTGACCGATACTGCGCTGATTATCCTCGGGGTTGTCTGGGGGATCGGTATGATGTGCACCGCGCTGGGGTTACAGGTCAAAGTGATTGATTTATCACCGGATGCCACCGATCTGGCGATGTCTGTTTATTCTGGCATTTTTAATATCGGTATCGGCGGCGGGGCGCTGCTCGGTAATCAGGTGATTATTCATATGGGCATGGAACAGATAGGCTATGCCGGGGCGGTATTTGCTGTGGCGGGAGTGCTTATCTCACTGTTTGTTTTCCGCCGTTACCGGGCCTTGTTTATACAAAGGCCGAAAGCGGAGAGCCGTATTACCTCGCATAATCCGTCATAAATTAATCATATTCCGCACCAATTAATACAATCCCGCACCGTTTCGCTGCGGGATTTTTTTTCTGATTTCTTTATAATATCCGCCTTACTGGCTGATAACGATATGAACGGGTGTTTTATGAATGGTTTATTGTGGCTGACGCTGGCCGTGGGCGCGGAAGTGGTGGCGACCTCAATGTTACGGGCGGCGGACGGTTTTACCCGGCTGATACCGTCGGTCGTGGTGGTGATTGGCTATTGTGTGTCGTTCTGGGCGCTGTCTCAGGTGGTGCGGATGATGCCGCTGGGGATTGCGTATGCTATCTGGTCCGGGATGGGTATTGTCATTGTCTCTGCCGCCGCTTATTTTATCTATCACCAGAAACTGGATTTACCCGCAGTTATCGGGATGGCTCTCATTATTGCGGGTGTATTAGTGATAAATTTATTTTCGAAAAGCAGTGTTCACTGAGCTGCATCCGCAGCTATGAGGCCATAATCATGATATCAGTTCCATTTTTCCGCCGCCCGGGGCGGATATTGTGCAGTGTTATTGTTGCGGCAGCGGCTTTTGCTGCCGGTTGCAGCAGTTCACCGGATACGGTGCAGCAAAAGCAGATTCCGCGCTTCCAGCAGCCGTTAATTGATTTAACCGAAGATGCCCGTGCCAGTTGCAGCTATGCAGGCGGAACACCATCACTTATCCGTGAGCTGAACGGCGCACAGACACCGGGGTGTCAGTTTGCCAACGGCAAACGCTGCAGCCAGCAGTCACTGCTTTCCGGAAGTTGCGGGTCGGTATTGTGAGGGATGTCCGGAACAGCCGCGTTATGACAGCGCGGCTGTTATCGGCAGAGTAAGATCAGAACAGACGACGTGGCTGTTTGCGGTGAATGAACTGGGATAATAATACCAGCGCACTGATCAGCAGATACACAGCAAAGATCCCGATAAGCCACTGTGGCATATCCAGTTTCAGGAATACCCACTGCTGAACTGAACAGTCACCGGATGCCTCAAATACTGACGGCAGCCAGGTATTGAGCGGCAGCCATTCCGGGAAATTCACAAAGAAATCACAGGTATTGAACGGAGACGGGTAGAGCTGAATCATGGTGTGTTCCCATGACAGCTGTAATCCGGCAATTCCGCTGTAAATCCACAGGGCAATAGCCAGCCAGCGGATGATAACGCTGCGCGGCGCTATCCAGCCGAGGAATCCGGCAAACGCAATGCCCAGGACGGCAATACGTTCATAAATACACATCACACACGGCTGTAATCCCATTCCGTGCTGAAAGAACAGGGCGATACCGTCGAGTGCCAGTGCGGAGATCATCAGTAAAAACCATGCACTGCGGCCCCGCGAACACTCATAAAGATAAGTCAGCATAATTGTATCCGGGTTATCCGATTAATAAGAAACAGATTAACTAACGCAGCGACTGTACGATAAAAAATACTGCAGCGCACCCCTTTTCCGCATTTACGGCGGGCAGAAACAAAAAAACCGGAATAACACTGTTATTCCGGTTAGTGCAGTGTGAAAAGGTGGTTACGGTAGTGTGATCACACCATTGGCAGCCATCCATTCTGAAACCGGCACCAGCCATAATTCAACACCAAAGAAGCCGACCAGTGTCATCACGATGGTGTAAGGCAGCGCCATTATCACCATTTTTCCGTAGGAAAGCCGGATCAGCGGTGCGAGTGCGGACGTCAGCAGGAACAGGAATGCCGCCTGACCGTTTGGTGTCGCCACTGACGGCAGGTTTGTCCCGGTATTGATAGCAACAGCCAGATATTCATACTGTGTATAGGATACCAGTCCGGCTTTCATCGCCGTCATTGCCTCATTGATATACACAGTGCCGACAAAGACGTTATCGGAGACCGCCGAGAGCAGGCCGTTGAACAGATAGAACAGTGACAGCTGTGATGACGGATCCGAACTGAGGACAAACTGAATAAACGGTGTGAATAATTTCTGGTCAACAATTACCGCAACAACAGAGAAGAACACGGTCAGCAGCGCGGTAAACGGCAATGCTTCCTCGAAAGCCTCACCGAGTGCATGTTCTTCCGTGATCCCGCAGAATGCTGTTGCCAGAATAATCACAGATAAACCGATCAGCCCGACTTCGGCGAGATGAAGGGCCAGTGCAGTGATCAGCCAGATACCGATAAGGCCCTGAACAATCAGCTGCATTTTTTCCTGTTTGGTCCGGCGTGCCGCGGATTTTTGTGCATTATCCTCCAGTACGGCCCTGACCCGATCCGGCAGTTCCGCACCATAACCGAACAGTTTAAACCGTTCCACCAGGTAACAGACCAGAAGACCACAGACAAACACCGGAATCGTCACCGGCGCCATGCGCAGGAAGAAATTCACGAAATCCCATCCGGCATGTTTGGCAATAATCAGGTTTTGCGGCTCACCGACCATGGTCATCACGCCGCCGAGGGCAGTACCGATACCGGCATGCATCATCAGGCTGCGCAGAAAGGCACGGAACTGATCCAGCGTCTGACGCTTTTCGGTACTGTCGATAAATTCATCATCACTGAGCGTCACCGTTTCTTTTCCGGAAGAGGCATACTGATGATAAATCGCATAAAACCCGACAGACACACTGATCACCACGGCGATCACCGTCAGTGCATCCAGAAACGCGGATAAAAACGCACTTGCCAGACAGAAAGCAAGGGCAAGAGCGCGTTTGGAACGGATAGACAGGAGTAGTTTAGTAAACAGAAACAGCAGCAGCTGCTTCATAAAATAAATACCGGCAACCATAAAGATCAGCAGCAGGATAACCTCAAGGTTATTCACAATCTCATGGCTGATTTGCGCCGGAGATGTCATGCCGATCAGTACCGCCTCAATCGCCAGCAGGCCGCCGGGTTGCAGCGGATAGCATTTCAGCGCCATCGCAAGGGTAAAAATAAACTCAATGACCAGCAGCCAGCCGGCGGTAAAAGGGTCAATAAAGAAGTAAACAACCGGATTTATAATTAAAAAAAGAATAATAGCAAGCTTATACCAGTCAGGAGAGTGGCCCATGAAGTTCTTCAGGAAGGCCTGCCGCATTGATATTTCCATTGTTGCTGTGTGTCCTCCGCAGGGGGTGAAAAGATGATCCGCGTATAACTACAGTGCTTTATACTACGCCGGTATTCTGAATTTATTAAGAATTTAAATCAACTGATGGTTACCGTCCGCACTATCATGATTTATGACCGGACTCACTCTTTCGCAAGCTGATTGCTATATCGCGGCATCACATTCTGTTATCATCCGGATAATTGGAAGGTTAATTGTTTTGGACGAAGTCATCTATGGTCATCAAGGCGCAGAGCCCTGCGGGGTTTGCAGAAGAGTATATTATTGAGAGTATCTGGAATAACCGCTTCCCGCCGGGATCCATTTTACCCGCAGAGCGTGAGTTATCTGAACTGATTGGTGTGACCCGGACAACCCTGCGTGAAGTCTTACAACGCCTTGCCAGAGATGGCTGGCTGACGATTCAGCACGGTAAACCGACAAAAATTAATAATTTCTGGGAAACATCCGGACTGAATATCCTGGAAACCATTGCCCGTCTCGATCACGAAAGCGCGCCGAAACTGATTGAGAACCTGCTGGCAGCCAGGACTAATATTGCTTCTATTTTTATCCGTACTGCGTTTCGCAATAATCCGGAAAAATCACTGGAAATTCTCAGTCAGGAAAATGAACCGGATGATAATTCAGATGCGTTCAGCCAGTATGATTATGATGTATTCCGTGGTCTGGCATTTGCGTCCGGTAACCCGATTTACGGCCTGATCCTCAACGGGCTGAAAGGGTTGTACACCCGTGTCGGCCGCTTCTATTTTGCAAGCCCGGAAGCCCGTAAACTGGCGCGGAATTTTTATCAGCAGCTGACCGGCCTGTGCCGTGAAAAAGCCTATGATAAAGTGCTGGATTGTGTCCGCAGCTACGGCAAAGAGAGCGGCACTATCTGGCAGACCATGCAGAGCGGTATTGCACAGGATTTGAATCCGCAGTAATACAGGCGGACAGGATGAAAAACCGGCGCTGGCCGGTTTTTTGTTATGCGCGGGCCAGTACCTGTAATATCGCCGGTGACTGTGTCCAGAGCAGGGAACCGCCTTCTTCCGCAAACAGATGATGTTCCGCACGGGGAAAGCGTCCGGCCAGGATTTTGCCGCCATCAGGGGAATGCACGGTGCTGGTGTCCTTCTCCCCGTACCACAGCGACACCGGACAGGTGATTTGCTCCGGTGTAAATCCCCATTCCTGCATGGCAATCAGCAGATCCTGTGTATAGCCTTCATGTCCCTGAGAAAACGCCTCTGCCATACACTGCCGGTAAACCGGTAAAAAATCTGCTGCCTGATAGACCGCCAGGTCTGTTTCCCCGCTGTAATTCAGAATGAAATTCATCAGCCACTCTGCCGTGATATTTTCCCGCACCCATGCACTAAATCCGTCAGGTTGAGTCCGGGCGTTATTTTGCATATCAATGACATCCGCAGATAACAGCGCCCGGATTGGCGGGTAATCGAACTGATCCTGTCCCGAAATCAGTGCCAGAGCGGAAACGTCCGCATAATACGCCAGCGCCATGGCATAAACCGCTCCCTGAGAGAATCCGGCCGCCCTGAACCGGGTGTAACCCAGCGACTGCATCAGAAAAGTGATATCTGCAGCAATGGATTTCAGGGATTTTCCGGCATCGGGAGAAGAATCTCCAAGCCCGGGGCGATCCGGGGTGATCAGCCGGATATTATGGTCTGCCAGATGCGAAATACCGAACCCGGCAGAGCCGCTCATACCTGCACCGGTACAGAACACAACCGGCGTACCGGTTTCCGGGCCGGAATCATACCAGCTGAAGCGGCGGCCATCGGGTAAGAGGGTGATGTTTTTGCGTTGGTTTTTAATATTCATGGTGATTACCGGAAAATATGCCGGAAGGCATAAAAAAGAAGAAGGGTTTTCTGATAAATAACCGTCATAACGTAAATATACGGATTATTTATTCAGTCTGGTGTCATCGGCAACAGAGACGGGAGTCCGGTTGCGTTTCGCGATGAGTTCGCAGCGGTGCCTGCGACAGATAACCTGCCTGTTATTTAACAAATGCTTATATTACAAGATAATAAAATCATTTTCGGATAAAAGGATAATTTAATTAATTATATCAGTGATTAAAAAAAATACTGTTTTGTGACCGGCTGCAAAGAAACACACTTAATATGATACGAGGGGATTCCGCTATGTTGGCAAAATGTTTCTGAAATATTATGCTGATGCTAATGTGAAATAAATAACAAGGCGGCAACATGAACATTGTCATCCTGGGAAGTGGTGTTATCGGTGTCACAACAGCCTGGTATCTCGCGCAGAAAGGGCACGATGTGACCGTTATCGACAGGCAGCCGGCGGCGGCGGAAGAGACCAGCTTCGGCAATGCCGGGCAAATCTCTCCCGGTTATGCCACGCCGTGGGGTGCTCCGGGCATTCCGCTGAAAGCCGTGAAATGGATGTTTGAAAAACATGCTCCGCTGGCCATCAGGCCGGACGGTTCGCTGTTCCAGCTGCGCTGGATGTGGCAGATGCTGCGCAATTGCGGTGCTGATTATTACGTCATGAATAAAAGCCGCATGGTGCGGATTGCGGAATACAGCCGTGACTGTATGAAAGCATTACGCGCCGAAACCGGAATACAGTATGAGGGGCGTCAGGGCGGTACACTGCAACTGTTCCGCACACAAAAACAGCTGGATAACGCCGCCAATGATATTGCGGTTCTGAAGCAGGAAGGCGTGGCGTACCGCCTGCTGAGTGCCCGTGAACTGCACGAGGCAGAACCGGCGCTGGCCCATGCGGAACATAAGCTGGCGGGTGGCCTGCAACTGCCGAATGATGAAACCGGGGATTGTAATCTCTTTACCAAACGGCTGGCGGCAATGGCGGAGCAGGCCGGTGTAAAATTCCGTTTCGGTGTCAATGTTCACCGTCTGCAATTCAGCGGTGATCGCGTCAGCGGGGTGATTTGTGATGAGGAAGTGATCACCGGTGACCAGTATGTGGTGGCGCTGGGGTCATACTCCACGAAATTACTGCACGGCCATGTCGCCATCCCGGTGTATCCGCTGAAAGGTTATTCCCTGACCATGCCTATTATTGACGAAAGCCGCGCTCCTGCATCCACCGTACTGGATGAAACCTATAAAATTGCGGTAACCCGCTTTGACCAGCGTATCCGTGTCGGCGGTATGGCGGAAGTGGTCGGTTTTAACCTTGATATTGTCAGACGTCGCTGCGAAACACTGAAAATGGTGGTGCAGGATCTTTACGGCGGCGGCGGGGATATCAGCAAAGCCACGTTCTGGACCGGTCTGCGTCCGATGACACCGGACGGCACACCGATTGTCGGGCCGACCGCATACAGTAACCTGTTTCTCAATACCGGTCACGGCACCCTCGGCTGGACAATGGCCTGCGGCAGCGGGCAGTTGCTTGCTGATATTATGTCCGGTGATAAACCGGCTATCCGTGCGGATGATCTTGCCGTTTCACGCTATCTGAACGGGTTCAGAACCCGGCTGGTGATCCCGCAGCAGTTACATACAGCATAACCAACAAAATAAGGTACGGTGATTTTATGCCTCGTCCGATACAGGCTGTGATTGACAGTGAAGCCGTCCGCTATAATCTGGCCCGGGTAAAAGAGCGGGTCAGCCCGTCCCGGGTGTGGGCAGTGGTAAAAGCGGATGCATACGGACATGGTATTGAACGGATTTTTCCGGCACTGGCGCAGGCGGAGGGCATTGCGCTGCTTGATTTCAGTGAGGCGGTAAAGGTTCGTGAACTGGGCTGGCAAAAGCCGGTTTTGCTGCTGGAGGGATTTTTTCAGCCAGAGGATCTGTCACTGATTGACCGTTATCAGCTGTCAACATCTGTACACAGTGAGTGGCAGATTAAAGCGATAGAGGAAGCATCATTTATTCATCCGCTGAATGTGTATCTGAAACTGAACAGCGGCATGAACCGATTAGGTTTTTCACCGGCGGCGTACCTGAATGCACTCCAGCGCCTGACAGTATTACCGCAGGTCGGCACTATCACACTGATGAGCCATTTTGCAGATGCGGATTTAACCGCCGGTATTCATAAACAGATGTCGCGTATTGCGCTGTTCAGTTCTCTGAACTTACCGCAATGTCTGGCGAATTCCGCCGCAGCCATGTGGGAACCGGACACCCGTGCGGATGAAGTGCGCTGCGGTATCATCCTCTATGGTGTATCACCGAGCGGTAACAGTGCGGATATTGCAGAATTCGGCCTGAAACCGGCGATGACACTGCGCAGTGAAATTATTGCTGTTCATGATATTGAAGCCGGTGAAACGGTAGGCTACGGCAGCCGTTTTACCGCCGCAGCGCCGATGCGGATTGCCACCATTGCCTGTGGTTATGCCGATGGTTACCCGCGCCATGCGCCGGATGGTACACCGGTCTGGATTGCCGGTCAGCGCTGTCCGCTGGCGGGACGAATTTCCATGGATATGCTGACAGTTGATATCACCCATTGTCCGGAAGCTGATATCGGTACACCGGTTGAATTGTGGGGGGCGAATCTTCCGGCGGATGATGTCGCGCAATATGCCGGGACTATCGGCTACGAGCTGCTGACAGCACTGGCACGGCGGGTACCGGTGATCACCGCCGGGTAATTATACGTCTTTCCGGTTGTTTTTATGATCCTGATAAATACCCGGCCACGCTGCGCGCAGTAAACTGTGGCGGTTGAAATCAGGCAGGAGTGCGGTATGCAGGCGGGTGTGGAAATCCGGGTGAAAGGAAAAGTTCAGGGGGTCGGGTTTCGTCCGGCTGTCTGGCAGATAGCACATCAGATGGGATTGTGCGGGGATGTCAGCAATGACAGTGAAGGGGTGCTTATCCACCTTCCGGCAGATGCGGATATTGCCGCTTTTATCAGCCGGTTGCAGGCGCAGTGCCCGCCGCTGGCAAGAATCGACCATATCGGGCAGCAGCATTATACCTTTGAACAGTGTCCGGCAGCATTTACCATCACCGCCAGCGGACAGGGAGAAATGGATACAGAGATTATCCCGGATGCCGCAACCTGTGATGTCTGTCTGAGTGAGTTGTTTGACTCCGGTAACCGCCGTTACCGCTATCCTTTTATTAACTGCACACACTGCGGACCCCGGTTCACTATTATCAGGGGAATGCCTTACGATCGCCCGAATACCGCGATGTCGGTTTTTCCGTTTTGTCCGGTGTGTCAGCATGAATATCGTGACCCGGCAGATCGCCGCTTTCACGCGCAACCTAATGCCTGCCCGGATTGCGGGCCGCATATCTGGCTGACGGATCCGCAGCAGCAGATTACCGCCCGTTTTGATGATGCTCTGTCAGCCGCAGTCCGCTTACTGAAAGACGGAAAAATTCTGGCGATGCAAGGGCTGGGTGGTTTTCATCTGGTGGCGGATGCACAAAACAGTGACGCTGTGGCCCTGCTGAGATCCCGTAAGCACAGGCCTGCCAAGCCATTTGCGGTGATGATACCGTCCGTTGACTGGCTGGCGGAATGCACCGGACAGGAGCCGGATCCCGGCCTGATAACCTTGCTGAAAAGTCCGTCTGCACCGATTGTGCTGACAGATGAACCGGAAGTGATCGCCGCATTGTCTCCGCTGGTCGCGCCGGGACTGTGTGAAACCGGTATTATGCTGCCGTCTAACCCGTTACAGCACCTGTTGCTGCATGATATTCAGCGCCCGCTGATTATGACTTCAGGGAATGCATCGGGTCATACCCCGGCATTGGATCACGCGGCGGCATTTGCACAACTCAGTCACATTGCTGATGCTTTTCTGCTGCATAATCGCGAAATTATTCAGCGCGCAGATGATTCACTCGTCCGCTATCAGTCCGGTGATATTCAGGTAATACGACGTGCCCGCGGCTATGTGCCGGATACCATCGACGTCAGTGCGATAACAGGCGAAAATCCGCCTGCTGTACTGGCACTGGGGGGTGATCTTAAAAACACCTTCTGTCTGCTGCATCATCAGCAGTTGATTACCGGACCGCATCTCGGGGATTTGGCGGATCTCTCTGTACAGGGGCAGCTGGAGGCTTCGCTGAAACTGTTTGAGCAGATTTATCAGATCAAACCACAGGTTATCGCGGGGGATGCGCATCCGGGCTATATCAGCCATCAGATGGGGATGGCACTGGCACAGACGTATCAGGTGCCATTTATACCGGTTTACCATCATCATGCGCATATTGCAGCCTGTCTGGCAGAACACGGCTGGCGTCAGGAAGATGGCGAAGTGGTGGGAATTGCGCTGGACGGACTCGGATACGGCGCGGATAACACATTGTGGGGCGGCGAAATTCTGGCGGGTGATTACCGGCAGATGACCCGTGCCGGGGGGTTACCGGCGGTGAGTCTGCCCGGTGGTGATAAAGCCGCTGTTCAGCCGTGGCGTAACCTGCTGGCACATCTGCATCATTCCGGTTTGTGGCCGTCTTCGCCACTGGCAGCACGGCTTGCCGGGAAGAATGTATCATTGCTGATTAAAGCCATTGAGCAGGGCATCAATGCTCCGAAAGCGTCATCCTGCGGGCGTTTGTTTGATGCGGTGGCCTGTGCGCTCGGATTAACAGAAGCTCAGATAAGCTGGGAAGGGGAAGCAGCCTGTGCGCTGGAAAACTGCGCGTTACAGTGTCACAATCAGGATGAGCTTATCACCGGTGAAACACTGCCGTTGACGACGGGTAATATTATTGAGTTACGTCCGCTCTGGCAGATGCTGGCGGATGATGCTCTGACAAAACCGGAAAGAGCATTCCGTTTTCATGTGCTGTTGTCTAATACCTTTGCGGCGCTGGCCGATGACACCGCCACCCGGCGAAATACGGATATCATCGTACTCTCCGGCGGCGTGTTTAATAACCGGTTATTGCGTCGTTTCATTAAGGACAGATTAAGCCACAGACAGGTGCGGGAACCCCGTCAGTTGCCATGCGGTGATGGCGGAATAGCGGCAGGTCAGGCACTTATCGCGGCAATGACATTACTTAACTGAAACTGGTGGCACGATTTAGCACAGTAAATATTTGTAATTTTTATCATCGCTGAATTATCATTCACCGCAACATATTCGCACCGCAAACAGTTGTTGCGGTAATTTGTACATGAATTTAACTCAGGAAATAATAATGCATAAGAAATTAACCGGCCTGCTCAGTCTCAGTATGTTAACTGTCATGTCAGCTTCTGCGTTTGCAGACGACGGAAAATGGTCTGTCGGTGCTTCCGTACTCTATCAGGAGCAGGCATACCGCGGCACAAAAACGTCTGATAAATTTATGCCGGTTCCGATGGTTAACTATGAAGGTAAAAACTTTTATTTTCATACCTTAGCGACCGGTTATTATCTGTGGAATGACAAAAAAGATCAGCTGTCCGTTGATCTGTTCTACTATCCGCAGGCATACCGTGCCAAAGATAATAAAGATTCCCGTATGCGCAAGCTCGATAACCGCCGTGATACCGCCATGGCAGGAATGAGCTATCGTCATCATGAGGAGTGGGGAACACTGCGTGCCAACTTCTCCGGCGATATCCTGGGTAAAAGTGACGGTATGCGTTTTGATGCCGCTTATCTTTACGGGTTTGAGGGCGACAAATGGTCTGTCCAGCCGGGTGTGGGTGTGATCTGGTCCAGCGAAAAACAGAACCGTTATGAATACGGGATCACTGCTGCTGAATCCCGCCGCAGCGGTCTGGATGAATACCGTCCGGGCAGCAGCTGGACACCGTATGTTGAGGTGTCCGGTCATTATCAGTTTGATGAAAACTGGTCTGCATTCGCCATGGGCCGTATCGACCTGTTACCAAGTGAGGCCAAAGACAGCCCGATGGTGGACAAAAAACACACCTCTATCCTGTGGACAGGCGTGACTTATACTTTCTGATAATTCAGTGGTATAACAGAACTGCACCCGATTTGTGTCCGGTGCAGTTTTTTTATGGCTGTTAACCATGCCGGAGGCGTTCTGTGATCAGTGTGTTGCGTCATTGTCTGCTATTGCTCTGTTTCTTTGTCTCCGCCGTGTACGCGTGGCAGCCGCAGCAGGGCGATATTATTTTCCATACCTCGCGTTCCTCTCAGAGCCTCGCCATACAAAAAGCGACCGGGTCGGTCTACAGCCATATGGGGATTATTCTGCTGCGTGACGGTAAGCCGTATGTGTACGAGGCGGCAAAAACCGTCCGCTTTACGCCGCTGAAACAGTGGGTTGCACGCGGCACCGGTAACCATTACGTGGTGAAACGCCTGAAAAAGTCACTGAGTGCATCACAGCAACAGGCATTGTACCGTGAGGCTATCCGTTATCTGTCCCGGCCTTACGACCTGACATTTTCATGGGATGATGAGCGGATTTATTGTTCTGAACTGGTCTGGAAAATCTATAAAAATGCCCTGAATACAGAGGTTGGTCAGTTACAGACGTTGCGGGAGTTTGATTTATCCTCACCGGAAGTACAGGCAAAGATGAAAGAACGGTACGGAAAGGTGGTTCCGCTGAATGAAACGGTGATTTCGCCGGTGGCGATGTTTGATTCACTGTTGCTGAAAACGGTATATGAAAGCCGGTAACCATTCACCGGCTTTATATGTTCCTGAGTGGTCTGTCAGCCGATTTTCGGGTTCAGGCGGATACGGACGGAGAGATGGGACGGTTTATCGCCCTGTGGTGCCATAGGGCGGTTAATTCGCGCGCTTTCGGCACACACCATGGTTTTATAACCGTCATCCGGCATATCGGCCATTGATGCGGATAATGCTGCACCCGGGTTCCAGCAGACCACATCACTGTGATGAAAATGCACCACTTCAATATGACGTTTTAATTTTTTATCGTGGATATAGGTGGATTGTTCCGGCTCGGTATAGATGCGGTCAGTGCGGCCGTTGAAAATCAGCTTTGTCTCTTCCGTATATTCTTCACGCTGTGACAGATTATCCAGCAGATGCTGACCCAGCCCGCTGATACTGACCTGAGCAATATCACCGACAGTAAAATAGGTATGCAGCGCAGCGGTTGCCTGATACTGCCCGTAAGCTTCCAGTTCGACCTCGCAGGTATCCCCCAGGCGGATTCGGGCGATCAGTGTGAACTCGTGCGGCCACAACTTGCGGGTTTCAGCACTGTCACGCAAAGTGAATGTGAGAAACACACCCTCTTCATTTTCATTATGAGCCGTGAATTCCCACTGCATAATACGGGCAAAACCGTGGGAAGGTGCCTGCACCGGACCGAACCACGGCCAGCAGATCGGGATCCCGCCGCGTATGGCTACACCCGGGGTAAATGCACTGTTCTCACTGAGCCACAATCCGGGCTGTTCTGAACCGGCCGGTTGCCATGCCAGCACCTGTGCTCCCTGAAAACTGACCGCAGCACGGACTTTCGGATGGTCGATCACAATAACCGGTAAATCCCCCATCTGACGCTGGGACAGCGAAGGGGTGATCGGACTGGTAACCGGTAACGCAAGAAGGCGGTCAATCATAATTTACCCTTTTGTAATAAAAACAGGACATTTACTCTCTACTTTACGACTGTTTACCACAAAACAAAAGAGCCGCAAAAGCGGCTCTTTGTGAGGATAACGGAGTGCAGACTTATTTGGAGATGTGTGCAATCAGATCCAGGACTTTATGAGAATAACCGGTTTCGTTGTCATACCAGGAAACCAGTTTCACAAAGTTGTCGTTCAGTGCGATACCGGCTTTGGCATCGAACACAGAAGTCAGTACTTCGCCGTTGAAGTCAGTGGAAACCACGTCATCTTCGGTGTAACCCATCACGCCTTTCAGCTCGCCTGCTGCTGCCGCTTTGATAGCTTCACAGATTTCAGCGTAAGTTGCTGCTTTTTCCAGACGGACAGTCAGGTCAACAACAGAGACGTTAGGAGTAGGAACACGGAAAGACATACCGGTCAGTTTGCCGTTCAGTGCAGGGATAACTTTGCCCACTGCTTTTGCTGCGCCGGTAGAAGACGGGATGATGTTCTGAGATGCACCGCGGCCGCCGCGCCAGTCTTTGTGTGAAGGACCGTCAACAGTTTTCTGAGTGGCAGTGGTGGCGTGAACAGTGGTCATCAGACCTTCAACGATACCGAATTTGTCGTTGATGACTTTTGCCAGTGGTGCCAGGCAGTTAGTGGTACAGGATGCGTTAGAAACGATTTCCTGGCCCGCGTAATCTTTGTGGTTAACACCCATAACAAACATCGGGGTCGCATCTTTGGAAGGACCGGTCAGAACGACTTTCTTCGCGCCTGCCTGGATGTGTTTACGTGCAGTTTCGTCAGTCAGGAACAGACCGGTTGCTTCAGCAACAACATCAACACCGGCTTCGTTCCACTTCAGGTTTGCAGGGTCACGCTCGGAGGTAACGCGGATAGTTTTACCATTAACAACCAGATGGCCATCTTTCACTTCAACGGTACCGTTAAAACGGCCGTGAGTTGAGTCGTACTTCAGCATGTATGCCATGTAATCTGCATCGAGCAGGTCGTTGATTGCAACGATTTCGATATCTGAACGCTCTTGTGCAGCACGGAATACGATACGGCCGATACGACCAAAACCATTAATACCTACTTTGATAGTCATAGTATTACCACCAGCTATTTGTTAGTGAATTAAAGTTGCTACTAAAGTTACCAAAACCTTGCCAGCCGTCAAGCGGAATCGTGTCAATTAATGTCATTTAACATTTAATCTGCTCAACAAATCGCCACTTTCAGTAAATTTGTCGCCGCTATTATCGGGACTTACCGGAATAAAGACAGCGTGTATGGGGCATAAATGTGAAACATGTCACAAATAAGTGGTGTCAATGCTGACATGACAAGTTTAGAATAACATCCGGTCATTTTATGTTAATTTTTTGTTACTCTGTATTCTGACTGACCCTGCACAATAATGATAAGGATTCAGCTATGTCCGGGACTGATAAAAAGCGGGATACACCCGCTGAGCTGACAGAGATTCAGCGCTACGTCACACAGGAAGCGGGAACTGAGCACCCGTTTACCGGCCGCCTGCTCTATAACGAGAAACAGGGGGTATATCGTTGTATTTGTTGTGGTTCTCCGCTTTTTTATTCGGATGCCAAGTTTGATGCCGGTTGCGGCTGGCCGAGTTTTTATGAGCCGGTCAGCAAAAGTGCGGTCCGGTATATTGACGATACCTCTCATGGCATGCATCGTATTGAGACGCGCTGCGGCCATTGTGATGCGCATCTGGGGCATGTTTTTCCTGACGGGCCTGCGCCGACAGGGCAGCGTTATTGTATTAATTCAGCATCACTGAGTTTCGAAGATGAAAAAACAAAAGCAATAACAAACGGTTAGTTTGGTTATATTGAAATTTAACATTTGTATAACGATAGAAAAAACGATTCAGCTTCTGATGTGATCAAAACGTGAAATCAGACGCTTTCGGGGAAGGAACTGTATGGAAATTGATGATTTATTGTCTGCCATGACGCCGGAAGTCTACGGGCGTCTGGTGACCGCCGTCGAACTGGGGAAATGGGCCGATGGTGTACCACTTACGGAATCGCAGAAAAGCAGCAGTCTGCAGCTGGTGATGTTATGGCAGTCCCGCCATAACGCGGATCCGGCACATATGACGGTGGGTACTGACGGGGAAATCAGCCTGAAAAGTAAGCAGGAACTGAAAGCGCTGTTTACTGATACACATCTGGCCACACTGAAACCGCAGGACTGAGTGTAAAACGGGACAGTGGTTACTGTCCCGTCATGACGATCGCTATTCTTTTTCGTCGCAGAACTGAGCCGCTGTCTGCAACAGCGCACCGGCTTTCTCCATCTCTGCAAATGCGGTGAGGCTGTCATCCGGCTGTAAATTAACACCCCGGCAGCCGTCCGTGAGCACAGTGACGGCAAATCCTTCCGCCAGTGCATCCAGCACCGTAAATTTCACACAGTAATCTGCAGCGATCCCCAGTACCACAAGGTGCGTGATCTGCAGTTCTGCCAGCAGTTGCAGCAGGGCGGTCGGCTCCCGGTGGTCGTTATCATAAAACGCGCTGTAACTGTCCGTGGCCGGGTTTTCACCTTTATAAATAATATGGCTGACAGCCTGTTTATTGAGCTCAGGATGAAAATCCGCCCCCGGCGTGTTCTGCACACAATGCACCGGCCACCAGACCTGCGGCAGCCCGTTCAGTTCGCCGCATTCACCAATCACTGTCCCGGAGTTAACCGCAAAGCTCAGATGCTCAGCGGGATGCCAGTCCTGACTGGCGATCACCGGAATATTCTGTTGCTGACAACAGGCTATCATCCGGTTTGCTGTGCGGATCACCGCATCACTGTCGCGGACAGCCAGGCTGCCGCCCTGACAAAAATCATTCTGAATATCCACCAGAAGCAGTGCCGGTTTCATTGCAGACTCCTCAGTTGTCGTTATAGCTCAGTTCTCCGCGCAGATCCTGCTGCATCAGAATGCGGATCTCATCGCTGGTGTAATCCTGGCTGAGCAGATAATGCAGTTTGGTCAGTGCCGCCTCGAAGGTCATATCAAAGCCGCTGATCACGCCGGCTTCTGCCAGCGCATGACCGGTGGCATAGCCGCCCATATTGACGCGTCCTGAAATACACTGTGTCAGGTTGATCACGATGATGCCGCGCTCTGTGGCCTCCCGCAATGCGGTGAGCAGCTTCGGCTGCTGCGGTGCATTACCGACACCGTAAGAGCGGATAATCAACGCCTTGACCGGCTGCTGCAGAATGTTGTTCACCACATCCACTGACAAGCCCGGATATACGGTCACCACGCCGATGGGCTGCGGGGTGATGTTATGCAGCGTGAAAGGTGCGGTGCTCTGCGGCAGCGGGTGGGTATTGAGATTACGGATATTAATCCCGGCTTCCATCAGCGGCGGGTAGTTCGGGGAGGTAAAGGCCGCAAAGCCGTCAGCATGGGCTTTGACGGTGCGGTTACCCCGGTATAAGCGGTTATTGAAGAACAATCCCACTTCATTGACCGGATAATTTGCCGCCAGATAAAGGGCATTAAGCAGATTGATCTGGCCATCGGAGCGGAGTGCCTCAAGCGGAATTTGTGACCCTGTCACAATAACCGGCTTGGTCAGGTTCTCAAACATAAAGGACAGTGCTGACGCGGTGAATGCCATGGTATCCGTACCATGCAGGATAACGAAACCATCATAGTGGTCATACTGGGCTTTGATATCATCCGCGATACACTGCCAGTCATCCGGTGTCATATCGGAAGAATCAATCAGCGGCTGGTGCTCGGTGATGGTGAAATCCGGCATCTCCGGACGGAAGAACTCCGGCATTTTTGCAACCTGGCGCTGAAGGTGGCCGGAAACAGGGATATAGCCCTGCGCCGAGTGCTGCATACCGATAGTCCCGCCGGTATAGACCACATAAATGGATTTCTTTTGCATGTTACTGCTCTTAACAATGAGTACAGGGAAGGAAATTATAGGGGCTTCAGAAATAAAAAAAAGCCTGTTCGTCACGAACAGGCTCAGGCCGTTGACAAACCCGCAGGGGGAGGCGACGACCGGCAGAGGTTGTGAAAATAAATAAGGAAAATCAATTTATTGATTTTCGGCTGATAACACAAAGCAGGAAAAACCACGTTTTATCCTGCTTTGCAGCAATTTCAGCCTGTTCGTCACGAACAGGCTTTTGTCAGCTGAGAATAAAACTTACTGAATATTGGTGCAATTTAAACAGAACGCATAGCGGTACTGTGGATCCGTCAGCATTTTCATAAAGGATGCCTGTTGTGTCAGCTGTGCACCGACCGGCGCCGGGATCAGCCCCTGCAATGATGAAGGCAGTGTCACTTTCACATTACCGGCCGTTTCCGCAAGCAGTCTGTCAATGAATGTCATTTCCGGCTGCATCCAGTTCAGTACCGGATGCTCAACAGAGGCCAGCTCTGCTGCTTTGGCAACCGCGTCATCAAAATCACCGAGTTTATCGACCAGGCCGTTAGCTTTGGCGTCACTACCGACCCAGACACGACCCTGGGCAATTTTATCCACTTCCTCCGGCGTCTTGTGACGGGATTTGGCAACGAGATTAATAAAATTACTGTAGCCGCTTTCAATATAGAGCTGCATCAGCTCTGAGAATTCCGGGGTCAGAGCTTTGGTTACTGTGGCATCAGCCAGCGGTGAGGTCGACACGCCGTCAGTGTGCACACCGATTTCGCTCAGAGAGTCCTCAAAGGTGGTGACCACACCGAAAATACCGATGGAACCGGTAATGGTACTCGGTGAGGCAATGATGTAGTTCGCCGGTGTTGAGACCCAGTAACCGCCGGAGGCTGCCACGCCGCCCATGGAAACCACCACGGACTTGCCGCTCTGTTTCAGTGCCGCGACTTCCGCACGGATTTGCTCCGATGCCGTCACACTGCCGCCCGGGCTGTTCACCCGCAGTACCAGCGCTTTCACTTCCGGATCCAGACGGGCTTCGCGGAGTTGTGCGGCGATGGTATCACTGCCGGCCATTCCCGGGGCATCCGGGCCGTCAACGATAGCACCCTGAACCACAACCACGGCGATATTACCGGTGGTTTTGCCCTGCGGCACACCGATGCTCATGTTTTTGGCATACTCGGCAAACGGAATCGCATTGATTGTGTTGTTCTTCTTATCCCAGCCGAAGGTTTTGGCCATTTCTGATTCAAACACGTTAGCCGGCATGATCTCATCAACCAGCTTTTGCGTGACGGCATAAGCGGCATTATCACCTTTTGCTGTTTTCATCAGAGCCAGCATCTGCTGTGCGCCCGGGAAAATAGTACTCTTACCGGCTTTGCGGTTTTCCGCGAGGCTGGTGAGATAATTATCCCACAGCACACTGATAAAACGCTGTGTGGATTCGCGGGCTTCCGGTGACATATCGTTGCGCAACATCGGCTCAACTGCCGATTTATAGGTACCGACGCGGAAGATATGGGTTTTCACCTTCAGCATTTCCAGTAATTCGTTATAATACAGCGTATTGGTGGCGAAGCCGTAGATACCGACGCTGCCCTGCGGCGGCATGTATATTTTGTCTGCATAGGATGCCAGGTAGTATTGAGCCTGATTATAGTTGCCGCTGACGGCATAGACCCGCTTACCCTGTTTGCGGAATTCGGTGATGGTTTTGCCGATATACTGAAGTGACGGCTGGTCAGCACCGACGAAATCATCCAGCTTCAGGATCATCCCGGTAATATCCGGGTCGGTGGCGGCGGTACGGATAGTTTCCACCACATCAAACAGGGAGTTTTCCTGTAACTGACCGGAAGACGCGCCAAGCAGCTGAAGGGAGAGGCTTTCCAGCGGACTGTTACGGGTCAGCTGATCGACGACAACACCGGAAAGATTTACATATAATGCTCCGGGTTCACGGCTGGTCTGAGCATCCTGCTCACTCAGCAGTGCATAGGCCCCGGCGGCTAACAGCAGTATGATGATAAAAAGGACATTGGCGACAAGCTGACGCACAAAATTCAGTATACGCCAGCTCCATTTAAATATTCCGGCAATGATAGTCCATAAAGTATGCATGACGGCTCCAAAGACAAAGATGTCCTGCTATCGTAAAGAGGATGTGCGGATTTGTCAGCCTGAAAACGACACATTGCGGAAAATATAGGCAGTTAAGCAATCTATCCTTAAAAATAGTGAAAAAAGTGGTAGCTTATTAGCGACTAAAAAAGGGGAAAACCGATGGATGCACTGACATTACTACTCAATCGCCGTTCTGCTTCTCGTCTGACCACACCTGCACCCGAAGGCGAAGCATTAAAAAATATTCTCAATGCCGGGATGCGTGCGCCGGATCATGGCGCGTTACAGCCCTGGCATTTTATCGTGATGCAGGATGACGGCATCACCAAATTCAGTCAGTTGCTCGAAAAAGCGGCAAAAACAGCCGGACTCGGGCCGGAAGTGGAAGAGAAAGCCCGCAATGCGCCATTACGCGCACCGCTGATTATCACGGTTATCGCGAAAGTGAAGCCGGAACATAAAGTTCCTGCATGGGAGCAGGTCACGGCGGCAGGCTGTTCGGTTCATGCGATGCAGATGGCTGCTGTGGCTCAGGGCTTCGGCGGGATCTGGCGCACCGGCTCGTGGACAAAGGACCCGGTGGTACGGGAAGGTCTGGGATGTGAGGAGCACGATAAAATTGTCGGCTTTCTGTATCTCGGCACGCCGGCACTGAAAGCGCCTGCCAAAGTGGCGGCACCGGATCTGACACCGTTTGTCACGTATTTCTGAGCGGATTGACGTTAACAAGGAGACTATCATGTCAGAAGCGGTGCGTTTAACGCAATACAGTCACGGCGCGGGTTGCGGCTGTAAAATTTCCCCGAAAGTGCTCGATACCATCCTGCACAGTGAGCAGGCAAAATTTCTTGATCCTAATCTGCTGGTCGGCAATGAATCCCGTGATGATGCGGCGGTGTATGATATCGGTAACGGTACCGGCATCATCAGCACCACCGATTTCTTTATGCCGATTGTGGATGACCCGTATGATTTCGGACGTATTGCGGCCACCAACGCCATCAGTGATATTTATGCCATGGGCGGCAGGCCGATTATGGCGATTGCGATCCTCGGCTGGCCGGTAGACAAACTGGCCCCGGAAATTGCACAGCAGGTGATTGAGGGCGGACGTGCGGTCTGCCGCGATGCCGGTATTTCGCTGGCGGGCGGCCATTCTATTGATGCCCCTGAGCCGATTTTCGGCCTGGCAGTCACCGGTATCGTCCCGACAGATAAAATCAAACAAAATAACCGCGCAAAAGCCGGTTGCCAGCTGCTGCTGACCAAACCACTGGGTATCGGTATTCTGACTACGGCTGAAAAACAGAGCAAACTGCGGCCTGAACATAAAAACCTGGCGCGTGACACTATGTGTCAGCTCAATAAACCGGGCGCGGATTTCTCTGAAATTGACGGTGTAAAAGCGATGACCGATGTGACCGGCTTCGGTCTGCTCGGCCACCTTAGTGAAATCTGTCAGGGCTCCGGGTTACAGGCCATCATTCACACCGATTCTGTTCCGGTGCTGCCTGGTGTATATGACTATATTGCACAGGGCTGCTGCCCGGGCGGCACACAGCGTAACTTTGACAGCTACGGCCACCTTATCGGCGAAATGACCGATGTTCAGCGCAAACTGCTGTGTGATCCGCAGACATCCGGCGGGCTGCTGCTGGCGGTCGACCCGGCGGCGCGTGAGGAAGTGGAGACAGTTGCCCGCAAATACGGCCTGACATTAAGCCCGGTCGGTGAACTGACTGAGCCGGACCCGTCCCGTGCACTGATTGAAGTCACCGCATAAACATGCGTTTGTTTATTGCCGAAAAGCCCAGCCTTGCCCGTGCGATTGCGGATGTATTACCCAAACCGCACCAGCGGGGGGACGGCTTTATCCGCTGCGGTCAGAATGACTGCGTGACCTGGTGTGTCGGCCACCTGCTGGAGCAGGCAGAGCCGGATGCGTATGATCCGCGTTATGCCCGCTGGAACCTGGCTGATCTGCCGATTATTCCGCAAAAATGGATCCTCAGACCCCGCGACGCGGTGGCGAAACAGCTGCGCACCATCGGTACGCTGCTCAGTTCCGCAACCGAAGTTATCCACGCCGGAGACCCCGATCGCGAAGGGCAGTTGCTGGTGGATGAGGTCCTGGATTTCCTGGAACTCGCCCCGGAAAAGCGTCAGCAGGTGCAGCGCTGTCTGGTCAATGACCTTAACCCGCAGGCGGTAACCCGGGCGGTGGATAAAATGCGTCTTAACCGTGATTTTATCCCGCTGTGTGTCTCGGCGCTGGCCCGGGCACGGGCAGACTGGCTCTACGGCATCAATATGACGCGCGCTTACACCATCCTTGGCCGTAATGCCGGATATAACGGCGTGCTTTCGGTCGGCCGTGTGCAGACCCCGGTGCTCGGGCTGGTGGTGCGGCGTGATGAGGAAATTGAAAACTTTGTGCCGCGCGATTTCTTCGAAGTGCGGGCACATATTGTTACCCCGGCAGACGAACGTTTTACGGCAATGTGGGTGCCGAGTGAGGCATGCCAGGATTATCAGGATGACGAAGGTCGTCTGACTCACCGGCCGCTGGCGGAGCATGTGGTCAGCCGCATCACCGGTAAACCGGCCTTTGTGACTGATTTTCAGGATAAAACAGAAAATGAAATCGCGCCGCTGCCGTTTTCATTATCCGCCTTACAGATTGAGGCCGCCAAACGCTACGGTCTGAGTGCCCAGGCGGTGCTGGATGTCTGTCAGCGTCTGTATGAAACTCACAAACTGATTACCTATCCCCGCTCGGACAGCCGTCATCTGCCGGAAGAGCATTTTGCCGGGCGTCACAGTGTGCTTAACGCGATTTCTGTGCATACCCCGCATCTGCTGCCGCAGGATAACCTGGATGATTCGCAGCGTAACCGCTGCTGGGACGATAAAAAGGTCGATGCGCACCACGCCATCATTCCGACCGCCAAATCGGTCTCCGTATCGCTCAGTGAGAATGAAGCCAATATCTACGAGCTGATTGCGCGTCAGTATCTGATGCAGTTTATGCCGGATGCACAATACCGCAAATGCGTGATTGAGCTGGATATTGCTAACGGTAAATTTGTGGCAAAGGCGCGTTTTCTTTCTCAGGCGGGCTGGCGGACCATGCTGGGTGCCAAAGAGCGCGATGAGGAAAACGAAGGTACGCCGCTGCCGGTGCTGACCAAAGGGGATGAACTCCTGTGTGAGCGCGGTGAAGTGGTGGAGCGCCAGACTCAGCCGCCGAGACCGTTTACCGATGCCACGTTGCTGTCAGCCATGACCGGGATTGCCCGGTTTGTGAAAGATAAGGCGCTGAAAAAAGTACTGCGTGAAACTGACGGATTAGGCACTGAAGCGACCCGCGCCGGGATTATCGAACTGCTGTTCCGCCGCGAGTTTTTGTACAAAAAAGGGCGGAATATTCATTCATCTCCGGCTGGTCGTGCACTGATCCATGTTCTGCCCGAAATGGCCACCTTGCCGGATATGACGGCGCACTGGGAATCGACACTGACCCAAATCAGTGAAAAACAGTATCGTTATCAGGATTTCATGGTGCCATTGTCTGAAACACTGACCGGGCTGATAAACCAGGCCCGGCAGAACCGGAATGTCCGCGCCTTCCGTGATTTACCACCGCCGCCGCAGACGAAGAAGGCCGGTGCGAAAGGTAAAGGTAAAACTGCCGCGAAGGGCAAAGGGAAGACAGGCGGAAAAAAAGCGCCGCCACAGGAAGATGAATAAAAAATGTCCCGCATTGCGGGACGTTTTGTTATCAGCGGGTTAAATCAAATTCAGCCCAGATTGGCGCGTGGTCAGAGGGTTTTTCCATACCACGGATCTCATAATCAATGCCGGTGGCGGTACAGCGCGGCGCCAGCGCGTTGCTTGCCAGAATCAGGTCAATCCGCAGCCCCCGGTTGTCATCAAAGCCGCGTGAACGGTAATCGAACCACGAGAAACGGTCGTCTGCATCCGGATACATTGCGCGGTAAGTGTCTGTCAGTCCCCAGCTGAGCAGGCGATCCATCCACTCGCGCTCTTCCGGCAGGAAAGAGCACTTACCGGTCTTCAGCCAGCGTTTGCGGTTGGCATCACCAATTCCGATATCAATATCCTGCGGGCTGATATTCATATCGCCCATAATAACTATCGGATCCTGACTGGAGCGCCCGGACAGATAGTCCTGTAAGTCCTGATAGAATTTGGTTTTCGCCGGGAATTTCAGCGGATGGTCGCGGCTCTCTCCCTGGGGGAAATAACCGTTAATCACTGTCAGTACGCCGGCGGGGGTATCAATATCCGCCATAATCAGACGGCGCTGGGCATCTTCATCATCCCCGGCGAAGCCTTTGCGCACGGCAAGCGGCTCTGCTTTGGTCAGCAGGGCGACACCATAATGGGATTTCTGACCGTGATAAAAAATGTGGTAGCCGAGGTGTTTCAGGTCTTCGAGCGGGAACATCTCGTCATGGACTTTGGTTTCCTGGAGGCCGATAACATCAGGCTGATGCTGTGCGATAATCGCTTCCAGCTGGTGAGGCCGGGCTCTTAACCCGTTAATGTTAAAAGAGACAAACTTCATAGAATTCCAACCGGTTGATGAGTTAACAACAAAAGAGTAACAGATCGCAGAAAAAAAGTAACCCGCCGGCAGAATAATAAAAACCGGTACACCGGGCAGGGGTTAATATGTCTTAATTTTAATTGACAAAATAATCAGCATTAATAATGATTATTCTTTCTTCTGTACAGTGAAATGAAATGGGTGTGATAAAAATCGGAAGGAAGATTTTTGTTTTTATGTATTAATCTTTTAAATGAAATTTAATAAAACAGAATAATAAAAATATAACATTGCATTATTGTTATTGTATGAGTTTTAATTTAAATCGTATTTAAACTCTTTGTTTGAGAAAAAACACCAGAAATAAAGTCGTTACATATCAATAAGTAATTATTTAACTGATTATTTACTACAGCACAGGAATCGACATTATGTTTTTTTCAAGGAAGTTGGAAGCCTTTATGGCTGTTGTTGAATACGGCTCGCTCAGCAAGGCAGCAAAAGTGATGAACAGGACAACCCCGCCTGTGGCCAAGTCTATCAAGGATTTTGAGATCTCACTGGGTAAGCGTTTATTTAAACGCGAAAAATTTGGTATGAGCCTGACGCGGGAAGGGATGGAGTTGTACAATGACCTTAAAGATCTCTATATGCAGGAAAAAGAAATCACAAAAAAACATATCAGCGGAACGATATGTAATAAGGTGAATATATTTTATGACTGGGGGAAAAGTAAATATATTGCGGCATTGTACCGGACAGCATTCAAAGCAGGTATACAAATTAATATATTTCGTTTTCACTATGATTGTATTGATGAAATAAATGATTTTGAGGGCAATACGCTGATACTGTCGTCAGAGCAGGTTATCAGCGAACGTTTTACGCTGCTGCGCCATTTACCGCAGGGTCAAATCGGGATCTGCTGCCGTCGTTCACTGTTTCAGGACTGTGATAACAATTTACAGACCTTATTATCCTCCTGCGTCTGGTTATGTGAGCCGTTATTATATGAAAGCCCGTTACTCAAAACATTATTGCTGCAGCTCGGTGAGCAGAGCAAGCATGAACATGTGCATCTGATCGACAATGTGAACAGTTATCTGCATCTGCTGATTGACGGGGATTATCTCTGCTTTATAGACGAGCACCCGAAAACGCTGCCGTACAGCGATGACCTGATTTTTCTGCCGTTATCGCAGAGTGAGGCGGAAAATCATTGCTATCTGTACAAGTCAAAATCACACGCGAGTGTGCTGAACAAAATAATGGATTGTATCGAGAATATGAAATAACAGGAGAGAAGAGAGATGGTGGTGGGAGAAGGATTCGAACCTTCGAAGTCTGTGACGGCAGATTTACAGTCTGCTCCCTTTGGCCGCTTGGGTATCCCACCAAAAATCAAATTGTCTGTCCGTTCAGCTGTTGCCTTGGGACGGGCTGCATAATAGCAAATATGCGGACGCTGTAAAGTAAAAAAAGAGAAAAAATGTGTGGTCGGTGTTTTTTTGCCCGAAGTGCACGTTAACCGTGCAACTTCAGGCAATTAAGCCGTTATAAAATGACAGTACGGTTACCGTAAACGAATACCCGTTGTGTCAGAACGCGTCCCAGGGCATGGCTGAGCACATTTTTCTCCACATCACGACCGGCCATGACCATATCATCAGCGCTGTAAGTGTGGTCGACGTTAATCACGCTCTGGTGAATGATCGGGCCTTCATCGAGGTTATCATTCACATAGTGCGCGGTGGCACCGATAATCTTCACGCCGCGCTCATACGCCTGATGATAAGGCCGTGCGCCGATAAAGGCCGGCAGGAAGGAGTGATGAATGTTGATAATCTGGTTCGGATAGTGCTGCACAAATGCCGGGGTCAGCACACGCATGTATTTTGCCAGCACGACGTAATCCGGCTGATACTGATCAATCTGCTGAATGATCTGCATATCATGCTGCTCACGGGTCAGTCCTTCGTGGCTGATATGATGGAACGGAATGCCAAACTGCGTGACCAGATGAGACAACAGATCGTGATTGCCGATAACCGCCGCGATTTCGACATCCAGACCGCCATAGGCGCTTTTCATCAGGATATCACCGAGGCAGTGTGCTTCTTTGGTTACCATAATGACAATGCGGCGGCGTCCGGCGGTGGTTAATTCGCGTGTGGAGCCTTTCGGCAGTGCATCATCCAGGTCGGCCAGCAGGGTTTCATCGTTAAAAATCCCTTCCAGCTCGGTACGCATAAAAAAGCGGCCGGTGCGGTGATCAACGAATTCATTGTTCTGGACAATATTC
The DNA here is from genome assembly GCF_041099235.1 of Morganella morganii. Taxonomy (GTDB): domain Bacteria; phylum Pseudomonadota; class Gammaproteobacteria; order Enterobacterales; family Enterobacteriaceae; genus Morganella; species Morganella morganii_E. The sequence goes on along the minus strand of NZ_JBFZSO010000001.1, from coordinate 180,498 downwards.
AGCTGATGCTTGTAACAAATATTGGTGATCTTGGCGATAAGGCCTTTTGCGTCAGGGCAAATGGTTCGCAGAATTTTTTTCTGGCTCGTCTGGTGTTGCATGGAAGGTGTGGATCCTTAATAACTGATGTCGGTGATGTTTGTTTACAGAAGGTGCCTGTCCGGTGTCAGGCACAGCATTTTTTATATTTTTTTCCGGAGCCGCAGGGGCAGGGGTCATTACGACCGGTCTGTGGTTTTACGCCATCGAGGTACATCCAGGCACCGTCAGTCAGGCGAAAACGGGAACGTTCGTGAATGAATTGTTTATCTTCGGACTTTTTATCAATAAAGCAAGCACAAAATTCAACGAAAGCCTCGTCCGGCGCGGTGCCGGACTGAAAATCAATGACATTCAGCCCCAGCCATTCCGTTTCACCGAACCCGGCGGTCAGTTCTGCCCGCAGTGCTTCTGCGTGTGCCGGCGGATACCATGTCCGGATCAGATGATCAGCATTATGGGTGACAAACGCACTGTAACGTGAACGCATCAGTGCCCGCGCATCGGGGGCGGACTGTGCACCGGAGAGATAAGGCTGGCAACATTGTGCAAAAGTATCCCCGCTGCCGCACGGGCAGGGATCGGTATCTGTAAAGTGAGACATAATTATCAAATAATGTGTTCAGGGTAAATAATCGTAAGGAACAGAGCTCAGATGCTACCGGAAATAGCGATCACACGCTATCCTTAATCTCAGCAGCAGTGCGGGAGCAGCGGCATTACCGGTGTTCCGGGCACGCTGAGTGATGAGGCCGGGCAGAAAGGGGATGCGATGAAGCAGGCACTGGACGGAAAACGATTGTTAGTCATCGATGACGACCCGGCATTCAATATGGCGCTGTCATCCTATCTGCGCCTTCTCGGTGCCACGGTGTTATCTGCCGGTGATGGTGCACGCGCATGGGAATGTATAGAACAGGGCTTTCAGCCGGAACTGATTTTCTGCGACCTCAATATGCCGGTGATGACCGGGGCGGAATTTATTGCCCGGTCACAGTCGGATTTACCGGCTATTCCGGTGATTGTTATTTCCGCGACACAAAAAATGTCGGATATCGATGAAGTACTGCGCCTCGGGGCAAAAGATGTGTTGTTAAAACCCCTGAACAGGCTGGAAGAAATAAAAAAATTATGTCTGTCCCACCTGTATCCGTCATTTTTCTCACCGGGTGTGCTGGAAAATAATGATCTCTCCGGGATCTGGGCTCAGTTACAGCATAATGTGGATGATGTTTTACGTTTATTAAAACAGCTGAACCCGCCGCCGAGCCAGGTGCTGGCCAATTATCAGATCCGCTATGCGCAATTATCCGATACCTGCCGGGCAGGGCTGGTATTTGATGTGGCAGAATTTTCTGATAATGAAGTGGCGTTTTATTGTCTCGATATCAGTCAGAACACCGGCAACGGCCCGCTGATGGCGATGTTAATCCGCGTCATCTTTAACGATCTGCTTAAACGCTATATTCATAATCACCACCGGAAATTACCGAGCATGACCGCTATATTAAATAAGCTGAACCGCTTATTGCAGGACGCGGGTATTCCGGGACAGCTGCCGCTGCTGCTGGGGTATTATCACACCCGGCGCAAGTCGGTGTTATTGTCCAGTGCCGGTATTAGTGCCGAATTACGCTCTGATAACCATGTGATCCGCATTAACCGGGGTATTCCGCTGGGGACACTCTCCTCCGTTTATTCCAGTCAGATAAGTGAATTCAGCCGCCATCTGCAATGCCGGATCTGGAACAGCAGCAGTCAGATTAAATTAAGCCTGACCCCCGGACCGCATCAGGGATAATTACCGGACTTTACCAACCCGTTCAGATATTAAACATCTCTTAACACTAAACCGCATTTACGCGGCACAGAGTATTTATCCCGGAAAATTAGCTGGTATACTCAGTCTCATTATTTTTTATAAATCGCGTATTTATTCTGTTTATGCGCATTGAGGATGATGTATGTCAGTGCAGAAAAGTAAAGTACACAAGGCTGTGATCCCGGTTGCAGGATTAGGAACACGTATGCTGCCGGCCACAAAAGCGATTCCGAAAGAAATGCTGCCGCTGGTGGATAAACCACTTATTCAGTATGTGGTGAATGAATGTATCGCGGCGGGGATCACTGAAATTATTTTAGTGACCCACTCATCAAAAAACTCCATTGAAAACCATTTCGACACCAGTTTTGAACTGGAAGCCATCCTGGAAAAACGGGTAAAACGTCAGTTGCTGGATGAAGTCCAGTCAATCTGCCCGCGTCACGTTACTATCATGCAGACCCGTCAGGGGATCGCCAAAGGGCTTGGCCACGCGGTGTTATGTGCAAAACCAATGATTGGTGATGAGCCTTTCGCTGTGGTATTGCCGGATGTCATTATTGATGAATACAGCACTGACCTGGCGAAGTTTAACCTGAAAGAGATGATAGCGCGTTATGAAGAACACGGCGCGAGCCAGGTGATGGTCGATCCGGTTCCGCAGGAAATGGTGGCAAATTACGGTGTGGTGGATTGCCACGGTGAAAGCCTGGCCGCCGGTGAAAGCAAACCGATGTTTGCCGTGGTGGAAAAACCGGAACCGGCCAAAGCACCGTCGAACATGTCTATTGTCGGCCGTTATGTGCTTTCTCAGGATATCTGGCCGCTGCTGGGGAGAACTGCCCCGGGGGCCGGTGATGAGATCCAGCTGACTGACGCTATCGCCATGCTGATTGAAAAAAATCCGGTGGAGGCGTACCGTCTGGTAGGCCACAGCCATGACTGCGGCGACAAAATGGGCTATATGAAAGCCTTTGTCGAATACAGCATGCGTCATAAGCACCTGGGCCGTGAATTCTCAGACTGGCTGAAAACATTACAGAATTAATAATTGTTGCAATAGGTGAACTATGAAAGTAACCGTATTTGGAATCGGATATGTCGGCCTGGTGCAGGCAACTGTGCTGGCGGAAGTCGGCCATGATGTTATGTGTGTCGATGTTGATGCAAAAAAAGTGGAAAACCTGAAAAACGGTGTTATCCCGATTTTTGAACCGGGCCTGACCCCGCTGGTGAAGAAAAATTATGACGAAGGTCGTTTAAGCTTCACCACGGATGCGGCACTGGGTGTGGCTCACGGTACACTGCAATTCATCGCGGTCGGTACACCGCCGGATGAAGACGGCTCTGCGGATCTGCAATATGTCACCGCCGTTGCCCGCACTATTGCGCAGCATATGCAGGACTACAAAGTGGTTATCGACAAATCCACCGTTCCGGTCGGTACCGCGGATAAAGTGAATGCCACTATCAAAGCAGCACTGGCTGAGCGTGGTGCGGATATTGCCTATGACGTGGTATCTAACCCTGAATTCCTGAAGGAAGGGGCAGCGGTCGCTGACTGTATGCGTCCTGAGCGTATTGTTATCGGTTGTGATAATGATCGTGTTATCGATATTATCCGCGAACTGTATGAGCCGTTTAACCGTAACCACGACCGCATGATTGTGATGGATATCCGCAGTGCGGAGCTGACCAAATACGCAGCAAACTGCATGCTGGCGACAAAAATCAGCTTTATGAACGAAATCTCCAACCTGGCGGAAATGCTGGGCGCGGATATTGAGAATGTACGCCAGGGGATCGGTTCTGACTCCCGTATCGGCTATCACTTTATTTATCCGGGCTGCGGCTACGGTGGTTCCTGCTTCCCGAAAGACGTGCAGGCGCTGATCCGCACGGCGGAACATATCGGCTTTACCCCGCGCATTCTGCGTGCGGTGGAAGAAGTGAATGAGCAGCAGAAATACAAACTGCCATCCTTTATCAAACGTCATTTCGGTGAAAATCTGGAAGGCAAAACCTTCGCGGTATGGGGTCTTTCCTTTAAACCGAACACCGATGATATGCGTGAAGCCTCCAGCCGTATCCTGTTGCAGGAATTATGGGCCGCCGGTGCCAAAGTTCAGGCGTATGATCCGGAAGCAATGCAGGAAGCGCAGCGCATTTTCGGGCTGCGTGATGACCTGGCGCTGATGGGCACCAAAGAAGCAGCACTGCACAACGCAGACGCGCTGGTTATCTGTACGGAATGGCAGAGTTTCCGTGCGCCGGACTTCGATGCTATCAAAGCTGGCCTGAAAACCCCGGTTATTTTTGACGGACGCAACCTTTATGACCCGGAACGTTTAGAAAATCGCGGCTTTATCTATTATGGTATAGGCCGTGGTGCTTCCATTAATCCGGTAATCTGAGTCTGAATATGAAAATACTTGTAACCGGCGCGGCCGGTTTTATTGGTTATCATGTCTCGCAGCGCCTGCTTGAGCAGGGGCACGAGGTTGTCGGTGCCGACAACCTGAATGACTATTATGATGTGAATCTCAAGCAGGCCCGTCTTGATCTGTTATTACTGCATCCGCAATTTCAGTTTTTTAAAATGGATTTGTCGGAAAAAGCGGCTGTCAGTGAGCTGTTTGCCGAACAAAAATTTGAACGGGTGATCCATCTGGCGGCACAGCCGGGCGTGCGTTACTCCATCCAGAATCCGATGGCGTATATTGACGCGAATATTCTGGGGCATATGAATATTCTGGAAGGGTGCCGTTATCATAACGTCGGGCATCTGATCTACTCCTCCTCAAGTTCTGTATACGGTCTGAACCGCAAACAGCCGTTCTCCGTTGAGGATGATGTGGACCATCCGGTGTCATTGTATGCGGCAACGAAAAAAGCCAATGAATTAATGTCTCACAGTTATTCACATCTGTATCAGCTGCCGACAACCGGTCTGCGGTTCTTCACCGTCTACGGCCCGTGGGGTCGTCCGGATATGGCGTTATTTAAGTTTGTGAAAGCCATGCTGGACGGAAAACCGATCGATGTATATAACCACGGCAATATGGTACGCGATTTCACCTATGTCGGTGATATTGCTGAAGCGGTGGTGCGTCTGGTGGATGTGATTCCGGCGGTAAATAATGACTGGACGGTGGAAGAAGGGCTGAAGTCAGCCAGTTCTGCGCCGTACAAAATTTATAATGTCGGTAACGGTCAGCCGACCCGGCTGGGTGATTTTATTCAGGCGATTGAAACGGCGCTGGATATTAAAGCCAACAAACACTATATGGATATGCAGGATGGTGACGTGTTATCCACCTGTGCAGACTCCTCCGAATTGTATAAAACGATTGGTTTCTCACCGGATACGCCGGTTAATTACGGCGTGCAACAGTTTGTTGACTGGTATATGTCGTTTTATCACGGAAAAAAATAACTAACAGCGACGGTTATAAGTATAAAAAAGGAGGCAAAAGCCTCCTTTTTACTGTCCGTCTGACCGGAAGATATAAAAAAGCCCTTCAGAGAAGGGCTTTTTTTGCAGATATTATCACTTACTTGATTAAGAAATCGTTCAGAGATTTACCTTCGTTATCGATAGCCTGCTTGATCACAGCTGGTGTACGGCCCTGGCCGGTCCAGGTTTTGCTTTCACCGTTTTCATCGATATATTCGTATTTGGCAGGGCGCTGAGCACGCTTGGATTTGCGGGCTGTTTTGCCTGTACCCATAGACTGAATTAATTCTTCCGGATTGATATTCTGCTTTTCAAGCAGCTGACGGAATTCTTCTAATTTACGGGTGCGCTCTTCTTCTTTAGCCTGAGCCTGGGATTCTTCCAGACGGCGTTCTTCAACAACAGAAGTCAGCTTTTCCAGAATTTCTTCTAAAACTTCTAAGCTGGATTCTCTCGCCTGAGCGCGAAGAGTACGGATATTATTAAATGGCTTCAAAGATTCACTCATAATCCTGGTCTCAAATTAAATGTTGGCTGGTGTATAGATAATAATAGATTGCTATTTAAAAATCTGCAATAGCAAATTTCGGAGTAAGGTTAAAACACATTTTTTTTAAAAGCAATTATTTCTGAGGAATAATAAGGGTCTTTTTGGCTTTTCGTTTAAATTTGATAAGGGGACGGGGTGAAAATGTGTTGATGTTCAGCATCTTCATAAAAATTGTTCATAAATGTGGTAGGGAATACAAATTATATTTAACCTTATCTTATGTAAAGAAACGTTATTCTTCGGCCCCGGTATAATGAAAAACAGGATAAAGCGAAGGATACCCGATAACAACAGTGAATATCCGGTATGCAACCATGACCTGTGTGAATTTACGTGAGCGATGAACTCAGGATATTGTGCATGCGATCACGGCATGTGCGAAATACAGATTGCGCTGTTTTTAACACTAATGTGTTAGTATTGTCCCGGATCTTGAATGTGTAAGGGGAGAGAGCCGGTGGCTCAGCTTTATTTTTATTACTCCGCAATGAATGCGGGAAAATCGACAGCGTTACTGCAGTCATCCTATAACTACAATGAGCGCGGTATGCGCACGCTGATATTCACCGCAGAGATAGATAACCGCTATGAGCAGAGCAAAGTCACCTCACGTATCGGCCTGAGCGCTGATGCACGGGTATTTGGCCCTGAGACGGACGTCAGCCCGGTTATTATCCGTGAACATCAGCAGACACCCGTACACTGCGTATTAATCGATGAATGCCAGTTCCTGACCAAAGCGCAGGTGGAGCAGCTCTGCTATATCGTCGACGATATTGACATCCCGGTTCTGTGTTACGGGTTACGCACAGACTTTAAAGGTGAGTTATTCAGCGGCAGCCATTATTTATTAGCCTGGGCGGATAAATTAGTTGAATTAAAAACTATTTGTTATTGCGGACGAAAAGCCAGCCGTGTTTTACGTTACGACGGACAAGGGCGGGTGATGTCAGACGGTGCGCAAATTGACATCGGCGGTAATGAAAAATATGTATCTGTCTGCCGCAAACATTACAATGAAGCGATACGCGAAGTAAAAGCAGCAGAATATCGGTCATAAATGAGGGAAGCCTCTCTGTTATACAAAAAGTGCCGGACGTCATTGTCCGGCTTTTTTATATCCGCTGCGGATTGCGCCGGATATCAAAAAACGCCGGAACGGTTTCTGCGGGGAAAGTGATGAGGCGGTATTTGAGTCAGCAGGGATAAAATACCGGTGAATACCCCCGGGAGTTACCACAGTTTTGTAACGGGTATTAAGTGAAATATTAAAACCGGCTGCAGCGGAAAACATGATCAAAAGTGAACCGCTGTTAATACAAAGACAATTATTTAATAATTATTATGAGACAGATATAAAAAAGCCCTCCGGGGAGGGCTTTACGGTTATTATTTGCCGGATTGATGATTATTTCTTAGCATTTCGTTTGGCAACCGGTTTTGGTGCCGCAACAGGAACAGATTCGTCATAGGTGCGTCCGTAATAGGTATCCAGCATGATTTGTTTTAATTCTGCAATCAGCGGATAACGCGGGTTTGCACCGGTACACTGGTCGTCAAAGGCATCTTCGGACAGTTTATCCAGTTTTGCCAGGAATTCCGCTTCCGGCACACCGGCTTCACGGATGGATTTCGGGATCCCCAGAGACGCTTTGATTTCGTCCAGCCAGATCAGCAGTTTTTCAATCTTCTGCGCGGTACGGTCACCGGCAGCGCTCAGTTGCAGATGGTCAGCAATCTCCGCGTAACGGCGACGCGCCTGCGGACGGTCATACTGGCTGAATGCGGTCTGTTTGGTCGGGTTATCGGTAGCGTTATAACGGATGACGTTGCAGATAAGCAGGGCGTTAGCCAGACCGTGCGGAATATGGAACTCAGAGCCCAGTTTGTGCGCCATGGAGTGACATACCCCGAGGAAGGCGTTGGCAAACGCGATACCAGCGATAGTCGCGGCATTGTGTACACGTTCACGGGCAACCGGGTTCTTCGCACCTTCGTGATAGCTGGCCGGTAAAAACTCTTTCAGCAGTTTCAGCGCCTGCAATGCCTGGCCGTCAGAGAATTCGTTTGCCAGCACTGACACATAAGCTTCCAGTGCGTGAGTGACCGCATCCAGTCCGCCGAAGGCGGTGAGGGATTTCGGCATGTTCATCACCAGGTTGGCATCAACAATCGCCATATCCGGGGTCAGTGCATAGTCTGCCAGCGGGTATTTCTGCCCGGTGGTATCATCTGTCACAACCGCGAACGGTGTCACTTCAGAACCGGTACCGGAGGTGGTGGTGATAGCAACCATTTTCGCTTTCACGCCCATTTTCGGGAACTTATAGATACGTTTACGGATATCCATAAAGCGCAGTGCCAGTTCCTCAAAATGGGTTTCCGGATGCTCATACATTACCCACATAATTTTGGCTGCATCCATCGGGGAGCCGCCGCCGAGGGCAATAATCACGTCCGGTTTGAAGCTGTTCATCTGCTCCGCGCCTTTGCGGACCACAGAAAGTGTCGGGTCAGCTTCCACTTCAAAGAAAATTTCCACTTCCATACCATAGGACTTCAGCACACGGGTGACTTCATCCACATAGCCGTTATTGAACAGATAGCCGTCAGTCACGATAAAGGCACGTTTTGCGCCGTCACCGGCGATCTCTTCCAGAGCAACCGGCAGAGAACCACGGCGGAAATAGATAGACTTCGGAAGTTTATGCCACAACATATTTTCAGCTCGTTTTGCCACAGTTTTGGTATTGATCAGGTGTTTCGGTCCGACGTTTTCGGAAATGGAGTTACCACCCCAGGAGCCGCAACCCAGTGTCAGTGACGGAGACAGTTTGAAGTTATACAGGTCGCCGATCCCGCCCTGTGATGCCGGGGTGTTAATCAGGATACGCGCGGTTTTCATCTTCTCACCGAAGAATTTAACGCGCTCCGGCTGGTTGTCCTGATCGGTATATAAGCAGGAGGTGTGGCCGATCCCGCCCATTTCCACCAGTTTTTCCGCTTTGATCACCGCATCTTCAAAATCTTTGCCGCGGTACATGGCTAACAGCGGGGAGAGTTTTTCATGTGCAAACGGCTCGGATTCATCCACCACGGAGACCGCACCGATAAGAATTTTGGTCCAGGCAGGTACTTCGATACCGGCCATTTCAGCAATTTTTACCGCAGACTGACCGACAATTTTCGCATTCAGCCCGCCGTTGAGCAGAATAATGTCCTGAACGGCTTTCAGCTCTTTGCCTTTCAGAATATAACCGCCGTGGGTTTCAAAACGTTCTTTGACCTGCTCATAGACATCATCCACCACGATAACAGATTGTTCAGACGCACAAATCACGCCGTTATCAAAGGTTTTTGACATCAGAATAGAGGCCACCGCGCGTTTGATATCTGCGGTTTCATCAATCACGACAGGGGTGTTACCCGCGCCCACACCAATGGCCGGTTTACCGGAACTGTAGGCTGCTTTCACCATGCCCGGCCCGCCGGTGGCGAGGATCAGGTTAGTATCCGCGTGATGCATCAGGGCATTGGATAATTCCACTGACGGCTCGTCGATCCAGCCGATAATATCTTTCGGGGCTCCGGCGGCAACAGCGGCGTTGAGGACAATTTCAGCCGCTCTGTTAGTGGCTTTTTTCGCACGCGGATGCGGGGAGAAAATGATCCCGTTACGGGTTTTCAGGCTGATCAGCGCTTTAAAAATAGCAGTGGAGGTCGGGTTGGTGGTCGGGACGATACCGCAGATAATACCGATAGGCTCTGCGATGGTGATAGTGCCGAAGGTCGGGTCTTCCGATAAAATGCCGCAGGTTTTCTCATCGCGGTAGGCGTTATAGATATATTCAGAAGCAAAATGGTTTTTGATCACTTTATCTTCAATAATACCCATGCCGGACTCTTCAACCGCCAGTTTTGCCAGCGGGATACGGGCATCTGCTGCAGCGAGTGCCGCCGCCCGGAAGATAGCATCCACCTGTTCCTGGGAGAAACCGGCAAACTCGCGCTGAGCTTTCTTCACGCGGGCAACTAATTCATTGAGTTCGGTAACGTTCGTTACGGCCATACAGATCACTCCTGATAAATTGTTAAACTTTTTAAGCAAATCAGCGGATTGATACAATTTGATTATAGCGGTGATATCTTCCGGTAACTAAATCGATTTTGCCGGTAACATAATGCAGATATGCCCGCTGATTTGCTTAAAAAGCCCGTCAGGTCTTTCTGTCCGCATTATAGTTGAATCGATTCAACTATAATGAAAGCAGCTTAACATTCAGGGGAAATATTAAAGTGATCCAAATCACAAATATATCAAGCTGACACCATTCAGCATGGGTCAAAACGGGAACGTCACACCGTAACGTAAATGATATCGGGTCTCAATTTCACAGAAGAACTGATGATTGTCTGAAATTCAGACAGAAATAAGGCGATATAACTGTATCGAATCAGCAGGAAGCAGAAAATATTCTGCGTAAAGCAATTCCTTTTCCTGCACATTCAACGGTATGATGTCTGTGTTAATAATCACATTTATAATTATTACAACCCCCCAAGCGATAGCCTGCTGTTATTATCAGCAGACTATCACTGTATTATCATCAGGTTGAGGATCCTTTGTGGGCAACACTTTGCTGGATTTTTCCGGTTATTTAAAATTTTTTGTCGGCTTATTTGCCTTAGTCAACCCGGTCGGTATTTTACCGGTCTTTATGAGCATGACAAATTATCAGACTGCCGCAGTGCGCAATAAGACCAACATGATTGCGAACTTTTCGGTGGCCGTGATTTTGTGCACATCACTTTTGGTCGGCGATAAGATCCTCATTATGTTCGGTATTTCTATCGAATCTTTCCGGATAGCCGGGGGAACACTGATTGTCCTCATTGCCATGTCCATGATCAGCGGTAAGCTGGGGGAAGATAAGCAGAACAAACAGGAACAGTCGGAAACGGCTATCCGCGACAATATTGGCGTGGTGCCGCTGGCGCTGCCGCTGATGGCGGGACCGGGGGCTATCAGTTCCTGTGTGGTCTGGAGTGCCCGCTGGCAGGGCTGGCAGAACTTTTTCGGGCTGGCGCTGACCAGTATTGTGTTTGCGTTCTGTTGCTGGCTGCTGTTCCGCTCGGCGGGATTGTGGGTGAAATATCTCGGACAAACCGGTATCAACGTCGTGACCCGTATTATGGGTCTGATGCTGATGTCTTTAGGAATCGAACTGATCATTACCGGCATGAAAATGAGTTTTCCGGGATTATTGTCATAATCACGCAGTTCATTATTATCAGAACGGGGCCAATGGCCCCGTTTTTACATCTCTCAGTTCTCCATCCGGTGATCGCCGCGCAGCAGGGCGGCGCGATCAAATTCCCGTTCAATCTTCCCGTTCGCCATAAATGCCGCCCGGTCTGACATATGAGCCACCACATCCGCATCATGGCTGACCAGCAGATAGGTCATACCGTGGGCGGTTTTCAGGTGGTTAAGCAGATTGAGAATTTCCGCCTGCACGGACATATCGAGTGCGGATGTCGGTTCATCGAGCAGCAGGATCTGCGGGCGCAGCATCAGGGCGCGGGCAATAGCAATACGCTGGCGCTGCCCGCCGGAGAGCTGATGCGGATAACGCTGTGCCACATCCGGTGTCAGTCCGACAGATACAATGGCCTCTGCCACCCGGCTGCCGATATCATGTTCGCGGTGAATGCGTAGTGGTTCTGAAAGCGCCCGGTGAATGGTATGGAACGGATGCAGAGACGCATAGGGATCCTGAAAGACCATCTGCACATTGCGGCGCAAAGCTCCCTGATAACGCTGGCCGGGGTGGATATGTTGCGACAGTAGTTGCACACCACCCAGCCATTCACGTTGTAACCCGGCGATCACCCGCAAAATGGTGGATTTTCCGCAGCCGGACTCACCGATAAGACTGAACGTCTCTCCGGCATTGAGATGAAAACCGGCCTGACAAACAACCTGTCGCTGTCCGAAACTGACGGAAAGATTATTAACTTCAATAATCGGCACTGAGTTATTCTCCGGCATGATGTGTCTCCTGAGTCAGTAACGCCTGAAGGGCGGTGCGATCCAATACCGGTAAGTCGGTGCCGTACGTCTGTGCATCCGGGCGGCAGGTCCATAATGTGCGGGTATAAGGATGCGTTGCCTGCGGCAGTTGTGCGGCGGGCAGTTCATCCACCTGCCGGCCCTGATACATCACCATCACGCGCTGACAATGGGCCGCCACCAGTGGTAAATCGTGGCTTATCAGCAGCAGCCCCATGCGGCGCTCCTCACACTGGCTGACAATCAGCTCCAGAATCTGGTGGCGCAGCCGGGCATCCAGAGCGGAGGTCGGTTCGTCGGCAATTAAGACTAACGGGTTGTTGATCAGAGCAATCGCAATCATGGCGCGCTGTCCCATGCCGCCGGAAAGCTGCCCCGGATAGCGGGAGAGCGCCTGTTCTGATAACCCTGCGGCACGGGCCATTTCAAAAACACGGTCGCGGCGATCAGATTTGTTCAGTGTCTGATGGCGCAGCAGGGATTCCTCAATCTGCTGATACAGATTTCTGACCGGATTCAGCGCATAGCGCGGATCCTGCATGATCATGGCAATGTCATTGCCGCGCAGTGCCGCCCACTGTTTTTCCCGCAGAGACAACAGGGGGGTCTGACCAAATGTCAGCGTATCCGCACTGACAATCCTCGGTTTGCGCACCAGTCCCATCAGCGCCCTGGCGGTCATGGATTTACCGGAACCGGATTCTCCGACCAGCGCCAGCCGCTCCTGTCCAAGGGTAAAGGAGACATTTTTCACCACCTGCGCGCGGGGGTAATCCACACACAAATTACGGACACAAATAAGCGGCTCAGTCATGTTGCGGCTCCATAATATCCCGTAAACCATCACCCAGAAGATTGAATGCCATACCGGCAATCAAAATAGCTGCACCTGGAACGGCAGCTATCCACCACTGGTCGAAAATAACCTGCATACCATCGGCAATCATGGCTCCCCATTCCGCCATCGGCGGCTGTGCGCCCAGCCCGAGGAAACCCAGACCGGCCGCCGCCAGGATAATGGTGGCGAGATCCAGCGCCAGCCGGACAATAGCTGACGGCAGACAGAGCGGCAGAATGTGCCCCCACAGCAGACGCAGACCACGGATCCCCAGCATTTCCGCACTGGCCAGATAATCACTGTTGCGCAGATGACGGATTTCACTGCGCGCCTGACGGGCATAGGCCGGCCAGGAGGTCAGGGCGAGTGCCAGTGCGCCGTTAATCAGCCCCGGTCCGAGAATGGCAACAAAGGCAAACGCGAGGATCAGGCGCGGCATTGACATGACAATATCGGTAAAGCGCATCAGAATGGTTTCCACCCAGCGACCGTAAAATCCGGCCAGAATGCCGATTAATAACCCGGCAGGCAGGGTGATGGCGGCGACCAGCGCAACCAGACCAAACATCGGGCGGGTGCCGTAGATCAGGCGGGAGAGCACATCACGCCCGTAGCTGTCCGTTCCGAGCCAGTGTTGTGCATCCGGTGCCAGCAGACGCTGTGCCGGGTTTTGCAGTACCGGGTCATAGGGGGCGAGCCATGGCGCAAACAGCGCCACCAGCAGCAGAAACAGAATAATCAGAGTGCCTGTCAGCGCGGACGGGGATCGGCGGATTTTCGGCAGTAATGTCATAATTTCACCCGCGGATCCGTTAAACGCACAATCATATCGGTCACGTTATTAATAAAGATAAAGCAGATACCTATCACCAGGGTTCCGCCCATCACGGCGGTGGTATCCCCGGCAAACAAGGCAGCAGTCAGGTAACGGCCGATACCGGGCCAGGAAAAGACCGTTTCGGTCAGTACCGCACCTTCCAGCATCCCTGTATAAGCAAGGGCAATGACGGTGATCAGTGTCCCCCGGATATTCGGCAGCACATGGCGGAACAGCACCTGCATGTCGGTATTGCCTTTGGCGCGTGCCAGTGTGACATACTCTTTATTCATTTCACTCAGGCAGGCGGCGCGTGTCAGCCGGGTGATCCCCGCCAGGCAGAAATAGGCCAGCAGCGATACCGGCAGGATCAGGTGCGCTACTGCGTTGGTAAATGCACCGGGGTCATCCGACAACCAGGTATCGATCAGCACAAAACCGGTTTTGGCCTCGACGGTATACTGGTAGATATCATCCAGCCGTCCCGGGCCGGGACTCCATTGCAGCGTGGCGTAGAACAGCAGCAGCATCAGCAGTCCCAGCCAGAAAACCGGCACCGAGTTGCCGAGGAGTGTCAGGGTACGGATGATAAAATCAAACGGCGTACCGGCATAACGGGCACATAACACGCCGCAAAGGATGCCGAGCGAAGCACCAATCAGCAGTGAGAGTGTTGCCAGTTCGATGGTGGCGGGCAGGGTGGTCAGCACGCCGTCGAGCACCGGCTGTCCCATCGAGGAGGCCATACCGAGATCGCCGTGCAGCAGACGTTCTGCATAATGCCAGAACTGAATATAGACGGGCTGATCCAGTCCCAGCTCCAGCCGTACCTGCTCATAGGTCTCATGGCTGGCGTGATCGCCGACAATCTGTAATACCCGGTCAACCGGGGAGAGAGCCGATAATGCAAAGGTGATCACCAGTAAGCCGAGCAGTGTCAGAGCCAGCGTAAAAAGACCCTGAAGCGTCACACGCAGCGTATGGCGAAACAGGGTTCCGGCAGGAGAAATATCGGACATACAGCAGTTCCTGAATAAAAACAAAACACACAAACCCCGTCAGCGGTACTGACGGGGTGATAACCGGAAAATCAGCAGATTATTTGGTGACTCTGTCGTAATACACCATGTCTGCGTTCAGTCCCTGCTGATAGCCTTTCACGTTATCACGCAGTACCACCTGGTTTTGTCCCTGTGCCATAAAGACATACGGAGAACTGCGCTGTAACTCTTCCTGCATGGCGGTATACATCTGCGCACGTTTGGCTTTATCCGGCTCCGCCACGGCTTTCAGTGTGGTTTGTGATAACTGAGGAATATCCCAGCCGTTCAGCCACGCAACGGTGCTGCTCTTGCCGTCATTAAAGGCGAAGGCGCTGGCATTGGAATGGGCATCAAAATAGTCAGGGATCCAGAAACGGATGGCTGCCTGATGCTGGCGTGCCCGTACGCGGGAATAGACCTGACTGCCTGCCGCCGGTAATAATTCCACTTTTATGCCGCCCTGAGCAAAACTGGCCTGAAGCGACTGGGCAATAGTGATATACGGCGGTTTGTTTTCCACATCGAGGGTGAAATGAGCATCTTTAATCCCGGCGTTTGCCAGAATCTCTTTGGCTTTGGCCGGATCAAATTTATACGGGTTATTTTCCAGCGCGCCCGGTAAACCGACCGGCAGGAAGCTCTGATGAATAAAATACTGGCCTTTCAGTAAATCGCGGGTAATACCCTCGTAATCCACCAGATAACGGGCCGCTTCCCACAATGCCGGGTTTTTCAGCAGCGGATTGGCATTGTTGCCGGTGTTGAACGCCATATAATCCTGCTCGGCGGACGGAATATTTTCCACCCGCACCCCGGCGCTGTTTTTCAGTGCCGCAGTCTGGTCAGCACCCAGTTCACGGGCAATATCCGCATCACCCTGCTGAATCAGCAGACGGCGTGAAGCCGGGTCCGGCACATTTTTAATAATAACGGACGGAATTTTGGCCTCGCCGGTGGAGACATGCGGGTTGGCAGCCATCACAATGGCCTGGTTCGGCTGATAGACTTTCAGAGAATAAGCACCGCTGCCGGCAGAGTGCATTTTCAGCCATGCATTACCGAAGTCATTATTTTTAATATTCGGTGTCACCAGTTTTTCATCCACCACCGAGGCTATCGGGGTGGATAACAGATTCAGTGCCACATCCGGGCTGATATCCGCGCTCCATTTTATTTTCAGGGTGCGGTCGCCGGTTTTTTCAAACTGCTGCGCGATATTTTCTTTATTCCAGCCGAGAATATTGAGAATAAATGCAGGCGATTTATTCATGACCACAGCTCGCTGGTAAGAGAAAATAATATCTTCCGGGCGTACCGGGTTGCCGGAGGCAAATTTTGCATTCTCTTTAATCCGGACGGTCAGGGTTTTATTGGCGGCATCGGCCTGCCAGTCTTCCAGTAAGATCGCGTCAAGCTGCTCCGGATTATCACGGTTCGGCTGCACCAGACGCTGATATAAGCTGGGAACGGTCTGGATACTGGACAGTTCATTACTTTCTGCCGGATCCAGGCTGACAATATCATCCAGGCTCTGGACAACAATTAAGGTATTCGGTGGTGTGGCGGCAAATGCGGAGACGGAAAAGAGCAGAGCCAGTGACGCTGCCGGATATGTTTTTTTCATATATTTCCCCTGAAACGCGGTGTTATTGATTTTTGTAATACTGACACGTTAAAAAAAACAGCGCTGTTTTGCAAAGTCTGTTACGTGCTTGTTTATAACTTTTCGTTATAGCTAAAATTAATCATAGTCTGAAATTGCTGACCGGGAGATTTCACCGGCAAAAAAAGCGGAAAAACAGCAGTAATATAACAACGGGTTATCAGTTCATAAAAAATCACACTAAAAATGGCGCGGTATGGGCGGATACGCTAACCCGTACCGTTCAGTAATAAACGGGTATAACAGATAAAGATGGTTAAATAAACAACAGAAACTATATTTGCCGTCAATCCATTATTTTCAGTGCTCACCAGATTGATATTTCAGTGAAATTTTTTGCTTTACTCTTTTTATTTACAGTTGTTTTTTAAGTGGTTGTTAATATTTAATCAGTTAAAACTGTGATGGAAGCAGGGTTTTTATCTGGAAAAATTGCTTTTTGTTAATTAAATGTTTATTTTTTTATCCGGGCTGAACAAAACAGACGGATCATAAGCAGTCTTGGGTTAATGTTTTATTTCAGCGGCAGAACGGTACTGTTTGCAGATAAAAACAATCACTGCCCCGGAAAATGCACATCAGGCCGGAAAACAGCACCGAAAAACAGGCTGATCCCGTCGCTGACGGCACTTATAAATAAAGCATTTGCGATTTTTTAATCACGTTGTTCATTTAACAGGTGTTATTCAGAAGGGACGGAAGATGAAAAAACACACTATTGCTGTTTCTCTCACGCAGGCGCTGCTGCTGAGTGCACTCTCTTATTCCGCATGGGCGGCACAGGTTCCGCCGGGAACCAAACTGGCGGAAAAACAGGTTATTGTTATCAATAACGGTACTGAACCGGTATCACTTGATCCGCATAAAGTGGAAGGCGTGCCGGAATCCAACATTATTCTTAATCTGCTGGAAGGGCTGGTTTCCACTGACGGTGATGGTCATATTGTGCCCGGAGTGGCAGAAAGCTGGTCGTCCCCGGATAACCGCATCTGGACATTCACACTGCGGCCGGATGCAAAGTGGAGTGACGGCTCGCCGGTGACCGCACAGGATTTTGTCTACAGCTGGCGGCGGCTGGCTGATCCGAAAACCGCATCACCTTACGGCAGTTATCTGCATTATGCCTATGTCGAAAATGTGGATGATATTATCAGCGGTAAAAAACCACCGGAAAGCCTCGGTGTCAAAGCGATTGATGATAAAACCTTTCAGGTTCAGCTGACTCAGCCGGTGCCGTATTTCCCGGATATGCTGAGCCATACTGCACTGAAGCCGGTACCGAAAGGGGCGATTGAACAATTTGGTGATAAATGGACATCCGCCGGAAAATTTACCGGTAACGGCGCATATACCCTGTCTGCCTGGAATGTGAATGAACGGCTGGTGCTTAAGCGCAATCCGAAATACTGGAATGATAAAGAAACCGTGATTGAACAGGCTACATTCCTGCCGCTCCAGTCAGAAACCAGTGATATTAACCGTTACCGTGCCGGTGAAATCGATGTCACCAACAGTTCAGTGCCGCCGGTTTTATTTGCCAAAATGAAAAAAGATATTCCGGCACAGGTTCAGATTTCCCCGTATTTATGCACGTTCTATTATGAAATAAATAATACTGCGGCACCGTTTACCGACCCGAAAGTACGCGAAGCCGTCAAACTGGGGCTGGATCGCGATATTATCACTCATAAAATCATGGGGCAGGGACAAATTCCCGCTTACGGTTTTACCCCGCATTATATTAACGGCGGGCATTTCACCACGCCGGAATGGGCATCCCTGACGCAGGAACAGCGCAATGAAAAAGGGCGCAAACTGCTGGAAGAAGCCGGTTACAGCGAAAAAAATCCGCTGACCTTTGAATTACTCTATAACACGTCCGATCAGAATAAACAGCAGGCGATTGCCGCCGCGTCCATGTGGCAGAAAAATATCGGTGCGAAAGTGGTGCTGAAAAACCAGGAATGGAAAACATCCAATCAGAACCGTCATGAAGGGAATTATCAGGTAGCGCGGGCGACCTGGTGCGCGGATTATAATGAGCCGTCCTCATTTCTGAATATTTTTCTGTCAGACAGCAGTAATAACACCAGTTTCTACCGAAATACCGCGTTTGACAGTGCAATGCAGCGCGCTTTGCTGGCAACGGATGTAAAAACACGTCAATCCGCTTACCAGGAGGCAGAAACTCAGTTAGATCAGGACTCTGCATTAATTCCTGTTTATTATCGCGTGAGTGTCCGGCTGATAAAACCATCAGTCGGCGGAATTACCGGCAATGACCCGCTTGATTATATGGATATTAAGCGCTTATATATGGTAGAAACACATTAATAATAAAAAATTTGCACTCACAGAGTGCGAAAAAAATGAAGGTGCGGAAGTTAAAACGAAAAGCACCTGATAAAAACGCAACAAACGCAAAACACATTCGTCAATGGGGAGTTTATGTAAGATGGTTAATTCAACGAAAAAAACACTGCTGGCACTCAGTGTGGTCGCAGCTATGGGGATGGGAATTGGTACACAGGCGTTTGCTGCGGATGTACCGGCCGGTGTTCAGCTGGCAGATAAGCAGGATTTAATCCGCAATAACGGCTCTGAGCCGCAGTCACTGGATCCGCATAAAGTGGAAGGGGTACCGGAAGCGAATATTATCCGTGACCTGATGGAAGGTATTACCCTGGAAGGGCCAAGTGGTGAAATTCTGCCGGGCTCGGCAATTTCCTGGGAAAATAAAGATTTTAAAGTCTGGACGTTTAAAATCCGCGAAGATGCAAAATGGTCCAACGGTGACCCGGTCACCGCGCAGGACTTCGTTTACAGCTGGCGCCGCCTGGCTGATCCGAATACCGCATCACCGTATGCCAGTTATCTCCAGTATGCCCATGTGGTAAATATTGATGATGTTATCGCCGGGAAGAAAAAGCCGGAAGAGCTGGGCATCAAAGCGCTGGATGATAAAACCCTTGAACTGACCCTCTCCGAAGAAGTGCCGTACATTCCGAAACTGCTGGCGCATAACTCCATGTCTCCGGTGCATCCGGCCACCGTTGAGAAGTTCGGTGATAAGTGGACTCAGCCGGGCAACTATGTCAGCAACGGTGCATACACCCTGAAAGACTGGGTGGTTAACGAAAAAATTGAACTGACCCGCAACCCGAAATACTGGGATAACGAAAAAACCGTTATCAATAATGTCCGTTTCCTGCCGATTTCCTCTGAAGTTACTGATGTTAACCGCTACCGCAGCGGTGAAATCGACATGACCTATAACAACCTGCCGATTGAACTGTTCCAGAAACTGAAAAAAGAAATTCCTGACGAACTGCGCATTTCACCGTATATGTGTACCTATTACTACGAAATCAATAACGAAAAAGCGCCGTTTGATAACCCGAAAGTCCGTGAAGCCCTGAAACTGAGCCTTGACCGCGACATTATGGTCAACAAAGTCAAAGCACAGGGGGATACCCCGGCATTTGGTTTCACTCCGCCGTTTGCGGATGGTATGTCAGCCAAAAAGCCTGAGTGGTTCGCGAATATGACGCAGGATCAGCGTAACGAAAAAGCACGCAAACTGCTGGAAGAAGCCGGGTTTAATAAAGATAATCCGCTGAAATTTAATCTGCTGTATAACACATCTGATCTGCATAAGAAAATGGCGATCGCCGCATCGTCTATCTGGAAGAAAAACCTCGGTGCGGAAGTTCAGCTGGTTAACCAGGAATGGAAAACCTTCCTCGATACCCGCCATCAGGGAACCTATGATGTTGCCCGCGCCGCATGGTGTGCGGATTATAACGAACCGTCTTCATTCCTGAATATGGTTCTCTCTTACAGCAGCACCAATACCCCGCATTATAAGAGTGCGGAGTTTGATAAGCTGATGAAACAATCCCTTCAGGTGAAAACCGATGCGGAACGTGCGCAGATCTATCAGCAGGCGGAAGCTCAGCTGGATAAAGACTCTGCCATCGTGCCGGTCTATTACTATGTCAGTACCCGTTTAGTGAAACCGTATGTGGGTGGCTATACCGGAAAAGATCCGCTGGATCACTTCCACACCAAAAACTTATATATGATTAAAAAATAATACCGACGGTTGGCCGCCCTGCGAAGGGCGGCCTGTGTAGTGTGTACCCCGGGAAGCGGGTACTGTATAGGAACGGGCAATGTTTAAGTTTATTCTTCGCCGTATACTCGAGGCGATCCCGACGCTTTTTGTGTTAATTACCATCTCTTTCTTTATGATGCGTCTGGCTCCGGGCAGCCCATTTACCGGTGAGCGTCAATTGCCGCCGGAAGTGATGGCGAATATTGAAGCCAAATACCATCTTAATGATCCGATTCACGTTCAGTATTTTGATTATTTAGTTCAGTTATCAAAGGGGGACTTCGGGCCTTCCTTTAAATATAAAGATTACTCGGTGAATGACCTGGTCGCCTCCGCGTTTCCGGTCTCCGCAAAACTCGGGCTGGCGGCGTTTGTGCTGGCACTGATTGTCGGGGTGAGTGCCGGTGTGATAGCCGCGCTGAACCAGAACACCAAATGGGACTATACCGTCATGGGCTTTGCCATGACCGGGGTGGTTATCCCCAGCTTTGTGGTAGCGCCGCTGCTGGTACTTATTTTTGCCATCCATCTGCACTGGCTGCCGGGCGGCGGCTGGAACGACGGGCAGCTCAGCAATATCATTCTGCCGATGATCGCGCTGTCACTGGCCTATATCGCCAGTATCTCCCGTATTATGCGCAGCTCCATGATTGAGGTGATGCACTCCAACTTTATCCGTACCGCACGGGCCAAAGGTCTGCCGATGCGTAAGATTGTCTGGCGGCATGCGCTGCGCCCGGCACTGTTACCGGTGGTCTCTTATATGGGACCGGCATTTGTGGGGATTATCACGGGTTCAATGGTGATTGAGACGATTTTCGGTTTACCGGGCGTGGGGCAGTTATTTGTCAACGGCGCGCTGAACCGTGATTACTCTCTGGTGCTGAGTCTGACCATCCTGGTCGGCACACTGACCATCGCCTTTAACTGTATCGTTGACGTGCTGTATGCCGTTATCGATCCGAAAATCCGTTATTAGTCCCGGAGCACGCTATGTTACCGAATGAAAAAAACCGCGAAGCTCTGGAAAATTTTACGGAGCAGCTTGATGTCGAAGGACGCAGCTTGTGGGCGGATGCCCGCCGCCGCTTTATGCATAACAAAGCCGCGATCACCAGTCTGTGTCTGTTGTTTTTAATTACCCTGTTTGTGATTTTTATGCCAATGCTGTCGGAGTTCGCGTATGACGATACCGACTGGGGCATGATGTCCGCAGCACCGGATACGGAGAGCGGCCACTATTTTGGTACTGATTCCTCGGGCCGTGATCTGCTGGTGCGTGTGGCTATCGGCGGGCGTATCTCGCTGATGGTGGGGCTGGCGGCAGCGCTGGTCGCTGTGCTGGTGGGAACACTGTACGGTGCGATGTCCGGCTATGTCGGCGGCAAAACTGACTCTGTCATGATGCGTGTACTGGAAATCCTCAACTCCTTCCCGTTTATGTTCTTTGTTATCCTGCTGGTGACCTTCTTTGGTCAGAATATTTTTCTGATTTTTGTGGCTATCGGTATGGTTTCCTGGCTGGATATGGCGCGTATTGTGCGCGGCCAGACACTGAGCCTGAAGAGCAAAGAATTTATTGAGGCGGCGAAAGTGTGCGGTGTGCCGACCCGCAATATCATTCTGCGTCATATTGTCCCGAACGTGCTGGGTGTGGTGGTGGTTTACGCCTCACTGCTGGTGCCGAGTATGATCCTGTTTGAATCCTTCCTCAGCTTCCTCGGACTGGGCACACAGGAGCCGTTAAGCAGCTGGGGCGCGCTGCTCAATGACGGTGCTAACTCAATGGAAGTTTCGCCCTGGTTACTGATGTTCCCGGCAGCATTCCTGGTGGTGACTCTGTTTTGTTTCAACTTTATCGGTGACGGGCTGCGCGATGCCCTTGACCCGAAAGATCGCTGAGGAGGCCGCCAATGACTCAGTTATTACAGGTTAACGACCTGAACGTGACATTCAAAACGCCGGACGGCGATGTCACCGCTGTGAACAAACTGAATTTTTCGCTGTCGGCGGGTGAGACACTCGGGATTGTCGGTGAATCCGGCTCCGGAAAATCACAGACGGCGTTTGCGCTGATGGGACTGCTGGCCCGCAATGGTGTGGTCAGCGGCTCTGCGGTGTTCAACGGGCGTGAAATTCTCAATCTGAAAGAGAAAGCACTGAACAAAATGCGGGCGGAAGAGATTTCCATGATCTTCCAGGATCCGATGACCTCGCTCAACCCGTACATGAAAGTCAGCAAACAGCTGACGGAAGTGCTGATGCTGCATAAAGGTCTGAGTTCTCATGATGCTTTTGAGGAATCTGTCCGGATGCTGGACGCGGTGAAAATGCCCGAAGCCCGCAAACGGATGAATATGTATCCTCATGAGTTCTCCGGCGGGATGCGCCAGCGCGTTATGATTGCGATGGCGCTGCTGTGTAAGCCGAAGCTGCTGATTGCGGATGAACCGACCACGGCGCTGGATGTGACAGTACAGGCGCAAATCATGACACTGCTCAATGAGCTGAAGAATGAATTTAACACGGCGATTATTATGATCACCCATGACCTGGGTGTGGTCGCCGGTATCTGTGACAAAGTGCTGGTTATGTACGCCGGACGCACCATGGAATACGGTACGGCCCGCGATGTGTTTTATCATCCGTCACACCCGTACTCTATCGGGCTGCTTAAGGCGGTTCCGCGCCTTGACGGGCAGGAAGACAGTGAACTCGCCACGATACCGGGTAACCCGCCGAACCTGCTGCGTCTTCCGGCAGGCTGTCCGTTCCGTCCGCGCTGCCAGTATGCGACTGACGAATGCGCGCGGAATGAACCACCGTTACAGGCATTTTCTCAGGGCCGTTTGCGTGCCTGCTTCAGAACTGCAGAGGAGTTGGCATAATGACACATTCAGAACGTCCGGTTCTGCTGGAAATTGAAGATTTAAAAGTCCATTTTTCCATCAGAGACAATAAGCAATGGTTCTGGCAGCCGGCCAAAAGCCTGAAAGCGGTGGATGGCGTAACAGTCCGTCTGTATGAAGGTGAAACACTCGGGGTGGTCGGGGAATCCGGTTGCGGGAAATCCACGTTTGCCCGCGCGATTATCGGCCTGGTGAAATCCACGGCCGGCCGGGTAACCTGGCTGGGTAAAGACCTGTGCGGTATGAGTGAAAAAGACTGGCATAACGTCCGCAATGACATCCAGATGATTTTCCAGGATCCGCTGGCATCACTCAACCCGCGTATGACTATCGGCGATATTATTGCAGAGCCGCTGCGCACTTATTATCCGTCAATGAGTAAGACGGAAGTGACAGACAAAGTCAAAGCCATGATGATGAAAGTCGGGCTGCTGCCGAATCTGGTGAACCGCTATCCGCATGAATTTTCCGGCGGACAGTGTCAGCGTATCGGTATCGCCCGCGCGCTGATCCTCGAGCCGAAACTGGTTATCTGTGATGAGCCGGTTTCAGCGCTGGATGTGTCTATCCAGGCCCAGGTGGTGAACCTGCTGAAAGAATTACAGCGGGAGATGGGATTGTCCCTTATTTTTATCGCTCACGACCTGGCAGTGGTGAAACACATTTCTGACCGTGTGCTGGTGATGTATCTCGGCCACGCAGTGGAACTCGGTACGTATGACGAGGTGTATCATAACCCGCTGCATCCGTACACCAGGGCGCTGATGTCTGCGGTGCCGGTACCTGATCCGGACAAAGAGCAGAATAAAACAATTCAGCTGCTGGAAGGGGAACTGCCGTCACCGATTAATCCGCCGTCCGGCTGTGTCTTCCGCACCCGCTGTCCGCTGGCGGACAGTGAATGTGCAAGAACCCGGCCGCTGCTGGAAGGCAGTTTCCGCCATGCGGTTTCCTGCCTGAAGGTTGATCCGCTGTAAATACGGTAAAGCCGTTAATCTTATTTTTGAGACAGAGCGCCCGGTACGGGCGCTTTTTTTTCATCTTCACATCCTGCTTTTCCGCATCAGCCGCAAAATCTGACAGAGCGTACTTCGCGGCCTTGCAGGCAGCTTACTGATTCCGTTATTAAAAAGCACAGCCGGTTTTTCAGGTGTCAATAACGGAGTGTTGACTAATGTCAACACATAAACTACAGTAGGTACAGGAAATGAAGAAACATCCGGATAAACATATTCAGTCTGCGATTGAATATGCACTGTTGCAGGGATGGATATGGATTGCACCGGGGAATTCCTCACATGCATTCTGCCGGTTACGGTGCGGGTCACCGTATGATGAGCACCGGCAGCATCAGATGAGTGTCTGGTCAACACCGCGGAATCCGGAAAACCATGCAAAACAGATCAGACGAAAAGTGGATACCTGTCAGTGAAAACGGGCAGCAGGAAAGGGGAAAATAATGGCACTGTATAATTTTACGCTGACGCTGTCCGGTGTGACGGCGGATACAGAGAACCTGGAGGATGCCTTATTTACAGGCGGTTGTGATGATGCATTACTCTGTTTTTACGGCAAATCGGTCTATCTGGAATTTGACCGGGAAGCACCATCTCTGGACTGTGCAATCCGCACGGCGGTGGAAGACGTGGAGTCAGCCGGTGTGAATGCACGGGTGGAATCAGTGGATTCCGCTCTTGTCGGCCTGAGTGATATTGCGGAACTGACCGGCATGTCACGTCAGGCAATCGCGTTACTCAAAGATGGCGCACGCGGCCCGGGAACCTTTCCGGGACCGGTACAGCGGTTGCGCGGACAATCCCCGTTATGGGACTGGGCTGCGGTCGCATCCTGGCTGATGGCTCAGGGGCGGCTGGCTGCACATTCTGAGCTGGCAGAAAACGCAAAAATTGTCAGCAAATGGAATGTGGCATTACGGGCAGGGGCTGCGGAAGATCCCGCTGAAATTGACATTATCACAAGGTCATTAATTGCCCGGCGGGAAAAATGCCGCTGCTGACAGCGTGCCCGGCGGGGAGATTATTCCCGCCAGCGGACGGCGTATTCCGGTGAGCCGGTAAAATGCCGGGAAATCAGTACCCTGGCAAAAATCTGGTCGATATCGGCATTTTCATCCGGAGCCAGGCCGATAACCACTTCGGCACATGCCGGGTTTTGTGCCAGAAAAGGTGCAAACTCTGACCAGTCACTGCCGGTTGGTACAATTTCAGCACCACCGATCTCTTCAAACTGAAGGTTGAACAGCAGGACGTCTGCGGGGTCAAGGTTATCCATTGCCTGTTCCAGAAACAGGTCATAGGCCATTTCAATCGTTTCTTGCTCGCTGAGGCGACGGGGCAGAGAGGTACTCATAGGTCAGGTTACATTCCGGTGATCCCCCGCCGTTTTATACCGGCGGGGATAATAAAGAGGGTCAGTTTATCACAGCAGCGGGCTGAAGAAATAACATAACCGCTCAAGAACCCGGTTGGTCAGCGGACGTTTTTCCCACTCGGTGTAATCGAGGCGGGTTGCGCGTGAAATATAGTCATTCTGGACAATATTCAGGTCACCGGCAAAACTTTCATCATCGATAACGGCGGTGATTTCAAAGTTGAGCCACAGGCTGCGCATATCCAGGTTTACGGAACCGACCATACTGAGCTGGTCATCCACGAGGACACTTTTCGTGTGCAGCAGACCATCCTCGAACAGATAGATTTCCACACCGGCTTCCAGCAGTTCAGTATAGAACGCACGGCTTGCCCAGCGGACGAGGAATGAGTCATTAAGGCGCGGCATCACAATCGCAACACGCACACCACGCATGGCGGCGGTACAGATGGCATGCATCAGGTCATCGCTCGGAACAAAATACGGTGTGGTGAAGGTCAGACGCTCCTGTGCGGAAAAAATAGCCGTCATCAGGGATTGCTGGATCAGCTCTTCAGGGTAACCCGGACCGGAAGCCACAATATTGACGGTATGACCGCTGTCTTTTTCAAACGGCATTTCAATATCGTCCGGCGGCGGCGGTAACAGGCGTTCGCCGCGTTCCATTTCCCAGTCCAGTGCGTAGATAATACCGAACAGGGTGGTGACAGGGCCTTCCATCCGGACAAGAATATCCACCCATTCACCGACACCGGCATCCTGTTTAAAGTAGCGCGGATCCACCATGTTCATACTGCCGGTGTAGGAAATATAGTTATCGATAGTGACGATTTTCCGGTGCTGGCGTAAATCCATGCGGCGCAGGGCGAAACGCAGAATATTTACCGGCAGGGCTTCGACAAACTCGATCCCTGCATTCCGCATCATCTCCGGATAATCATGGCGGAAAAAGTGCCAGCTACCGGCAGAGTCCACCATAATCCGGCATTTTACGCCCCGTTTTGCGGCGGCGAGCAGGGCATTGGTGACATTGTCCACATCACCGCCCGGTTTCCAGATGTAAAACACCATATCAATGCTGTGTTTTGCATTATCGATATCTTTGACAATCTGGCGCAATGAGTCTTCGCAGGTGGTAAACAGCTGAATCTGGTTGCCTTTTACCCCGGGAATACCCTGGCGGTGTTCGATCAGCTGAAACAGCGGGGTCGCCTGGGTGCTGTTTTCAGTGGCAAAAATGTGTTTTGACTGACGCAGATTTTCAACCCAGCCGGAGACTGACGTCCACATTCCTTTTGCCTGCTCAACCCGGCGGCGGCCGAGATGCAGTTCACCGAAAGCGAGATAAGCGATTATCCCGATAAAAGGCAGAATATAGATGATCAGTAACCAGGTCATGGTAGATGTCACCGGGCGGCGTTTGTACATCACGCGGACAGAGATACCGGCCACCAGCAGCCAGTAGAAAAGAATACTCAGCCAGTATAACAGCGTATAAAATGTCGACATAGGTATTATCTTTCCCTAAGAATAAGGTTTGCAGACAAAACAGGCACAGGATCTGATTGAAACTCCAACGGAAAATGTATCAGAAAGCTTTCTGTAATGCTGCTATATTTGTGATTTAAGTCAGTTTAGCCACTTTTTTCTGCTGATGTTTGCAGATATTGCGGGAAAGCGGTTGGTTATTGTGTCAGGCAGTTTATAATAATTGCCCTTATTATTAGCTTATTTTTTCACACAGTCTAAAAAAGGGTTTAGTTATGAGACACAGCAGACCGGAAGTTGCACGTTGGCGTATGTTACGGCAGGCAACCCGTCGTCGTCGTCGCTGGCTGGAAAGTCAGTCCCGGCGGAACATCCGGATTTTTGCTCTGCGCAAGCTGGATATTGCGAGACAACGCCGTTCGCTGCTGTTTGCTCAGGCTGGATTAAGCCACTAAGAAGTGACCATCAGCACGATAAGTGACAATGGTTGCGTCTTTCGTATTGAAATTGATTGCTATTTGCATTTACACTAGTGACCATTGTCATTATTAGCTGCTTATAAGATTGTATCGACTATGCCTATTTTTCGCTGGATCAGCTGGCCAATTCTCATTTCTCTTTGTCTGCATGCCTCTGTGGCCGCAGCGATTTACTACAACATGAATAAGGAGGTTGAGGACGAACCTAAAGTGCTGATGGTGGAAATGGCGGCGTTTGCGCCGGCACCGGCAGCTGCTGTGGCTGAACCTCAGCCTGAACCGGAACCCGAAACAGAACCGGAGCCCGAGCCTGAACCTGAACCGGTCGTGAAGCCGGTTATTGAAAAACCGGTGGAAAAGAAACCGGTTGAGAAAAAACCAAAACCGAAAAAAGAGAAAAAAATTGAGAAACCGGCCGTAAAACCGGTTGAAACCAAAGCACCGGTCTCCGATAAACCGCTGTTCAGTGGTACGCCGGAAGGTCAGCAGAACGTGCAGAAAGCCCCTGCAGGCCCGGTCGGAAATGTGGCCTCTGCCGGACAAAGTGATGCTGGCGGCGGTGACCCGAAAGCCCTGAACCGCGCTGATCCGGTCTATCCGGCACGGGCACGCAGCCTCGGCAAAGAAGGGAAGGTGCGGGTCAGATTTGATGTTGATACCGATGGCCGTATTCAGAATATCGATATTATCGAAGCATCACCGAAAAATATGTTTGAACGCGAAGTCCGTAATGCGATGCGTAAATGGCGTTACGAGAAAAAGCCGAAGAAAGGCATGACGACAACCATTATTTTCCGGATCGACGGTAAAACCTCTATTCAGTGATCCGATAAAAAAGAAAACCCGGCACATAAAAATGCCGGGTTTTTTGTTTCTGTCTTATTTTGCCGGGAAAAGATCAGCACGTAAATTCACCAGGTTATCCGGTACCACATGAATAACCCCTTCACCCGGAATATCAATTTCTGCAATCATAAACAGAGCCATGGTGGTCAGCAGCGGCAGAATTAAAATCATAATATTGCTGCCGCGCAGTCCGCGGATATTATACCCGATCAGCACATTGGCACTGACGGCAAATAAAATCAGTAATACCCAGGCAGCTCCCGGGATCTGATAGCGCCAGCTGGCCATGGTTTTTTCTTCGGAAACATAGAGATCACTGAATGCGGTCAGCACAGAGGCAATCACCGGATTCGGTGCCGTGCGGGCTTCAGATGCTGCGATCTCCCAGAGAGAAGACTGAGCCTCAAGGGAGATATCCCGCCATTTTTCATTTTTTGCCTGTGAGCCGCCGTTAAAAAAATCAATACGTGCGTCAATATAAGTGTTAAGCAGGGTATTTGCCCGCAGGTTATTTTCCGGAGACAGTAATTGTGCCCGCTGGAATGCATTACCGACAGCAATAGCTTCGTTTTCTTCCATCTGTTCGCGGTTATTATAGCCGCCGATAGAAATCGTCAGTAAAAAGCCGATTAATAAGCCCAGCAGGGATAATACGGCACCGAGAACAATTTTGGTTTCATCATCCGCTAATTCGGTTTTACCGTGACGTTTTTTGAACAGGTATTTTCCGGCATAGGCCGAGCTGACAGATAAAATAAAGATAACAACAAATAAAATAACTGAATCAGAGACTAAAGCATTAAACAGCGCTGCCATACAAAGACCCTTTAACAGAAAACGCCTCAGCAGAATGCTGAGATGCAGGTGGAATAAAGCCGGCCAGAAAAGGCCGGCCGGATACAAAACAGAGATGTCATCCGCTGACGGGAAATGCTGTCCTTTGAAATTATTTCAGCAATCTGACTCTGACAGGTTTCCCTTTGATTTTACCCTGCTGAAGCAGTTTGCGTGCCTGCTGCGCGATACCTTGCCGCACCGCGACATAAGCATGCATCGGGTGGATCACGATTTTACCGATATCTTCGCCGTTGAGCCCCATATCACCGGTCATGGCGCCGAGAATGTCCCCCGGACGGATTTTGGCTTTTTTACCGCCGTCAATACACAGCGTTGCCATTGCCGCATCCAGCGGAGTGATGCGCAGCCCGGCAGGGATTGGCTGCCAGTTCAGTTTCATATGCAGCATCTCTTCCAGAGCATTTGCACGGACAGCTTCTTCCGGTGCGCACAGACTGATCGCCAGCCCGCTTTCACCGGCACGGGCGGTACGGCCGATGCGGTGAACATGCACTTCCGGATCCCACGCCAGTTCATAGTTGATCACCAGCTCAAGGGCTTTGATATCCAGCCCGCGTGACGCCACATCAGTGGCAACCAGCACACGGCTGCTGCCGTTGGCAAAGCGGATCAGGGTCTGGTCGCGCTCGCGCTGCTCCATATCACCGTGCAGCACTAAAACACTCTGTCCGCTGCTCTCCAGGGCTTCATACACATCCTGGCAATCTTTCTTGGTGTTGCAGAACACCACACAGGATGCCGGCTGTTCGCGGCTCAGTAATTTCTGTAACAATTCAGTTTTGCCGCGCCGTGAAACTTCATAAAACTGCTGCTCAACCGCCGGGAGTTCATCTGTGCTGTTGATTTCAATGGTTTGCGGATCACGCTGAAAACGGCGGCTGACGGCAGCAATCTCATCCGGCCAGGTGGCGGAAAACAGCAGGGTCTGACGTTCTTCCGGGGTACGGGAGAGAATTTCAGTAATATCGTCAGCAAAGCCCATATCCAGCATACGGTCAGCTTCGTCCAGCACCAGTGTGCGGACAGCATCAAGGTGCAGCGTGTCTTTGTTCAGATGGTCAATCAGACGACCCGGGGTGGCCACAATAATGTGCGGCGGGTGGATCAGGGAATCCCGCTGGGCACCGAACGGCACACCGCCGCATAAGGTCAGGATTTTGATATTCGGCAGATAACGCGCCAGACGGCGCAACTCACCGGCGACCTGATCTGCCAGTTCGCGGGTCGGGCACAGAACCAGAGCCTGAGTCATAAAGTGTCCGGCATCGATATGCTGTAACAGCCCCAGGCCGAATGCGGCGGTTTTCCCGCTGCCGGTTTTGGCCTGCGCACGGACATCTTTACCCGCGAGAATGGCCGGTAATGCGGCGGCCTGAACCGGGGTCATGGTCAGATAACCCAGTTCATTCAGGTTGGTAATTTGTTCTGCGGGAAGTGCATTAAGTTCAGCAAATGAGGTCACGATGAAAATTCCGGATTAAATAAAAAGAGAGATTTGCGGCAATGATACTATTACCGGACGCCGGTGTCGCGGGGAACCTGTGGTTTATTCCGGCAGACAAAACGGCCACTCAGGAGAGTGGCCGTTATGAAACACATTATTTTAAATCACTGTTACTGCTGTCTAACTGAAAATGACGTTTTCCGTCGGGCAGCGGGCGGGGACGGTTATCCGCATCCACCGCAACATAACTGAAGACAGCTTCTGTTGCCCGGTAACGGTCACCGATAGGATCGGTAGCCACTTTTTTCACCCAGACCTCGACTTTGACTGTCATGGATGAATTCCCGGTTTTCAGGCAGCGCGCATAACAGCAGACTACATCACCGACTGCGACAGAGCGCAGAAAGGTAATGCCGTCCACGCGGACTGTCACCACGCGGCCGAGAGCAATCTCCTTTGCCAGAATAGCCCCGCCGATATCCATCTGCGACATCAGCCAGCCGCCGAAGATATCCCCGTTGGCATTGGTGTCTGTCGGCATGGTTAAGGTGCGCAGCACCAGTTCCCCGTTAGGTAAACATTGTTGTTGAGTCATGAGAAACACTTACATCCGTTTAACGAAAAAGGATAGCGGCGTAAACAAACCGATATCCGGTTGATTTTATTATTTTTCTTCTTCCCGTGGCAGATGACGGTAAATATATACCACACTGGCAACGGTAAATACCAGTGTTACAGCGGTCAGACCAAACACTTTGAAATTCATCCAGGTATCCATGGATAACCAGAACGCGACATACACGTTGACTGCCGCACAGACGATAAAGAAGAGCGCCCAGGCGAGATTCAGACGCTGCCAGACCTGCGGCGGCAGGGTCAGCTCTTTGCCCAGCAT
The DNA here is from genome assembly GCF_041099235.1 of Morganella morganii. Classification (GTDB taxonomy): domain Bacteria; phylum Pseudomonadota; class Gammaproteobacteria; order Enterobacterales; family Enterobacteriaceae; genus Morganella; species Morganella morganii_E. The sequence goes on along the minus strand of NZ_JBFZSO010000001.1, from coordinate 148,769 downwards.
TTTCTGAATCAGCGGCTTACCGAAGATAAACTGGCCGCCCAGTAACACGAGAGCAAACAGCGCATAAATAATGGTCACTTTCCATTTGATAAACTGCGGATCATGGAAAACGATGGTCAGGGTGCCGAAGATGGCCACAATCACAAAGGTGATAACGGCAGATTTCTCCAGATGTTTATACATGAACCAGCGGACGGCCAGCGCCACCGCAGACGCGGCAATTAAGGCACCGGAGGCGTAATAGATATCCACGGTTTTATATATGGCAAAAAAGATAACCAGGGGGATAAAGTCGAGTAGTTGCTTCATAATTGAGTCTGTCCGAAATTTAAATTTATTTTAAGCACGTGGCATCCAGTCACTTATTTTTAAAGAAAAAAAATATATTACAATTGATTTTGCAATATTTTACCATAAGACGCGGTCTGACTATCTTCTTTATCCGCGTTCGGTTATAAATCAGTTTAACTATTAGCAGTAAAATTAAATTGTACATCTTAATACGCTATTTTTATAAGGGGCGATAATGCAGTCGAACCGACTTTTGCGCTGGATGCCGGGACTTTCTGTTTTTCTGCACTATGAACGCAAAAACCTGCGCTTTGATATCCGCGCGGGGCTTTCTGTTGCTGCCGTGGCGTTGCCGGTGGCTATCGCTTACACGGGACTGATGGGCATTAATGCGATTGTCGGTCTCTACGCCTGTATCCTGCCGATGGTGACTTATGCGCTGTTCGGCTCCTCCCGTCAGCTGATTGTCGGGCCGGATGCGGCAACCTGTGCGGTGATTGCGGCGGCGATTATTCCGCTGGCTAAAGGTGACCCGGATACGCTGTGGCAACTGGCGATTATTATGACGCTGATGACAGGTGTCTGGTGCCTGATCGCCGGACATTTCAAACTTGCCGCGTTTGCGGATTTTTTATCACAGCCGATTTTACAGGGGCTGCTTAACGGCGTGGCGGTGACAATTATTGTCGGGCAGATAGGTAATGTACTCGGGCTGGATGAACTGCCGTCCCAGCTGATTGAGTGCCTGGTGGCACTGCCGGATCATCTGCATCTTATGCATATGCCGACCCTGATCCTCTCCGGTGCCAGCCTGGCGGCGCTGTTTTTATTACGGGCTGTCCGCCGCACCTGGCCGGGGCCGCTGATTGTGATGACGATTGCCACACTGGTCAGTGCACAGCTGGATTTCGCCTCAATGGGGATTGCAGTGGTCGGTAATCTCGGTAACGGGCTGCCGCATATCAAAATGCCGGCATTTGACCCCGGTCTGCTGCGTGAACTGGTGATCCCGTCACTGAACCTTGCGGTGATCAGTATTGTCAGCTTTATGATGACGGTGCGCAGTTTTGCCGAGAAAAACGGCTATGCCATCGATGTGGATCAGGAACTGCGGGCACAGGGGTATATCAACATTGCCTCCGGGTTATCGCAGGGATTCGCGGTCAGTGCCGCAACCAGCCGTACCGCTGTCAACGATGCCACCGGCGGTAAAACACAGATGGTGTCTCTGATCGCCGCCGGATTAATCGCACTGGTGCTGTTTTTCCTGACCGGCTTCCTCGGACATATCCCGCTGGCGACACTCGGGGTGGTGCTGATTTATTCCTCCTGGTCAATGTTCAGCATCCGTCAGATTTTTTCTTTCCGTAAACGGAATAAATCGGCATTCACTCTGGCGCTGTTTACCCTGGTGGCGGTACTGGTGGTGGGGCTGATCAACGGTATCGGATTTGCAGTTCTGCTGGGACTGGTACAGTTCCTGCGCACTGTTTTTCGTCCGACAGACCAGTTACTGGGTGTGGATGAGCAGGGGATGATCCATTCCATCAACAACAGTAACGTGGATATTAATCAGGTTGACGGATTATTGATGTATCGCTTTAACTCACCGCTGACCTATTTCAACGTCGCGTATTTTAAAAAACGGGTGCTACAGGTGGTGAATACCGCACCGAAACGTCCCGGATGGGTGGCGGTGGATGCGACCGTCAGCTTTATCAATAATGACATGAGTGTGTTCAGTACACTGAATGAGCTGGTGACCGAGCTGAAAATCAAAGGTGTCACTCTGATCCTGGCGGGACGGCGCACCGAACTGACACGCTGGGTGTCGGAAAATAAAATCAAACGCAATGATGATGATTTGATTATTGTGCCGGATCTCTATTTCGCTATCCGGCTGATTCAGAGCAAGCAGCAAAGCCGTGTCAAAGCGATAGAAGAGGCGATGGAGCAGGCGGCAGAGGGAGCGGAAAAACCGCTCACCACCTGATTTCAGCAATAAACCCGCCCTGCGGGCTGCGGCGGAACTGTATGGTCATATGATGCAGTTCCGCAATTCGTTTAACGATAGATAATCCCAGACCGCTGCCGGTTTTTTCCTGTCCCGGCGGCCGGTAAAAACGTTCTCCCAGCCGGGCCAGTATCGCATCACTGACGCCCGGGCCATCATCTTCAATCACTAACCGCTGCGGTGTCAGCGTCAGCTGAACTGTGCCGCCGGTTTTGCCGTAGCGGATGGCATTATGCAGCAGATTGCGCAGCATGACGGTCAGCAGCAGCTGTTCGCCGCGGACAGTCAGTTCAGGCGCGGTGAGGTCAGGTATCACACTGACCTGATGTGCCGCCGCATCCGGAGCTGTTTGTGCAACAGCATCATTAATAATGTCTGACCAGCGCAGCTCTGTGCTTTCCTGCGGGTGAGACTGTGATTCCAGCCGCGAGAGGGTCAGCAGCTGATCCACCAGACGGGTGGCGCGGTCAATCCCGGTGATCAGATTCGCGGTCACATGTTCCCGGGTGGCGGGGTCATCCCCGGCAATCTGCATCACTTCAGTCTGTACTTTCAGCGCGGCCAGCGGACTGCGCAGTTCATGAGCGGCATCAGAGGTAAAGCGGCTTTCCCGTTCCCGCAGATCGCGGATCCGCAGAAACAACCCGTTCAGAGCGTCCAGCATCGGACTGACTTCTTTCGGCAGCACCGGCGGGGCCAGCGGCGTCAGCTCTGCCGGATTACGGCGCTGTAACTGCCGTGCCAGCAGGCGCAGCGGAGTCAGGGCGCGGGTCAGCAGCCACAGGAACAGAAGCAGCATCAGCGGTAGTGCCACCAGCCACGGGACCGCCTGGGCAGTGATAATAGTCAGCCCCATATCCTCGCGGTATTCCCATTCCTGACCGACCACGATGATGTAGCGGCCATCGGCGGAAGGCAGCTGTACAAAGCGCCAGCGGTCGTTATCATCCGCCAGCGAACCGTCACGGAACCCGTTTTTCTTGTCTGAGAACGGAATTTTCCGGCCGTTTTCGCCGTCATCCAGTACCCGCTCGCCCGACGGGCTGAAAATAGCAAAAGCGAATGCATCGTCATCCTGTTTTCCCCGGTTACCGGAGAGCATTTTTTTGGTTTTCTGAATTGCAGACGGCGGAAATTCCAGTCCGGAAGGCAAAACGGACAGGCGTTTGGCAAAAGCCATTTGTTGCGTATCGAATAATTCATTGATGGATTTTGTGGTCTGTATCCAGGCAAACACACTGGCCACTCCCCAGGTAAGCACCGTGATCAGCAATAATAAACCGCCCAGCCGCAGGCGCAGACTATACGTTTTCATCATTTTTTCCCGCAACATACCCGACACCATGGATGGTTTTGATAAATCCGCGTCCCAGTTTGCGGCGCAGATGGTGAATATGCACTTCAACGGCATTACTGGAGACATCTTCATCCCAGTTATACAGTTTCTCCTCAATCATTGCGCGGGACAGTACTTTCTGCGGGTTGCGCAGAAACAGTGCCAGCAGCGCCAGTTCTTTGCCTTTCAGTGACACCGGTACGCCGTTGCGGGTGACGGTCATCGCCACCGGGTCCATCTCCACGTCGCCGAGCACCAGTTTTTCAGAGACCTGACCGTAGCGGCGGCGGATCAGCGCCTGTAACCGCGCCGCCACTTCCGCCAGGGCAAACGGTTTGCACAGATAATCATCTGCACCCTGTTGTAAACCGCTGACGCGCTGCTCAAGAGCATCACGGGCAGTCAGGACCAGTACCGGCTCGTCGCGCCCCTCTGACCGCCACTGTTTCAGGATATCCAGTCCGTCCATGCCGGGCAGGGAGAGATCGAGGATCACGGCATCATAAGGAGCAGCATAAAGCGCCTGCTGACCGGTCAGACCATCGGTAAACCAGTCAGGCGTAAAGCCGAGTTTGCTCAGGCCGATTTTCAGCCCGTCGCCAATCAGCCGGTCATCTTCAATTAATAATATCCGCATAATTCTTATCCGTATAAATCGCGCTATACTAGTTTTAACTCAGATATCTCAGGATAACCACCTGTTTTTTCTGAAATTAAAAATATAACCAAAAATGACATCCCCTTAAGATCCTGTTAAGAACTTAATGGTTTAATAGTGTCCATGAAGCAAAGACGCTTCCTCATAAAGGAGATAAATGATGAAAAAATTACCTGCACTCGCATTACTTGCCACTTTACTGGCAGGGTCAGCCGGTTCCGTTTTTGCAGCCAACGGCGGTTTTGAAGGTCCCGGCGCGACAGCCGTGACAACCACCACGACGACACAAAACGGCGGTTTCAGCGGCCCTGATGCCCGTAAAATGACCGTTGCGGATGCACTGAAATTATCCGATGATGCACCGGTTGTGCTGCGCGGTACGATCGTCCGCCAGCTGGATAACAAACATTATGAATTTAAAGACAGCACCGGGACTATCCGTGCTGAAATCTCCCCGAAACGCTGGGACGGACTGAAAGTTACGCCGCAGGATGAAATCGAGGTCGAAGGGGAAATCGACAAAGAGTGGAATAAAACTGAACTGGATGTAAAAGCGGTGCGCAAAGTACAGTAATCACCACCGCAGACACACCGGATAATCAGGCCATCTTACTGGCCTGATTCTTTATCTGCACATTTCTTATTTTCTGTGACAGCAGATGCAAAATATCGTTCTTTTGTGCCTCTGACTGAATATCCCGCAGCGGAATAATAATACCGTCATATTTACCGTGGTAAAGATAAAGCCCGGTGGCGCTTTCGGCATAATCAATGACTGATTCCCAGGCAAAAAAAGAATGGTAAAGGGCAGAAACCTGGTTTATCCCGTCATTATTCAGTTCAAATGTTGCCGGCCGCAGGAGATAATGTCCGGACTGAACAGAAAACTGACGCATAACCCGCCTGCTTTTGACAAAACGGCTGTAAATAAACACCAGCAGTGATAAGAACCCGCAACTCAGTCCGTAAAAAACAGAATAAATATCAAACTTGCCCGGCAGCGGTGAAAAGGTACTGAAAATAAGCAATAACATCCCGCATAATATCAGCCAGATAAGAATATAAGGAATACGTCTCCACCCGACCGGTTCCTGATAAAAATGCCGGAAACTGAAAGTCTGATAGTCAGCCAGATCCTGAACAGTGAGCGTGACGGGCAGGGTGATCATAATCGTATTCCTTTACACAAAAAAGACAATATCATTATCTGTGCGCATTATCCGGCCTTACTGATAGTCGCTGGCAGATTGTGATTGTGTAAATAACTGATAGAACCGGAACAGATAAATAATCACCAGTCCGCTGATGACATTATTAATAAACAGAATAACAGTCATCAGAATATGCTCATTTTCTATCGGAAGTTTACTAAGAAACACTACGGATGCCTGTTTCAGGGCAAACCATATTAAAATAGCAGGCAGAAGTGTTCTGATATTTTTCAGGGCAATATTTCCGCTGATTTTAATAGCGGTAAATACACTGTTCTTTTCGGTGAACATAATGATCGGCGCCAGCGCCAGTAACATGGCCAGGATTAATCCCGGCAGATACATGGCGACGAGCCCGAGGGCAATCACCAGCGAGCAGATCAACAGCAGCACCAGCATGCGCGGAATGCGTCCGGCAGAGCCGGTGATGGCCTGCAACGCGGATACAGGCTGACCCTGTGAGGCACTGAAGATCAGAAAAATCATGGCGGTCACAAAGACAGCGTTGCCCAGCAGAGAGCTGAAGATAGTTCCGAGGCCGGTTTTCAGCATCTGCCACTGGTCATCGGATGTCAGTGCGGCGACCGCCCGCTGAAAGCCGCCGGAGCCTTCAGTGGCATAGGTGGTTTCCAGTGCGCGGATAAGCGACAGTCCGTTGGAGTTGTAAGTCAGGAGCACATTGAGCCCGACGGTCACAGCGGCGGTGAGCAGCGAAATGATCAGGACAGACAACAGCTGATTGCGGAAAAAATTAAGACTGTCGCGGGCAAGAACCGGCACCGGCATGGACATGGAACAACTCCTGTAAGGCATGAAATAAAAACGTTGATGCAATTGTAAAACAGTATGGCGGAGATTGTAACCTGTTCGTCCGGCAGAAATACAGTTCTCAGACGGAATATACGGAAACAGATAGCTGAAAAATCACAAATTATTAACAATAATAAAACAAAATATTCGGCTGAATAGTAAGCATCTTATTTTACAAATTGATATAAAACACACAAACAATGATTGCACTAAAAATGACAAAGGTTGTTTTTGATGTAAATCAATAAATGAAAATATCACCGTGGAATAATAATTTAGATCTTTGTGAAAAATGCGTTTTTTATTTAAATGTTGTGATCTGTCTTAGATCATAATTGGATTTAAGGTTGTATATTTCAAACTGTACTTATTGTGTTTTTTTTCTTTTTTTTAGGATGGGATAGATAATGAAAAAGCTTTCTGCAGTGTGTTTAGCACTGGCAACTGTTTTACCGTCAGTTTCAATGGCACACCAGGCCGGTGATTTTATCGTTCGTGGTGGTACTGCGACTGTACGTCCGAATACAGGCTCTGATAATGTTCTGGGTTTTGCCGGCTCTTTTGAAGCAAATAACAATACGCAGCTGGGTCTGACCTTTACTTATATGGCAACCGATAATATCGGTATTGAATTATTGGCTGCGACTCCGTTTGAACACAAAGTTTCACTGCCATCATCCCTGGGTGAAATCGCATCAGTTAAAGATCTGCCGCCAACCTTAATGGCTCAGTATTATTTCCGTACTCCGGAAGATAAACTGCGTCCGTATTTAGGGGTGGGTGTGAACTATACCTTCTTCTTTGATGAAGGGTTTAACGGTACCGGAAGTGGCGCAGGTTTACGTGATCTGAGTTTAGGTGATTCCTGGGGCTTTGCGGCACAGGCTGGTCTGGATTATCAGTTAGATGACCACTGGTTGCTGAATGCGTCAGTCTGGTGGATGAACATCGAAACAGATGTGGACTTCAAAGCAGGTAATGACAGTTACTCTTATAAAACCCGTCTTGACCCGTTTGTCTTTATGTTTGGTGCGGGCTACAAATTCTGATAATTCGTGTTATCAGTACCATAAAAAAACGGCGCAATTATTATTGCGCCGTTTTTTTATCCGGTAATCTGATATTCAGGGTCACCGCAACTTCATTGAGTTAATAACAACCTGCACACCCGGTACTTTACGCGCGGTATTTACCGCAAGGTTAGCTTCTTTCTCTGAAGAGACAAATCCGCTCAGCTGAACTTTACCTTTGAATGTTTCCACGCTGATTTGAGTGGATTTAATGCCTTTCTCACCCAGCAACGCCGTTTTCACTTTTGTGGTGATGACGGAATCATCAAAATAGCCCCCGGTACCTTCAGTGGTCGACGTCGGGGCACAGGCAGACAGGGTAAAAGCCATAAACATGACAACAAAAAATGAGGTGACCAGTTTCATGTACTTCATTATGTTCTCCTTATTACCGGCACGGATCGCAGAATAATGTGTGCCTGACCTGTTTAGTATTGATGAAAACCGAATGTTTCTCAACAAAAAATAACCCGCTGTTAACAGCGGGCGGCGTGAATCATTATAATTGCGTTGCGTTTTTCATTTTCTGCGTAAATTCCCGTAGTTTCTGACACATCCGTGGTACATCATCCAGATTTGCGGCGATGATTTTTACCACAGCAGAGCCGGAAATCGCCCCCGCAGCACCATTTTGCAGCGATTCCTGTACCTGTTCCGGTTCTGAAATCCCGAATCCCTGAACCGGCGGTGCGGCATTCAGTGCGGTCAGTTTTGCCGTCAGATCAGCCAGGGATTTTTCAGCCCGTTTTTCTGTTCCTGTCACGCCTGCGCGGGAGAGCAGGTAGGTATAGCCTTTTCCGGCGGCTGCCAGTGTTTCCAGTAACTTATCATCCGCATCCGGCGGGCAGATAAAGACCGGCGCAATATTATTGGCCAGTGCGGCATCCCGGAACGGCTGAGACTCATGCAGCGGCACATCGGCGATCAGCACCGAATCCACCCCGGCTTTTGCCGCTGTTTCATAAAACTGACTGATGCCGTTATGGAAGACCAGGTTGGCATATATCAGCAGTCCCACCGGCAGTTCCGGATATTTTGCCCGGATTTGTGCAATCAGCTCAAAGCAGTGCGCCGGGGTCATACCGGCGGCAAAGGCACGGAGGTTGGCATCCTGAATCACCGGACCGTCTGCCAGCGGATCAGAAAACGGAATACCGATTTCCAGGGCATCCGCACCACCGGCCACCAGAGCATCAATAATTTGCAGGGAAATCTCTGCCGACGGATCACCCAGAGTGACAAACGGGATAAATGCGCCCTGATTACGGGACTGCAAACGCTGAAAAAGTTGTTCATACCGGCTCATCAGAAATCACCTCTTGCTTTAAAAATGTCATAAACAGTGAAAATGTCTTTGTCTCCGCGACCGGAAATATTGACGATAAGAATTTGTTCTTTCTCCGGATTTTCACGGATCATTTTCAGTGCGTGTGCCAGGGCATGGGAGGATTCAAGAGCCGGGATAATCCCTTCCTGACGGCTCAGGGTTTTAAACGCGTCAAGTGCCTCGTCATCGGTGGCGGAAACATAATCCGCCCGGCCGATAGCATTCAGATACGCGTGCTGCGGCCCGACAGACGGAAAATCCAGACCGGCGGAGATGGAGTAAGATTCCTCAATCTGACCGTCTTCTGTCTGCATCATCGGTGATTTCATGCCGAAATAGATACCGATACGGCCATGTTTGAGCGGTGCGCCGTGCTCGCCGGTTTCGATACCGTGCCCGGCTGGTTCGACGCCGATCAGCGCGACAGATTCATCGGGAATAAACCCGGCAAATGCACCGATAGCATTTGAACCGCCGCCGATACAGGCGATCACCGCATCCGGCAGGCGACCTTCACGGGCGAGGATCTGGGCACGTGCCTCATCACCAATCATGCGCTGGAACTCGCGGACAATGGTCGGGTACGGATGCGGGCCTGCCGCGGTGCCTAATAAATAGTGGGCGCGGTCATAATTGCCGCTCCAGTCGCGCAGCGCCTCATTGCAGGCATCTTTCAGCGTTGCGGAGCCGCTGTGCACCGGAATAACTTCCGCGCCCATCAGCCGCATACGGAATACGTTTGGTGACTGACGTTCCACGTCTTTTGCCCCCATATACACCCGGCATTTCAGGCCGAGCAGCGCACTGGCCAGTGCTGCCGCCACACCATGCTGTCCGGCGCCGGTTTCGGCAATAATTTCCGTTTTTCCCATCCGTTTTGCCAGCAGCGCCTGGCCGAGCACCTGGTTGGTTTTGTGCGCACCGCCGTGCAGTAAATCTTCGCGTTTCAGGTACAGTTTGGTTTTGCTGCCGGCTGTCAGGTTTTTGCACAGGGTCAGGGCAGTCGGGCGTCCGGCATAGTTTTGCAGCAGATCGGTAAATTCACGCTGAAACTCCGGGTCTTCCTGAGCGGCAATAAAGGCATCTTCGAGCTGGTCGAGTGCCGGGATTAAAATCTGCGGCACAAACTGCCCGCCGAATTCACCAAAATAGGGATTTAATTTACTCATTGTTTTCTGATCCTTTTTCTTTTCAGTCGTAGTCAGGCAACTTGCTGATGTAATTGATTAAATATTTGACGAAGTTTTTCTGCATCTTTAATACCGGGGGCGGACTCGGCGCCGGAGTTAAAATCCAGCCCGGCAGCACCGGAGGCGGCGGCGGAGACACAGTTTTCCGCATTCAGCCCGCCCGCGAGGGTAAAGGGCACCGGCAGTGAAGGAGGCAGGGTCTGCCAGTCGAACGTCTGCCCGGTGCCGCCTTTGCCGTTATCCAGGACCAGGCGCACCACGCCGTCCGGAACGGTGATATCCGCACCGTGCGACATATCCAGCGCTTTCCAGATCTCACATTTTGCCGGGAGATGCAGGCGCAGCAGCGCGATATCGTGCTCGTTTTCATCACCGTGTAACTGAACCGCATGCAGTTTCAGGCGGCGGGCAATGGCTGCGATATCTGCGGGGTCGTGGTTACGGAACACGCCGACGTATGCCAGCGGTGCTCCGCACATCACCTCCGCTGCCTGTGCTTCATCCACATAACGCGGCGATTTGCTGACAAAAATCAGGCCGCCGAAGGTGGCACCGGCATCATAGGCAGCGCGGGCATCGTCCGCACGGGTCAGTCCGCAGACTTTGTGTTCGCCGTAAATCAGGCGGCGGATGGCTGTGTCCAGATCTGGCTGCGCCATAATGGCACTGCCGATCAGGAACCCGTCAGCATGGGGACGCAATTCGCGGATATGCTGATGGGTGGTAATACCGGATTCACTGATAATAATGCGGTCAGCCGGAATATGTGGTGCGAAATCCGCTGTCCGGCGGCGGTCAATGGAGAGGTCGCGCAGATCGCGGTTATTGATGCCGATAACCTGTGCATCAAGGGCAATGGCGCGGTACAGTTCCTCTTCCGTACTGACTTCCGTCAGTACGCCCATATTGAGGGAATGAGCCAGGGTCGCCAGTGAGTGATAATCCGCATCATTCAGGACGGAGAGCATCAGCAGAATCGCATCCGCGCCGTAATGGCGGGCGAGATACACCTGATAAGCATCAATAATGAAATCTTTGCACAATACCGGCTGAGTAATCAGCGCGCGCACCTGCCGCAGATAGTCGTGTTGTCCCTGAAAATATTTTTCGTCTGTCAGCACTGATACCGCCGAGGCATACGGCGCATAGGCCGCTGCAATTTCACTGAGATTAAAATCCTGACGGATAAGCCCTTTCGACGGAGAGGCTTTTTTGCACTCCAGAATAAACGCGGTTTCCGCGCTGCGCAGCGCCTGATAAAAATCGCGGTCACTCAGCGGAAGATCATCCGCGAAACTCAGCAGCGGCTCCTGTTTCTTCCGCGCAACCAGGGAGATACGTTTATCATTCACAATCTGTTCTAATACAGTGCCTTTCATGGTTTATCCTCTCGCGGCCAGGGCGGTGACGCGCTCAAAGGCGTTACCACTGCGGATCATTGCCAGCGCGTGCTGAGCATTGTCCTGTAAGTCTTCGTTATCATTGAGTTTCATCAGCAGGGCGACATTGGCTGCCACGGCGTGACTCTGTGCCGCAGTGCCTTCTCCCTGTAATAACCGGGTCAGCAACTGACGGTTTTCTTCCGGGGTACCGCCGCGCAGTTCCTGCATGTCATAACCCGGCAGGCCGAAATCGTCTGTGGTCAGACGGTATTCGCGGATCTCTCCGTTATGCAGTTCAGCAACCTGTGTCGGTGCATGCAGGGAAACTTCATCCATCCCGCCGCTGTGCACCACGGCTGCACGCTGGTAGCCCAGGACTTTCAGCGTTTCCGCAACAGGACGGATCAGCGCAGGGCTGTATACACCGATCAGGGCAACCGGCGGGCGGGCCGGATTAATCAGCGGCCCGAGGACATTAAATAAGGTACGGGTTTTCAGCTGCTGACGCACCGGCGCGGCAAAACGGAAGCCGTCATGGTAGTGCGGGGCAAACAGAAAGCAGACGCCGACATCATCCAGTGCGCTGCGGGACACATCCGCCGGGGTGTCCAGCGCGATCCCGAAGGCGTTCAGTAAATCAGAAGAGCCGGTTTTGCTCGAGACACTGCGGCTGCCGTGTTTGGCGACTTTTATCCCGCAGGCCGCTGCCACAAAGGCACTGGCAGTGGAGATATTGATACTGTCGGAGGCATCACCGCCGGTGCCGACAATATCACTGAAACGGTAGTCCGGACGCGGGAAGGCACGTGCGTTGTTCAGACAGGCCTGGGCGGCACCGGCAATTTCATCCGGCTGTTCGCCGCGCATTTTCATGCTGATCAGTGCTGCCGCCAGCTGGGTTTCACTCAGTTCTCCCCGGATAATCGCGGAAAATAATTCCCGGCTTTCCGCCAGGGTCAGTGTTTCACCCCGGTAAAGTTTTTCAAATAATGTTTGCATCTCTCTGTTCCTTAATCTGTTTTTTATCTGTTATTCAGGTTGAGTTATGCCTGTGCCCACGCCAGGGTATTGGCCAGCAGGGCTGCACCATCCGGTGTCAGGACGGATTCGGGGTGAAACTGTAAGCCGCAGACTTTGTCCTGTTCATGGCGGACGGCCATCACAATATTGTCGCTGGAGGCACACACGGTCAGCGCTTCCGGGATGATTTCTGCTGCCAGAGAGTGATAGCGTGCCACTTTCATCGGGTTCGGCAGACCGGAAAACATGGATTGCTCATCGTGATGCAACTGACTGGCTTTACCGTGGAGCACTGCACCGGCGTGGCTGACTTTACCGCCGTAGGCTTCAACAATCGCCTGATGGCCGAGACAAATTCCGATCACCGGATAACGCCCTCTGACACGGCTCAGCACTTCCGGCTGGCATCCGGCATCTGCCGGTTTTCCCGGTCCCGGAGAGAGTACCAGCACCGGGTTTTTCATGGTTTCCAGCGCGGACAGAATGACCTCCGCCGGTACCCGGTTGCGGTAAATCACCACCTGATGCCCCTGAGCACGGAACTGATCGGCCAGGTTATAGGTAAAGGAATCGACATTATCGAGCAGTAAAATATCAGCCATCAGAATGTCTCCTCTGCATGATGGGCGCGGGTGATGGCGCGGATCACCGCGCGGGCTTTGTTGCGGTTTTCGTCGGCTTCCGCCTGCGGGTCGGAATCCAGCACCACGCCGCCGCCGGCCTGCACAGTGGCGATACCGTTTTCCACATAGGCAGAACGGATCACAATGCAGGTATCAAAGGTGGTATCGCCGCGGAAATAGCCGACCGCGCCGCCGTAACTGCCGCGACGGACTTTCTCGGCCCGGGCAATCAGTTCCATCGCGCGGACTTTCGGTGCGCCGGTCAGGGTGCCCATATTCATACACGCCTGATAGGCATGGAAAATATCGAGGTCATCGCGTAATTCACCGGTGACGCGGGACACCAGGTGCATCACAAACGCATAGCGATCCACTTTGGTCAGTTCCGCCACACTGCGGCTGCCGGGACGGCAGATACGGGCGAGGTCATTACGGGCCAGATCAACAAGCATAAAGTGTTCGGCCAGCTCTTTCTGATCCGTGCGCAGATCCAGTTCCAGGCGGCTGTCTTTATCCGCATCCACTGAACCGTCTGCTGACAAACCACGCGGACGGGTACCGGCAATCGGGTAGATTTCAATCTGACGGGTTGCCGGGTCATATTTCAGCGCACTTTCCGGTGATGCACCGAACAGGGTGAAATCCGCATCCTGCATAAAGAACAGGTAAGGGCTCGGGTTACGGGTTTTCAGTTCGCGGTAAGCGGCCATCGGTGACGGGCACGGCAGCTGAAAACGGCGTGACGGTACGACCTGGAAAATATCACCCTGAACAATGGATTGTTTTAACTGATCAACAATAGAGCAAAAATCGGTATCTGAATGTGACGTTGTCACGTTGATATCCACCGGCGTAACAGCCGCAGAACCGGTTACCGGCTGTGCCAGCGCCGTTAATACCTGCTGATGCTGTGCTGTCAGGCGGGTTTGTTCTGCGGCATCCGCTGTAAATGTCAGGGTGAGCAGCTCGCTTGTCTGCTGCTGGTGGTCGATGGTGAGCAGCGTTTCCGCCAGATAAAAACAGTAATCCGGGCAGCTGTTGGTGCGCTCAACCGGCGGCAGTGCCTCAAAGGCCGCGACCAGGTCGTAACTGAACAGCCCGCCGCAGAACAGCGCGTGACGGTCATCTGCCTGTGACGGCAGGTTCATCAGGGTGCGCAGCACATCAAAGACCGAGGCGGCACGAAGGCGGGTATCTTCATCCGCATGGGCGGCCGGTGCAGTGAAATGCAGTGTCAGTGTGTTACCGCAGATAGTCCCGGCGGACAGGCGAGCCTGTAACACCGGCAGCAGTGCCGCGCCGTTGGCGGTCAGTGCTTCTGCGGTGACAGTGTGTCCGGTGCAGCAGACGCGCAGTGCGCTGTGCAGCACCAGCATGCTTTTTAAATTTGCTCTGGACGCTATTTCGGCGGATTCTAATAACAGCGTTGCTGGACGCTGTGCGCAAAGCGCGGTGAATACCGCCGCCGGGTCGGGCTGATAAGCCGGATAATCTGTCCGGATGTGTTGTGTGAAAATCGTGCTGTCCATGATTATTACCTTGCTATGTGAATTTTTTGCCATAAAAAAACCCGCCACGGGGGCGGGTTCTGTGCTCTGGTACAGCCGGTTAACTGACATGCACGCACAACCATTCCGCCCGACGGGAAAGATTGCGCCACCAACGATTGTTCAGTTTGTGCATGTTCATGGGATGTCCTCAGTATAAACAGTAATTTCAGATAACTTGCTCTGTGTACTAGTTAACTAGATCGAGATTGGTGTGTCAAGGGTTTTTGTGGAATACTGTGCGTCCCGCAAAAAGCGGGTGAAACTTTATGTGGTCACTTCTGACAACGAGTTGTCAGAACAGAAGGGAGACGCGATGGAGCCGGAAAATACAGGTATTGACCTGTCGTGCTATGATTTACACAGCCATACCACTGCGTCAGACGGCATGCTGACACCGGAGCAGTTACTGGACAGGGCCGTTGAGATGAAGGTGACCGTGCTGGCAATTACCGATCACGACACCACGGATGCACTTCCGGCGGCACATCATTATCAGCAGGCAAATAATTTACCGCTGACGGTGATTAATGGTGTTGAAATATCAACGCTTTGGGAACATCATGAGATTCATATTGTCGGGCTGAATATTGATATTACCCATCCGGCAATGACAGAATTACTGGCGCAGCAGTCAGAACGGCGCCGGGCACGCGGGATGCTTATCAGTGAACGGCTGGCAAAGGCCGGAATTGAAGGCACCTGGGAAGAGGCGAATGAGCTGGCGCAGGGCGGTGAAGTTACGCGCGGACACTTCGCACGGGTGTTGATCGCCCGTGGTGTGGAACCGACGATCCCGAAAGTGTTCAAACGCTATCTCGCCCGTAACAAAACCGGTTATGTGCCGCCGCAGTGGTGTGATATCCCGGATGCGGTGCAGGCCATTCATGCCGCCGGCGGACAGGCCGTACTGGCTCATCCCGGCCGCTATGGCTTATCCGCCAAGTGGCTCAAACGCCTGTGTGATTTTTTTAAACAGGCAGGCGGGGATGGCATGGAAGTAGCGCAGTGTCAGCAGGCCCCGGATGAGCGCCGGACTCTGGCACAGTACGCAATAACATACGGATTAAAAGCCTCCCAGGGATCCGATTTTCATCAGCCGTGTTCGTGGATAGAACTGGGCCGTAAATTGTGGTTACCGGGTGATGTAATACCAATCTGGCAGGATTGGTCATTGAAGGATTAACAGAGGAAACAACATGGGCCAGATGTTTTATATCCATCCGGATAACCCGCAGGCACGCCTGATCAATCAGAGCGTGGAGATTTTTAACAAAGGCGGCGTGGTGATTTACCCGACCGATTCCGGCTATGCCATCGGCTGCCGCCTGGAAGATAAAGACGCATTACAGCGGATCTGCCGCCTGCGTCAGATAGACAGTAATCATAACTTTACCCTGATGTGCCGCGATTTATCGGATATCTCCACCTATGCACATGTGGATAACACGGTATTCCGTTTAATCAAAAATAATACACCGGGTAATTACACCTTTATTCTGCGGGCGACCAAAGAAGTGCCGCGCCGTCTGATGAGTGAAAAACGCAAAACCATTGGTCTGCGTATTCCGGCAAACCCGATTGCCATGGATTTACTTGCTGCAATGGGCGAACCGCTGATGTCAGCCAGTCTGATTTTACCGGGCAATGATTTTGCGGAATCTGATCCGGAAGAAATTAATGATACCCTGGGCAAGCAGGTGGATCTGGTGATCCACGGCGGTTATATCGGCCAGCAGCCGACCACGGTTATCGATCTGACTGACGACGTGCCGGTTGTGGTGCGTGAAGGAACCGGAGATGTAACGCCGTTCCTGTGACAGCCGTGTGCGTCACATGTGTAAAATGCGTTAGCGCCGTGCATTAACCTGTGTATAATGCTGCGGTTGATTTTTATGACGCCTGTGAAGGCGACAGCAGAGGGTGCTCAATGAGCCAGAAAACAGAAAAGTTACAAAAGGTGTTGGCGCATGCAGGGCATGGCTCACGCCGCGAAATTGAAAGTTACATCGAAGCGGGCCGTATCTCCATTGACGGCAAAACTGCCACACTGGGTGACCGTATCGATGTTAATACTAATGCTAAAATCCGCCTCGACGGCCGGATTTTAGGCATCAAAGATGCACAGAAAAACCCGTGCCGTGTACTGGCGTATTACAAGCCGGAAGGGGAATTATGTACCCGCCACGACCCGGATGGCCGTCCGACGGTTTTTGATCGTCTGCCGCGTATTCAGGGAGCCCGCTGGATTGCTGTCGGCCGCCTGGATGTGAATACCAGCGGTCTGCTGCTGTTCACGACGGACGGGGAACTGGCAAACCGCCTGATGCATCCGAGCCGTGAAGTGGAGCGTGAATATGCGGTCCGCGTTTTCGGGGAAGTAGATGATGCCAAACGTAATCAGCTGCTTAAGGGTGTGCAACTGGAAGATGGCCCGGCCTCGTTCCGTTCACTGAAATTTAAAGGCGGTGAAGGTATCAACCAGTGGTTTAATGTCTCCCTGACCGAAGGCCGTAACCGTGAAGTCCGCCGGATGTGGGAAGCGGTCGGTGTGCAGGTCAGCCGCCTGATCCGTGTCCGCTATGGTGATATCGATCTGCCGAAAGCGCTGCCGCGCGGCGGATGGGTGGAGCTGAACCTGGAAAAAACCAACTATCTGCGTGAACTGGTGGGACTGCCTGCGGAAACCACCACCAAGGTTTCTGTGGAAAGTGATAAACGCCGGATCAAAGCTAATCAGATCCGCCGTGCAGTAAAACGTCACTCACAAGTCGGCACCACGGCATCAAAACGTAATTCCGGACGCCCGTCATCAACCCGTCAGGGTACCGGAAATACACAGAAACGCCGTACCGGTAAATAATAATCCGGTTATGTAAAACCGGTATTTTCTGTTATTTCAGCCTGTATTTGTTCTTATAAACGTCCTGTGCCATCGCGCGGGGCGTTTTTTTGTACAGGGATCATGCAAATACCCGCAGTGTGGGTTAAAATAACCAAAACAGTATTTCCCGCCGGTGAATGACCGGGAAACAGAGATATATCTGCGAGGAGATGATTATTGCGATAACCAGATGCGGTCTGTTAACGCTCATCTTTCTGCTCCCCGGATGTGGTGACGAAACACAGCCCGACGCACCTGAAATGAGCCGGTATTACTACAGTAATATTACCGGGGATGATCTGTTTTTTACGGTAAACGGAAAAAGTTATCACCTTGCACATAACGGAGAGGGTATTGTTTATCTTCCGTCCGGCCTGAATAAGCTGGAAACCCCGCAGGGACAACAGATTTCCTTTATGGCCTATCCCGGAAACAGCGGCGGGATCCTTAATCCGTCCCGTGCCCGTTATTATTCCTATACCATTCATGACGGCGATATGCTGTATTCACCGCAATTTAATGCCATGGTGAAGACATTTAAATTTGACGGTCATTATTATCAGGGGCCGTTACGGATCAGTAATGCAGACGTTATCGATAATAACCTGTTTAAATGCCGGTATCCTTCCGATGTACCGGATATAAAAGCGGTGCTGGACAGATTTGTTGCCGGGGAAAAAGGAATGGTGACAATCTGTATGAATGAAAATGAATTCCGCCGGTTCCTGGAATACAACCCGCGTGGTGTCAGTTTATTACCGGATAATACCGTGATCACCCCGGAACAGGATGCGGATACCGGTAATAATAACCGTCTGTCTGATATTCAGTTTCAGGATCCGGAATTGCATGAGGATGCTGAGAAAATCACAGATATTGTGACGGAGTTCCGGCATCAGACCGATGTGACAAAGAAATATGAAATATACAGCCGTTATCACACTGTGCTGATGCGGATGGCTAATCGTTACCGCCAGATACTGCTGCAAAGCGATAAAGAGAATAAGACAGATAAAGAAGAGAGCCGGAAATTCAGCGGGTTTGTGCAGGAAACCGGTGAAATTTTCGGTGCCGGGGTTTTACCGCTGCAAACGGATGAAACGCCCCCGGTACACTGACGTTACTGTTTTTAATTATTCCGCCGGTCCGGCTTTACGGCCGGGCTGCGCATCATAGCTGATCCCGTTTTTACCGGAACTGTCATCACACATCACATATAAATAGGTCGGCATAATATCTGCCGGGGTTTTCAGCTTTTCTGATGCCTCATCCGGAAATGCGCCGGCGCGCATGGCCGTGCGGGTACCGCCCGGATTTATGCAGCTGACGCGCAGCCCTGTGCCTTTGTATTCTTCAGCCAGAACCTGCATCATACCTTCAGTGGCAAATTTTGAGACGGCATACGCTCCCCATCCGGCACGGCCTTCGCGGCCGACGCTTGATGATGTGAATACCAGCGAGCTTTGCGGGGATTTCAGCAGCAGCGGTAACAGTGCCTGTGTCAGTATAAAGGTGCCGTTAACATTCACCTGCATCACATCCTGCCATAACTGCACCGGCTGCTCAGTGACCGGCGCGACCACACCCAGAATACCGGCGTTGTGCAGTACACCATCCAGACGCGGGATCTCCTGTGCCAGTGCGGCAGCGAACTGACGGCTTTGCGCTTCTGTCAGTGTCAGCAAATCCTGATGATAAATACGCGGTACTGACCCGTAACGCTGCGTGATTTCATCACGGACGGCCTGTAATTTGGATTCTGTCCGGCCGGTCAGGATTAGTTCCGCGCCGTAGCGGGCATAGGTCAGGGCGGCTTCGCGGCCGATCCCGTCACCGGCACCGGTTATCAGGATGATTTTATTCTTCAGTGCATCAGGGGAGGACGGGGAAAAGCGGGATACATCATTATTATGCATGGTGATAACTCCGGAAAAGCAAATGGACGGGTATCACATCCCGGACAGGGTGTGAACCCGTTTTTATCATACCGTCCTCAGGGCGTGATTGCCATCAAGGGTTACAAAACTAGTTGAGCATTTATCAGATTTTTTAGTTAAAATAGCGCCATTCAATTTAACAGCATTAAGGTGTGCCGGTGGAGTTTCTCTCACAATACGGTTTGTTTCTTGCAGAAACCGTAACTATTGTTCTGGCAATCATTGCCATTGTCGTGTTCTTTGTCATGCTCAGCATCCGTAAAGGGCAGTCTCTGGGTAAATTACGTCTGACGGATCTGGGTGAAAATTACCGCGACAGACAGCGTGAAATGCAACATGCCCGCATGAGCGAAGCAGAGCAGAAAGTCTGGAATAAAGCGTTTAAAAAACAACAAAAAAACGAAGATAAAAAAGACAAAAGCAACGCCAAAAACGGTCAGACCCGGCTGCGCAAATCCTGTATCTATGTAATTGACTTTAAAGGCAGCCTGGATGCTCACGAAGTGGAATCACTGCGTGAAGAAATTACCATTATTCTGTCCGTGGCCGAGCCGGGTCTGGATGAAGTGCTGGTGCGTCTGGAAAGCCCGGGCGGACTGGTTCACGCCTATGGTCTGGCTGCTGCTCAGCTGACCCGTCTGCGTGAGAAAAATATCCGTATTACCATCGCGGTTGATAAAGTCGCGGCCAGCGGTGGTTATATGATGGCGTGTGTGGCGGATAAAATTGTGGCCGCGCCGTTTGCGATTGTCGGCTCGATTGGTGTGGTGGCACAGGTGCCTAACATCCATCGTCTGCTGAAGAAAAATGATATTGATGTGGAAATGCATACTGCCGGTCAATATAAACGCACGCTGACATTCATCGGGCAAAATACTGATGAAGGCCGTGAGAAATTCCAGCAGGAGCTGGATGAAACGCACGTTCTGTTCAAAAACTTCGTTTCTCAGAACCGTCCGTCTCTGGATATTGATAAAGTGGCAACCGGTGAACACTGGTACGGTACCCAGGCGAAAGAGCTGGGTCTGGTTGATGAGCTGGCAGTGAGTGATGATTTAATTGTCGCGGCAATTCCTGACCACGAAGTTATTCAGGTGCGTTATTTCCGCCGTAAGCGTCTTATCGATAAAATCACCCAGAGTGTGATGATGAGTGCTGACCGCCTTATTCTCCGCTGGTGGCAGCGCGGGAATGGCCCGGTCGGGAAATAACCGTCCCAATATAAATAACGGCAGCGCAGGCTGCCGTTATTCTTTGCGGATTATTATTATCCGGCCGGTGACTATTCCGGTATCTGTCTGTTAATCCGCCAGATGATATTGTTCTGACAGAACGTGAGCGAGATGTTTAAACATATTAAAGACGGCCGCACTTTTGAGTGTCGGCAGACCCTGGTCGTCTAAAAAGTATTCACCTTTAAAAACCAATACGCCGGATTTCTGTTCAACATCATCAGCCTGCATACCTTCCAGAAAATCGTCGTGTTCCTGTATGATTTTATTGGCTTTTTCTAACAGCTCTTCTTTGCTGATGGCGATGGTTTCTTTTTGCATTCTGTGAACTCCTTTGAAAAATAATTTGTTGCGCATCACTATTTATCAGGTAGAGTGTGAACTTTTCAAGAGCCCCGCATACTGGCGGGAAGACTATTTGCGTAATACACTCCGGTGACGGCGATATTAAAAATACATCATTTCCTGACAGATGTTTTGAGTTGAAACAAAGCATTAGTATAAAAAGAGTTGATCTATTACGAAAGTGCCTCAATATAAAAGGCAGTGTATTTAACGCAAAAATTGGCGTTTTTATAATCGCCCCGAAAATTTAGGTAATGATAATTATGGGTAAAGCTCTTGTCATCGTGGAGTCCCCGGCAAAAGCCAAAACGATTAACAAGTATCTCGGCAAAGACTACGTGGTGAAATCCAGCGTCGGTCATATCCGGGATCTGCCGACGAGTGGTTCAGCGAGCCGTAAACCCGCTGCTGCAGGCGATAAAACGAAAAAAGTTAAAAAAGACGAACGCACAGCGCTGGTCAGCCGGATGGGTGTTGACCCGTATCACGGCTGGGAAGCGGATTATCAGATTCTGCCGGGCAAAGAAAAGGTTGTTTCTGAATTACAGCACCTGGCTGCCGATGCATCACACATCTATCTCGCAACGGACCTTGACCGCGAAGGGGAAGCCATTGCATGGCACCTGCGGGAAGTGATCGGCGGTGATGACAGCCGCTTCAGCCGGGTTGTGTTTAATGAAATCACCAAAAATGCGATAAGCCAGGCGTTTGAACAGCCGGGCGAACTGAATATTGACCGCGTGAATGCCCAGCAGGCACGCCGCTTTATGGATCGCGTGGTGGGTTACATGGTTTCTCCGCTGCTGTGGAAGAAAATTGCCCGTGGTTTATCCGCCGGTCGTGTGCAGTCTGTCGCGGTGCGTCTGATTGTTGAGCGCGAGCGCGAAATCAAAGCGTTTGTGCCGGAAGAGTACTGGCAGATCCACGCACTGCTGTCTGATAAAAAAGATCAGCTGCGCATGGAAGTGGTGCAGGAAAACGGCAAACCCTTTAAAGCAGTCAATGAGAAACAGGCACATGCTGCTGTCAGCAAGTTACAGGCAGCGACCTTTAAAATTACTGACCGCGAAGACCGTCCGACCTCCAGCAAGCCGGGCGCACCGTTTATTACCTCCACACTCCAGCAGGCCGCGAGTACGCGCCTGAGCTTTGGTGTGAAGAAAACCATGATGATGGCACAGCGTCTTTATGAAGCCGGTCACATCACCTATATGCGTACCGATTCCACTAACCTGAGTCAGGATGCCATTACAATGGCACGTGACTATATCACTGAGAATTTTGGTGATAAGTATCTGCCTGCCTCGCCGAATCTGTACAGCAACAAAGAGAATTCCCAGGAAGCGCACGAAGCTATCCGTCCGTCTGATATCGCTGTAACGGAAGAGATGCTCAAGGATATGGAGCCGGATGCGCGTCGCCTGTATCAGTTAATCTGGCGTCAGTTTGTCGCGTGTCAGATGACACCGGCAAAATACGATTCCACCACACTGACCGCAGAAGCGGGCGATTTCACACTGAAAGCCAAAGGACGCACGCTGCGTTTCGACGGCTGGACCAAAGTGATGCCTGCACTGCGTAAGAATGATGAAGATAATACGCTGCCTGCGATTGCGCCGGGTACGGTCATGACACGCGAAGCGATTGATCCGGTACAGCACTTTACCAAACCGCCTGCACGTTTCAGTGAGGCATCTCTGGTTAAAGAGCTGGAAAAACGTGGTATCGGTCGTCCGTCCACCTATGCGTCAATTATTTCCACCATTCAGGATCGCGGTTATGTGAAAGTGGAAAACCGCCGTTTCTATGCTGAGAAAATGGGTGAAATTGTCACCGATCGTCTCGAAGAAACCTTTGCGGAACTGATGAACTACGACTTTACCGCACGGATGGAAAATCAGCTCGACCATATCGCCAATAATGAAGCGAAATGGAAATCAGTGCTGGATGAGTTCTTTGCTGATTTCAGCAAACAGCTGGATAACGCGGGCAAAGATCCGGAAGAAGGCGGTATGCGGACGAACCCGATGGTCATTACTTCGATCATCTGTCCGACCTGTTCCCGTCCGATGGGGATCCGTACCGCATCCACCGGGGTATTCCTGGGTTGTTCCGGCTATGCTCTGCCGCCGAAAGAGCGCTGCAAGCAGACCATCAACCTGATCCCGGAACACGAAATCCTCAATATCCTCGAAGGGGATGATGCGGAAACCAATGCGCTGCGTGCCCGCCGCCGCTGCCCGAAATGCGGCACCGCGATGGACAGCTACCTGATCGACACCGGCCGTAAACTGCATGTCTGCGGTAACAATCCGGAATGTGAAGGGTACGAGGTGGAAGAAGGTGAATTCCGTATTAAAGGGTATGACGGCCCGGTCGTTGAATGTGAAAAATGCGGCTCTGAGATGCACCTGAAAATGGGGCGTTTCGGTAAGTACATGGGCTGTACCAATGATGAGTGTAAAAATACCCGTAAAATTCTGCGTAACGGCGAAGTAGCTCCGCCGAAAGAAGATCCGGTCCCGTTACCGGAGCTGCCGTGCGAAAAATCAGACGCGTACTTTGTACTGCGTGATGGTGCTGCCGGTATTTTCCTGGCGGCGCATAACTTCCCTAAATCACGGGAAACCCGTGCACCGCAGGTGGCAGAACTGGTTCGCTTCAAAGATCGTCTGTCTGAGAAGATGCGTTATCTGGCGGAAGCGCCGGTGGCGGATCCGGACGGTAATCCGACGACTGTCCGCTGGAGCCGCAAAACCAAACAGCAGTATGTGGCATCCGATAAAGACGGCAAAGCAACCGGCTGGTCTGCATTCTATGTTGACGGAAAATGGGTTGAGAAAGCTAAATAATCTGTCGTTATAATCTCGGCGGTATCGCAATAATAAAAACCGGTCAGGATTTCCCTGACCGGTTTTTTTATACTGGGAACAATAAGTGGTTTATTACAGGATGTTATGCAATGAAATCATGGTTCAGTAATCTTTTCTCCGGCAAAAAACCGGCCTGGCCGGTGGTATGGAATGACGCACTTCCGTCAGCGTATCAGCAGTTACTGCCCTGGCGCGGGGAACCCGGTCCGCTGCCGGAAAATCTGCGCAGGCTGCCGGATACCCTGCCGCGCAAAGAGAATGAAATCAGCTGGTCTGACGGCGCGCTGGACGGTGTTTTTTCTCATCATATGGCCGGTGGTGATGAAACGGATGTGCAGAAAATCCGTGACTTGCTGAAAGCCGCAGCGGAGAAAGGGGATAAGGCGTCTGTCTCCGCGTTTCTGGCCGCTGTCAGAGAGGAAAGCCCGCTGGGGTACATTGATCAGTTGTTACAGCTGATCGTGGAGCAGCAGGGCATTGATGCGGAAAAACTGGCTGATTTCAGTGCCTGGCTCGCGCAGAACAGCCCGGAGCGGAATGTCATCAAGCTGGCGATGTCGGTACTGGCTTTTTTCCCCGGGCAGGAAAACAGCGATATCCTGTTTGTGCTGGCGGCTCATGATGAGTTCACGCTGTATGGCATTGTGGCTCAGGCGGCAATGACAAAAAATCCGCAGGCGTATGAAGCGCTCTGGTGGCGTATGGCCAAACGTGTTGATGGCTGGGGACGGGTGCATATGATCGAACGCATCCCGGAAAATCCCGGTAAACCGCTGCGTCAGTGGCTGCTGCGTGATGGTTACAATAATGCCGTGATGAATGAATACACCGCATGGTATTGCGCCACGCAGGGGGGACTGGCGGAGGCACTGACGGAACCGGCGGATACGGAACTGCTGCACGGTGCAACAGAGATCCTTCAGGCGCTGTTTAACGGCGGCCCCGCACAGGATATTTCAGACTATGACGACCGTGCACAGTGCTGCCTTCGTTATCTTAATCAGCTGACATACACTGAACCTGCACTGGAGCATTACAGCCTGGTGTGGTCGGTGAATGATTACCTCAGCGATAACCCGGCGCAGTTCGATAACACAGAGATACTGAAAGGGCTGGCAGCGGAATTGCTGGCAAGCCCGCGGATAGCTCAGCTTGTCAGTGAGCAAATCCGCAGCACGGATGAACAGACACGTTATCAGGCTATCCGCGCCGGGCGGTTGTTCCGGATCGATATCTGGCCTGAACTGTTTGTGCAGCAACAGCAGAATGCCGGAAATGATGACTGGCTGACACTGATGCAGACTGATAATCCGGAACGGGCACGGCAGGTGGCGGAACTGGCAGAGCAGCAGTTACCGCTGGTGGCGATAGCCTCCGGGCCGTCAGATGCGATGGGATTAGGGCCGGACTGGGAACCGCACAGCAAACTGGACTCCGTATTACAGGAATTGTACCGTTTTCCGGATATCGGCTGGCCGCTGATCCGCTGCGGGCTGCAAAGCCCGGTTGTCCGTAACCGCAATAAGGCGCTGAATGCACTGTACGCCAGAGCCCGCGAAAGCTGGCCGCAGGATGTGACCGGATTGCTGGAAAAAGGGGAACTGGCTGAACCTGATACTCAGGTAAAAGCGCGGATGACCGCATTACTGAAGGGTGATAAAGATCCGGCAGACAGAGGTTAATATCATTTTGTTATAAGCATTGAATAAAATAACCTAAGAAAGGAATAGCCGTGATTTTCCGCGCTTTACTGAGAAATGCGCAGTATCAGGGGATTGAGCTGTTATTTTTTGGCTGGTGCCCGTGCATTTTTTGTTATATCGTCACTGAATAGAATAACGTTATAACAATTTGCTCACTTATTCTTTTTCGGAATAATAAAGATGAAAAAGGAGTAAGCAATGCCGAACCTGCACGGAAAGGAATAAGCGGATGAAATTACAGCAGCTGCGCTATATTGTGGAAGTGGTTAATCACAATCTGAATGTCTCCTCGACTGCCGAGGGGCTGTACACATCACAACCCGGTATCAGTAAGCAGATCCGGATGCTGGAAGATGAGCTGGGAATGCAGATTTTTGCCCGCAGCGGTAAACATCTGACCCACGTGACACCGGCCGGGGAATCTGTTATCCGCATCTCCCGTGAAGTGCTGGCGAAAATAGATGCCATCAAAGCTGTTGCCAGTGAGCACACGTATCCGGAGCAGGGAACCCTGAGTATCGCCACGACCCATACCCAGGCACGTTATGCACTGCCGCCGGTGATTAAAGGCTTTATTGAGCGTTACCCGCACGTTTCCCTGCATATGCACCAGGGCACGCCGACACAGATAGCCGAGGATGTCTGCAAAGGCAACAGCGATTTTGCTATCGCGACAGAAGCCCTGCATCTGTATAACGATTTGATTATGCTGCCGTGCTACCAGTGGAACCGGGCCGTGGTGGTCCGCCGTGATCACCCGCTGGCGCAGCGGCGCGACCTGACTATCGCAGATATCGCGGAGTATGAGATTGTCACCTATACCCACGGTTTCACAGGCCGCTCCGAGCTGGACAGCACCTTTGAAAAACAGGGGCTGAAGCCGAAAGTGGTCTTTACCGCAACGGATGCGGATGTGATAAAAACCTATGTCCGCCTCGGGCTCGGGATCGGGATTATTGCCAGTATGGCGGTTGATCCGGAGACGGATAAAGATCTCGTCAGTATCGATATGCGGGATAAATTCAGTTACAGCACCACAAAAATCGGTTTCCGGCGCGGTAGTTTCCTGAGAACTTATATGTATGATTTTATGTGGCGTTTCGCGCCGCATCTGACGCGTGATGTGGTGGATAAAGCGATTGCGCTGCGTAATAATGAAGACATCGAAGCCATGTTTAAAGACATTCCGCTGCCGATTGTCTGAATGCTTATTATCAGGGGAACTGATGAGTAAATTATCCGCACTGGCAGGCGCTGTCCTGCTTGCCGCCGGGCTGTTGCCGGTGGTTGTATCTGCATCCGTACCGGCGGCACCGGTCTGTAAAGAGACCGTGCGTGACCCGGAAAGCTATGATTCAACGGATGAATGCTACTACAAAGGCAGTAATCTGGTACAAACTTACGGGCTCTACCGCAGTACAACCGGGGAGCCGAAAAATCTGACGGAAAAACTGACACCCGGCACGGATCAGTCTTTCACGGATTACGGTGATACGGTCAGTCTGGAATATAAATGGCAGGGTAATAATCACCTGACGGTAACGCAGTTGTTTAACGGCGGTCAGGATACCATCACATTTGAGACTGACGGGCAGGGAACCCGGGTTATTACGGAATACAGCCCAGATTAATTATCCTGCAAAATTGTTAGTTTTAGTTACATTGAATTAACAAATTGTGTGGCTGCCCCCGCAAAGATTACGGGAATATGGTATCTTTATAATGAAAATAATAAGGAAGATACCTGTTTAACCCGTACACTCTGTGTGGAGGCGTTATGTCGTTAACCTTAAAGCAACAGTGTGAAACCCTGCTGACGGCGGGCGGAAAACACTACCATATCTATCATCTCTCCCGCCTGGCAAAACAGCTCGGCAATCTCGATAAATTACCCAAATCCCTGAAAGTGCTGGCCGAAAACCTGTTGCGTAATCTCGACGGTGACAGTGTGCAGGTGCGCGATTTACAGGCGCTGATCGACTGGCAGAAAACCGGCTCAGCTGACCATGAAATTGCCTTCCGGCCCGCCCGTGTGCTGATGCAGGATTTTACCGGTGTACCGGCGGTGGTGGATCTGGCGGCGATGCGCCAGGCTATCCGCGTGCTGGGCGGAGAAGAGAATAAGGTCAATCCGTTGTCGCCGGTCGATCTGGTTATCGACCATTCGGTGATGGTGGATGAGTATGCCAGTGAGCAGGCTTTTGCCGATAACGTGGCCATTGAGATGTCACGTAATAATGAACGTTATCGTTTTTTACGCTGGGGACAGCAGGCCTTTGACCGCTTCCGTGTGGTACCGCCGGGTACCGGGATCTGCCACCAGGTCAACCTCGAGTACCTCGGGAAATCCGTCTGGTATGAAACCCGTGACGGTAAAACCTATGCTTATCCGGATACCCTGGTCGGGACAGATTCCCACACCACCATGATTAACGGCCTCGGCGTGCTGGGCTGGGGCGTGGGCGGTATTGAGGCGGAAGCTGCGATGCTCGGACAACCGGTGTCGATGCTGATCCCGGATGTGGTCGGATTTAAACTGACCGGTCGTTTGCGTGAGGGGATCACTGCCACTGACCTGGTGCTGACCGTGACACAAATGCTGCGCAAACACGGTGTGGTGGGCAAATTTGTTGAGTTCTGGGGTGACGGTCTGGCGCAGCTGCCGCTGGCTGACCGTGCCACAATTGCCAATATGGCACCAGAGTACGGTGCAACCTGTGGTTTCTTCCCGGCGGATGAGGTCACACTCAGTTATATGCGTCTGACCGGGCGCAGTGATGACGAAATCGCGCTGGTGGAAGCGTACTGCAAGGAGCAGGGATTGTGGCGTCACGAGGGAGATGAGCCGCGCTTTACCTCCGGGCTGGCGCTGGATCTGGCGGATGTACAGACCAGCCTGGCAGGGCCGAAACGTCCTCAGGACAGAGTGGTGCTGGCGCAGGTACCGGGTGCGTTTCAGGCGGCGGTTGATCTGGAACTGAACAAAAAATCCCCTGCGGAAAAAGTACCTGTTTCTCTGCATGGTGACCACTTTACCCCGGAAGACGGTGCAGTGGTGATTGCCGCTATCACATCCTGTACCAACACCTCTAACCCCGGTGTGCTGATGACTGCCGGTCTGCTGGCAAAAAATGCTGTTGAAAAAGGGCTGATCCGTAAGCCGTGGGTGAAAACCTCTCTGGCTCCCGGTTCGAAAGTGGTGACAGATTACCTGAATGCTGCCGGATTCACGCCGTATCTGGATCAGCTGGGATTTAATCTTGTCGGTTATGGTTGTACTACCTGTATCGGTAACTCCGGGCCGCTGGATGCAGAAATCGAGACCGCTATCAAAGGCCATGATCTGACAGTCGGTGCCGTGCTGTCCGGTAACCGTAACTTTGAAGGGCGCATCCATCCGCTGGTGAAAACCAACTGGCTGGCTTCTCCGCCGCTGGTGGTGGCTTATGCACTGGCCGGCAATCTGCACTGTAATCTCGAAACCGATCCGCTGGGCTATGATAAACAGGGCAAACCGGTGCTGTTAAAAGATATCTGGCCGGATAATGCCGCGATTGCTGCTGCGGTGGAAAAAGTGAAAACAGAGATGTTCCGCAAAGAGTACTCGGCGGTCTTTGACGGGGATGAGCAATGGCAGTCTCTGCCGGTGGAAAACACCCCGACTTACCAATGGCAGCCGGATTCCACCTATATCCGCCATCCGCCGTATTTTGAGGGAATGCCGGTCTCCCCGGCACCGGTAAAAGATGTAAAACAGGCGCGGATTCTGGCGATCCTCGGTGACTCAGTCACCACTGACCATATCTCTCCGGCGGGAAACATCAAAGCAGACAGTCCGGCGGGGCGTTATTTACAGGCACATGGCGTGAAACCGGCGGATTTTAACTCCTACGGCTCACGGCGGGGCAACCATGAAGTGATGGTGCGCGGGACGTTTGCCAATATCCGTATCCGCAATGAAATGGTGCCGGGCACGGAAGGCGGATTTACCCGTCATATTCCGTCCGGGGAAACACTGGCTATCTTTGATGCCGCGATGCGTTATCAGGAGTCAGGGACACCCCTGGTGGTGATTGCCGGGAAAGAGTACGGCTCCGGCTCCAGTCGTGACTGGGCAGCGAAAGGCACTAATCTGCTGGGCGTACGTGTGGTACTGACGGAATCCTATGAGCGGATCCACCGTTCTAACCTGATTGGTATGGGGATATTACCGCTGGAGTTTCCGGCGGGAACCGATCGCCGTACACTGGGGCTGACCGGGGATGAACTGATTGACGTCGGCGGCCTGAACAGCGTTACACCAAAACAGATTGTACCGGTGAAAATCACACATGCGGACGGACGGGTGACTGAACTGAAAGCGCTGTGCCGTATCGACACACAGACTGAGCTGGAATATTACCGCCACGGCGGAATCCTCTGTTATGTGATCCGGCAGATGCTGGCGTAACGTAGTCAGACGGGGAAAAACAAAGCGCGGTATTTTTGCCGCGCTTTTCTGTTTTTACTTTTTGCAGGTGGATCAGTGATTACAGCCCGGAGACTGGCACAGCATGTGCCCCATTTTTTCCGCTTTGGTATCCAGATAATGGGCATTAGCCGGATTACGGCCGACAATCAGCGGCACGCGTTCAGTAATGTTAATTCCGGCCTGAGTCAGAATCTCGACTTTTTCCGGGTTATTGGTCAGCAGGCGGATAGCGTGTACATCCAGCAGTTTGTACATATCAGCACACAGGGTGAAATCGCGTTCATCAGGGGCAAAACCCAGCTTCTGGTTGGCTTCAACGGTATCCAGCCCGGTATCCTGTAATGCGTAGGCACGGATTTTATTCAGCAGGCCAATGTTACGGCCTTCCTGACGGTGATACAGTAATACACCACGGCCTTCTTCCGAGATCTGTTTCAGGGCAGCTTCCAGCTGGAAACCACAGTCACAGCGCAGGCTGAACAGCGCGTCACCGGTTAAACATTCAGAATGGACACGGGATAACACCGGCTCATCACCGCTGATATCACCGAACACCAGAGCCACGTGATCGTGACCGGTGGCAATTTCTTCAAATCCGACCATCAAAAATTCCCCGAACGGGGTAGGTAATTTTGCCTGTGCGACACGTTTTAACTGCAACTCTTTATTCATGATTTATTAACTCATTGATATAAATATCTTTATTTAAACGCACATAATCGTGTTGGCGATGTTATTATCTGCGTTGCCCGGGAAATGAAACTGACATTCCCTTTCCGGGTCAAATAACTGAACATGACCATAGTAGTACATCAGTTTGACAAAATAATATTTATTTTTTAACGGAATGATTCAACCCGGATGAAAAACCTGACAAAACCCTTTGTTGCCGGTGTCATACTCCTGATACTGGTACCGCTGATAACATTACTGACCGGCTGGCGCTGGCAACCATCAGGTGATGATGATTTGCTGCGTGGCCTGTGGCATCTGACGGATACTGCTGCGTATCCGCTGGCGATTATCGTATCACTCTTTTTTTGTATCCTGTTTGTCCGTTTGTTTCGCGGCAGCAGAAAGCAGGCACTGCGCGCGGCAGCACTGATCCTGGTGGTGGTGGCTGCGGGACAGGGCATCAAAGTGGCGATGAAAAACACCATTAAAGAACCGCGCCCGTATGTGGTCTGGCTGGCACAGCAAAATGTGGTGTCAGAAGAAGGGTTCTATGACCTTTCCCGGAAAGAGAGAGCACAACTGCTGGAAAATACCGTAAAAAATCATTATCAGGTGCCCGGCTGGCTGCTGAAACACTGGAAAAGTGAAACCGGTTATGCGTTTCCGTCCGGTCATGCTCTGTTTGCAAGTGCGTGGGCGCTGATACTCTTTGTGTTTTTTACCGCACAGGGCCGGCGCGGGCTGGCGGGTGTGATTCTGCTGTGGGGCATTCTGGCGGAATACAG
The DNA here is from genome assembly GCF_041099235.1 of Morganella morganii. Classification (GTDB taxonomy): domain Bacteria; phylum Pseudomonadota; class Gammaproteobacteria; order Enterobacterales; family Enterobacteriaceae; genus Morganella; species Morganella morganii_E. The sequence goes on along the minus strand of NZ_JBFZSO010000001.1, from coordinate 117,385 downwards.
CCGTCTGGTGCTGGGGATGCACTGGCCGTCAGACATCATTATGTCCGTGATTATTAACGCAATCCTGGCAGGGATATTCTTTATCTGGCTTAACAGACAGAAGGAAAATGGTGTGTAACCGCCGCCGCTGAGCTGAAATCATGTTATTATAAGGCGCGTGAAACCCGTTGCCGGTATTCTGTGCGGATACCGGCAGAAAAGCGGAAAAAACTCGGGAACACAACAAATTACTTTCATTCTCCCCGGGGTAAATGGTAACTTAAGGGGTTAGTGCGTCTGCAAGGAGCAGGCGTGGAATGCAAGCCTGATAATAGGAACGCCGGTGAAATATTTTCTGATTTTTATCCTTGTACTGGTGGTTTTCATCATTTCGGTGACACTGGGCGCAAATAACGATCAGGTAGTCACATTTAATTATCTGATTGCGCAGGGACAGTATTCTGTATCCACCTTGCTGGCCGTACTGTTCGGTATCGGTTTTGTGCTGGGCTGGATTGTCTGCGGTCTGTTTTATTTACGTCTGCGGTTGTCGCTGGCACGTGCCCGGCACCGGATCAAACGTCTGGAAGCTGATCAGACGGTGCAGTCTTCCGGTTCGGTTGCACTGCGGGACACCACTAAGGAATAAGCATTATGCTTGAGCTGTTGTTTCTTCTGTTGCCCATTGCTGCCGCATACGGCTGGTATATGGGGCGGCGCAGCGCGCAGCAGAATCAACAACAACATGCTGACCGCCTGTCACGTGACTATGTGGCAGGCGTAAACTTTTTGCTGTCCGATCAGCAGGATAAAGCAGTTGATTTGTTCCTCGACATGCTGAAAGAAGACAGCTCTGCATTTGAAGCTCACCTGACGCTCGGCAACCTGTTCCGTTCGCGCGGCGAAGTGGAACGCGCCATCCGCATCCACCAGTCACTGATGGAAAGCGCCTCTCTCTCCTATGACCAGCGTCTCCTCGCCACACAACAGCTGGGCCGCGATTATGTGGCCGCCGGGGTCTATGACCGGGCGGAAGCGCTGTTTTTACAGCTGATTGATGAGGCAGATTTCAGACAAAGCGCGCTTCAGTCATTGTTATCGATCTATCAGTCCACCAGTGACTGGAGCAAAGCCATCGATATCGGTGAAAAACTGCTGAAACAGGGTGATACCGGGCAGCGGGAGAATATCGCTAACTTTTATTGTGAACTGGCATTGCAGGCGCTGGGCAGCGATAACACTGACGGGGCATTTGCGTATCTTGCGAAAGCTGCGGGAGCGGATAAAAACTGTGCCCGGGTGTCGATTATGCAGGGGCGTATTCATATTGAACGGGCGGAATACAGTAAAGCCGTTACCGTGCTCAAGCGGGTGTTTGAGCAGGATAAAGAAATGGTCAGTGAAACACTGCCGATGCTGGAAACCTGCTATACGCACCTTAATCAGCCGGCGGAATGGGCAGAATACCTGCTGTACTGTTCGGATGAAAATATCGGCGCTATTGCCGAACTCTATCTTGCGGATATTATTGAACAGCAGGAAGGGCCGGAAATGGCGATCACCTATGTTAACCGCCAGTTGCAGCGCCATCCGACCATGCGTCTGTTCTGCCGTCTGATGGAATATTATCTGTCAGAGGCGGAGGAAGGCCGTGCCAAAGAGAGTCTCGGCCTGCTGCGTAACATGGTCGGCGAACAAATCCGGACAAAACCGGATTACCGCTGCGGCAAATGCGGATTTACATCACACGCCCTGTACTGGCACTGCCCGTCCTGCCGGTCATGGGATACTATCAAGCCTATCAGAGGGCTGGACGGACAGTGACAACGTCACATTTACCCGTAATTATTTACCCGTATTAATTCACCAACCACAGGTAATGCATTCATGACATCTCTTTCTTCGCATACAGGCCGTGCAGATATCGCATCGCCTGTTATTGTTGCGCTCGATTACGACAACCCGGATGACGCGCTGGCTTTTGCTGACCGTATCGATCCGGCACGGTGCCGTCTGAAAGTCGGTAAAGAGCTGTTTACCTTCTGCGGGCCGGAATGTGTCCGTGCATTGCAGCAGCGCGGGTTTGAGGTCTTTCTTGACCTGAAATTCCATGATATTCCGAATACCGCGGCGCATGCGGTGCGGGCAGCGGCTGAACTGGGAGTGTGGATGGTTAACGTCCATGCGGCAGGCGGCGAACGTATGATGGCAGCGGCGAAAGAGATCCTGTTACCGTACGGCAACGATGCACCGCTGCTGATCGCTGTGACAGTGCTGACCAGCATGGAGCAGTCCGACCTGGCCGGTACCGGTATTGATGCCACACCGGCAGAGCACGCGCTGCGTCTGGCAAAATTAACACAGAACTGCGGGCTGGATGGCGTGGTCTGTTCCGCTCATGAAGCGAAACTGATGAAAGAGACCCTGGGCCGGGAATTTAAACTGGTCACACCGGGGATCCGCCCTGAAGGCAGTGATGCCGGTGACCAGCGCCGTATCATGACACCACCGCAGGCACTCAGTGCCGGGGTGGATTATATGGTTATCGGGCGGCCAATCACCCGCAGTGATAACCCGCAGGCGGCATTGCAGGCGATTAATGCTTCAGTGGGAGTATTATAAGATGGACAATAATTCACGGCTGGTTTATTCCACAGATGCCGGCCGTATTGATGAGCCGGAAGTCAAAGCGGAACGCCCGAAAGGTGACGGCATTGTCCGCATTCAGCGCCAGACCAGCGGCCGCAAAGGTAAGGGCGTGTGTCTGATCACCGGTATTGATTTGGATGATGCGGCACTGAGCAAGCTGGCGGCAGATCTGAAAAAACGCTGCGGCTGCGGCGGGGCGCTGAAAGACGGTATTATCGAAATTCAGGGCGATAAACGCGATTTACTGAAGCAACTGCTGGAAGAGAAAGGTTTCAAAGTCAAACTGGCAGGTGGCTGACAGAGAGATAAGGCGTCCGTCCGGACGCCTTTATTACTGACCGGCTTCGTGGCCGATAATCCCGCCGACGGCAGCACCACCCACTGTACCCAGACCGGACCCGTCCGTCAGAATCGCACCACTGATAGCACCTAACTCAGCACCAATTGCGGTATCTTTCTCCTGCTTTGACAGGTTTTTACAGCCGCTGAGTGCCAGCAGGCCACCGGCAACAAGCAATGCCGTTACTATTTTCTTCATCTTATTTCCCCGCTGAATGTCTGATTATTATCACTATAGCAATCACGTTGCTAATTACTATCCTCATGATTTAAATAAAATTTAAATGCTGATAAAGGTATTAATGTCCGGAGTTTAATGACAGGAACAGCGGCGGGTTCTGAGTGGCAGGAATAAAAAAACCGCCGTTAATACAAAACGGCGGCTCTTATCAGTCAGTGATTCCGGATCAGAGCGGACGAGCCAGAATACTGCGGGTTTCCATCTTAACTTCCTCAATTTTCACCGGAATGATGTCATTGAGGCGGTAACGGACTTCACCTTTAATCAGCACTGAGCCGGTTTCCTGGCTGCACTGGAGTTCATCTTTGACCGGGTGGATAAAGGTACCCGGGATAAAGGCGACCGCACCGTTGTCTGTCAGACGGACACGCACGCCGCCGCGGGTGATATCAATAATCTCCGCCGGGAACGGGGTATCTGTACCGGCATATGGATGCAGATAACGGGCATACAACCAGTCACCGACATCACGCTCTGCCATGCGGTTGGCACGGCGGCGTTCTGCCAGGTGCTCGGCCAGGGCTTCAGCCGGTTTTTCCGCAGACTGACCGGCGATAATGGCTTTCAGCAGACGGTGGTTCACAATATCACTGTATTTACGGATAGGGGATGTCCAGGTCGCATAACCATCCAGTCCCAGACCAAAGTGCGGGCCTTTTTCCATGCGGACTTCGGCAAAGGTCTGGAAGCGGCGGATACGGCTGTCGAGGAACTGCGTCGGCTGGTTATCCAGTTCACGGCGCAGACGACAGAAACCGTCGAGGGTCAGTAATTCTTCCGCGCTGAAGTTAATACCATTTTCGGCGAGCAGGGCAACGGCCTGACTGATGGTCAGAGGATCCAGCCCGGTGTGCACGTTATAGACACCAAAGCCGAGTTTTTGATCCAGTACCTCTGCGGCACAAATATTCGCCGTGATCATCGCTTCTTCCACAATGCGGTTGGCACTGCGGCGCTGCTCTGCCACGATATCGGTTACCACACCGTTTTCATCAAGGATAAAGCGGTAATCAGGGCGATCTTTGAAGACCAGCGCATGAGTTTCACGCCAGTGATGGCGGCGCTGATACATATCCTGTAACAGGGAAATCTGACGGCGGATCGTTTCATCCGTTGTCACGCGGTCAGCCACACCCTCCAGCAAATCGGAGACATCGTCGTAAGCCAGTTTGGCTTTGGATTCAACCCAGGCGGCGAAGAATACGGCATCATCAGCCAGAGAGCCATCGTCATTAATGGACACCTGACACACCAGCGCCGGACGGCGTACATGAGGATGCAGTGAGCACAGGTCATCAGACAGATTGCGCGGCAGCATCGGGATATTAAAGCCCGGCAGATAGTTGGTAAATGCGCGTTTATGGGCAATAGCATCCAGCTCGCTGCCGGCCGGGATGTAGCTGGTCGGGTCAGCAATCGCGATAGTCAGCTGAAGCTGATTGTTATCACCGGTGGTGATATAAAGTGCATCATCCATATCTTCGGTGGATGCACTGTCGATAGTGACAAAATCCAGATGGGTCAGGTCAGTGCGCGGCAGATTATCATCCGCCATGGTCACCTCAACCGGCTCCGGCTCTTTCAGTGCGTGCTGATGGCGGGTCAGAGTCACCCACCACGGCGCATAATGGTCGTCCGCATCGGTGATAAAGCCGGTGATTTCCGCGTGGAAGCTGCGATCACCCTTCAGCGGGTGGCGGCGCATTTCCGCAACCGCCCAGTCACCCTGGCGAAACTCGTGATCAACGCCTTTTGCCGGACGGCAGGGAATGGAATCTTTTAACAGCGGGTGGTCAGGAATGATCCAGAGACGGTCGTCATTTTCTTTGCGCTGCACACGGCCGACGAACCTGTCAAGGAACGGAGTGATCAGCGCTTCCGGCTCAGCCACATCTTTATTATTCACTGTGTGAATAGCGGCAGTGACGCGGTCGCCGTGCATGACTTTTTTCATCTGTGGCGGCGGAATAAAATAGGATTTTTGTCCGTCAACTTCCAGGAAACCGTAGCCTTTATCGGTACTTTTTACGATCCCTTCGACACGCAATGTTTTATCGTGGAGCTGTTGTTTTAGCTGAGCTAACAGCGGGTTATCTTGAAACATAGGTTCCCGTACTGGTTGGGTGAGCAAATTTATGGTTATTTTTACGCGAATTCACGCTGCCCGCAAGCACAGAGGGCAATTTCTGTTTAAAGCGCAGCAGATTAATCTTCCGGATACACTTTTTCGCTGAATTCACACAAATCCTCAATGATGCATGAACCGCAGCGGGGTTTGCGGGCAACACAGGTGTAACGCCCGTGCAGTATAAACCAGTGGTGGCAGTCGACTTTAAATTCTGCCGGAACAACCCGCAATAATTTTTGTTCCACCTCATCCACATTTTTACCGGGGGCAAATTTTGTGCGGTTACAAACACGGAAAATATGAGTATCAACAGCGATAGTCGGCCAGCCGAACGCGGTATTGAGCACCACATTGGCGGTTTTGCGGCCCACACCCGGCAGCGCCTCAAGTGCCGCTCTGTCTTCCGGCACCTCACCGTTATGCAGCTCAACCAGCATCCGGCAGGTTTTAATCACATTCTCTGCTTTGGTATTAAATAACCCGATGGTTTTAATATAGGATTTCACACCGTCCACACCCAGATCCAGAATGGCCTGCGGCGTATTGGCAACGGCATACAGCGGACGGGTGGCTTTATTGACACTGACATCAGTCGCCTGGGCGGATAATAAGACGGAGATCAGTAATTCAAACGGAGAATCAAACAGCAGTTCGGTGGTGGGTTGCGGGTTGTTGTCCCGCAGGCGGGTCAGGATTTCAATACGTTTTTCTTTATTCATAACGACATTGGCTCATTCATGATAAAAGCAGACTCCCGGAGAGGAGCCTGCTTAATTATACAGTTATTTGACCAGATGGCTTCCGCATCCTTTTTCTGTTTCATATTGCGGAGCGGCAGGTGCATTTTTGCGCTTTTTCATTTTCTCATCAATAAGATACTTACCCGCCAGCATTAAGCCCAGCCCGATAAAGGCACCCGGCGGCAGCATGGCCAGCAGGAACGGGGTATCAAGGTGCAGCACATCGACGCGCAGCACTTTGGCCCAGTCGCCGAGCAGCAGATCCGCGCCGTCAAACAGGGTACCGTTGCCAAGAATCTCACGCATGGCACCGAGCACAAACAGCGCGGCGGTCGCACCAAGCCCCATCGCCAGACCGTCAATCGCAGAAGGATAAACCGCATTTTTGGCAGCAAACGCTTCGGCACGGCCAATAACAATACAGTTGGTCACAATCAGCGGGATGAATATACCGAGCGACTGATATAAGCCGAAAGCATAGGCGTTGATCAGCAGCTGTACTGCGGTCACCACAGACGCAATCAGCATCACATAAATAGGAATGCGGATTTCTGACGGGATCCAGCGGCGCAGCGCGGAAACCGCCACGTTAGTGCAAATCAGCACCAGCGTGGTGGCCAGCCCCAGACCCAGCGCGTTGGTGACAGTGGAGGAGACCGCCAGCAGAGGACACAGCCCCAGCACCTGGACGAGGGCGGAGTTGTTTTTCCATAATCCGTCGGCGAATAACTCTTTAATCTGACTCATTATTCTGCTCCGCATTGAGGTAAAGTGTTCAGCAGCGGCGGCAGTGTCTGCATATAATCCGCTGTTGCACGGACAGCATTGACGACTGCGCGCGGCGTGATGGTGGCACCGGTGAACTGATCAAAATCCCCGCCGTCTTTTTTCACTGCCCAGTGCGGGTCATTGGCGGATTCAATATGTTTGCCGCTCAGAGAAGTGATCCAGTCTGAAATACGGGTATCAATCTTATCACCCAGTCCCGGCGTTTCTTTGTGTTCGGTGACACGGGAGCCGAGCACGGTGCGGTTAAAATCAGCCGCAACCAGCAGCTGAATATTACCGGAATAGCCGTCCGGCGCGGTGGACTCCAGCACAGCGGCGACCGGTGTGCCGTCTTTGCGGGCAACATACAGCCGGTGCGGCAGTTCATTACCCAGGGCAGGATCGGTGACCAGATAACACTCTGCAATCACATCATTATTATAAACCGATTCCGGCAGGATTTCGGCAAACAGTGCCTTTTGCTGTGCGGCGGCTTGCTTATCAATTTCCGGTTTTGTCAGGGTATAGACAAAACCGCTCAGTCCGGTGGTACCGGCGGCAAACAGCGCGAGGATCAGGCCGTAACGGCGTAATGTGGCAATCATTTATTCCCCCGTTTGTGCCCGTAAACACGCGGTTGTGTATAGGTATCGATCAGCGGCACGGTGATATTGGCCAGCAGAACGGCAAATGCCACCGCATCCGGATAACCGCCGTAAACGCGGATAACCCACAGCAGAAGGCCGATCAGCATCCCGTATATCAGGCGGCCGCGCGGCGTGGTGGAGGCGGTGACCGGGTCGGTGGCGATAAAGAATGCCCCGAGCATGGTGGCACCGGAAAACAGCTGTATAACCGGGGATGTAAAGTGTGATGAATCAATCAGGTACCCGATCACAGACAGTACTGCGAGTGTTCCCAGCATGGCGGCCGGGATCTGCCATGAAATCACTTTACGGTTGAGCAGAATACAGCCGCCGATCAGGTAACCGATATTCACCCATTGCCAGCCGATACCGGCGACAGAGCCCTGTAAAACAGGTTGTGTCAGGATCTCTGACATGTCGCGGGTCAGCAGACCGGTTTTGAAACTGTCGAGCGGGGTCGCCTGGCTCATGCCATCCGCACCGGCGCGTAACTGCTCCAGTGTCTGGCCACCGTCTGATAACCCGGTGAAAATCACATGCAGACTGTCACTGAGTGAAACCGGGGTGATTTGCAGACTCTCCGGCGGCAGCCACCCGGTCATCTGTACCGGGAAGGAGATCAGCAGCACCACATAACCGACCATTGCCGGGTTAAACGGGTTTTGCCCGAGGCCGCCATAGATGTGCTTAGCAATAATTACGGCAAAGAATGTACCGATAACAATGATCCACCACGGTGCCAGTGGCGGAATACTGACAGCCAGCAGCACCGCTGTGACCAGCGCGGAGTTATCCTTCAGATATGGCATCACAGGTTTATTGCGCAGGCGAACAGCAATACTTTCGGTGACCAGTGCAGTCACAACTGCAATCAGAATCTGAAACAGGGTACCGGCGCCGAAAAACCAGAGCTGCGCGGCAATCCCCGGGATCATAGCAATCACCACCCACAGCATGATGGCGGAGGTGTTGTCACGGTTATGCGTAAACGGTGATCCCGCAATTTTCAGCCGGTGCGGGGCGTTTGAGGAAACGGGCCTAAATTTCATGCTTATTTCGCTTCATTAATCAGTGGTTTCTTCAGAATGTTGTGCAGCAGCCTGAGCGGCTTTCTTCGCTTTGGCTCGGGCAATCGCGGCAGCAACAGCAGCTTTGCGCGGATCCGTTTCTGTCTCTGCGGCTGGTTGTACAGCTTCTGCCGGCGCTTTGGCGGCCTGAGCGGCTTTTTTCGCTTTGGCACGGGCAATCGCGGCAGCAACAGCAGCTTTGCGCGGATCCGTTTCTGCGTCTGCGGCCGGTTGTGCCGTTTCCGCCGGAGCTTCAGCAGCCTGAGCGGCTTTCTTCGCTTTGGCGCGGGCAATGGCAGCAGCAACAGCGGCTTTGCGCGGATCCGTTTCTGCGTCTGCGGCTGGTTGCGCAGCTTCCGCCGGAGCCTCAGCAGCCTGAGCGGCTTTCTTCGCTTTGGCGCGGGCAATGGCGGCAGCAACAGCAGCTTTGCGCGGATCTGTGTCTGTTTCCGCTGCTGGTTGTTCAGCTTCCGCCGGAGCTTCGGCAGCCTGGGCGGCTTTTTTCGCTTTGGCGCGGGCAATCGCGGCTGCGACAGCGGCTTTGCGCGGATCTGTCTCTGTTTCTGCTGCCGGTTGTGCCGCTTCCGCCGGCGCTTCGGCAGCCTGAGCGGCTTTCTTCGCCTTGGCGCGGGCAAGGGCGGCAGCAACAGCAGCTTTGCGCGGATCCGTTTCTGTTTCCGTTGCCGGTTGTGCCGCTTCCGCAGGAGCTTCAGCAGCCTGAGCGGCTTTCTTCGCTTTGGCGCGGGCAAGAGCGGCAGCCACTGCGGCTTTACGCGGATCGGCATCTGTTTCTGTTGCCGGTTGTGTGGTTTCAGCCGCGAGTGCCGCTTTCTCTGCCTGATGCGCACGGGCCTGTGCTTTACGGGCTTCACGGGCAGCAATCACGGCGCTGTTATCCGGTAAGGTGGACGGATTAACAGAAATCGTCATCCCTGTATTACTGTCTTTGGCTTTCACACGGGCAAGGGCGGCGCTGATAGCGGCACTGTCTTTCTCATCCACCTGAACAGCCGCACTTTTATGACGGGCTTCACGGGCTTCTTTTTCCCGTGCCATTCGTGCCTGTTTGGCTTCAAAGCGGATTTTGGCATCTGCGGCGCGTTGGGCTTCTTCGCGGATCTCAATAACCTGTGCTTTCTCCTGACGGTAATACTGCACCAGCGGAATGTTGCTCGGGCAGACCCAGGCACAGGCACCGCATTCGATGCAGTCAAACAGATGGTGTTGCTCTGCTTTTTCGTGTTCGTTACCTTTACTGAACCAGTAGAGCTGTTGCGGCAGTAATCCGGCCGGACAGGCATCCGCACAATGACTGCAACGAATGCAGGCTTCTTCCGGCGCAGCAGGCTCCATCTCATTTGTGGTCGGTGCCAGAATACAGTTACAGATTTTCACCACCGGCACATCCAGATCCGGCAGTGTAAAGCCCATCAGCGGGCCGCCCATCACAACCATTTGTTCATGCTGCGGACGGAAATCAGCCTGTTGCAGCAGGAAACGGACCGGTGTACCGAGTCGTGTCCAGAAGTTGCCCGGTGATCCGACCGCTTCGCCGGTCACTGTTACCACGCGCTGGATCAGCGGTTCGCCGTCGGTAATGGCGCGTTTGATGGCGACCACGGTTCCGACGTTCTGCATCAGTACGCCAATATCAGAGGAACGTCCGCCGGACGGCACTTCGCGGCCGGTGAGAATTTTGGTCAGCTGTTTGGCACCGCCGGACGGGTATTTAGTCGGGATCACCCGTACGAAAATCTGTTTTTCACCGGCAGTGACCCCGCGCAGTGCGGCGATCGCCTCCGGTTTATTGTCTTCAATGCCGATAAGCACCTGTTCCGGTTCCAGAAGGTGCATCAGAATACGGATACCGGTGAGAATTTCCCCGGCATGTTCCTGCATCAGACGGTCATCCGCCGTGATATAAGGCTCACACTCCGCCGCATTGATAATCAGGGTGCGGATAAGATCACCGCCGCCTTTCAGCTTGCTGGCGGTCGGGAAACCCGCGCCGCCGAGACCGGCAATCCCGGCCTGATGAATGCGATCAGTGAGTTCCGCTTTGGCGAGAACAGTGAAATCCGTGGTTTTTTCTGCCGGATACGGGGTATCCAGTCCGTCAGTCCGGATGCGGATGCACGGCGCGGTCAGCCCGGACGGATGTGCGGTCACACAAGGCTCCACGGTAGTCACTGTGCCGGATGATGAGGCATGCACCGGCAGGCTGCGGCCGGTTCCGCGAGTCAGCGGCTGACCTTTCAGAACATGGTCGCCGGGGCTGACCAGCACATCACCTTCGTTGCCGATATGCTGCTGCAACGGAATAATCAATTCGTCCGGTACCGGGCACACCCGCATCGGTGTCCGGCTGGACTGTAATTTCATTTCCGGCGGATGGATGCCGCCGTCAAAATCCCATACCCGGTCTTTTTTCAGAAAATTGAGCAAATTGAACATAAAACTTACGACGCCTCAATCTGAACAGGTTTGACAGGAGTACCGCTGGTATCTGCCGGAATATTTCTGACCGGAATGGTGTTTAAATCCCACTTCCAGTTACGCGGAGTGACGGCGACCGGAATCATCTCAATGCAGTCTGTCGGGCAGGGGGCGACACACAGGTCACACCCGGTGCAGAGATCTTCAACCACGGTGTGCATGGCGCGGGTGGCACCGATAATGGCATCCACCGGACACGCCTGAATACATTTGGTGCAGCCGATGCACTGATCTTCATGAATAAAGGCCACTTTGCGCACCGGATTGAGTACGGACTCGTCACCGTCGAGCGGTTGCGGATCCACGCCCAGCATATCCGCCAGTTTCAGCATTACCTGCTCGCCGCCGGGGGCACAGCGGTTTATTGCGCCGCCATTGGCAACAGATTCCGCATACGGGCGGCAGCCCGGAAAACCGCACTGACCGCACTGACTCTGCGGCAGAATGTCATCAATTTTATCCACAATGGGATCTTCCTCCACTTTAAACCGGCGGGAGGCGTAACCAAGTATCAGACCGAATGCCAGACCCAGCAGGCTGAGTACGGCAACGGCAATCCAAATCATTGTCATCAGAATTTCACCAGACCACTGAAGCCCATAAAGGCCAGAGACATCAGACCAGCAGTGACCAGCCCGACAGACGCCCCGCGGAAAGGCGCCGGCACATCTGCCGTTGCCAGCCGCTCACGGATAGCGGCAAACAGCACCATCACCAGGGAGAAACCGGCTGCCGCACCAAAGCCGTAAACGGCGGATTGCAGGAAATTATGCGACAGGTTGATATTCAGCAGTGCCACGCCGAGAACCGCACAGTTGGTAGTGATCAGCGGCAGGAAGATCCCGAGCAGCCGGTAGAGTGCCGGGCTGGTTTTACGCACCACCATTTCGGTGAACTGCACCACCACGGCGATCACCAGGATAAAGCTCAGTGTGCGCAGATAGAGAATATCCAGCGGGATCAGGATAAAGGTATCCATCAGCCACGAGCAGACGGAGGCGAGTGTCATCACAAACGTGGTGGCAAACCCCATGCCTATCGCGGTTTCCAGTTTTTTGGAGACCCCCATAAAGGGGCATAATCCTAAGAATTTGACGAGTACGAAGTTGTTAACCAGCACCGTCCCGACAAAAAGTAATAAGTAGTCAGCCATTACAATGCCCAAAGCGAGTCATTCAAAACATACAAATAAAGCACATAAAAAACCGGGATCCCCGGTAAGCGGGGTGAATAATAGCAATCCCCGGGCATCCGGGGTTATCGGGATTGTGTGAAAGCGCGGATAACTGTGTGTATCAGAATGAAAAAGCGGCAAAACTGACGAAAACCGGGCACAGTATTTGCGTCACGGAATCAGTTAGTGGTACTTTTCAGGAGGATGACAGATTCTGAAAGCATGTTTTTATCCGTTAACATGACAATCCCCCGGAGGGAGTGATGACGAAAATACTGAAAGTGGGCCTGATCGGATACGGTTTTGCCGGAAAAACATTCCATGCGCCGTTTATTGTCAATAATGCCAATATGGAACTGGCCAAAGTCGCGAGCAGTGATGCCGCCAAAGTGCATGCGGATTATCCGGATGTGCAGGTTGTCGCCACGCCGGAAGATATTTTTGCTGACCCGGCCATTGACCTCGTCGTGATCCCGACCCCGAATGACACCCATTTCCCGCTGGCGCGGATGGCGCTGGCTGCCGGTAAGCACGTGGTGGTGGATAAACCCTTTACCCTGACATCGGAAGAAGGATTTACCCTGGCAAAACAGGCGGATGATGCCGGGCTGGTGTTGTCTGTCTATCATAACCGCCGTTTTGATTCCGGGTATCTGACACTCAAATCCCTGTTTGAAAGTAAAAAACTCGGGGATATCAAATATTTTGAAGTCCACTTTGACCGTTACCGCCCGCATCCGCAAAAACGCTGGCGTGAAGCTGCCGCATTGGGCAGTGGTATCTGGTATGACCTGGGCTCTCATCTGATTGACCAGGCACTGCAGTTTTTCGGCAAACCAACGGCGATCACCGCCGACCTGGGGATGATCCGTCCGGGCGCGGAAGCAGTGGATTATTTCCATGCACAACTGCACTATCCGGATGTCAAAGTCGTACTTCATGCCACCACGGTCGCGGCAGCGGAATCCCCGGTGTATATCGTTCACGGTATGAAAGGCAGCTATGTGAAGTACGGGCTGGATCCGCAGGAGAATGCACTGAAAGCAGGGCAGATGCCGGTCGGTGTTAACTGGGGGCATGACAGCCGCGACGGGGAACTGAGCCTGTCACCGGATGGCGTTGAAGTGATCACGGAAACGTATCCGAACAAAGCCGGGCACTATGGCCGCTATTACGCAGAAGTGGCAGAGGCGATTATCAATAACGGGCCGAACCCTGTGACCGCGCAGGAAGGGGCGGAAATTATCCGTATTATTGAGGCCGGCATGGAATCTCATAAAACCGGACGGACTGTGACACTGTAACAAATAATCATTACTTCTTATTGCAGACAAAAGTGAATAACGCATGACAAACTGGTGGCAGAAACTGCGGTTAGATCCGTTCCTGGTCATAATGATCACGGTTGTTATTTTGGCGTCACTCTTTCCGGCAACCGGCAGTGTGGCGACCGGATTCCGCTATCTGACCACCGCCGCGATTGCGTTATTGTTCTTCTTCCACGGTGCAAAACTCTCGCGGGAAGCGATTGTGACGGGGATGGGGCACTGGCGTCTGCATCTGATGGTGTTCTCCAGTACCTTTATCCTTTTCCCGCTGCTGGGGCTGGGTTTGCAGTTTCTGGTGCCGGAATGGATGTCTCCGACCATTTACATGGGTTTCTTATACTTATGTGCCTTACCGGCGACAGTACAATCGGCTATCGCCTTTACCTCTGTCGCGGGCGGAAATGTGGCGGCGGCGATTTGCAGTGCATCTGCCTCCAGTATCCTTGGTGTGTTTTTATCACCGGTGATTATCGGTTTTATGATGGAAACGCAGGGCGCGCATGACCTGGATACTCTGGGTGCTATCCGCTCTATTTTACTGCAGCTGATGCTGCCGTTTGTGGTCGGACACCTTTCCCGTCCGCTGATCGGTAAGTGGGTGGATCGCAATAAAAAAATCATTAATAAAACGGATCGCACTTCTATTCTGCTGGTGGTGTATGTCGCTTTCAGTGAAGCGGTTGCCGAAGGGATCTGGCAGCAGATTGATGCAATGTCTATTCTGCAGATTGCGGTGGTGTCGTGTGGTTTACTGGCGATTGTGCTGGTGATCAACGTGTACGGTGCGCGGGCACTGGGTTTTAATAAGGCTGATGAAATCACGATTGTCTTCTGCGGTTCGAAGAAAAGCCTGGCAAACGGCGTACCGATGGCAAACGTAATGTTCCCGCCTGCCGTAGTCGGTATTCTGGTGCTGCCGCTGATGTTGTTTCATCAGATCCAGCTGATGGTGTGTGCGGTGATGGCGGCGCGCTATGCGCGGCAGGGAAAAGAGCATTCACAGGAGTAATGATGAGCAGAGTTATGGCAGGATGCCTTATACTTCTTTTTGTCAGTTTCTTTGCCCGTGCGGATATACAACCGCTGCCGGAACTGAAACGGGCGCGGGTTATTGACAGCGCCGGTCTTCTGACCGGCCCGCAATTCGCACAGCTTAACCGGCAACTCACTGAGTACGAACTGAGCCGCAATGACGGCAGTCAGTTCGTGGTGTTTATTGTGCCGTCAACCGGCGGGGAAAGTATTGAGACATTCGCACACCGTGCGTTTAATATCTGGAAAATCGGTCGTAAAGGTCAGAATAATGGTCTGCTGCTGGTCGTGGCGGTGAATGACCGTAATCTGCGTTTTGAGGTCGGTTACGGCCTGGAAGGTATTCTGCCGGATGTCTCCGCAGGTCGTATTATCCGTCAGCGCATCACGCCTGAATTTAAAAAAGGCCATTATTTTACCGGGATTGGGGCGGGTGTGACCGATGCCATTGATATTATCAGCGGGAATGAACCGGAATATATCAAATCAGAGACATCCGGAACAGAACCATTAAAACTTAAACGACTGACGATTATTTATTTTCTGACCTTTATTACGGTGTATCTCTGGTCATTATTTATTGGTTCTTCCCGCCGTAAAAAAAGAATAGAAAAACAGGTTCTCAAAGATATTGAATATCTGAGAAAGGAACATGAAAAATCCAAAAACAAGAAGAAACGTCAGCCCGAACGAGGAATCCGCCTTACACAGAAACGCCTGACGGCATTTTTGCAGTATAAGTATATTTATCCGACACCGCTCGGCCATACTGTGAGTGTGTTATTTTATTCAGTTCTGATTTTTATAATGACACGGGTCCTGATAGACGGAGATCCTGACCCAGACGCATTATTTATCAGCATCATGATGCTCATTTTTCTTAATGTATTTGGCTCACTATTTATTTGTTATTTGCTATATGTATTAATTCCGGAATATCGTACTCAGGAAGCGGAAATGCGGAAATTAACCGGTGTCATGGCGGGTACAGGAGGCGGATATTCATCCGGTTCTGACGGCGGCAGCTACAGCAGCAGTTCCGGCGGTAGTTCCGGAAGCAGCGGATCGTCCGGTGGCGGAGGCGGCAGCAGTGGTGGTGGCGGTGCTTCCGGGAGCTGGTAAAAGGCATAAAAAAGCCGTGACACAGAATGCCACGGCTTTTTTGTACCGGAACGGTGCTTACTGACTGCGTTTAGCCGCCATATCTCTCAGTGCCGCTTTTTCCTCTGCGGATAAAAAGGCAATTTCCAGCCCGTTAATTTGCGCCTGTTCAATTTCCGCACGGGTCAGACCGGCAGCCGGGGCAGCAACATTGTATTCATGGGCAATCTCAATACCTTCAACTGCCGGGTCATCGGTATTGATAGTAGCGGCAATGCCGTGTGCCAGGAACTGTTTCAGCGGATGCGCGGCCAGTGACGGCACAGTGCTGGTCTGAATATTGGAGGTCAGGCAGGATTCCATACCGATACGGTGCTCTGCCAGGTAATCCATCAGCGCCGGGTCTTCAATCGCCATCACTCCGTGGCCGATGCGCTGCGCACCCAGGTCGCGGATAGCCTGCCAGATACTGGCGGCGCCGGCAGCTTCTCCGGCATGGGCGGTGATGGCCCAGTTGACATCACGGGCTTTACGGAAGTGGTCGGTGAATAAATCGCCCGGATAACCGGATTCATCACCGGCAATATCCAGCGCCACAATCCGCTCATGGTGAGCGAGCAGGGCATTCAGCTCTTCATGACAGGCATCTGTGCCGAACGTCCGGCTCAGAATACCAATTATATTAATCCGCACCGGGCTGCTACGGACTTCGGATGCCACACCATCCAGTACCGCTTCCACCACGCCTTCAACGGGCAGATGATGCTTCATCGCCATATAATAAGGGGAAAAGCGCAGTTCGGCGTAATCCAGCCCGGCGCTGACGGCATCCTGAACGTTTTCAGCTGCCACTCGGCGGCAGGCATCGAGGTCTGCCAGCACGGAAACGCCCCAGTCCAGCTTGCTCAGAAACTGCACCAGATCCGGTTCATTGCTCATCACCTGCACATGCGGGCGCAGTGCTTCAGTCTCATAAGCGGGCAGCGGCAAATTGTGCTGACGGGCCAGATCCAGAATGGTGGACAAGCGGATATTACCATCGAGATGGCGGTGCAGATCGGTCAGGGGAAGTGAGCGGTTAATCATTGTGGTATTCCTCAGATGATAAAAAGCCAGTCTGACGACTGGCTTTTGTCTGATCAACAGATAATAACAGTGTGAAATTACTGAGCAGCAGGAGCCGCAACGTCAGCAGCCGGTTCTTCACCGATAGTGACTTCTTCAGTAACATCACCGTTAGGATCCATTTCGATTGCCTCTTCCTCGTAACCTTCGTCGTCACCGCTGTTATCGCTCAGTGCGCCGTACTGGTCATATTTTTCCAGGAATTCAGCAACGGTGAATTTCTTACCGTTGAAATCGATGTTGTTGTTGCTGTATTTCAGATCCATGGTGATCGCTTTATCGGTCACTTTCACGATTTCCATCATGGCACCCATGCTGGCCATCTGAGCAACACCCTGTTCACCCTGTTCTTTGGCTTCTTTCGCGCCCATACCCTGTGACTGCATGGCAACCGCAACGAAATCAGTCAGCATCGGCTTGGACAGATCCATATTGAAACCGAACTCTTTCACCAGAACCGGCAGAACTTTCTCAAAGCTGCCTGCGTGTTCCAGAGCTTTAAAGCTCTCTTCGTTCAGTGCGTTGAACGTTACGTTCAGGTTAACTTTTGACTCACCGCCGCTGTTTTTCCAGCTCAGAGGTGCGATAGCGAAGGACGGGCTGTACTTGAACAGACCCAGTGCATTGGATTTCATTTTCTCATCCAGTGCTTCCATTTTCGCATCGTCGAAATCTTCGGTGTACATAGACTCAGACAGCTTGGTGTACTCTTCAACAGACGCCATCAGCGTATTTGCGGAAGTGGCATCCAGATCTTTCAGAGAACCTTTCAGGCTGATAGCGCCGAGGTCGATATCACGGTAGCTCAGTGAACCCAGACTGTAATCAACATCTGCAGTCAGTTTGTTATCTTTGCTGCCGGAGGTACCGTTCAGTTTCAGATCTTTCAGAGAAACGGTATCGCTGTAATTAACAACCGCTAACTCTTTCAGGCTCAGATTCTGGTCACCCAGGTAGAAGTAGCTGTCACCTGATTTGGCAACATCGCTGTCAAATGACAGACCTTTCATCACGATGCTTTCGCGATCGCCTTTACGGTAAGTCAGTTCATTGCTGCTGCCTTTACCTTTGACGTTTTTGAATTCTTTGTCGAATTTAACGTTCAGATCAGCACCGGAGAATGCCAGCTCTTCGCCGTCTTTCTTATAGTTGATTTTGCTGACAGCAAGATCAATATCGAAACTCTGGTCGTAGCTGATACGGGTATCCGTTGCAACAGGGGATTTACCGCCGGTGATCTCGAAGGCCTGTTTGGTGATGTCATTATTTTCCAGCTCAGAGTGGACCGCAGCCATATTTGGCGAGAACACCATGCTCTTAAGCTGAGATAACGGGAACGGACCGTGATCGATGGTATTGAGGATCACAAGTTCTTCGCCGGAGGTATCACCGCTTTTTTTCGTTTCTTTGATGATCAGTTTGACATCAGAGCTGAAAATACCGCGTGAAAAATCTTTGGCGGTCAGCGTGACAGGTGCATCAGGGTAGTTATCCTTGATTGCTTTATTCGCTTTGGCGATATACTCATCAAGGTTTGCTTCAATTTTCTTACCTGTCTGCCATGAAGCCACACCCCATGCGGCGCCTAATGCGACAATAACGCCAACAGCAACTAACGACTTTTTCATAGATAAATCCATCCTTTATATGCGATTTATTTTGCAGGTTTTCGCACGGTATCAAAATTAACGGGCAGTTCAATGGCGGACTGCCCGGAGAAAATTAGAGAAGTTACTTACACAGCATTATAAACGCGGGCAATGATTCCTTCACCATCTATTTTAAACTTTCTTTCTATAGCAGAAAGAAAAACAGATTCACCTGAGATAACTCTTAATTGTTCTGTTTCTGTAGTGATAACTGCATGACCTTCCACACAAAAAAGAATATTAGCACTGTTATTCTCAATAATCATTTCCTGATTATGCAATTTCATCACCGAAAAAGAAAAATCATCAACCGGAATCGGGAAAATTTCAGTGTTGTTAATATGTTCCGGCTGCATAAATAAACTTTTTGCGTGTTTCGGTACAAAATCAAGGTTATTCAGCAATTCACCGACATCAATATGCTTTTGTGTCAGACCGGCGCGTAACACATTATCCGAGTTAGCCATCACTTCCAGTGCAGTTCCTTCAAGATACGCATGGGGGGTGCGGGCATACAGAAACATTGCCTCTCCGGGTTTTAATTCAACCACATTGAGCAGCAGCGGGGTGAAAAGGCCATTATCGTCAGGATAAAACTCTGTCATCTTACGGATGGTATCCCACGGCTCACCCTGACGGCTGTTCAGTGCGGATTTCAGCACAGCGACTGCCCGCTCTTTGGTGTCTCCGCTCATGGAGAGCAGACGGGTAAACAGAACAGACAGGTGCTCCTCTGACGGCGAGGCAATAAAACGTTCAATGGCAGGATGCGCCGGAGCGACCTCACTGAGCAGCCCGGCAATATCGGCCAGCGGACGGAACGCATTCATTGCGCGGAACGGGGTGAGGGCATAAACCAGCTCCGGCTTATGGTTATCATCTTTATAATTACGGACTGGTGAATCCAGCGGGATCCCTGCCTGGTTTTCGCGGGCAAATCCGGCCTCTGCGGCGGATTTATCCGGATGAACCTGTACCGACAGCGGCTGAGCAGCACTCAGTACTTTAAACAGAAACGGCAGCCGGTGAAAACGGCGGTTAATTTCATCCCCGAGCGCGGACTGCGGGTCACCGGCAATAAAATCATATAAAGAGCAGGTGTTGCCGCGGGTGTCTGTCACTACCGAACTGGCTTTCGGATGAGCCCCCATCCATAATTCGGCCATCGGCTGCTTGTCAGGGTTCGGGTAACCGTACATTTCTGTCATCGCGGTATGGCTTCCCCAATCATAGAATTGCACCTGATTCTGCATTTTTAACATAGCAACGCTCTCTTTTTAAACAGTTAACAATAAGATAGTAACAATAAAGCAATAACTCTGCCCGGATCGCATAATCGGAAATGAAAGTATGGCAAGATAAGCCCGTTTTCAGAGTCTATCTGTAACTTTCGGGATTTTAAATCCATTTTATTTTGTGTGCTAAGGAGAGACTAATGGCAGCCACGCGTATTGAAAAAGACTCAATGGGCCCTATCGATGTTCCTGCGGACAAATTATGGGGCGCTCAGACCCAGCGCTCTCTGGAGCATTTCCGTATTTCAGTTGAAAAAATGCCTGCGGATCTGATTGCTGCGCTGGCCATTACAAAAAAAGCAGCGGCAGCTGTCAACTGTGATCTGGGACTGCTGGCGAAAGAGCGGGCGGATGCGGTAATTGCCGCAGCGGATGAAGTGCTTGCCGGTAAACATCCGGAAGAGTTTCCGCTGGCAATCTGGCAGACCGGCTCCGGCACACAAAGTAATATGAATATGAATGAGGTGCTGGCAAACCGTGCCAGTGAAATCCTCGGCGGGAAGCGCGGCGGTGAGCGTATCGTGCACCCGAATGATGATGTGAACAAAAGCCAGAGCTCTAATGACGTGTTCCCGACAGCGATGCATGTCGCTGCCGTGATTGCGGTCAGCACACAGCTGATTCCGGAACTGAAATCCCTGCACAGTGTTCTGGCCGCGAAAGCGGAAGCTTACCGCGATATCGTGAAGATTGGCCGTACCCACTTACAGGATGCGACACCGCTGACACTGGGCCAGGAAATTTCCGGCTGGGCGGCAATGCTGCAATATAACCTGAAACATCTGGAAAACAGTCTGCCGCATCTGAGTGAGCTGGCACTGGGGGGGACTGCGGTCGGTACCGGCCTCAATACTCATCCTGAATACGCGGTTCGTGTGGCGAAAAAAATTGCTGAACTCTCCGGTCAGCCGTTTGTGACGGCACCGAATAAATTTGAGGCACTGGCCACCTGTGATGCACTGGTTCATGCCCATGGCGCACTGAAAGGGCTGGCAGCCTCACTGATGAAAATCGCCAATGATGTCCGCTGGCTGGCATCCGGTCCGCGTTGCGGCATCGGTGAAATTGCGATTCCGGAAAACGAACCGGGCAGCTCTATCATGCCGGGCAAAGTGAACCCGACACAATGCGAAGCCATGACAATGCTGTGTGCTCAGGTGATGGGTAATGATGTGGCGGTTAATATCGGCGGGGCGTCGGGTAACTTCGAGCTGAACGTGTTCCGTCCGATGGTGATCCATAACTTCCTGCAATCTGTCCGCCTGCTGGCTGATGGTATGCGCAGCTTTAATGAGCACTGTGCTGTCGGTATAGAGCCAAACCGCGAACGGATCAGTCAGTTGCTGAATGAATCACTGATGCTGGTTACGGCGCTGAATACGCATATCGGTTACGACAAAGCCGCCGAAATCGCGAAAAAAGCCCATAAAGAAGGTCTGACCCTGAAAGCATCCGCAATGAAGTTAGGTTATCTGACAGAAGCTGAGTTTAATGCGTGGGTTCGTCCGGAAGATATGGTCGGCAGCATGAAGTAATCTTCAGTCAGGGATAGTCATAGTCATAACGGAGCCGCTGATGGCTCCGTTTTTACATCACTTCCATATATAAATGCAGGCGTGGTATCACAGGAATTAATTTCTTTGCTTTCGGCCTGTGACGGATTTTGATGTTTTCTGCATCATAATCCGGTAGTACACCCGTTACCGGTTTTTCATCATTTTCATCACAAAATACAATCAGTGGAGATGCACAGGCATACTGCACCTGCTTTTGTGCTTCGCTGTACCAGACTCTGGCGATTGGCTGTACTTTTACCGGTCGCCTGATTTTCAGTATGGCGTCTTCCGGCACCTGTTTTAAGGCGGATATCTCTTTCGCCAGATAAACCTGCCGCTCTTCCCTCGTCAGAGACTGAATGGCGCGCGGGTTCTGATACTGCTCCTCCAGTTGGGATAACAGCGTATCACGATCCACTTTCTGAATAATGTGTTTATTGGCCCAGCCAAACCGGACAGAGGAAGGGGAGGTGACTGACTGGATCTGCCGGTAGGCATTGAGCGTAATCAATCCTTTTATCTGGTTGTGTACGAATTCAAAACGCTGTGTTTTATCCACACCGGAGGTTTCTGTCACGATTGCGGCCAGTTGCTGTTTTAGCCGGTTAACCTCATCAAGCTGTTGCTGCATTATTTTTCGTTGCGCGGGGGAGAGTGTAATCAGTAGCACACCTGGTAACCGGATGGCAGATTTGCTGCTGATTTCCTGATCATTATCGAAGATAAACAAACGCTGATAGTGAGATAGCGCCAAAGGAACAGCATCTTCGCCACTGACCGGAATAACAGAAATAGTATTGACGGTATTATTCTCCTCACCTTTTAGTATTTCAGGTAACTGATAAACTTCAGCCGCAGGGGAAGGATGCTGCCGGATAGCGTTGCATAATGCACTCAGCGCCGATTCCAGCTGATTAAAGCAGTCGGTAAGAGAAATTATTGCATCATATCGCATACATCACCATTTTAGTTACAACATACAATGTGTTTATATCAGACTAATCCAGCATCGTGCTTTGTACAAGCTAATTTTTGCTTCGTATGAAAGAAAAGGGCGCGCTGGTAAGATGGTAAGCACCGTTAACCCACATAAACGTGGGTTAATGGCAAAAACTCAGTGAGTTTTTATAAGAACAACTATGTTTAGTTGTACCGTGTAAAATAAACGGATAAACAACGTTTGTTCAGGATGGACAGTAATATTGCCCGTTGTTATCACAGCATGTGACAATAGGGTTTATCTTTAGGGCATGAATCATAAATATACTGCGCTGATTTTGGTTCCCAGACATCCGGTTTTGGCTCATCATTTTTAGGGTTAGGGTAATAACTGTTAACCATTAATGAACTGCTTAAAATAAGTGTCAGCATAAAAGTGCCTCATTATATTATATGACCATTTAATTCCACCAGTCGGTGGAACAATATTCAGGTGCAACTATATCGCAGGACTCAAATGATTCCGCGGGAGAAAAAAACAAGGTGCTTGTTAATAACAGTGTAAGCATAATCGTCTCTGTTCAGTGGCTGTCTGATCCCATTCCAGCATAGGGTGCAGCGTTGGAATGGGGGTGTAAACACGGATGTTTTTTATTGAAACGTAGCTTCGTCTCTTAGTTGTGGTAGCGGTGAGGTAACCTCATTGTTATAAATAATAACAGTTTTTTGCGGAGGAGGGGGCGCTTGCCATACATGGGCAGATACCGGGTTTATCATCAGGGCAGAGCTTAATATCAGTGTCAGCATATGAACCTCATTATTCTGTTTTATGGAAATGGAAATGCGTGGAGCTTTATAACTGTAGACATGCTTATACGATAATGAAATTAACCTGATGGGGTATTTTATATTCCATAAAAATGAAAACGTGATTATTGAATTTTTATTTTAATAAGAAAAATATAGCAATGTGACAAATAAAAATCACCACCAATGATGTCAATGGTGGTGATGAATGTTGAGACCTAAAAATAAGATGGTGCAAAAGAATACAAATATGAAGACGTTAATACCAATGGTGCTTATTACGCGATAAATCACTCACCCGGATTTTCTGTTGGTCCGACAGGCGGCCGGGCCAGCAGGAAGGAGGGTTTTTGCGAAACAGGGGCAGGATACGGAATTACATGTTATCCGGCAATTAACCCGATGAGGTATTTTATATGACATCACTATTAATTACCTGACTGTATTGGTTATGTATCATGAGTGTGCGTGCTTATTCAGATACAGGGCAATCAGCACACCGGTTGCCAGCATAGCGGCAATAAACCAGCCGATACCATCCCAGCGCCAGTAAGACCAGAAAACACCACCCAGTGTACCGGCAATACTGGAACCGCCGTAATAGCAAAACAGATACAGTGAGGATGCCTGGGCTCTGGCACGGCGGGCACGGCGTCCGACCCAGCTGCTGGTGACGGAATGGGCAGCAAAGAATCCCGTCGTCAGTACCAGCATGCCGATCAGAACCGCTGCCAGTGAACTGCCGAGAGTAATGAGAATCCCGGTCAGCATTAATGTGACAGCGCCAATCAGTACTCTTCCGTAGCCGTATTTCCGTGTCAGTGCGCCGGCTTTAGAGGCACTGTAAGTTCCTGACAGATAAACAATCGATAACATACCGACAACGGCCTGGCTGAAGTGATACGGTGGCTCCATCAGCCGGTAGCCGATATAGTTAAACAAAGTGACAAAGCTGCCCATAATGATAAAACCGATGGCAAACAGCCAGGGCAGACCATCATCACGGCAATGCAGGATCAGGTATTTCCACAGACTTTTCGGTTTCAGTGAACTGGCTCTGAAATGGCGTGACGGCGGCAGTAACCGCCAGAACAGAAAAGCACCGAACAGGGAAAATGTCCCCAGTACCAGAACGGCAATCCGCCAACTGGCATAATCGGCAATAACGCCGGTAATCAGGCGTCCGCTCATCCCGCCGATAGAGTTCCCGCTGATATACAGCCCCATAGACAGAGCAACATAGCTGGGGTGGATTTCCTCACTCAGATAGGTCATGGCCACGGCGGCGACGCCACTGAGAGATAATCCGACCAGGGAACGGACAACCAGGATCCCCGCCCAGCTGGTGGTAAACGCACTGAGCAGAGTAAAGATTGCCGCACAGGTCAGGGATATCACCATCACATTTTTACGGCCGACCGCATCCGATAACGGGCCGGTGATCAGCAGCCCGACTGCCATAAATCCGGTCGCCAGAGAAAGGGACAAACTGGCCTGCGCCGGTGATACCGAAAAATCTTCTGATAACAACGGCAGGATCGGCTGTACAAAATAGAGCAGAGCAAACGTCGCCAGACCAACCATAAAGAAAGAGAGGGTGACACGCAGATACAGTTTGTCGTCGCGCTGGATATAGTGCTGCTTTGCCTG
The DNA here is from genome assembly GCF_041099235.1 of Morganella morganii. GTDB lineage: Bacteria > Pseudomonadota > Gammaproteobacteria > Enterobacterales > Enterobacteriaceae > Morganella > Morganella morganii_E. The sequence goes on along the minus strand of NZ_JBFZSO010000001.1, from coordinate 92,675 downwards.
ATCATTCTGCACCGGTGAGGCCACACGGTTGTCAGTTATCAGTTTATTCTCGTCTGTCATACACTTATCTCAGCATTTGGTAATAATACCGAGCATAAAAAGATGCTGGTATTTTGTCTAATATATTAATACTCTTGTTTGATATGTTTTACGACCTAATGAGGGAATAATGATCGAATTCCGCCATCTGCGTTATTTTATCGCGGTTGCTGAAGAATTACATTTCGGCCGGGCAGCGGAGCGTCTCAATATCTCCCAGCCTCCGCTCAGTCAGCAGATTCAGGCACTTGAGAACGCGATTCCGGCCAAACTACTGGCACGGAACAACCGGAATGTCAGCCTGACCCCGGCGGGTGAAATGTTTCTGCGTGAAGCTTATCAAATCCGCACTCAGGTCGAGGCAGCGGTTGAAAAAGCAGCCAGAATGGATCGCGGGGAACTGGGTGAGGTCTCTGTCGGGTTCACCTCCACAACCCCGTTTATGCGTCATATTACGGCGACATTCCGCCAGTACCGTGAAATATACCCGGATGTGGCTATTCACATGCATCAGATGAATACCAAACAGCAGATTAATCCGCTGCTGAGCGGCCGGATTGACTTCGGTGTCATGCGCAACACGCAACTACCGGATAATCTGGTTCACGAATTGCTGTTTAAAGAACGATTTATGCTGGCGGTCTATGATGATCATCCGCTGATGAAATACCTCAAAACGGGTATTCCCCTGGAGATGCTCACTGGCGTACCATTGGTTTTCTTTGAGCGGGATGTGGGAACGGCGTTGTATGATGAGATTATCAATCTGCTGAAAAAAGCAGGTGTTACACCGGTTATCGCCCAGGAGGCGGGGGAAGCCATGACTATTCTGGGGCTGGTTTCTGCCGGGTTAGGTGTTTCACTGGTAACGGAATCTTTTACCCGTATGAAAGTGGATGGCGTCCGTTACATACATTTAGCCGAAAATCAGGCATTTTCTGAGGTCTGGCTGGTGTATCATAAGCACAACACGCTCTCTCCGGCCGGCCAGCGGCTGATTGAGATGCTGAAAAATAACGTGTTCCGCTGAGCGGAATCTGACTGTCAGGAGTTCGGATGTTCCGGCGATACCGGTTTTTTGCCATTACCGCATTTCTTTTATATATAAGTACAAGTGCCGCAGGCGCAGGGGTAGCGCTCAGCCATTTCTATCAGCCTGATGGTTCACGCAAAATTGCGCCTGACAATATTACTGCACTGACCGGACAGTTTCTGGGTGTACCTTACCGCGCCGGCCAACTGATTGGTTCCCCCGGGTCACCGGAAATTCTGGTGGCTGACCTGAACGCATTAGACTGTTTCACTTTTCTCGATTACACCGAAGCACTGAAACGCAGCCCGCAGCAACAGGATTTCCGCAACAGACTGATGCACATCCGTTATAAAAACGGAGAGGTGAATTATTATCAGCGTCGTCATTTTTTGTCGGATTGGGTCAGCGGTCCGCTGCCTGTGGCACAGGATATCACCCGGCAACTGTCGCCGGATTACCTTGTGACACACAAGATGCTGAATCAGAAAAAAAACGGCTCACGTTATATCCCGGATATTCCGGTTACGGCACGGGATATTGCCTGGCTGCCGGTCTCCGTGCTGACACCCGCTGTGCTCTCACAATTGCAGACCGGTGATTATATCGGTATCTATTCTGACCGTCCGGGCCTGGATGTCTCTCATGCCGGGGTTATTATCCGTACTCCGGACGGGTTGTTTTTACGTAATGCCTCATCAAAACGGAACGAGCAACGGGTTATTGATTCACCATTACGGGCATATCTGCAAAATAAAACCGGAATTGTGGTTTATCGTTCCGCTTTTGCCTCCTGACTGTGAATCATTTCACAGTTTTGTGTGAAGCCACTTACTAAGCGTGTATTTATTCGGATAATTAACATCTTAGCATCATCTGCACAGGATTATTATTGGTGAAACCTTCAGCACAGCCCGGACATATTGACCATATAAAACAAACCAATATGGGGGTTGTGTACCGTTATATTGATCGTGAAGGTCCCATTTCCCGCATTTCACTCTCTAAAAAAACCCGGCTGGCACCGGCGAGTATCACCAAAATCACCCGTGAGCTGATGGATGCGCATCTGGTCCGGGAAACCGAGTTTCCGGGATTAGGCTTTCGCGGCCGTCCGGCGGTGGGGCTGAAAACGGATTGTGACGGCTGGCATTTTTTATGTATCCGCATTAACCGGGGGGAACTGGTTTTTGCGCTGCGGGAACTGAGCGGAAAGTTACTGGCCGAAGATATCATTGCATTTCAGGCGGATAACCGGGATTTTGTCACCCTGTTTCTGGCACAGGTTGATGCCTTCTTTTCCCGTAATCACCGGATAACTGAGCGGCTTACAGCTATTGCCATCACTACCGATGCCATTGTTGACCCGGCAAACGGTATTATCCGCCACTCCCCGTACTATCAGCTGACCGATTTACCAATAGCGGAAATTCTTTATCAGCACACCGGAATGCCGGTGTTTCTCCAGCACGGTATTTCAGCCTGGTCTCTGGCGGAATATTTTTTTGGTGCGGCGAAAGAGTGTAAAAATATTATCCAGCTGGTGATTGATGAAAATGTCGGTGCTGCCATTATTACGGATGGCGCGCTGCTGCATGCCGGCAGTCACAGCACGGCGGAAATCGGTCACACACAGATAAACCCGCAGGGCAAACCCTGCTATTGCGGAAATCACGGTTGTCTGGAAACCGAAATTGGTCTGCATCATGTACTGGAAATGGCAGCTCAGTTCCTGGTCGTCCCGGAGGGGCAAACGCTGACCGCAGAAATGCTGTGCCGTGCGGCACTGGACGGTAATCCTGCAGCCCGTGCGCTGATAGAGCAGGTGGGGCAGCATATCGGGGATATTGCCGCCGTGATGGTTAATATCTTTAATCCGGAGATTATCCTGATTGGCTCACCATTAAATCCTGCATCCTCTGTTCTGTTTCCCGCCATCCGCGCCCGGATTACGCAGCGTGCCTTGCCGGCATTCAGCCGGGAACTGACAATGACTTCATGTGAATTTACTAATTGCGGGACATTACCCGGCGCAGCGTTAATTAAAGAGGCGTTGTATAACGGCTCACTTCTTATCAAACTGATGGATGGTTAAGTAATTCTGTAGTATTCATCTTTGACATAAAACAAATAAATGACAGGGATTTGTTCATGAAAACAGGATTTTCGCAAAAAATTGCGCTGGCGCAAGCCTGATATAAACCGGATGTCTTACACTGCTTCCGTTATCAATTTTGATACGCACCTCTTGATATAACGGAAAAACATCTATGTTAAGGCGCTTGTTTATAACCGGCACAGATACAAATATCGGCAAAACTGTTGCGACGCGGGCTTTAATGCAAGCCATCAACCGCCTGGGTAAATCTGTCGTTGGCTATAAACCAATCGCGACAGAATACCACGACACACTTAACGGCAAACGTAACCGTGACGCGATGATCCTGCATGATTCATCATCAGTTGATGTTTCTTATCAGGATATCAACCCGGTAATGCTGGAAAGTAATTACGGTCAGACGACCGCAGACGTTCAGTTTCCTGCATTATCGCAAGGGCTGGAAAAATTAAGTCATCTGGCGGATCAGGTCGTGGTGGAAGGGAACGGCGGATGGCGTTATTTACTGAATAACGAAACTTTTTTATCCGATTGGGTGAAAAAGGAAAAACTGCCGGTGATCCTGGTGGTCGGGATTCAGTCCGGTTGTGTTAACCATGCATTATTAACCGCCGAAGCGATTAAAAATGATGGTCTGGAAATTATCGGCTGGATTGCGAACCGGATAAACCCGGGGTTATCACACTATGCACAGGTTATGGATCGCTTACTGACGCATTTACCGGCACCACTGCTGGGCGAGATCCCGTATCTGCTGCGTCCGGAAGAGCGGGAATTATCGCATTATCTCAATGCAGAGCAGATTGAAATGCTTTGGGGTGAGGCGTTAGCGGCGTCCTGAGTCTCCGGTAAGAAATATAAAAGGGCTGATAAATCAGCCCTTTTTCATGGTCAAAACCTGACAGCGAGATATTATTTACGCAGATAAATAATATTCTGAGTTTCGTTGTTGCAGTTACCCACAACCTGACCATCTGCCTGTGCCGCTTCTTCAGCCGGAACTACAGTCAGTGTAAAACCGTCAGCAGGAACACCATTGCTGATGATTTTCTGCGAAATTTCCTCAGTCACACTTTCACAGGATGCCTGTGCTATAACGGGTGCAACGGCAAAGAGAACAGCACTGAGCGCAATCAGTTTTTTCATCATTTATCCTTAAATGTCTTTATTTCCAGCCAGTGGAAACTTCACGCCCTGTATTTGCATCAAGGCAGCGCAGCGTATTAGGTTCCCAATACGCGGTAACAACCGAGCTTTTTAAACATGCATCTTCAGCATCAATAGCACGGTCAACTTTGTCGAACTCTTTTTCCGCACGGCGGTTGATCTTCTGACGCAGGGAACGGGTATCATCCCATTGCTCTTTTTCCTGGCGTGCTCTTTCTTTTTCAAGCGCAGTATCGCCGCCGCTGATCACACAAGTGCTGCCGGGGCTGCAATTGGTGGTGGCCGCGCCTGCATGAGCTGCAAACATGAAAGGTGCAGCAAAGGCGGTTGCGATAAACCACTTTTTGAGCATGGAGTTAGTCATTGTCGTGTTTTCCTCAAAGTTCAAACCTGCAAACGTCATTCTAATCGTGAGCATTATAGCAAAGTGTATTAATGCACCAATAAAAGACAACGTTTTTCAGCGATAATTTCAGGTAATTTAAGAAAATTACCTGATTATACGGATACCGGCTTATCTTTTGTGGTGGTTTCAGCCTTCGCGGTGCACGCTCAGCCCGGCGAATGACTGACAGACCGGCATCATTTCCATAGTATTAATATTTACGTGCGGCGGCAATGTTGCAACCCAGAAAACCGCTTCCGCGATATCATCCGGCATCAGCGGATCGGTATTTTTATAGGTATTTGCGGCTTTTTCCTCATCCCCGCGATAGCGGATGCCGGAGAACTCCGTACCACCGACCATGCCCGGTTCAATGTCAGTCACACGGATTTTTTTACCGGCCAGATCTGCGCGCAGTGCCAGGCTGAACTGACGGACAAACGCCTTGGTTCCGCAGTAAACGTTACCACCGGCATACGGCCATGACCCGGCGGTTGAGCCTAAGTTAATGATATGACCACGGTTTCTTTCCACCATCCCCGGCAGGATAGCACGGGTCATATGCAGCAGCCCTTTGATATTGGTGTCCACCACCACATCCCATTCTGCAGGGTTACCTTTATCAACGGTTTCCATACCCAGCGCCAGACCGGCGTTATTGACCAGGACATCAATTTCGCGCAGGGATTCAGGCAGTGAATTAATCACATTATCGACCGCCGGGCTGTCTGTCATATCCAGTGCCAGCGGGAAAAATTTGCTTCCGAACTCTTTTTGCAGTTTCGCCAGGCGCTCAATACGGCGGCCGGTGCCGATAACGGTATGGCCGTTCTCAATAAATTTGCGGGCAAATGCCTCACCAAAACCTGCTGTTGCACCTGTAATTAAAACAATCATCACATACTCCGATTCTGTCAGCGGGGATCCCCGGAAAAAATAACAATAACCATGGCGATATAATACCGGTGGTAATATCCTGATAGTGTATCGTGTCTGCATGACAGAAAGCGGGTCACAGATTCCGTTTTTCAGTTTTCATCGCGGAAAAACACTGAAGTTAATCGATAACAACCTGATTATATACAGGAGACAGAAAATGGTTCAGGGTCAATGTTTGTGCGGTAAAGTAACAGTATCTGTGCCAAAGCCGGTGCACGATGTTTCTGTCTGCCATTGCAGCATGTGCAGAAAATGGAATGGTGCGCCGTTTATGTCTGTGGATTGCGGCAGTGATGTTACGCTCAGTGGTGAGGAACATATCACCCGTTATCACTCCTCTGAATGGGGCGACCGCTGTTTTTGCCGTGAGTGCGGGACACACCTGTTTTATTATCTGAAACCGGCAGATCAGTATTATGTCTCTGCGGCACTGCTGGGGGAGACAACAGAATCCCGCCTCTCAATGCAGATTTACACCGACAGCAAACCGGCGTATTACAATTTTGCGGAAAAAACGCCGATGCTGACTGAGCAGGATATTCTGGCGATGTTTGAAGCCAAATAAAGCAGAAAGCGGATACCTGAGTATCCGCTTCGTTTTTCTGCGTTGCCGGGCAGAGAAATTAAATAACAAACAGATCCATAAACTCGCTGACTGACATGGATTCGAGTGTTTTACGATCACGGGCAGCATTCAGAATGCGCTGCTGCTGCGTTTCCGGGAACATACGCGCCAGGTTGGTGCGGAATTTCGCCAGCAGCAGCGGAATACCTTCCTCACGGCGGCGGGCGTGCCCGACCGGATATTCGACCACAACTTCATCCAGCACGGTACCGTCTTTCAGCGTTACGGTCAGGGCGTTGGCAATAGAGCGTTTTTCCGGATCATGATAATCACGGGTGAATGCAGTATCTTCCTCACAGTGAATGCGGGCACGCAGCGCATCGATGCGGCTGTCTGACGCGATCCCGTCTTCATAATCTGCCGCGGTCAGGCGACCGAAGATCAGCGGAACCGCCACCATATACTGGATACAGTGGTCACGGTCAGCCGGGTTATTCAGCGGGCCGTGTTTATCGATAATACGGATACAGGCTTCATGGGTGCGGATAGTGACTTTCTCAATATCATCTGCGGTTTTACCCAGTGCCGCCAGTTTGCGATGCAGTGTCATTGCTGCTTCAACGGCGGTCTGAGAGTGGAACTCTGCCGGGAATGAGATCTTGAACAGCACGTTTTCCATCACATAAGAGCCGTAATCGCGCTGGAATTTAAACGGCTTGCCGTCAAACAGCACATCATAGAAGCCCCAGGTTTTGGCGGTCAGCACGGTCGGATAGCCCATTTCGCCTTTCTGCGCGAACAGCGCCAGACGCACCGCACGGGAAGTGGCATCACCCGCAGCCCAGGATTTACGTGAACCGGTATTCGGCGCATGGCGGTAGGTCCGCAGAGACTGGCCGTCCACCCATGCATGAGAAACCGCGCTTAATAACTGTTCACGATCCAGTCCCAGCATTTCACCGACAACGGCAGTGGAGGCAACTTTCACCAGTACAACGTGGTCAAGGCCGACTTTGTTAAATGAGTTTTCCAGTGCCAGGCAGCCCTGAATTTCGTGGGCTTTGATCATGGCGGTCAGCACGCGTTTCAGCGGCAGCGGTGCTTTGCCTTTGGCAATCGCCTCACGGGATAACCAATCTGCGACCGCCAGGATACCGCCGAGGTTATCGGACGGATGACCCCATTCCGCCGCCAGCCAGGTATCGTTGAAATCGAGCCAGCGGATCATGGCACCGATATTGAAGGCCGCCTGAACCGGATCCAGCTGGAATTGGGTACCCGGCACTTTGGCTCCGTTCGGGACAATGGTTCCCGGCACAACAGGGCCGAGCATTTTTTTGCACGCCGGATATTCCAGGGCTTCCAGACCGCAGCCCAGGGTATCCAGGAAGCAGTAATACGCGGTGTCATAAGCGCGATCACTGCTGATGTCCATATTCAGAACATAATCAGTGATGTCCTGAATGACCTTGTCGTACTCTTGATGCTGCGGGGTAAAAGATGCTGACATACTTTATCTTCCTTTTTAATCAATAATTAGCGCGCTTTAAGGGGTACGAAGGTCTGGTTTTCCGGTCCGGTGTAATTGGCGGACGGACGAATAATTTTATTATCCAGACGCTGTTCAATGATGTGTGCAGCCCAGCCTGCGGAACGGGCAATAACAAAAATCGGGGTAAACATGGCGGTCGGCACACCCATCAGGTGATACGCCACCGCTGAGAACCAGTCGAGGTTCGGAAACATCTTCTTGTGCTGAGACATCACGGATTCAATACGATCCGCAATATCAAACAGACGGAAATCTTTCGCTTCTTCGGATAACTCACGGGAAATCGCTTTGATAACCTGGTGGCGCGGGTCAGCAATGGTATACACAGGGTGACCGAAACCCATCACGACTTCACTGCGGGTGAGGCGGGCGAGAATATCGGCCTGAGCTTCATCCGGTGAGCTGTAACGTTTCTGGATCTCCAGAGATACTTCGTTGGCACCGCCGTGTTTTGGTCCGCGCAGTGCGGCAATCGCACCGGTGATGGAGGAATAAAAATCGGTTCCGGTACCGGCGATAACACGGGCAGCAAAGGTGGAGGCGTTAAACTCATGTTCTGCATAGAGAATGAACGAAGAGTTCATAAAACGCACCCAGTTTTCAGACGGTTTCTTGCCGTGCAGCAGATGCAGGAAATGGCCGCCGCAGGTGTCGTCATCGGTTTCGGTATCAATGCGGCGATCATTAAACGCATAGTGATACCAGTAAAGCAGCATGGAGGTCAGGGAAGAGAGCAGGCGATCGGCGATATCACGGGCACCGGATAACGGATGACCCTCTTTTTCCGGCAGGACGCAGCCCATAATAGACACGCCGGTACGCAGCACATCCATAGGGTGAGCGGAGGCCGGCAGCGCTTCCAGGGCTTTCTTCACACTGTGCGGCAGGCCGCGCAGTGATTTCAGTTTCGCCTTGTAAGCGGCCAGTTCTGCTGCGTTCGGCAGTTTTTCATGGATCAGAAGATGAGCGACTTCTTCAAAATCACATTGTGTGGCTAAATCCAGAATGTCATAACCGCGGTAATGCAGGTCGTTCCCGTTAATCCCCACAGTACAGAGTGCAGTATTGCCGGCAGCAACGCCGGACAGTGCGACGGATTTTTTGCCTTTCTTCAGTGCAGGTTCAGGTTTGCTAAGTTGTTCATTCATGACGGGTGATCCTTATTATTATAGTGAGTGTACAACCTGCTTCGCGTTATCTTTCAGAGGTTATTTTTTCTGCGAAAACAGTGCGTCGAGCTTATCTTCATAATCGTAGTAGTTAATGCTTTGGTATAATTCATCACGGGTCTGCATCTGTGAAATCAGGCTCTGTTGCGTGCCTTCACGGCGCAGGGTGTTATAGACATTTTCAGCGGCTTTGTTCATGGCGCGGAAGGCGGTGAGCGGGTACAGGGCGATAGCGATATTCACACTGCGCAGCTCATCCAGGGTAAACAGCGGCGTTTTACCGAACTCGGTAATGTTTGCAAGTACCGGCACCCGGATTTTGTCAGTGAACAGACGATACATTGCCAGCTCTGTAATCGCTTCCGGGAACAGCATATCCGCACCGGCATCGATATAAGCCTGTGCGCGGTCGAGCGCGGATTCCAGGCCTTCCACTGCCAGCGCATCGGTACGCGCCATCACCACGAAATTCTCATCAGTCCGTGCATCGACCGCCGCTTTAATGCGATCAACCATTTCCTGTTTTGAGACGATTTCTTTGTTCGGGCGGTGACCACAGCGTTTTGCGCCGACCTGGTCTTCAATATGCATCCCGGCAGCCCCGGCTTTGATCAGGGACTTCACGGTGCGCACCACGTTAAAGGCTGACGGGCCGAAACCGATATCCGCATCCACCAGCAGCGGCAGATCACACACATCCGTAATACGGCGGACATCCGTCAGTACATCATCCAGTGTGGAAATGCCCAGGTCAGGAATACCCAGAGAGCCTGCAGCAACACCGCCGCCGGAGAGATAAATCGCTTTGTAACCCGCACGTTTTGCCAGCAGTGCATGGTTGGCATTAATAGCACCGACCAGCTGCAGCGGGGATTCAGACTGTACAGCGTCGCGGAATGCGCGTCCTGCGGAATAAAGTGCCATATATTCACCTTGTTATTAGTTTGATACTCAGATGTTATAAAGCAATCGCTATGCCAATCAGCCGGGTAAGGTAACTAAAATGCGAGATACATCACGCATTTGGCGTATTTATCCTGTCATTACGTTACCCACTATAGAATTTGCCGATTCCGTCTGACAAGCAGGATGTTGGCTTTCTGTGATGATGATGCTATTTATGTTTCAAAATAGCTGCTAGTGTGTTTCATGAAATATAAATGAAACATTTGAAACGCATGAAACAGGGGAGAAACACATGGCTCAGAGTGACAAACCGGTGATCTGGACGGTCTCCATTTCGCGTCTTTTTACCCTGTTCCGTGATATCAGCCCGGAATTCAGTGCCCGTGCCAGTATCAGCGCGATTAATCTGGGATTTGATGCTGCGGTGGAGGCGATTCGTGAACGGCTGAAAACAGAACGCTGTGATGCGATTGTCAGTGCCGGCTCTAACGGCGCGTATCTGAAACAGCATCTGCCGGTGCCGGTGATAGTCGCAGCCCCCGGAGGGTTCGACATCATGCAGGCTTTGGCACGGGCGCGGCAGCTCAGTCAGCGCATCGGCCTCATTTATTACCGTAATACGTTTCCGGCGCTGGACTCGCTGGCGCAGAGTTTCGGCATGCAGATTGAACAGCGCAGTTATGTGACTGCCGAGGATGCACGGGCAGCCTGCCTTGCCCTGAAAGCGGACGGTATTTCTGTGGTGGTGGGGGCGGGACTGATTACTGATATCGCCGCAGAGTGCGGTATGACCTGTATTTTTATTTATTCCAATGATGCGGTCCGCCGGGCATTCACCGATGCGATAGAACTGACGCGCATCCGTGACCAGCCGCAAAATATGCCTTTGCCGGCAGCGGGATCGCTGAATGTCCGCCATATACTGAACGATATTCTCGGCACCTCGCCGGTGATGGAGCAGGTGCGTGAAACTATCACGCTGTTCGGACGTTCGAAAGCAACAGTGATGATCCAGGGGGAAAGCGGCACTGGTAAAGAGATGGCGGCACAAGCTATTCATCATGAATATACGTTGTTTCACAAACATAAACGGATGAAACGCGCTGCACCGTTTGTGGCGGTGAACTGCGGGGCTATTCCGGAGAGTCTGCTGGAAGCGGAGTTATTCGGTTATGAGGAGGGCGCATTTACCGGCTCGCGGCGGGGCGGCCGTGCCGGGTTATTTGAGGCAGCGGACGGTGGCACACTGTTTCTGGATGAAATCGGTGAAATGCCGGTTTCTCTGCAAACCCGCCTGCTGCGGGTGCTGGAAGACCGGGCTATCGTACGTATCGGCGGCTATAAACCGATCACTGTGGATGTGCGGGTAATTTGTGCCACTCACAATGATCTGGACAACCGTGTGGCGGCGGGGACATTCCGTGCGGATCTGTTTTACCGTCTGGGCGTTCTGCGTCTGCAACTTCCTGCACTGCGTGATCGCGGGGCGGATATTCTGCTGCTGACAGAAAAATTGCTCAAGCTGGCGTTTGCCGAACTGGATTTACCGCTGCACCGCGGCCATTTGCAGCAAATCCTGGCATGCAGTGACTTTTTCTATCACTACCGCTGGCCGGGAAATGCCCGCGAACTGCGTAATCTGATGGAACGGGTGGCGCTGTATTGCAGCGCCTATCCGGATAAAATTATCAGCGAATCATTGTTACTGAAACTTTCTCCTGAGCGGCGGACAGAGGCCGCTCCCGCACCATTACCGGATCACCCGCCGGCGCCGGTCAATACTGCCACGGCAACGGAAGCGGTGGCCCGTTTCCGGGGAGATCGCCGCGCCGCCGCCGACTGGCTGGGTATCAGCCGCACCACATTATGGCGCCGCCTGAAACAGGAACAGAACATTTCATCCTGACTGCCCGCCGCTATATACTGTGCCTCAGAATTGAAAAGCAAGAGCCGGAGTGTTTGTCTGTATCCGGCCTGCAATACTGTCATCACCGGAAAGACACAGGAAACAGAACGGAGGCGTTATGTCAGATCTCTTTGCTCACGATGAACCGCTTGCAGTGGCACCCGATGCGTATCTGCTCAAAGGTTTTCTCAGTGATGAGGATGAGATGCTGCTGGCGGAAATCCGCCGCCTGACCGCCATTTCACCGTTCCGCCATATGCAGACCCCCGGCGGATACCGGATGTCTGCGGCCATGAGCAGCTGCGGCACATGCGGCTGGATCTCCGATGCCAAAGGTTACCGCTACTCCCCGACCGATCCGCTGACCGGCAATCCGTGGCCGCCGCTGCCGGATGTGTTTTTGTCACTGTCGCAGCAGGCGGCGGAGCGTGCCGGGTTTCACGGATTTTCGCCGGACAGCTGTCTGATTAACTGTTATGCACCGGGCGCCGGTATGTCTCTGCATCAGGACAGGGATGAGCCGGATCGCCGTCAGCCGATTGTGTCATTTTCACTCGGTCTGCCGGTGCAGTTTCAGTTCGGGGGCAGTGAGCGCCATCATCCCCTGAAAACCTTTGCGCTTGAGCACGGAGATGTACTGGTATGGGGCGGCCGTTCCCGTCTGAATTACCATGCTGTCCGTCCGGTAAGAGCCGGGGTGCATCCGCTTGCGGGTGCCCGGCGGTTTAATCTGACTTTCCGCTGCGCGCGGTAACGGAGAAGCAGGATGACAAAACAGACAATACTCTCAGACGATGCGTGCTGGGCCGCGCTGGTCGCCCGGGATAAAACAGCCGATACGCTGTTTGTGTATGCGGTGAAAACCACACAGACATGGGGATTTCCGTCCACTGTTGTGCGGTTGCCGAAACGGGAAAATACCGAATTTTTTGCCACACCGGAAGAGGCGGAGGCTCACGGCTACCGCGCAGGAAAACGCCGTCAGCGCAGCGGTGAGGCCATGACGCAGCGCCATGCGGAACAGGTGGTGCTGGCCTGCCGTGAGCTGGAAGCGCGGATCGATAACGGCGAACCGCTGCCGTCACTGGCAGAGCTGGCCACACTGTGCGGCGTGAGCCAGTTTCATTTTCACCGTATTTTCCGGTCACATACCGGGCTGACACCGGCGGCATGGGCAAAAGCCTATCGCGGGGATAAACTGCGGGAACAACTGACAAAACAGACGACAATCACCGGAGCAATCGCCGAGTCCGGCTTCAGTTCCGGCAGCCGGTTTTATGAATCTTCAGATACACTGCTCGGCATGACCCCGAAAAGCTGGCGGGCAGGCGGCAAAGGGGCGCGGATTTTCTTTGCCCTGGCGATATGTGCGCTGGGGGATATCCTGGTGGCACAGAGTGAAAAAGGCATTTGTGCCATTCTGCTGGGGGATGATGCGGAAGCGCTGTTGCGGGATTTGCAGGATCAGTTTCCCAATGCGGAACTGGTCGGCGGCGACGCACAGTTTGAACAGGTGGTTTCACGGGTTATCGGGTTTGTGGAAGCACCGTCTTCCGGGCTTGATTTGCCGCTGGATATCCGGGGAACTGCATTTCAGCGCCGGGTCTGGCAGGCATTGCAGTCCATCCCGGCGGGTACCACTGTCAGTTACCGGGAGATCGCAGAGCGGATCGGCTCACCAAAAGCGGTCAGGGCGGTGGCCGGCGCCTGTGCGGCGAACTGCCTGGCGGTCGCTATCCCGTGTCACCGGGTGGTGAGAACCGGCGGGGAACTGGCGGGTTACCGCTGGGGGATCGAACGGAAAAAACGGCTGTTGCAGCGCGAGGCATTGCAGCAGGAAATCAGTTAAAAAAGGAATACGGATGCGTTTTCGTACAGCAGGTTTTCGCACAACAATGTTAGGGAGCAGTTTATTTTTTGCCATTCTGCCGGTGATGGCAGCCGCCGCACCGGCAACGGCGGAGGTTATTATGGATAATGACGCAACAATTCCTGCGACAGCGTCCGGCCCGTTATTTGACTGTGACAGAGAACTGATAAAGCTGATTGCGGGCAGCAATCACGGGCTCGTCCGCGCGGAAAAGGTCACTGCCGACAGGCTGGGGATTTATATTGAAAACCGGGATATCAATGAGCTGGCGATTCAGCTCTCTGATACACGGCAAAAGCCCTCGCCGGAGTCACCGGGCGCGGGGCAACTGGGCTGGGTGACTTACAATATCAAAGAAAATACCCTGATGGCGACAGGGGCGGATGTGGAGCATCCCGTCCCGCTGACTTTCAGTGCGGCACAAGGTGAGCGCCTGCAATCCTGTCTGAAAAAAGAGAAAACGTGCCGGCAGATCCTCAGTACGCTCCGGTTAAAACCCTTTATTGCCATGTCGCCGGAGTGGCGCGTTACCGGCAAAGGCCGGGCTTATTTTTATGCAGCGCCGGCGGAACAGTGCCGCAATGATAATGCCTTTGTGGTGCCGGGGGATGTGCTTCAGGTGGTCGGATTACGGGCAACGGAGCCGGTGAAAGGGGAAAAAGAAGGCTGGCTGCTGGTGGCTTACGGCAATGCGCAGGGCTGGATTAATGTTAACCGGCTGGCGTCGCAGGACGACCTGTGTGATACGGCAAGCGAAAAAGCGGATAAACAGTATCAGGCCGGCCTGAAAAACAACAAACCCTCCTCATACAAATACAGTGTGATACAAAAACGTCTGCGTTTTTATGATGCGCCGGATAAGGCGTGTATTACTGATGCTGCGGATTTTGTGGTGAAAGATGATGCGATCTGGGTGGATCGTCCTCAGCCGTATCAGGGATTTGTTCATGGCCGTTATATACATCCGGCGACCGGCAAGGTCACGGAAGGGTGGCTGGAAGCAGACGGACTTAAAAGATGAAAAAGCGGATTTTAACGGCGGCACTGTTACTCAGTGGTGTATTTCTGTCAGGATGCAAAGAAAAAACATCGTCAGGTGAGCAGTATTATATTGTCAGCGATTTTAACATTCAGTTATTTGATGATAAACCGGCTGATGAATATGCCGGTATTGTCAGTAATATAAAAAAAAGCGGCGATAATATGTATCTGCGGGTTCAGCCGGATAAATCACTGACCTGGTACACACACCGGACTGAAAACGTTATTCATCCGGACAATGACGGTTATTATACTATTGATATCAACCGGTTCAGGTTAAATAACGCCAATCCGGATAAACCGCAGCTCATTTTTGATAAAAACAGTGCCTGCATCCGGGAGTGTGCCATTACGATGACACTGAAACCGGTGACGGAGAACGGCAATGAGATCCGGCTGATAAAAGCAAAATACGCGATGCTGACCGTACTGCTGTCGGCAGGATATTTGTCTCAGGCGGACGCATTTACACAATATCCTCCGGCCGGTTTTAACGGCAGGCACGTTAATATCGGCTGGCCGGACATATCCCCGCACAGCCTGAAGCTGAATTTCAGTGACACGCTGACTGAAATAAAACCGGATGATGATGACGATATCAAAACGTATTTATCCTGGTTTAATCTGCCGTATCAGGTGGATAGTATCCGTACTTATCATTATACCGGCAGCCGCTATCATAAAGGCGTGATAATCGCAGTAAAAGACAGTGATCCGGTGACAGATTTGCAGCCGGTTCTCAAAAAAATGAATGCGACCGTTTTTGATGAAGGACAGGGGGCGGTTTTCTATTCTGATACGGAATCGCTCACCGGATTGTATTATTATTACGATGCCCCGGCGCGCATTCTGTATCTTGCTGTATTATCTGATGGTTTCAGAGCGGTTTCTGACTCTTTTCTCCGCGATTATACGGTTATCCGCACACTGAATCCGGATAACGCCGGTATTATGGTTCAGGAAAGTGATCTGGCAGCAGACAACGCGACGTTTGAGAAAAAATTCAAATCACCGCTGAATGATTATAGTAATAAAGACAGTCTGGCCGGAATGGTGACAGACAAGGTGAATAACGCCATTGTTTCACCGGAATTCTTTTTCCGTTATCCGGAAAACGCAACAAACGGCAGAATAGGAATTGGCTTAAGCCGTTTATCCGGTTTCTTTACGGATAACCCGGTAACCGTATTTGCAACGTTACATAAAGCGACAACCGCAGAATTGCTGACGGAACTGAAAAAAGAATATCCGCAGGGCCGGATTTACCGTGATGTTTTCATTAACGACTCACCGCCGGTTTTTTATTTTCTCGGGGAAACAAATACCGGACTGACACTGAAGTATACATTTCAGTCAGAGAGTGACACCGGGAATGACCTGATGACTCAGGTGATTATCGCGCAGTTATTACGTCAGATTTCGCCATTACAGCTTAGTCCTGTTGATCCTGCCCGTCTGACGCATTTTCAGCAGTATCAGATGGACGAACGTTATATGAGCCCGGGATACAGAACCACAGAAGATAATGAATTTATCAGTTTCAACAGCCTGTTATTGCGTGCAGATACCGGTGACGTCATTATCCGTAATCCGCCGGAAAATCATACGGTTTACACGCGGGAAAACGGCCTGATTCAGGCGCGTGATGCGAATTTAAAACATGACGGCGATACCCTGAAACTGTATACCCAAAAAGGCGAATTTATTGTCAGCGGCAGACGCGTTGAATTTAATGATGCGGGGAATGCGGTTACCG
Organism: Morganella morganii; assembly: GCF_041099235.1. Taxonomy (GTDB): domain Bacteria; phylum Pseudomonadota; class Gammaproteobacteria; order Enterobacterales; family Enterobacteriaceae; genus Morganella; species Morganella morganii_E. Next base: position 76,231 of record NZ_JBFZSO010000001.1, on the reverse strand, counting down.
TGACACAGTGCTGCGGAACCGGGGTATTTGATCTGAATTCGCGGAAGTGGCTGATTGAACCACAGTTTGCTTATATAGCCGATTATAATGGTTTCTATATTGCCAAAGTGCAGTTCCGGCAACCCGCTAAGGTTATATTTAATCACCGGGGTGACATTCTCGGCTACGGAACATCGATTATCACATCGGCCAAAAACCGTCAGATTCTTATCTTTGACGGCACAATTGACAGCGGCCGGTGGCTTAATGATGATGGCACCACATCAGAAAATCCGGTGGTTACCGAAACCATTACGTTACCGCAGGGAACATTTTATATTATCCGTATGGATGACCGGATTATGCTGCTAAATGAGCAGGCGGACGTCATTATTCCTGCATTTGATTACAGTAAATATAAAACCGGAAAAACCGGTTTATGGCTCTGGTCGGTCAGAGAACATAAATGGGTACAGCCTGATCTTGACCGGATATTCCGGAATTTATACGGATAAACCGAAAAAAGGCCGTTACAAAAAACGTAACGGCCTGCATTTATAATGGCATATTACAGCCCCAGTTCATTCCGCAGTTGCGCAATTTGTTCGCGCCACTGCTGTTGCAGAGCCGGTTTCTGATGTGCAGGTTTGCGCTGCAAATCCGCCGCCAGTTTTTCCTCCAGCGTAATCAGTGCCGCCAGCGAATCCTCCTCATCACAGACTGGTACGGACGGCACCAGAGCCGCCGGTAATGCACTATGGCCGGTGCCGGAATCCGCATTCAGGGCGAGGATTGCATCATAGACCTGATCCAGGTCGTGGTATTCCGTCAGCCGGTTACCGTCGATATACCAGAAGCGGTTACAGCTTTTTTCTATCAGTTCCCGGTCGTGACTGACCAGAATCAGACCGCCCTCAAACCGGCTGATTTCCTCTGCCAGCGCCTGTTTTCCGTCCATATCCAGGTGGTTGGTCGGTTCATCCAGCATCAGCAGGGAGTAATTGGCCAGACTCAGTCCGACAAACAGCAGCCGCGCCCGTTCTCCGCCGCTCAGGGCCGACACCGTCTGCTGATGACGCAGATACGGGAAACCGGCGCTGATCAGTGCCATCTTCCGCTGCTCATCAATCAGTGACGCGAATGGCTTCAGTGCATTCATCAGTGAATCACCGTCATGCAGTTGCGCCAGTTTCTGATCGTAATACCCCAAATGCACACGGGGATGCAGCACCAGCGGGCTGTCCGGCAGTGTCGCTTCCGGTTTCTGAGACTGCGACCAGATCATCCTCAGCAGTGAGGATTTCCCCGTACCGTTCGCGCCCATAACAGCAATGCGGTCACCGGATTTCACCGATACATTGTCTGTCACATACAGCGGCGGACAATTTTCTGCCGGAATAACAGATAACTGATTAAAGGCACACAGCCGGTCTGCCCGCAGGGCATCCCCGGTCAGTTTCAGTTGCCACTGACTGCCGATCGCCAGCTCAACCTGGTCATCCTGCAACCGGTCTATCTGTTTTTCCATCTGCTTGGCTTTACGGGAAAGGGCTTCGTTATCATACACTTTTCCCCATATCGCCAGCCGTTTGGCACTTACCGCAATCCGGTCGATCTCTTTCTGCTGCGCATTGTGGCGGTGCTCATCACTTTCATCCTGTTGCGCCAGCGCTTCCCGCGCCTGTGTGCAGGGCAGACGGAACACTGAAACGTTACCGTCCCGCAGCACCCAGGTGCAGTTGGTGACGTGATCCAGCAGGGCATTATCGTGAGACACCAGGATAAAGCTGCCGCGCCAGTTTTTCAGGAACTGTTCCAGCCACAAAATGGTCGGCAGATCCAGATGGTTGCTCGGTTCATCCAGTAATAATAAATCCGGCTGGCTGATCAGCGCCCGTGCCAGTAACAGCCGGGTATGCTGGCCGCCGCTCAGTGCGGTGACCGGTAACTGCCACTGTACGGGATCGAACCCCATCTCTGTCAGCAGCATTTCCGCCCGCCACATTTCGGACAGATGTTGTTCCGCCGGTAATTTTTCCAGCACGGCGTCTGCCAGTGACAGGGTATTGAGGGATTCCGGCAGATGCTGTTCGATATACGCCATAATGACGCGGTTGGCCGGGGTAATGGTGCCTTCATCCGGCGTCAGCTGGCCGGACAACAGCTTCATCAGGGTACTTTTCCCGCAGCCGTTATGACCAATCAGGCCGATCTTTTCCCCCTGATTCAGGGCGACAGAAATATCGGTTAACAACGGCGTGTGACCGGGATGGAATGACAGATTACGGGTTGATAATAATGTGCTCATAGCTTACTCAAATTTCAGGCATAACAATGCCATGGGTCATAAAACGCGATAACCCTGTAAGCTGAGGAAGGATGTTAAATTCAGTAAAGCTTCACTCAGGCAGGATTAACGCACAGCGTTAACAGAAAAGCCTAAGTTCTGACGATTACCAAAGAAATGTGAGAATTCAATCACATAACTTAATACCATAATTAGCCTCCTTATTTATTTTTTGAGTTGATGGATAAAGGCATCATACCATTGCCTGTGAATAACAGACAATGGCGGTGCTTAAACGGCCTTAAGGTTTGTTTTATGACAATGCGGCAAACAGCCGGGTATAAATCTGCTGTACGGTGTCGTGTTTTTTCCGGTTGTAATCCATGGTGTTACTGACTCCGTCTTTTGCCGTCATTTTACTTTGTGCATAAGCGGCAAGATCGTCCGGATGGCTTATCAGCCAGTCGCGGAACAAAATATGACGCAGATGCTCCGGGCAGCGCGGGGCAAATACATGCAGATTGACCTGCGGCTGCTCCTGTTTCAGCATCCGGTGCTGATACCACGAGGACTCGCGGACGGTATGTTCATAGCCGAGAGCAATCAGAGCCGGAAGCCAGGCATCTTCATTGGCCGGGTCGGTGACAATCAAGTCGATATCAATCACCGGTTTGGCCGCCAGCCCGGGAACCGCAGTCGAGCCGACATGTTCGACATGCAGAGCTTTATCACCCAGTGCATCCAGAATGCGCTGTTTTTCCTGTGCATAAACGGCGGGCCAGGCGGGATCATATTCACTGACCGTAATCTCTGCTGTGCGGGGTTTTCCGGCAACCCACGAGTTTTCATCCGGATCACTGTCCGCGAAGGTCATCACATCCTGCCGCTCCTGAGCCGACAGCAGCAGTGGCGGGCGGAACATATCACAATGCAGAATACCGTCTTCATCATAAACGTCTGAACAGACGGTAAAACCGCATTTTTCATAGAACGCGGTCAGATGTGCCTGCGCACTGATAATAATCCGCCGTGTACCGAAATGCCGGTGTACCGCCTGTACAGCGGCCGCCATCAGCGGATAGCCCAGTTTCTGCCCGCGAAATAACGGATTAATGACCACCCGGCCGATAGCTGCCGGTGCCGTGCTGTTTTCCGGCGGCAGAATACGACAGCAGGCCATAATTTCACCGTCCTGTTCCGCCCAAACGTGCAGTGCGGTGAGATCGGCACCGTCCGGGTCGAGATAACAGCAGATCTGTTCAACCACAAATACCGCGCTGCGCAGCGCCAGCAGGCGGTAGAGTGTCTGCGGGGAGAGGTCGTGCAGGGCGGCAGTCTGCCAGTTAATCGGTGTCATGTGTCTGTCCGTCGCTGGTAAAAGAATTATGCATCGTGCATAAAAATCAATATGTGCATCAGTAATATCATAATTACGGACCCCATTCAGCCTGATATCATCCGACGGGCATTCGATACAAGTGACAGCGTCACTCATCATTGTGGCAGAATAAACATAATCAGCTCATTATAGTGTGGGTAAGGCCATGTAATACCAGCCGTAAATATCCATATAGCGTTCGGTGGTGCGTGAGGTTTCGTATTTCACATCCTGAAAACCCCGGCGCAGATATAACTCTCTGGCTTTTATATTTAAGTCAGAGACATACAGTGATAACCGGTGAATGGCAGGATCCGCCCGCAACTGTGCGGTGATCTCATCGAGAATCTGATTGCCGATCCCGGTACCACGCAGTGATTCATCCACACACAGGTAGGACAGATAAGCCGTGTCCGCTGCCGGAATATGGACAAACATCTGAAAAATCCGGCGGATTTTCAGAAAGGGAATAAAACCGGCCCTGCGCAGGATAGCCAGAGAAGAAACCTGTGCCGGAGCATTCTGCGGCGGGTGTCTGACCCCGTAAGTCAGGCCGTACACGGCAACCAGTTTACCGTTACGTTTCACCTGAAAGTGACGGTCATACGGGTCACTGAGTCCGCGCTGCCAGAACATAGCCAGCACGGCCTGACGCTGTGCATCCGGCATGGTGCTGACCGTTTTGAATTTGGATGAAAATGCCTGATAAAACAGGGCAGTGGCAGGCTCTAACCCGGTTTCATCCAGACATTCTGTTATTAGTCTGCCGTTATCAGCGTCAGAGGTACTGTTTTTTATTATGTTTGTCATAATCTTCAATACAGAAAATGTGGTATTATAATAGATAGAGTAATCAGTCTGGTTTTTATTATCCGGCTTTTAGGGGAGACTTCCTTATGGAAAAATTAACGGAAAAGCAGCAGCGCAAACGCCGTCAGATCCTTGACGCTGCAATGCATTGTTTTATCGAAAAAGGTTTTCACTCCACCTCGACGGCAGAGATTTGTAAAGCCGCCGGGATGAGCCCCGGGAATCTGTTTCATTACTATCCGACTAAATACGCCATCATTGAAGCGATTGCGGAACTGGACGAAGATGACCACAAGGCGATTCTGAGTATCGGTGATGAGCAGGGCCATGCCGTAAATATCATTGAAAAAATGATAACGGCACTGATTATGTTGTATAACGAGCCGGGTTATACCCGCCTCAGCCTGGAGATTATCACCGAGGCAAGCCGTAACCCTGAGCTGAATACGGCTTTTGTTGTTAATGAGCAGCGGTTGCACGCAAAATTCTGTGATGTGCTCAAACGCGGGATGACCGCCGGAGAGATTGATCCGCAGCTGGATCCGGCACAAACTGCGTCCTGGCTGCTGGTGATGGCGGACGGCACGCTGGGGCGGGAACTGATGGAACCTGAGTTCAGCCGTGAGGCGTTTCTCTGCGGATTGCAGGTGTTGCTGAGAAAGGCGCTGAAGCCCTGAATCACGCTTCGCTGACTGTCCGCTGCATCACTGTGACCAGCTCGTCATTGATCACATCATCATACATAGCCTGCCAGCCCATCCGTGCATACATGGCCTGTTTATCCGGCGTGTAAAGATTCAGTGCTGCCAGGCGTCGCTCTCCGGCGGCGGCAAAGACGACCTGTGTCAGTGCGCTGCCGAGGCCTTGTCCGCGGGCAGCGGGCAGGGTGTAAATCTCGCCCGTCCACCAGTCCGCATTTGCCATGCGGCAGGTTTTCAGCTCCCGCCAGATCAGGCTGGCTGTCCCCGATAGTGCGCCGTTTTTATCGGTGGCGACAAACAGTATTTCACCGTTATCACCGTTCATCCGTTTTATCAGACGCGCCAGGATAATTTCCGCTGTCTGCCACTGCGGCAGTTCCTGCCATTCCTGATGTAAAACCTGAGCAATGCTTTCCAGCAGCGGTAAATCACCGGGTAAACCGGTAACCGGGCGGATATTCATGATAATGATGCTCCGTGGCTTTCAATAAGTTCGGTAATTAATGCCAGTACCGGCTGAAACAGCGCCCGGCTCTGTTCAATGGTGTAATCTGTCCGGCGGATCGCTGCTGTATGACCGTGCAGGGCATCCGCCAGCAGATGCAGAATAGCAGTCTGCCGTGACTCACTCAGCCCGCAGCTCGGATCCAAAATCCGTCCGGCAGTGGCCACCCGGGTGAGATACATATCAAAACCGGTCCGCCATTCATTATCCATATCATAAAACTGCGCCAGCTCAGGGGCGCGGTAACGCGGGTCATCATATTGTGTGGTCATTAATTATCTGTCCTTGCGCCGGGTCAGCGGGAGTGATGATTCCCCGACACTAACCTGAAACACTGAGAAATACCTTAAAAACAGGCTTTCTCCGGTGAATTGCGGCCTGTACGGTTTTCTGCAACGCACTGAAACGATAAACTCGGGGTAATTAATCAGTGATTACCGGGTACTCTTTCCGTTATGAAAAAAGTCTGTTTTTTTGATCTTCCCTTTGTCCGGCAGGATCACAACGCTAAACCGGAACATAATTACCGCCGTATCCTGGCGGGTGACTACGTGTTTTATACCTTTGCTTCTCAGTTCAGTGACAAAGCCGTGCTGAAAAAATTGCAGGAGGGGGACCGGGTCTTTATCGGTGCCCGTCCGCTGGCTGACGGCAGTTACTGGCTGCACTGGCTGGTATCGCCGGAGCACGGTAATCTGGACCCGGTGACAGAGGGCACCGGTAATCTGCGTAACCTGAAAAAACTGGCACTTTCCCTGGCGATGGTCATTTTATCTGTCTGGCTGTTTTTCACACAACTGTCGGGTGTGATTGCCGCGCTGATACTGATGCTCGTTTTCGGCGCGGGATTGTGGATGCTGGCATCGTCAGTTCAGGCACTGCTGGTGACCAACAGCAGAACCATGAAGCATCTTCTGAACGGTCTGACACAGATTAAAGCGGGGAATACCGCTATCTGTTCTCAGGCTGAATATCTGCTGCCCGGTACAACGAAAAACGCCCTGTCCCGGAAGCCGGGGGATGAAGAACGTTTCAATGAACTGGATTCGGTCCGCCCGGAAGATTACCGCTATGCGGAAAACCTGACACTGACCGGTGTGCAGGGAACCGTTACAGATCTCCGTTCTGTCCGCGATTTTACCGGCAGCGGTAAATCCCGCCGCGACTATATTGAATATTATTTTTTGTGCAGCGGCGTTCCGTTCACACTGCGTAACTATTACAGCTCAATGACAGAAGATATCAATCCGCTGTTTTTCCGCAGCCATCCGTTTTTTATTGCCGCGGATGATCCTGTCAATCTGATTGTCAATCAGCAGAAAGGTGTCATTACCGGTCTTTATAATGAACGTGATCACAGTGCTTACCTTAAACCGGACGGCATGGCGATATCCTCACAGCAGGTGAAACTGATGTATAAGATGTTTACCGGTATTTTTCTGGTGATGATGCTGCTGATGATGATTTTTATATTCAATGATTTGTGGAGTATTAAAGGCACCCCGGATAAATGGGACTGGCTGCATGCTGCAAAATCACTGGGTGGTATGGCACTGATGTTTATGATGGTTATCAGCGGAATTCTGCTGCTGATTGAAGTGGTGACGCTGCTTGTGCGGAAAAATTCAGCAGGGGCGGCCCGTTTTGTTTTTGTCAGGCAGATGCTGATACAGCTCAGAATCCGGAACGGCAAAAACACAGTTGTACAGGAAATTAACTGATGTTTGCAGACGGACGCACCCGGATTACGCTTCTGGCCATTGTGTTTATAACGTCACTGATGCTGACGTTTTCAGATTCGTTTTTTTCCGCGCCGGACAGAAAACGCATCCGCAGTTATCAGCCGGAAAAAGAAACCGTAAAATTATCCTCACGGGTCATCAGCTCTTTTCAGAACGGAGTGATGATAACCGGTGTCAGAGATGCTATGCGGGTTGATTTGGAGAGCTGCGACAGGGAAACCCGCACGTGCCGCCACAGTAAAAATGTGGGTTTTGACCCGGTAAAAGACACGGATATTCCGCTGCTGAACCTGAAAATATCTCCGGATAAAAAAGCGATCAGTGATTATCTGGAAAAACAGACCTATGAACTGAGACGCAGTGAAGTCTACGGCAGCAGACCGCTGGTGCCGGTAACCTATATTATGACGGAGCAGGACGGCGATTTGCGGGTCAGTGCTATGTTTATGGGACGGGCAGAAAGCCAGGCCTGTGATAAGCAGGGTCAGTGCCTGATCCTGTTTCAGGATTACGGGTCGTACAAAAATTATGTTTTCTATTCCGGGGACGGTGGTCAGAACTGGCGCTGGTTATCGCAGTGGCAGATGCCGGAAGTCGCGGGTGATGCAAAGATTATCGCCGTTACCGCACCGGGCAGCGGACTTATGGTTCAGAACAACACACTGTATCAGACGCGTGATTACGGACAAAACTGGCGTCTGTTGTTCAGTATGAACCACCGAAAAAAAAGAACCACCGACCGTTACGGGCAACAGTATGTCAGCCTGAAAAGCATTTACTGGCACTATAACGGTAACGGGCAGGTCGCGGCATGGATGGCGGATGAAAGAAACGACCCGGAAAATGTTGCCCTGGTCTGCTTTAATACCCGGACACTGAAAACGGAGTCTGATCTGCTTATCCCGGGGGAGATAGGTGCACTGGACAGCACAACCGGCGGTGAATTTTATTTCACACTGACAGAAAAAGAGCGCAGGCGTCAAAGTGTGAATCATCTGAACTGTAACGGGGATTATTCACCGGTACTGGAAACCGGCGGCAGTTATATTTCCGGTTTGTATGCCGGCACTGAGCTACTGATAGCTGAGTTACATTCAGACACCCGGGTATCGGATGATGGCGGGCAGAACTGGAATAGCGCAGCGGCACTCACGAAAGCATACGGGGAAACCGCGTTATTTGATAAATGGCACAACCGACTGTTTTATTTTCCTGACGGTAACTACAGCAGTACTCCGAAAGGAAACCGTGACGGACTGGAGTATGCCACCTCACCTGTGCAGTAAGCACATCCGCCGCTGTTTGTAACGACAGCGGCGGCGGGATCGTCAGGCTGTATTTTCTGCCGGAGATTCATTCATACTGTGGCGCAGTAAAAACATCACCACCAGAATCACAATACCGGTTGCCAGCCCGGCGACATTAACGGAATACCAGCCCGCGTAATAGAAGGCGAACCCGGCCAGCAGACTGCCGAGCGCCCCGAAACTGAAGATAAGAAAATCGGTCGCGCCCTGGATTTTTGCCCGTTCATTGCCGGTATAAGTGCGCGGCAACAGATGCGTGGTGCTGATCAGAATAAAATTCCAGGCCAGTCCCAGCGAGGTCATGGCAATCAGGAAATGGGCATAACTGTTGCCGGTCAGGCTGACTGCATTACTGATTAACAGGCAAATCACCCCAAGCCAGACAAAGCATTTTACCCCGGCCCGGCTGATCAACTGCCCGGTAAAGAAAGAGGGGGCAAACATTCCCAGGATATGACACTGAAATACAAAGGCGATTGCCGGGAATTCAAATCCCTGTGCTTTCATTGCCAGCGGGAACGCGCCGGCCATATATACCACTAATGCATATCCGGCTCCACTGACCACCGCGATCAGGATCAGCAGCGGCTGGGAATATAACTGCCGGTAAGGCCGGTTTGCCGTTGTATTACCGGTTTGAGCAGGAAGCTGAGCTTTCAGCGGTAAGAATGTCAGCAGAATAAAAGCCATCAGATAGATAGCCGTCAGCGCCCCGAACGTACCGAGGAACGGATAAGCCGCCACCAGTGTCCGGGTGGACATCGCCAGTGACGGCCCTATCAGCACGGCGATAATCCCGCCGCTCATCACTACGCCGATAGCCTTTGCCCGCAGAGCGGCAGGGGCTTCCTCCAGTGCGGCAAAGCGGTATTGCTGGGCGGTACCGATGGCAATACCGGTAAAGAACGTTCCCGCAGAGAACAGCAGCATGTTGTGTGTATAAATACCGGCGATTGCCAGTAATGCACCGGTCAGCCCGCCGATATTACCGAGAATAAACCCGGCGCGGCGACCGAAGCGCATCATAAAGTGAGCCATCGGCACCGAGGCGGAAATCAGGCCGATATATTGTGCCAGCAGCGGGATCGTGGCATGTGCCGGATCCTCCGCCAGTTGTGATCCGATAAGGACGGCAACGGAAAGCACCAGGGCATTTCCGGTGGTAAATAAAGCTAAGGCGGCGGAGAGCCAGTAAACAGAACGCGGCATAATAATTCCTTATTATTCAACAGAAAAAGTGAATAATGACATCAGACGGAAATCAGTATGCCGGATGATACAACTTCAAGTTAACTTTAAGTCAAGCGGGGTTTTTCACCGCTTTGCTTCTGTTTTTTTTCAGACTGACACTCAGGATTTTGCGGAACTTCGGGCACGCCAGATGGTTTTCTGCCGGACATTGCTCAATATGCAGCAATCCCTGTTTCAGATTTTGCATTTCGCGGATTTTTTGGTCAATTTCTGTGATTTTTGCCTGAATTGCCGTCCGTTCAATTCCTTTCGACGGCAGTTCGCTGAGCATTACCGCGATTTCATCCAGTGAAAAATGTCCCTGTCTGGCGAGAATGATCAGGGACAGCCGGGTCAGCACCTCTTCATCATAAATGCGGGTCAGGCCCTTACGCCCTGCAGGCGTGATCAGGCCTTTGCTTTCATAATAGCGGATAGTGGCGGTTGTCAGGCCGGTCAGTTCAGCGACACGGCCGATATTAATCATTTTCATACTGCATCACGCAGAGATGCCAGGGAGTGGATCTGTTTGCCGTCCGGGGTGAAATTATCCGCTGACAGCCACTGTTCCAGGGCGCGGTTAACTACCGGCCATTCACTGTCAATAATGGAAAACCATTCGGTGTCACGGGTGCGGTCTTTGACCACCCGCGCCTGACGGAAGCAGCCTTCATACTGAAAACCCAGACGCAGTGCCGCATTGCGTGACGGTGCATTGAGGCTGTCACATTTCCATTCATAGCGGCGGTAACCGAGGGTATCAAATACATATTTCATCAGCAGCCAGTGGGCTTCCGTTGACATTACAGTGCCGCTGAGCAGCGGGGAAAAATGGACGTGGCCGACTTCGGTGACGCCGTTTTTCTCATCGGTCCGCATCAGGGAAAACAGACCAACGGCTTTGCCGGTGTGTTTATCCGAGATCGTGAAAAACAGCGGATCCGACGATTGCACATTTTTTTCGGTGCGGGCGCGGTATTCATTCAGATCAGCCGGCGGCTCATCCGGCAGCCAGGTCCAGTAACGCCCGTCAGGGGCGAGTGAAAATGCCCGGTACAGGTCATCCGCATGGGCCGGGCTCAGCGGGTCGATCCGGCAGTGACGGCCTTCCGCACTGATGCGGGCAGGGTAAGGGCGGGCGCTCCAGTCCGGAACGATATCACCGACAATTTGTCCGAACGCATTTATCTGACTCATTTATTCTCTCTCCGCGCTGTTTTGCTTTCCTGTACTGTAATATGCTGAACGGGATGAGAAAAGAACCGGTTTTTTAAAATTCCAGAGAACCACTTCAGCGACGGGTACTCGCTGCACGACTTTCCGGCAGAATAATATTGATGCGGTAAAATAATGTTATTCAGATTAATAAAATGCCGGAGAATATTCCGGCGTTTTATTCTGTGCTAATCAGATACAGATCATTAAATATGGATATTTACTGATTATTTCCCGGAATATACTCTGGGGGAGTACATAACCGCGACGTATTCTCCGCTATAATCAGAAAAATAGTGGAAACAGAGACTGACAGGCAAATTATGGCGGTATTTCGTTATCATAATGTGATATTTCCGTAAATCTGTTAACAGACTCTGATCTGATGAAATACAGGTTAACAGTAATGAGTGAAGCAGTAAAAGAAACACCCGTTCAGCGTAAAAAGAAACTGAATGGCCGGAATTTTTCACAATTTTTTATCTGTCTGTCTGTATTACTTGCTGCCATGTTTTTTTCACTCTTTTACGGCAGCGTCAATATGGAGTTTCATCAGAAGCTGGATACGGTAATCAAAATTATTACCGGGGGCATCAACGGTGATGACCTCCTGCCGTATGAAACCATCATTTATAATATCCGTCTGCCCCGGATTATCCTGGTGGCGATTACCGGTGCATCCCTGTCACTGGTGGGGATCCTGATGCAGACGATAACCCGCAATGAACTGGCCGACCCGTATATTCTCGGGGTTTCCTCCGGAGCCAGCGCAGGGGCGGTATCGGCCATTGTACTCGGATTATTTGCATTTATGTCACCGTATAATGTCTATATCGGAGCATTTGCCGGGGGACTGATTTCCACTGCCATTATTGTCTTATTTAATTTCAAAAAGAGTAATATGACCAATCTGGTGCTGATTGGTATCGGTATTTCCAGTCTGTTTTCTGCTATCACTACTGCCATTATTTATCTGTCCAAGAATGAAAGTCAGGTTAAAAGCGCGATGTTCTGGATGCTGGGCAGTTTCTCCGGTATTAAATGGTCTTATATACCGCTGCCGCTGGTGGCATTAATTGCAGTATTAATTTTTTGTCTGTTATTCAGCAATGTACTTGATACGTTATTGTTAGGGGCGGATGCATCTGCACAATTAGGTGTAAATGTCGGAGCCATCAAGCTGGCGGTGATTATTTTATCATCATTTGTGGTGTCTATTATTGTGGCCAACGTTGGTGTTATTGCGTTTATAGGACTTATTATTCCGCATATTGTCCGTAATACCATTTCGGTGAAACACTTTAAGTTATCGCTCTATTCCTGCCTGGTCGGCGGTGCATTTCTGGTGATTATTGATACGATTTCCCGCAGCTGGTTTAAACCGGAGGAGATTCCGGTAGGTATTCTGACCTCACTGATAGGTGCACCGCTGTTTGTTTATATCATTATTAAAGCGAACAGGAGCCGGTAACGTGAGTACTGTTGATATTACTGACCTGAATTATAACGGAATACTGAAAGACATTAATTTATCATTTTCCGGCAAAAGAGTGATCGGTATTGTCGGGCCTAACGGCTCCGGTAAAACAACCTTATTACGGCATATTTACCGGGATATCAAAACACGGGGCACCGTTTTTTTTGATAATACGGATGTGGCTCAGTTCTCCGTCAAATCACTCGCCCGCAATATCTCGGTACTGACACAGTTTAATGACCAGGTGGAAGGCAAACTGACCATTGAGGAAATCGTGGTGATGGGACGAATGCCGTATAAAAAACACTACGTGGATTACAGCGACCGGGATTTTGTGATTGCAGACAACTACATGGCATTGTTTGGTCTGCAAAAAATGAAAAATAAAGAGTATCACGCGCTGTCCGGTGGTGAGAAACAGCGGGTGATGCTGGCGAAATGTTTTTCCCAGGAAACCGATATTATGATCCTGGATGAACCGACCAACCACCTGGATATCCGCTATAAAGTGGAAGTAATGAAAGCGCTGGCCGCATCAGAATCCACGGTGATTATGACCATTCACGATATTAATTTATCCGCAAAATACTGTCAGCATCTGATTCTGATGAATGACGGGAAAATTTATGCACAGGGCACACCGGCGGAAGTATTAACCCGGGAGTGTCTGTTTGATGTATTTGGTGTGGAATTTACGGTATTACCGGTCGAAGACCGTGTCGCCATATTTTTATAATCCGGATGAGGGAATGATGAAAAAATTATTATTGAGTACTCTGGTTATCTCCGCATTATTTTCCGTGACAGCCACTGCGGAAAATAAAACAGAACAGGCTTACGTCCCGGTTGAATTCAGCGCAAAGCTGGATGGCAACGAATATCACTTTAAACCGGAAACATCCCCGCAGCGTATTGTTTCTCTCAGTCAGATTACCACCGAAATGCTGCTGGCGCTGGATTTGGGGGACCGTATGGTCGGTACCGCTTTTCTGGAAGAGCCGATTTATCCGCCGGTTAAAGCGGCGTATGACAAAATTCCTGTACTGGCAGAAAAATGGCCGTCTTATGAAGTCTTTATGTCCGTCAAACCCGATTTCGCCACCGGCTGGGCAAACTCATTCTCGAAACTGGCACTGGAAGCCAATAAAATTGTGCCGGAAGGGGTTGCCGTTTATGTGCCGGAATCCATGACATCACCGAAAGCAGATGTGAATACCTATTTTAACGATATGCTGAAATTTGGTGAGATCTTCGGTGTGCAAGAGACGGCTGAAAAATACGTGGCGGCAGAAAAAGAAAAACTAAATACCGTTATCAGCCAGATTCAGGCGTATCCGGAAAAAACCGCCTTTATTTTTGATTCTCAGGACGGCAAACCCTATACCTTCTTTGATGGTTATACCTCAGAGATGCTGAAACTGATTTCCGTTAAGAATATTTTTGCCGGTAAAAATACCGGAAAAACCTGGGCAGTCGGCAACTGGGAAGATGTGATTATGTCTGATCCGGAAGTGATCATTATTCCTGTTTATAAAGGTTTCCGTAATGATGATGATTATGATCAGAAAGTCGCGTTTATTGAAGCCATGCCGGAAATGCAGGGCGTAAAAGCGGTGAAAAACAGAAATTATATTAAAGTCAATCTGTCTGAACTGGTGCCCGGACCACGTTCAATTGATATTTTGCCGGTACTGGCAAAGGAAATTCACGAAAAACCGTAATGTTTACTGAGTTCCGCACCGGGTTTCCGGTGCGGACAGTTAAATAATCAGAACAGATAAATCAGGGTGTAAAAAAATACCAGCGTCAGGACCACAGTCAGCAGGGTATTTTTAATCAGCCGTGCAGCGATAATACAGAACAGCGTACCCCATAAATACGGATTATCACTGATATCACGGAACTGCTGTTCCTCTAATAATACAATCGGCGCGCAAATAGCCACCAGCAGACAGGGGGCGGAATAGGTCAGTGCCTGCTGAATAAAGACCGGCAGCCGCAGCGGTAATCCCGGGATCAGAAAAATAAAGCGCAGTGAAAACAGCATCAGTGTCAGTGCGAGTATCAATCCCCAGCTCATTTTACATCCCCCCATTTACGTCCCAGAAGAACCGCCAGCAGCATAGCGCTGACCCCGGCAATCACCGCGCTGCCCTGAATTCCGGCGCGGGTCAGTATAATCGTGACCATAAAGGAGAACAGGGCCCCGGCGAGCGCACTTTTTGATTTGATCAGCGGCACAACAATCGCCAGCAATGTCGCCACCACCGAAAAGTCGAGCCGGAGCTGGCTCAGGTCGCTGATGCTGTGTGCCAGCACAATGCCGAGAATACTGACCAGCACCCAGACCAGATAAAAACTCAGTCCGGCACCGAACAGATACGCAAAACTCAGGCGCTGCCGCCCGGCGACACTGACAGCAAACAGTTCATCCGTCAGCAGAAAGCCGATACCAGCCCGTTGCAGCGGGGAAAAAAGGCGCACATGCGGGCGCAGCGTCAGCCCGTACAGCAGATGTTGTGAGGTGATAAAAAAGACTGAGACGATAATGGTGATCACCCCGGCGCCGCTGTTAAGCAGGCCGAGTGTCACCAGCTGGGCGGCACCGGCAAAGACCATGGCGGACATCGCGACACTTTGTGCAAAGGTCAGGCCGCTATCCACCGCCATCGATCCGGCAAGGATCGCCCACGGCACCACGGCCAGGTTGAGCGGGGTCATATGCAGTGCGCCGGTGAGGAAATCTTTCAGCGGAGAGGCGGGTAAATCTGTGGTGGTTGTCATTGTTATCATCCGTACAGCGTAAAACAGTCCGGATACTCTGCCATGACACGATAACAGGAAGATTGTACAAAATTGTTCAGCGGGATCAGCGGCGCTGCATAAATTTGCCCGGTGAGACCCCCATTGCCCGTTTAAAATGGCGGGTAAAGTGGCTTTGGTCGGTAAATCCGCACTGTAAAGAGACATCCGCCGGGCGTCCGCCGTTTTGCAACAGCTGACGCGCTTTGCGCAGACGCGCCTGAATCAGCCAGGCGTGGGGCGGCATGCCGTAACGCAGACGGAACTGGCGCAGAAAATACCACGGGCTGAGATTCGCCATTGCAGCCAGTTCATCCAGGGAGTAATCGGTTTCCGGATGGCTGTTCATCATCTCAGCAATATGCTGCAGGCGCTGACCGGCCGGGGTGATCTCCGCCGGGCGAAAGCCTTTTTTATTGTGGCGGGTGATAAGCCAGGCCAGCGTTGAGAGCAACAGGGAACCTTTCAGCAGCCGGTTATCCGGCTTCAGCAATACATCAAACAACAGGCGTAACTGCGCGGCAAGGCCGGGATCATGCACCACTGCGTGAGAAAACCAGGGGACAAAGCCCTGATCGGCAGATTTGAGATCCTGCATCAGCGTGTTCAGCATCTCTGGTGTCGGATAAATCGCGCGGTAGGCCCAGCCGGTTTCCAGAGCCGAGGAACCGGTGTGGATTTCATCGGAATTCACCAGGATGATATCGCCGGTCGGGGCATAATGATTACTGCCGGTACGGAAAAACTGCTGAACACCTTCGTCAATCACACCAATACAAAAGCCTTCGTGCGTATGGCGGCTGAATTTTTGCTGATAATAACGCGCAGAGATCATCCCGAGACCATAAAAATCGTCCAGATGAAAATAGTCCGCCTGTTCGCGGGCGTGTTCGTCACTCTGCATGGTGTGTCCTGCTCTGTCTTTACGGTAACCGGTTATTATCACACTGCGTTACATTCTGTCTTGTACAAAATTGCGCAGCCGTACGATATCAGCCGATCAGTTTCCGTGCCGCCAGGTCTTTCACAATCAGTGCCGCGACCAGAGAACAGCGGGGCAGATCACGGCTGTCCAGCCAGTCCAGTTCAGCAATTTCCGCTGCCGGTTGCAGTACGCCGGTAAATTCCGCCTGATAACAGCGGATACGCACCTGTGTGCCATCCTGTTTGCCGTCCGCCTGGCCGGTGAATTCCCCGTAAAACGTAATGGTGTCCGGTTCCAGGGTTACCGTCAGTTCCTCATCAATTTCGCGGCACAGTGCCTGTTCGTCAGTTTCACCGGCTTCACGTTTGCCGCCCGGCGCGTAGAACAGGGTTTTGTTATGGGAGCGTACCATCGCCACTTTGCCGTCTTTCAGGGTAATTAACGCCAGTTTATCGATCATTTTTGCGCTCATCGCAGTTCCTTTATCACCGGGGTGAATGTGTGCTTTGCAGCCATTATGACACTGTGTGTTCCGGTCAGTGTCAACTTTTTTGCTACTGACAGTTTCCGTGACTGATCTTCCGTGCGGACCGCAGATTTGGCAGGATAAGCACCGGATATATCCGCACTTTTAATTCACATTATTTATATCAGGGACAAATATCGTGTCTCCTGCGGGTATCTCTATGCAAAATAACGTTATGCTGATTTTACTTTCTCTGTCACTGGCGGTGTTTGGTGTCATTACCACTGAAGTGGCGGTAATAGGTTTGCTGCCGCAACTGACGGAACAGTTGCAGATCACGGCACCTCAGGTCGGGTTTCTGGTCAGTATCTATGCTGTGGTGGTCGCCATTACCGGGCCTGCCATCACGCATCAGTATGATGTGATTCTATTTTTCCGTATTTTACCTGCACTGACGCACGCTGTATTTTTTGCCATTGCCCTGGTGGTGGCAGCCAATGTGGTACCGCCTGCACGATCCGCCCATGCGATTGCCATTGTTTTTTCCGGAGTGGCTGTCGGGATGGTACCGGGAATGCCTCTCAGTGCCTTTATTGCGGAAATTTTTACACTCAGTGCCGCATTCTGGTTCGGTGCGCTGACCAGTGTGGTTGCTTTTACGGGGATCGCGCTGTTTGTGCCGTCATTACCGGTGACACAGGTACTGAGAGTGCGTGAACAGCTGGCGATTCTGCAACGCGGTGATGTGTGGCTGAGTATTGCGGCAGTGACACTGATTTTTTTCGCAATGTTTGCAGGATTCAGCTATATTGCCGATTATCTCGTCACTATCACCGGTTTTTCCAACAATATGACCAGTGCGCTGTTGGTGGTATTCGGCATCAGTGGTTATTTCGGCAACTTTATTTTCAGCCGGTACTTGCAGCGCAATGTCATTAAAACCACGTCACTGTATCCGCTGCTGTTTATCCTGATTTATCTGGCAGTCTGGCTTTGTGGTGCTTCGTCGTGGCTGATGGTGCCGGTGGTGGTGCTCTGGGGAATACTGCATACGTCCGGGCTGATTGTCAGTCAGACCTGGCTGCTGCGTGAGGCCGGAAATACACCGGAGTTTGCCAACAGCCTGTATATCGGTTTTTCCAATCTCGGGATCACCCTGGGGGCAATGGCAGGCGGACGAATGATCCGCAGTTTTGGTGTTGAAACCATTATCTGGGCGGGAATTGCCTTTGCGGCGGCAGCTTTTATCTCAGTGCGGCTGAAAGTCCGGCAACAGGCGGCGGCAATGGCGGTAATCCCGGAAAAAGAATCCGTTTTCTGCATGAGCGATTGGTCACAATGATGGTTAATGATTTCATCATAATCGTTTTCTGTGATAAAAATCATCAGCTCTGCTCTGTTACCACATAAAAAGGATAATAACGTTGAATACCCGCACTTATCAGTTTTACCAGGTTGATGTTTTTTCTGATGTACCGCTGCTCGGCAATGCGCTGGCGGTGGTGATTGATGCGGATGATATGACGGATGAAGAGATGCATCGCTTTGCCCGCTGGACAAATCTCAGCGAAACCACATTCCTGCTCAAACCGCAGGATCCGCAGGCTGATTACCGTGTCCGGATTTTCACCCCGGACGGTGAGCTGCCGTTTGCCGGACACCCGACGCTGGGTAGCTGCCATGTCTGGAAGCAGCATACCGGTTTCAGTGAAACGCGGGATATCATTCAGGAATGCGCCGCCGGGCTTATCACGCTGCGTCAGTCTGAACAGGGAACTGCTTTTGCCGCACCGCCGATGATTAACGGACGGGATCTGACAGAAGACGAGTGTAATACGGTTGCATCGGCATACGGCATCCCCCGCAGTGCTGTTTTACAGGCAAAATTTATTGATAACGGCCCGGCATGGACAGGAGTTGAAGTGGATTCCGTTGCCCGCCTGCTGGCAATTACACCGGATTATGGCCTGATCAGCCAGTCAGGGAATAAGGCATTGTATAAAATCGGCGTGTGTGCCCGGTATCCCGCAGGCAGTGATGCCGCACTTGCGGTAAGGGCATTTATTAACCGCAGAGGGGCGGAAGACCCGGTAACCGGCAGCCTGAATGCAGCGCTGGCACAATGGCTTATCAGCAACGGCACATTACCGCCGCACTATCTGGCGCGGCAGGGAGAAAGTGTGAAGCGTGACGGCTGGCTGAGTGTCCGGCAGGATGCAGACGGGATTTGGGTCGGCGGTGCTGTGACAGACTGTATCCGGGGTCAGGTTTCACTGCGCTGAGAAATACCCGCCGGCGGATATCATTCCGCCGGTGATGTCAGTGCAGACTGCAATACCATCTGACCGGCACGAACCATCGCTGCCAGTTGCTCCGCACTTTCACCGGCCCGGGCGCGCAGGGAAATACTGTGCAGAAACGCGGTCAGTGTTTTCGCCAGCAGCGGGGCGGAATCGGGATCGCGCAGCGCGGTTTTCTCTTCATTCAGACAATCCAGCACCATTATCTCCTGTGCCGCAATGACTTCCTGAAGACGTTTACGGATAGCAGGGTCGTACACTTCCGCAGCGGCTGTCGATAACACCATACATCCTGCAGGGCCGTGCTCTCCGGTATAAAGGGTGACTGTTGCCTGTAACCAGCGGGTCAGGCGGGCGGCCAGCGGCTCACCGGGCGTCTTTGGTGCCAGTGCTGCGGAATAATGCGCCTGAGCTATTTCACCGAACCTATCCATTGCCAGCTGATAAAGCCGTTCTTTATTACCGAAAGCGGCGTACAGGCTGGGTTTTCTCATGTCCGTTTCTGCGGCCAGTTCATCGAGAGACGTTGCGGTATACCCTTTGCGCCAGAACTGAGCCATGATTTTATCCAGTGCGGCGGCACTGTCATAATTCCGGGGTCTGCCTTTTTGTGCCATTTGATTACCGATCAGTATAAAAACAATTTACATCATTGTACCTCATACATTATTTTACCGGTTAGTAAATAAATGTTGTCACGGAGTATTTTGATGTCTGATCATGATTATGCAGTTGAAACGATTTACGGGCTGAGCACGCCTTCCATTCAGGCGCTGATCGCTGCCGGACGCGCATCACAGCCCGCATTGCTGAAAGTCGGGATTTTTGTCTGTCCGGGCTATATGCCGATGGATATCAACGGCGCGCAGTCCGTTTTTACGATTGCCGGGGCGGAAATCTATTTTATCTGGAAACGCCGGGAGCTGGTGGAAGGCTATATCGGCTGGCCGACGATGCCGACAATGACCTTTGATGAGTGTCCGGATGATCTGGATGTGCTGGTGACCGGCATGGTGCCGCCGGAAGTGATTGAAGACCCTGAGGTGATCCGCTTTTTCGCGCAGGCAGGGCAAAAAGCAAAATATGTGATTGGCACCTGCTACGGTTCGCTGATGCTGGGCACCGCCGGATTACTGAAAGGCAGAAGGGCAACCAGTAACAGCAATGTGGTGCCGATGCTGCCTGATGTCGGGGCTGTTGCCGTCGGTGGCAGTGATGTGGTGATCGACGATACTATCTACACCTCGGGTCCGGCCACCGGTTCGTTTGATGCCTCATTACTGGTGCTGAAAGCTCTGCGGGGTGAAAAGCTGGCTGCGCTGGTTGAACTGGCGATTGAATACGACCCGCGCCCGCCGTTCCGTACCGGTTCACCGCAACTTGCGGGGCCGGAAATGACTGCTGTTTCACAAAGCATGACCGCACCGCTGAACCGGCAATATCACGAAGCAGCGAAGCGCGGCTATGCCTGTTATCAGCAGATGATTCAGGGCTGACAAACCGGATAATACGCTGTCAAATCCGGGGTTTTGTTTTTGATCCAGTCAGTAATAAGAGACAATGCTCCCGGATAATAGGCTTCCCTTCCGGCGTACAGAAACTGCCACTGGCGCAGTACCGGCCAGTCGCTGCTGAGCTGATAATTAAAGGCGGGTGCCTGTAATAAACCGTGCCCGGCCTGCGGCAAGACAATAACATTTGCCTTTGGATTATCTTTCAAAAGTGAATGATAACGGCAGGCATTCTGCCGGGCATCGACATTCAGATCCTCCGCGCCCCATACCGCCAGCACACGACCGTTCATCTGTAGGATCGCCGGGGTGGCATCACTAAGGTAATTTTTTACCACAAACTCAAAACGGTCAGGTGTCATATCACCCCG
Source organism: Morganella morganii (assembly GCF_041099235.1). Taxonomy (GTDB): domain Bacteria; phylum Pseudomonadota; class Gammaproteobacteria; order Enterobacterales; family Enterobacteriaceae; genus Morganella; species Morganella morganii_E. The sequence continues at coordinate 55,225 of NZ_JBFZSO010000001.1, read as the reverse complement.
TTGTGCCGGGTCTTTTGAACCATCCGCACCAAATATCCGGTCATTCCCGGCCTGTTCTGCGGTCAGCAGTTGAGTGATCTCCGCCTGAGATTTACCCTGCTGTGCGTAGCGCAGCCCCTGATAAAATTGTCCCTGACCCCGCCAGTTCACGGCACCGCCGATAATCACGGAAAAATCAGGCTGTGATTGTGCTGCCGCCACCGGGATCACCCATCCGGCCTGGGAAAAACCGAGAAAACCAACCTGTACAGAGGTGTTCTGATAGCGGGACTGTATCAGTGTCAGTGCGGCCATGGCTTCCGCTGCGCGATCATCCATTGACTGATGCAGCCAGTTTCCCTGACTGCTGCCGGTGCCGGCTTTATCCCAGGAAAATACTGCAATACCAGCATCCAGCAGAGTATTAAACAGCGGGTTATATCCGTTGTCCGAATATCTGTCCTGCGGGCCGTCACCATGAATAATCACGGCAACCGCCGCCGGGTGTCCGCTGCCGGGCAGCAGCAGGGTACCGGAAAGGGTATTTCCCTGTGAGGTGAAGGTCAGTTCTTTTGCTACTGCATTGTCGAAATCAAAATCATCAAGATGGCTGGTAAAAAACAGCACCAGTCCGGCAGCCAGCAACAGCAGAACGAGCCCGGCAAGTGTCCGGCGGAGATAACGCGCTATCATGTTGTTATTCTTCCTCATCCCAGTGGTCCGTGATCGCGGCAGGGAATGCAGGGCGGAGAAAGGCGGCAGCGGCGGCACGGGCCAGGGCTTCAGTATCACATTCTTCGCGGTTGGATAACGCGACGATAGTGGTGTCTGATTCTGTCAGGCGAATAAAGTAAGTGCTGGTACCCATCCAGCCTCCGGCATGTTCCAGACTCAGTTCACCGAAATGATGAAGGGTATGTAACCCCGCGGCATAAGGCTCATAATCCGTAACGGGCGTGCCGCTTTCTGTCAGCGGGGAAAGGGTTTCTGCCATCTGTTGTATCAGCGAAGTACCACCGGCACAGGCGGTGCGATAGTTTTCGCCCCATTTCATCAGGTCAGCGGCACTGGAGTGCACCGCGCCGTCACCGGTGTGTGTCCACGGGCTTTCGGAAATACGCCACTGACCGGCAGCTTTGCCGTAACCGGTGGCAGTGGTCTGCGGTGCCGGATATTGCTCAACAATAAAGGTATTATTCATTTCCAGCGGCGCGAAAATCCGTTCGCGGGCAAAATCAGCCAATGACTGTCCGCTGACTCGTTCAATAACCTGTGACAGCAGAAAATAGCCGGTATTACTGTAATCATGGCGGGTACCGGGCGGAAAATTCGCTTCTGTCTGACTGATCAGATCCGCCAGGGTTTCCTGTGGTGTCAGCGGGTCATAAAAACCGGTTTTTCGGGCAAAAGCCAGATCCATATAGTCCTTCAGTCCGCCGGTGTGGTGCAGCAGATGGCGTAATGTCACCGGACGGGCATATTCGCCCAGCTCCGGCAAGACGGACAAAACAGAATCACTGAGCGAAATTTTACCTTCCTGCACCAGTAACAGCAGCGAAAATGCGGTGAATTGCTTGGAAACAGACGCTAAATTAAAAATAGTGTCCGGTGTTACCGGTGAGCGGGTTGCCACATCCGCCATGCCCCGGCAACTGTACCATGTTGCGCCGTTATCGGTATGCACCATGACGATAACACCGGGCTCATCCGGCGAAAAGCCCGCTGTCAGCGCATTCAGTGCTGTTTGCATTGTTGTTTATCTCTTATTTTTACAGGGCAGATTTATTTTAAGACTAAATGTGCTGAAAAATATTGTCGAGAAGATACTGTGATGCGCTGTCAGCGGCTTAAGGTAGTGTTCAGATTAACCGGTACGCTTAAAACACTGGCTGTGTTGCAGAACAAAATCGATAAAACAGCGCAGCCGGGGAGAAAGTGCCTGACTGCGGTAATACACGGCATTAATCGGCAGTTTGTTTTCATAAGTGTATGACGTCAGAACCTGACGAAATTCCCCGTTTTCGCGCATTTCGTGTGTCACAAAATCAGAGATACAGGCAATTCCCGCGCCGGAACGTGCCAGGTTGCAGATAATTTCCCCGCTGCTCGCGGCCAGTGACGGGGTAATTTTCAGTCCCTTTTTATTACCGTCATACAGCGGCCAGGTATTCAGGCTTTCCGGCGCGATAAATCCCAGCAGAGTATGCTGTGCCAAATCTTCCGGCGTTTTCGGTTCGCCATGTTGCTGAAGATAACGCGGACTGGCCAGAATCCGCTGACGGGTGTAGCCCATCAGCGTGGCATGCAGGGAAGAATCCGCAAGCGGACCAAAGCGGAATGCAATATCAGTCTGTTTTTCCAGTAAATTAGTAATGCCTTCATAGTTGGTCAGCTCAAGGCGGATTTGCGGGTAACGTTCATGGAATTGTGTCACCAGCGGTGCTATCACATGGAGCTGAACAGGTGTCGAGGCATCAATACGCAATGTGCCGGAGGGGATCTCTTTGTGGTTCATCAGCACATCTTCTGCTTCCTGTGCCAGTTGCACCACATCACGGGCTTTCTGCAGAAACAATGCACCTTCTTCACTCAGTTTGAGCCGCCGCGTGGTGCGGTACAGCAGGGTACTGTTCATCTTTTCTTCAAGACGCAGCAGAGCGCGGCTGATGGCGGAAACCGTCAACCCGTTCTGTGCGGCGGCGGCTGTGACGGAGCCGCTGTCAACCACGGCGATAAAGGCCCGCATTTCTTCCAGAGTGATTCTCATTGTTGCGTTTTATTCAATTGTTTTTTGCAGATTAACGGCTGTTTCCGCAAAAATCAATGTGGCAGAATCCCCGTCCTGACAACACTGTGACGTTGTTTTTTTATTCTGAGGACATTATGCGAACAAATACTGCTCTGTTATCCCTGTCTGTCGGCGCGTTTGCTATCGGGGCAACGGAATTTTCCCCGATGGGTATGCTGCCGGAAATCGCCGGGTCACTGGCTGTTTCCATTCCCGCCGCCGGGATGCTGGTTGTGGTGTATGCACTGGGTGTGATGCTGGGTGCACCGGTAATGACGTTACTGCTGATCCGGCGTTCGCCTAAAGCGGCACTGATTTTCCTGATGAGTATCTTTACGGCAGGTAATGTGCTGTCGGCGCTGGCACCGGATTATAATACGCTGCTGGTCGCCCGTTTTATCACCAGCCTGAATCACGGCGCGTTTTTCGGCATCGGTGCTATGGTGGCGACGCGGGTGGTAGCCAAAGGCAAAGAAGCCGGGGCGATTGCGGGCATGTTTATGGGGCTGACTATTGCTAATATCGGCGGCGTTCCGGCGATCACCAAACTGTCCCAGATGCTGGGCTGGCGTGAATCCTTCTTTGTGGTCAGTCTTCTCGGCCTGCTGACAATGGCGGCGCTGCTGCGATCACTGCCGCGTAATATGCAGGGACAGGCACTTAATCTGCGCCGTGAATTACAGGTGCTGACCCGTCCGGCGGTATTACTGGCAATGCTGTGTACTGTGCTGGGTGCCAGCGCCATGTTTACGTTTTATACCTATATTGCTCCCGCGCTGACCTTTATCTCTGCCGTTCCGGAAACTCAGATCAGCATTATGCTGGTTCTGGTCGGGCTGGGTTTCACACTGGGGAATTATCTGGGCGGAGTATGGGCAAACCGTTCTGTTTCCCGCACATTGTACGGATTATTTGCATTGCTGGCGCTGACGATGGTTCTGTTTCCGCTTATGGCCCGTGACACTGTCACTGCCGGGATCATGCTGGTTATCTGGGGTGCGGCCAGTTTTGGTATCGTTCCGCCGCTTCAGGTCAAAGTCATGCAGGTAGCCTCTGAAGCACAGGCACTGGCCTCATCAGTTAATATCGGTGCCTTTAATCTCGGTAATGCAGTGGGTGCCGCGCTGGGGGCATCGGTGCTGGCAAATGGTGGTGATTATGCCGGTGTCAGTTATGCCGGGGCGGCGGTAGCGGCCGCCGGATTAGTGGTGCTGCGGATAACCTTACACAGGGCAAAACCGCAGAAGTCTGTTTCAGATGCAAAGCAATGCACGACTATCTGAATGAATTAGCTGGTTAAAACAGTATGGCAGTCCGTGATATAAATCCACGGACTGCTTGTCTTTTATGCGGATTATTGATTAGAGTGGTGGATTCTGTTTACTGATAACCGGTGATTTTGCTATGACAACCTCTTCTGACACAACATTCCGTACTTTGTATCCGGCCATTGAGCCTTATGAGACCGGTTTTCTCGATGTTGGTCATGGTCACCGGATCTATTACGAACGCACCGGTACACCGGGGGCGAAACCGGCGGTTTTCCTGCACGGCGGGCCCGGCGGCGGCATCAGCCCTGAATACCGGCGCTATTTTGATCCGGCCCGTTATGATGTGCTGCTGTTTGACCAGCGCGGTTGCGGGCGTTCAACACCCCATGCTGAAATTGCCCATAACACCACGTGGGATCTGGTGGATGACATTGAGCGTCTGAGAAAGCATACCGGTGTCAGCAAATGGCTGGTATTCGGTGGTTCCTGGGGCTCGAGCCTTGCGCTGGCATACAGTGAAACGCATCCGCAGCAGGTCAGTGAAATCATTCTGCGCGGTGTGTATACCGTGACACAGGCAGAACTGAACTGGTATTACCAATTTGGCGTTTCACAGATGTTCCCGGAAGAGTGGGAAGCCTTTCTGGCACCGGTTCCGGTGCAGGAACGCCACAATATGATTGCTGCCTACCATAAATTGCTGACCGGTGATGATGTTCAGGTTCAGCTGGCGGCGGCCAAAGCCTGGACTCTGTGGGAAGGGAAAACCACCACACTGCTACCGAATGCGGAGCACGTAGGCGAATTTACCGATGACCATTTCGCCATCGCCTTTGCCCGGCTGGAAAATCACTATTTTTATCACCAGTGCTGGCTGAAGGAAGGACAGTTGCTGCGTGATATTCACCGGCTGCATGGTATTCCGGGAATTATTGTCCACGGACGTTATGATATGCCGTGTCCGGCAACCTTTGCGTGGCATCTGCATAAAGCCTGGCCGGGATCTGTGCTGCATCTGATTGAAGGTGCAGGGCATGCGATGTCTGAACCGGGGATCCGGGATCAGTTGCTGCGGGCCACAGACTATTTTGCCGGTCAGGAGCAATGACCTGCAATTTGCAGGGTATTTTGGGGCTGGTGATCACCAGCTCCGTGCTGATTGCCATTCCGGGGCCGAGTATTCTGTTTCTGGTCGGCCAGGCGTTATCTGCCGGGAAGAAAAATGCCCTGAAAGGCGTGGCGGGAAATGCTATCGGCATGTACAGCATTGCGGTATTACTTTCTTTCGGAATTGGCGCAGTACTGATGTCTTCTCCGCAGATCCCGATGCTTATTCGCCTGGTCGGGGCATTTGTCCTGTTACTGATTGGCTGGCAGTATGTCCGGGCATCCCGTATCAGTATGGCGATAGATGTGCCGGCGAATAAAGGCCGTCAGTCGTTTTTTGCCGGTATTATTGTCGGTGCTGCGAACCCGAAATCCGTGATTATGTTCGGTACGATTGTCCCCGGATTTACCGGTGAAATTCCGCCGGAGATGTCCGCAACCACCGTGTTGCTGCTGATGTCGCTGATCCCGATAGCCCTGGGCATTGTTATCGATATTATCTGGGTTTATGCCGCACATGCTGTTAAATCCGCATCATTTTTCCGGGGGAACAGTCTGCGCTGGTTTAATCTGTGCGGCGGTATCCTGATGATCCTTATGGCATTACTGCTGGCGGTGTCATCGGTGATTTAATCCTCACCGGTAACCGGCGTATACACCAGTAACCGGTTGGATTTATCGATATCAAATGTCAGGGACGCATACTCGTAGGTTTCCCGTCTGCCGTTAAATTCAATTTCACGGATACCGTTACAGGGCTGATATATTTCGTGTTTATTCCACAAGGTGTCAAAAGCCGCAGATTCCTGACATAACGTCGTTATCATCCGCTGAATATTGGGGTCATGTTTTGTTCTGGCATAATCCCGGCGGAAACTGGCAAGCAGACGCTGAGCATCGGTTTCCCAGTCTGTAAACCGGGTCTGATAGCGGGGATCGGTAAACAGCAAATAGAGAAAGTTACACATCCCGGGCTGTGCTTCAGAGAAGTGCAGGTAACGATCTGCTTTTTCATTATACGCCAGCACATCCCAATGCAGATTCAGCACATAGCAGAGATAATTATCCGGAAAATCATCCAGCATCCGGGTGATGACCGGCGGCACATGATGTTCAGTATCACCGGACGCTTCCGGAGCCCGCTGATGGGCCAGCAGATACAGGTGCTGGCGTTCTGCCTCATTCAGACGCAGTGTCCGCGCAAGATTGTCCAGAAAGCGGGTGGATACCCCGATTTCACGTCCCTGTTCCAGCCAGGTGTACCAGGTCAGACCCACACCGGCGAGTGCGGCGACTTCCTCACGGCGCAGACCCGGAGTACGGCGGCGCGAAGTATGCGGTAGCCCCACACATTCCGGGGTCAGGCTTTCGCGTTTTGTTCGTAAAAAATCAGCCAGCTCCGGCCGTGTGCGCGGGTTTTCACTCATTATCAGATGCCTTTTGCTATGTTGCCCTGAGTTCCTGTCACTATTAGTAATAGTATAAACGGTTAAATTGTAACAGGATAACGACCTGATTATAGTCTCATTCCTGCTTTTAAAAATGGCAAAATGAGAAAAACATGAATCAGCAACAACGTATCGCACTGTTTGTATTAGTCCTCGCCGGGTTTGTCACTATTTTTGATCTGTTTGTCGTCAATGTGGCGATAGTCAGTATCGAACGCGGCTTACAGGCCAATTTCACTGAACTGACACTGATTATTGCCGGGTATGAACTGGCATTCGGCCTTCTGCTGATCACCGGCGGACGGCTGGGCGATATTTACGGACGCCGCCGGTTATATCAGGCCGGAATGGCCTTTTTTACACTCGCATCACTGTTGTGTGCAGTTGCACCGACAGCCTTATTACTGGTGATTGCCCGTTTTATCCAGGGACTGGCTGCCGCATTGCTGTTCCCGCAGGTGTATGCCGGGATTCGCCTGAATTTTGATGAAACGCAGGCCGGAAAAGCCTTCGGCTGGCTTGGTATGACATTGGGGCTGGCCGCGATTGCCGGTCAGGCACTGGGTGGCTGGCTTATTACCCTGAATCTGTTTGATATGGGCTGGCGGCTGATTTTTCTGGTTAATCTCCCTGTTGGTATTCTGGCGCTGGTATTGTCCCGTCATTTACAAGAGGGGCGCGCTGCGGACGGACTCACCACTGACTGGCCGGGCGTGCTGTTATCCGCCTCAGGTATCACCGCATTTCTGTTACCGTTTCTGATGTTACCGGTTTGGGGCCTGACACTCTTCAGTACCGGATTGCTGCTTACGGGTATGGTTCTGTTGTTCTGTTTTGTCCGTTATCAGCAGCACTTATCACGCACCGGGCAAACGCCGCTGTTTGATATTGCGGTACTGAGTAACCGGCCATTTGTTACCGGCACCGGCGCTGTACTGTGTGTCTATGCCACTTCATCCGCATTTCCGCTGATACTTTCCCTGTTACTGCAAAACGGTATGGGGGCCACACCGCTGGAAGCAGGGCTGATTTTTGTGCCGTCCAGTATTGGTTTTGTTATTGCTTCCTTTATCACACCACGAATGACTATCAGACTGGGCGAGTCGGTGATTTATTACGGTGCATCAGGGTATGCCGTCAGTTATCTGGTATTAATCGCCGGGCTGAATTTTCTGCCGCAAAGCACCACAAATGTGGTACTCAGCCTGCTCCTGTTTTTGGTCGGGTTCACACAGGGCATGATTATGACCCCGATGCTGAATATTGTACTGTCCCGGGTTACACCGGCACAGGCCGGGATGGCATCCGGACTGACGGCCACGTTACAACAGATTGGTGCGGCAACCGGTGCAACCGCAGTATCTGTGATTTTACAGTTTTCACTCCGGCACAGCGAAGATACCGTACTGTTATCTGCTCCTGCTGCGGTTTACAGTGTCAGCCTCGGATTCAATGTGCTGATGGCATTGTGTGCCGCATATCTGATTTATCGCCTGACACACGCCCGGCAACCGGAAATAGTTTCCTGTCTGTAGTGCATCATTACGGATGTATTAAAAAAAGAAAATCCCCCGAATTGTGTATTTTCAGTCAATGTGATACCACGTAATGTACGCATAACAGCGATACAGGGAGTTGATTGATGATTACAATTTCGCACCTTGACCATCTGGTTCTGACGGTGGCTGATATTGAAAAAACCTGTGATTTTTACCGCCGCGTACTGGGATTTTCGGTCATTACATTTCGCGGGGATCGCAAGGCTTTAGTGTTTGGCCACCAGAAAATTAATTTGCATCAGGCAGGAAATGAATTTCTGCCGAATGCGGATAAACCAGTGCCGGGTTCAGCAGATCTCTGCTTTCTCACCGGAACCCCGGTTGAACAGACGCTGGCGCATCTGGCAAAAGAAAAAATTGTTGTGGAAGAGGGGCCGGTGGAACGCACCGGTGCAACCGGCCCGATAATATCGGTCTATTTCCGTGACCCGGATTTAAATCTGATTGAGATTGGCCTGCCGGTCACATCCCGGGCGGTATAATCAGACATCTGAACAGCCTGTTAACTATGAGGAATAACTGATGACAGATAGTAAATTTCTGGCTCAGGCGATAGCACTGGCCCGCCGGAATGTCGAAAAAGGCGGACGCCCGTTTGGTGCCGTTGTGGTCAGAAACGGGGAAATTGTCGGTGAGGGGGTTAATCAGATGCTTGAGTTGCATGATCCGACCGCCCATGCGGAATTGCTGGCTCTGCGCCATGCCGGTAACAACCTCCGGCAGACCCGGCTGGAAGATTGCGTGGTGTATGCCAGCGGACAGCCATGCCCGATGTGCCTGGCAGCGATGCGAATGGCTGGCGTAACCCGTGCGGTATATGCGTATTCCAATGCGGATGCGGAACCTTATGGTTTATCAACAGCATCGATCGCACTGGCTTTACGGGCTGATCCGCATGAACAACCCGGTTTTTCTTTTACGCAGCAAAAACCGGAAGGTGAGCCGTCACTGTATGATTTCTGGCGGCAAAAACAGAACTGATTATTGTTGCCACTGATGCTGCCGGGTTTCCGGCAGCCGGTATTCCTGATATCATGACCGCCGGTATCCTCTGCCGGTTTTGTATTTTTTACCTTCTGTATTCTCCGCTCTGTTTTACATTCCTCTTATTTATCCTCTGAACATACTGCGTTTTATCAGCGGTACATCCTCCATCTGCCTGTTATTTTGCCTGTTTTATCTTTCCCTGATGAGTGAATTCAATCCATAACCCGTTTATTTTCATTTCGTTATACAGGATTTTTATGATTTCACTTTATACATTGCCGGTACTGGCATTCACGGTATTTTTTGCCGGTATTACTGAATTTATGGTTTCACCGATGCTCACGCCGCTGGCGGCTGCATTTGATGTAACACCCGCGCAAGCCTCATGGCTGATTGCGGTGTATACCTTATCGTATGCACTCGCCGCGCCGGTGCTGGGACGGCTGTCAGACCGTATCGGCCGTTACCGGATGTTGCGTGCCGCATTATTACTGTTTGTGGCGGATGGTATCGCACTGGCACTGGCACCGAGTTTCAGTGTTGCTGTGGGCTTGCGTATTTTGGGCGGACTGGCGTCTGCCGTGCTGATCCCGTCAGTATTTGCGCTGATCGCGGAACAATTTCCGCATAACAGACAGGCTTCCGCGATGGGATTGGTGATGACAGGCATGACCGCCGGTATAATTTCCGGCCCGGTGATTGCCGGATGGCTTACGGTTCGCTGCGGCTGGTATGCGCCTTTTCTGCTGACCGCTGCCGGAAGCCTGATCATGTGGATTATCTGCTGCTTTGTGTTTCACGGTATCAGCAGCGTTTCCGCTCAACCGGCAACCCCGTTAACCGGAAAATGCTATTCACCGGCATTATCGGGGTTGATCGCAGCAAAAGGTCTGTGGAACGGTAGCGCAGTGGTTATGTTTGTTCTTAGCGGGGAATTGCTGCGTTACAGGTTCGGGCTGAATACCGGAACGATAGGGCTTATCAGTGCAATATTTGGCGGCGGATTATTGACCGGGAATATCTTGTTGCCGCTGTTCCGGCGTTTAAGCGGTACAGATACCCGGTTGCTGCTCATCAGCCTGATAGTGATGAGTGTGATGATTGCCGGTTTTATCAGCGGAACAGGCGGGCTTCCGGGGATGATGTTGTGGATGCTATTGCAGGGATGCGCCCTGGGGATTGCCGCTCCCGTCAGTACAGCCATCATTGCTGAGCATGCCGGAACACGAAAAGGAGAGGTGCTGGCATTGTCAGAAAGTATGAATAATCTGAGTGTCTTTATTTTATTGCCGGTGGCAGCGGCACAGCAGGATAGTCAGATGTTATTACCCGCAGTGACTGCGTTATTGTGTTGCGCAACCGTATTGACAGGTGCATTCTCAGCCCGGATATGGCGCTGATCTGTAAAATTACCCCGGACGATGACAAAGTCAAAAACCGGCGTGATCCGGACATCCCGTCACCGGTTTCCGGTGACGGGATTGTATCTCTTTATACTTTCACAAACTCAACATGCTGTAACAACCCGCCGCCGGACAGTGAACGGTCCTCATGGAATGTCAGCACAATATCGCCTTCCTCCAGGTGCAGTTGTGTTTCCCGGTAAATCACCGGGCCATAGTTTGAGCCGGATTTATAAGGGGTCAGCACCGTTTTGGTTAAATCTGTCAGATGGGAATCGGTGATAATTTTTCCGGCCTGTTCTATCCGTAATTGTGTTTCATAATCAAAACTGAGGGAGTTGGTCATATAGGCATAATACAGGCGGAGATGATACTGACCGGCACTTCTGACCGGCAGAGTAACCGGGTCTCCGCCTCTGTCATAACAGCGGGGTTCCGTGGCGGATAAATAATTATAACTGCCGTCCGCGGAAGAATTACCGGCGGTCAGGAACAGATTGCCGAGATAAACCGTATGGTTTTCAGCATTAACCGGGTTGGCGGCAATATCAGTACGTTCAAGGCAAACCCTGGTGGATTTTTGCTGCGCGCCGTAAGTCAGATGATCCTGAATATTGGTGTACCCGGATGTCCAGTAAATAACAGAGCGTTTGGCCTGGCTTTCCGGATCATAAAAATCATCATTTTCGGTGTAATTGTTGATCTCTGCGGTCAGCACATCCTTAAACATAATATCCGCCTGTTCCGTCAGGGCTTTGCTGTATTTTTCCAGCATATCAGAGGCGTATCCCCAGCTCTTACCGAATACCAGGGTATCGCGCAGTGTAAAGAAATAGAGCAGGCAGGACAGGGCACACACGCCACACAGCCGGACAATACCTCTGCTTTTTGCGGTATTGATACTGAGAATACATAACCGGCGCATATCCGCGACAGCAATCTCATTGCGTACCACAATCAGCTGGCGTGCCTCTTCTGTCGGTGAATTCTGCCAGGAATTGATAGCATCCTGCAGACTTTCGGCATCTTTGCGGACTGCCTGATATTCTGATTCCAACCATTCAGAGGTATTTTTCATCAGTGTTTCCTGAATAATACCAATGACATCCACCTCTTTTGGCTCTGTCATTTTTTTATAGACCAGTTTCAGCACCATGCTGAGAATGGTGGTGGCAATTCCCTGCGGTGAAGTGGCTGGTACAGAGAAAGATGCAGGCGGGATCATATTCAGTGCCTGCAACGTCAGCATATGCAGTTGTGGCTGGGTACTTTCTGCGGCAAGGTGAAAGGCAGAAGTCTGAGTCATAATGTTTCTCCGGCAGATAATAAACAGATAAGGGGAAATCAGTTTATGGCTGCTTATCTGCCGGTAACAGACTAATTTTTATCAGATTTATGAGAAACGCTATTACAGTGGTTTTTCCGTAACCTGCGGATGATATTCACTGTCCGGATAAGCATTCAGCTCTGTTTCTGAATCCCGGGAAGCAAAAAAATGATAGCGGTAAGCGGAATATCCGGTGTTACTGCCCGTAGTGTGAGTGTTGTTGACATAAATAGTTACCTGCTGGTTTTACGCTTTTAAAACAGCCTGCCGGATAAATTACACCGGAACCTGACGGGTTTATAAAATATTATCCGTCAAATCAATAGAGTGACACTACTTTCCCGGAAAATTAGGAATTTTCCTTATCGTGATAAATGACTGTAGCACCTTGATATTATTATGATTTTACAATTCAACATAAAATGACACGATAGTATTTCATGCCCTGGTATGCTAAAACACGGTGTGCTGAAAATCAGAAAAGCAGTTTAATTGATTTTTTTTAAAAGGAAATTTTCAGATGATGTTTATCGACAGGGTTATTCACCTGGTGCTCAGTGGTATTATTATCGTAGGTGTGTATCAGTTTTATTTCTTTACGCAGCGTCATATGGTCAGGCCGGTTAAAACATTTAACTCTGCACTGGATGAAAAAATTCCTTTCTGGCCCTGGTGGTCCTGGATTTACAGCTTTCTTTATTATCCGGCGATTCTCTATCTGAACTGGATTATTCAGGATTCACGTCAGTTTATCATCATCGTATTCAGCTATGTTATCCTGTTACTGATGCAGATGTTTTTCTTTGTGGTGTATCCGGTTGCCACGCCGCCGCACTGGCGTGAAATGAATACCGGGAAGAAAGCGTCCGAAAAATTCCTGCTGTTTGTGCAGAAATTCGACGATACATCCAACTGTTTCCCGAGCATGCACGTCTCTGTTGCCACATTAACCGCGCTGCTGGCTTATGCCACACTCGGACCATGGGTATTCATGTTCCCGCTGTTAATCGCCTTATCCTGCATGTTCACCAAACAGCATTATATTATTGATTTACCGGCAGGTGCGGTACTCGGCTGGCTGGCTTATCAATGTTATGCAGTATTAATATAATACCCTCATGACTTAATTGCCGCATTCAGTGCGGCATTTTTTTGTCCGGATTCCGGTCAGATGACAGGGCATTTATTGATTCCGTTCAACAAAAAACCTGCAAAATGCAGGTTTTCCGGTATACCTTACTATTCATTTTTCCGGCGGAATATCAATGCGCCATACGCGCAAATCCGTCAGCCAGGTCACGCTTCAGGTCATCAACATCTTCCAGTCCGATTTGCAGGCGAAGTGTCCGTCCGCCCGGATTCCACTGTGTGACAGTGCGGTATTCCGCGCAATCAAACGGCGTGATCAGGCTTTCAAAACCACCCCAGGAATACCCCATGCCGAAGATGGAAAGGCCGTCCAGCAATCTGCCGACATCATCCTGTGTAAATTTCGGATCCAGCACCACTGAGAACAGGCCGGAAGAGCCGGTGAAATCACGTTTCCAGATCTCGTGTCCAGGGCAATCCTCAAAGGCCGGATGCAGTACGCGGATCACTTCCGGACGCGATTTCAGCCAGTGTGCAATATCCAGCGCCCGTGACTGTGCCTCTTTCAGGCGGATTGACAGGGTACGCAGTCCGCGCAGTGCCAGGAAGCAATCTTCCGCCCCCGGCAGCATTGCCATCAGATCATAGGTTTCCCGCAGTTTCGGCCACCATTCCGCGTTGGCGGAGACAATTCCCATCAGCAGATCGGAATGACCGCCCAGATATTTGGTACCGGCCTCAAGGGAGAGGTCGCAGCCCATATCATGCGCCCGGAAAAACAGCGGGGTTGCCCAGGTATTATCAATAATCGTCGCGATATTGTATTTTTTCGCCACCGCCGTGATGGCCGGCACATCCTGAACCTCAAAGCTCTGAGATCCCGGAGACTCCAGGAAAATCGTGCTGGTATTGCTTTTTATCAGAGACTCAATATCACCGCCGATCATCGGGTCGTAATAGGTGATGGTGATCCCCATTTTTTCCAGCAGACCACGGCAGAAATTGCGGGTCGGACGATAAACGCTGTCCGGCATCAGCAGGTTATCGCCGCTTTTCAGTGTGGTCAGCAGCGCCAGTACAATGGCGCCCAGTCCGGACGGCGACAGCACGGTTCCTTCGGCACCCGCCAGGGCGCTCCAGGATTGCTCGAGATTTTTAATGGTCGGCGTGCCCGCGGTACCGTAGTTAAATTCAGCCCGGTTATTAAGCAGGGCATCCATGGTCGGGAAAACCACCGTAGATCCCCGGTAAACCGGAGCATTAACAAAGCCGGACTGTGACGCCGGGTCACGTCCCAGCTGCGTTATCTGTGTATCAATATGAAAATCTGAAACGGTTTTTTTAGTCATAACATCCTCACGCGTAATACGTCATTATTCATTTACAGCGTTATTCGAAAAACTTAAAGAACGGAGAGAGACACAACAGCACGCCGAAGAAGATAATAAACCAGACTGTTGCACCTTTGAATTTGTGTAAGACCGGCACGCGGTAAACCAGATAGCACGGGATCAGGCAGGAAACCACGCCGAATAACGGCCCGCCGAGTTGCATAAAGAACAGAATCGAGAAGCGGGTGGAGACCCAGAACCACAGGGACAGAATCACGCCGATACATACACCGTAATGCAGCACGGTCTGATTAATACGCTCCTGCGGCATAAAACGGGTCAGAATATTCACCACGATACCTTTGATTGCTTCCTGGAAACCCAGATAAATGCCGAGAAACGCGGTCAGAATGGCGAAAATATTCAGCATTGCGGTCATCACTTTAACAACCGCTCCCGGAATTACCTGCGCGGCAATCGCCAGTGCCGAGATATTCTGCTCAAACGCGGAGACGGCCTGGTCGTGGCTTATCGAGAACGTAAATGAGAAGGCAAAGAACAGGACAGCAACGGCCAGGATAATATACGCCACCCGGTTTGCCCGTACTGCGCGGTAAGTTGCGACACGCTTGTCTTTTTCCACTCTGCGGTAGGCAATGTTCATCGGGCTTAAAATCTGCACGAACAAAATAGAGAACAGGGTAAACGGCAGTGTCAGGAACACATCCCGCAGGAACGGCAGGAAGTCCGGGAATGCGCTGATATTGGCAAAGTTCCAGTAAGGCACCATCACAATCCCGAGTAATACGATAATCCCGAATTTCACAATCACCATCGGACCGGAGACCTTAAATAACAGGCGCTCCCCCTGTGCGGCGATAGCCACCAGAACTGTCAGGATAATCAGCCCGTACCACACCGAATCGGATAACAATCCTTCCGTTAAACCGAATGTTTTGATGTAGGAGGCACTGTCGAAGGTCACGGCGAGTGAATAGGAAAACATACCGTGCAGCAGCATCAGGAAGTAGGCGATACCAAGGGCAACCCCCCAGTTTTTCCCCAGATACTGCGTGATAACGCTGGCATAATCTTCACATTCTTCCGATTCCGATAATGTCCGCAGATATAAATTCTGCAGCCAGTAAATCGCCGGATATGACAATAATGTGGCGGCAATAAATACCCAGATGCCTTTAATACCGATCTGAACCGGCATAAAAACAATCCCTGAACCGATCGCCATCCCGATACATAATACAACCCATCCGGCATCATATTTGGTAAAGGGTATCTTTTTTAAATCACTATTTGCATTTGCACCTGTCTGAATGCTGTCTTGCATAGTCAATTCCTCAACGTTATAGATTTAATTATTTAAAAAGTCAGGAACAACGTGAATATATTTATGTTGTATGGATACAGTGTTATAAAACCATTGTTATAGTAAGGGGTAACACGCAGGCTGAACAGGGCACGACTATGCTAATAAATAAAAACACTTTTGCGTTTAAAGCAAAAATTGACAGCTACGCGATTTTTCGCCATCTGGAGCTGTTTATCAAAATTGTGGAGTGCAACAGTTTCAGCGGTGCGGCACGAAAACTCAATGTCACACCGTCATCTGTCAGCCGTGGCTTACAGCAACTGGAAGAGCAACTCGGTGTGGTCCTGCTGAAACGAACCACCCGCAATTTTATCCTGACCGAAGCCGGACGTTATTTATTGCAGAGGGCGCAACAGTTACTGACTGACCTCGATGATTCATTAGTGAATACGGCGAGTTTTTATCAGCACGCTCAGGGGCAGTTAAAAATAACCTGTTCAATTGCCTTCGGTGTCTGCCATTTAATGCGGCTTTACAGCGAATACCGGGAAATAAATCCGCAGGTCAGCTTATCAGTAGATCTGAATGATGCATTAATTAATTTAAATGAAACCGACTTTGATATTGCACTGCGTATTACCAGTCACCCGCCGGAAAATTTCGCATTACGGAAACTGTGCAATATAAATTGGATCTATTGCGGCAGTCGTCATTATTTTGAACAAAACGGGGTCCCGCAGTCACCGGCAGATATTGCCAGGCACAATTGTTTAATTAATCCGAATATTCCGGACACCTGGCGGATGAATGATAAAGACGGTGTAGCCTATCCGCTGGCGATCAACAATATGATTGAGGTCAACAGCAGTCTGGGATTACTGGAGGCGGCGCGCTGTCACCAGGGAATTGTCTGTCTGCCGACCTATATGCTGGGAAATTATATTAATAACGGCGAATTACTGCCGGTATTACTGGATTACAATCCGAAAACCACGCCGTTCGCGCTCTATGCACTTTACAGCCCGGCGCACACCCATGCCCCGAAAATCCGCACCTTTATTGATTTTCTGGCGGATAAGCTGCCGCTTGATCCGCCGTGGGACAGCTGGATGCATCAGGACAGAGCAGAGAGTTCCCCGGCATAAACATAATAGGTTTCAGTCACGTCATGGCCGCCCCAGTCATAAGCTTGTGCGGCGATACGCTGTAATCCTTTGTGTTCATAAAAACCGAAATCGGAATCACTGTCTGTCCAGAGGAAATAACGGGCGGATTGTTTTTCCCGCAGATACCCCATAGCCAGCTGCCAGAGCCGGTTACCGATACCTTGTCCGCGGAAGCGGGCATCTATCATAAATAAATTCAGTGAGGCATCGAAATTCCCGTCACAGGAAGCCAGCAGATTCCCGTTGATAATCAGCGTATTCAGATACATATCAAACAGGGTTTCTTCCTGCGGATCACGGGTGATAATATTTTTCAGGGCAGAATACTGACGGGTTTTGGCGCGGACTTTCTCCTGCAGGTCGGCAGACGCTGTGACAGCCATAATACCGGCGATGGTATCGCCATCCCGTACCACAAAAATCCGTGATGAGGTCAGAATGACATCATCCAGCAAAAATTCCGCCATCGGCAGAACTTTCTCTTTCGGGATCCAGCTGCGGTAATCCCAGGTAGTGATAATTAATTCATTAATTTGTGCGATATCTGCATCAGATATTGTGTGTAATTCGCTGTAACTCAGTGCCTGAGTGTCACTCATGCAACCCGCCTTGTCTGTGGATTATCTGCGGCATATTATATCGTCAGCATTAATATGCCTGCAAATAATGCTGCCGGTTTTGCCATTGCCGGAGACGGATAAAGCGATTAGAGTGTTCTGCAAACCCGCAATTTCGCTGACATCCGGTAAACTATGACTTCTGAGCAGAGTACTGTCCGTATTATTGATACCATCACGCTTTCCGATAACTGGTATATCCTCAAAAAATATGTCGTTGATTATCTGCGCCGCGACGGCACCCGCCAGCGTCTGGAGCGGGAAGTTTATGACCGTGGTAACGGTGCGGTTATTCTGCTGTATAACCGTCAGAAAAACAGCGTCATTCTGATCCGACAGTTTCGTCTGCCGGTGTATGTCAACGGTCATGACGGCTTTCTGATTGAAGCGGCTGCCGGTCTGCTGGAAGAGCAGGATCCGGTATCCCGCATCAAAGCGGAAGCGGAGGAAGAGACCGGTTTTCGCATTACCGATGTTGAAAAAGTGTTTGAAGCTTTTATGAGTCCGGGATCAGTCACCGAGAAACTCTACTTTTTTATTGCCGAATACGAAGACAATAACCGGCAGACCGCCGGTGGTGGTCTGCCGGAAGAGGGTGAAGATGTGGAAGTGCTGGAAATGCCGTTCCCGCAAGCTCTTGCAGCGATCAAAAGCGGTGAAATAAATGACGGCAAAACGATTATGTTGTTACAGCACCTGGCGTTGTCGGGGAGAATGGCATGACGGATGAAGAAAAGGAGCAAAAGAAGCACATTGCATCCAAAGCAGATGCTGCGGCGTGGCTGGCTGAATCTGTTGCTGATCCGCAGCTGCATTCTTTCTCTGCGGGCATTATGTGAAGAAAAATTATCATGAAAACAACAAAATACCTCCCGCTGATGTTGTCCCTGCTGTTACCGTTATCAGCTGTTGCCGCACAATTATCACCGGAAAATGTGGTATTGGATTTCTACCGTCTCAATTTACAGGACCCGCCCTCTGATGGTTATGCAAAAAGCCAGGATTTGTATGTCAGCCCGGCGTTGCAGGAAAGCATCAACGAATCCCTGAGTTGTAATTTCGATGGTCCGGACACCGACCAGGCATTTTGTGACCAGCCGCGTCCCTGCAAAGAAACCGCACATAGCTATATCTGTTTGTGGGGAGAGCACTGGGTGGAAAATGATGTCAATTATTATACCAAGTCACAGGATTACCCTGATTCGTGGATGACAGAGCGGGCGGCACATACTGAATCACAAACCGCGGATATGGCTACTGTGCGTATCACACTGGGTAAAGCTCCGGAGCCATTGCGGTCATTCCGGGTAAAACTGATTCAGCAAAACGGACAGTGGAAAATTGATAGTATTGTGATGCTTGAGTGAGGCAGGGTTATATCTGGCAGCATATTTATTAAATTTAACGCAAGTAAACTATGTGTTATGCTATTTTTTTGCCTGTAAAATATACCCTCAATTCATCGGGTACTGGCTATTATGCCAAATGCCATAGAATATCTGACTATAGCCGCTCTCAACCTGGTAATACTACCAGCTCTCATTATTTGTCATAAAATGGTTCTGCTGCCTGCTTTGCTCTATACACCCGGTCTTCCTCCTTATATTAATGAACGTATTGAAAATATAAGAAATACGATGGCTAATTATTAGTAAATTTTATGTAATTCAGGAATGCAATCCCACCGGCAGGTGGATGCTGGTTGCCGCAGAGCAATAAATACCTGTTGTGGTGTATTGATCTTTTCCCTTCTTTCAAACCGGGTGTAAACTGGCAGAAATGCAGATTGCATGAGGTCAGCCCGCCTGCGGGTATCCGGCATATTATTCCGGTTATGATACTATAAAAACAGGAGCCGCACGCGGGGTACAGACGGTACTGCCGTGAAGTGGTCACAGGATATTATGGCTTTACGGGAAAAAGACAATGCCATCGCCATTACCGGCCTGGTCGTTTTAACACTGATCTGGAGTTACAGCTGGATCGCCATGAAGCAGGTCACGCACTATATTGGCGCGTTTGACTTTACGGCGATGCGCTGTGTATTCAGCGCTATTATGTTATTACTGGTGCTGTATATCCGTGAACGCGCGATGGGGCGGAAAATCCGCTTTACGCCATTCCGTTACACACTGGGGATAGCTGTGCTTCAGACCTGTGGCATGGTCGGGCTGGCACAATGGGCGCTGGTCAGCGGCGGTGCCGGGAAAGTGGCGATCCTCAGTTATACCATGCCGTTCTGGGTGGTGATTATGGCGGCAGTATTGCTGGGTGAGCGGATGCGCCGCCTCCAGTATGCGGCTATTTCAGTTGCCGGTGCCGGGTTATTGTGTGTGATCCAGCCCTGGACACTCGATTTCGCATCCATGAAAAGTGCCTTTCTGGCAGTGGCGTCCGGTATCAGTTGGGGGGCGAGCGCGATTGTGGCGAAGAAACTCTACAGCCGTTATCCGCAGGTGGATTTACTTTCTCTCACCACCTGGCAGATGGTGTATGCCGCAATTATTATGACCGTGGTGGCGTTTTTGGTTCCTCAGCGCGCAATTGACTGGCAGCCGTATGTCTTCTGGGCACTGAGTTACAGCGCCATTCTGGCGACCGCCGTTGCCTGGAGTTTATGGCTGTTTGTGCTGAGAAAATTACCGGCGGGGATTGCCAGCCTGAGCACACTGGCGGTGCCGGTCTGCGGGGTACTGTTCTCATGGTGGCTGCTGGGTGAGGAGCCGGGCAGCACAGAAACCGCAGGGATCGTGATGATTGTGCTGGCGCTGGCGGTGATCAGTATTAAACGGCCGAAAAAAAACGCCTGACATTTACCGCACACTTCAGTTATCCGTCAGAAGAAGAAGGGCTGGTCATCAGCGGCCGGTGAACCGCTTAAGCTGGTCGGCCAGCAGGGTTTTGACCAGCCAGATGGCTTCTTCACTGACTTTTGCTTTCAGCGCCGGGTCAGCGAACATCATCAGGCACAGTGACTCGGTTGCACCGAAAATCATCACAGAAGTCCATTCCGGGATCCGAAAATTCTCCGGCAGCCAGCGCTGCAATGCGCGTTGCAGGATCTGGCAGAAAAAGTCCTGCACTTCACGGCTGATCCCCGCATATTCAGGGTACGCTTTCAGTGCCGCCACGGCGGCATTGAAGGCTTCACCATCCTCTGCCATCACATCAAAATAGGTTGTGATAAAAACAGAAACAGCCTGATCGAGATCCGCGATCGGCTGTTCCATCCCGGTATTCATCCGTTCGGTCAGAACATCATCACTGTATTTAAACAGCGCATGCAGCAGGGACTTGCGGTTGCCGAAATGTTTGTAGGTCACCGGCTTGGTTACGCCCGCCTTTTCCGCAAGGGTAATGAGGGTCAGGGCATCGGTGCCTTCCGCCAGGATAATGCTGTTGGCGACATTGAGCAGCTGTATCTGACGCTCGTCGCGCTGTAAACGTCCGGACAAATCTGCCTCCTCATTGATATTAAAGTCGTTCTGTCTGCCGGAAAGTGTATCACAGAGTTCCCGGCTGCGGTCAGCTGACAGAAAAGATCGAAAAAAGATCGGAAAGGTATTTACAAGTTACCAAAGGTAACATATAACTATACCAAAGGTAACTTATAAACGTTTCATCTGCAACCAAGAATCAGTGAGGATGTACCATGCCGTGGATTTTATTAATTACTGCCGGATTATTTGAAGTCGTCTGGGCATTTACCATGAAACAATCAGAAGGTTTCACCAAAGTGGGGCCGTCAGTGATCACCATTATTGCCATGCTGATAAGCTTCGGGCTGCTGGCAATGGCCATGCGGGCACTGCCGCTGGGCACGGCTTACACCATCTGGACCGGGATCGGCGCTATCGGTGCCTTTATTGTCGGGATTATGGTGCTGGGTGAACCGGCAAACATGATGCGGATTATCGCCGGGGTATTAATTATCTCCGGGCTGGTGATGATGAAATTAGCCAGCCCGGCATAAAACATTCAGTACTGTGTTGCTTGCCGGCAGATATTGCCGGCTTTTTTGTTACAGCAGGGGCAGTTCCCGCGCCGGGATCACGTCTTTCATCACCAGAGTGGATGTCAGGCGCTGAACCCCCGGCATGGCAGCCAGGCGGCTGTCATATAATTTCTGAAAGGCATCGATATCCTTGACCACGACGGTCAGCATATAGTCCGGATCGCCAAACAGCCTTTTGGCTTCGATAATTTGCGGAATATCCGCCACCGCTGTCTCAAATTTACTCATACTTTCCTGGTTGCCGTCTTTCATAGTGACAAACACCAGTGCGGAAAAATTCAGCCCCAGCACACGCGGATCAAGCTGTGCGCGGTAATCGCAGATAGCCCCGGATTGCTCCAGTGCTTTCAGCCGCCGGTGGCAGGGGGATAAACTCAGACCCACGCGATCTGCCAGCTCAGTGACAGTTAATCGCCCGTCGAGTTGTAATTCAGAAAGAATCTTCCTGTCAAAGCTGTCCATTGGTAATTTTCTCCCTCAAATAAGGTAAATCAGGGTCTGATTAGCAAGCACATTCTACCCGAATACAGATATTCTTCCTATCAGTTTCCGGTACAGGACAGAGGTATGCGGGAACTGGTTTCTGAAAAATGTCAGATATGCCGGCAACCGCCCCCGCCGGGTCTGACGAAAACAAAAAGCCCCGTTTCATGGCTCTGAAACGGGGCTTTTCTTATGGCAGAACGGGGATCAGTTGTTTTCTGATTCTATGCCACGGCTGCGCAGGTATTCATCGTAACTGCCGGTAAAGTCAGTGACTTTCTCCGGTGTGATTTCGATGATACGGGTCGCCAGGGAGCTGACGAACTCACGGTCATGGGAAACAAACACTAATGTTCCCTGATATAACTCCAGCGCCATATTCAGGGATTCAATAGATTCCATGTCGAGGTGGTTGGTCGGCTCATCCATAATCAGAATGTTTGGTTTGGTCATCATTAACTTACCAAATAACATCCGGCCTTTTTCACCCCCGGATAACACCTGTACGGATTTTTTAATGTCATCCTGAGAGAACAGCAGGCGGCCCAGCACACTGCGGACAGACTGCTCATCATCACCCGGCTGCATCCACAGGCTCATCCAGTCGAAAACCGTCATATCGACTTCAAAATCGGTGGCGTGATCCTGTGCGTAATAACCGATATTGGCGTTTTCAGACCACTTATAACGACCGGTATCCGGTGTTAGTTCACCAACCAGGGTTTTCAGAAAGGTGGATTTACCCACACCGTTCATACCCAGAACCGCGACTTTTTCACCCACTTCCATCATCATATTGACGTTTTTGAACAGCGGGGCGTTACCGTCATAACCTTTGGACAGGTTTTCCACTTCCAGCGCATTGCGGAATAATTTTTTATCCTGCTCAAAGCGGATAAACGGGTTCTGACGGCTGGACGCTTTAATCTCGGTCAGCTGAATTTTTTCAATCTGTTTGGCGCGGGAGGTTGCCTGACGGGACTTGGAGGCATTTGCGCTGAAACGGCTGACAAATGACTGCAATTCACTGATTTGTGCTTTCTTCTTCGCGTTATCCGCTAACAGACGCTCACGCGCCTGAGTGGCGGCAAACATATATTCATCATAGTTACCCGGATGCACATTCAGGCTGCCGTAATCCAGATCGGCCATGTGCGTGCACACCATATTCAGGAAGTGGCGGTCATGGGAAATGATGATCATGGTGCTGTTACGCGCATTCAGCGTCTGCTCCAGCCAGCGGATGGTGTCGATATCTAGGTTGTTGGTCGGTTCGTCGAGCAGCAGAATATCCGGGTCTGCAAACAGTGCCTGCGCCAGCAGCACACGCAGCTTCCAGCCCGGCGCGATTTCACTCATCGGGCCGTTATGCTGTTCCAGCGGGATCCCCACACCCAGCAGTAATTCACCGGCGCGGGATTCAACGGTGTAGCCGTCCATTTCAGCAAACTGTACTTCGAGATCCGCCACGCGCATGCCGTCTTCTTCGCTCATGTCCGGCAGGCTGTAGATGCGGTCACGCTCCTGTTTGACTTCCCACAGTTCGGTATGACCCATAATGACTGTGTCGAGCACAGAAAATTCTTCATAGGCGAACTGATCCTGTTTCAGTTTACCCAGACGTTCGTTCGGGTCGAGAAACACGTTGCCGCTGCTCGGTGCCAGATCACCGCCGAGAATTTTCATAAAGGTGGATTTACCGCTGCCGTTTGCGCCGATCAGGCCATAGCGGTTACCGCCGCCGAATTTGACAGAGATATTTTCAAACAGCGGCTTGGCGCCGAACTGCATCGTAATAT
The DNA here is from genome assembly GCF_041099235.1 of Morganella morganii. Lineage (GTDB taxonomy): Bacteria > Pseudomonadota > Gammaproteobacteria > Enterobacterales > Enterobacteriaceae > Morganella > Morganella morganii_E. The sequence continues at coordinate 31,529 of NZ_JBFZSO010000001.1, read as the reverse complement.
TGTTGCTGATTAACAAGACGAATACTCATAAGTTAAAGGAGAAAATAAACGGCGGGCATTATGCCACAGATGGGCGGCGAGGCACAGATGTATAAAAAAAGGGCGGCAGCCCGGCAGGCCACCGCAGTACATATTATTGTGAGTTCGGATCCATGGCATAGATTTCACCGGATTCATCTTCCGGCAGACCGTAATTCAGAACATCATAGATCCCCAAATCGGTTTTACAGACCTTTTTATTGATGACTTTATCGCCTTTATAGACCGCCAGGCCGGTAAATTCCCAGCCGCGGCCCATTCCGCTGTATACCACATAGTTAAACGGGCCGTTTTCAAAGCGGATATACGCCGAACCACCGCCGATAAACATGGTTTGTCCGACATAAACACCATTTTTCACATTGCCTTTTACCGGCAGGGTAATTTCCGGTTTTGCCAGCGTCCCGTAGCGGTATGCCGGTGTTTTACCTTTTTCCACCATCACGCTGACATATTTATTGTTTTCCAGCTGACAGGTAAACTCCTGAGCCAGCGCCGGGGCTGATAACAGCCCTGTCACTACCATCCCGGTAAGATACTTTTTCATTTTTCTGCCTTTACAGGTTATTGTCCGGGGTCCGGCGTGTTATTAATTGTTATGACCGGCTATTTATTAGCATAAAAATGAATTTATTTCCGGTTTTCCGGAGCAGGATAAGTATATATGCCATGGACTTTTGCACATCCGGCGATTGTTTTTCCGCTGAAACAATCCCGTTACGGGCGGTGGCTGAATCTGCCCGCGCTCATTACAGGCAGTGTATCGCCGGATCTGCTGTACTCTTTCGGGATGTACCGCGCCGCAGATGAAGCGCATCATTTTACCGGCTGGTTTTACACCGGACTGCCGGTGTGTCTGGCTGTTCTGCTGATTTTTCACTGGTTATCCGTGCCGCTGAAAACCGTATTACCGTTTCCGGTGACTGACCCGCTGATCCGTTCTCTGCGGAAAAATACCATTATTTTGCTGTCTCTGTTTATTGGTGCGGCCACACATATTGTCTGGGATGCATTTACCCATGAAACCGGCACGATGGTGCGGGCGCTGTCCGTTTTACAGGTACCGTTACTGCGCGGCATGACTGACGGGCAGGAGATTGCGGTATATAAAGTGTTGCAGCACTTGGGATCACTGCTTGGTACCGGTTATCTCTGTCTGAAATTTGTACAATATCAGCGGACACTGCCGGAAGCAGAGAAACGCGGGAATCTTATCCGGCTTATCCGTCTGATTGCGCTGGCTGTTCTGGCGGCACTGTGTACTGTGCCGCTGGCGTACCGTCTGGCGCAGACAGCAACCAGTGTTCATATAAATCGTTTTGTCTTTTATGAATTGTCGCTTTCTGTCTCCTTTTTTGCCGGTTTTGTTGTTCTGGCGGCACTTTTTCAGGTTATCAGAAAGCGCTGATGCGTTATGATCGCGGATTAAATTTTGCAGCACAGAGGAAAATACACAGTGGCGATTTGGGTGGATGCGGACGCCTGTCCGAAAGTTATCAAAGAGATCCTTTACCGGGCAGCGGATCGGGAAAAAACGGAAGTCACCTTTGTGGCTAATCAGCGGCTGGTGGTACCGCCGTCACCGTTTTTAAAAACATTGCAGGTCTCAGCCGGATTTGATGTGGCCGATAATGAAATTGTCCGCCGTGTGCAGAAAGATGATCTTGTCGTCACCGCGGATATTCCGCTGGCCGCTGAAGTGCTGGAGAAGGGCGCGGTGGCACTGAACCCGCGCGGTGAACGTTATACCCCGGCGACTATCCGTGAGCGTCTGACCATGCGTGACTTTATGGACACCATGCGGGCTTCCGGCATTCAGACCGGCGGTCCGGCAGCGCTGAACCAGCGTGATCGCCAGTTGTTTGCCAATGAACTGGATAAATGGTTTCTGCAGTGTAAAAAACGCACGCCATCCGCCTGATCCCCGCCTCATTATTAATATCTTTATAAAATGCCGGGTGCTGTTATGCCATCCGGCATTTTATTTTTATCCTCAGTGTAACAACTTCTTAAAAAAGCTCACTGTTTAGCCTTATCCACTATAATAACAATGGTTTATGATATTTTCCGCTGGTTTTACCGCAGACGATCCGGCCTGAATCCTGTATGTCACCTCGTCAAATACGATGCTTTATATCGGAGATTCCTGATAAAGCTTATCTTAAGTCTCGTTATTATTAACATCACACTATATTCATTAACATTATAATGATAGTTGTTATAATTAGTGTGCTACTTAATTAAAAAAATGCCACACAAATATTACAGATAATGATGAGGCTTTAGATGAAAATCTCACGCAGAAAGTTAATTTTAGGGGTTGGTGCTGCCGGCGTGCTGGCAGGTGGTGCTTCAGTATTAGTTCCTATGGTTCGCCGCGACGGCAAATTTGTGGAATCGACTTCACGCGCAAAACATGTTGACGGCACCGAAGGTGCATTACCGAAAGAGTCCGATGCAGTTATTATCGGCGGCGGCATGATGGGGATCATGACAGCGATTAACCTGGCGGAAAGAGGCATGAGCGTCACCGTCCTGGAAAAAGGTGAAATCGCCGGTGAGCAGTCCGGACGTGCTTACAGCCAGATCATCAGCTACAAAACATCAAAAGAAATTTTCCCGCTGCACCATTACGGCAAAATGTTATGGCGTGGTATGAATGAAAAAATCGGGGCGGATACCAGCTATCGTACCCAGGGCCGTGTTGAGGTACCGTCAAGCGCGGAAGATCTCGCAAACTCACAGGCCTGGGTTGAGAATGCCAAAGAGTGGGCTGCTGATTTCGAAGCACCGCTCAACACCCGTTTCATTCAGGGCGACGAACTGAAAAAACGCCTGATTGATGCCAAAACAGACTGGCCGATTGCCGGTTTTGAAGAAGATTCAGGCAGTGTTGATCCGGAAACCGGCGTACCCGTTCTGGCACAGTATGCCAAATCCCTGGGTGTTAAAATCTACACCAACTGCGCGGTCCGTGGTATTGAAACTGCCGGTGGTAAAATCTCTGATGTGGTCACAGAGAAGGGCGCAATCAAAACTTCTCATGTGGTCCTGACCGGCGGTATCTGGTCACGCCTGTTTATGGGTAATCTGGGCATTGATATCCCGACGCTCAACGTTTATCTGTCACAACAGCGTGTTTCCGGCGTTCCTGGTGCACCGCGCGGTAACGTGCACCTGCCGAGCGGCATTCACTTCCGCGAACAGGCAGACGGTACATATGCCGTGGCACCACGTATCTTCACCAGCTCTGTGGTGAAAGACAGCTTCCTGCTGGGTCCGAAATTCCTGCATCTGCTGGGCGGCGGTGAGCTGCCGCTGGAATTCTCCATCGGTGAAGATCTGTTTAACTCCTTCAAAATGGCGACATCCTGGAATCTGGATGAAGTCACGCCGTTCGAGACTTACCGCATCGCAACCGCCACACAGAATACCGAACACCTGGATGCGGTATTTGCCCGCATGAAAGCGGAATTCCCTGTATTTGAACAATCGAAAGTCGTTGAACGCTGGGGCGCGGTCGTTGCACCAACCTACGACGAACTGCCGATTATTTCTGAAGTGAAAGAGTATCCGGGTCTGGTGATCAACACCGCGACTGTCTGGGGTATGACAGAAGGTCCGGCATCCGGTGAAATCACTGCGGATATTGTGACCGGTAAAAAACCGGTTATTGACCCGGCTCCGTTTAGTCTTTCACGTTTTAGTTAATTTTCTGATTACTTACGTTGATACTATTGAGAGGCTTAATATGCGTTACAAAAGTTTACTGTTAGCTCTTCCGCTGGTCTGGGGCGCGGCTCACGCGTCAGAAGGTGTCGTTCATCATAAACTGAACGGTATGCCTATCTCTGAATCTGTGGAAATCAGCAGCAGCAAAAATATTATTTTCCTCAGCGGTAAAGTACCGACCAAAATTTCCAAAGACGCACCGGAAGGTGTTCTGGCGTCATACGGTAATACCGAAGCACAGACCATCAATATCATGGAACAGATCAAAGCTCACCTGGCTGGCTTAGGTTTGGAAATGAAAGATGTGGTGAAAATGCAGGTCTTCCTGGTCGGCGGTGAAGAGACTAACGGTACGATGGATTTCGCGGGCTTTATGGCCGGTTATTCCAAATACTACAACGACAAAGATTCCGGTAATAAATTACCGGCGCGTACCACTGTTCAGGTTTCAAAATTAGCAAACCCGGCATGGCGTGTAGAGATCGAAGTGACCGCTGTCCGTCCGTAATAGTATCAGTGTGTTAACAGCGGGTTTGCATCCGGAAGGAGCAAACCCGTTTTTTATTTGAGGGATAACGATACATAACAGGCTTTCGGATGATGGCTTTTTATGTCATAAAGCCTGAAGTCAGACACGAAAAACCCGGTTATCACCGGTTGGCAGTTCAATCGTCAGACGGAGTGTTCCGCCCATTGCCTCAATATAGCGTTTCAGTGTTGCCAGTTTGATATCATTACCGCGCTGCTCAATCTGAGTGACAGCCGGTTGTGATATACCAAGAGTATATTCGGGGCTGGGATTATTCGGGCTGGTCACGCTGATGCATGAGTTCGGGGCTTTTTTCTCGCTGATTAAAGTGGCGGGCGGCGCTTATCTGTTGTGGTATGCGGTAACAGTTTTCCGTAACCGGACGCAACTGAATCTCAATACCGACAGCACATTACCGGCGCAGCATACACTGCGTTATTTCCGGCGCGGTCTGATTTCCGACCTCTCCAATCCGCAGACTATTCTGTTTTTTATCAGTATTTTCTCGGTCACACTGACACCGCAAACGCCGTTGTGGGCAAAAATCACCCTGTGGTTTGGCATTATCACGGTATCACTTATCTGGCGTATTATTCTCTGCCGCACATTTTCCCTGACCTCTGTGCGCCGTACCTATTCCCGCATTCATCGTGTGGTTGGTAAAGTGGTGGGCGTGTTACTCGGCGCACTCGCAGCCCGGCTGATTTATCAGGGAGCTGCGGAGTTACTCAGCCGCCGCTGAACAGATCCGGCGTTTTTTTCAGATAACTGTTACAGGCGCAAAGGGCGGTTTTCCGTTATTGTGATGCTCTTTCTGCTTTTCAGTGAATAAAGCTATGACTGCTATCGCGTTATATACCGTCTCGGTTCTGCTCGTGTTTGTGGCACTGCTGCATTTCGGCTGCCTGTTTACCGGTGCCGCCGGATACCGTTTTCTTGGTGCCGGTGAGCGGATCGCCGGGCTGGCGGAGAAAGGGCACTGGTATCCGCATTTTACCGCCATCAGTGTCGGTGTGTTTCTGACAGTTGTGGCCGTGTACGCCTTTGTGACAGCGAGCGGGACAACCGCGCTGCCGTATGCGCATCTTCTGCTGTCGGCGGCAGCCACGGTGTTCCTGGTACGATCGGCGGTTTTTCCGCTGATGAAAAACCGCTTTAAAGGAAACAGTGACCGCTTCTGGTACATCAGCTCATTTTGCAGCTTTATTTTAGGGGTGTTACTGGCTGCCGGAATTTTGTTCTGATCAGCCGCGCGGCACTATCCACGCCGTGCTTTGGAATATATTTTCATTTGAAAAATAAGGATGGAAGGGACCGAAAATTTCGCTATAGTGGGGCGGACTCCATCACCCAACGGATCGGGAAATGACAAAAAATACTATCGATAACACAGAACAGCCCGCACAGGGCGGTATAAAAATCTATCTGAGAAACGGGCTGTATTTTGTGCTGTTTTTAATGGCGGTACAGTTATTGACCACACTGACCGGCGGGGGATTAACCGCGCTGGGTATTGAGCCGCGTACGGTTAACGGGCTGTTTGGTATTTTCCTTGCGCCTTTTATTCACAGCAGTTGGGGGCACTTATTCAGTAATCTGCCGCCGCTGTTAATTCTCAGTGTGTTACTGATGATCCCGTCGGTGAAACATTATATTAAAGCGTCCCTGTTTATTATTATCGTCGGCGGGTTGCTGGTCTGGTTATTCGGGCGGACGGCGGTGCATGTCGGGGCAAGCGGCTGGATATTCGGTTTGTGGGCATTACTGATTTATCAGGGAATTTTCCGCCGCAAACCGCTGGATATTATTATCGGCATTGTGGTGCTGATTTATTACGGCGGTATGATCAGCGGACTGTTTCCGGGACAGCAATTCGTCTCTGTTGAGTCCCATCTGAGCGGCGCTGCCGCGGGGGTTTTATTCGGCTGGCTGCAATACCGCAAACGGAAACAGAATAACAAACCGGCATAACACTCTGCCGGGTGAGAACACCCGGCATCATTATCTGTCAGCCGCGCAGGCGGGATGTTAATCCTTTCAGGAAATAACGCAGCAGCTGATCACCGCAGTCGCGGTAATTTTTATGATCCGGATTGCGGAACAGGGCGCTGATTTCCGGTTTTGAGACCCGGAAGTCGGCACGCTGAAAAATATCAGCCATATCCGTATCCTTCAGTTCAAACGCAACGCGCAATTTTTTCAGAATAATATTGTTGGTCAGACGGGCATCGACCGCCGGCACCGGACGGCTTTCATCTTTGCCGCGGCGGAAAATAATCAGACCGTTGAGAAAGTGACCGGTCACATTATCATCACAAAGCTGATAATCCGCTTCGTCTTCTTTTTTCAGCCAGTCGCTCATCTGCGCTTTGGTGACAGTTAATCCGGCAAGTCCGGTGATTTCGGCCATTTTTGCGTCACTCAGATCCAGCATGTAGCGGACACTGCGCAGAACATAGTTATTCAGCATAAACAGGGGTTATCCATGGAGGGAGTTATAAACCCTGCAATACTAGTGATTATCCGCCCGCATTTCAATGAAATCCGCTGGTTGGAAGTGGATTAATGGCGGTGATATAGTAGGTTTTTCTGTTCAGTCATGAGGTTACTATGTCATTGCCCCGCGCGTTTGCCACCACACTGCTTGCTGCTGCCTGCTCCGCTTATGCTGCCGACCCTGCAGATCTGATGATAACGGACGGCACAGTGCTGACCATGAACCCGGACAATACAGTGTTTGAACATGGTACCGTGGTGGTCAGTGACGGAAAAATTGTCGCCGTCGGCGGCCCGGAACTGACAGCGCAATATCAGGCAAAAAAAGTACTGGATGTAAACGGTGATATTGTGATGCCGGGGCTGATAAACACCCACACTCACGGCTCGATGACGGTTTTCCGTTCCCTCGGGGATGATGTGCCTGACCGCCTGCACCGTTATATTTTCCCGCTGGAAAATAAACTGGTTTCCCGCGATATGGTACGCACCGGCGCCAATCTGGCCAATATCGAAATGATTAAAGGCGGCGTGACCACCTATGCCGATATGTATTATTTCGAAGATGAAGTTGCGAAGACCGTGGATAAAGCGGGTTTACGCGCCGTGCTGGGTGAAACCATTATTAATTTCCCGGTCGCGGATGCACAGACGCCGGAAGAAGGGATCGCGTATGCGGTGCGCTTTATCAATGAATACAAAGATCATCCGCGCATCACACCGGCATTTGCCCCGCATGCTCCGTATACCAATACCACTGAAAACTTACAGAAAATCGCGGCACTGTCTGAAGAACTGAATGTTCCGGTGATGATCCATCTGGCGGAAACAGATCGCGAAAAAGAAGAGATCGCCAAACGCACCGGCGGGAAAAGCCCGGTGCAGTATATGGCGGATATCGGCGTGCTGAATAACCGCCTGCTGGCAGCGCATGTAATTATGGCCGATGATAATGACCTGAATCTGCTGAAAAAATATGATGTCGGGGTGGCACACAATATCAGTGCCAACACCAAATCCGCCAAAGGCGTGGCACCGGTCACGCAAATGCTGGAAAAAGGGATCCGCACCGGTCTCGGTACCGACGGGCCGATGTCCTCCAATACACTGACCACCATGAATGAGCTCAATCTGGTCGGTAAAATTCATAAACTGGAAACCAAAAACCGCGCAGCCATGCCGCCGCTGACCGTGATTGAAATGGCGACCATGGGATCGGCCCGTGCGCTGCATATGGATGATAAAATCGGCTCACTGGAAACCGGAAAACTGGCAGATATCATTGTGGTGGATACCAAAGCGCCGAATATGGTACCGGTGTACAGCCCGTATGCCGCGCTGGTCTACGGCGCAAACGGTGCCAATGTCCGCCATACCATTGTTGACGGTGTGATCCTGATGGAAGACCGGCAGTTACTGACCGTCAATGAAAATGAAATTATTCAGGATGCTCAGCGTTTTGCGGAAAAAGTCCGTGAGACCGTGCGCGCTTCAGGGGAAGAGGTGAAATGACAAAAAAACTCAAATGTGCACTGATTTATGATTTTGACGGCACCCTGGCTGAAGGTGACTGTCCGGAGCACGGACTGATGCCTGCTCTGGGTATCAGTGACACGAAAGCATTCTGGAGGGAAGTGAAGCGGTTTGCCAAAGCGGATGACGGCGACGAAATTCTGTCCTATATGGGGTTACTGGCTGCGAAAGCCAATATCCGGCAGTCATCTGAATTGAGTGTTGAAAATCTGAAGAAACACGGTGCAACGATTCCGCTGTTTCCCGGGGTGGCAGAGTGGTTCACCCGGATCAATGCCTGGGCCCATGAGCAGGGGCTGGACCCGGAACACTATATTCTGTCCAGCGGACTGGACGGTATGATCCGCGGCACGTCTATCGGCCATGAATTCCGCGATATTTTTGCCTGTAAATATCACTATTCCGCTGACGGAAAAACAGCACTATGGCCTGCTCAGGCTATCAATTACACCACCAAAACACAGTTTTTATTCCGGATAAACAAGGGGATACATAACTCATGGGATAATGTGGCGGTTAATCATTTTATCGAGCAGGAAGAGCGTGCAGTGCAGTTCCGCCATATGATCTATTTCGGCGATGGTGATACCGATATCCCGGCCATGAAAATGGTGCGTTATCAGGGCGGTTTCTCGCTGGCGGTATTTGATCAGAAGAAATGGGGCAACCCGGAAACTCAGAACAAGGTCGGCAAGCTGATTGCGGAAGAGCGGGCAAATTATGTGGTACCCGCAAACTATGAGGAAGGCAGCCAGCTGGATGTGACCGTGAAAGGGCTGTTACAGCTGTTCCGCCGTAAGCGCTGAGGTCTGCAAACCCGGATCAGTGACGCTGTCACATATAATACGGGTATTACATGTCCGATCAGAATATTTTTGCCCGGTCACCGTCCGTAACCTGCCAATTGGTGTACCATAACGACAGAGACTATTCAGAATAAGAAATGTATGGAGAAAGTATGAAATACCAAAATGTGACTGACACGCCCGGTGAGAATTCCTATTTCCTCGTTTTTAATCTGACAGATACCCCGCAAACGCGGGAAACGGTTGTTACGCTGTGTAATAACCTGTCCGGTATTCTGCGCAGCATCCGTAACCGCTTTCCGAAACTGGAAGTCAGTTGTGTGATGGGCTTCGGGGCGGATGCATGGCAAAGACTGTTTCCGGATGCGGGTAAACCCCGTGAACTGAATACCTTTGAAGCAATTAAAGGACCACGTTTTACCGCCGTATCCACCCCCGGTGATATCTTCTTTCATATCCGCGCCCTGAATGTGTCCGCCTGTTACGAGCTGGGTTCCATTATCAGCCGTGCTCTGAGCAGTGCAGTGACCTGTGAGGATGAGGTTCACGGCTTCCGTTATATGGACGGACGCGCAATTATCGGCTTTGTCGACGGGACAGAAAATCCGGAATTTGAGGATGAGCGCAAAGAGTATGCGGTTATCGGCGATGAAGACCCGGGATTTGCCGGCGGCAGTTATGCCTTTGTGCAGAAATACATTCACGATATGGATGCCTGGCAGAGCCTGAGCACCGAAGATCAGGAAAAAGTCATCGGCCGTCATAAATTTAATGATGTCGAACTGACGGATGAGCAGAAAATCCCGGGCTCTCACAATGTGGTGACCAATATTCAGGACGAAGAGGGTAATGACCTGAAAATTGTCCGCGCCAATATGCCGTTCTCCAATCCGGCCAAAAATGAGCACGGTACCTATTTTATCGGCTACGCCCGTTATTTCTCCACCACCCGCAGAATGCTGGAAAATATGTTTGCCGGAAAAGAAACCGGTGCCACCGATGAATTACTGAAATTCAGTACTGCTGTGACCGGTACACTGTTCTTTATTCCGTCACCGGCCATGCTGGATGATGTTGAATAACTGACCTGATCCGGGGGGATCACTCCCGGATCGCTTTTCCCGCCTGATGTTTCCGCGTTTTTTATTGGTATTTCCCCGTTGTCTGCGGTAAAGTTTCCGGCTTTTTTCCGGCATGGCAAACAGCGGAGGCATTATGTTTATTGGTTTTGATTACGGAACATCCAACTGCTCAGTGGCAGTGATGAAAGAGGGCACCCCGGTGTTATTACCGCTGGAGGGGGATAATGTCTATATTCCGTCCACCCTGTGTGCGCCGACACGCGAATCCGTTTCCGAACACTTATTCCGTCACCGCGATATTCTGCCGTCGGATAATACCGGTGAACAGTTATTACGCCGCTCTATCGCTTTTAACCGCGAAGAAAGTATTGAACTGGTGCCGGAGGATATTCTGTTCGGCCAGGCCGCGCTGGAACTCTATCTTAATGATCCGCGTGACGTGTATTACGTCAAATCCCCGAAATCCTTTCTCGGTGCTTCCGGTCTGCACGATGTGCAAGTCAGCTTCTTTGAGGATCTGGTCTGCGCCATGATGGCGAATATCAAATCTCAGGCTGAGCGTTCAACACAGGAAACCATCACCGAAACGGTGATCGGCAGACCGGTTAACTTCCACGGCCTGGGTGGTGAAGCAGCCAATCAGCAGGCAGAGGCGATTCTTCTGCGGGCGGCAAAACGTGCCGGTTTTCAGCAGATTACTTTTCAGTTTGAACCGGTGGCGGCCGGACTGGAATATGAATCGGTTCTGAATACGGATCAGACGGTGCTGGTGGTGGATATCGGTGGCGGTACTACCGACTGCTCGCTGATCCGCATGGGACCGGGTTACCGGGGACAGGCTGATCGCACTGACAGCCTGCTGGCACACAGCGGACAGCGGGTCGGCGGAAACGACCTTGATATCTATCTGGCCTTTAAACAACTGATGCCGCTGTTCGGGATGAACAGCCGCGCGGCTTCCGGTATCGAAATGCCGCTGATGCAATTCTGGAACCCGATCGCCATTAATAATGTGGAAGCACAGAAAGAGTTCTATTCCCGCCAGAATCTCACACTGTTACAGCAGCTGAAGCGGGATGCGGCAGAGCCGGAAAAACTGCTGCGTCTGCTGGAAGTATATAACCAGAGTCTGGGTTACAGCATTGTCCGTCGTGCGGAAGAGGCAAAAATCGCGCTTTCTGCCTCACCGGAGTACCGTGCGGCAATCCGCCTGCTCAGTGAAACGCTGGAAACAGACATCAGCGCGGCGGAGATGGAAGAATCGATTTCATCCCCGAAAGATAAAATGATTTCCCTGGTTAATGATGCAGTACAGCAGGGCGGCGCGACACCGGATGCTATCTTTATCACCGGCGGTTCAGGCCGTTCACCAGTGTTATGCCGCGCGATTGAAGCTCAGTTGCCGGGAATTCCGGTGGTCAGAGGAAACGATTTCGGCTCAGTAACTGCCGGTCTGGCACGCTGGGGCGAAATTTGTTTTAAATAAACTTGCAACAGACCGGTCGGTCTATTAGAGTGTCATCATGAACAAACACAATGAACATGATACCCGCGAACATCTTCTGGCCACCGGCGAACGCCTGTGTCTTCAGCGCGGCTTTACCGGCATGGGGCTGAGTGAACTGCTGAAAACGGCAGGGGTGCCGAAGGGATCGTTTTATCACTACTTCCGCTCCAAGGAATTATTCGGCGTAGCCCTGCTGGAACGCTATTACGAAGATTACCTGGAGCGACTGACCGGTCATTTTGAGCACGGCCCGGGGAATTACCGTGATCGCTTTCTCGCGTATTACGGCGATATTCTGAAAAATGCCTGTCAGCACAGCCGTATTCAGGGCTGTCTGACGGTCAAATTATCCGCCGAAGTGTGTGATTTATCGGAAGATATGAATGCCGCGATGGATAAGGGCGTCAGTAAAGTGATCGCACTGCTGGCGCAAACCCTGGAAAACGGAAGAAAAGAAAATTCGCTGACGTTTCAGGGCGATGCGCAGCACGCCGCACAGGTCTTTTATTCGTTATGGCTGGGGGCAAATTTGCAGGCAAAAATTTCCCGCAGTACCGCGCCGCTGGAAAGTGCACTGGCGCACGTTGAAACACTGATTACCGCGCCTGAGTAATTTTCCCCGGGCGTTTTTATTTATCTGAAAACTAGTCGACTGGTCTAATCCGGAGTTACTATGTCACAACAACCATTGTCACAGAAAAAACTGTTTACCCCGCTGAAAGTGGGCGCCTTTACCGCACCGAACCGCGTCTTTATGGCACCGCTGACCCGGCTGCGCAGTATCGAACCCGGTGATATCCCGACCCCGCTGATGGGGGAATATTACCGTCAGCGCGCCGGGGCCGGGCTGATTATTTCGGAAGCCACTCAGATTTCGGCACAGGCCAAAGGCTATGCCGGTGCGCCGGGGCTGCACAGTCCGGAACAGATTGCGGCCTGGAAAAAAATCACAGCCGGTGTGCATGACGCAGGCGGCCACATTGCTGTCCAGCTGTGGCATACGGGGCGGATTTCTCATAACAGTATCCAGCCGGGACAACAGGCTCCGGTAGCACCGTCTGCTATCAGTGCCGGAACCCGTACCTCACTGCGTGATGAGAATGGTCACGCTATCCGTGTCGATACCTCCATGCCGCGCGCACTGGAAACCAGTGAAATCCCGGGGATTGTGAATGATTTCCGTCAGGCGGTAGCTAATGCACGGGAGGCCGGATTTGATATGGCAGAACTGCATTCTGCTCATGGTTATCTGCTGCACCAGTTTTTATCGCCGGATGCCAACCACCGCACCGATCAGTACGGCGGCAGCCGTGAAAACCGCGCCCGTCTGGTGCTGGAAGTAGTGGATGCCGTCTGTGCAGAGTGGGGACCGGAACACATAGGGATCCGTGTATCACCAATCGGTTCATTCCAGAATATGAGCAACGGCCCGGATGAAGAAGCGGATGCTCTGTATCTGATTGAAGAACTGAATAAACGTAATATCGCGTATCTGCATATGTCTGAGCCGGACTGGGCAGGCGGTAAGCCGTACAGCGAAGATTTCCGTTGTAAGGTTCGTTCTCTGTTCCGTGGCGTGATCATCGGTGCCGGTGCCTATACTCCGGAAAAAGCCGAAGATCTGATTGAAAAAGGGCTGATTGATGCAGTGGCATTTGGTCGCGATTACATCGCCAATCCGGATCTGGCGGCACGTCTGGCGAAAAAAGTGCCGCTGAACCCGCAGCGTCCGGAATCCTTCTACGGCGGTGGTGCCGAAGGGTATACCGATTATCCGTTTATGTCATAACAGACATTAACCCGGCGGCAGAAAACAGCCGCCGGGTTATTTTTACGGGCGGATAATCGTGTGTGCATACACCGTGCTGTAGCCATCCATCTCTATTTTGCGGAACTCCACATCAAAGACCGCATTTAATAAAGAGGATTCCAGCAGTGCCGCAGATGAACCGAAATAGCGTAATTGCCCCTGTGATAACACAATAACCGATTCAAAATAGCGGAATACCATATCCAGTTCGTGCAGACATACTACCACCAGTTTTTCTTTTCCCTGTGCCGTTAAATCCTCAATCAGCTGCATCCGGTGTTTTATATCCAGTGCTGCACCCGGTTCATCAGCAAGTATCACCGGCGGATCACACATCAGTGCCATTGCGGTCAGCACCCGGCTTTTTTCTCCGCCTGATAATATATGCCAGTGTTTATCCAGTAACGGCTGTAATTCATATTTCCGGCAGGCAGATGCTTTTGCGGCTTTCGGGTCAGCTGCCCGCTCTGCGGCCAGCGAAATTAATTCATCTGTCCGCTGATCCCAGCAGGGATTAAAACTCTGCGGGATAAGACCGATTTTCCGCATCCGCGCAGCGCCTTTATAACGGCTGATATTTTTCCCGTCCAGTGTCACGGCACTGAATACCTCCGGGGTCAGCCCGGATAATGCTTTTATCAGCGTGGATTTACCGGAACCGTTCGGGCCGATAAGCGCAATGCTGCCTCTGGCGGGTAAATGCAGGGAATCAACAGACAGTATTGTTTTATCCTGTTTACGGACGTTCAGGTTATTCACTGTTATCATGATTTTCTCACCCGTTTCGCCAGCAGATAAATAAAGAAAGGGCCGCCGATAAAGGCGGTGATCAGTCCGAGCGGTATTTCCCCCGGCGGCAGCAGGCTGCGCGATAATGCATCGGAGAACATCACCAGTGCCGCACCAATAACAGCGGAGGCGGGCAGAACATATTTATGGCGGGCACCGGTCTGCCAGCGGGCAATATGCGGGGCAATCAGCCCGATAAAACCAACAACACCGCCGAGTGAAACGGCAATCGCCACAATGGCGGATCCGGCAATTAAGGCCAGCACGGTAAACCGTTCAACGGATAAACCGAAACTCATGGCCATTGTTCTGTCCAGTCCCATTAAATCCAGCCCGTCAGATAACAGATAAACGGATAACAGAACGGCAGTCAGGGTTAACATCAGGCTGATAATCAGACCTTCTCCGGACGGGGTTTGTATTCCGCCCAGAATCCAGCTTAATACCACCTGAAGGCTGGTACTTTCATCGGATAATGCCATCATCATAAATGAACGGGCGGCATTTAACACCGCACTGACAGCCACCCCGGTTAATAACAGCGTGGCGGTATCCAGTGATCCGGCAATCCGCGAGACGGATAACACAATAAATATCGCCGCCAATGCCCCGCTGAAAGCAAATAGCGGCAGCGATACCGCCAGCGGTAAGCCGAGCGGGACTAATAATGCCACTGTTCCGCCGATCGCCGCACCGCCGGAGGATCCTAATAACCACGGCTCTGCCAGCGGGTTGCGGAATACCCCCTGAAAAATGGCGCCGCTTAATCCCAGTAATGCACCGGTAAATCCGGCGGTAATCACACGCGGTAAACGCCATTCGGTTAATAAGCGGGATGTTAAGTCATCACTGTAAAACAGGGCGCTTACCACTTTCAGCGGACTCTCCCATGTATGTCCCGCACAGGCGGAGAAAATAAATGCGGCGAAGAGAATGAGTAACAGACTGACTATTTTCACTGTCTCAGGCTCCATTGCTCAAAGATATCAGACATATATTCAATACCGTCAATAATCCGCGGGCCGGGAATAAGCACATAGGCACTTTTGACCGGATAAATATCGTTGTTTTTTACCGCTTTCATTTGTGACCAGCCGGGAAGTGTCAGTAAATCCCGGATTTTGTCTCCGGAAATGGTGTACAAAATAATATCCGGATCGGCGGCGATAATTGCTTCCGGGGATACCTGTTTCAGCGCCGGTCCGGCCTGCTTATATTCCTCCAGCGCCAGCGTTCCGCCCGCTTTTAAAATGGAATCGGCGGTATATCCCGGTGTTTTTTTATACGCCTGCGGCCTGGCAACCAGTAATAACCCGTTACTGACCTGACCGGTGATCATAATGACCCTTGGTGCGCGGTAACCGGCGGATTTTTGCTGAACAGTATGCAGCCGCTGTTCCATTTCCGCCGCCACCTGTTCGCCTTTTTCCGTTGTTTTGGTGACCTGTGCCACCAGACGGATATTATGAATAATTTCCTCAATACTGTTTCCCTCCAGCACCAGCACAGGAATGCCGAATTTGCGCAGCGGTGTTAATAACTGATGCGTAGCCTGGCGGGCAGGGGTCATAATTACCAGATCCGGTTTCTGTTCAATGATCCGCTCAAGGGAAAACCCGAGGCGGCCGCCGATTAACGGTTTATTTTTGATTTCATCCGGGAAATAGGTATAGGCATCAATACCGGCGATATTGTCAGCCAGTCCGAGGAGCGCCACAATTTCGGTATTTGATGAAAAGATAGTCACAATGCGCTGCGGTTTTTCGTTCAGTGTGACCGGCGCAGATAATTGCGCCATCATACTGAAAGCAGGCAGAGCATGGCACAGGGCCATGCTCAGAGTGATAATTATAATCAGGACTTTCATTATTGCCGGTTAAAAACGGTATGTTACACCGGCAATAAATGACCGGCCCGGCATAGAGGTTCCGAGACTACCGTTCGATTTCGACGGCAGCATAATATACGGGTCTTCATCCAGGGCAAAAAAGACCGGATGCTCGTTTTTATCCAGAATATTGTCTATCCGTCCGTACAGCGTCAGTGACTGGCTGATATCCACATCTGCCTGAAGGTTCCAGACCATAAACGGTGCTTTGCGCATCACATAAGAGGAATAAGGGCGGACATCCGGGATAATACCTTCCTCTGTTTTATACCACATCGGCCCGCGCAGAATTCCCTGTAACTGAAGACTCCACGGATAACGGGCATTGGTAAAATAGAGCTCGTTAATAAACGCCGCCTGATACTGATACATGCGCTGAACTTTATTACTGTTATTGGTTGCGGTTATTTTGGCGCCTTTATCTTCCATATCGAAATTCCAGCTGCCGTTTAAACGCATGACCCAATCCCAGTCTGTCTGCCAGTCAAATACACGGTTAACGGTGGCACGGCTGTTAATTTCCAGACCGCGCACCACAATATCATCGTCGCTGTTGGCGTACTGGTAGACATTCGGTGCCAGAACGTTGGTCTGTATTCTGTTCTGAATCGTATTCTGAAAGAGGGCAATATCGATGGAGTTCAAAGAGTCACCGAGTGTCGCACCCACTTCAAACTGACGGTTACTTTCTGCTTTCAGTGAACTGTTGCCCAGATATTGCGTGCCGGACAGCGTAATATAATCCGCGCCCAGTTGTGTGGCGGTCGGCGCACGGTAACCGGTGGCGACGGAAGATTTCAGATTCAGCCAGTCATTGACCTGATAGTTGGTACCGAGACTCCAGGTTAACTGATTATATGACGCGCTGCCGGTGAACTGATTATCCAGGTTCGGTGTTTTATCGAAATTGGTTTTCCCGTAGGTATAACGCATCCCGCCGCGGATTATCCAGCTGTCATCAAATAAACTCTGCCGGTCATCGAAATAAACGGCATACTGGTTTTCAGTCTGGTTATTATCATACGGCGCGGATTGTTTCAGCGGGTTGCCGCTGACACTGACCTGATTACGTTCTGAACGCAGACGGCTGTATTCATAATCCACCCCTAATAACAGATCATTCTGCTCATGGAGTTTAATCACCGGCTGGAATTTCACGCCGTAAATATCCAGCTGACGACGGTTATGATCACTGCGGGTTTTTGCGGTTAACGGTGATGCCCAGCGGAAATTATCCACGTCCTGCACAAAATAGGCGTGGCTGTTCATTCTGAAAATACTGTCATCGGTGCCGTTTTTCCAGACCACATCCGCTGAGCGGTTATAACGGGTATCTTTGGCGTAAATATTCCCGGTTGACCCCCGGAAACCGCCGTCATAAATACCGTCAGTCCGCAAAGAGACATCGAGCAGGTTACTTTCGTTGATCTGCCAGCCTAAATTACCGCTTAAACCAAAACGTTCCCAGTTGGTATTTTCCTGTTTGTGGCCGCCTTTCCCGGAATGGTAATCATCACGGCGTCCGGCTTCAAACCCGACATAGCCGTAAATATCGCCGTCATCATTCTGGAAACCATAGCCGCCGTAAGTCTGCGCCAGTCCCCAGGATCCTGTTTCCGCTGAAATTTTGCCGCCTTCGTCGGTTAATCCGTTTTTCAGGAAAATATTAATCACACCGCCCATCGCCTGAGAGCCGTAAATAACCGAAGAAGGGCCCCGGATAACTTCAATCCGGCTGACATCTTTCGGTGATAATTTGGATAAGTTCGCGGTTCCCGCACGGCGGCCGTTAACTAATACCAGCACCTGTCCGGCAAAATCTTTTCCCTGACCATCCGTTGCGGCACCGCGGATATTAATGGATGTCTGCCCGGGACTCCATTCACTGAAAAAGCCGACACTGTTCTGTGCCAGTAATTCGGTCAGACTTTCCGCCCGTGAGCGTTCAATCTGGTCGCTGTCGATAACCTGGGTGGTGACGGTGGATTTTCGCTGTTGTTCTTCACGCCCTGACGCGGTGACGATTAATGTGTCACTGTCCGGATCCTGTTTTACGGTATTTTCCGCTCCGGCGGAAAATTGTGAATATGACAGGATCAGTGAAACCAGTGCCAGTTTCCTGCTGTTTATTTTCATTGTTAAAAACTCATTTTTATATAATGCCTGACCAAAACACCGGCTATTACCGGTGGATTTCCCTGAAACAATTTTTCTGAAATAAATAACATCAAGTGTTAATGCGATCCGTTTTCATCTTAAGAAAACAGGGAAGGCTAAGTCACTAAAAAATATGACTAATCGTCTGAAACGGGAAAGTGGTCAAGATAATTGAAAACAAACCGTTACAATCACGCAGGGAGATAATAAGAAAGGTGAGCAGATGTTGAAAATATGCTGCGTTGTTAAAAAATCAGCGGCACCGGAACGATACCGCCGGAGATGATCACAATAAGCGAATGCGGTGCCGGAAACGCTCAATAAATTGCTGATTCCAGTCATCACCGCCGGTGGCGTTGCCGCTTTTCCAGATTGGCGGTTCAATTCCCTGTTGCGCCAGAAGATTGACGGTTTCGGTTATCAGGGCATTGAGCAGAAATGCATTGGCAAAGGTGGACATGGCTGCCACCTGTTGGGTTATCCCCGGAATTTGCATCACCGCATCACCGACCTGCACATGAGAATCCAGTACCAGGTCGGCGATATTACACAGATTTTGTCCCGAAGGATGGCGCGCGGGGTGATCTGCCGGTGTTTCCCCGGCGTGGGCAACCGACGTTACTGCTATCACCGTCACTCCGCGCTTTTTCGCTTCAAGGGCAATATCAATGACTGAGGCATTAATACCGTAAGCATTGATAAGCACCATCACTTCTCCGGCCTGTACCGGGTTGTTATTCATTACAATTCTGCCGA
Source organism: Morganella morganii (assembly GCF_041099235.1). Classification (GTDB taxonomy): domain Bacteria; phylum Pseudomonadota; class Gammaproteobacteria; order Enterobacterales; family Enterobacteriaceae; genus Morganella; species Morganella morganii_E. The sequence continues at coordinate 12,405 of NZ_JBFZSO010000001.1, read as the reverse complement.
ATCCCGGCAGCCGCTCAACCGCCATTGAACGCAGCGCACCGTTTGTCAGCAGCGTTCCTTCATCCAGGATCGGGTTAATGTGCATCAATCCCCCGGCGCGGAAAAAAACCTCCTGAGGGCCGAGATTGGAATGCCCGCCGGAGGCCGCCACGTGGATCAGGTTATCGCGGACTATTTGTTCTGCGAGCAGGGCAGCGGCCCGGGGCAGCGTTTCCCGGTTACTGTCCAGCACCGTGTGCAGATGCGTGGTGATTTTGCCGAGATACTCAGCGGATAACGCCAGCGGATCAGTTGTTGTATTCATCATCATTATGCGCGGTAAACCGCCTCCCCGTGAAGATAGGTTTCCAGCACCTGCAATGTGCTGCCCTGTATATCCAGTAACACGATATCCGCCCGTTTTCCGGCGGCGAGTGTGCCTCTGTCTGTCAGCCCGAGGAATACAGCCGGATTTTCGGCGGCGTAATGCCAGGCCTGTTCTGCGTCACTCAGCCCGCTGCGGATCAGAAAGCTGATGCATTCAAGGGCTGACTGCGCCGAACCGGCCAGCAGTTCCTCATTCGCAGCCAGATGCAGACGGCCTTGCTCTGTCAGTACCACATCACCACCGATATGGGTGTGATAACGGCCCGGAGTCATACCGCCGAATGCGGTGGTATCGCTGGTCAGCAGAATTTTGTCCTGTTTGGCGCGCAAAATCACTTTGATCAATGACGGCGGCAGATGAAAACCATCGGTAATAATGCCGCTCCATAAGCTGTCTTCAGCCAGTTGTGCCCAGATGGGGTTGTGATGACGGTGCATCTGTAATTCACAGCCGTTACCGAGGTGAGTGGACATGGTCGCGCCCAGTTCTGAGGCACGGCGGATTTGCTCCGGTGTGGCTGCAGTATGGCCGATGGAGACCCGGATATTATTCTCAGTACAAAAGCGGATGGTGTCGGCCAGTCCGTCTTCCTGTTCAGGTGAAAGTGTCAGGATCCGCAGCAATCCCTGAGATACGCTGTGCCAGCGGCGAACTTTTTCACGATCACAATGCTGCACACAGGCTTTATCGTGCGCACCGCGCGGCCCGCTGACCGGTGAAATAAACGGACCTTCCAGATGAATCCCCGCCGTTGAGGCACGGATACGGGGATCGGCGGCACAAAAGGCCGCAAAATCAGACATCAGTTGATAAATTGCCTCATCACTGTTGGTGATAACGGTCGGGCACAGGCTGGTTACGCCTTTCTGATACAGTTTTTCGTAACTGTGGCGGACATCATCCCGGTGCAGCGGCAGGGTGTTGTAATCGGTTCCCGCATAGCCGTTGACCTGTAAATCCACCAGTCCGGCGGCGACATACGGCAGATTTTCCGGCGCATCGGTATTCAGCGGCTCAATAGTGGTAATAACACCATTGTCTGTTGTGATGGTGACCGGCTTTCCGTTCAGGGTTTTACCGCAGATTTGTGTCAGCATAAATCCGCTCCTGAATCGGTATCCAGATAAAGAAATGCACTGTTATGGCGGCGCAGAATGGTGGCCGGCAGATCTTCACTGATCGGATCCCGGATCATCCGGGTGACAGCCTGCCGTTTGGTGGCGGCCGGCACCACACACACCATATGACGGGCGCTGACCAGCGCAGAAATTGTCAGAGTCAGGGCATACATCGGGACATCATCAGTCCGCGCAAAACAGCCGTCATTAACCTGTTGCTGACGGCACTGTTCATCCAGTTGCACCCGTTTGACAACCGCGCTGTCACTGAAATCCGCCACCCACGGGTCATTAAAAGCAATGTGCCCGTTTTCACCAACCCCCAGACACACCAGATCCACCGGTGCAGCGGAAAGCAGCCCGGCATAGCGGCGGCATTCGGCTTCACTGTCCGTGGCATGCGCCCGGATAAAGTGTGCGGCAGCCGGTTTCACCGCATCAAACAGATGTTCCTGAATATAGTGGCTGAAGGCCTGCGGTGCGCCGGGTGGCAAGCCGATATATTCATCCATATGAAATGCAGTGACTTTTGACCAGTCGATTTCCGGGAATGTTTGCAGATGCTGCAAAAATTCATTCTGAGACGGAGCAGAGGCAAAAATAATACGGACTTCCGGCTGTGATGCCTGACACTGAACAATAATATCGCGGGCTTTTTCAGCTGCCGCGCGTCCCATCGCATCACGGTTTGCATAAACAGCATAGTGCAGCAGATCTTTCTGACCGGCAGTGACAAGAGAATCAGTCATTATTATGTTCCTCTGACAGGCGGAATAACGCCTCTGTAAAAAGGTGCTCCGCCTGTGGTGCAAACGGGGCATCAAGATAAAAGTAGTATGCTGAACCGTGCGGCTCATAGCCGCCTTCGGCAATCTGGCGGGCTGACGGCAGGTAACCGGCCATGCCGTTGCTGTAGCCGATCCCCAGGAAGTATTGCCCTTTGGCGCGTAATAATTGCTGGTAGTGATTCACAACTTCCGCACTGACGGTCAGCAGTTTCAGCTGTGGTGAAAGGTGCAGGCAGGTCAGGGTGATGGTTTGTTCAGCACGCAGAGAAATTCCGCGTTCTGTCTGTTCCAGTTTGTAAACCGCCCATTCATGTTCAATCGTGTCCGGCGCATGTTCATCACGGAACTGAATCAGTTGTTCGTTATTCATCACAGGCTGTAAGGGCAGTGAAACCTGACGCTGCCGGAAATACGGCGGGATGGTCAGCGGAAGATGCGGCAAATCAGGTTGTTCCAGCGCATCGAGAAAAAGGGCGGTCAGCTGTTTTCCGCAGATTTCCATCTGTGCATAATCCGCGCGGTAAAACTGCCCGTCACGGCTCAGGTCAGGGCGCAGATCACCGCAGAATCCCTGTAACAGCAGACAGACTGCCCCCGGGAAGGCCGTTTCAATTTCATCACAAACCACTCCCGGATATTCACCGGAGAGAATATTGTCGCCGGTAATGGTCGGGTGGCACTGGTTATGCACCAGCACTGCGCAGACATTCTGATCCGCATCCGTAAACCGCACCAGTGTGGCGGTGGTATCCGCCGGTTCATCCGGGTTCGGTGCCATGATGATTTCACCGTTCACCATCAGCCGTCGGTGAACTGCCAGAGGGCAGTCTGACACCGCAACCTGTGCTGTCACCGGTTTCCCGGCGGCGAGCGCTGTCTGTAAACCGGTAATAACCTGTTGTGTGATAAATGCCGTGTATTGCGTATCGCATTCACCCAATTGCGGCGAGTGGTTATCCGCTGTCTGCGGTGCACAATGACTGTGGGTGGCGGTCAGGATCAGATCCAGCCCGGCCAGTTCCGGGATGTCTGCCAGCGCTGTGCGGATCTGACGGTCAAGATTATCCCCGGCAAACAGCAGTTCAAGACAGACAACGGCGTACTGCCGGTTCCAGATAAAGCAGCGTGCATACAGCGGCATGCCAATCTGTGTGCACGGCTGATTCCGGAACGCAAATCCGCCCAATTTCACCGGCAGTGACGGTGTGATATCGGTTTTACTGACGCCGAGGATCATGACGGCTGCCCGCACAGTGAGACAATCAGTTGCAGATTGCGCATGATATGGAACGGATCTTTCACCGGCAGCGCAACAACCTTGTTCAGCGGCACGCCTTCACGGTCACGGATTTGTGTCCATTCCCCCTGTTCACGATTCGGGAAGGTGTTCAGTACATAGTCTGCCGTCTGCTGATAGAGGCTGAAAAATTGCGGATCGTCATTCTGTTCCGCCATCAGCAGCAGGGTATACAGCGCTTCTGAATGCACCCACCAGATTTTACTGCTCCAGGTGTCCGCTATCAGGGTTTCATACGGATCACTGCCGGATAACCGCCCGGCAGGCGGAGAGCCGTCTGCCAGGGTATAACGGAACAGTCCGCCGTATTGATCATCCCAGCCCATGTGCCACATCAGTGAGGTAATTTTCGCAATGGCGGGCAGATACGTTTCTGTCTCACCAAGCAGTTGCGCGGCATGGAAGCAGAACCACATATTTTCCAGCGTGTGCCCCGGTGTTTTATGACGGCCGAGCAGGGTATCGCGGTGCTCAGGAACAACCTTCATCTCCAGCGGGATCAGGGTTTCCGGATCGTGAAACTCAGTAAAAATCCGCCCGAGACTTTGCCGTGTCCGGATTGTCAGCCCGGAAAGCGCCGGGTGCTGATAGCGGAGAGCATAACGCAGCAGTTCCGTTACCGTTCCCAGCATAATCATTTCATAGGCATAGGGTTCAAACCCCGGCGGAGCGGGATACGGTTCACTCCGCACCCGGCCGGATGCCAGCCGCTGACTGACATTGTCATACAGCGCCAGTGCATGCTCAAAATACCCGCTTTCTCCGGAGACAAAGGCATATTCACACAGGCCAATCACCACAAAGCAATCCGCGTAAAACGAGGTGTCATATCCCTCGCCCGGATTCATTTCCAGCTTGTTGCCATGGCGATCCAGTAAGAAAGCGCAATGGCCATTATCGAGGAAAGCATGATTCAGCAGAAAATCCGCGGTCTGTTTTGCGTGTGCCAGCAGGGGGGCGGAATCCCCCTGACACAACCCGCTGCGGATGAGCGCCGCCTGACGGCTCTCATTCCACAGAAAGCGTCCCTGAGACCAGGTAAATTTGTTCTTACTCAGCAGGGTGCCGCCGTCATTACTGAAGCAGGTAAACACGCCGCCGGACTCCGTATCAAGCGCCCGCAGCCAGAACGGCAGGATGTTCTGTTCCAGCTCCTGCTGCCATAAGGCGCGGCATTGTGCTTTCTGTTGTGCGGTTAATCCCATATCAGTTACCTCCGTCACGGCTCAGTTTGTGCATCAGGGCATCCACTTCCGGTTTTACCGGATTTTTGCGTGCCACAATGGCCGCCAGGGTAAAGAACACCAGAGAGCAGAAAACAGGGCCGCCGACAGATAACGCCATTGACGGTGCGGTAACAAACAGTTTGGTGCCGGCAAAGACCGCCAGACCAATCAGCATGGAGGTAATGGCAATCTTCGGACCGCAGTGCTTATAGAACGGCAGCAGACCCAGAACCATCGGAATAGACGCCGGTCCGATTAATCCGCCGAACCACACCACAATCAGCCCGATGATGCCGCCGAAATGCTCCTGATTCAGTGCCAGGACAATAGTGCAGAGAGTAAAGGTGAAGGTGACGGTACGCGCCATCCACAGCGGGGTTTCACCGTTGGCTCTTTTCACTTTTTTCGAGATCAGCGGCAGGATATCCCGCGACAGCACGGAGCTGATGGCGTTGGCATCAGAGGCCACCATCGACAATGTGGCGGCAAACATCGAAGCGAGGATCACCCCGACAAACCCGGCCGGCAGATATTTCAGTGTCAGCATGGAATAGATTTGTGTCTGTTCGCCGTGCGGTACATCAGGGATCAGCAGCGGAGCCGCCCACATCGGTGCAAACAGAATCAGCGGCCAGACCAGATAGAGAGATGCGGACAGGATCATCGCGCGGCGTGCCTGTTTACCGTCCGGTGAGGCGATAAAGCGGGATGCGAGGTTCCAGGTACCGCCGTTATAACTGAGAAAACAGACAAATGCGAAGCTGGCAAAGAACAGCGGGCTGTACTGGCCATTAAACCAGTCACTGTTACCGGCGGGTAATCTGTCCCACATATCCAGATAGTTGGTGCCGATATCCCCCAGGTGAGACTGCACCACGAAGAACATAATGATCCCCGCAGCAACCCCGACCAGGAACTGGAAAAAGTCATTCATAGTATCGGCCCACAGCCCGCCGACGGTGACATAAATCATCGCCACCACGCCGGAAATCAGCACACCGTAAATGATCGGAATACCGGTAAAGCCATAGAACAGCACGCCGATCGCCGCGTATTTCCCGGCGGTATCCAGCAGTTTCAGCAGAACGCCCAGCCAGGCGATCACCTGCTGGGTTTTAATATCGTAACGGATTTTCAGGTATTCGGTCGGTGACTGAATCTGCAACGCATCACGCAGCCGTGCCCAGCGGGGAACAATCAGCCACGCGCCGAGCAGACAGGCGATAGTCACGTTCAGCGCCCACCAGACATACAGGTTAAACCCGGTCGCATAGGCAAGGGCGGCATAACCGGTAAACACCACGCCGGAATACCCGGACACATGATGAGAAATCCCGGCCAGCCACCAGGGCAAACCACCGCCCGCGACATAAAAATCATTAGTACCTTTAACACGACGGTAAGCATTTAAGCCGATACCTATCATGATAATGAAGAAAAGTGAGAGTGTTATCCAGTCCGGCGTTTGCATCTTATTGATTCCTTATAATTATTTTGTCATCAACATCTACAGTAAAACGGGGGATTGCGGGTACTGACATAAAATGGATAATCGGCAGCAGAGAACTGCTGATCCTGACTGTACATTAATTACACATGCTGTAAATATAATTAATTCCACTGTATGTTATTAATTCGATCTGACTCACAATTCAACAACAAACGGCAGGGCACCAATGGTGATTTATCCGGCAGATAATGTGTGATACATATAGGATAATCACATAACCCGCTATTGACTTATCAGGTAAACAGCTGAAAATCAGTCTGTTCCTCACTCACTGAACCGGAAAACAGATCATTATGGTGAAACCGTCTCTTTCGTCAGAACGCAAACAGCATCTGTTCCGGCAAATTCTGGACGGATACAAAACGCAGGCGGTGATCACCCGTAAAGGGCTCGCGATCACCAACAAACTGCGCCCGGCTACAGTGACGCAGTTGATCGGTGAAATGATCCAGAGCGGCATTATTGCTGAGGACACCATTAATCACCAGCCCGGACCGGGACGCCCGGAAGTCGGCATTATTCCGGATTTCCGGTTACTGACTGCTATTTTTATCTGCATTGATGCCCGCAATATTACCGCGTCGCTGGTGGATATCCGGGGTGTGGTTCTCGCCGGTGTGCATCAGCCTGTTCACGATGATAATGCTGACAGTGATACACTCCTGAACTGCTTCCGGATACTGATCAGCCGTCTGCTGCAAAACTGCCGGGCGGATACCCGTGTACAGGGGATTATTATTTCGCTGCCGGGGGTTATGGACGCGGAACATTGCCACTGGCTCTACACCAACCGCTGGCCGAAAGCCCGCCATATGGATTTATCGCAGCTGGCCACGGAGTTCTCCATTCCGGTCTGTCTGGTGAAAAACTTACAGGCGGAGCTGAATGCCTTTGTCCTTGAAAATCATGAACTGTCCGCCCGGCGTGTTCTGTATGTCCACTGGGGGGAAGGGATTGGCGCGGCAAGTTATTCAAAACAGCAGATAAATGCCAACCAGCAGGGGCTGTTCGGCGAACTCGGGCAGCTCACGTTCGGCAATTCGCAGACGATTGAGCAGATGTTTTCGCTGTCCGCACTGCGCGGCGTACTGAGTGAAGCGCTGCCCGGCGATTTAAGCAATGAGCGGGCAGCGGCAAAAACATTACAGCATGCAGATATTACCGTTATTCCGTGCCTGAAAACGGCGGCGGATATCTGGGGACGGGTGCTGGCAAATATCTATTTTATTCTGTTCCCGGATGTCATTATTTTCTCCGGCCCGTTCACTCACAATGAGACATTATTCCGTGAAATCACCACCGGGTTCAGTCAGCATGTCCCGGATTATTTTGAGCAGAATGTCACATTCACTATCAACCATAAATCGTATATGAACGAAATGAACGGTGCATTATCACCGTTCTTTGATGCGCTGGTGGCGGAATATTGCTGTCAGGAGAGTTGATCAGCGTCTGGAAATAATCTGAACAGAGCGGATTTTTTTACCATAATTCAGCACGCTCTTTTTTCCGCTCATCTCAGTATGAGATTCACCGGTGAAATTTTCACCTTCATAAAAACGAACCTGCCAGCCCGGCGGAATAATCGCCGAAGAAAGCGTGCCGTCAAAATCTGAGCGGGATAAATCCGGAATATCTTCACTGACCTCAAGGTAGTTTCCCCGCTGCCAGTTTTCCGCATAAAGAACAACGGCGCTGCGTATTTCGTTCTCCTTGGTAATTAATTTACTTGCTGAACACTTTGCCTCATCTTCCCGGCAGAAAATACTGCCGTCACCCTGTGACATCTGACAACGGTGAGATGTATTTTTTCGTGCCAGCGCTTCCGTAATACCTGCTTCAATATACATATCCGTAAAGGGTGATAATCTGCATATAAAAATAGTTTCAGGTTCATAACGATAACCGCCGTGTCCTCCGCTGCGGGCAGAGGCAATGGCGGAGAATAACATCAATAATAACGTTAGTTTTTTCATGGTGTTCCTTATCATTTTAAGTCCGGACAGAGTAAGAGAGTGTTCATCGCCGGGACAGCAGATATATCTGATAAGAGGTTAACTATCCTTAACTTGATTTTTCGACATAACGGCGAATAATGGGCGGGTAAAATTCACAGATATACGCAGTTGTTTATTCCCCGGGGTTTCTTTATGGTCAGTGGTTTATTTATCGGCATCCTGTTCGGTGGGTTGCTCCAGTCAGGTCAATTCTGTTTTGTTTCCGGATTCAGAAATATTCTTTACCAGCGAAATACCCGTTTTCTCACCGCACTGCTGATTGCAGTCACTATTCAGTCCGTTGGTTTCTTTGCCCTGGAATCTGCCGGATTATTACACATACCGGAAGGAAATCTGCCAATCACCGCGACACTCGCCGGTGGCCTTTTATTTGGTGCAGGTATGGTGCTGGCCGGTTGCTGCGGCAGCGGCGCATGGTTCCGTTCCGGTGAAGGATTAACCGGCACCTGGATTGCCTTATTTGCCTTTGTTGTCACCATGGCCGCCGCTCAGAAAGGCAGCCTGAAACATTGGTTTGAACCTTTATTACAGCATCCCGCACAACCGGATACGATTTATAAAACGCTGGATATTTCTCCGTGGTTTCTGGTCGCATTTTTAATTATTCTCACCGCCGGATTACTGATTTATCAGCATTATCACCCCCGTTATACACCGCTGTCACAGGGCCGGTTTAATTATCTGCCACTGAATATTACCGGTCTTCTGATCGGTATTCTCGGGATTATTGCCTGGGTTTTCAGCGCTGAAGCCGGACGTAATTTCGGCTATGGCGTTGCCGTTCCCTCCGGTAATGTTATTCAGTATCTGATCACCGGGCAGCAGCGTTATTTTAACTGGGGAACCTTATTTGTTATCGGTATTTTCGCCGGTTCAATGATAAGTGCGATTATCCGCAAAGAATTCAGATTAACACTTCCGCCTGATGGTATTACGGTGGTCAAACGCCTGGCCGGCGGGATTGTGATGGGAGCAGGGGCAACACTGGCTGGCGGCTGTACCGTCACAAATTCCCTTGTGGCAACCGCTTATTTTTCCTGGCAGGGATGGATTTCCACATTCATGATTATGGCTGGTGTCTGGGTGACCAGTTATTTCTTCCGTGCAGGACAATGTCGTTTATAGGATCATATATGAAAATAAAATCACTCTTTTTTCTGATACCGTTATTACTGTCCGGTTGCGACCAGACCGTGGTAAAAGAGATCGACATTGAAGAACTATCGGAGAACCTGAACAACCCGGAATACATTATTATTGATACCCGGCCGGACAGTTTATATTTCGGCTTTAAAGATAAAGGTGCGACCCGTGGCGGCCATATTAAAGGTGCAATGCAGTTTACCACCGGCTGGCTGGACTTTATCGATGAGAATAAATTCGATGCTTTTGTCGGAGAAAAGGGGATTACCAAAGAAAAGACCCTGGTATTTTACGACAGTGACCCGGATTCACTGGAACGCATTACTGCTGAATTTGCTGCCAAAGGTTTTCAGGTCAGGGCATTTAAATCGTTTATCCAATACAGTAATTCTGATCTGCTGATGGATAAATACCCGAATTATTTTCTGAGTGTTTCTCCCGCCTGGGTTCAGGCTGCACTGAACGGTGAAAAACCGGAAAGTTATATTCATGATCAGAAACCGGTAATATTTGAAGTGTCATGGGGTGACGCGGAACAGTCAAAATCTTATTCGACCCATATTAAAGGGGCATTCCATTTTAATACCGACTGGATAGAAAACGGACCAGTCTGGAATTTATCCGAGCCGGACGTTATCAAAAATAACCTGCTGAAAAACGGTATCCGCAAAGATACCCCGGTGGTTGTATATTCTGAAAATCAGATGGCGGCATTGCGGGTATTATGGGCACTGAAATGGGCGGGTGTTGAGGATGTCCGTTTCCTGAACGGCGGTTTAAATGTCTGGATGGATGCGGAATTACCAACCGAAACCACTCTGAATATACCGGTACCGGTTGCAGATTTCGGTGCGGAAATTCCGGTTAACCCGCAGGTTACAATTGCCATGCCGGCGGAAGCTATACAAGGCCAGAAATCCGGTCTTAAACTTATCAGCAACCGGACATGGGATGAATATACCGGCAAAATTTCCGGTTATGACTACATTCCGCGCAAGGGTGAACCGGCCGGGGCAATATGGGGATTCGGCGGCAAAAATTCGAATGATATGTCCGATTACTATGATCCGGACGGCACATTACGTAATCCGGAAGAGATTTTTGCCTTATGGAAAACGCAGGGTATTGAACCAACCGATCAGGTGGCGTTTTACTGCGGCACCGGCTGGCGGGCAAGTGTTTCCTGGTTTATGACACAACTGGCGGGCTGGGAAAACAGCCGGATTTATGACGGCGGCTGGAATGCCTGGCAGATGGATCCGACATTACCGGTATTAAATAATATTCAGAGCCAAAAACCGGCAGCACTGAATGATTATGGTGAAATCATCAAAAAACCGGGACAATCCTGCAAAAGCTGATTTAACTGAAATACCGGTTTCCGCGGAAATAACGGAAGCCGGTATTATTGGTTATTTACCATGGGCCTTCCGGCCAGATGCTGTCTGTTTTTTTATCCGTATCATCCAGCGAATCAAGATATAAGTTCTCAACCTCGGTACGGGCCCAGGGAGTACGGCGGAGAAACTTCAGACTTGATTTCACACTTGGATCATTTTTAAAGCAGTTAATCCGGATTAACTGACTCAGTTTTACCCAGCCATATTTTTCAACCAATGCATTAACCTGCATTTCGAGAGTAACGCCATGCAACGGGTCATTGGATTTGTGGGCTGTCATCAATAAATATCCTGTTATTTTGCCTGAGCCGGGAAGAATACCGTAAACTCCGGTACATGACAATTCTACATCCGGCAGACGTCAGCGGGCGACGCTGAAAAGAGAGCGGGGCAGATGGAACGCTGTAACAAAGGGGATCTTATAATGAAAATCAGTTTTATTTTTGTGCTCTCATGTGTGCTGATCACAGGATGCAAACCGGACAATTTGTCAAAGCAGCCTCAGAGGATCCGTGAGTTTGACGGCGTCTATACATGCAGGATAAGCCAGTCATTTAATCAATTGGCAATTGAGCAGAAAAATAAACATGTTTTTCCGACTGTAATGACAAAAACCACCATTACGGTTAAAGGTGGCATCATGACAATTCATGGTATGACTTCAGGTGATTACGTCACACATCAGATGTCGGTCACTGAACCACCGGTTACTGATAGCGGGCGTATACTATATTCAGAAGTAGAACTCCGTTATAAAAACGCAAATACACAAGAAGATTTCACAAAGAAATATGGTACTGCATCGGTATCTGAAGGTGATCCTTTTGACAGCGGGTTTATGCAGCAACTCAGTAATTGCAGACTGTCACCGGATGAGGGGATAACACACCAAAGATGACACAAATATTGATGTTAGCTATGGGATTCCTTGTTAATTTAGAAGTAAATATCTGCAGGAACTTCACTTGAGGAGTTGACTAGGTTGATCACGAACGTGATATTAAATAATTCATATATTCCAGAGCCATATCTATGACTACTAACTCTATTTTAAACTTTGGAAACCCGTCTTCATTTTGGAATGTTCCACCGCAAGATGTGAGCAGGCAAGCTACAGCATCACTTCGCGGTTATATTTATCAACTCCACGCTTCGGCCGCCGCGTGGCTTGAGTTGGGCCCCAATGATGAATTATACATAGAGGTAGCAGAGGATTTTGCCGAGATTCTCCGTGAACCAGATTCACTCCATGAAGTTTTAAAAGCCACCCAAGTGAAAGATACTCGTGAGTCAGGAACGGTAACACTAAATTCATCAGATGTGCTAGCCGCAATCGATACGTTGAACAGGCTTAAGATTAATAACCCTGGCAAGGTAGTTAAGCTAGTTTTTCTTACAACATCAGCAATAGGAAAAGAAAGAAAAAATCCATTACCTTCGGGGATACCAGGGCTTATAGCTTGTAGTGGTCAACTAAAATTGGCCACGGTTTTAGAGTTTTTCCGGTATTGGTTTTCTGATTCGTTTGGTGGTAATCC